>NZ_JAKGCU010000001.1 GCF_021556435.1 Gordonia tangerina
TTCGTGCATCGGTGGCGCCACCCTCGGCGTGTGGGACCGAATGGTCGACATCGGCGTGATAGGCGCGGTTGTTGCAGCCGGGAAAGCTGCAACACAGCTCGCCGGCCCGGATGAGGTCGGCGAGTTTTTTCGACGGCGCGTAGCGGTCGGTTTGTGCGAGGTTGGTGGTGTCGGGTGTGACGTAGCAGCGTTTGGCCTCGGCCAACAATGCGCGGGCGGTGTCGGCATCGATGACACCGTGCCCGTCGAGGAAGGCCGGATCATCATCGTGACCGAGCAGGGTGCTCAGGTTGACCACGATGTGAAACGTTGGACGCGGCGCACAGTCCGACGTGACGGTCTCGGCGCCGGCACCGTTCTCGGCATCGGTAACAGCCTCGCCCTGCTTGTCGCGGACCTCGGCCGCACCATTCACGTTGGTGTCAGACGCGGTCACGTCGGAGGCGTCGGTGCCGGTGGCGTCGCTGCCGGTGTCGGGTGATGCGTCGGGTCCGTCGCGTTCCTCGCCGGCGGCGCTGTCATCGTCGGCGCCGGCGGTGGTGGTGCAGACTTCGCACCGGCAGTCCAGACGGGCGGCACCATCGGCCAAAGCGACCAACGCGTCGGCGCGGCGTTGAGCGGCGGTGCGTGGATCGTCGGGATGCACCGAGGCGGCCATCGCTTGGAGTCGGGCATCGATGGCCGCGGCCTGCTCGGCGGGCAACACACCCCCGATACGCGATTGGCCCGGGGTGTGGCGGTCGGGGCGCACACTGATGTTGCGGTCGGTGTCGACCTGCTCACGGCGACGCCGCACCGCGGCCGGATCGATCTTCGCGATGATCTTGTCGATCATCGTGGTGAACCGGGTCATCGACATCGGTTCGCGTGACTCGATGGCCGCAGCGATCTCGGTATCCAACACGGCGAACTTCGCGGGATCGGCCAACACGGTGCGCCGTACCACCACCAGAAACCGCGGTAGGTCGATCCGTCCGGCGACGAGGGTGGCGCCGGTGAACGGCAACTGATGCCGTAACACGCTGCCGGCCTCGATCAACTCCCGCGCCCGGGCCGGGGGCACCGTCAACGCCGCACCGACCTCGGCGATCGCCATCTCCAACCCGGTCGGCCCGTACTGGGCGCGGGGATCCTCCCCGGCCGCCGCACGCTTGGCCAAACGTTCCAAAGTGGCCAGCGACGTCGACTGCTCACCCAACGCCGCCGCCAACCGCACCAGATGGTCCTGTTCACGTTCATCATGAATCAGGCTGACCGCCTGCAACATCCGATAATCGGCGGCCGCGCGCACCGCGTTGCAATGATGAAGCACCTCGACCAACTCGGTAGCGCAATGCCGCTCATCATCGGCCATCTGGGCCAACGCCGGCGCGCTCGAAGTCATGACACCAAACTAACCGCACCCACCGACAACATTCGTCGACGCAGGTCAGACACCGGAAAGGACTGCGAGGAAGGCTTGGCCGGATGACGGCCGAACACGGCAGTCACATCCGGGCCAGCACCGCCTGTGCAGCGTGGAAGCCACCCATTCCGTGCACGCCCGCCCCCGGTGGTGTCGCCGACGAGCACAGGACGACTCCGCGAACGCCTAGAGCGTACGGGTTCGTCGTCATCCGCGGCCGAAAGGCGATCTGCCGGGCGGTGTTCGCACCGGCGCTGATGTCGCCGCCGACGTAGTTGGCGTTGTACTTCTCCAGCGCTGCCGGACCACGAGTCGACGTCGCGATGATCCGCTCCCGGAACCCCGGCGCGAAGCGCTCGATCTGGCCGATGATGGCCTCCGTCGCATCGCCGGCATAGCCATGCGGAACGTGCGCATACGCATAGATAGGATTGATCGAGCCGTTGGATCGGCTGCTGTCAGCGATGTACTGCTGACCCACCAGCACGAAGGGGCGCTTCGACATTCGGCCGCGGACCGTGTCGCGTTCTGCCGCCACGATCTCGCGAGCGGTCCCACCGAGATGGAGCGTGCCCGCCCGGGCGCAGTCACCGTTGGTCCACGGGATGTGACCGTCGATCGCGATGTCGACCTTGAACGCGGCCGGGCCGTATCGGTAACGGCCCACTGCCCGCCGAACCCGATCGGGCATCTCATCACCGACGATCCGCGCCGCGGCGTGCGGGGACGTGTCGAGCACGACCGCATCGGGTCGCCGGCCGGTCAGGTCACGCAACTGGTCCAGCGAGGTGACCCGGATGCCGGTGATCACCTTGCCGCCCAGCGCCGCCAGCTCCGCGAGCAGTGCATCGGTGATGCGTTCGCTCCCACCCTCGGCGACGGGCCAGCCGACGGCGTGCGCGGCGGCGGTCAGCATCAGGCCCACCGAACTGCTGAGCGGGGTGTCGAGCCGGCCGAACGCATGCGCGGCGACACCGGTGAACAGTGCCCGCGCCGGATCGTCGGTGAACCGGCAGGCTGTCCACGTCGCGGGTTGCACCGCATGTAATCCGAACCGCCCGAGCGTGACCGGATGTCGCGGAAGGTGCGCCAGAGGCCGGAACACCTCCCCGATCAGCTCGTCGAAGTGTGTCGTCGCGCCCGAGAAGAGCCGGTCCCAGGAGCGGGCATCTACCCCGAGTGAACGTGCGGTCTCCGCGCGATCCCGCGTGGCGAGGCCTGCGTGTCCGTTGTCGAGCGGATGGGCCAGATCGAACTCCGGCCAACGCCAACGCAATCCGTGCCGCTCCAGATTCAACGACCTGAAGAACGGTGACGCGACGCCGGTCGGGTGGAAGGCGGCACAGTCGTCGTGCAGTACTCCGGGGACGGTCGGTTCGCTGGTCCGCGTACCACCGCCGGGACGGTCATGCGCCTCGAACACCGTGACGTCGACGCCGGCCTGAGCCAGCCGGATGCCGGCAGCGAGCCCATTGGGTCCGCTGCCGACGACGACTGCGTTCGTCATGCCACCGCACCCTTGCCGTGGGTCAGGGTTTCCTGTCGGCAGAAGCCGTCTGCCGTCCACGTAACCTGAAGCCGCACCGGACCGTTCGGCAGCCACGGCTGTTCCTTCACGCAATCGCTCACATTCCAGGTACCGCGTTCCACGACGCCGAGTGCGGCGTCTATGACGCGATACTCCTGCGCCGGATTGCTCCACGGTGTGGCCTGCGACTCGCAGTAGGCGACCACAAGGTCGCCGGGCGCGAGGTTCAGACGCCGCTGGATCGCCGCGATGAGCCGTTCGTCGTGCAGGTGTCCGTCGCCGAAGTTCCAGCCCAGGATGGTGTTGCACATGAACTCGCCTTCCCGGGTCGTCCGCGTGTCGATGTCCTCGAGGTGCTCGTAGAGGACCGACAACAAGCCGCGTCCCTGGCTGTGCATCGAGCGCCAGGCGACGGCCTTCTGCAGAGTCATTTCCGCGTCGTGCCGCTCATACGGTGTGGGAAGCATCCGCTGCAGCTGGTCGATCTGGTTCTCTACCAGGGGGAGTTCGTTGAGCCGCTCTTCCACACCCGGCTTCATCGACCAGATCGCCGACGCCCAGTTGCCCGCGTACTGCCGCATCGACGGAAGGAACGAGACGAGGTCGGGCCGCAGGTTGCCGAGCACCGGACCGAAGCAGAGGATCGCGAAGACCGGTATCAGCAGCCAGGGCTGCGAGAAGTTCCAGATGTTGTAGACCGAGGCGTCGAACCCGACCCACAGCACCAGGGCGATATAGCCGAAGTACACATTCCATTCCAGCGGCACCGCTAGCGGGAAGGTCGAGGTGATGTAGATGTGGAATGCCACGATGATCACCGCGCCGATGACCGCGATCGTGGTGTTGGTGGTAAGCAGCAGGACCAGCGGAATCGCGATCTCGACGGTGGTACCGGCGATGTGGGCCATGAACCAGGCAACCTTGCTGGGCCGGATGTCGTCGGGGCTGTCGCGGTAGAAGAGCCGCTTGACGAAGCGGAACTGTCCCGGACTGTTTGAGACCATCGGTGGCACGACGTTGATGAAGTGCTCGCCGAGCTTGGAGACCCCTGCTCCGATCCAGACGACACAGATGATGATCTTGAAGACCACGACCAGATCCACGAAGTTGGCCGCGTCCGCCCCATCTCCGAGGACCATCGCCCCGAAGATGGCGGAGAACAACATTATCGGCAGATACTGCTCAGAGCGAGCCGCCAGGAAGACGACCTTGTCGCGCAATCCCATCAACGTCATGGTGACCAGGATCGGGATGAACGCCACCGGCGGCACCAGCTCCTGCGGACCCGTGCCGGCCGGTAGGAACTGCACCGGCTGCGCGGTGACCACCAACGGATAGACCAGGCTCGCCACGACTGCGAGGAACAGGACGACATCGATGACGGTGCGGGTGTCGCCGCCGGTGCCGGGCACGTGCCGTCCCCACGGCGCCATCCGAACGGTGCCGGGCCGAATCCAGTACCGGACATTTCCCAGCATGGGGGTGAAGTGGCCGCACAGCGGGCCGAAAGCACCTGCGAGCCCTAGCACCTCCAGGAGCATCAACCAGACGGCGAGCTTCTGGTAGACGACGATGTTGTCGAACCAGCTCGCCGGGTCGGTGAAGTGCACGTACTGCGTGGTCCACGCGGTGATCGCCAGCCCGACAGCGAAGTACAGTCCCAGCATCTTCGCGATGTACACGACGTGCAGGACGCGTGGCGTACCGAACCCGTCGTCGACCCAGTGGGTACTCAGAATCCTCATGCGGTCGCGCAGCGGAAGTCGCACGAAATCCGAGGGTTCCATCGGCTGTGGAGAAGGTTTGATGAACCCCATGTCAAACTCCTTGCTGTGCGGGCTTTTGGGCAAGGCCGGCCCGCAGCCCGGGCTTGTCGATCTTGCCGACCGGGTTCTTGGGTAAGGCGCCCGTGATGGTTATCGAGACCGGCACCTTGATCTTGGTCAGATGCTGTGTGCACATGTCGCGAAGTTCGGTCTCGGTGACCGATCGCTCCGGGTGGAGCGCGACGTAGGCGACGGGGACCTCGCCATAGATCGGGTGCGGCGCACCCACAACGGCCGCCTCCAGCACAGCTGGATGGCCGTACAGAACGGATTCGATCTCTTTGGGGTACACGTTTTCCCCGCCTCGGATGATCATGTCCTTGATCCGGTCGACCAACCGGAGGTAGCCATCGTCGTCCAGGATCCCGACGTCGCCGGTGTGCAGCCATCCGTCACCGAGTGCGTCCACGGTGGCATCGGGCCTATTGCGGTACCCCTGCATCACGTTGGGCCCCTTGATCACAACCTCACCACGCCGCCCGGAGGGCAGTAGAGAGCCGTCGTTGTCCATGATGGCCACCACCTGGCCGGGCAAGGCCGTACCGACGGTGCCGGCTTTACGTGGTCCGTCGACGGGGTTCGCCGTCGACGCGCAGGTGCCCTCGGTGAGGCCATAGCCTTCGATCAGCGGGAAGCCGAACCGCTGTTCGGTTGCGCGGAGCAGTTCTTCGGACGCCGGTGCCGCCCCGCAGATCGCGAACCGTACCGAGGAAGTGTCGGCGGCGACGTCAGACGGCAGTGCGACGAGGTGTGCGTAAATCGTCGGTACCGCGGAGAAGAAGGTCGGCCGGAGGCGTTCGATCGCACCGAGAAACTCCACCGGATGGAATCTGGCGAGAACCGACAGCTGCGCACCGGCGATCATAGTGGCCAGGTAGCTGACGCAGATCGCGTTGACGTGAAACAGCGGCAGCACCAGCAGGCAATGGTCGTCCTCGGTGAGCCGCAGAGCCTCCACCATCGAGCCGGCCATCGCGGCGATGTTGCGGTGGGTGAGTTCGACACCTTTGGGACGGCCCGTCGATCCGCTTGTGTAGACCAGCAACGCCAGGTCGCCGACAGCGGTGACCGGGGCCGGCACGGACCTCGTCGGGGCTGTCCGCAGATCGTCGACGAGCACGCTCCATCGACCACCATCGGGCGCACCCGCGCTGGCGCGTACCACGAGTGCCGCATCCGCATCGGCGATCTGATAGGTCGCCTCCGATGCGGTGAACACCGGATTGACCGGCGTCGCAGCAGCACCGAGACGCCATGCGGCGGCGAGGCACACGAGCAATTCGACGCGGTTCGGCAACATCACTGCCACCACCGAGCCTGGACCGACACCATGATCCGCGAACTGTTCGGCGGCACCGTCGACCCGCTCGGCGAACTGCGCATAGGTCAATTCGGTGTGGCCGTCGCGAACGCACGGTCGGTCGGACTGCTCGGCGGGACGGTGCCAGGGCAGATAGTGCAGTTCCATCGTCGTCACCTCAGAACAATCCGGCGTCGAGGCCGCCGTCGAGCACAAGGCCCGATCCGGAGCAGAACGACGACTCGTCACCGGCCAGGAACAGCACAGCCTTGGCGATCTCCTCGACCGTGCCGTACCTACCCTGCTTTTGTTCGATCAGTGCGTCGAAGCCGTGCGCCGGCAGTCCCAGCGCAGTCTCGAAGCCCTGCACCTGATCGGTGACGAGGTGCGTGGCCACGAACCCGGGCAGAACAGCGTTCACGCGTACCCCGAATGCGCGGAGCTCGGTCGCCGCAGTCTTGGTCAAATTGACGACGCCCGCTTTCGCAGCCGCATACGAGGACACCAGCGGGGTGCCGGCCAATGCGGTCACCGAGCCGATGGTGACGATGCTGCCGCCGCCACTGGCGATGATGGCCGGCGCCGCATAGCGGATGGCAAGGAAGACCCCGTCGAAGTTGATCGAGGTGACCTTGCGCCACGCCGCCAGATCCATCTCCACGATGGGCGCCACCGACGCGATGCCGGCGTTCGGGATCATCACCTGCAGGCCACCGTAGGTCGCGACGGTCGACTCGACCAGGCTCTTGACCTGCTCCTCGTCGCGGACATCGCAGGCGATGGCGGTCGCGTTCGTCAGTTGTCCGGCGGCCTCCTTCGCAGCGGCTTCATCGATGTCGGCGACGACGACGCTCGCGCCAGCCGACGACAGCTGACGAGCGATCTCCAGTCCGATTCCGTGCGCTGCGCCGGTGACGATCGCGGTCTGCCCGGTGAGATCGGGTGCCATTGGATTCCTTCGTTCGGGGGTGTTGGATGCGACGAGCGTATGGAGCAGCGCAAGGCGAAAGATTGTGCTCACGACACGAACTTTCCGCGGATCGTTGTGGCAGGGTTCACATCGAGACCAGGCATCAGGTGGCGGCAGCCAGGAGTGACGCAACGGTCTTGGGTTCTGCGAACAAACCAGAATGCGGAGAGAGGACGACCCGATGGGTGGCGAACTGAGCCCGGAGCAGCGACGTCTGGCGGCGTTACGGGTCGCCGAGGTGGCCAAGACCGTGGGAGCCGAACTGCCGAGTCTCGGTCGGGCGCTGCACGCCGAGATCGCCGACTCGATCCCGGAGTTGCGCGGCGACGACGTCATCCTGGAACTGTTACGCGCGAGCACGGAGAGCAATGTGGAGACATTCCTCCACGTCGCCCAGCACGACATCCACGTCGACGATGTGCGCCCACCACCGGCTGCGATCGAGTATGCCCATCGCTTGGCGCAGCGTGCGATCTCGGCGAACGCACTGCTGCGGGCATATCGCATCGGGCAGAACCGGGTGCTCGATTGGGCGGTCGCCGAGGTCGCGGCCACCGAACGCGATCGGGACGTCGCCTTCGCGGCGTCGCAGGCCTTCCGCACCACCACGTTCGCCTACGTCGACCGGATCGCCGAACAAGTCGTCGCGGAGTACGAGGCCGAACGCGAACGCTGGCTCGCCAATCGCAACACCGTCCGGACCGCAATGCTCACCACGATTCTCACCGGCCGCGATCACGACCTCGGAACTGCGGAATCGGCCATCGGCTACCGCCTTCGGCAGCACCACCTAGGCGTCGTCATCTGGACCTCCGACGAGCACGGCGTGCCGAGCGAACTGCGTCGGATGGAGTCGTTGGTTGCGGCCATCGGCGAAGCCGTCGACGCCGACGGTCCCGCGCTGTTCCTGCCTCAGGATCGCAGCCTGGCGTGGGGCTGGATTCCGCTGGGCCGCAGCCGTGACTGTCATCGAATCGACCGTGACGCCGTCACTCGCCTGATCACCGATGCCGGCCCTGGCGTTGGTGTGGCCTTCGGTCGGCCGCACTCGGCGACGGTCGGTTTCCGTAGGACTCACCAGGAAGCACAGCGCGCGCACGTCGTCGCATCGATTGCCGGTGACCTCCTGGTCACCGACTTCGATGACGCCGGGGTTCAGCTGTGTTCGCTCCTGGCCCGCGACCTCGAAGCCACCAGAGACCTCGTCGCATCGACACTCGGTGGCCTGGCCGCCGACGATGAGAACACGGCCCTGATGCGGGCAACGCTGTTGGCGTTCCTGAAGGCCGGCAGTAGCTACGTCGCCGCGGCCGAGGTGATCCACTTACACAAGAACACGGTGAAGTACCGCGTGGACAAGGCGATCGACGCACGTGGTCGTCCCCTCGACGACGATCGTCTCAACCTGGAGATCGCCCTCACCGCCTGCCACTGGCTGGGCTCAGCGGTGCTCCCCCGGGATCGTCGTCAGGCGCGTGCCTGACGACGATCGCCGAGCTTCCGCATCACCCTCAGCATCGGCAGTCCGATGCTCGGTACGACATCGACGCCACGCACCAGAACGCCGCGCCAACGCGGCAGTACCCGGAAGAGCTGGCGACTGTCGATCAGGGCCATCCCTGCACGCGCAACGGCATCTTCGTCGAGGGGCTTCGGGCCGGAGAACAGCATCGCCGCGCCCGGGTCAGTGGCATGCGAGGTCACCATCTGGGTGCCGACGACGTCCGGACACAGTGCCCGGGCCCGGATGGGCATCCCGGCATGGGCCAGGTCCCCCTGCAGCGACGTGGTGTAAGACAGCACCGCCGCTTTGGTTGCGGCATAGAGGGCCAGGCCCGGTACGGGTGTGAGCGCCGAGATCGAAGCCACATTGAGGATCGCCCCTCCACCGGCGCCCATCTGCGCGACCGCTGCTGCGGAACCCGCCATGACGCCACGCACGTTGACCTCGAGGATGGTCGCGATCTCCTCGTCCGACTGCTTCCAGGCGTCTCCGGCGAAGAGAACTCCGGCATTGTTGACCCACACCTTCAGCGTGCCGCGCGTTGCGGCTTCCTCGGCGATCATGCGGTGCGACGCGATGTCGCGCACATTCTGGGCGAATCCGACCGCTCCGCACCCGATCTCCGCGGCGACACGTTCGGCAGCGTCGCCGTCGATATCGGTCACGACGACCTGATGTCCCACGTCGGCAAGATGTCGGGCGAGGGCACGGCCGATGCCGCGACCGGCTCCGGTGATGACTGCTGTGGTACTCATGCGACGACCGTAGAGCGCGGCGTCACCGATCTGCTCGTGTTCGCGACACAACCTTTCGTCGCGGACTTGGTCGACGCGTCCAGCCGCCGGCGTCGGTGGATGACCACGAGGTACGCGACCCTCACACAATCGATCCGGCCACGGTGACGCCAAAACCTGGCCGGAGGTCACCGCACTGTAGAAACGAGCCATGAGCACAATCGTCTTTGTCCACGCGCATCCCGACGACGAGGGAACCGGCACCGCGGGCAGCATGATCCGCGCATCACGGGAGGGGCACCGTGTGGTGGTCGTCTATTGCACCGACGGGGATCCCGGCGATGTGCCGGACGATCTCGCGCCCGGTGAGACGGTCGTGAGTCGCCGGCGAGGCGAAGCCGAGGCGTCGGCAGCGATCACGGGCACGGCCCGAGTTGCGTGGCTGGGTTACGGCGACTCCGGCATGACCGGATGGGCACAGAACGAAACCGACGGTGTGTTCTCGCGCGCCGACCTCGGCGAAGCGGCCCGTCGTCTGGCCGACATCCTGGACGAGGAGAACGCCGACGTCGTCGTCGGCTACGACTGGCACGGCGGTTATGGCCACCCCGATCACATCATGCTGCACCACACCACTCGCGCCGCAGCGGATCTCGCGGCGAGGACGCCGCGATACCTCGAGGTGACGATGAACCGCGATCTGATGCGGCAGTTGTTCACCCTCGCCAAAGAGATGGGTATGGAGGGTTTCGATCCGGATCTGCGCGGTGACGACGGGAATCCGGTCGGCACACCGGAAGCCGAATTGCATTGGGCCGTGGACCTCGGGGACGACGTGATGACCAAACGTGAGGCCCTCGCCTGTCACGCAAGTCAGAGCGACGTCAAACAACTCCTGGCGATGCCGGTCGAGATGTTCCCGGTCGGCTTCGGCACCGAGCACTACATGGAACCGGGCCGGCCGGCCGGCATGATCCGAGGTTGGTGGCTCGACGAGGCGGAGCATGGAATACTGCCGTGATGGTCGATTCACCCGAGCAGAGATCGACGATGGGTTACGACGAAGTGGTTCTGGGGCGCCGCAGCATCCGTGGGTTCACGCCCGACCCGGTACCCCGGGAGCTGATCGAAGAGATCCTCGAGCTCGCGATGCGGGCTCCGTCATCGATGAACACGCAGCCCTGGAATTTTCATGTGATCACCGGAGAACCGCTCGACCGCATCCGAGCGGGAAACACCGAGCGCAACCTGGCCGGCGTACCCCATTCGCGCGAGTTCCGGACGGGCGCGGAGAAGTTCACCGGCACCCACCGTGAACGCCAGGTCCAGGTTGCGAAGCAGCTGTTCGGCGCGATGGGTATTGCTCGCGACAACACGGAGAAGCGGCACGACTGGGTGCTGCGGGGATTCCGTCAGTTCGATGCCCCGGTGTGTGTGATCGTGACCTACGACCGCATTCTCGACGGCAGCGACGACACACCGTTCGATTGCGGTGCGGTCTCCACCGCGCTGGTGAACGCAGCCTGGTCTCGCGGGCTGGGGGCGGTGATCAACAGTCAGGGCATCATGCAGTCGCCCGTCGTGCGAGAACATGCCGGTATCCCCGACGACCAGGTGATCATGAAGAGCATCGCGCTGGGCTGGCCGGATGACACCTTCCCGGCCAATGCCGTGGTGTCCGAGCGCAAGTCGGTCTCCGAAGCCGCCACCTTCGTGGGGTTCGAACCGTAGCCGGCGCCCGCCGTCACGCGCCGACGGCGGCACCCGTCTGAGGCGGGTTGGCCTCGAGCACCTCGTTCTCCTCCGGACTGAAAGCCCTCGAGCGCGAGAGGAATCGAACCCCTTCCGGCGCTTCCAGACTGAACCCGGCACCGCGGCCGTCAACCACGTCGAGGATCAATTGCGTGTGTTTCCACAGTTCGAACTGATCGCCGTTGATCCACACCCGCACTGCGGGAAGGGGTTCGGTCAGTTCGATCTCGCCGACGAGGACGTCGCGCTGGCCGACCCGGTATTCACCGACCGGATAACACATCGGGGCCGAGCCGTCACAGCATCCACCCGACTGGTGGATCATGAGACCGCCGTGCAGCTCCGATAGTTTCGTCAAGAGCTGCACGGCGGTGTCTGTGGCGACGACCCGATCAGGAACCTGCTGGTCCGACACGGGTTTTCACCTCTGCTTTCTGTTGTGGTGAGATCCAGATCAGAAGAAGCCCTTGGCATTCTGCGCGTAACCGACCAGCAGGTTCTTGGTCTGCTGGTAGTGCTCGAGCATCATCAGGTGGTTCTCGCGACCGATCCCCGACTGCTTGTAGCCACCGAAGGCGGCGTGGGCCGGGTAGTCGTGATAGGTGTTGGTCCACACACGACCAGCCTGGATCTCGCGGCCAGCACGGTAGGCGGTGGCGCCGTCACGGCTCCACACACCGGCGCCGAGGCCGTAGAGGGTGTCATTGGCGATGTGGATGGCGTCTGCGTAGTCCTTGAACGTCGTCACCGCGAGCACCGGCCCGAAGATCTCCTCCTGGAAGATGCGCATCTTGTTGTGGCCGTCGAACACGGTCGGCTTGATGTAGTAGCCGCCTGACAGGTCGCCACCGAGGTCGGCGGGCTCACCACCGATGAGTACCTTGGCGCCCTCTTCCCTGCCGATGGCGAGGTAGGAGCTGATCTTCTCGAACTGGTCATTGGAGGCCTGCGCGCCCATCATCGTCTCGGTGTCGAGCGGATTGCCCTGCTTGATCTGGCCGACCCGGTCCACAGCCTTCGCGATGAAGTCGTCGTAGATGTTCTCCTGGATGAGTGCACGGCTCGGGCAGGTGCAGACCTCGCCCTGGTTGAGCGCGAACATCGAGAAGCCTTCCAGCGCACGGTCCAGGAAACCGTCGTCGGCGCTCATAACGTCGTCGAAGAAGATGTTCGGGCTCTTGCCGCCCAGTTCGAGGGTGACCGGGATCAGATTCTCCGAGGCGTACTGCATGATCAGGCGGCCGGTGGTGGTCTCGCCGGTGAAGGCGATCTTGCGAATGCGGTTGCTCGATGCGAGCGGCTTGCCGGCCTCCACGCCGAAACCGTTGACCACGTTGAGCACACCGGCGGGCAGCAGATCCGCGATCAGGCTCATCAAGTAGAGGATCGATGCGGGGGTCTGCTCGGCCGGCTTGAGCACGATGGCGTTGCCGGCGGCGAGGGCGGGGGCCAACTTCCAGACGGCCATCAGGATGGGGAAGTTCCACGGGATGATCTGTCCGACAACGCCGAGCGGCTCGTGGAAGTGGTAGGCGACGGTGTCCTCGTCGACCTCGGAAATCGAGCCCTCTTGGGCACGTAGCGCGCCGGCGAAGTAGCGGAAGTGGTCGATGGCCAACGGAATGTCGGCGGCCAGGGTCTCCCGGACAGCCTTGCCGTTGTCCCAGGTTTCGGCGACGGCGAGCTTCTCGAGGTTCTCTTCCATCCGATCGGCGATGCGCAGCAGGACCAGCGAGCGCTCGGCGACCGACGCCTTGCCCCACTGCGGCGCAGCCTTGTGCGCGGCGTCCAGTGCCAGGTCGATGTCCTCCGCAGTCGAGCGGGCGACCTCGCAGAACGTCTTGCCGTCCACCGGCGACGGGTTCTCAAAGTACTGTCCCTTGACCGGCGGGGTCCACTGGCCGCCGATCCAGTTGTCGTAGCGGGACTCATAGCTCATCACCGATCCGTCGGTTCCGGGCTTCGCGAAGACGGTCATCTACAGCTCCTCATGTTGTTCCGGTTGAGGTGTCCTGGGGGTTGTCACCCGCCCCACGCAGCGGGGTCGATGTGATCTGGTGCACAGCGTAGGAGCGACCGCGTTGCACCTACGTTGCAGCCACGTACGGAACGTTGCAACGAGCCGAGATACCAGGTCAGGGCGTCAAACGAGGTGTTGTGTGCTCAGCGGACGGCGCGCTGGATCCCCTCCAGACCCGCACGGAGCAGCTCTGGCGAACACCCGACGTTGAGCCGGGCGAAACCGCGGCCCGCCAGACCGAACGCCGGACCGGAGTGCAGGGCCACCCGACCCTTCTCCAGGATCGCGGCGGCCGGGTCGTCGCCGAGGTCGGTGGCTCGGAAGTCGAGCCACGCGAGGTACGACGCAGCCGGCCGATGCAGCCTCACCTCGGGCAACTCGGCCTCGAGCCAATCGGAGAGCAGCCCGATGTTCGAGACGAGGACCTCGAGTGTCGCGTCGAGCCAGGCGTCGCCCTTCGCGAACCCCGCTGCGGTACCCGCACGGCCGATGATGCTGGTACGCACGCCCACCTCTTCGGGTTGGCGATCGAGCATCGAGCGCATGGTGCCGGAAGCGGCGATCATCAACGCACACTTCGCGCCTGCGATGTTGAAACCCTTGCTCGCCGAATGCGCCGCGACACCCACCTGCCGTGCGGCCTCCCCCGTCGCGAGGAATGGCGTGAACTCGCGGCCGGGGTGGACCAGCGGCGCGTGGATCTCGTCGCTGATCACCACGGCACCGTGTTGCCTCGCGAGATCGGCCAGCGCGACCAGGTCGTCGACCGGATGGATCAAGCCGAGGGGGTTGTGTGGGTGGCACAGCAGAACCGCACGCGCCCCGGCCGCGAGTTCACGCTCGATCCCGGCGAGGTCGAGCGACCAGCTACGGTTCTCGTCGCATCGCAACGGCACCTCGCACACCTGCCCACCGGCCTCGGGGATGAGTTCGAAGAACGGCGGATAGACCGGCGGTGTGATGATCACCCGGTCGCCAGGGGAAATGGCTACCCGCAGCGCCTCCACGATCACCACGCTGACGTCGGTGGTGAGGCGGACGTCAGCGGGCGCGACGTCCCAGCCCCAACGTCGCTGCGCGAACCCGGCGAATGCATCCCCGACCGAACCCGCACCACCCGCGTAGCCCACGTCGGAGGCACGAATCTGCTCCACCATCGCGTCGGCGACCACGGGCGCCAGCTCGAAATCCATCTCCGCCACGAACATCGGCAGCACATCGGCGGGGTAGGCACGCCACTTCACACTGGTGCGCCGACGCAGTTCGGAAAGGTCAGGGGCCTGCGGTCGCATCGTCACCCGTCCTGCTTACCACCGCGGCGCAATTCGGACAGTGACGCGGCATCGATCCTTCGGCAGACTGGTTTTCATGACCTTCACAGCTCGCGATTTCCCTGTCCGCGTCGGTGTTCAGCTGCAGCCCCAGCACGCCCCCGAGTACTCGATGATCCGCGACGCCGTGCGCCGTGCCGAGGACATGGGCGTCGACATCGCCTTCAACTGGGATCACTTCTACCCGCTCTACGGCGATCCCGACGGCGAGCACTTCGAATGCTGGACCATGTTGGGTGCCTGGGCCGAGCAGACCAGCCGGGTGGAAATCGGCGCGCTGGTGACCTGCAACTCCTACCGCAATCCGGAGCTGCTGGCGGATATGGCGCGCACCGTCGACCACATGTCGGACGGGCGTCTCATTCTGGGCATCGGCTCCGGATGGTTCCAGAAGGACTACGACGAGTACGGCTACGAGTTCGGTACCGCAGGCAGCAGGTTGAACGACCTCGGCGAGTCGCTGCCGCGAATCACCGACCGATTGGGCAAGTTGAACCCGAAGCCCACCCGCGACATCCCGGTCCTGATCGGTGGCGGTGGCGAGAAGAAGACGTTGCGCCACGTTGCCGAGTACGCGAACATCTGGCACTACTTCGTCGATGTGCCGACCTACGAACGCAAGTCCGGCATCCTCGACGAGCACTGTGCAACTGTGGGCCGCGATCCCGCCCAGATCGAACACTCCGCCGGCCTGCAGGCCCGGACCGTCGACGATGCGCTGCGTGAGGCCGACGAACTGGTGGCAGCGGGCATCTCGCTGATCACCGTCGGCGCTGGCGGTCCCGACTACGATCTGTCGGTGCTCGAGGCCGTATGCAAGTGGCGCGAGGGCAACAACAGCTGACCGGGGTGAGCCGGCGCTGACACGGCCGGGACATCCGCCACGCCCGCGGCGTCGGACGTGGCGGATAGATTAGGACGCATGCTTGCCTCCGCCACGCTGCTCCGTCGGCTGGGCCTGACCCTCGTCGTCCTCGGTCTCGTCGCACTCGTCGCACCCGGCGTGCTCGCCGGCTCCTCCCACGCCGAACCGCCATCACGACTGCCGACGCAGGTCGTGGACTCGGCCAACGTGCTCACCACCACCCAGCGCACCGAGCTCCAGGCATCGATCGACCAGCTCTACACCGATCACGAAGTGCAACTGTGGGTGGTGTACGTGCGCGACTTCGACGGGGTGGGCCCCGAGCAGTGGGCGACGCAGACCGCGACCATCAGCGATCTCGGTGACCGCGACGTACTGCTCGCCGTCGCCACCGACGACCGCGCCTACTACTTCAACGCGCCCGAATCGGTCGACGGACTCGACCAGGACGCCATCGACGACATCGCGCGCGGCGACATCGTGCCGGCCCTCAAGGACAGTGACTGGGCGGGCGCCGGGCAGGCCGCCGTCGACGGGATCAACTCCGCGATGACACCGTCGAACGCGGGGCTCTACACGGCACTGGCCGTCGGTGGGCTCGCCGTGGTCGGTGGTGGCGGGTTCCTGCTGTATCGGCGTCGCCGCAAGCAGCAACGCATCGAGGCCGGTGTGGAAGCCATGCGGGAACAGGAATTGACCGGCGACCAGCTGGTCGCCCAGCCACTCGATGTGCTCGACCCCTGGTCACGGGAGGTGCTGACCGACACCGACAACGCCATCCGCACCAGCGAGGAAGAGCTGGCCCTGGCCGTCGGCGAGTTCGGGGAGGTGGAGACCGCCCCGTTCACCGAAGCGTTGGCCGAGGCCAAACGCGGACTGGCCGAATCGTTCACGGTGCGTCAACTCCTCGATGACTCGATCCCGGAGACCCCGGACGAGCAGCGGGCGATGCTGGTGCAGATCATCACCACCTGCACCGACGTCGATGCGGCGCTCGATGCCCAGGTGGAGAGCTTCGACGCGATGCGCAATCTGCTGATCAACGCCGATTCCCGGTTGGCCGAACTCACCCAGAAGCTGGTGGCGGTGCGTGCCCGCATGGAGCAGTCGCAGAGCAAACTGGACGCCTTGATCGGCAGGCATGGCGAGACGGTGCTGGTGTCGATCGCCGACAACGTCGATCTGGCGCGCGAGGAGATCGAGTTCGCCGAGCACAGCGCCGACCAGGGACGGGAGGCGGCCTCCGCGCCGGCCGGCGAGCAAGGGCCCGCCGTGGCCGCGATCCGCTCGGCCGAAGGTGCGTTGGAACAGGCCAACCGGTTGCTGGATGCGATCGACAACGCCGAGGCCAACATCGCCGCCGCGCACACCCGGATGCCCGCTCTGATCGACGAAGTCGACGGGGAGCTGGCCGAGGCGGCGGAGCTGACCGGCGACGGCGGGCCCGCGCTGGCCACCGCGGTGCAGAAAGCAACCGCCGCGTTGTCGGCGGCACGGGCGGAATTCCACGACGACCCGCTCGGTACGTTCACCGCACTCGTCGACGCCGACGCCGACCTCGACGACGCGCTCGACGACGCCCGCGCATCCTCGGCGGAGCGCCGGCGCCGGGCCGAACTGCTGAACTCGGCGGTGACGGCCGCGCAGGCCAAGGTATCGGCCGCCAACGACTTCATCTCGACGCGGCGCGGCGCCATCCAGTCGATCGCGCGCACCCGGCTCGCCGAGGCGCAGCGGCTGCTCGCCGAGGCCACCGCCGCGGGGGTCGCCGACGCCGCGCAGGCCGCCCAGAGTGCCCGACGCGCAGGCTATCTCGCCGATCAGGCGTTGATGGCCGCGCAGGGTGACGTGGTGCAGTGGCAGCAGAACCAAACCCCGCACCCGACGGGGCCTTCCGTCGGCGGTGCCGTGCTCGGCGGCATCCTCGTCGACAGCTTCCTGCGCGGCACCATGGGCGGCGGTGGCCGCGGCTGGGGCGGTGGTTTCGGCGGTGGCTACGGCAGCGGCGGCCGCAGCCCCGGATCCTTCGGCGGCTCGGGCAGTTCCGGAAGGATCGGGGTCGGCGGCCGCTTCTGAGTTGCCTCGGGCGTTGCTACTTGCTCGAGGTCCGACGTAGGCGGGTGTTGACGAACTCGCCCATGCCCCAACGGCCGAGTTCGCGTCCGTAGCCGGAGCGCTTCACCCCGCCGAACGGCAGACCTGGCAGCGTGGTGCCGTGTTCGTTGATGTAGGCCATCCCGACCTCGAGCCGATCGGCTACCTGCTGCGCCTTGCCGAGGTCGGTGCTCCACACCGATCCACTGAGCCCGAAACCGACATCGTTGGCGAGTTCCACCGCCTCATCGATCGACGAAACCCGGTACACCATGCCGACCGGACCGAAGATCTCCTCGGCGTAGGCGTCCATCTCGCTGGTGATCCCGGTGAGCACCGTCGGCGCGTAGAAGGCACCATCGCGGTCGAGCTTCTTCCCGCCGGTGTGCAACGTGGCGCCCTGCTTCACGGCGGTGTCGACCTGCTCGGCCACGCCGTCACGTGCCGAGATCGACGACAGCGGTCCCATGTCTGTGTCCGGGTCGGCAGGGTCACCGACGGTGACCGCTTCGAATTGGCCGACCAGCCCCTCCACGAACTCCTCGTAGAGCTCGTCGAGCACGATGAAACGCTTGGGCGAGTTGCAGGCCTGACCGGCATTGGACAGCCGTGCCTGCGCGGCGATCGTGGTCGTCCGCGCCATGTCTGCGGTGTCGAGGAGGATGAACGGGTCTGAGCCGCCGAGTTCGAGCACCGACTTCTTGAGGTGTTCGGCAGCGGTCTGAGCCACCGATGCGCCCGCCTTCTCACTGCCGGTCAATGACACACCCTGCACAACGGGGTCGGCGATGAGGTCCGCGACCTGACTGCTGGAGGCGAAGACGTTGATGTACACGTCGTCGGGCGCGCCCGCCTCGTGCAGGATCTCGGCCATCAGCTGCGCCGAGGCGGCACAGATCGAGGCGTGCTTGAGGATGATCGAGTTGCCGACCATGAGATTCGGTGCGACGAAACGGACCACCTGGTAGTAGGGGTAATTCCACGGCATCACCCCGACCAGTGGACCGACCGGTCGACGCTGCACGATCGACTCGTCGGCACCCTGGGGATCGAGTGTCTCCGTCTCGAGCAAATCGGGTCCGTGTTCGGCATACCACCGGTAGATGTCTGCGGCCAGCTGCACCTCACCGTCGGCCTGCGCCTTGGGTTTACCCATCTCCGTGGTGATCGCCGCCGACAATTCGTCGGCCCGCTTCTCGTAAATCTCTGCAGTCCTAGCCAGCACCTCGGCCCGCTTGGGCACGGGTGTGTCGCGCCACTGGCGGAATCCGGCGTCGGCGCGTTGCGCCACCGCACGGACGTCGTCGTCGGACAGGCCGGGGAACTCCCGCTCGGTCACTCCGGTCGTCGGGTTCGCGGTCACATACGTGCTCATCTACTCCGTCCTTCCTGTCGGATGGAGACCGGGTACCCGCGCCACGGCGGCACCCAAACACTCCGATGCGAACATTCCGATGCGCACGTGGTGTTCGCCCTGGGTTCACGGACACCTTTCCGACGGTTCTCTTTACCTCCCTAACGTCCTCACAGTTCTCGATCCAGCCCACTTGTAGAGAGCGACCCGGAGGGAAGTTTCCGTGCGTATCCCGTTGCAGCTGTTCACCTCGACCGACCGGCCCGGCCGGTCGAAACGTGCCCACGTGACCTGCCAGTACAAGTGCGGCGAGGCATGCTGGCACGATCCGGGCAATACCAGCTACAACGAATACTTTCGGGATATCCTGCGGGCGAGTGCTTCTCGACGTACCGTGCTGCGCTCGTCGGCCGGCGCCGCGGTCGCGATCGGCGCAACGTCGCTACTCGCGGCCTGTGGCGCCGACGACACCTCCGACTCCGCAGTGGCGAGCTCGTCGGCGGTCGGCGACACTCCCCCGCCCGGGATGAACTTCGCCACCGTGGCACCCAACACCGAGGATGCCGTCGTCATCCCCGAGGGATACCGGCAGGAGGTGGTCATCGCATGGGGCGATCCGGTGCTCCCGGGTGCGCCGGCCTTCGACTTCAGCCGCCAGACACCCGAGGCCCAGGCGATGCAGTTCGGCTACAACAACGACTTCGCGGGCCTGATCCCGGTCGACGGTGTGTCGGGCCACTACTACCTGGTGTGCAACCAGGAGTACACCACCGAGGAGTTCATGTTCACCGGCTACCAGAGCGGCGAACCCACCGAGGAGCAGGCCCGGATCTCGATGGCCGCCCACGGCATCACCGTCGTGGAGGTGTCCACCGAGACGGGCACGGGAGCGGTGACCACCATCGTCGGCCCGCGCAACCGCCGAATCACGGCGACGACGCCGATGCGGCTGACCGGCCCCGCCGCCGGCACCGATTTCGTCAAGACCTCGGCCGACCCGACCGGCGAGACGGTGCTCGGCACCTTCGCCAACTGTGCCGGCGGGATCACCCCGTGGGGCACCATGCTGTCGGGTGAGGAGAACTTCGACGGCTACTTCAGCAACGCGAGCGCGGTGACCGACGCGACCGCCGCCGAGCGGCTCGAACGCTACTCGTTTGACGACGACTCCGACTACCACCAGTGGGGTCGGTTCGACCCCCGCTTCGATCTCGCGCAGGAACCGAACGAGGCCAACCGGTTCGGCTACGTCGTGGAGGTGGATCCGCACGATCCGAACTCCACCCCGATCAAGCACTCCGCGCTCGGCCGGCTCAAACACGAGGGTGCCACGATCCACGTGATGTCGTCGGGTCCCGACGAGGGCACCGTGGTGGCCTACACCGGCGACGACGAGCGATTCGAGTACATCTACAAGTTCGTGTCGAGCCGCAAGATGAAGACCGGGGTGTCGGCGACCGCGCGCGCCCACAACATGGGCATCCTCGACGAAGGCACTCTCTACGTCGCGTCGTTCACCGGCGACAACCCCGACGCCGTCGATGGCAGCGGCGAACTACCCGAGGGCGAGTCCTTCGCGGGCACCGGCACCTGGCATCCGCTACTGACGGTCAACGCCGACGGTTCGGCCCGCTCCCATGTCGACGGGATGACCCCGGAGGAGGTGGCGGTGTTCACCCGGCTGGCCGCCGATCAGGCCGGGGCCACCAAGATGGACCGACCCGAGGACATCGAGACCAACCCCCGCACCGGAAAGGTGTACTGCGCGTTGACCAACAATGACGAACGCGGCACCGACGGCGAAGCGCCGGCCGATGAGGCGAACCCGCGCAACGAGAACAAGAACGGTCAGGTCATCGAGATCACCGACAACCACACCGGCACCGATCTCACCTGGAATCTGCTGCTGGTCTGTGGTGACCCGGCCGCCGCCGACACGTACTACGGCGGCTATGACAAGACCAAGGTCAGCGCGATCTCCTGCCCCGACAACGTGGCCTTCGACCCGCACGGCAACCTGTGGATTTCTACCGACGGCAACGCACTCGACAGCAACGACGGCTTGTTCGCCATCGCCCTCGACGGTGCGCAGCGCGGACAGACCAAGCAGTTCCTCACCGTCCCGGAAGGAGCCGAGACATGTGGTCCGATCATCGGCAGCGACCGGGTGATGGTGTGCGTGCAGCATCCGGGTGAGCTCGACGACCACTCCGCCGACAACCCGGCATCACACTGGCCCGACGGCGGCGACACCCAACCGCGGCCCGCAGTGGTCGCCGTGTGGCGTGACGGCGGCACACCCATCGGCGTCTGAACAGGAGCACTCAGCTCTGCGACTTGCGCCCCACCACGAAGTAGGCGATCGGCCCGAAGTAGTTGAGAAAGCTCAACGCCACCCAGAGTGGCTTCGGGCCCTTCACCTGCTCGGCCGGTCGCCGCTTCAGGTCGCGCAGGGCCGCACCCTGCAGCGCGAACTGGACGATGGCGCCGACGATGATCAGCGCTCGTGACCTCGGCGGGAGTTGGGAGAATCGCTTCTTCTTCGCGCTTGTCATGGATCTCACAATAGTGTGTGCTTTTATTTCGTAAACCTAAGTATTAGCCTGGTCGTGTGTCTGATGACGAGACGTTCCAATTGGCATCGGCCCTGCGGCCGACGGTGACCCGGCTCTACCTGACCCTGCGGCGACGCACACCCATCGCCGAGTACTCGGCCGCGCAGGCATCCGCTCTGGCGGTGCTGCTCGACCACGGGCCGATGCGAATGGGCGAACTCGCCGAGCGCGAATCGATCCGGATGCCCACCGCGACAGCGCTGATCGACGGGCTCACCAAGAACGGTCTGGTCGAACGAACCCCCGACCCGGCAGACCGCCGCGCCGTTCTGGTCGGGCTCACCGACCACGGACGAGATCTGCTCGACCGGGTCCGCGGCCGCCGCGACAGCATCCTGACCGCGGCCCTCGCCGAACTCAGCGACGACGACCGCGCCGCACTCACCGCCGCCGCACCCGCCCTCGAGGCGTTGCGTCATCAGCTCGAGTCGCTCCCGAATCCGGAAGCGGCCGACATCACCGCCGAATGATCCCGAGGTAACCATGACCGTCACCGAGAACCGGCCCGTCCCCCAGCCGGCCGAACACCACGAACCATCACTGCTGGAGACCTTCCGCCAACAGCCGCGCACAGTCTGGGTGACCGCATTCGCCGCGGTTATCGCCTTCATGGGTATCGGCCTTGTCGACCCCATCCTCAACAGCATTGCCGAAGCGTTGAATGCGCCACCGGAGAAGCTGACCCTGCTGTTCGGCGTCTACGTCGGTATCCAATGTGTCGCGATGTTGCTGACCGGTTGGGCTGCTTACCGATTCGGCCCCAAACGCACCCTCACCGTCGGTCTCACGTTGATCGTGATCGCCGCCGGGATCTCATCGTTTGCGAGCGGGATCGATCAACTCATCGCCTACCGGGTGCTCTGGGGACTGGGCAATGCGCTGTTCATCGCGACCGCGCTCGCGTTCATCGTGTCCGCGGCCAAGGGGAGCCAGCACGGCGCGATCATGCTGTACGAAGCCGCGCTCGGCGTCGGCCTGGCCGTCGGTCCGCTGTTGGGAGCCGTTCTCGGCGAATGGAGTTGGCGCGCACCCTTCGCCGGCACCGCGCTGCTGATGCTGGCCGGCGCGATCCTGTGCGCGGTCATGTTGCCGTCGGATGGCCCGCGCGCCACGCGCACGCCGGTCCGGATCGTCGACCCGCTGAAGGCGCTGCGCAACCGCACGCTGCTGATCACCTCGATCGGGTCCGCGTTCTACACCGGTGCACTGTTCACCGTCATCGCATGGGCGCCGATCGCGATGGGGCTGCGACCGATCTACGCCGGCCTGATCTTCTTCGGTTGGGGCCTGCTGACCGCGCTGGCCGGCGTGTTCATCGCGCCGTGGCTGGCCGAACGGATCGGCCAGAAGGGCGGTGTCATCAGCGCGATCTCGGTGTATGCCATCGTGATGGCGCTCGCCGCCATCGGCGTGCTCACCGACCAGGTGGCGCTGATCGGGATCGCGGTCATCCTGTCCGGCCTTCCCTCGGGTGTGTTGAACACCCTGTTCACTGGTGTCGCGATGTCCTCGGGTGAGGGTTCCACCCCGCGGTCGGTGTCCAGCGCCGGCTACAGCTTCCTGCGGTGGATGGGCGCGGCCGTCTCCGCTGTGCTGGTGGCCCACCTTGCCGACTGGTTCGGCTCGGTGTCCGCGCCGTTCTGGTTTGCCGCACTCTACTGTGTGATCGCCGTCGCCGCCGTCGCGTTCGTCCGTACGCAGGCTGCCGCCGACCACGAGGTAGACGACACCGCGGCACTCATCGGCGCCGAAGAGTACTGACCGGCGGGGCGCCTGCGCTGCCCACCACGCGTAGCGCCTCGGCGCCGATGAGGCGCCCCAGTTGGGTGTAGGCGGCGAACTGTCCCTCGTCGAACCACTGATCCGACGTGCTGTCATGCGGGAAGATCGAATGGGTGTTGGCATACGTCATCAACCAGTCCGGGCAGTTCTGCCAGAGGACCGCCTTCGCCAGGATCAGCCGACCGGTCCGTGACACACCGTCCTTCGGCGGATAGGTGAAGGTCGCAGTCACCACGCACTGCCTCGTGATGCGCGCGTTCAACGCAGCGAAGTCGTCGTCGGGGTCGAAGGCTGTTCCAGTCCCGGGAGCCAGATTCTCCGCGGTGTGGTCGTCTCCGCCACCCTGTTCGGGAAAGGAGAACGTGACGCCTAGTTCGGCACGGGCCAAGCGGATCGCGTCGGCCAAGGTACTCAGATTCGGTGGGGTGTCACCGCTGGCGTCGATACACACGATGGTGGTGCAGCGGCGCCGTAACGCCTCGACGAGGCCCAGGTTCTCATAGTGTCCGCCATCGGAAATCTGGAGGAGTCGTCCGCGGGCAGAGTTGAGGCCCAGCACCTCTCGATACAGGTAGCCGGCGCCGCGGTAGCGCGGCAGCCCGTGTGGCCAGGACCAGTTGTTCTGCTGGTGCGTCGACGCGGCCAGGAAGGCCGGGTTCGGCAGCCAGGTCCCCAGGCGTGCACCGGAGATGGCGAACAGTTTCTGATATCCCGAGCCCATCCGGCCCATCGCGGAGGCGAACGCCGCCCCGCTCACCGCGACCGCGGCCTGCACGGTCAGGTCCCGACGGATGCGCGGTGGGGCCAACTGCTTCAGGATTCGGGTGGACACCCAGCCGACGTCCGGGCCACCCACCCAATCGGTGCCGAAGGTGAACGGCACCGCATTGAGTCCTGCGGCCGGCTTCTCCTGACCGGAGATCGTGGCCGCGGCAGCGAACACGAAGTGCGGTGTAGCGTCGGGTATGTCGAAGTCCGCGAGTTCGGTGGATTCGCTGCTCGGATACGCCTGGGCGGTCATGCCGTCGCCGTCGGAGCTGCGGACCCGGCGGACCGCGAACGCACGGGCCAGCCGACGCCGATAGAACGGCTGCAGACTCGACGAGGTCACGTCGTAGAGCGACAGTGTGATCGCCAGGATGACCGCTATCGACAGGACCCACCACACGCCGCTGTGATCTGCGCCGCCGGCAGAAACATCTTCGCCGGACAGCATGTCGCGGGTCTGCGCTCCTTGATCGACCGGATGGGCGACAAAGGTGTCGAACGTCCACGCTCCGACGCCCCCGAAAGTGGCAAACCACGTCGCGACCACCACCGCCAAAGTCGCCAGCACGAGCAGCAGTTGCACCGCGCCGCGGGGAACTCCCTTGCGCGGCGCGTCCGGCTTGCCCCGGATCCCGGCGACGAGCTTGCCAACGAGTCCCCGGTTGCGCCACAGGATCGCGGCGAGCAGCGCCACATAGTTGAGCAGCGCGACTGCCGACGCGCTCCAGGCGATTCCGGCCGGCGACGACGACAGCACCGAATCGGCCAGCCGCATCAGGCCTGGTGCACCGACCGTCATCACCGCGATGATCGCCACGGCTACCGCGAAACACACGGCGACACCCGACAGTCGCTCCCGCCACCGCTCCCCACTCTCGGAGGCCGATCGCGCCTCAGTGTAGCCGGCGGCGACCAAGAGCACGAAGCAGATCGCACCGAGAACACCCAGGACCCACAGCGTCGCAGTGGAATTGGCGAACAGACTCGCCTGATTCGGATCGGCCGGCGAATCCGCGGTGTTCTCATCGGGTACCGGCACGATCGCCGCCATTGGGATGGTGGCGTAGACGATCCCGGCGATTACTCCGGCGATGACCGCCGGGGTGAACAGGATCGTGAGCGACAACAACATGTTCTTGGCGATGATGGCCAGTGCCGCAATCATCTCGGCCGGACTGTCGGCGATGTAGCTGGCACGGCGCCGAATGTGGTCGTACTCCTCGCTGCCCTCCCCGAACAGGTCGGCGAGACCGACCTGCTGCACGTCGTCCGCGTCATATCGGGCCTGCATGTCTTTCGGCCACGACCCGGTCCGCGGCGCGTTCCGGCGCATGGCCTGCAGGAATGCGCCGGCGGTGTAACCACCACCGGACACCGACACCACGTAGTCGGGCTCGAGGCCGCCGACCTCGCGTCCGGTGAGGCTCTGCATCGCTCCCAACGCGACCGAGGCCGACCGCACCCCGCCACCCGACAAGCAGATCGCGGTCGTGTCTCCCGTGTCGCTGGTAGGGGTCAGATAGGCGCGATCCCAGCGGGGTTCGTCTGCCCAGCGGTCGGTTCTCGGTGTCGGCGCCCACGCCTGCGCACCGTGTCTGCGCACCCAGCGGCGCGCCACGATGGCCTTCACCAGTCCGACGAGCGACCACAGGGCGATCACCGACGCCGGGATCAGCAGCGCGAATTTGGCCGTCGCGAACACCGCCGATGCGGCGAGGTTCCCCAGCGTCCAATCGGTGGCCAGCGCCAGGTTTTCGGCGATGTCGAACAGACCGGCCGCGACGATGCCCACCCCGGCGACCGTGGACACCGTCCGGTAGGGCGCGGTGAAGGCCAGCAGACGTCCCAGCAACGCCAGCCCGCCCAGCGACAGGACGTAACCGAGGATGAGCCCGAGGTCGGGTGCGAGGGTGCCGCGCAGCTCGTCGAGCCGCGCCTGCTCGGACGGCGGGTAGCCGAACTCCCACGGGACGACGCCGGGCGCATACGAGGGCACGCAGGTCACCGCAACCAGCAGCAGGCCCAACACGATGATGATCACCACCGCGATGACCGTGTTGCGGTCGGTGGGCGAGCGTTCGGCGGAGAATCGGATGCGGGCACGGCTGCCGATCACGCTCGGTTCTGTCATCGATGCCTCGATTCCCCGGGTGCGCTCGCTCAACCGATGTGATCTGTCTACACCCGTGGGTATGGTTCGGGCCAGTGTCCCGCGCCGGCGTCCGCAGTTCGGATGACTGGCTTCTGCTGTTGAACGGGCGCTGACCTGTGCGAACGTTCTTGTCGGTGGGGTGTCGTAAGTTGGTGTCAGCGAGATCGACGAAGTGATGATGTGAGTCGGGCGGGCCGTGAATGTCGGCCTGTTCCTTTCGGAGATATGTGGGTTGTGGTCTCGTGCTGCCCCCGTTGCTGTCTCTGGAAGGTGTGTCTCGTGTCGGGTCCGGGTTGGTCGATCGCGTCGTGGTGGAGTGACCCGTCGCCGTGGCCGGACCTACCGTCGCTGTTCACCGGCGGGTTACCGGCCGAACAGGTCGGGTCGCGGGAGACGAATGATCTGCTCGGCGCGCTGGTCGCCGATGCACGCGGTGAGGCATTCCTGGCGTGGCATCGCTATCAGATCGCCGCTGAACTCCACACCCGCCTGGTCGGTGCTGAATCCGATGATCACGCCCTGTTGCTGCATGACGGGTTCGCCGACTGCGCCGCCCGGATCGCGGTGAGCCAAGCCATCAGTCAGGGTGCGGCCGAAAAGTTCCTGCATCAAGCGGTCGCGTTACGCGACCGTCTGCCACAAGTGGCGCAGCGGTTGCGCGATGGTCGGATCACTGCCGAGTTGGTCGTCAAGATCATCTCCCGCACCGAACTGGTCGATGGGCAGCCGTATGCGGCTGCGGTCGATGCCGAGATCGCCGCCGAACTCGACGCCCACACCACCGCGTGGTCGGCGCATCGGCTGCGCGACATGTGCGATCGGATCATTTTCCGGCATCACCCGGATGCGGTACGTGAACGCCGCCGCCAGGCCCTCGACAAGCGTGGTGTGCACTCCACGAACACCGGTGACGGGATGGGCGAGATCTCGGCGACGATGGCCGCCGAAAACGTACGCATCGCCGCCGAGGCGGTCCGTAAGCTGGCCGACGCGGTGTGCGACAACGACGAACGAACCCGCCAGCAACGGGCCTCAGATGCGATGTTCGCGCTGTTGTCGGGCACACCGTTCGAATGCCTATGTGGTGTCGACACCTGCACCGCCGTGATCCCGGAGGCGACCACGGTGCCACCGGCGGATGCGAAGATCGTCATCCACGTGGTGTGTGACGAGGCCACCCTGGATGGTGCTGAGCATGCCGGATTCATCGACGGCTACGGCGTCATCGACGACGCACATGTGCGGGAGTTGGCGGCGCGTAAGGACGCGGTCATCAAGCCGTTGGTGCCCGAGGGGACCGAACCCGACCCGGATGGCGGGTTCACGCTGGATGCGCACCTGCCGTCGGATCCGTATCGGCTGTCCTCGGCGTTGGAGATGTTCATCCGGATTCGGGATGCCTACAGCGTTATCCCTGGTAACGACACCCCCGCGTGGCGCGCCGATATCGATCACGTCGCCGAATACAACCATGCTGATCCGGCCAGGGGTGGTCAGACCGAACCGGACAACCTGAACGTCAAAGACCGCTTCTCCCACATCCGTAAGACGTTCGGGTCGTGGCTCGACGACCAGTACCGCGACCGCCACGGCCGGTTACGCACCGAGTTCATCACTCCCGAAGGCCTCGTCATCGCCGGCGATACCGAAAGCATGGAGAAACTGTTCCCCGGACTACGACGTATCCGATTTAAACCGCCACCACCGGCGGCCGACAAAAGCACCGACACAACGACGCCGCCGCCGCCGACACCACCCACCCGCTCCACACCTCGGGTGGCAGCCAAACACGCCCGCCGACAGCAAGAACGCGAACGCAACCGCCAACGACGAAAGGAAGCCGAAGCCGCCGAGACACAGGACGAGCAGCGCGGCGACGGGCCGCGTCATGGACCGCCGCCAACTCAATGAGATTCGCTCTCTTCCAACAAGATCGGTAGACCCACGTTGATCGAGTGAATCCCCACCGAGGTCGTCATCTTGAGAACCTCCAGAATCTCACGCTGCGTCACCCCGCAGTCCAGAGCGGCGCGAATGTGTCGCCGCAATCCGGGTTCGTACAGATGCGTGCACGCGGCGTCGACCGCGATGCACAGCAGCTGCACGACCTGTGGCGGGAGCACGCCACTCTGGTAGGGCTCGAGGACCGCGGTGAGGTAGTCCTCGGTCCAGATAGGGTCGAGTTCGTCGAGCCCGGTCCACAGCTCGTTCCAGGACCCATCGGACTTCAGACGGTCCACCAATGACCTGTCGTCGTCCTCCGCGGCAATCACGCCGACCTCTGCTCAGATACCGTCACGAGCAGTTCGTAGGTCAGCTGCAATCCCCGCGGCCACGGGCCGTAACCGGCGGCCGGATTGAGGTGTCCGACATCGCCTAGGTCGACGACGCGACTGCCCCACACCTCCGCCATACCGGTGATGCGTCGAAAACCGCCCAGTGGGTCGGATCGACTCGCCGCAACCGTAGACGGGAACGGCAGCCGTCGGCGCGGGATCGGGTTCCAACCGCCGTCATCGAGGTCCGCAGTGCTCGGATACCCTGCGGGAAGTGGTAGCTCCAGGTCCGCGGGCGTCACCAGCAACGCGCCCGCGATCTCCCGCGTCGGATGCTGCGCCCAGTGCACCGTGGTGATGACCCCGGCGCTGTGCGCCACCAGCACCACCGGCCCACGCACACGATGCAGCACCTCGTCGAGGGCGGCGACCCTCGCCTGCCGGCTGAGCTTGTCCCGCTCGAGCGGCGGTACGATGACTGAGTCGAGCGCTGCGGCCAGATGCGTCTGCCAATGATCGGCGAGGTGATCGCGTAAACCTGGGACGATCACTACCGTCGGTTCGCCCCGGTTCATCGGACACCTCCGGCCGACCGAGCCTGCAATGCTGCCAGCTTGCGCACGCCGAGCGGATGCAGCCGATACCCCGCAGCCAACGCCACGATCGCAGCGACATAGACCAGCGGCGAGAGTTGCAGGGCTGTACGCAATCCCACCCAATCGGCAAGGATGCCGACGACGAACGGCCCCAGCGCCAGACCCAGCAGATTGTTGGCCACTGTCAGCGACCCCATCGCCGAGGCACGCATCGAGGCATGCGTCAGATTGGCCACCATCGCCGCCGTCGGGCCGGATGATCCCGCGACGAAGAATCCGCCGAGACAGATCAACGCCACCTGCGACGCACCGGCAGCCAGACCGAAACCGACGGTCAAGCACACCAGTGAGATGACGCAGAACGCGATCGCGCTCAACCACTTACGCCGGATGTCGACACGCCCGACACGGTCGGTGATGAACCCACACACCACCATGCCACTACCCACGAGCAACACGATCCCGGCCGCCGCGATGCCGGCCTTGTCCGGGGCCAGACCGTAGAACCGGTTGAAGAAACTTGGTGTCCACGACAACAGCACGGCGGCAGTGAACATCTGCAGACCGCCGCCGGCATACGCACAGAGAACCGCCGGGTTGGTGAACAAGCTCGACACCGGCGCGCGCCGGGGACCCGACGGCGCGGCGCTGCTCACCACGCCACGTGGCGCAACGTCGTCCACCGAGTTCTCGGCGACTTTGCGCTCGGTGACGATCAGCCGGAACAGCGCGACCAGGATGAGCCCGAACACCGCCATCGCGGCGAACGACCAGCGCCACCCCAGATGCACCGCGATCACGCCGCCGAGCGCGACACCGAGCACCGACCCGAACGAGCCGCCGGCCATGAACGCCCCGCTGAGCGTTGCGTGTACCCGAGGCGCGAACACGCTGAGTACCAGCGCGATTCCGACGCTGCCGTATGCGGCTTCGCCGACGCCGACGAGGAAACGCGCGGCCAGCATCTGTTCGTAGTTGCTTGCGATGGCGCACAAGAGCGTCGCGATCGACCACAGCACCGCCATGACGACGAGGCTGCGCACCCGGCCCCAGCGGTCGGCGATCAACGACAGCGGCAGGGTCAGCAACCCCACCATCAGGGCGACGATGCTGGTCAGTGAGGCGAGTTCCGAGTCGGCCAGCGACCACTCGGCCTTCAGGAACGGGAAGACGGCGCTGAGGACCTGCCGGGACATGTAGTCGGAGATCAGCAGAGCGAAGGTGAGCGCGAACACGAGCCACGGGTAGAGGCGGCGTCTGGTGGTCCGCGGCGAAGCGGGGTGGGTGGTCAGCGAGGTGTCGTCGGCCGGTGGGATCGACGAGAGGGGAGTGCCCATGGGAGGCTCCTGGCGGTGCGGGTGAAAGATGTGAGGGCGCAAGATGCGGCGGCGCACGTCGATCACTCCGAGGTGAGCGACGTCTGCTCGGTGACCGGACCGCGCCGAAGCCGGCCGGTCCGGTCACCGATGAGGATGGTCTGACGGGTGAGGGTGTAACGGGCCCCGTCAACCCTGGGTCTGGAATCCGTGGTGGGTGAAGCCGACCTGCCCGGGGCGCCGGTTGGGCGCATAGCCCAGCTTCGCCAGTGTCTCGTCGGCGTCGCGATACTGTTCGCCGATCCGGTAGATCTCACGGGCTTCCTTGCCGCCGGCCACCTCACGCCCCAGTTCACCGGCGATCCGGACCAACTGTTCAATCTGTTGTACCGACGTCATCTTCTCACCGACCCTGCCCCAGATGGTGTCTTCGTTGCCACATCGGGTGTGCAGGCCCATCGCGATCGCCATCGCGTTGACCGGCAGTACCGACCGCATCAGCGTCTCCAGCGTCAGGCAGGCGCCGTCCGGGACGCGCTGGATGAAGTTCATGATGTTGTACGGATTGGGGCCGTCGAAGCCGCCGCCGATGCCGACCCAGGTGAGGTTGAGGGGGCCGGTGTAGACGCCGCGGCGGATCAGCCGCTCCACCGTCTCCAGCTGCGGGATGCTCGACAGCTGGAAGTGCGGCTGGATTCCCGCGGTCTGCAGGCGTCGCAGATGCTCCTCTACCCAGGCCGGTCCGGCGGGGACCGTCATCTCCCGGTAGGTCGACGCCAGCTCCGGACGTGCCAGCGAGGTGCCGCCGATGTCGTCGGCGGCCATCAACTCCATGATGTTCATCTGGCTGGTGTTGATGGCGATCGTCACCTGGTCCGGTGCCGGATCCAACTCGGCCAGCATGTGCCGGGTGTCGTCGGACAGCCACTTGGCATCTGCGCCTTCACCTTCAGGGGCGAACGAGATGGAGCCACCGACCTGCAGGATCATCTCCGGCACCGCCTCGCGCAGTCCGGAAAGCAGTTCGTTGAACTTCGACAACCGCTTGCTGCCCTTACCGTCGAGTTCACGGACATGGATGTGCAGCACGCTGGCGCCGGCCTCGTAGCAGTCGACGGCCTGCTGGATGTGCTCTTCCATCGTCAGAGGCAGGTCATCACGGAAGTCGTCGGGTTCCCATTCCGGACCGTAGGGCGCTGCGGTGATGACCAGCTTGTCCTGGTTCTCCGGGAACAGTGCGTCGTCGTGGAAATGCATGGTCGTGCTCCTTCACTGATGGTGAATCAACTGTGTTGTCGGCGTGGATGGGTGGGCCGGTGGTGTCGTGCGCCCGGGGTCAGAAGGGACGATCGCCGATGATCCCGGCGCGCTCCATCTTTCGGACGGCCGGCCAGTAGTCCTGGACGGCATAGTGTTGGGTGCTGCGGTTGTCCCAGATGGCGATGCTGTTCGGCGTCCAGCGCCACCGCACCTGGTACTCGGGGATGGATGCCTGGCTGATCAGGTACTGCAACAGGTTGGCGGCTCCGGGCGCATAGTCGATGCCGAATCGGATGTTGTCGGCGGTGTGGTAGTTGACCAGATGGGTGGCGAACGAGTTCACGAAGAGGATCTCGTCGCCGGTGTCCGGATGGGTTCGGACCACCGGGTGTTCGGCATCGGGGTACCGCGCGTGCAGCGCCGCGCGCTGCTCGGCCGACATCCGCGCGCCAAAGCTCGCCTCGATGCTGTGGCGCGCACGCAGATTCGCGATCTTATCCTTCACCGTCGCCGGTAGCCGGCGATAGGCCTCGACCATGTTCACCCAGATGGTGTCGCCACCGACTGGCGGCGCCTCGACGCAGCGCAGCACGCAGCCGAACGGCGGGTTCTCCCGCCAGGTCGCGTCGCAGTGGTAGGCGTTTTCGTAGTGTTCGGGCGGGCTGTCGAGGTCCTTGTAGATGCGGACCAGACCGGGCTGGTCGGGGTCACTGCCGACCACCGGATGATCCTCGAGCGGTCCGAATCGTTGCGCGAGGGCGACATGCTGGGCCCGCGTGATGTTTTGGTCGCGGAAGAACAACACCTTGTGCTGCACCAACAGCGCGCGCAGTTCGGCGAACAGGTCGGCATCGGAGGCGACCTCGCCGAGGTCGCACGCCGTGATCTCCGCTCCGATCGAACAGGTCAGCTGTTCGACCTGAAAAGTGCTGGACGTCGCTCTCGTTCGAGTTGCGGTGGTCATCGGATTTCCTTTCGTGAGTGTCGTGTGATCAGACCGAGAACACCGACGAGCCGACACTGCGCCCGGATTCCAGGTCACGATGTGCGGCAACGGCGTCGGAGAGCTCATAGCGTTGGTTGATCTCGATGGAGATCCGCCCGGCGGCCACGTGTCCGAACAGCTCGGCAGCCAGTTCTCGGCGTTCGGCCGGGTCGGCGATGAAGTCGGCGAGCGCCGGCCTGGTGACGTACACCGACCCGGCGAGCGCCAGTTGCATGGCATCGATCGGCGGCATCGGACCGGATGCGGTGCCGAAGCACACCAGCAGACCGCGCCGTGCGACCGATGCGAGTGACGATGCGTAGGTGCGGGCACCGATACTGTCGTAGGCCACTCGTACACCCACACCGTCGGTGAGTTCGCGGACACGTTGTGCCACATTCTCTTCGGTGTAGATGATCACCTCGTCACAGCCGTGCGCATGGGCGACCTCGGCCTTGGCCTTGGTCGACACTGTGCCGATGACGCGGATACCCAGCAGACGAGCCCACTGAGTGAAGATGAGGCCGACCCCGCCGGCAGCGGCCTGCAGCAACACGGTGTCGCCGGCCGCGACAGGCCAGATGCGGCGCAGCAGGTATGCGGTGGTCAACCCGCGCATCGTCATCGCCGCCGCGGTGTCGAAACCGATCTCGTCGGGCAGGGCGATCAGATGCTCTGCGGGCATCACCCGTTCGGTGCTGTAGGCGCCGAGGGGGCTGCCCGTGTAGGTGACGCGATCGCCGGGCGCGAAGTCCGCGACACCCGGCCCGACGGCCTCGACGGTGCCGGCCGCCTCCACACCCATCCCCGCGGGTAGGGGCGCCGGATAGAGTCCGGTGCGGAAGTAGGTGTCGGCGAAGTTGAGTCCCACCGCCTCGTGCCGAATGCGGACCTCCCCGACTCCCGGTTCGGGTACGTAGACCGCTTCCCATCGCAGGACCTCCGGCCCGCCGGTCTCGTGGAATCGAACTGCCTTCGCCATGGCGGCCCCTTCTCTGTCCCCGGCGCGGCGGCGAGCGTGTGATGACCTGCCGCGCCGATTTCGTTTGTGATGCAGACCACGTTATGGACTGGCGAGACGCATTTCTTTTCCGTACGGGACTCACCACTGTTCATTTGGGGACATACTTGGGGTGTGAAACCTCTGGCGCGCTACGCGGCGCTCAACAACTTCGTCGAGCTGGGGCACTCGCTGGGGCTCGATCCCGCACGCCTCATGCGTGACGTCGGCCTGGATCCGGCCAGCATCGGCCTGCAGGATCGGTGGATCCCGGCCGAGGCGGCCGTTGAGGTGCTTGAACGTGCCGCAGCCGCAGCCGACCGCGACGATCTCGGTCTCGCCTTGGCGCAGTTCCGAAGGTTGTCGCATCTGGGACCGTTGAGTCTGGTGCTGCGCGAAGAGCCCGACGTGCGCAGCGCGCTGCTGCTACTGATCCGTCATCAACACATGTACAACGAGGCGTTGCGCATCCGGCTGACCGAGCAATCGGGCATCGCGACCGTGCGCGTCGCGCTGGACCTGGGTTACCCCGGTGATTTCCGGCAGTCCAGCGATCTCGCTGTGGGCGTGCTGCATCTGTTGATCCAAGGGTTCATCTCGCCGGGGTGGCGTCCGTTGAGCGTCTCCTTCACGCACCCGCCGCCGCGTGACCCGCGGGTGTGCCACTCGTTGTTCGGCCCTCAGGTCCGCTTCGACGCCGACTTCGATGGGATATCGCTCTACACAAAGGATCTCGACACCGCAAATGCAATGGCGGACCCGACGCTGCGCCAATACACCCAAGAGCTGCTCGGCGATATCGACACTCCCGGCGCGCCGACCACCGAGCATCGGGTACGCGAACTCGTCGAACTACTGCTGCCCACCGGACGGTGCTCGGTCGAGCAGGTGGCCCGCAGCCTCGGCGTCGACCGGCGGACGGTCCACCGTCGGCTCGACGACGACGGCACCTCGTTCTCCGCGGTTCTCGATGACACCCGCGCGGAGTTGGCCCAGCACATGGTCGCCGGCCGCCGGCAATCGATGATCGACATCAGCGAATCACTCGGCTTCGCCTCGCCCGGCAACTTCAGTCGCTGGTTTCGCAAACGGTTCGGGCAGTCGCCCAGCCAATGGCGCGCCGAGCCCACCAGCCACCCTCCGCCGGACCACCAGCCAGGCGACCCTCCGCCAGGCAACCAGCCACACCCCCCTCCGCCAGACAACCCTCCGCCGGGCAAACAGTCAGGCGACCCTCCGCCAGACAACCAGCCACACCACCCTCCGCTGGTCGAGTAGCCACCGAGCCGCTAGGCGAGGCGGCGTATCGAGACCACTTGCGTCACATGAATGCTCGACCATCGTCGGACGTCACCTGATCTCGATACGGCTCCTCGCTGCGCTCGTCACCTACTCGATCAGCGAGCGAGGTCACCCACAATCAGCGAACGAGGTCACCCAAAATCAGCGAGCGAAATTGCCCACATTCAGCGAGCGAGGTTGCCCACGACCAGCGAACGAGGTCACCCACAATCAGCGAACGAGGTTGCCCACGACCAGCGAACGAGGTCACCCACAATCAGCGAACGAGGTTGCCCACGACCAGCGAACGAGGTCACCCACAATTAGCGAGCGAGGTTGCCCACGATCAGCGAGTTGGGTCACCCAGGAGCAGCGGGATAAGCGTGCGCGGGAACGCACAGCTCAGTCCAGCCAGTCCAGCACCGCGGCCGCCGTCCAGCTCTGCTGCATGCTGCCCAGCGGCTCGCCGGTGAACGGTTCGTAGTACTCGGCGAACGCGCCGTCGGTGGCCTGCCGCAAGCCTTCCTCCCGCAGCCGGGCCGATCGTTCGGTCCAGCCGCGACGGGCGAACGCCCAACTGAACAGCCACGTCATCACCGGCCATACCGGACCGCGCCAGTATTCGCGCGACCGGAAGTCCATCGAGATCGGCGACGTCGACGGAGGCACCGCGTACCGCAGATCAGGATGGCCACAGAACCGCGGGCCGTCGAACAGCCGCAGCAGGGCGCGCTCGCGTTCACGCGAGAGCCCGCCACAGATCAGCGGCGCGAACACCGCGAGGGTCTCGGTGTTGATCCACTGGTCGGTGCGCAGGTCGTAATCGCGGGCGGCGCCATTGCGTTCGTTGGCCGACGCCACCACACCCGCGCGGAATCGGTCGGCCCACGCGCGTAGGTCGCGAACATCGGAGCGCGGTTTGGAGTAGTCCTCGCCGATGGTGGCCAGCACATCGCAGGCGACCGAGAAGATGGCGCTGACGAAGACGTCCTCGACGGCGAAACTCATCACCTTCGGCAGCAGGTCGTCGTCGTAGTTGGAGCGCTTCATCTGCTCGACCAGCCAGAGGTAGCGGTCGTATTCGAGGTCCGACGGCCGCATCGACAAGTCACCGACGTGGTCGAGATCGGCACGCACGTAGGCGGGCAGATCCACCCCGGGCACCACGTTGGCATACGGCCGGTCCCAGCGCGGCGAGTTGTCCATCCCCGATTCCCAGCCGTGGAACAGGGTGACGCGGCCGTTGCCGTGCGGGTCGCGTGCATGGGCGAGCCAGCGATGCCACCGCACCAGCGACGCCCAGCGACGGTCGATGAACTCGTTGGCCACCGACCGTGTGGTGCGCCCGTGGCGGCGCGAGTGGTCGAGGATGCGTTGCACGGCGATCGCATGCACCGGCGGCTGGGTGATGCCGGAGGTGTCCGGCGCGTCGGGGGCCGCCGGCGCAAGGCGCGCACATTCCCAGCGCGCCGGACCGGGGAAGTACCCGTCGCGGCCGTTGGCGAACACGATGTGCGGGATCATGCCGTTGTCCCACTGCGCCGACAGCAAGGTGTCCATCTCGATCACCGCCCGCTCCACCGATAACGGCGCAAGTCCGACGGTGACGAAAGCGGCGTCCCAGCTCCACATATGTGGGTACAGCTTGGGCGCGGCGCTCGTCATCGTGCCCAGATCGTTGCCGCGTAGCAGGTACGCGGCGCGGGCTGACAACTGAGTCGGGGTGAATCCATACCGGGCCACCCGTCGATTCTGCACCGGGTCGACGGTCGTCGCGCAGCGAGGAGGTCACAGATGCGCGCCGGGGTAACGTCGATGCCGTGTCGACCGCATTGATCACCGGGGCCAGCCGTGGCCTCGGCGCCGAGATCGCCCGACAGCTCGCACCGACCCACGACCTGCTGCTCGGCGGTCGCCCCTCACCCGAACTCGACCAGCTCGCCGCCTCGCTCGACGGGGCGAGCACCTTCCCCGTCGAATTGACCGACTACGAGGAGGTGGAGGCCGCCGTCGAGGCCATCTCGTCGCTCGACGTACTCGTCCACAACGCGGGCGTCGGCAGCAGCCTGGAGACCGTCGCCGACACCCCGGTCGAGGAATGGCATCAGGTACTCGAAGTGAACCTGGTGGCCGCTGCCGAGCTGACACGGCTGCTGCTGCCCGCACTGCGCGCAGCGGGCGGGCATGTGGTGTTCATCAACTCCGGCGCCGGCCGCCGCGCCAATCCCCGCTGGGCGCCGTACGCGGCGAGCAAGTTCGGCCTGCGTGCGCTCGCCGACGCGTTGCGCGCCGAGGAACCCACGCTGCGCGTGACCTCGATCTTCCCCGGCCGGATCGACACCGACATGCAGCGCGACATCGTCGCCAATGAAGGCGATGATTACGATCCGAAGCGGTTTTTGACCACCTCCACCGTCGCGTCGGCGGTGGTGCATGCGGTCACCACGTCGGCCGACGCCCATCCAGAAGAGATCGTGCTGCGCCCGACCGGGCGGCGCTGACTACAGCTGCTTGAGGTCGGACTGCTCCCACACCGCTCGCATCGACGACACCTTGCCGTCGGCGTTGAACACCATGATGTCGATCGGGGTGATCTCGAACTTCATCCCGGCGGTGCCGGTGACCAGGGTGAACTCGAAGACCCCAGTGTCCCCGGCGATCTTCTTCCATTTCAGTGTCGCGGTGCGCTCGTCCATCCCGGTGATGACGGAGTAGAACTCGATCAGCTCCTCGCGGGTGGTGCGTAGTTCAGCGCCGATCGGGTCCTCGACGGTGGCGTCGGGCGCGTAGAGATCGGCGATCTGCTCGGCCGTGCCGTTGTTCAACAGCTCCACGTACGCGTCCACCGTCGCGTTGATCTGCTCGCTCAGGGTCCCCTGTTCCACCGTCATGACCGGCCTTTCGTCGTCGAAATAGAACGTGTTCTAGTTCGTGACGGTAGCACTGCTGGCTGGTGGGCCACCCATCGTTCGGCCAGATCCCGGATCGGCAGGCATTCTTCGGTCCCCACCGAACTGCATCAGTCGACGTCGGACAGACGTCCCAGCAACAGGAGCCGCAGCACATGGCGGAGATGTCGCGGATCGACTGGAGGGTGTCGATGCGTCGCGCACGGACCTCGCGGGCCATCAACTCGACAGCCACAGCTGCACCACTGGCACCGGTGCTCGATCACACCTGGAATCCGCCTGGCATCGAGCGGTACTGAGAATCGCCGAGAGGCGTGAGCAGCCAGTCCATGGTGGCGAGTCGGCTCTTGCCGGGATGAGCGATGAATTCTGGCCACTCTCGACGTCTGTAGTCACGGCGGACGAACCCGTCCGCGCTGATATCGCCGATGTCCACAGGCATCGCGAGGAGACCAGGTTCACGATGACCGACGCGACCGGCGCAACACTGACCCATACCTTCGACGCCACTCCAGATGCCGTGTTCGACGCGTGGACGACTCCGACACTCTTCTCCACGTGGTTTGGCGGCAGCGCCAACGAGGTGCCCGTCGACTCCGTCTCGATCGACGCGCGCCCCGGCGGCACTTGGATGGCCACCATGATCCTCGGCGAGGAGATGCCCGACCTCCACTGGCACGGTGAGTATCTCGAGGTACAGCGGCCCCACAGGCTTGTCCTGACCATGACCGACGAATCTGGTGACGATCGCGAAGTCCTCACCGCCGACTTCGTAGCCATCGACAGCGGTACCGAACTTCGGTTCAGCCAAACCGGCGGAAACCTCACGCCCGAGCAGTACGGGTACGCCGCGTCCGGATGGCACGCGGCGTTCAAAACGCTGGACAAACTGCTCGCCGACTCGCCCTAACCCTCGGCCCGCACCGACCTCTCGAGATAGTCCAACCCCTGCCGCATCTGCGCGATCACCCGTTCCGCTCCCGGCTCGGTGTCGCCCGCAACGGGGTCGAGCACGGAGTGGACGGCCATGTCAGCCAGCTGCCGTGCGATGGTGCGGTCGGCCTCGGCGTCGCCCGGATGATGCCACCACGCGATCCAGTTGAGCATGCCGACGATGCCGAGCGCCGACACCCGCGGATCGGCCGGCCGGAACTGCCCCGCGTCGATCCCCTCCTCCATGGCGGCGACCAACTCCTTGAGCACCCGCCGACGGCTCTGCCGATAGGTGTCGGCCACCCCGGCGGGCAGCTCGGCCTCGGACCGGATCAGCACTCGGAACCGATCGAGCGTCTGGGTCTGGTGCAACGCGATCGACATCGCCATCTCGTGCACCTTGGCGACCGGGTCGAGATCGTCGCGCTGGTTGATCTCGTGCAGCAACACCGCCGGCTCCTCGGCGATCTCACTGACCAGCCGGGAGAACAGTTCGTCCTTGTTCGCGACGTAGTGATACAGCGCCGGCCGGGTCAGCCCGGTCGCTTCGGCGATGTCCTGCAGCGTGGTGCTGGCCAGACCCTTCTCGGCGAACAGCCGCGTGGCCTGCTCCATGATCTCGCGCTCGACCAGCTCGCGCCGGGAGTTGCTTCGGCCGCCCTTGGCGGCGGTGGCCACCGTGTCCTCGGTGGTCGCCTTCGGCGTCGAGCTGGTCATAGGCGAAGAATAGTGCCGTCAGACCGCGGCGGTGTGCACAACCTCGGACACGCAGCCCCGCCTGGCGGCATCGACGATGCACACCAGATCGGCACGCAGACTCACCAGCCCGGCCACCAAGTCGTCCTGGGCGTCGGTCGGCGCCTCGACGACCACCACCGCAGCGGTCTCGCGCCGCAACCGTTCACCGAGATCGAGGCGGGTCAGCACCGCACTGCGGTCAGCACTGCCGGTCAGCCACAGCACGGATGCACCCGCCGATCGCGCGACGATGTCGTCGGCGCCGGCCCCCCACGCGGCACCGAGGTCCACGGTGATCACCTCGGTGCCGGGTTCATCCCGCAGCGACTGCGGAGCGGTCCGCCGCGGAAAGGTCAACCCGTGCCTGGCCAGCGGCCGCGCCAACACCCAGTCGGCCAGTCGCTCGGCGGGGACGCGCGCCGGGTCCACCCCGGCGTAGTCCGCAAGACCGCGGGTGGCGACGTCGGGCGCCGACGACACGAACCGATCCAACCCGACCTTACCGGCCCGGGTCATGTAGGCGATCATCAACTGCTCGACGGGGATGTCGGTGCGGCTCGGGAACGACTCCCACCACAGCTCGCTGCGAGCGGCGATCGACTGCAGATACTCGACGCCCGGACGACGGGCGGCCTCATACGCCGTCAGCGCGTCCTCGAGGTTCGATGCGTCTCCCACGGCGCGGTCGAGCGCGATGGCGTCCTCCATCGCCAGCTTGGTACCCGAGCCGATCGAATAGTGGGCGGTGTGCGCGGCGTCGCCGAGCAGTACGACGTTGCCGGTGTGCCACCGTTCGCAGGTCACGGTGCGAAAGCGCATCCAGCGGGTGCGGTTGCCGATCAGTCGATGGCCGCCCAGGGTCTGTGCGAACGCCTTTTCCAGATACCGCAGCGACGCCTCGTCACTGTCGGCAGCCGCCGTCGCTGCCGTCGATGCGTCGAAACCAGCTTTGCACCAAGTGTTCTCGTCGGTCTCGATCAGGAAGGTGCTGCGGTCGGCGGCATACGGATAGGCGTGGGCGACGAAGGTGCCGTGTTCGGTGGTCACCGGGGTGAAGATCGCACTCGGGAGGGCGAAATCGGTTCCGCACCAGAGATAGAGGCCGTCACCGGTGGTGATGTGCGGTCGGAACTCGGTAGCGAGGTCGGCACGGGTGGCACTGTTCACTCCATCGGCGGCGATGATGAGGTCGGCGTCGATCTCACCCACGGAGCGGCGCTGCCCGAACTCCAGCCGCACACCGACGTCGGCAGCATGCCTCTGCAGTACCTCGAGCAGGGTCGTCCGTGCGATGGCGAGCAGTTCACCGTGGGACAGCCGTGCCACATCATCGCCCACCTGCATCGACATCTCGTGCGGATGCGACACGTCGACGATGGCGTCGAGTGACGCCGGATCGGCCTCCCGCAGATTGCGTTGGGTTCGCGACGCCAGCCCTACGCCGAACCCGAATGTGGTGTCCGGCGAGCCCTGTTCGTAGACGGTGACGTCGGCGTCGGGGTGGCTGCGCTTGAGCAGCCGTGCCGCGTACAGGCCGCCCGGCCCGCCGCCGAGCACGGCGATGCGCCTGAGATTCATCGGTCTTTCCTCACTGATCTGGAGTTTCGGCAAGCCTGGCGACAATGTCGGCGCGGAGCCGCTTCTTGTCGATCTTGCCCACATTCGTCTGGGGAAACGCACGCACGAACTCGAGACGTTCGGGCCATTTGAACTTGGCCACGCCGCGCGCCTGGAGATGCTCGCGCATCTCGGACATCGACAGGACTGCACCGTCCACCGTCACGAGATATGCGCAGGTGCGCTCGCCCAGACGTGGATCGGGCATGGCCACGACCGCCGCGTTCGCCACGTTCGGGTGTGTCACCAGCAGCTGTTCGACCTCTTCGGCGTTGATCTTCTCGCCACCGCGGTTGATCAGGTCCTTGATGCGCCCGTCGATCGAGACATACCGGACGCCGTCGATGACGACGATGGACGCCAGATCTCCGGTCCGATAGAAGCCGTCGGAGGTGAAGGCCATCCGATTGTGTTCGGGTGCATCGTAGTAGCCCGGGATGGTGTACGGCCCGCGGCAGGTCAGCTCGCCGACCTCGCCGTCTGCCACCTCGGTCTCGGTGCCGGGTTCGAGGATGCGGATCTCGTCGGTGTCCGCGATCGGTGTGCCGACCGTGGTCATCCTCGCCGACGCCGGCGACTCGTGCGGGGAGACGGTGAACAGACCTTCCGACATCCCGAACAGTTGCCCCGCCCATCGTTTCTCGCCGTCGTCGACGCGCTCGAACAGCTCGGAGCTCACCTTGGCGCCGGACAGGATGACGGTGCGCAGCACTGGTCGGACCTCGTCGAACGCCGGACTCGCGACGGCCTGATAGTGGCCGTGGCCGATGAGGACGTCGGTGGCCCGTGCTCGCGCCATCAACGAAAATGCCTGGGTGACATCGGCGGTCGCCAGAATCAGACAGGCACCGACGGAATGTGCGGCGTGCAGCCCGCAGCTGATCCCGGCGTTGTGGATGATCGGGATCAGGTGTGCGACCCGGGTGTCCTCGGTCCAGCCGAGGCGGCGTGCGTAGAGCCGCGCATTGTCCCAGTATTCGACGTGGCGCCGCGGGATCACCTTGGGCACGCCGGTGGTACCGCCGGAGAGCTGGAACGCGACGACGTCGAGCGGATCGATCTCGGCTTGCACCGCCGCGACCCGTGCGCGGGCGTCGTCGGGTGCGATGTCAGCGCCTAGCGTCTCCACCGGGGTCCCCTCACCTGCGGGTGCACCGATGGTGAGCATCGTCCGCAGAGTCGGATGTCCTTGTGCCTGCTCGCGAGCGAAGTCGACGAGGTCGAACGACAGGCCCGCCTCCACGACGTGACCCACGGCGCCGACGGCGCGGGAGATGTGACCGATCTCGTGTCCGCGGTGCGCGGCGAGGGTGGCCACCGGCACCAGTCCCGCTTTGATGCAGCCGTACCAGGTGAGCACCGTTTCCAGCCGATTGGTCGCCTGGAAGATGATCGGCTCCCCCGGAGACAATCCGAGGTCGAGCAGCCCAGCGGCGATCTGATCGGTACGCCGCCCGAGTTCGCGGTAGGTGATCGTGCCGGCATCGGTGGTCACGGCAGGCCGGTCGGCATATCTGTCGACACTGTCCTGCAGGCGATGTGCCAGTGGCCGATCCGTCCACTCCCCCGCCCTCCGGTATGCCTCGGCGCGGTCCGCGGGGTACCCGACCAGCCGATCGCCCCATCGCGCTCGACCGGCCGGCTTCGTCATCGTCATCGGCCCGCCACCGCGGGGAGCAGCTGGGCGAGTTCGGCGACCCGATCGGGATGGTCGACCGGGACGATGCCCGAGTAGATCGCGGTCCAGCAGCCGGGACAACACTGCTGCCGGAACACGACCTCGGTGTCGACGTACTCACCGGGATCGGAGGTGACCTGCGGTCCCGCGTCGCTCGACGGACCGTCGTAGCGAGCCAGGTCGAGGCGTCCGGACTTGCTGTCACCGAGAAGCCGTCCACAGTGGGCACATCCGACTGCGCGCGACTCCCCGATGGTGACCTCGACGAGATTGTCGTCGAGCCGACGCGCACGGCTCAGGTCGAGGTTCGCCTCCTGGCTCTGCGGGACATCGGACCGGTCGCGGCGGATCTTGCGCAGCTCGCCGCGTTTCTTCTCGGTGCCGGCCTCGTCGACCTGTCCGCCGGCGAGCACGACGCCGTAGTTGTCGGCCGCGCCAGTCGCGGTGACCTTGCCGTTGCGGACATCGTCGGCCACCGCGTCGGGCTCGCGACGCAGTGGATCGCCGTAGCCACCACCGCCCTGCCAGTGCATGTACAGCACCTCGCCGGGCGCCAGGTAGCTTTCGGCGTAACAGGGGCCGAGTTCCTTGTCGCCGGACAGATCGTCCAGTGTTGCCGGAATCGTGCCCTGCGCCAACAGCTCCTGCACCCCGGATGCGCGGGCGAGGATCTCCAGCCCGGTGTTGCCGGGCAGACCGCCGGCCAGCCCGGAGTTCTGCGCGACTGCCTTCCCGGCAGACGCGAACACCAGTCCCATCGGCAGACTCGTTCCATACGGGGTGACCGCCAACGACGCCGATACACCGCCACGATGCCGTCCGGGCCCGCCGGAGTCGGGTTCTTCACGGCGCCACAGGGTCAGCAGCGGGTAGAGGAACTCGGTCATCTCGGTGTCAGGGATGCGGCCCATCGGGATGCAGAACAGGCCGCCGGTGTCCATCCCGTCGGCGACCGGCCGGGCCCCGTAGCCACCGGCCATCGGTTCCATCATGATGTTGAGGAACGGCACCGGCTGCTCGCCACGTTCGTCGAGACCGGCGACGACGGCGGTGTCCCAGGTGCCGCAGCACGACGCCTGCACGTTCTTCCCGAGTTCGAGATGGCGGTCCAGCATCTGCGCCAGACATTCGGCGATCAGGTTGCCGGTCAGCCAGGCCGGGCCGATCGGTCCGCGACTCACCGCGGCCGGGAAGGTGGCGTTGTTGATCGTCCCCTCCTCGGTGATCAGGTCGAAACAGCGCATCAATCCGCCTGCCGACCAGGGGATGTCCCCGGCGAGGATCGGCAGCAGCGCCAGCATCACCCCGCCCCGCATACCGGCGTAGGTGCAGTTGATGACGCCGGTCTGCGGGTCGGTACCGGTGAAGTCGAACGACAGGTGATCGGCTTCTTTGGTCATCGCGACGGTGATCTTGTGGACCTCGCGGTCACCGGTCTGCGCCTGATCCTGGTATCCGGTGGCGTGCCAGGTACCGTCGGGCAGGTCGGTCAGCTTGGCGCGCAGCCGACTCTCGGCGTCGGCCATCATCCGTTTCATCACGGCCTTCACCGTGTCCGCACCGTACTGTTCGATGACGGCGAGCAGACGGTCGCGACCCACACTGTTGGCACCGATCTTGGCGCGCAGGTCGAGACCGACGAGCATCGGCACCCGCGACCGCCGGACCCAGACGTCGGCGACGTCGCGCTGTAACTCGAAGTCACGCACCACCTTGATCGGTGGCGTCGGAAGCGATTCGGAGAAGACATCTTTGGCGGCCGGGTCGAAGGAGCCGAGTCCGGACCCGCCGAGGTCGGGTTCGTGGCAGATGGCGCTGGTCCAGCCGAACAGCTGGCCGTCGTAGAACACCGGCTGGTAGACGATGACGTCGCTCTGGTGCAGTCCGCCGCCCACCCACGGGTCGTTGCAGAGGAACATGTCGCCCTCGGTGATGCCGGGGTTGGTCGACCGGTTCTGCAGCGTCCAGTAGATGGCGAGGTCGACGGCGCCGACGAGCATCGTGTTGTAGAGGCCCACCTGGACCTCCTGGCCGATCTCGTCGCTGACCGCGAAGTCGAAGTCGTTGGCGTCGGTCACGATCGGTGATCCGGACATACGCTTGAGCGCTTCGCCCATCTCGTCGGTCACCGACCACAGGCGGTGCCGGATCACCTCGTAGGTGAGGGGATCGACGGCGTCGATCTGTTCCTGGGTGACGGTGTGAACGGGCAGCGATGGCGGCAGTGAGCGGGCCAGCGCGTCGAGGTCTGTCGGGCGGCTGGAGAAGATCTCCGAGCCGGGAATGGGTGCGGTCATGAATACAGAACTCCTGTGGCTGTTGGCTTATGCCTGGTCGACGGTGATGGTGAGGTTGCCGAGGCGGTCGATCTCGCCGGTGGTGTCGTGCGGGATCACCACCGTCGTGGTCGGCACCTCGATGACGGCGGGCCCGGCGATGACGTGACCGGCGCGCAGGCGCGCGTAGTCGTAGATGTCGGTGTCGACGAATCCGCGGCGGCCGTCGAGGCACACCTTGCGCATCCCGACGTGCGCGTCGCTCGGGTCGGCGGAGTCGGCGACGGCGAGTTCTGGCAGTTCAGGAGAAAACGGCAGGACGCCGGTGCCGCGGACGCGGTAGGTGATGGCCTGGATACCGGCTTCGCGGAACCCGCTGTCCTTGCCGTACAGGTCCGCATACTTCTTCTCGAATGCCTCAGCTGCATCGGCGATCTCGGTGGAGGTGAGCGACCCGTCGGGCAGCGGCGTGGCGACCTCGGCCAGCTGCATGGTGTAGCGCATGTCGATCTCGCGCTCCATCACAATAGACGCGAAGTGCAGGCCCTGCCGGTCGAGCTGGTCACGAACCTGCTCCTCGAGCACCTTGAAGTTCTGCTCCACCCGGGCGGGATCCAGCGGCATCGCGGCCGGGTCCGAGAGTTCCTTGGCGAGAACGATATCCGACGATGCCAGGCCGTAGGCGGAGAACGCCGAGGCGACCTGACCGAGCGGGACGACGACCCGCGATGCCCCGATCTCCTGCGCGTACAGCCCGCAGTGCGCAGGCCCGGAACCGCCGAAGGCGTAGACGATGAAGTTGCGGGGGTCGTGGCCGGCTTCGACGACGGTCTTGCGCAGCAGGTCCCCGGTCTGCGCGTTCTGCACCGCGTAGATGGCGGCGGCAGCGTCCTCGACAGACAGGCCGAGTGGTTCCGCGATGCGGGTCCGGATGGCCTCGCGTGCCTTGGTGATGTCGAGCGCCTTACGCCCGCCGAGCAAGCCGCGTTCGGGCAGGATACCCAGCACCAGGTTGGCGTCGGTGTTGGTCGGCTCGGTGCCGCCCTGGCCGTAGCAGGCGGGGCCGGGAACGGCCTGCGCACTGTGCGGACCGATTTGCAGGTTGCCACCGGCATCCAGCCAGGCGATCGCTCCGCCACCCGCGCCGATCGCGTGGACTTCGAGCGTGGGCACGTTGATCGGATGGTGGTTGATGATCGTCGTCGACGACCGCACCGGCTCGCCATCGACGACCAGGCCGACGAGGAACGTGGTGCCGCCGGCGTCGGTCGCGATGATGTTGTCGTGGCCGAGTTGGCGGCCGAGCGACACCGAGCCGACGACACCACCGGTGAGCACCGAACCCACAGTCGAGATCGCGTTGCCCGGCGCCTCCGACGCGGCCACCGCACCACCGTTGCTCTGCATCACCAGCAGCGGACCGGCCAGCTGGTGTTCGCGGAGTCGACCCTCGAGTTCGCCGAGGTAGTCGCGCAGGCCCGGCCCGATCTGGGTGCTCATGATGGTGGTCGCGTTGCGCGCGAACTCCCGGATGCGTGGACTGACCTCGCTGGACAGTGAGACGAACACCGTCGGGTCGATCTCGTGCACGATGTCCCGGATGCGCTGCTCATGGGTGGGATTGCGGAACGACCACAGCAGCGACACCGCGATGGCGCTGATGCCCTGGTCGAGCAACGTGCGCACGGCCGCACAGACCTCGTCCTCGTCGAGGTTCACGATGACCCGACCGTCGCGGTCCACCCGCTCGGTCACCTCCAGCGCATGGCGTTTGTCCACCAGTCCGTGGGACTTGCTCTGCGCCATCACGTTCTGCAACTGCTCGGGCGACCGACCGAGGTAGCGGCCCTCCACGTTCATGATGTAGATCGAGTCGCGGTGACCTTTGGTGGTGAGGAACCCGACGTCGGGGACCTTGTTCATCACCAACGCGTTCAGCGACGACGTGGTGCCGTGCGCGATGTGATGGGTATCGGCGAGCATGTCGTCGAGCGGTCGGCCGAGTTGCTCGGCGAGCACCGCGAGGACATCCATCACGCCTTCGGAATAGTCGGGTGGTGTCGAGGGCGCCTTACCGGCGACCACCAGGCCGTTCCCGTCGTCGAGAACGGCATCGGTGAACGTCCCACCGACGTCCACTCCGATCACGTATGCCATGGCCAGGTACTCCTTTGTCAGCTGGATTGACGTTGGCGTTGAGTATTCGACGCCGACGACTCACTGTCAAGGCTTGGATGTGAGTACGGTCACCCGATTGTGCCCGTGTCGCAGCTGTTTGCCCAGTTCAGGACCGGTTGTGGCGCACCCTTGACGAATTTTCGTTTGCGTCGAATAATTGTCGTTGGCGTCAACGTGGCGTCGAGCGGCCCGTTCGTCGGCCGAAATCGAAAGGACCACAGACACATGGGTGTCCATCGCATCGGCCTCGTGGTGCCGAGTTCGAACGTCACCGTGGAGACCGAGATGCCGGCGCTGCTGAACCGCCATCCGGTATCCGCGTTCTCCTTCCACTCGACCCGGATGCGGATGCATCAGGTGTCGGCCGAAGAACTCGCGGCGATGAATGCGCAGCGCGAACGCTGCGTCATGGAGATCGCCGACGCGTCGCCCGACGCGATCCTCTACGCGTGTCTCGTGGCACTCATGGTCGGCGGACCCGGCGAGCATCAACGCGTCGAAGGTGCCGTCGCCGAACAACTCGCCACCGGCGGCTCCGACGCGATCATCCGCTCCAGCGCCGGCGCCCTGGTGGAGGCGCTGCGGGCAATGGATGCGAAGCGGATCGCGATCGTCACGCCGTACATGCGGCCACTCGCCGAGAAGGTTGTCGCCTATCTGGAGGCCGAGGACTTCACCGTCGTCGACTGGCGGGCCCTGGAGGTCGCCGACAACGCCGAGGTCGGCTGCATTCCCGGCGACCGGGTGATGGACGCGGCCCGCTCGCTCGACCTCACCGACGTCGACGCACTGGTGCTGTCGTGCTGTGTGCAGATGCCGTCGCTCCCCCTGATCGACGATGCGGAACGCGAGTTCGGCATCCCGGTGCTGTCGGCGGCCACCGCCGGTGCCTACAGCATTCTGCGCGGCCTGGGCCTGTCCGCCTCGATCGACGGAGCCGGCAGTCTGCTGCGCACCGACCTGGCGTCCGTACCCGCCTGAACCATTCCCGCTCAACCCAAGGAGTAATGATGAGCGAACTCGTCCATAAGGTGCGTGGCGTCGACCACGTCGCCTACCCGACCTTCGATCCGGCCGCGACGGTGCGGTTCTACCGTGACGTCCTGGGCTTCCCGGTGGTCCACTCGATCTGTGCCGCCGGTTGGGGACCGGACAAACACCCCGACTTCATCCACTTCTTCTTCGACATCGGCAACGACGACCGACTCGCGTTCTTCTACTACTTCGGTCTCGAACCGTTCGACGGTGGACCGCAGGGTGATTCGTATTCGCGGTTCGCCGAGGACGTGCCGATCTGGTTCATCCGGTCCCGGCACTTGGCGATTCACGTCGACAGCGAGGAGGACCTGCTGGAATATCGCCGCCGCCTCGACGGCAGCGAGTGGCCGGTGGAGATGCAGATCCAACACGAGACCATCGAATCGATCTACACCCACGACCCGAACGGCTACATGATCGAGGTCACCCGGGCGATGCGGCCGGTGACCCCGCAGGAGGACCTCGACGCCAATCTCACCATCGACGCCCTGATCGACGTGGTATCGCAACCGAATCCGAGCATGGCCGCGCTGCTGGCCCGCAAGGCGGAGAAGATCGTCGAACGCGCAGCGACCTGGCAAGAGGAGCACACCGAGCGCGAGGCGGTGTCGGTTCGATGACCACCCTGTTCATTCTGGACGTACCTGAGAACAAGCCCGTTGCCGCGGTGGCCGGCGAAGACCCGGACGTGACCGTCGAGCACCTCGGACCGTATTTCCGCATCACCGCCGATGACGCCATCGTCGTGGACCGTCGTGCGACCGGATGTCGGCATGCGGTCTGGTACAGCAGCGTCGCCGGTCTGCTCGATTCGCGGATCACCCAGTGGGACAAGGACGCCCTGCGGGTCGAACCGAGCGTGGTGTCCGGCCGATGATCGTCTCGACACCGCCCGCAACGAGTGGGATCGGCGCGGGCCGCTACATCGAGTCCGCCGAGCAGCCCGCGAACACGACGACGTCGGTGCACGAGCTGTCGACGGCCGACGGCGCGAAGGTCACCGGGGTGCTGCGCACGGTTCCCGGCGCGTCGACGGTGATCGCGCTGATGCATCCCCGTCAGGACCTCACCCATCACGTGCTGGTGCCAGAGCTGCTCGCGCGCGGCTTCGCGGTGTGGACGCAGGGCACGCGGTCGGTGAACAACGACTTGAACCTCGTCCATGAGCAGGCACTACTCGATGCCGCGGCAGGTCAGGTCTTTCTGCGCGACAATGGCTTCGGCTCGGTTCTGACGCTGGGACACTCAGGAGGTGGTGCGCTGTTCGCCTTCTATCACGAACAGGCGGGACTCGCCCCGGATAATCGTCTGGCGGCCACACCGGCCGGACGTCCGATCGACCTCGCCGGTGCCGACATGCCCGTTCCCGACGGCGCGATCTTCCTGGCCCCGCATCCCGGCCAGGGACAGCTGCTGCTGAGGCTCATCGACCCGTCGGTGAGCGACGAGAACGACCCACTGAGTGTGGACCCGTCACTCAACCCGTTCGACCCAGCCAACGGGTTCGCCGAACCACCCGAATCGTCCTCCTACTCTGCGGAGTTCATCGAACGCTACCGCACCGCACAGCGGGACCGGGTGGCGCGCATCGACGCCGTCGCTCGCGACTTCGTCGCCGAATCCGGCCGCGCACGTGCGCACTTCACGGTCTCCGGCGACCCGGCCGATCGTCGTGCGGCGTTGGCGCCGCGGGTGATGACCGTCTACCGCACCGACGCAGACCTCCGTTTCGTCGACCTCTCGCTGAATCCGAACGACCGCCCGTACGGGTCGCTGTTCGGCCGTCGCCCCGACCTCACCGACTACGGACTCGTCGGCTTCGGCCGACTCGCCACACCCGAGGCGTGGCTCTCGACGTGGTCGGGCCTGTCCAGCAACGCAGGTTTTCTCCGCTGCGCACCCGGGGTGCGGGTACCGACCCTGTTCGTCGAACTGACCGGCGATCAGGCCTGCTTCCCCGAGGATGCGGTGGAGATGGTGAACGCCCTCGGCGCGGATGATGTCACCCACGTCCGCGTCGAGGGAACCCACTTCGGTGGACCCATACGGAAGGGCGCGCCGACCGGGGCGAGCCTGGCGGCGGCGGAGATCGGGGGGTGGTTGGCGCAGCGGTTCGGGTGAAGCCCCGATGAGTTCTGCGATCCGGTGCAGTCTTACTCCCATGGGCACACTCATCTATGGCTTCACCGTTTCGGTGGACGGCTACATCGCCGACGCACAAGGCAGCATCGACTGGTCCGAACCCAGCGACGAACTGCATCAGTACTGGAATGACTTCGAGCGGGAAACCGCGCTGTCGCTGTACGGGCGGCGGCTCTACGAACTGATGTCCGCGTACTGGCCGACCGCCGACCAGGACCCGGACGCCGGCCCGATCACCACCGACTTCGCCCAGGTGTGGCGTGACATGCCCAAGGTCGTCTTTTCGAACACACTGGAGTCGGTCGACTGGAACTCCCGCCTCGAACGCGGCGACCCGGTCGAGGTGGCGACCAAGTTGAAAGCCGAGACCGACGGCCAAATGGAGGTGGCCGGCGCGACCCTGGCCGCGCCGATCATCCGGGCCGGGCTGGTCGACGAGTTCCGCCTGGTGGTTGCTCCCACCGCTGTCGGCGGCGGACTCCCGTTCTTCCCGACGCTACCGTCCTGGATTTCCCTGCGGCTGGTAGAGAACCGTACCTTTCCGGGCGGAATCGTACTGTTGCGCTACGAGGTCGAGCGCGACTGAGCAAGATCCGTGAAACAGCCGGCCACGCTCAGTCGATGACGGCGCGCACCACACGCTCCAGCGCGTCCGCTGTCCGATCCAACGCGGCGATGCTCCGCTGGGCCCGACACATCGCCACCGTGCCCTCGATGGCGGCAACGATGAGGGTCGCTGTCTGCACGGCATCCGCATCGCTCGCCCCGTGTGCCCGTAGCGACTCGGCGAGCATGTCCGTCCAGTGTTCGAAAGCGAGCTCCGCTGCGCGCAGCGGGGCGTCGTCCTCGCCGGGTTCCTCCACGGATACGGCCAACACGGGACAGCCCGCACGAAAGTCGCTGGTGACCACGACGTCGCGCCACATCTCTACGAAGCTGCGTAGGCCGGCGACAGGTCCGGACGAGTCGAGTTCTCGTGCGAGCACCCGAATCGTCAACGCATCGGCGAACTCCACGGCCTCGACCGCCAGCTGGGACTTGCCGCCCGGGAAGTAGTGGTACGTCGAACCCAGCGGGGCCCCCGAGTGTTTCGCGAGTTCGCGGACGCTGGTCGCGCGCAACCCACGCCGCCCGAGCATGTCGGCCGCGCCCGCAACCAATTGGTCCCGAGCCGTCGACTTGGCCATCGTTTCACTCCCTCTTGCCTATGACAGTCGTTCTAGCGTAGCGTGCCCGGTGTTATGACGGTCGTTATAAAGGGCCCCTGATGACCGCCACCCAAACCGTTGCCGTGTTCGCCTGACAACCGACCCCCGAACAGGAGAAGCCTGATGAGAAGCCTGATGTTCGTCAGGCCCGGTGAGTTGCGATTCGATGAGGTCGACGAGCCGGTGCTCGTCGATCCCACTGACGCGCTTGTGCGCCCGATCGCGTCGACCACCTGCGATCTCGACCACCACGTGATCGCCGACAAGACCCCGTTCTCGCCCTTCGGGCCCTTCCCGCTCGGGCACGAATGCGTCGGGGCGGTGGTCGCGGTGGGTGACGAGTGCACGGCGGTTTCCGTCGGAGACAAGGTCGGAGTCGCATGGCACATTGCCTGCGGCACCTGCGCCCAGTGCTCCACCGGGCATCCGGCCCGCTGCCTCGTGCACGGCGATGCGCAGTACGGCCTGCCGGTGAACGGCCAGTGGGGCGGGACCTTCGACGAACTCGTCCGGGTGCCGTTCGCCGACTACAACCTCGCGAAACTCCCCGACGGCGTCGACCCGGTCCACCTCGCCTCCATCGGCGACAACTTCGCACTCGGCTGGGAAACGGTGATGCCGGCCGTCGAAGGGATCACCGATCCCAAGGTCGCGGTCTTCGGTGGTACCGGATCGATCGGCCTGTATACGGTCGATGTCGCCGTCCACTGCGCCGAGGCGCACACCGTCTACTACGACGACGACCCGGTGCGGATGGCGGTCGCCGAGAAGCTCGGCGCCGAGGTACACGACATCAACGGCAAGCGCGACAAAGACTTTCACGTCGCCGTGGACGCCACCTGCGATCCCACCAAGCTGCGCAAAGCACTGCTCTCAGTGGTCCCCGAAGGCACGGTCAACAGCGTCGGCATCTACTTCGACGACGTCTCACTCCCCATGTTGACCCTCTATCAACGCGGCGTGAACTTCCACAACGGCAAGGGCATGGCACGGCCCAACATGACACCGACTCTGGAAGCCGTCGCCGATGGCACCCTGCATCCCGAATTGGTCACCAGCGGCATCTACGAGTGGGAACAGCTCCCCGAGATCCTCACCGGACCCGACGCCGGGCACAAACCCGTCTTCGTCCTCGACCCGTCCTGAGTCAGCGTCGGGACTCCGACCGATCAACCACCGTGGCTCTACCGGCGGTTACTTCAGATCCGCGCTCGATTTCCCCAGCACCCGCCGCGCAATGATCAGCTGCTGGATCTGCTGCGTGCCCTCGAAGATGTCCAGGATCTTCGAGTCGCGCGCCCACTTCTCCAGCAGCATGGTCTCCGAAAATCCTGCGGTGGCAGCAACTTCCACCGCCTTGTTGGTGATGTCGGTGACGGTGCGACCGGCCTTGGCCTTCGACATCGAGGCCTCGGCCGAGTTCGGCTGGGAGTTGTCGGCCATCCAGGCGGCGCGCAGCGTGTGCAACCACGATGCCTCCCAGTCGGATTCGAGGCGGATGAACTCGCACACCGATGCATGCTGGGAGGCTGCCGGTGCGTCGTAGTCGATCTCGCGGCCCGCTTCCTCCAGCATGCGTCGCAGTTCTTCGAGCGCGGCACGTCCCAGACCGATCGCCATCGCGGCGACGACGGGACGCGTGTTGTCGAAGGTCTGCATCACCCCGCCGAACGCCTTCTTGGTGTCCACCTCAGGCGATCCGAGCAGGTTCTCGGCGGGCACGCGGGCATTCTCGAAGCGGATCACGGCGGTGTCCGACGACTTGATGCCGAGCTTGTGCTCGAGGCGGGCGACGGTCACCCCATCGGTGGTCACCGGGACGACGAAGCTTTTGATGGCGGCACGGCCGGCGCTTTTGTCGATCGTCGCCCACACCACCACGTGGTCGGCGCGGGAACCGGCGGTCACGAAGATCTTCTCGCCGTTGATCAGGTAGTCGTCGCCGTCGCGGGTGGCCGTCGTCGACACCGCGGCCGAATCCGAACCGAAGCTGGGTTCGGTGATGGCCATCGCGGCCCACACCCCGGAGAACTTCTCGAGCTGTTCCTCGGTGGCGACCGCGGCGATCGCGGCGTTGCCGAGTCCCTGGCCCGGGATCGACAGCAGCAGGCCGACGTCGCCCCAGCTCATCTCGCGAGCGGAGATCAGGGCGCGCATGTTGGGGCCGTTCGCCGACGGGCCATCGGCCTCTGCTGACGTCGCCTCCCCGTCGGATTCCCGCTCCTGCGCCCGCGACTGTTTGGCGAGTTTGCCCAGATCATCGAGCTCGGCCGGGTACTCGTGTTCGGCCTTGTCGTACCTGCGGGAGATCGGACGGAAGATGTGCTCCGCCGCCAGATGGGTGCGCTCGACCGTCGAATCGAACTTCTTCGGGAGCTCCAGGTTGATCGCCATGCGCACATCTTACTGGGGAGTAAGTTCATTTCCAACCCCGCGCGGTTCTTTTGCAACCCTCATTGAGGACTTAGGCTCTTACGCGTGGCATACGACCTCGATCTCGCTTATCGCATCCGCGGGATGCTCTCGACCGAATGCGGGGTCGACGAGCGGTCGATGTTCGGTGGCCTCGCTTTCCTGATCAACGGCAACATGGCCCTGGCCGCCAGCGGCCAGGGCGGCATCATGGTGCGCGTCCCGCCCGAGCAGACCCAGGGTCTGCTGGAGTTCGACCACACCGAGCCCATGGTCATGTCCGGCCGCGAGGCACGCGGATGGCTGCGCGTCTCCGACGAGGGCATCCGCACCGAACGTCAGCTGCAGCGCTGGGTCACCCTCGGCTCCGACTACGCGCGCAAGCTGCCCCCGAAGTAGCACGCACCGCCCCGCAGCGCCATCAGATGCCCGATCTGCGCGGCCAGACACCCAATAAGGCGACCGAGGTGTCCCCGGGCAACCACCGCTGGCGACAATCCCTCGCCAGTCCCAATACGGCGGCCGACAGACCGCGGCCACCGTCCACGATCTACCCATGCTGAAGCCGAACCTGCGCCGCGTCCACGTCACGACCGGTTCGAAGTCGGGCGGTCACCGCAGCGCGACACGGCACGCACATGTCGGCGAACTCAAACCAACAGAGGTCGTACTCGTCGACGGCATCCGGGTCACCTCACTCGAACGCACCGCCGTCAACATCGCATGCACCACGTCCATGGGTTTCGCCGGTGCGCTCGCCGTATTCGATGCCGCGCTTCGCCTGGGCGCCGACCGCGAGGCGATGTCGGTCATGCTGCGGCGTCGACGTCCCGGCATCGCCCTGGCACGGCGGGCACTGCATCACGCCGCCGGGCTGCGGAGAACCCCGGCGAGTCATAGGGACGCGCGCAGATGATCGAAGCCGGACTGCCGATCCCGCGCCTGCAGCATGAGTTCCGTGACGCGAATGGAAAGCTGGTCGCGCGAACCGACTACGACTGGGGCGGACTCCTCGTCGGGGAGTTCGACGGAGACGTGAAGTACCGGAAACACCTCAAGCCCGGCGAGACCCCCTTCGACGCGATGAAGCGAGAGAAGGAGCGGGAGGACAAGCTGCGGAAGATGGGGATCATGGTGATCCGCTGGACCTGGAAAGACCTCGAGCAGGGGCGAGTCGTCGGACTGATCCGGGACTGGCTCACCCGCCTCAGCCTCTCCGCCGCCTGAGCGAGGACAGCAACCGCGCAACGGCCACGCTCGCGCGCATGTCGCGACGTGCGCGCGAGCGCGATGGGTGCGCGGTTGGACGTGAGCCGGCCGGGCAGCGACTACGGGACGACGTTCACCATCCGGCCCGGCACGACGATCACCTTGCGGGGCTCACCGTCGAGCAGCGGGGCGATCTTCTCGTCGGCCAGGGCGGCGGCCCGCACGGTCGCTTCGTCGGCGTCGGTGGCGACGGTGATGCGGCTGCGCACCTTGCCCTTCACCTGAATGGGGATCTCGATGGTGTCCTCGACCAACCACTGAGGATCTGGATCGGGGAACGGACCCCGCGCCAGCAACCCGTCGTGGCCGAGCCGATGCCAGAGTTCCTCGGCGAGGTGCGGAGCCAGCGGCGCCAACATGATCACCAGCGGCTCCACCACCGCACGTGGCGCGCCGGTCTTCTCGAAGTTCTTGGTCAGATGGTTGGTCAGCACCGTCAGCTTCGCGACCGCGGTGTTGTTGCGCAGTTCGGCGTAATCCTCGCGCACACCGGCGATCGTCTTGTGCAGCAACCGGATCGTGTCGTCGTCGGGTTCGGCGTCACTGCAGCGCAGTCCACCTGTTTCCTCGTCGACCACCAGGCGCCAGATGCGTTGCAGGAAGCGCTGCGATCCGACGACGTCCTTGGTCGCCCACGGACGTGACTGATCCAGCGGACCCATGAACATCTCGTACACGCGCAGTGTGTCGGCACCGTAGTCGCGGCAGATGTCGTCGGGTGCAACGGAATTCTTGAGCGACTTGCCCATCTTTCCGTATTCCTGGTTGACCTTCTCGCCGTTGTAGAAGAAGGCGCCGTCGCGTTCCTCCACCTCCTCGGCGGGAACGTAGAGTCCACGCGAGTCGGTATAAGCGAAGGCCTGGATCATGCCCTGGTTGAACAGCTTCCGGTACGGCTCCCGACTGGTGACGAAGCCGAGGTCGAACAACACCTTGTGCCAGAACCGCGAATACAGCAGGTGCAGCACGGCATGTTCGACGCCGCCGATGTAGAGGTCGAGCCCGCCCGGATCGTCGGGCCCGTGCAGCTGTGGGCGCGGGCCCATCCAGTAGGCCTCATTCTCCTTGGCGCACAGCGTCTCTTCGTTGGTCGGGTCGATGTAGCGCAGCTGATACCAGGAGCTGCCGGCCCACTGCGGCATCACGTTGGCGTCACGGGTGTAGGTCTGCAAACCGTCGCCGAGATCGAGTTCGACGGTCATCCAGTCGGTCGCCTTGGCCAACGGCGGCGACGGCTCGCTGTCGGCGTCCTCGGGATCGAAGGAGACCGGCGCGTAGTCGTCGACCTCCGGGAGCTCCACCGGCAGCATCGATTCCGGCAGTGGATGGGCCACGCCATCGGCGTCGTAGACGATGGGGAACGGTTCGCCCCAGTAGCGCTGGCGGGCAAACAGCCAGTCGCGCAGCTTGTACTGGATCTTCCCGGTACCGGCGCCCTCGGCCTCCAGACGCTCGACGATGGCCGCCTTGGCATCCTCCACCGACAGCCCGTTCAGGTAGTCGGAGTTCACCAGCGGTCCGTCGCCGGTATAGGCCTCGGACTCCACGCCCTGCTCGGAGCCGATGACCTCGCGAATCGGCAGCCCGAAAGCAGACGCGAACTCGTGGTCACGCGCGTCGTGGCCCGGCACGGCCATGATGGCGCCGGTCCCGTAGCCCATCAGCACGTAATCGGCGATGAACACCGGGATCCGCTGCCCATTCACCGGGTTCGTGGCGAAGGAGCCGGTGAACACACCGGTCTTCTCCTTGTTCTCCTGACGCTCCAGATCAGATTTGGCCGCGATCGCGGCGCGGTAGCCCTTGATCGCCGCAGCCGGGTCGGCAGCGTCGCCGGTCCAGCGCTCGTCGGTATCGGCGGGCCACCCCTCGGCGGTCAGCGCGTCGACGAGCGGATGCTCCGGCGCGAGCACCATGTAGGTGGCGCCGAACAGGGTGTCGGGACGGGTGGTAAACACCTCGATGGCGTGCGGTCCGCTCGCGAACCGGACCTGGGCACCGCGCGAGCGTCCGATCCAGTTGCGCTGCATGGTCTTGACCTTGTCGGGCCAGTCCAGCAGTTCCAGGTCGTCGAGCAGTCGGTCGGAGTACGCGGTGATCCGCATCATCCACTGCCGCAAGTGCTTACGGAACACCGGGTAGTTGCCGCGGTCGCTGCGGCCGTCGGCGGTGACCTCTTCGTTGGCCAGCACCGTGCCCAGCCCGGGGCACCAGTTGACCAGCGAGTCACTCTGGTAGACGAGCCGGTAGGAGTCGATGACCTCGGTCCGCTCGGCGGCCGACAATGTCGCCCACTCGCGGCCGTCACCCACCGTGCGGGCACCGGAATCGAACTCGGCGATCAGTTCGTCGATGCGCCGCGCCTTGCTCTGGTCGACGTCGTACCAGGCGTTGTAGATCTGCAGGAAGATCCACTGCGTCCAGCGGTAGAAGTCGACATCGGTGGTGGCCACCCGGCGCCGTTCGTCGTGGCCGAGTCCCAGGCGACGAATCTGACCCAGGTACCGCTCGATGTTGGCCTCGGTGGTGGTCCGCGGATGGGTACCGGTCTGCACCGCGTACTGCTCGGCGGGCAATCCGAACGAGTCGAAGCCCATCGTGTGCAGCACGTTCTTGCCCGTCATCCTCTGATAGCGGGCGAAGACGTCGCTGGCGATGAAACCCAGCGGGTGCCCGACGTGCAGGCCCGCACCCGACGGGTACGGGAACATGTCCTGGATGAACATCTTGTCCGGGGCGTCGGGTGCGGCGCCGCCGACGGTGCTGAGGTCACCGGCCAGCGGCCCCACCGGGTTGGGTGCCTCGTAGGCGTGCTGGTCCGCCCAGGTGCGCTGCCACCGGGCTTCGATCTCACCGGCGAGCTCCGCGGTGTACCGGTGGCCGGGCACATTCGCCTCCGGGGCCGTCGATGCGGTGCGGGCAGAATCAGCTGAAGTCACCCGACCAGCGTAAATCGTCCCCGGCGGTGGGCTGTCGTGGGGAGTGGATCGTCGCGCATACTGCGTCCCGCCTTCTCGACGACGCCGCCCGGGCGAACCGATGGTCGGCGGGTGCACAGACGACGATTCGTGCTGCTACGACCGTCAGTCGTATGGTTGTCGCTGTGAACGTCCTGCTTGTTGTCGCTGCCGTCATCGTCTTTGCGCTGGCCGCGATGTGGCTCGTGGTGGGCGCTCTGGCCATCACCGGCCGGCTGCGACGCAATCGGTGGGTGGGTGTCCGTGCCGATGCCACCATGCGCTCCGACGAGGCGTTTGCCGTCGCGAACCGGGTGGCTGCGCCGGGTGAGTTGGCCGCCGCGGGCATCCTCGTGCTCGCCGGGACCCTCACCCTCGGAGTGAGTGGCTACTGGGCGTTGGTGTTCGCGGTCATCGGAGTGGTCGCCGCCCTGTTCGTCGTCGGCATCGTCAGTGCCTACGGCGTGCGCGCTGCGGCCGCCGTGCCCGAGGACAACCCGGCCGACGACTGCGGCACGTCGAGTTGTGGCGCCTGCAGCCTGCGGGGAGTCTGCTCGAACGAGTCCGCGCAGGCCTGACTCGCGTGGCAGCACCCCTGCGCGTCGCACGCGACTGGTTCAACCGCTCCCCCGTCGACGGCTTCATCCTCGCGATCCTCGGCGCCGTCATCGTCGCCGCACTGCTTCCGGCGAAGGGCGACGCCGCCGAGGTCCTCGACTGGGTGGTCGTGGTGGCGATCGCGGCGCTGTTCTTTCTCTACGGCACCCGACTGCATCCGCGGGAGGCCCTCGACGGCCTCAAGCACTGGCGCCTGCACCTCACCATCCTCGCGTTCACCTTTGTGGTGTTCCCGCTCGTGGGCCTGGCCATAGGTCCGCTCGTCGAGCCGATCGTCGGCGACGACCTGTACGCGGGCCTGCTGTTCCTGTGCCTGGTGCCGTCCACGGTGCAGTCGTCGATCGCATTCACCTCCATCGCCCGCGGCAATGTGCCGGGGGCCATCGTCAGCGCGTCGGCGTCGAACATCCTGGGTGTGGTGCTGACCCCGTTGCTGGTGGTGTTGCTGATGACCACCGACGGCGACGTCACGATCGACGGCACCTCGGTGCTGAAGATCCTGGGTCAGATCCTGCTGCCGTTCATCGTCGGACAGATCGCCCGTCCGTGGGTGGGCCCGTTCTTCGCCCGGCACGCCAAGATCACCAAACTCGCCGATCGCGGCACCATCGTGCTGGTGGTCTACGTGGCGTTCAGCGAGGGCGTCCGGGAGGGCATCTGGTCGATCGTCGACGCCGGGCAGCTGGTGGCCGTCGCGGTGATCTCACTGATCCTGGTGCTGGTGATGCTGGTGGTGACCCGATGGGTGCCGCAACGCCTCGGATTCTCCCGCGAAGACGTGATCGCCATCCAGTTCTGTGGCACCAAGAAGAGTCTCGCCACCGGTCTGCCGATGGCGACGGTGCTGTTCGCCGGTTCGACGGTCGGCCTCATCGTGCTCCCGCTGATGATCTTCCACCAGATCCAGCTGATCCTCTGCTCATGGCTGGCCACCCGCTACGGTCGCGAGGCAGACGCGGCGACCGTTTCGTAGTAGAGGACGCTCGGCGTTTCGTCTACTGCGAGGAAACAGAAACTAGCTACACTGGCCAGATGGCTGCCGACTCCACGAAGACGATCCGGGACACCGGCGACCCCGCGCCCGTGCATCGAGAGGTCGACGGGGACGCTCCGACCGGCGGCGACCTGGAGGCCGCGATCGCGCATCAGGTCCGGATGCTGCGCCGCAATGCCGGGATGTCGGTCGCGGACATGGCTGCCAAGGTCGGCATCTCCAAGGCCATGCTCTCCAAGATCGAGAACGCCCAGACCTCGTGCAGTCTCTCGACTCTTGCGCGTCTCGCCGCCGGACTCGACGTCCCGGTGACCTCGCTGTTCCGGGGCGCCGACGTCGAGCGCGAGGCGATCTACACCGAAGCGGGCAAGGGCGCGGTGATCGTGGGCCGCGGCACCCGCGTCGGCCATCACTACGAACTGCTCGGCGGTCTGCGCGGGCAGCACAAGCGACTCGAACCCGTGTTGGTCACCCTGACCGACGACAGCGAGGTGTTTCCCCGTTTTCAACACCCCGGCACCGAGATGCTGTACATGCTCGAGGGCGTCATGGTCTACGGGCACGGCAACGCCGAGTACACGCTGCGGCCGGGTGACTGTCTGCTCCTCGACGGGGAGGGCATCCACGGGCCGCATGATCTGGTCCGGCTGCCGATCCGCTTCCTGGCCGTCACGGCGTATCCGGACAATCACCGCGACGAGTAGCGCAGCGGCTACCCGATCGCTTGCGAGACCGGCAGATTCACGAAACTCGGCCGCCGCGGATCGAGCTGAATGTGTTGCGGCTTCAGCTGTGACTCGTTCAGCAACGGCCGTAGCGGCAATCCACGCGGCAGGTTCATCGCGAACACGTCGACCCGCAGCCGGTGACCGGCCTTGATCGATGCCTCCGTGGGCAGCAACCCGATGTCGATGGTGACCGGACGGCCGGGTCGGACTCGCTCCCGCGAATCCAGGGTCAAGGTGTAGAACGGGTCGGTCACATCGCCGTTGGACGCGAACTGCGACTGCCCCCGGTCGTAGCCCCGCAACGACGCCACCACCTGACCGGAACTGATCACTTTCGACGTACCGTCGGGCGCCACATCGTTGAGGGTGGCCGTCCAGTACCCGTCGGTCGCATCCATCACCGCGTTCACCCGCACGTTTGCGTAGCCGGACACGCTGCGGGTGGTCCGCACCGGGGCGCTGGTGAAGGTGAGCGCGTTGCGTTCGGAGATCCGTGCGTCTTCGGCGCACCACGGGAAGAGGGCTGTGGCGCCGGCCGTCTGCTGTGCGGAGTCACGAGAGCACAACGTCAGCACACCGGGTGAGATCGTCAGCCGGCCTCGCGAGCCGGTCGGCGCGGTGGTGAGGCTGCCGTCGCGGACCGCATGCGGTGCGGTGCCGCTGCGGCGATCTCCGAGGTAGAGCCGTTGTCGGGTCATGCCGGCGCGCGGGAACTGCTGGGCGGTCATCCACGAGTCGCCGACCTGTTTGAGGTTGACCGGTCCGTAGCGGTCGATGCCGTTGTCAATTCCTTTGAGCCACTTGTCGAACCACGCCTTCTGCAGGACGTCCAGGCGCGGTGGGGTGCCTGCGCGACCCTGCTGGCCGCCACCGATGGTCAGGTGATAACCGTCGCCCATGATGAGCTGTTTGCGGCCCGGCGCGAGCGGGATCTTGTTATACATCCGCACCTCGCTGTTGGTGAACAGGTCGAACCAGCCGCCGTAGATGAACGTCGGCGTGGTGATGCGCTCGGCATGGTCGAGCCACGACGTGCGTGGCTCCGAGTTGGTGGTGAGGAGCTCGTCGAGCTGCGGTGGAACCGACGGGATGTCGGGGGTGAGCAGCGCTGCGAACAGCTCCGGGTAGAAAGTGAACGGATCGGAGATGCGGTCGGCCAACCACGTCCAGTCGAAGGTGCCGTCGAGCATCGACGCGACGTTGGGCACCATCTTGGTGCTGTTCACCAGGGTCAGCCACATCGGCAGGAAGCCGACGCCGAGCGCACCACCCGGGGCGACGATGTCGCGGATGAGGTCGCCGCCCGGCTCCACGGGGAAAATCGCCTTGAGCGCAGCCGGGTTCTTGTTGGCCGCCTGAATCTGGTTGATCGCCGAATAGGAGACCCCGGACATGCCGACCTTGCCGTTGGAGAACCGCTGCTTGGCAGCCCAGTCGATGACCTCGACGGTGTCGGCCTGTTCGCGGCTCTGGAACACATCCCATCGGCCCTGGGAGAACCCGGTTCCACGGACATCGACGACGACCTGGGTGTAACCGCTGCGTACCAGATCCTCGTCGACCAGGAACGTGCGCGCACCACCATCGCGCAGGGTATTGGTCAGCTGCGAGACGTCGGCGATGTCGCGGATCGGCGCCGCGCTCTGACTGACGCCGTCCACCAACTGCGTCAGGAACGGACCGAGCACCGGGTGCTGCGTGACTGCCGTACCAACGGCGGTGATGAGCTTGGTGTACGGGGTCATGTTGACGACGACCGGGTGGCGTTGCGACGTCGCCCGACCCGACTTGTCGGCTGGGCGGTAGACGTTTGCGCGCAGCACCGTCCCGTCACTCATCCGGATCGGCACATCCCAGCTCACCGACACCCCGGCATACGGCTGCGGACCGTCGTGCGACGTGGCCCATCGTGCGGCCGACGCCCCACCGGTTGCAGACGGTTGTGCCCCCGCGGTTGCGGGCAGGACCAGCATCGTCACCGCGACGATGAGCACCCCGACCCCACGAGCCACCCGCACACTTCTGACTGCAACCCCCACGCCGCTGACCCCCGGTCGAGTTGAACAAGCGACCAAAAGGTAGCAGGAAGTGTGCCCTGCGTCACTGGAATCGCGGTGGCTGCTTTGATCAGTTGCGCGCGATGTCGATCGGGTGCGTCGCGAGCAGCGGCGTCGGCCAAGGCTGGCGGCGCAGCACCGAACCCCAGAGGTCGGTGGTCGTCGGCACCAGCAGATCACCGGCCAGCGCGGACGCCAGCAGCCAGCTGTCCTGCTGCAATTCGGCGTCGAGCTGGCCCTCACCCCAGCCGGAGTATCCGGCGAACACACGGACTCCTTCCAGGACGTCGGCGAGTTCGGTGGGGTCGGCGTCGAGGTCGACGAGCACCACCCGACCGTCCACCGGCCGCAACGCTTCGTACCCGGAGATGTCGGCGCCCAACTTCACCACCCCCAGACAGAGGGCGGCGTCCTGTTTCACCGGCCCGCCGACGAACAGCGCGCGCGGCGACGCGGACAGGTCGGTCCACTGCGGCAGCAGATTGTGCACCGCCGTCTGGCTCATCCGGTTGAGCACCACACCGAGGCTGCCGGCGTCGTTGTGCTCCATGATGTAGATGACCGTGCGCGCGAAGGTCGGTTCGATCAGATCGGTCGACGCGATCAACAGCGTCCCGGGCCGAACTCGGCCGGCCGCGGGCATGTCGGGTGCAGCACCCTCCGAGTAGAACTCGGGGGTCGGATCCTCTGAGTCGTCGCCGCCGGCCACCCACCCATCATGGCATGGCTCACCGGTCGAGGTCGGTACTCTGAATCAGTGACGTCAGGCTCGCCGCACACCTCCCCCGGTCTGCGGGGGTTCATCCGCTCGCTGGGGCATTCGCCCGGGCTCGGGCGGCTGCTCGCGGTGCGGTTGACCAGCCAGATCACCGACGGTGTCTTCCAAGCGGCGCTGTTCGCCTCGATCCTGTTCAACCCGGAGCGACACGCCGATCCGTTGGCCGTGGCGGGCGGACTCGCGGTGCTGCTGCTGCCGTACTCGCTGATCGGTCCGTTCGCCGGGGCGCTGCTCGACCATTGGGATCGACGCAATGTGCTGATGTTCGCGAATGTGCTTCGCGCCGGGCTCATCTCTCTCGTAGCGTTGGCCATCGCCACCGGCGCGAGCGACACCGTGGTGCTCTTCGGTGCGCTCGCGGTCACCGGCGCCAGTCGGTTCGTCGCATCGGGCCTGTCGGCGTCGCTCCCACACGTCGCGCACCGCGACGTCATCGTCGCGACCAACGCGCTGTTCACCACCCTCGGAGCCGGCATGCTCGCGGTCGGCGCGGGCATCGCTGCAGTCCTGCGGATCTTCTTCGGGCCCGACAATTCCGGCAGTGCATTCACCACCCTCGGCGGTGTGGTGATCGCGCTGATCGCGGCGACCCTCGCGCACGGGTTCGGTCGACTGCAACTCGGACCCGACGAGCCCGATGACCCCGGGCGCTCGGCGGTGCATGCCATCACCGTCGGCCTGCTACACGGGGTCCGGGCGGTCGCTCATTCGCGCACCGTGGCGGCCGCGTTGTCGGCGATCGGCGCCCACCGGCTGGTCTTCGGGATCAACACACTGATGCTGCTGGTGCTGAGCAAACAAGCGGGCGTCGGCGACGGGCTGGCCGGCGTGTCGGTGGTCGCCGGATTCACCGCAGGCGGCGCCTTCCTCGCCGCTGTGGTGACGCCGTATTCGGTGGAACGCTACGGGCGACGGCCCACGCTGATTGCCGCCATGCTGGTGGGCGCGGTGGCGGAGGCCTCGCTGCTCACCTTCCATCCGGTGGTCTTCTGCATCGGCGCGTTCGTACTCGGATTGATCGGGCAGGTCGCCAAACTGTGCGGCGATGTCGCCATGCAGGTGGACATCGGCGACATGGTGCGTGGTCAGGTGTTCTCGGTGCAAGACGCGGTGTTCAACATCGCCTACGTGGGTGCGGTGACGATCGCCGCGGTCGCGATCCCCGATGACGGGCGCTCGGCCGGGCTGTTGGTCCTCGGTGTCGTGCTCTACCTGATCGGGGCGGTGGTGGTGCGGTTGGTGCACACGCCACCGCACCACGGGCCGTTGGCCGTTACCGACCATCCGATTCAGCCGACCGGTCATCACAGTTGACATCGGGCTCCGCGACCCACCGACCGTCACCGAGCTTCGAATCGAGGCGACCGGTCATCGAAGCTGACGTCGGCGCGGCCATCACCGTCGGAGTCCACCAGCACACGATCGAAACGGCCGTCGCCGTCGGCGTCGACGTAGAGCCGGTCTGCCACCGGAATGCCTGCGCGGCGAGTGCCGACGAGTTCGATGTCGGCGGTGCCGTCGCCGTCGAGGTCTGCTGAGCGGACCACCACGGCGTCGTCGGTGTCGGTCGGCTCACCGTCGCGGTGCGGCGCCGGATCGGCCACCCGGCCTGGCGCCGGCGTCACCTCCGGTTCCGGTGGTGGTGACGCAAGCTCGGTCGGTCGTTGAGCAGTCTCGCCCCACACTCCTGATCCGTCGTCCCGATAGAACTCGTCGCCGCGGCCGTCGTCGTCCCGGTCGAGCGCGACGACGTCTGCGATCCCATCGGCATCGCTGTCCCACATGGCATCGTCGCGCCGGCCGTCACCGTCGAAGTCGAGACCCACCGCGTCGAGCGTGCCGTCACCGGAGAGGTCGATGTCGGGCGGCGACACCCACGCTGTGGTGACACCGTCACCGGTCCCGAAGACGTACTCGATGGGGTCCATGGTGTTTGGACGCTCGGGGGGCACTCGTGGTTCCGTGCGGCACCAGACTTCTGGCCCAGCGGTGGCTCGCCTGCAGGCCGTCCGGCTGTCAGTGACCGTCGGAGCGTCGCTGGTGCGGCCCGGAGTACTTCGGAGGCGGAGAGTACGGACGCGCAGAACCCGGAGGGGGGTAGTGCGGGGGGTATCCATGGACGAAGTGGCCGTGGTTCGCAACGGACACAACGCCGTGGCCGGCCTCGACCGCGCGTGCTTGGCGCAACAGGCGTCTGCGGCGACGATGCAGCGCGATGGCGCCAATCGCTGCCGCGATCGGAAACCCGATCATGCCGACGAGGCGGCCGAGGGCCTCAGCACCCGAACTCGGGGCAGGTGTGATCGGTCCCGAGGTCGCTCGGCCGAGCGCACCGAGAATCATCACACCCACCAGCACCCACAGCAGGGTCGCGCCGAGGAGTGCGCTCGAGGCCCGGCGGCGCAGTATCGCCGGATCACGCGGTGGCGCCGGTGTAGGCGGGAAGTAGGTCATCATCTGTCCTCTCGGCCTCATACGGCGTGAATGATCGCGGCGGGAAGGGCGGTGGCATCGCCCCGTCCCCGGTATGCCGTCCCGGTCAACTGGGGCCAGCACGTTGTTGTGGTGTTCGCGAATGAGACGCCCCCGGCGGGTGGTTATGTTCCCGCCCGGTGTCACGCCATCGGGTAGCGGATCAGCCGGAAGTGCTGCGGACGACGCTGGGCCCACGGGTCAACGAACTCGGCATGAGCTCACACGTGGTGACCAGGCACCTGATCGGTGTGGACGGTCATGCGCTGCCACGGCGGCTGACGAAGAACCGCGGCCGAACCCAATGTCGCCGCGATCAGTCCGGTGACCACACCGATCAGGGCCACCCGGCCTCCGTCCACGACGGGAGTCCACGTGGTGGCGGCACCCGCCGAAGTCATCGCACCCGGGTTCGCCGGCGACCAGGGGTGCCCGGTTCGAGTATCCCCCAACACCGGTAGGTTCAGAAGTCATGTACGTGAGCGAACTGGGTGAGCAGTGGCGACGTGCACGCCTGCGCCCGGAAGTCGTCCACCTCGACTCCGCGGCTGCCGGTCGATCCTCGAACGCCGTGATCGGCTCCATCTCGGCTCATCTGTGGCGCGAGAGCGAACGCGGCTCCTATGTGGCCGCCGCCGATCGCGCCGACGAGATCGCCCGTGACAAGCGCGATCTCGCGTCGCTGATCGGACACACCGCCGACGAACTCGCGTTCCGGGAGAGCGCACGCGCCGCCCTGCGCGCGCTGCTCACCTACTGGAACCTGCCGATCTCGAGCACCGTGTGGGTGGCCAAGAACGAGTTCGGACCGAACCTCGTGGAGTTCGAACGCCGCGGCTACGCGGTGCGGCCGCTGCCGGATGCCGACATCGCCGGCCACGTCGACACCGACGCGCTGGAGAACATGCTGCAGTTCGAGCAGCCCGACTTCATCCACATCTGTCATATCGGGGCGATGTCGGGCATCGTGCAACCCGTCACTCGGATCGTCGAGATCGCCCATGCCGCAGGCGTTCCCGTGGTGGTCGACATGGCACAGACCGCCGGCCACGTGCCGACGGTCACCGGCGCCGACGTCGTCTATGGCACCAGCCGCAAATGGCTGACCGGGCCGCGCGGTGTGGGATTCGTCGCAGTACGCAAGGATGCGTTGCGTCCGGTGGAGATCGAGAGTTCCGAAGCATTCGTGGCCGGACGGCTCGGCCTGGGCATGGCGGTGTCGGAGGTTCTGGCCATCGGGCAGCAGCGCGTGTTCCGCGAGCTCGCCGCGATCGGCCGGGCCACCCGCGAACGCCTCGACGGCATCGGGAGCTGGGAGGTGCTCGAGCCGGTCGACGAACCGTGCTCGACCACCACCCTCGCGCCGCCGCCGGGCTGGCAGGCATCCGACGTGGCCGCCGCCCAGGCCAAACTGTTGTCGCTGGGCATCCTGGTCACCTGCGCCGACTCCTGGCGCGCCCCGCTGACCACCGAGCAGTCGGTGTTGCGGGTCAGCCCGCACCTCGACGTCGAGCGCGAGGACTTGGACAAACTGGCCGACGCGCTGCGGACGATGGGTTACTGAGCTCGAACCTGCTCGACGAGCTCGGTGATCGCGGGACGGGCACGGTCGGCGTCGGCGTCCACCAGGCCGATGCGGGTGCGCCGGTGCAGGACATCGTCGACGGTGAGTGCGCCCTCGTGAGTGAGCGCGAACCCCACCTCCGCGCGGGTGACGTCGATGTCGTCGACGATCGGATCCAACGGATGCTCGACCTGCGCTGACGACACCACCTTGGCCGCCTCGGAACCGAACCGACTGATCAGCGATGCCGGCAGCTCCGGCGGTGCTGTGACGGCGGCGGCACCGATGAGCGGGGTCGTCGCCGTGATGCAGCGGCCCGCGGTCAGTCCCCCGGCGTCGACTGCGGCATCAACGGCATCCTGGGCCATGCGACGGTAGGTGGTGAGTTTCCCGCCGAGCACACCCACCAGCGTGTCGTCACTGACCTGGATGCGGTGACGCCGCGACAGGTCGGCGAGGCTTCCTGTACTCGAATTCTTCTCCGCGCCGACAACATCGACGAGTGGTCGGAGCCCGGAGTAGGTGCCGATGATGTCGGAGCGGGTCACCGGCCGGTCGAGCGCCGGGTTGATGGACTCGAGCAGGTAGTCGATCTCGGCCTGCGACGCCTGCGGGACGTCGGGGATCGGGCCCGGGGCGGCGACGTCGGTCAGGCCGACGAAGACCCGTCCGAGCGGCTCGGGCAGGGCGAACACGAACCGTGAGATGGAGCCGGCCACCGGCACGGTCAGCGCACCTTCCGGGTGCCCGAAGGTGGCGGCGTCGAAGATCAGATGCGTGCCCCGGCTCGGCCGCATCCGTACTGCCGGATCCACTTCGCCGGCCCAGACACCGGTGGCGTTGACGACGGTGCGCGCAGCCACGTCGAAGGACTCCCCCGTGCAGGCGTCGGTCAGGCGGGCACCGTTGCCGGTGACGTGGTCGGCGCGGGTATACGTGCAGATCATCGCACCGAAAGCGGCAGCCGTACGCGCGACCGCGACCACCAGTCGGGCGTCGTCGACGAGCTGTCCGTCGGAGTGCGCCACGGCACCCCGCAGTCCGGCCCGCGTCGTCTGTGGGCACAACGCCAGCGTCTCGGCCACCGACAGCCGGCGCGGACGGGGCAACACAGGTGCTGGGGTGCGCGCAACCCGGCGCAGCACATCGCCGGCCTGCACACCGGTACGAATCATCGCCGACGTGGCGCGCGAACCGAGATCGGGCACGACCTGCGCCAACGGCCGGATCAGATGCGGCGCGATCGTCGTCATCAGATGGTGTCGCTCGACCGCGCTCTCGTAGGCGATCGGCAGATGGCCGCCGGCCAGATACCGCAATCCCCCGTGCACCAACTTGCTGCTCCACCGCGATGTGCCGTGGGCCAGATCGTGCGCCTCGACCAGCGCGACGCGCAGTCCACGACTCGCGGCGTCGAGGGCCACTCCGGCGCCGGTGATCCCACCGCCGACCACGAGCACGTCGAGCGCGCGGTCCTGGTCGGCCAGCGCGGACTGCCATCGGTGCCGCTGGGCGGCGTTGAGCCCGGTCATCCGCTGATCGTCGGCGGCTCGCCGTCGGACGGGCCCAGAGGAGACGAACCCAGAGGGGTCGGGCGCAGGTAAGACGACAGCGCGTGATGCAGTTCCCGACTCCAGTCGTCACCGAGAATCGACTCCACCAGCGCGCGTGACTGGATCGCCGACTGGGTGATCAGCAGCACCATCGACGCCAGCTTCTGCGGGTCGCCGTCGCGCACCTGGCCTCGCTGCTGCCCGTGGGCGATCGCGTCGGTGAGGATCGCGAGTACGCCCTGCTGGCTGGTGCCGAGGCGCTCGAAGACATACGGCGTCATGAATTCGCGCTGGGCCCGCCACAGCGCCGCGACCAGCTCGTCGTCGCGCAGGGCGGCCGCGATGCGCACCACCAGGTCTACGGTCGCGTCGAACTCCGCCGTGCGCAGCGGCGTGACGTCGGTGACGGCCGTGACGATGCCCATCACCTCACGGGTGAGCAATGCGCGCGTGATCTCGGACATATCCGGCCAACGTCGGTACACGGTGGGACGGCTGACGCCGGCTTCGCGCGCCACCTCGGCAAGTGTCACCTTGCGTCCGCCGCTGCGGACCAGGCAGGCCCGGGCGGCGTCGAGGACCTGCTCACCGATATCCGCTTTACAGATTGACATGATGTGTAACATCGTAACCTATGGCGGGCGAGCCGAACCACCACAGCGCCGACCGGAGGTCGGTCGGTCAGGTGACCCTCCTGGTCAATCCGCACGCGCGTCACGGTGCGGCCGGCGACGTCGCCGAAGCGGCGATCGCACGGTTCGCGGCGTGCGGCATCGCCACCGAGATCATCGTCGGAGCCGACGCCCAGGATGCCGCCGAGCAGGCCGGCAAGGCGGCCGGTGGCGACACCGACGGGATCATCGTGGTCGGCGGCGACGGGACCATCCGACTCGCCGTGGAGGCGGCCTTCGGCACCGACAAGCCGTTGGGCATCGTACCGGCCGGCTCCGGCAACGACGTGGCCCGCAATCTGGGCATTCCGTGCGACGACGTCATCGCCGCGGTCGACATCATCGTGGCCGGCCACACGCGGTGCATCGATCTCGGCCGGGTCACCTTCCCGGACGGTCGTACCGCACTGTTCGTCACCGTCGCGGCGACCGGGTTCGACGCGTCGGTGACCGCCCGGGCCATCGACATGCGCCGGCCCAAGGGCCAGGCCCGCTACACCCTGGCCGCGCTGCGCGAGCTCGTCGGCTTGCCGTCCTACCACTACGACCTGCGCGCCGACGACGTCGCGATCGACGATGACCTGGTGTTCGCCGCCATCGGCAACACCACGTCCTACGGCGGCGGTATGCACATCACCCCGCGCGCGTCCATGACCGACGGACTGCTCGACCTCACGCTCGCCCATCATCCGGAGCGGTTCGCCCGCGCCACCGTTGCACGGGTGTTCCCGAAGGTGTTCGGCGGAACCCACGTCGACCATCCGATGGTCCGCACGATGCGGGGCGCGGAGATCGAGCTGTACAGCGACCCGCCGGCGCTGGTGTCGATCGACGGCGACGTCGTCGGCGAGTTACCGGCAGTCTTCGAGGTTGTGCCCGGTTCGACGAACGTGTTCGCCCCGTCGTGAGCAGGGCCGCGGCGCTCGGCCGGCCATCGGACACCTTCGATCCACACAGCGACCGTCAGCCCTGCGATGCCCACCATTCCCGCAGGGCCTCCTCGGCCTCCTCGCGGGTCAGCGGACCGCGGTCGAGACGCAGTTCCTTCAGGTAGCGCCACGCCTGGCCGACCTTGGGGCCGGGCGGCAGTCCGAGCAGTTGCATGATGGCGTTGCCGTCGATGTCGGGTCGCACCCGCTCGAGATCCTCGGCTGCCTGCAGGTCGGCGATCCGGTGCTCGAGATGGTCGTAGTTCTCCTGCAGCCGCCGCGCCCGGCGTTTGTTGCGCGTCGTGCAGTCGGCGCGCACCAACTTGTGCAGCCGATCCAGCAGCGGTCCCGCGTCGGTGACGTAGCGGCGCACCGCCGAGTCGGTCCAGGCGCCATCTCCGTAGCCGTGAAACCGCAGATGCAGGAACACCAGCTGCGACACGTCGTCGACGACGGCCTTCGGATACTTCAGCGCCCGCATCCGCCGGCGCACCATCTTGGCGCCGACCACCTCATGATGATGGAAGCTGACGCCGCCACCCGGTTCGTGCCGACGGGTGGCAGGTTTGCCGATGTCGTGCAGTAGCGCCGCCCAGCGCAGGATCAGGTCGGGATCGCCGTCTTCGAGGTCCACCGCCTGTTTCAGCACCGTCAGCGAATGCTGGTAGACGTCCTTGTGCTGGTGATGCTCGTCGATCGTCAGCTTCATCCCCGGTACCTCGGGCAACACCCGAGCGGCCAAGCCGGCGTCGACCATCACGTCGATCGCCTCGAGCGGATGCTCGCCGAGGATCAACTTGTCCAGCTCGGCCCGCACCCGCTCGGCGGTGATGCGCTCGATCTGCTCCGACATGTCGCTGATCGCCTCGAACACCCGGGGTGCCACCCGGAAACCCAGTTGGGAGACGAAACGCACGGCACGCAGCATCCGCAGCGGGTCGTCGTTGAAGGATTCCTGTGGCGTGGCCGGTGTGTCGATCACGCCTGCCAGCAGGGCGGTCATGCCGTCGAGGGGGTCGACGAACTCGGCCGGACCGTCGGCGCCGATCCGCACCGCCATCGCATTGATGGTGAAGTCGCGGCGCACCAGGTCCCCGCGCAGGGAATCACCGAAGACGACCTGCGGGTTTCGGCTCACCCGATCATAGGAATCGGCACGATAGGTGGTGATCTCGATGGTCGCGTCGCCTTTGCGCGCGCTGACCGTTCCGAATTCGATCCCGGTGTCCCACTGTGCGTCCGCCCAGCCGGCCAGGAGCGCGGTGACCTGCTCGGGCCGCGCGTCGGTGGTGAAATCCAGGTCGCCGGCCAACCGGCCCAGCACGGCGTCGCGCACCGACCCGCCGACCAGATACAGCTCGTGGCCGGCATCGGCGAACAGCGTGCCGAGCGGAACCAATACATCCGAGAACGTCTGAAGCGACACGGCCGCGCCGGCCAGCAGACGAGTACGGCGATCGGGGTCGGTCACGGCACATCAGCCTACCGTCGACGCAGCCGGGGTCCGCATCCCATCCCTGGTCGGTATTGCCACCCGATTCCGGGTGAACCGGGCGGATTCGCGGTGAACCGTGGCACAAACCGCCGCCCATCCGTGTCGACACCACCCTCGGCGCCACGGCCCATCCAGGCAAACGCCAGGTTGCCAGCGGCTAGCATCGGAGACGTGTCCGCCGATCCGTCCACCGACCCCTCTGACGTCTCCGACGACGTCATGGCGGGTTCGCGTGGTCCCAACGGGACCGGACGGCGTGATTCCGGACATCAGGATTCGGCACGATCGGCCGACACCTCAACGGGACACCGGGTGACCCCTGCCGACCTCGCACGCGCGAACTCCCGCGGCGGCGGTGTTCAGACCGGCACCGGATCGACCGCAACCGACGACTCGGGCGGAACCACTCGGCGCGGGCGGCGCGGACGACGGCGCCGCGGACGACGACCTTCTCCTCCCAGCACCGCCGACGCCGGACACGACGAGACACCGGCCGCCGAACGACGCGACACGCCCAATCCCGGGCAGATGCCGAAGCGGTCCGGAAAGGCCGACCACGTCGAGGAGGAGTTGCGCCCGACTCACACGCGGGTGTCTCCCCCGAAACCCTCCGACCTTGTCGCGGTGACCGCCAAGATCACCAAGACCGGACTGACCCACACCTCCGCCGGCGCCGAGGCGACGACCTCGACGACCGCGAAGTCGAAGACCCGGCGCCGCACCGGCGGCAAGGGACCCGAACGCGGCCAGGAGCGCCTGCGCACGGTCCGCGAGACGTCGGCGGGCGGGCTGGTCATCTCCGATCTGGACCTGCCGACCGAGGAATTGTGTGCGGCGCTGATCGGCCGCATGGACCGTCGCGGACGGATGATGTGGTCGTTGCCCAAGGGGCACATCGAGACCGGCGAGACGGCCGAGCAGACGGCGATCCGCGAGGTCGCGGAGGAAACCGGCATCAGCGGCACCGTGGTGGCACCGCTGGGCAAGATCGACTACTGGTTCGTCAGCGAGGGACGTCGAATTCACAAGACGGTGCACCATTATCTGCTGCGCAGCATCGGTGGAGAGCTCTCGGACGCCGACTATGAGGTCAGCGAGGTGGCCTGGGTGCCGCTCGAGGAGTTGCCCCGCAAGCTCACGTACTCTGACGAGCGGCGACTGGCCCGGATGGCCCGCGGCGTGATCGCCGATCTCGCCGCCGACCCCAACCGGTTGGCCCAGTCCGAGGCCGAGAGCATCCGCACCGAACCCAACGCCTATGAGAGAGCCGCAGCTGCCCGCAACCAGCGCCGCAACGAGCCGTTGCCCCCGGCGCGGTCGCGTCGACGGCGCAGGCGGCCGCGGCGTCCACCGGCCGGCGATGCCTGACCCGGTACCGCCCCCGCTGCCGCTTGTTCTCCATCGATTCACGCACGGTCGATCCACGCGCGCATCCGCGGTGGTGTTCGCTGTCGTGGCGCTCGTGGTGCTGTGCGCCGGACCGGCCACGTTCGCCACCGCCGCGCCCGTGTCCGACGACACGGCCGGCACCACCGACGCCGACGGGACCGGTGGCTTCCTGCGCCTGACGATCGACGAGATCACCCCGTCGATCGTCACCAGTGGAGGCGGCGCCGACGTCACGGTGTCCGGCAGTGTGCGCAACGTCGGCGACCGTGATCTGGAAGACCTGTCGATACGCCTCGAGCGCGGCGATGCCATCAGCGACGCCAACGAGCTGCGCAGCAGCCTCGCGGTGACCCCGGTGCCGGTGAGCGCGGCCACCGCCTTCCGCCCGGTGACCGACGCACTCGCGCCGGGCGAGTCGGATGACTTCAGCATCACCACCCAGCTGTCTGCGACCGACGGGCTCAACATCCAGCGAACCGGAGTGTTTCCGCTCAACGTCAACGTCAACGGCGTCCCCGACTACGGCAACGCAGCCAAGCTCGCCCAGTCACGCACGCTGCTGCCGGTACTGTCGCTGCCGCCCAACGCCACGCGAGCCGATCAGTACGTCGATCCCAGCACCGACGTCGACGACGCGACCATCGACAGCGATCTCGGCTCCGACGGATCGGTGTCGGCGAATCTGTCGAGCCCCGCACAACTCACGATGCTGTGGCCGCTGGCGGCGCCGCCCCAACTCACCCCGGGTGTGTTGGGCGGCAGCACCGAACCGGTCCGGCTGGTCGGCGAGGAGATGGCCCGCTCCCTGTCGGACGGCGGGCGCCTGCACACCTTGCTCGACGCCGCGCGGTCGGTGGCCGGATCCTCGGCCGGCGCGACGTCGGCGCCTGCTTCCGACACCACGTCGCCGACACCGACACCGTCGGTCGCTGAACCGGCGGAGCCCGAACCGTCGGCTCCGGGTGCCGCGCCGCCCTCGGCATCGGGAGAAGCCGCACCACCCGAAGGCGCTGCATCACCGGACGCGCCGTCGCGGCTGGCGCAGAGTATGTGCCTGGCGGTGGACCCGGACCTGCTGGTGACCGTGCGCGCGATGTCGCTGGGTTATGCGGTGTCGTCGGATCCGATGGACCCCACGTCGCCGACCACCCCGGGCACCGGTCAGCCGGCCGCACTGCAGTGGCTGACCGAACTGCGTGACGTGGCCTCCCGGATGTGCGTCGTCGCATTGCCGTTCGCGCAGGCCGACCTCACGTCGCTGTCGCGGATCAACGATTCGGGGCTGACCGACGCCGCCCTGGCCGGGCCCGCAGACGTCGTCGACGCCGTTCTCGGGGTGCGCAGCGTGCGGGGCATCACCGTGCCGGCGCTCGGCGCGATCGACAACACCGGCGCCGACGTCCTCGCCTCCGCATCGGTGGGCGCCGCGGTGACCTCCGCCAGCAGCGTCGACGCCGAGCGCGCGGACCCCACCGGCCGCTATCGAGTGGGTGACCTGGCAGTACAGACCAGTGAGGCACCGCTGACCGCGGCCCTCGCCGGTCTCGGCGACACCCCCACGACACCACCGCTCACGCCGGCCGACCAGGAGGTGTCCTTCGACGGTGAATCGGGCACCGCGCGCCGGCAAGCGGCGGTCGCCGCCGTGGCATATCCGGCCATCGACGCACCCACCCAGCCCGACCCGGCCGACCTGCCCACCGCCGGACGCAGCGAGTTCGTGATGCCGCCGACGTACTGGTCGCCGACCGCCGACGACACCGACGCCCTGTTCACCACCGCGACGCTGCTGCTCGAGTCGGGCGCCGCCACCCCGAGTCCACTGGCCGATGTCCGTGGCGCCCTCGACGCGACCACCACCACGGCCCGATTGACCCAACCGCCGGGCAGTCGACCGCTCGCCGAACTGGGCATGGCCGTCTCCGACGACGTCGCCGCCCAGATCGACGACGAGGCCGAACTCTCCTTCCAGCTGCAGGCATCGTTGATGAGCTCGGCGGATGTGGCCGCGACCCCCGAACGATATGTGGCCCCACTGCGTGAGGATCTGCTGCGCGCGATCCGCACCCCGGACACCGCGTCTGCTGCACTGCGTGCCGAGGCGCGCGGGCAGCGCGCCGCACGCATCACCGCTGTGGACGCCACCCTGCAGCGCATGCGCAACTCCGTCACGCTGCTCGATCCCGGTGGCCGCTACACGCTGGCGTCCGAACGCAGCCCGCTGCTGCTGGTGGTGCGCAACGATCTGTCCCTGCCGATCCGGGTGCGGATCAACGTCGACGCACCGCCCGAACTCGACGTCGGCGATCTCGGCGTGATCGAGATCCCGGCACGCGGCACCCGACAGATCCAGTTGCCGACGCGCGCGGAGACCTCCGAGGAGGCGATCACCGTGACCATCGGTCTGACCACGTCCAGCGGCATCTCCGTCGGGTCGCCGATCTTCCTGTCGGTGCACGCCAACGCCTACGGCAAACCGTTGTTCTGGGTGACCATCGCCGCCGGCGTGGCCCTGGTGCTGTTGGTGGCCCGCCGCCTGTGGCACCGCTTCCGCGGCCAACCCGACCCCGCCGACGAGGACCGGCCCGATCCCAACGAACACGATCGGCTGCTGGCCGGCGCCACCTATCAGGAACGCCGCCGTAACCTGCAGACAGAACACCCGGGGCATGAGCACCACGATGTCTCGGCGGACGAGACCGACGACCACCAGGAGCCGACCACGACGAGCTCGAGTGACGGGGACAGGCCATGAGCGAACAGCGACCACCGGAGTCCCACCGGGCGGCCCCGCGTCGGATACCGCCGGGAGCGCCGTCGGGTCCGCCGCCACGCCGCGCCACCCCACCCGGTCGTGGCCGACCCGCACCGACTCGTACGGACACGCTCACCGCCGCCCGGACCGGCGGCCGACCGACCCCGGAGACCCGCGCCGAGGCCGAGATCGACGAGTCGTCGACCGGCCTGTCGCGTGACTCCGACGCCAGCATCCTCAAGACCAGTGGATCCATCGCGCTGGCGACCCTGACCAGCCGGATCACCGGATTCGTGCGCACCGTCTTGGTGCTCGCCATGCTCGGTCCGGCGATCGCCTCGGCGTTCCAGGCCGCCTACGTGCTGCCGAACATGATCGCCGAGGTCGTCCTCGGCGCGGTGCTGACCGCCATCGTCATCCCGGTGCTGGTGCGGGCTGAGGCGGAGGACGCCGACGGCGGACGCGCCTTCATCAACCGCATCTTCACGTTGACCGTGGTCACCCTTGGCGCCGCGACCGTGATCTCGCTGATCGCCGCTCCCCTGTTGACCTTCCTCAACGTCGGCGACGGCGACGTCAACCGCGACCTGACCACCGCGCTCGCCTACCTGCTGCTGCCCGAGATCCTCTTCTACGGCCTCTCGGCCCTGTTCATGGCGATCCTGAACATGAAGGGGTTCTTCAAGCCGGGCGCCTGGGCTCCGGTGCTCAACAACATCGTCCAGATCGCGACGCTCGTGCTCTACGCGGCGATGCCCGGCGAGATCTCGCTCAACCCGGTGCGAATGACCGACCCGCAGCTGCTGGTGCTCGGCATCGGTACCACGCTCGGCGTCGTGGTGCAGGCAATGATCCTGGTGCCGTGGCTCAAGCGGGCCGGCATCCGCCTGCAGCTGCAGTGGGGGCTCGACGCCCGGCTCCGCCGGTTCGGCAACATGGCGCTCGCGATCGTCATGTACGTGGCGATCCTGCAGGTCGGGTTGGTCATCACCTACCGCATCGCCGCGCACACCGACGCCGCCGGCATCAGCGTCTACGCCACCCACTGGCAGCTGCTGCAGCTGCCCTACGGCGTCCTGGGCGTCACCATCCTCACCGCGATCATGCCGCGACTGTCGCGCAACGCGGCCGCCGACGACAACCGGGCCGTCGTCGACGATCTGTCGCTGGCCACCCGGCTGACGATGGTCGCGCTGGTACCCGTCGTCGCCTACATGACATTCTTCGGCCCGGCCATCGGTGTGGCCGTGTTCAACTTCGGCCGGTTCGATGCCGAGATCGCATCCCAGCTCGGTTCGGTGCTCGCCTGGGGCGCATTCACGCTCATCCCCTACTCGATGACGCTGGTCCAGCTGCGGGTGTTCTATGCCCGCGAGGACGCGTGGACACCGACAGTGATGGTGCTGGGCATCACGGTGGTCAAGGTGGCCGCATCGCTGCTGGGTCCGGTGCTGTTCACCGACCCGGAACTGGTGGTGCGCTGGCTGGCGCTGTCCAACGGGCTCGGCTATCTGGTCGGCGCCGTGGTCGGTCACTTCCTGCTGCGCCGACGGCTCGACGACGCGCGGCTGACCGACGTCGCCCGCACCACCGCGGTGACGCTGGTCGTCTCGGTGGGCATCAGCGCCATCGTGTGGGCCGTCGCCCAGCTTTCCGGACTACATCTGATGATGACCGAGGCCGGAAAGTTCGGTTCGCTGATCTACTTGGCGTTGACGGCAGTGGTGGTACTCGGCGTCACCTACGCCGGCCTGGCCGTCGCCCGCCTGCCCGATGTGGTCTCGATCGGCCTGACGGTGCGCCGCGTGCTGGGCAGATTCGTCCCCGCCTTGGCGCCGCCTGAGAGCCCGGTAAGAGAATCGACTGCAACCATCACGGTTCAGTTTCCGCAGACCGTCACCGACGAATCGCTCCCGTATTCTGGTCAGGTACAGGTGCTCCGGCGATTCGACCGGGGCACTGCCACATGGCAGTCGTACTCGGTTCACAGCGGTGGAGCCGCGCGCCTCCGCGATGGTGGCGAGATGCGGATCCACGCGCCACGCGACATGCGGTATCGCAGGAGAGGAGCTCGGCGCGTGAGTGACAATGAGATCGGTGCCACGCAGGACACCGAGATCATCCCGGACTCTCCGGCCGACCAGGGCTCGGTACGAGTCGAGGATCGGTCCGAGACATCCGCGACGGACACCCCGACCGCGGACCGTCGCGACGATCCCGACCGCGCCGAGAAGCCCACGGACACACCGAAATCGGACAATCCAGCCAACCCCGCCCCGGCGACCACGCGGATGCCGTCGGCCACCCAGCCGCGGCCGCGGGGTCCCCGGCTGGTCCCCGGGGCGGCCGTCGCCGGCGGCCGATACCGCCTGCTCGATCACCACGGCGGCACCCGCGGTCTGCAGTTCTGGCGGGCTCTCGACATCAATCTCGACCGTGAGGTGGCGCTGACCTTCGTCGACGCCGAGCAGCTCGCGCCGCCACCGCGCCGCGGCGAAACCGCCAAGGTCACCGACGACGGACCCCAGGGTGTGCTGTCGCGCACCTTGCGACTCGGTCAGATCTCGTCGGCCGGGGTCGCGCGTGTACTCGATGTGGTGCGCGGATCCTCGGGCGGCATCGTGGTGGCCGAATGGGTGCCCGGCTCGTCGTTGGCCGAGGTCGCCCGTTCTGAGCCGTCCCCCATCGGGGCGGCACGCGCGGTGCGCGCACTGGCCGCGGCCGCCGAGGCCACCCACCGCTCGGGTGGGGCGCTGTCGATCGACCACCCCGACCGCATCCGGATCAGCACCGACGGCAACGCCGTGCTCGCCTTCCCCGGCACCCTCGCCGGTGACGACAAATCCTCCGACGTCCGCGGACTGGGTGCGGTGCTCTACGCATTGCTGCTGGCACGGTGGCCGCTCGACGGCCGCACCGGTACCCGTCTGGTGACCACCTCCGACACGACCGACGAGGTCGGCGGCCTGCCGATCGCGCGCCCGGACAAGAACGGCGCGCCGATCGAACCCCGGGAGGCGCGGCCGGACACGCCGTTCGAGATCTCGGCCGTCGCCGCGCGAGCCCTCGACGGCAATCGAGGCATCCGCACAGCCGGCACGATTCAGCACGTTCTCGACCAGGCGACGGTGATCGATCTCAACACCGACATGTTGCCGGCGATCGAGACCGACCAGGCCCCGGTCGCAATGACCCCGACGCCGTCCCGTACCACTGCCGGTACCGAGCCGGAGGGCACCGGACGACGCAATGTGGCGTTGCTCGCCGGCGCCGGACTGCTGGCGCTGTTCGTCATCATCGCGCTGGTGGTGTGGGCGACCAACATCTTCGGCTCCGACGGCGACGCGTCGGACATCGACTCCATCCTCACCACCACGTCGGCACCTCCGGCGACCGAGACCCAGCAACAGGCCGCGGCCCCGCCGCCAGCACCGGCCCCCATCCCGCTGCAACGGGTGAACCTGGTCGACTTCTCGAACCAACCGCCGGACAGTTCCACCAATCTCGGCAATGTGATCAGTGGTGTCGCACCTCCGTGGAGCACCGACATCTACCGCGGCTCAGCCGATTTCGGCGGCCTCAAGGATGGTCTCGGGCTGATGTTCGACCTCGGCAGCGACCAGTCCGTCGCCACGGTCACCATCCGGACACCCACGCCGGGGTTCGATGTGTCGATCCGGACCGCGACGTCGGCGCAACCCACCTTCGCCGAGACCACCGAAGTCGCCTCCGGCACGGTGTCGCAGCCGTCGACCACCATCACCATCCCGAACCCCACCGAGAGTCCGTTCGTGATGGTGTGGTTGACGTCGCTGCCGGCGGGTGGCGGTGGCTTCCAGGCAGAGATCGCTCAGGTCTCGATGGCGGGCTGATCCCGCCTGTGCGGTGAGCCCAGCATCCGCTGACGACCTGCGCGTACCGGCGGATTCGTCGTCGCCGGCTTCCAGCCCGGCGGTCCGAACACCAGACCCAACCGCGTCCGCACGCCTCGGGCGGCCCGCACATCTCGGGCGATGGCCACGTACTCGTGGGTCTGCAGCCGCCAGATGTTGTAGGTGTCGACCGGCGTGGTCAATCCGTACGTCGGACGATGTTCCTCCGCGGCAAAGCTGCCGCAGAGCCGATCCCAGATGATCAGGGTGCCACCATAATTGCGGTCCAGGTACTCGCTGTCACTGCCATGGTGGACGCGATGGTGGGACGGCGTGTTGAAGACGAATTCGATCGGCCGCCAGAGCTTTCCGAGGTGTTCGGTGTGAATCCAGAACTGGTAGACGAGATTCAATGAGTACGCCGCGAAGACGAGGGCCGGCGGAACGCCGAGCAGGGGGAGTGGCAGCCACATCAGGATGCCGGCGCTGTTGTTCCACTTCTGTCGCAGCGCCGTGGTGAAGTTGAAGTACTCACTGGAGTGATGCGCCTGATGGGTCGCCCAGATCAACCGGACCCGGTGCGCGAGACGATGCTCCCAGTAGAACAGGAAGTCGAGTCCGACGAACGCGATCAGCCAGGTGTACCAGGCGTCGGCGGGCAGCTGCCACGGCGCCACGTAGGCGAATACGGCCGCATATCCCAAGAGCGCCAATGCCTTCCACGCGGCGCTCGTGCCGATCGAGACCACACCCATGAGCAGGCTGGCCCGTGCGTCACGGATGTTGTAACTGCCGGGTGCCGACGACGAACGTCGCGTCCCGTGCAGGTGCGCGCGCTGTGCGGGCCGGTCACGTTCGGTGTGGTCCAGCTTCCACGCCGCCCACCACTCGAGCGCAACCATCGCCACGAAGAACGGAACAGCCAGCACCGTCGGCTCCCGCATCGCCTCGGGCAGAAAGTCCAACACCGGCCACTCCTCGGTCGACGGTCACCAGACCGTTTCGGTTTCTGACACGAGTGCATGTCAGATAGTTCTGACACGGTAGCGTGTCAGATAGGCTGCTGTAAACAGTTCTTGGTATTCGCGATGCTTTCCCAACCGAAACGGCAGGAGTCCGGCACGATGACCACCCGGGGACGGCGCTACGGCGGCGCCGACGCGGCGCAGCGGCGAGATCGTCGGCGCAGCGACCTCATCGCCGCCGGTCTCGAGCTATTCGGGACCGAGGGATTCGCCACCGTGTCGGTGAAACGGATCTGTGACCACGCCGGGCTCACCCAGCGCTACTTCTATGAGTCCTTCGAGGACAGATTCGCCCTGCTCGCGGCGGTGTATGAGGACTGCGTCGCCACCGCCCGGGCGGCCACGATCGGTGCTGGGGCCCCGTTCGTGGGCGGCAGCGGGGGAGCGGTCAGTGAGGGCGAGAGCGCGAAGAGTGTGGGAATTCTCGCCACCGACGCCGAAGCCGTAGCGCGGGCAGCGCTGGGGGCCTTCATCGGCACCCTCGCCGACCAACCTCGGCGCGCGCGGGTGATGCTGGTCGAGGTCGTCGGGGTCAATCCGGCCCTCGAGCGGCTACGGCTCACGGCGATCCACGGGTGGGCCGACCTCATCCTCGAGCTCGCCCTGGGCGAACGGTCCGCCGCCCGACCGCAGCGACTGGCGGCCATCGGCCTCGTCGGCGCCGTCACCCAGTTGCTGGTGGATTGGTATACGAGCACGGCGGGGGAGTTCGCCCTCGGCGATGCCACCGACGCCGACCTGTTCGAACTCGACGCCATCCTCGACGTCAGCGTGGAACTGTTCGTGGCGGCCTACCAGCGACTTCTGGGCTGACACCGCCCGCGTTCCGGGCGATGCACACCAGATTCCACACACCGCGCATCTTGTCCCCAGTTCTGTGGACTACGTGCAGGTCAGTGGCACATCGCCGGTTCACTTCCATTAATCTTCTCCCATGACTCGGGGGAGCGTCGATGCACGCAGCGACGATGACCTGCTCCTCGCCCACGTGCACGGCGATCCCGGCGCCTTCGCGGTGCTGATCGAACGCCATCACGCCTATCTCTGGTCGGTCGCCTGCCGCACCAGCGACAACCCCGACGATGCCGCCGATGCACTGCAGGACGCCCTGCTCAAGGCGCATCGGATGGCCGATCAGTTCCGCGCCGACGCAAAGGTCACCAGCTGGCTGCACCGGATCGTGGTGAACTCCTGCCTCGACCGCATCCGACGCAACCGGGTGCGACTGAGCGTGCCGATCCCCAACTACGACGTCGAGCCGTACCCCGACGAGCGTGATCAGATGGCGGCCGTGGATCTGTCGCTGTCGATCGGCCGGGCGCTCGACGCGTTGCCACCTGAGCAGCGCGCGGCAGTGGTCGCCGTCGACATCGAGGGCATGACGATCGTGGACGCGGCTACTCGCCTGGGCGTGCCGGTCGGAACAATCAAGAGCCGGTGTTCGCGTGGTCGCCTGCGGTTGGCACAGATTCTCGGTCATCTGCGCGACGACTGATCACCCCCGGCGAGAATTGCACACGATCCGATGGAACCGGACCGCGGGCCGGTGCGTCTTACAGTTGACGAGCACGAGTTGACGACCGCCGCACGGTCGGATCGAACGGCCCGGCAACTGGCCGGGCACGTGCACCAGAGAAGTGGGAGAGTGCAGCGATGGTCCCGCCGGGAGCAGACGACGAGGCGTCATCCTCTGCTGAGTTCACGCGCTACCCCGAGCCGCCGTATTCGGTGGAACTGCTCGCCGATCTGCACGCCGACGTGCTGGCTCCCGACGTCGCCGCGCACATCCGGTCCCGACTCGTCGACGACCCGCACGCGCAATCGGTCCTCGATGCGCTCGATGCGACCGCCCGCGACCTGCGCGGCGCCGCGGTCGCCCCGGTACCCGTCCCACCCGACGTCACCGAACGGACCCACCGGACACTCGACCGGCTCGGCGCCGAGGTGACTGCCGTCGGGGGCGGCGAAGTGGTGGCCGCCCGCCGACACCATCGCGCCCGGCGATGGGCTGCCGCCGGTGTGGCAGGCGCGGCCGCTGTCGCCGTCGTCGCCGCGGTCTCCGTCATCGCGCCGCGCGCTCCCGAACCGGGTACACCGGTGCAGGCCCAGCCGTCGGCGACCGCAGACGCGGGGGAGCGGGTCACCTTGCTGTCGGTGCTCGGCAACGACGGCTTCGCCCCGTTCGGCTCAGAGGCCGCCCTACGACGCTGTACCGCCGCCAACGGCGTCGCAGCCGACGCCGGCATCGTCGGCTCGGGCCGGGTGTCGCTGCGAGACCACGACGACGCCGTAGCGATCCTGCTGTCCACCGGTGTGGCCGGTGTGTTCGACGCCCTGATCGTCGGCTCGGACTGCACCACCGACAATCCGTCGACCATCTCCCGGACCACCGTCGGCAACTGAGTTGCCGGTCACGCGGACGACAACCACACCGCGTCCTGTGACGCGGCCGGTACGGGCGCGGACGGCGGGAACATCTGCCCTTACCCTGATGTTGAGACAGCCGAGACCGACGCAGCGCGATCACCTGACTGCCCAGCAGCGTCGACGAGTACGGAGGACGGATGACCCACGCAGACAGCCAGCAGATCCACGACCTGATCATCATCGGATCCGGACCCGCCGGCTACACCGCCGCCGTTTACGCGGCACGCGCTGAGCTGGCACCGCTGGTCTTCGAAGGCACTCAGTTCGGTGGTGCCCTGATGACCACCACCGAGGTCGAGAACTTCCCCGGCTTCCAGAACGGGATCCAGGGGCCCGCACTCATGGATGAGATGCGTGAGCAGGCCATCCGCTTCGGTGCCGACCTTCGGATGGAAGACGTGGACACCGTTCGACTCGAAGGTCCCATCAAGGAGGTCGAGGTCGCTGGCGAGGTGCATCGCGCCCGTGCAGTGATCCTGGCCATGGGCGCCGCGGCCCGCTACCTGGGTGTCGAAAACGAGCAGGAACTGCTCGGCCGCGGGGTCTCGGCGTGTGCCACTTGCGACGGTTTCTTCTTCAAGGACCAGGACATCGCCGTCATCGGCGGCGGCGACTCGGCGATGGAGGAAGCTACGTTCCTCACCAAGTTCGCCCGCAGCGTGACCCTGATCCATCGCCGCGACGAGTTCCGGGCCTCGCGGATCATGCTCGAGCGCGCCCGCGCCAACGACAAGATCCGCTTTGTCACCAACTCCGCGGTGACGTCCGTCGTGGGCGACGGCTCCGTCACTTCGCTGGGTCTGACCGACACCGTGACCGGCGAGACCAGCTCCATCGAGGTGACCGGCATGTTCGTGGCGATCGGTCACGATCCGCGCAGCGAACTGGTCAAGGGTCAGATCGACCTCGACGCAGAGGGCTATGTGCAGGTGGACGGCCGCACCACCTACACCTCGGTGCCCGGGGTGTTCGCCTGCGGCGACCTCGTGGACCACACCTATCGGCAGGCCATCACTGCGGCAGGCAGCGGCTGTTCGGCGGCGATCGATGCCGAGCGCTGGCTCGCCGACCAGGGCGTAGCGGCACCGTCGGTCGAGAGCGACATGTACGTCGTCGACGCCACCGCCTGACCGGCCCTCGAGTCACGCGACCCCAAACACCAAACTCCCCAAACACCAACTCCACAGTCCACAAGGAGGACACCCATGGGAGCAAACACCGTCGCCGTCACCGACGCGACCTTCGCCGATCAGGTACTCGGTTCCGACAAGCCGGTGCTGGTCGACTTCTGGGCCACCTGGTGCGGTCCGTGCCGCATGGTCGCGCCGGTGCTCGAGGAGATCGCCCGCGACCACGCCGACAAGATCACCGTCGCCAAGCTCGACGTCGACGAGAACCCGGCAGTCGCGCGGGACTTCAAGATCATGTCGATCCCCACGATGATCCTGTTCGAGAACGGCAAACCGTCCAAGACCATCGTCGGCGCGAAGGGCAAGGCTGCGCTGTTGCGCGAGCTCGACGACGTGGTCGGATCCCCCGCATAACACACGTCTACCTGGCGATACGCTGGCAGCACCTATGCGGCCGGCACCGTCGACACCGATGATGGCGCCCCGAGCGGCGCCATCATTTGGTCGTGCCGTCACGACCTGAGAGAATGCCTGGTGTTTGCGCCGGTACGTGGCCTGCACCGGTGAGTGGAGCGTTTTCGCCCGTGCCACGGCCGCACCGAATCGACGAGGAGTTGCTGATGCCGATGTTCCGCCTCGGGGATCATGGCTCGGCTGTGGCCGAGATCCGCAACATCCTCGTCGGTCTCGGGCTGCTCACTGCAACACCCGCACCGGAGAGTTTGTCCGGCACCATCAGCGGCTGGACACCGCCCGAAGCCGTCTTCGACGATTCCTGCGACCGCGCTGTGCGCGCATTCCAGCAGCAACGCGGCCTCATCGTCGACGGCATCGTCGGCCCGGCCACCTACCGCGTTCTGCGCGAGGCTTCCTACCAACTCGGTGCGCGCGTCCTGCTGTATCGCCTGTCGGCTCCGATGGTCGGTGACGATGTGGCCACCCTGCAGGGACGGCTGCAGAACCTGGGCTACTACACCGGCCTGGTCGATGGCACCTTCGGCGAGACCACACACAACGCGGTGTGTCTGTATCAGAGCGAGTTCGGCCTGTCATCGGACGGCATCTGCGGGCCCTCCACCCTGCGCTCGCTGGAACGTCTCGGCACGCGCGTCACGGGTGGTTCGCCGCACGCCATCCGCGAGGAAGAGCACGTGCGCCGTTCCGGACCCCAGCTGTCCGGCAAGCGGATCTTGATCGATCCGGGTTCCGGTGGGCTACACAAACTTTCGACCGGTGCTCGGGCCGAGACCGAGTCAGCGGTGCTGTGGGACCTCGGTTCCCGGCTCGAGGGACGGATGGCTGCGGCCGGCATGGAGACCTTCCTGTCGCACGACGGTCGCGGGCGCCCCGGCGACGAGGAGCGTGCCCGCGTCGCCAACATGGTCGGCGCCGACCTGATGGTGTCACTACGGTGCGGCCATTACCCCAGCGAGTTGGCCCATGGGGCGGCGTCGTTCTACTTCGGCAACTCGCACGGATCCTATTCGACCATCGGCCGGAATCTGGCCGGGTTCATCCAACGGGAGATCGTCGCGCGCACCTCGCTGACCGACTGCCGAACGCATGAACGAACCTGGGATGTCCTGCGGCTCACCAGGATGCCCGTCGCTCTGATCGACGTCGGGTATATCACCAACTCCGCCGACGTCGCGCTTCTCGAGGACGCACAGACGCGCGACGTGATCGCCGAGGCCATCTTGGTCGCTGTCAAGCGTCTTTATCTACTGGGCGACGACGATCGTCCTACCGGCACTTACACCTTCGCGGAACTACTTGCCGCAGAACGTCTCTCGAGCTGACGCCCTCGAAGTGCCGACCGGAGACACACAACGGCCGCACGCCTCGTCGGATGATCTGAGCTGAAGGCCTGCGCTCCAGGGTCAGCTGCGGCGACCGACCGGTACCGCCGTCCGCTCACGGCCCGCCAGATCCAGTGCTGCCATCACCACCAACTTCTCCAGGGCATGCTCCACCTCATGCTTCCACCCCAGGCCCTCATCGAGTTCCAACCGGAACCGTGGGAAGCGCGGATGGGACGCGATCAGGTCGAACCCCGAGTCCTTGAGGAAGTCGGCATCGATCATGCACTGCAGACACAATCCCGTCTGCGGATTGTCATGCATCACCCGGGTGATCTCGACGATCGCTTCGTCGGCCCACAACCGCATGTCCTCGGTCATGCTCTCCAGCGCGCCCAGCTCCGCGACGTCCTCGGGTTCCGCCGATGGAGTGGGCACTTCGGAGGATGGACCAGCTTCCTCAGGTGTACGCACGAGACCGAAGGCCTCGATGGCACGCACACCACGTCGAACCAGGTCGGTGACCACGCTGTCGAGCAGAATCGGTGCCGCCTCGTCGAAGCCGGGTTCCGTGCGGATCGAAGTGAGCAGAACCGCGTCCGCGCTGACCGGAGAGGTGGGGAAGAGGGTCGACCGCGGCACCCGCCGCGGCGGTGCGTAGAACGCATTGCCCACGACCTTGCCGGTCTGGCCGTCGATGGCCACTTGGGCGCACGTTCCCCATTCGAGGAGCACTCCCGAGATCCACGCCTCTTTGTCGAACTCGCTCTCGAACGAACCGAAATCTCCGAAGATGCTCTTCTCCGCCTCGCGGGTCGACGCCGGATCGACTTCCCAGAAAACACATCGGCGGGTGTGGAGCGGCAACGTGTCGAAGGATTCGAGATCCAGGCGGGTGACTGCGAGACTCATGCCGCCGGCCTCCACGTCGGCCGCAGCGAAGTGCCGAAAGTGATGTGCGACAAGATGTTTCGTACTTTCACCATCGTCCTCGCTACTGAAGTGTCACTGTGACGTAACAACCGGGTACCTATAGGTGCGCCGATCACGCGGTCACGAAGTTCCTCGTGGATCGATCACGCCAACGATCCGCTCGAGGTCATCCACCGAGCCGAACTCGACCACGATCTTTCCCTTTCTCTTCCCGAGACTGACTGTAACCCTCGTGTCCAGTCGATCCGAGAGCCGTTCGGCGACGTCCTGGAGACCGGGCATCTGCATCGGCTTACGCTTCGCCGGTCCCGCGGGGGAGGAGGGCTGATCGTCGCCCCGGTTGGCGAGGGTGACCGCTTCCTCGGTGGCCCGGACGGACATACCTTCGGCCACGATGCGCGCCGCCATGGCCTCCTGTGCATCGCTGCCGGTCTCCATCGAGAGCAGTGCGCGAGCATGCCCGGCAGACAGGACGCCGGCCGCGACGCGCCGTTGCACGGGAATCGGTAGCTTCAGCAACCGGATCATGTTGGTGATCAGTGGCCGTGACCGCCCGAGCCGATTGGCCAGTTCCTCGTGGGTGACCCCGAACTCCTCGAGCAACTGTTGGTACGCCGCCGCCTCTTCGAGTGGGTTCAGCTGTGCACGATGGATGTTCTCGAGCAGCGCATCACGCAGCATCTCGGCGTCGGCGGTCTCCCGCACGATCGCCGGAATGGTGTCGAAGCCGGCTTCTTTGCTGGCCCGCCACCGACGTTCGCCCATCACGAGCTGATAGGTCACACCGTCATCGGTGGGTGTGGGCAACGGCCGCACCACGATGGGCTGCATGAGCCCGAACTCCTTGATGGAGTGCACCAGCTCGGCGAATGCCTCCTCGTCGAAGACCGTGCGCGGCTGCTTGGGATTCGGCTGGATCTGTGCCGGCGGAATCTCGCGGTACACCGCACCGACCTCCGACGACACGACGGCAGCGCCGTCAGTCGCCTCGGCGGATGCCCCGGACGCAGGTGTCGTCGGGGTGGAGGGGGGAGCCCCTGCACCCTTGCCGATGATCACGTCCGCCGCCGCCGAACCGAGGCGGGGTCCCGACGGTGCGTCGCCTTCCGGCGGTCCGGTGGGGATCAGCGCGGCAAGACCACGACCGAGGCCGCCGCGACGTTGTGCGGGTTCTCGCTGACTCACTGTTGTCCTCTCCCTGTGTTCACCGTGAAACCGTTCGCGGCGACATCACGACCGGTCAATTCGTCGCCGATTGAGCAGCCCCGAGCCGCCAAACGACCGGTGAACTACCCGCTGATTGAGTAACCCCGAGCCGCTAGGCGAGGGGTGTATCGAAATCAGCAGAGCCCACGCCTCCGACTCGGCCGTTCCCCGCCCGGCCGTGCACCCGGCAGCAACCGTCGTACTCGGTCTGCACCTCGCTGCCCGAGCGCTCATGCGCGCGTGCTTCGCAGGGCGATCTCACGAGACGCGTCGAGGTAGCTCATGGCTCCACGTGAACCCGGGTCGTACTCGATGATGGTCATCCCGAATCCGGGAGCCTCGGACACCTTCACACTTCGGGGGATGATCGTGTTGAGCACCGTCTCCCCGAAGTGGCGACGCACTTCCTCGGCCACCTGGTCGGCGAGCTTGGTGCGTCCGTCGTACATCGTCAGCACCACGGTCGAGACGTGCAGCCCCGGATTGAGGTGGGCCTGCACGAGTTCGATGTTGCGCAGCAACTGACCGACACCCTCGAGTGCGTAGTACTCACACTGGATCGGGATCAGGACTTCCTTGGCGGCCACCATCGCATTCACCGTCAGCAGACCCAACGATGGCGGGCAGTCGATCAAGACATAGTCGATGCCGAGTTCGGACAGCAGATTCTCATCGAGTGCGTTTCGCAGACGGTTCTCCCGAGCCACGAGCGACACCAGCTCGATCTCGGCACCGGCAAGATCAAGAGTCGCCGGGACACAAAAGAGATGATCGTTGTTCGGACTCTGCTGGGTGGCCTCACGCAACGAGACGTCGCCGAGGAGCAACTCGTAGACCGACGCGATGTCGGGGGCGCGATGGTCGATACCCAGTGCCGTGCTCGCGTTGCCCTGCGGATCGAGATCGATCACGAGAACCCCGAGTCCATGCAGCGCGAGACCCGCGGCGATGTTCACCGTGGTGGTGGTTTTCCCGACACCACCCTTCTGGTTCGCAATGGTGATGACGCGAGGGGACGGCGGGTGGGGGAGTTCCCCGGCGCCACCGGGCGTCAGCACCTGACTGGCACGAGCTGCCGCGGCAGCAATCGGGGTGTCATCGAATCCGGGAACCGACCTAGGGGAGGAGCCTCCATCGGCACTTGTTTCACGTGAAACACTTCGGTCCTGTTCGACCACGCCTGGACTCCTTCGCCCCACTTCGTATCCGTTGGCACCCTGGTCGGTATCACCGCCGGAACTCTCGGCGACTTCGGCGGCACCCGACTGATCACCGGTCTGCCGTCTATTCTGCGCCCTCCGTGAACTCCACACCAATCCGGTCACCCCTTCCGATCGCGACGACGCCCGCGTCGCTTCGCCGCACTCCTGGCACCCTGTGTACCCGTCGTTGTGCGGGCACCGCCGACGGCCCGCTTGTGTCCGATCACGACAGTGGTTGCGACGTCCAGCACGCCGGCACCGCACTGTTCCACGTGGAGATCGACGATGCCCTGCCGGTGTGCGACCTCACCGTCGCGCTCGATCTCTTCGGCCGCTGACGAACCCTTGATCGCAACCATTCGACCGCCATCCCGGACCAACGGCGCGGACCACTTCGACAGGCGCTCCAGCGGTGCCACTGCACGCGAGGTCACCACATCGGCGCCACCGATGTCGGATCGCACAGCTTTCTCCTCGGCACGTCCACGGATCACTCGCACATTCAGTTCCAGCTCGTCCACGATGCGCTCCAGGAACTCACTTCTACGCAGCAGCGGTTCCACCAAAGTGATCGAGAGGTCGGGACGAGCCATGGCAAGGGGGATACCCGGCAAACCCGCCCCGCTGCCGATGTCGACGACGGTCTCGGCGTCTTCGATTACATCGCCCAGGACGGCACAATTGAGAATGTGCCGCTCCCACAATCGCGGTACCTCGCGCGGACCGATGAGGCCGAGCAGCACACCGTCCGTCGCCAACGCGGCGCAGTAGCGGTCGGCCCTGGTTTGGCTATTACCGAAGACTGCGATCGATGCCTCGGGCGCATGTGGGATCTCCACTTCTTCGTCGCGTTTCACGTGAAACATCCTCTCACTGCATTGGGCTGCTGGAAGCCTGCTGCCGACAGTTTCACGTGAAACCGCGGCCGAAGCGTTTCACGTGAAACGACGCCGGCGACCCAAACCACAAGCGTGTAATTCTCATACCCAGAGACGACAAAGTCCCGGCCTGGACCGGGACTTTCGTCAATGTCGGACTTCGGGGGACCGTCACGCGGACGGCAACACCACCACGCGGCGCCTAGGCTCGGCACCCTCACTTTCACTGACGACGCCGTCCACTGCCGCAACGGCGTCGTGGACGATCTTGCGTTCGAACGGAGTCATCGGGTCCAGTGCCTCACGCTCACCAGACTTGCGCACTCGCTCGGCCACGTCGGTTCCGAGTCTCGCCAGGCGATCGCGCCGGTCGGCACGCCAGCGGGCGATATCGAGCATCAACCGGCTGCGCACTCCGGTGGACTGTTGAACCGCCAGTCGCGTCAGCTCCTGCAGGGCATCGAGTACTTCGCCCTTGCGGCCCACCAACTTGTCGAGGTCGTCACCGCCGTCGATACTCACGACCGCGCGATCACCGTCGACGTCCAGGTCGATGTCGCCATCGAAGTCCAGCACGTCGAGCAACTGCTCGAGGTAGTCGCCGGCGATCTCGCCCTCTTCGACCAGCCGATCCTCTTCGTCGATCTCCTCCTCATCGGCTGAGTCATCGGACTCTCCGTGCGAAGCGGCATCATCGGCATCCCGCGATGCGGCTGCGTCGGATCCGGTCTCGGCATCGGCACCCGAGGAGCCCGGGCCAGTCGCTTCGTCGGCTTGCGAGGCCGCATCCGTGGCCGCCGGCGATGCACCGGCGTCGTCGCTCACCGAGTCCTCGATCTCGCGAACCTGTTCGTCGTGTGCAGCAGTCTCTGCTGTCATCTCACTTCCACCTAACTCTGCTTCTCAACCAAACGTCTGCGTTCCACTCGAGGGGGAGGGGAGTGGTCACCCGATCGGGTCAGTGCCGCCCTCCGGGCCGGCCTCCCTTTCGACGGCGCGAACCACCCTTGCGGTTCTTGGCCGCCACGTGAGCGGTGCCCGACTTCTGCGGTCCGGACTTCTGCCCCTGGCCGGCGGATCTGCCACCGGATGATCGCTGTGCCGCGCCGGCATCCGGACCCGACGAAGTCGTGGAAGCATCGTCCTTCTCCGACTCGGTATGAGCATCGGTGCCGGTGGCCGCGTCATCGTCGCCCCCCTGCGCGGCCGCCGACGTGTCAGCAGATGAGTCGGACGAGCCGGCTGCCGTGGACTTCGATTTATCGAGCCCCAGCATGCGCTGCAGACCGGCCAGCGGACCCGCCGACGTGGTCGTCGTGGTCGTCGACGTCGTCGCATCTTCCTCGGGCGCCACCACGTCACCGTCGACCGTCGCGGGTTTCTTGGCACGGTCCGGACGCGCACCCGGCTTGGGCGCGTTCGCTTTCAGCTTCTCCTGTTTGAGCCGCCGTGCTTCCTCTTCTTCACGTTCGATACGACCGAACACGATGTGCTGCTGACCGTAAGTCCAGAGGTTGTTACTCATCCAGTAGAGGAGAATCGCCACCGGGAAGAACGCACCGGTGACCAGAATGCCCAGCGGGAAGATGTAGAGCGCCAGCATATTCATCATGCGGGTCTGCGGGTTCTCCAGCGCCGCTTCCGGCTGGCGGGCGACCGACGCACGGGAGTTCATGTGCGTGGCGATCGACGCGATGATCATCATGGGGATCACCACGATGGCGATCTGGGTGCGGGTGAAGTCGATGGCTGAGCCCGGCTCGACGAAGGCCTGGAATTCCGAGACCGGCTCGGTGATGTAGGACGACAGCGGCACCCCGAACAGGCGGGCGTCGAGGAAGTTCTGCACCAGCTCCGGGCTGAACGCGTAGTTGCCGAGTGACCGCGTCTCCTCGGCGGACATACCGGGCTGGCCGAGACCGGTCGCCATCCGGTTGAACGACCGCAACACGTGGAACAAACCGATGAAGACCGGGATCTGCAGCAGCATCGGGAGACAGCCGAGCAGCGGATTGAATCCGTGCTCGCGCTGCAGCTTCTGCATCTCCTCGGTCATCTTCACGCGATCCTTGGCGTACTTCTTGCGGATCGCCTGCAACTGCGGGTTGATCTCCTGCATCTTCTTCGTGGTGCGAATCTGCCGCACGAAGGGCTTGTAGAGGATCGCGCGCAGCGTGAACACGAGGAACACCACCGACAGCGCCCATGCCACACCGTCGCCGCCCGGCGAGTCCGGCGTCACATGGCTGAACAGCCAATGCCAGACCCACATGATCCAGGAGACCGGATAGTAGATGAAGTTCAGCACGGGTCAGTTACCCCTAACCTCTGACGGTGTCGATTCCTCGACAGATCGTTCACTGGTGACTGGTCGTTCACTGGTGGTGAAGAGTTCGCGGAGACCGCGTTCGGGAACCGGGTCGTAGCCCGGCTTGTGCCAGGGACCGCATTTCAGCAGCCGCACCACCGACAACCATCCTCCGTAGAGAAATCCGTGTCGGGAGAGTGCCTCGACGGCGTAGCCGGAGCACGTCGGTTCGAAGCGGCATGTCGGCAACCGCATCGGGGAGACCCACGTGCGGTAGAGCTCGATCACGAAGATGACCACCTGCCGGGGCAGGCGATGGATCCAGCGCAGCGGCGACGTGGTGCGGGGCGCGCCCGGATCCGGCGCTGCGGGGTCCTCGGTCACGATCGGACCCGAGGCGAATGACTCGTGGAGAGGCGCTCATCGAACGCCTCACGGATCCGGCGTCGTGACAGCGCCGCGGTGATCTGCTCGGACAGCTCGGCGCTGCCGAGTTGTGCCGTAGAAGGACGTGCGCGGATCACCATCATCGTCTCGGGCACGGAGAATTGATCGTGCACGCGGGCGAACGCGGCCCGCAATCGACGCGCCACCCGATGCCGGGTCACCGCGTTCCCCACGGCCTTGCTGACGATCAGCCCCAGCCATGGACCACCGACCGTGGCAACCATGGCGGGTCGTTCGTCGGGGTCGGCTGGGGGTGAGGTGTTCAGCGGGAGCACATGGATGACGAGATCACGCGTCGTCACCCGCACACCGCTCTTCAGCGTGCGATCGAAGTCGGATCCACGTGAGATCCGATGAGCGGCAGCCACCATCGATACGAGTAACCGGCGGTGGGAACGCCACCGCCGGTGACATCGACGTCGACTCAGGCCGTGAGCTTCGCGCGGCCCTTGCTGCGGCGACCGTTGACGATGGCCCGTCCGGCGCGGGTGCGCATACGGAGACGGAAACCGTGCACGCGTGCGCGACGACGGTTGTTGGGCTGGAAAGTCCGCTTGCCCTTGGCCATGGGTGACTCCTTGTGCTCTTGTGTGATCGCGCCGACAGCACGCGCGAACCACATCCCTGGTTGGTGGTCTGCTGATCCCGGTGCGGTGCCGAACTGACGCCGGATGGATGACCGGTGGCCATCACGCAAATCCGTCACCTGGATGACCAGTCGAGACTACTGAGTACGGCACCGCAAATCAAACGAACCGATGGCAAGCACCCACGCCGGTGACGCCGCCCACACCATGAGATCGATCATGCTGAGAGGGGCGCTCACCAGTTGCACGATTCGTCCGATCGATTGCCTCATTCACTTTGTCGGGCGCGCTGCACTCTGTTAACTTCGGCGCAGGCTCAACAAAGAGACGATTCAGTGAACTCCCTCCTGGCCGGCTTGAGACTTCGAGATACCCCCAGATCTGTACACAGCTGTGGACAACTATGTGGACAACTCGCGTTGGGGTGCGGCATGGTGACATGCTCATGACCGACGCTGGTCGTAGTTCCGGTAGGAGGGGCGCAGCACCGTGGTGAGTGATCGTGATTCGTTCGGCGAAGTGTGGCAGAGCGTCGTCGCCGAGCTCAACGACGACGCCTCCGCCCATCATCATGAGCCGCTGACCCGCCAACAGAAGGCGTGGCTGTCGCTTGTCCAACCGCTGACCCTCGCCGAGGGTTTCGCACTCCTGACCGTGCCGACCCCGTTGGTGCAGGAGCAGATCGAGCGCAATCTGCGCGACACCATCCGCTCGGCGCTGAGCCGCCACCTCGGACAACCGGTCGACCTCGGCGTCCGGATCGCCACCCCGATGGTCGAGGAGGCGGTAACCGATCCGCCGCCGCTCACCGACCATCACGACCCCACGGCCGCTCACACCGTCATCCCGCACACCGCCGGCCCGCTCGCGCCGTCGACGGCCCCGACCGGGTTCGACGGCCGTCCGGATAGAACCGCGCCTGCTCCCGACACGTCGGATTGGTCCACCTACTTCGCCGAACGACCCACCACCGGCCAGTCCCCGTCGAGTGCCAATCTCAGCCCGAAGTACACCTTCGACACGTTCGTGATCGGCGCTTCCAACCGTTTTGCCCATGCGTCGGCGGTGGCGGTGGCCGAGGCGCCGGCGCGCGCCTACAATCCGCTGTTCATCTGGGGCGAGTCCGGCCTCGGCAAGACCCACCTGCTGCACGCCGCCGGCCATTACGCCCAGCGACTGTTCCCCGGGATGCGGGTGAAGTACGTCTCCACCGAGGAGTTCACCAACGACTTCATCAACTCGCTGCGTGATGACCGCCGGGTCGCGTTCAAACGGCGCTACCGCGACGTCGACGTGCTGCTCGTCGACGACATCCAGTTCCTGATCGGCAAGGAAGGTATCCAGGAAGAGTTCTTCCACACCTTCAACACCTTGCACAACGCCAGCAAGCAGATCGTCGTATCCTCCGATCGGCCGCCCAAACAGCTTGCGACACTTGAGGATCGGCTCCGCACCCGCTTCGAGTGGGGTCTGATCACCGACGTCCAGCCGCCTGACCTGGAAACCCGGATCGCCATTCTGCGCAAGAAGGCGCAGATGGACAACATCGCGGTCCCCGACGACGTGCTCGAACTCATCGCGTCGAAGATCGAACGCAACATCCGTGAACTCGAGGGTGCACTCATCCGCGTCACCGCGTTCGCCTCGCTCAACAACGCCGAACTCGACAAGGCGCTCGCCGAAGTGGTGTTGCAGGCGCTGCTGCCCAACTCCGGGACCCTGGAAGTCAGTGCGGCCAGCATCCTGGCCATCACCGCCGAGTACTTCGACATCTCGGTGGAGGAGCTGCGTGGGCCCGGCAAGACCCGCTCGATCGCTCAGGCCCGACAGATCTCGATGTATCTCTGCCGCGAGCTGACCGACCTCTCGCTGCCGAAGATCGGCGAGACGTTCGACCGTGACCACACGACGGTGATGTACGCCGAACGCAAGATCCGCAAGGAGATGGCCGAACGCCGCAAGGTGTACGACCACGTCCAGGAACTCACCGCGCGTATCAAGCAGCGCGCGAACTGACGGCTCACCGCCAAGCTCTCCAGTCGCCAACTCTCGACTCGAACCACAGACTTTGTGATGCCGGGATCCCACGGATCCCGGCATCGTCATGTCCGGAATCGGTTCATCACCAGCTGTGGACAAAGCTCGGGATAACCGTCGATCACATGTGTACCGGACGTGGACAGTGATGGAACGATTGTCTGCGCGCCCACAGGGCATCGGATCCCCTCACGAGTTGTCCACCAGACATCCACACGCACGCATGCCCGATGACCTGCATGAGATCGCACTGGTGCACAGATCCACAGGCCCTATGACTGAGATGGATCCCTCTCTAAAGAGAATCTTTCAAAAGAAGGTCTTGTGCACAGACGGCGCGAACGTGTGATTCGTCCGAGCTCCGGACACCCCGGCAGTTCGCCCCCATTGCCTCCCCGTCTGGCAGGCTCGTTCTACAGTTGGAATCCCATCTGGAAATCCCACCGACAGCCTCAGCGTGCTCGGCGGACGACGGTGGGTGTGGCGAGAGCAGCTGAACAGAGAAGGGCAACCACCCAGCATGAAGTTCCGTGTCGCGCGTGACGAGTTCGCAGATTCCGTTGCCTGGGTGGCCCGCAGCCTGCCGGCCCGCCCGCCGGTTCCGGTGCTCGGCTGTGTGGTGCTGACCGCCGAGGACGGCCTGGAGGTCTCCGGTTTCGACTACGAGGTGTCCGCCCAGCAATCCATCGGCGCCGAGATCGCCGAGCCGGGCAAGGTACTGGTCTCGGGTCGTCTGCTCGCCGACATCACCAAGGCGCTGCCGAACAAACCGGTCGATGTGAGCCTTGACGGGTCACGGGTCGCGATCAGCTGCGGGAGCGCCAAGTTCTCGCTGCCGACCATGCCGGTCGAGGACTATCCGGAGTTGCCCACACCGCCCGCGGTCACCGGCACCATCCCCGCCCAGGTGTTCGCCGAGGCCATCGGACAGGTCGCGGTGGCCGCCGGCAAGGACGACACGTTGCCGATGCTGACCGGTGTCCGAGTGGAAATCGACGGTAACCGTGTCGTCTTGGCCGCCACCGACCGTTTCCGACTCGCCGTCCGTGAACTCGAATGGCAGCCGACAGGCGCCGAGGCCACCGGGGCCGTGCTGGTTCCGGCCAAGACCCTCTCGGAAAGCGCCCGCACCGCCGGATCCGGCACCGGCGAGATCTCACTGGCCTTCGGGACCGGCTCGAGTATCGGCGGCGAGGGCATCATGGGCATTCTCGGCGAGACCAAGCGCAACACGACGCGGCTGCTCGACGCCGAGTTTCCCAAGTTCCGTCAGCTGCTGCCCGCCAGCCACACGGCCATCGCCACCATCGACAGCGCGCCGTTGCTCGACGCGATCAAACGTGTGGCCCTGGTCGCCGAGCGTGGTGCGCAGGTCCGGATGGAGTTCAGCGACGGCCTGCTGGTGCTCACCGCCGGTGGCGACGAGGCCGGCAAGGCGGAGGAAGAGCTGCCGGTGCAGTTCCACGGCGAGCCGCTGACCATCGCGTTCAACCCCGGCTATCTGCAGGATGGCCTCTCGGCCATCGGCGTGCCGACCGTGGACTTCGGGTTCACCACTCCCAGCCGTCCGGCGGTGCTGCGGCCCTCCACCGGTGAGGAGCCCGTCGCCGACGAGTCCGGCGCCTTCGTGGCCCCGGACAGCGTGTTCACCTATCTGCTGATGCCGGTGCGTCTACCGGGCTGAGTCCCGGCCGCGCCGTTCGCAGATCCGCACCGACCGAAGGGACGTCAATGCAGCTCGGGCTCGTGGGCCTCGGCAAGATGGGTGCCAATATGCGCACCCGCATCCAGGAGGCCGGGCATCAGGTTGTCGGTTACGATCCGCGGCCGGAGGTCTCCGACGTGGGGACCCTCGCGGACATGGTCGCCGCGCTCGACGCGCCGCGCGCGGTGTGGGTGATGGTGCCGTCGGGGGATCCGACCCGCACCACCATCGCGCAGCTCGCCGAGTTGCTCGAGCCCGGTGACGTGGTGGTCGACGGCGGTAACTCCAAGTACAGCGACGACCTTCCCAATTCAGAACTGTTGGGTGGCAACGGGGTCGGCTACGTGGACTGCGGTGTCTCCGGTGGTGTGTGGGGATTGCGCAACGGATACGGCCTGATGGTGGGCGGTTCCGACGACGACGTGACCCGGCTGATGCCGATCTTCGACGCGCTGCGGCCGCCGGGTGAGCGGGCCGACGGTTTCGTCCATGCCGGTCCGGTCGGTGCCGGTCACTACGCCAAGATGGTGCACAACGGTGTCGAGTACGGGTTGATGCACGCCTACGGAGAAGGCTACGAGCTGCTCAGCGCTGAGCCGTTGATCACGGACGTCGAAGGCACCCTGCGCGCCTGGACCACCGGGACCGTAGTGCGGTCCTGGCTGCTCGAATTGCTCGTCCGGGCCCTCGAAGAAGATCCTGGTCTCGCCGAGATATCCGACTACACAACCGATTCCGGGGAAGGTCGGTGGACTGTGGAGGAGGCGATCCGGCATTCGGTGCCGGCCAACGTGATCTCCGCGGCCCTGTTCGCGCGCTTCGCCTCACGGCAGGATCAGGGGTCCCCGGCGCTCAAAGCGGTGTCGGCACTGCGCAATCAGTTCGGTGGACACTCGGTCAAGGACAGCTCGGGACGTTCGGTCGGCGAAACCGGCACCCCGACCTGACGTGTTCGTCCGCGAACTGTCCCTGCGCGAGTTCCGGTCCTGGCGAGAAATCGATCTGACGCTGCGTCCAGAACCGACGATCTTTGTGGGCCGCAACGGGTTCGGTAAGACCAACCTGCTCGAGGCAGTGGGTTATCTGGGTACTCTGCGCTCACACCGGGTCAGCACCGACGCACCGCTGGTGCACAGCGGATCGTCGTCGGCCACGGTCACCGGAACGGTCGAGAACTTGGGCCGCGAACTCACCGTGCAGCTGCAGATCAACGCCGAGGGCGCCAACAAGGCGACTGTCAACGGTGCGCCGTCGCGCCGAAGCCGGGACATCCTCGGCATCCTGCGCTCGGTGATGTTCGCGCCGGAGGATCTGTTGCTGGTGCGCGGTGATCCGTCCGACCGCCGCCGATTCATCGACGAACTCGTCGCCCAACGTGGACCCCGTTGGGCTGCAGCACGTTCCGACTACGACCGGGTGCTTCGCCAACGATCGGCACTGCTGAAGACGGCAGGATCCGCGCTGCGACGAGGCGGTTCGGACGCCGAATCGGTGATCAGCACGCTCGACGTGTGGGACGGCCAACTCGCCGATCTGGGCGGCCAGGTCACCGCCGCACGGATCGAGGTGCTACGGCAACTCCGTCCGCACGTCACCGAATCATATGCATCGATCGCACCGCATTCGCGGCCGGCGACGATGCGGTATCGGGCCGCGGCCGGGCCGGAGGTGGTCGCAGCCGACGATGCCCCGGTCTCCGCCGATGACATCACCGAGATCCTGTTGACCCGGTTGCGCGAACTGCGCGACAAGGAGATCGACCGCGGGGTGAGCCTGGTGGGTCCGCATCGCGACGACCTCGACATCGTCCTCGGCGACGAGGTGGCCAAAGGCTTCGCCAGCCACGGTGAGTCCTGGTCACTGGCGCTGGCGCTGCGGCTGGGTTCGGTGGAACTGGTCCGGGCCGAGGGCATCGAACCGGTGATCATGCTCGACGACGTCTTCGCCGAACTCGACGCCCAGCGTCGCGCGCAACTCGTCGCGTTCACCGAAACCGCCGAACAGTTGCTGATCACCGCGGCGGTTGGCGAGGACATTCCCGACACCATCGGCGGTCGCCGGGTTTCTGTCGGGGTCGTGGAGGACAATGGCACTCGACATTCGGTGCTGACCGAGCCGACTGCAGGGGAGGGCGGTGCATGAGCGAGTCGAGGCCGGACGGAGCGTCACCCCAGACAGGCCCGTCACATTCGTCGGGGTATGAACTCGCCCGGCGAGCATTGGAGGAGGCGCGGGCCGCGGCCCGCGCCCAGGGCAAATCCGTCGGCCAGGGCAGGTCCTCCCCGGTGACCGAACGTCGCCGACCGGCCGGCCGCCGACGTCGCTGGTCCGGATCGGGTCCGGATGCGCGGGATCCGCAGCCCCTGGGTCGCCTCGCCGGCAGTCTGGCCCGGGAACGTGGGTGGGAGCCGCAGATCGGGCAGGGCACCGTCTTCGGTCTCTGGGAGCAGATCGTCGGACCCGACGTGGCCGCACATGCTCAACCGACATCGTTGCAGGACAACGTCTTACACATCTCCGCCGAGTCCACTGCCTGGGCCACCCAACTGCGCTACATGCAGGGACAGATCCTCGCGAAGATCGCCGGTGCCGTCGGCGACGGGATGGTCACCAGCCTGCGGATCACCGGACCCAAGCAGCCGTCGTGGCGCAAGGGGCCCAAACACATCGCCGGCCGTGGACCCCGCGACACCTACGGGTGACCCTACGGACCGCCCGCCGCGAGCCGTAGCGGCCGAGGGGCGAGTCAGCGTTCGTCAGACGGAAGAATCCGGCCTCATCCACGATCGGACCGGCATCTCACGAAAAAAATCGATCTACGCGGTTGTTAGCGGCCCCGGATACCCGTTCCTGGTCGGGTCAGGCAGTAGTATGTAGGCAGTTGTCCCGACAGGGGTGGAGCCACCTGGGCAGAGTGCCCGGACTGCATACCGATCTCGTCCGTGCGCGGAGTGCGGATGAGGTCGTCGTGCGTGCAGGCTTCACCCCCGCCGGGTTTCACCGAGACAGAAGGAGCGGACGCACCTCGTGGCCGACACCAACACCACCGGTTCCGACGACGCTGCGGCGAAGAAGAACCGCAAGTCCAAGAAGCCGGGCGAGTACAGCGCCGATTCGATCAGCATCCTGGAAGGTCTCGAGGCCGTTCGCAAACGGCCCGGCATGTACATCGGTTCCACCGGTGAGCGTGGCCTGCACCATCTGATCTGGGAAGTCGTCGACAACTCGGTCGACGAGGCGATGGCCGGATACGCCAGCAAGGTGGAGGTCACCCTGCTGGAGAACGGCGGCGTCGAGGTCGTCGACGACGGCCGCGGCATCCCCACCGACATGCACAAGACCGGCGTGCCGACCGTCGAGGTTGTCATGACCCAGCTGCACGCCGGCGGCAAGTTCGACTCCGACGCCTATGCGGTGTCCGGCGGCCTGCACGGTGTGGGTATCTCGGTGGTCAACGCCCTGTCGACCCGTGTCGAGCTGGAGATCAATTACGGCGGTTTCCACTGGGAACAGCACTATGACCACGCCAAACCCAGCAAGCTGGAAAAGGGCGATGCCACCCGCAAGACCGGCACCACGGTGCGGTTCTGGCCGGACGCCGACATCTTCGAGACCACCACGTTCAGTGCCGAGACCGTGGCGCGGCGCCTACAGGAGATGGCGTTCCTGAACAAGGGACTGACCATCACGCTCACCGACAACCGGCTCAGTGATGAGGCCGCGGTGGCCGAAGCCGAGATGGATCCGGACGCCGAAGAGGGTGCCGAGACCATCAAGTCCGAGGCGGAAAAGGCGCAGAAGGCGGCCAAGGTGCGCACCCGCACCTATCACTACCCGGATGGTCTCGTCGACTACATCAAGCACCTCAACCGGACCAAGAACGCCATCCACACCTCTGTGGTCGGCTTCACCGCCAAGGGGACCGGTCACGAGGTGGAGATCGCGATGCAGTGGAACGCCGGCTACTCCGAGTCGGTGCACACCTTCGCCAACACCATCAACACCCATGAGGGCGGCACGCACGAAGAGGGCTTCCGTGCCGCGTTGACCAGCACCGTCAACAAGTACGCCTACGACAAGAAGCTGCTCAAGGAGAAGGACGGCAAACTCACCGGAGACGACATCCGTGAGGGGTTGGCCGCAGTCATCTCGGTGAAGGTCGGCGACCCGCAGTTCGAGGGACAGACCAAGACCAAGCTCGGTAACACCGAGGTGAAGAGCTTTGTGCAGAAGACCTGCAACGAGCATCTCGCACACTGGTTCGAGGCCAATCCGGCCGAGGCCAAGATCATCATCAAGAAGGCGGTGGATTCCGCGCAGGCGCGGCTGGCTGCCCGCAAGGCGCGAGAGTTGGTGCGTCGCAAGACGGCCACCGACATCGGCGGTCTGCCCGGCAAGCTCGCCGACTGCCGCAGCAACGACCCCACCAAGTGTGAGGTGTACATCGTGGAGGGTGACTCCGCCGGTGGCAGCGCCAAATCGGGGCGCGACTCGATGTATCAGGCGATCCTGCCCATCCGCGGCAAGATCATCAACGTCGAGAAGGCTCGGATCGACCGGGTGCTCAAGAACACCGAGGTGCAGTCGATCATCACCGCCTTCGGCACCGGCATCCACGACGAGTTCGACATCGCCAAGCTGCGCTATCACAAGATCGTGCTGATGGCCGACGCCGACGTCGACGGCCAGCACATCGCAACCCTGCTGCTGACGCTGCTGTTCCGGTTCATGCGTCCGCTCATCGAGCACGGCCACGTCTATCTGGCGCAGCCTCCGCTGTACAAACTGAAATGGCAGAAGACCGAGCCGGAATTCGCCTACTCCGACCGGGAACGCGATGGCCTCCTCGAGGCCGGCCGCGCCGCCGGCAAGAAGATCAACACCGACGACGGCATCCAGCGTTACAAGGGTCTCGGCGAGATGAACGCCAAGGAACTGTGGGAGACCACCATGGATCCGGCGGTGCGTGTGCTGCGTCAGGTCACCCTCGACGACGCCGCCGCAGCCGACGAACTGTTCTCGATCCTGATGGGTGAGGACGTGGCCGCCCGCCGCAGCTTCATCGCCCGCAACGCGAAAGACGTTCGCTTCCTGGACGTCTGAGATCCGTCCGATGGTCGATCTCGCTGGTGGTTGAGGTGCGAGGAGCCTGCGACGAGCCTCGAAACCACCGCCACCGACAGTCTGAACGAAAGAGATTCCCATGACTGACACCACACTGCCCCCGGCCGGGGGAGAGGGCGACCGCATCGAGCCGGTCGATCTCGGCCAGGAGATGCAGAACAGCTACATCGATTACGCGATGAGTGTGATCGTGGGCCGTGCGTTGCCGGAGGTGCGCGACGGTCTCAAGCCGGTGCATCGCCGCCTGCTGTATGCGTCCTTCGATGCCGGTTTCCGGCCCGACCGCAGCTACGTGAAGTCGGCGAAACCCGTTGCGGAGACGATGGGTAACTACCATCCGCACGGCGACTCCGCGATCTACGACGCCCTGGTGCGCCTGGCGCAGCCGTGGTCGATGCGCTATCCGCTGATCGACGGGCAGGGCAACTTCGGTTCCCGGGGCAACGACGGCGCGGCCGCCATGCGTTACACCGAGGCCCGGCTCACGCCGTTGGCGATGGAGATGCTGCGGGATATCGACAAGGAGACCGTCGATTTCATTCCGAACTACGACGGCAAGACCAACGAGCCGACGGTGCTGCCCTCGCGCATCCCGAACCTGCTGATCAACGGATCCGGCGGTATCGCGGTCGGCATGGCCACCAACATTCCGCCGCACAACCTCAATGAGGTTGCCAACGCTGTGTTCTGGACGCTGGAGCATCCCGACGCCGACGACGAGGCGTTGCTCGACGCGTGTATGGATGCCATCAAGGGCCCCGATTTCCCCACTGCCGCATTGATTGTCGGCAGTCAGGGCATCAAGGATGCTTACACGACCGGCCGTGGCAGCATCCGGATGCGCAGCGTAGTGGAGATCCAGGAGAACAAGGGCACCACCCAGCTGCTGGTCACCGAACTGCCGTATCAGGTGAACCCGGACAACCTGATCCAATCGATCGCCGAGCAGGTCAACGAGGGAAAACTCAAGGGCATCAGCCGGATCGAGGATCAGTCCTCCGATCGCGACGGTATGCGCATCGTCATCACCCTGCGCCGCGACGCGGTGGCCAAGGTGGTGCTGAACAACCTGTACAAGCACAGCCAGCTGCAGACCAGCTTCGGCGCCAACATGCTCTCCATCGTCGACGGTGTGCCCCGCACACTGCGCCTGGATCAGATGATCCGCCTCTACGTCGAGCACCAGATCGACGTGATCGTGCGGCGTACCCGGTATCTGCTGCGCAAGGCCGAAGAGCGCGCCCACGTGCTGCGCGGTCTGGTCAAGGCGCTCGACGCCCTCGACGAGGTGATCGCGCTGATTCGCGCCTCGGCGAACACCGAGGCCGCCCGCACCGGCCTGATGGATCTGCTCGACATCGACGAGATCCAAGCGGACGCGATCCTGGCGATGCAGTTGCGTCGTCTGTCGGCGTTGGAGCGGCAGAAGATCATCGACGAGTTGGCCGAGATCGAGCGTGAGATCGCCGATTACAAGGACATCCTCGACAAGCCCGAGCGTCAGCGGGCGATCGTGCGGGACGAGCTGACCGAGGTGGTCGAGAAGTACGGCGACGACCGGCGCACCCAGATCATCGCCGCCGACGGAGACGTCAGCGACGAAGACCTGATCGCGCGTGAAGAAGTGGTCGTCACGATCACCGAGACCGGCTACGCCAAGCGGACCCGCTCGGATCTGTATCGCAGCCAGCGACGCGGCGGCAAGGGGGTGCAGGGCGCCGGCCTCAAGCAGGACGACATCGTCAAGCACTTCTTCGTCAGCTCCACACACGACTGGATCCTGTTCTTCACCACCAAGGGTCGGGTGTATCGCGCCAAGGCCTACGAGCTGCCCGAGGCCAACCGCACCGCCCGTGGCCAGCACGTGGCGAATCTGCTCGCCTTCCAGCCCGAAGAGCGCATCGCCCAGGTCATCCAACTCAAGACCTACGAGGACGCGCCATACCTGGTGCTGGCCACCCGCAACGGTCTGGTGAAGAAGTCCAAGCTGGTCGATTTCGACTCCAACCGGTCCGGTGGCATCGCCGCGATCAATCTGCGCGGCGAGGACGAACTGGTGGGTGCCCAGCTGTGCAGCGCCGACGATGATCTGTTGCTGGTGTCGGCCAAGGGCCAGTCCATCCGGTTCCATGCCGACGACGAGGCGCTGCGGCCGATGGGTCGCCAGACCTCCGGCGTGCAGGGTATGCGCTTCAACGGCGACGACCTGTTGCTGTCGCTGAACGTGGTTCGCGAGGGCACGTACCTGTTGGTCGCCACGTCGGGCGGCTACGCCAAGCGCACCGGCATGGATGACTACCCGGTCCAGGGTCGTGGCGGCAAGGGTGTGCTGACCATTCAGCACGACCGCCGTCGCGGCGAACTGATCGGTGCGCTGATCGTCGACGACGACTCGGAGCTGTATGCGATCACCTCCGGTGGCGGTGTCATCCGGACGGGGGCCAAGCAGGTTCGTAAGGCCGGTCGCCAGACCAAGGGTGTGCGCCTGATGAACCTCGAGGAGGGCACCACCGTCATCGCGATAGCACGCAATGCCGACGAGCCGGATGAAGAAGCAGGCGCATCGGCGGGTCCCGGCAAGTAGTGGCCGGGTACGGCCATCGGTAGCGGTTAGTGTGGGTCCTACGACCACCGAATGAGGGAATGCCAGTGAGCTCACCGAACACACCGGACGACAAGAAGCCGACCAACGGGGATTCGGGTCCCCACGCGGCCTCTGGTTCGGGGCCGCAGGGGACCGCTCCGGGTGGCCTCGTGCCGCCGTGGCAGCGTGGCCCCAACGGCACCGGTCATCAGTCGGAGGCACCCAACGGCAATTCGCGTCAGCCCGGCCCGCCGCCGCGGGGCATCGTCAGTGCCACCGCGGCGGCGAGCATGGCCGGTCAGCAGGCGCCGATCACGAAGCTCGATGATCCGCGGGAAGCCAGTTCGTCGTACGGTTCGTCGGCCACCAAGACCGACGACCCCGGTGAGAAGTTCGTGGAGTCGCCGACCCGGCACATCGACCGCGAGAACCTGCCGGCCGAGAAGCTGCCGAACCTCGACGCCATCCATCACGTGAACGAGCCGAAGCCGGCGGCACCGCACGCACCCACTCCGACGCGGTCGGCCCCGGCGGAGATCGGCGCGCGCCCGTTGCGTGCGGCGGTGCAAGTACGTCGCATCGATCCGTGGGCCACCTTCAAGATCGCGGCGGTGCTGTCGGTCGTCGGCTTCCTGATCTGGATGATCTCGGTGGCCGTGCTGTACCTGGTGCTCGACGGCATGGGCGTATGGGAGCAGGTGAACAGTTCGTTCGGGACCCTGGTGACCGCCGACGGCTCCACCAGCGAGGGCGACATCATCGGTGCGGGTGCAGTGTTCGGCTGGGCCACGCTCCTCGGTGCGATCAACGCGATCCTACTGACCGCTCTGGCGACCATCGGTGCCTACATTTACAACCTGTGCGCCGATCTCGTCGGCGGCGCCGAGGTGACACTGGGCGATCTGGACTGACCGTCCTCGGGTACGCCCGGTTCGCGTTCGTCATGTGCAGAAACGTTGCCCTTCCGGTTCTGGATGCGCATAGGCGGTTTACTTCCGGTGGTTGAGTAGCGTGCGAGCCGCTAGGCGAGCAGGCGTATCGAAACCACCACCGCGGAGCTCCAACATCGACCCCACCCTCCCTGACCACCCGTTTTGCTCCTATGCCACCACGTCGGGTAATCTCTGTCTTCGGTTCACGGGCCTATAGCTCAGGCGGTTAGAGCGCTTCGCTGATAACGAAGAGGTCGGAGGTTCAAGTCCTCCTAGGCCCACTGCGAGAGGTGTCAGACACCCATTCGCACACCCAAGTCCGGTTGTTTTCAGTCGGCACGGGGCCTTAGCTCAGTTGGTAGAGCGCCGCCTTTGCAAGGCGGATGTCAGGAGTTCGAATCTCCTAGGCTCCACCATCTCCATCCATCCACCCATTCCACCCACTCAATCGATCGATTGACCAACGACCCTTCTCTCGGGTCTATTCTCTAGGCACGTATCGCGCGCCGCGGCGTTCCCCTGTCAGGCGTAGTCGGCCGTCCTCCACCAAGCGTTTCAGGACTGATCTCGCCTGGGTCGGGGTCGTCTGGCATAACTCGGCGGCTTGGCCGCGGGTGATGGAACCGTAGGCGTCTGCGTAGTCGAGGATCATTCGCTCCTGCTGGAGGGGATCAATTCCCTTGACACGCACGTAGGCGTTGCGATCTTGGGCGAGATCATAGAACCGCGCGGTGAGATGGTATTTGCGACTTCGACCGACTCCACGAGATTCGAGAATCCCGCATTCGACCAAATGGCCAAGACTCGATTTCACAATGGCCGAGATGAGATTCAGGTCGCCTGCCACTTCGAAACTTGTCGCCGAACCGGAAGTCTTCACTTCGTGAACGATCCGCAGTTCGTCGAGACTGAGTGGCTCCTGGTGATCGCTCTCCCAGGTGAGGAGGAACCGGACGAGATCGAGGTCGGCGTTGCCGAGAGGGACGGTGACGACTACTGATTCGCTGGTGCTGTGCGAGTAGTCAGGTGCGTCGCGGCCTGCGCGCAGTTGCTGTTCGAACATGTCGTTGACTCCCTTGCCTCGTCGCTCGACCAAGCCCGCACGCTTGAATGCGGCGGCGAGAATGGGGCTGCGGGGCCGTGACTGGTCAAGGATGTTCTGGGTGGTGACGCCGGGAGGAAACCCTCCGGGGTTGGCGACCACAAATGAGCTGTCGTTCAGTTGGACGCGTATGGGACCCACGGCCGCATAGTCACGGTGTACAAGTGCGTTGGCCACTGCTTCCCGGCGCGTGATCGAGGGGATGAGTGGAATCTCAATTCGATAGAGCCCGGCCATCAGTTCGGTGACTGTGTTGCGGGCGTCGATCAGTTCACGAAGACGCTCGGCTGTACCGAGGAGGGGCTCGGCGATTCTGATGTTTGTCGATTGGTGTCCGGATCGAGCATCCTGGAAGAGCACTTCTGCGTTGGGGACCCACCGTTGCAGTGCTGCGTCGGTTCCGAACAGCAGGACGGCACCGATACTCACCGGCGCGGCGATCGGCACGAGGCCAAGAGCGCGCAACACGTCATCATCCGATAGGTCAGCGAGCTCGTCGCCGGCTTCTTGGCACAGCCGCCGGAAGCGGTCGAACTCGAGGGGATCGAGATCATCCATGCTGGCGTCTCTTGCGATGGACGCCGCGAAGTCCTGTCCGCGGGTCACCATGCCCATGCTGACGATCTCGTGAGCCGTCATTGGTGCGCACTCGGGTTGACCTGTCGACTTCAGTACCCGTTTGGTGAAGACGCCCAACTTCGTCCCGACGGGTCCCGGGTCTGCGCGGGGCACGTCGATGCGTATGACCTCGTGGCCGTCGATTGTCTCGAGGTGGACACCGACGGCGAGGGCGGGTTCGGTGTTGGCTTGGATGTATGCCGCGACGCGTTCAGGATTGGTCACCTGTCCATGGCGAGGTGAAGCGCCGACAACGGTGCCGTCGTCGTCAACTCCGATCAGCAGCACTCCTCCCTCTCCATTCGCCAAGCACGCGACCGCCTTGGTGAGGTCCTTGGCGCTGATGTCGGAGCGTTTGAACTCGGTCGTGAAGGTCTCTCCGCCTGCGATCAGTGCGCGTGACTCCATGGACCAATTATGCATAAGTATGGAATAGACTAGCCAGAGTACTCATGGAGTCATAACTTTTAAGAAGTTTGACGCGCCCACGGCTGCAGGGGTGCGCCAGAGATGGCAAAGGAGTGTGCCGCCGGCCAGGAGGCCTGTGCCCATTGCTGGTGAGGACCAATTCCAAACATGCCCCATCTCACTCATCGTGTAGTGATCACTCGAAGTCATCCACCTCCAAAGTCTGTGAGTCGGGGCATCTGCCCGACCCGCTCGTCACGACGGCTGCTGAACGCGCTTGGTGCGATTGCGCAGCGTGCGCGAGGTCAGCCAGCCATATCCGAACCAGATGAGCCCGTAGGTCACCAGCAGACCGGCGATCAGCAAGACAACGGTGAGCACCCATCCCACGGCGTCGACGAGCGCCAGCGGCGCATCAGGCACCGTGAGCACCATGGCCAGGATCGTGACGGCGGTGAGCACGACCGCGATCGCGAACGATGCGTTGACGAGAGCCCACTTCTCAGAGCTCGTCGGAATACGACCGTGGTCGCGAACGAATCGATCGCCGGCACTCATCGCGGCGATCATCGGGACGATCGCCGACGCTCCGGACCCGATGTCGAGAAACGTTCCGATGAACGCCAAGACGAGGCCCGCGCCGAGATAAGTGAGCGCGAACCACCCCAGGTATCTGTTGAGCGACATGCTGACGATGATCCGGGTGCGCGGGCCGAATCCCTTGTGCCAGTGCCTGTCTGTCGTTCACGTAGCCGACTCGATTGTGGGCACGTGCTCAGCGTGTATTAAGTTCGACAGGTTGCAGTCAATTCGATGGGGGTCGTTTGGTCATGCGTAAAGCTCTTGTCTCCGTTCTGGTCGCCGCGTTCGGGGTGCTGTCATTTGCCGGTGCGGGGACGGCATCGGCCGATACACCGATTCCGATGTTCTGGACCATCGCTGGAGACACTTCGGGACATTCGGTGACCACGCCTACTGTCGAGGAGCGTTGCACGTCAGCTTCAGTGCTCCCGCCGGGAAGCCCGGGCACGTACGCACGACCGTGACGTCCCATGGATTCACCGGTGACGGTCCGGGCTGGGCTCGAAATCCGCACTGTCGCGTCACTCTCGTGATGACGGAGATCAGTCCTAAACACTTCTACAAGACGACACGCATTCCGATGTCTTTCGGCCGCAAACCCGGTCAACGTGTGAGCCGAATCCTCGAGCCCGGTTCAGGCCCGGCGATCATCGGAGTCGGCACGTATGGCGTCGGACGCCAGTCCGGTCAGGTTCAGTCGTACGGGTCAGAAGCTCGTATGTGGGTTCCCTGATCACCGGTACCCTCCGGCCGTGACCCGTATCACACTGACGTGCGTTAGGTGTCCTCCAGTCGAATGAATATCGATGTGTCCGTTGCCAAGAACGACTTTTCAAAGCCGAACCGGGAGGCCAGGCGTGGCACAATCCGCGCGAGAAGTGATGCGCACGGCGGCGAACGGTTCGCCATTCGGTAAGGTGCTGCACAGTTTCGTCGGGGGGGTGAATTCTGGATGCGCGGTGTCGGCAGCAATGCACGTCATAGTGTGCTGGCGCGGTGCCACCGCGCGGCATCTACGCTACGTGGATCTCGCATCCAGCAGCTCCCGGCAGGCTTCGGGAGTCGCCGATGACGGGCGATCGAACGGATTGGTTTGACGATGTCCCGGCCTGGCCGGCCGGCGGAGACGCTCCGGCACGTGAGCTGGCTCGTCATCTTGCAGAGGCTCGGCTGGTGGGCGCCGGCGCTCCTATCCCGCAGCACACGTCACCGGAGCCGGACTCATATCGACCCGCGGCGGCCACCTACGGGTTCGACGCCCCTGCTGACACCGCCGCCGACTTCTCCGAGCCCGAATTCATTCCGACCGCATCGGACGACGACGATCCCTTCGAACAGATGCGGGTGCGCTCCACGAGGGCCAAGACCAAGGACGGACAGCCTGGTTTCGTGCGCACGCACCGGACCGCGCTGATCGGTGCGGCTGCCACGGTGGTCGGGCTGGTCGTGGTGGCTGCGGTGTCGATCGGACTGCTGGCCGGTCAGGGCGGTGATGACTCGACCGCGACGCAGGCCGACGCCACCGCCAGTTCGCCAGCGGACGTCTCGGATGCAACCGTCGCAGACCCCTGCCCGTCGCTGTCGGATGGGGCGGTCACCACAGGTGATGACGCGGGCGATCAGCAGACCGGCGCGGGCGCGATCAAGGCCTTCAATCACGCCTATTACGTTGATCGCTCAGCTCGCCAGGCACGTGCTGTCGCGGCACCCAACGCGGTCGCACGTGAGGATGCACTGCAGACCTTCATCGACGAGGTGCCCGAGGGAACGACGCACTGCCTGTCGATCACCGACGAAGGTGCCGGGACCTACGCGGTGGTGTTGACCGAGACGCCACCCGGCCCCGATGCCGAACCCATCGTCTACCGCCAGACGATCAAGACCATCCGCACCGACGGCAAGGTGTTCATCGCGTCGATCACCAGCGAGGAATAGCCCGCAACAGACATCGCCGCAGCGCGTGACCACGCGGCCACACACGACCAGCCCACGAAACACGAGAGGACTCACACGACGATGGCGAATCCACCCAAGCGGAGTGGCCGACACCGCGCCGAAGAAGACCGACGGTCCCCGGTGCTGATGACGATGACCTCGGCCGCACTGGCCGCGTCGATCGCGACCGGCTTCGCCGCAGGTATGGCCAACGCCGTTCCGCACCAGGGTGGCACCAGCCCGAGCGACACCGCCCCGCAGCAGGGCGGCACCACCCCCGAAGCCGAGCCGGCTCCGCAACAGGGCGGCACCACGCCGACGCCCGACGTCGCCCCGGTCAACGTGCCCGGACCCGGCACCATCCCCGGGCCGCCGCAGGAGGCGCCGTACCAGCCCTACGTCGAGCCCAGCACCTACACGGCCCCGACGTACGAGGACGCCTACAACCCGGTGCCGCAGGGACCATTGACTGCGCCGAAACCTGTTGCGCCCGTGCGCCCGATCGCACCGCCACCGGACAAGATCCGTGTCGGCAACTACATCACCGACATCCCGGAAGGCATGTCGGACAAGGACGTCAACTCCCTCAACGCGTGGGCCGCCTACGGTGAGGCGAAGATCGCGCAGGGGCTCATCTCGATCGGTGTACCCGAGGACGAGGCTACCCGGCAGGCGGCATCGACCATTATCGGTGTGGCGCTGGGTGGTACCGCGGGTGCTGCGGTCGGTGCGGTTCCGGGAGGCATTGCCGGTGCAGCCGTTGGAGTTCCGGTGGGTGCGGCCGTCGGCGCGATCTACAATGCGGTGGTCTTTCCATACCTGATCGCTCCTACAGGCTTCGGCATCGTCGGCCTCGGCGCAGCCGCCGGCGCCGGAATCGGTCTCGGAGTCGGAGCCGCTGCGGGCGCGGCCGCAGGTGCCGCCACGGGCGCGCTCATCGGCGGAACCGCCGGCGGCGCACTCGCTTACGCCCTTGGCGCCGGCGACCCCGGCGCGAACCCGGACGAACCGTGGAAGCAGGGACGGCCGGATGCCGAACCGCTGCCCAACCCCGACGCCAACCAGTTCGAGTTGGAACTGGCACCCGAAGACGCGCAGAAGGCGGGCCTGCCGTCGGTCTCGTACGTGGTGAACTCTCGCGGCGACGTCCATGCGTCCATCAACGGTATGGAGGTGAACTGGTCGGTCGAGCAGGCGTTGGCACCGTACGGATTGCTCGGCGCCGCAGGGCCGCAGGCCGAGAAGTCGGCTCAGCAGGCCACCAAGCAGCGCACCGACCAGGCGCAGAACGCCAACCCGGATCTGCATGTCGCCTGGCCACAGGAGGCCGCGCCGCAGGCCTGAGTGGTCGCAGGCGTATGCCTACACTGACTGTGGCCTGCCGCGGGGTGGGCCTCAGTCGCGACCGCGGTGAGGGATCCGGCCGGGAACACGGATTCGACCAGACACAGTTCGGAAGAGACGATGACCGAGGACATGCAGGGACACGGTGGTCCCATCCCGCCACCGTCGAACAGCGAACGTAGCGTGGTCGTCTGCGGCACCGCCGGGGGAGTGGGCACGTCGGTCATCTCCGCATTGCTGGCCGAATACCGCGCGAGCACGTCCCTGAGCGGCGCGTCGTGGTGGGTGGATGCCGCCGGCAACGACGGTGACCTCCATCAGCGGTTGCGGGCCACCGGCGACGAGGCGCTGCTGCGGACCGCGGCCGGCACCGGACTGTTGCCGGCGCCGGAGGCCGCGATCACCGACGTCGTGCTGCACACCTGGCGTTTCGGCGCGGTACCGGTGGTGGATGCGGGAGCTCGGCCGCTGACCGCGCTACCCGAGTTGTGCTCGCCGGACCTGGCCGATGTCACACCCGTTCTGGTGGTCGGCCCGCGACCCGATCTGCTCAACCGCTCCCGCGAGGTGTTCTCGGAGTGGGAGCACGCCGGGGTTCTGCGCCGCACGATCGTGGTGATCTGTTGCCAGGTACCGACGTTGAACCACCAGGCGCTGACCGGAATGCTCACCGACGCCGTCACCGGTGAGGTGGCCGGCGTGATCGGCCTCGACTACGAACCCGTGCTGGGAGCCGGCACGGCCCTCGACAACGCTGCGCAACAGGGATTCTCACCCGCGACGCGGCAGTCGATCCACGACCTGGCCGCGGCCACAGTGCGTCGATAGGCGACACCCGCTGACAACGCGAACAGCCGCACGGCGGTCCTAAGACCCCTGACCGGCGATCCAGAAGTACGTGAGTAGCCCCAGAACGATCACCACCAGGTACAGCCAGCCGATCCAGATCGCCACGCGCGCAAACGGTTCGCCCAGTTCGCGGGTTCGCGCGATCTGCGTCCGCGCACGGTAACCGAGGTAGAGCCCGACGGGTGAGGTGATACCCAGGATCGAGAGGACCAGCGCCCAGATCGCTGTTCGGTTGGTGCCACGCGGCTTCGCCGATCGCCCTGTTCGGGTCGGCTGATTTCGCGTGGGCACCTGTTCCTCCGGGCGTTTGTCGTCGTCGATGCTGATGCTGGAGTACGCCTGCGGAGGCTTGGTCGGCTCCGAACCCTCGGTGCCGGCCGCCGTCGCCGCGGCGGTTGCGGCGGCAGGTCCGTGCAGCGGCCGGAAGTCGTCGGACTCCGTGGCCGGCGCGGACGGACGGACTTCGGTCTCGGCGGCGGATTCCGGGTCCCGCGTGACGCGGGCGGTGACCGGGTCGTCGGCGATGGTCGGAACCGACACCGTTCGGGTGGGCAGATCACCCGGAGGCAAGACACCGGGTGAATTGCCGCTGGGACGCGGCAGGGCTCCGTACGGCCGAGCCGGGGCACCCGCATTCGGCGGCCCGGGCCGCGGACCTCCAGGCGCGCCGGGGGGCGGGGGGCGTCGACCGGGCGGCGGGCGATAGCCAGGCGGTGGCGGGCCGCCCCGCATCGGAGGCGAAGTGTTGCGCCCGCCCGGACCGGTGGACCACGGCGGGATGCCATTGGCCGGACCACGCTGCGGTCCCGGACGTCCGCCGGGTCCAGGACCCGGTGCGCCCGGACCGCGTGGCGGCGCCGGTCGAGCCGGACCCTGCGGACCACCCGACTGCGGACCACCCGACTCTGGACCACCCGACTGTGGACCACCCGACTGCGGCGGCCGCGGACTGAGACGGTTCTGCGGTGGCGAATTCGGGCCGCGTGGCGGCGTAACATGCGCTGGGGCTGATCCCGACGACGTGACGGGTGCCGTCGGCGGCCGCTCCCAGGGCGCCGACACCGGGGTGTTCGCAGAGGCGTCGCCGTCGGCGTCCGCGCTGCTCCGGGGGGCGCCCGGATCAGAGTTCGGACGCGAGGTGTCGTCGGAGGTCACTGTTCCAAATTACCGTTTCCGCGTCGCCGCTGTTCGGTCGGTGACCGTGCAGACACCCATCGGCGCCGCGGGGGACCCGGCCGGCACGCTCGTCAGGACCGCCATGTGATCACGACGCCGCGGAATCCGGGTCCCCGCCGTCGGTGACTGTGCGCAGATCCTCTACGCGGGGCACGGTGGCCGAAATCGGTGGCGGCTCCCGGCGGGAGCGGCGCACGACGCCGACGGTGACCGCTGTGGCGATCAGCGCAGCAGCACTCGACACGCCCGCCCACACGTACTTGTTCGACATGCCCACCAGCGTGCCAGCCGCTCGGGTCGCCTGTCATCTCGGGTGTGTTGCGATCGGGGCGTGTGACCCGCGGTAACCGGCCGGGAACCCCTCGTCGCGGAAAATGGTTGGATGGTGATGTGACTACTCAGAAGCAGACCGCGACCCTGCACACCAATCGCGGCGACATCGTTGTCGAACTGTTCGGCAATCACGCACCCAAGACGGTCGCGAACTTCACCGGCCTCGCCGACGGCTCCAAGGACTACAGCCAGCCGAACGCCTCCGGCGGCGACAGCGGCCCGTTCTACGACGGCTCGGTGTTCCACCGCGTCATCGAGGGCTTCATGATCCAGGGCGGCGATCCCACCGGCACCGGCCGCGGCGGGCCCGGCTACCAGTTCGCCGACGAATTCCACCCCGAACTGCAGTTCGATCGCCCATATCTGCTCGCCATGGCCAACGCCGGACCGGGCACCAACGGGTCGCAGTTCTTCATCACCGTGGGCCCCACCCCGCACCTCAACCGTCGCCACACCATCTTCGGTGAGGTCAGCGACCCGGCGTCGCAGCAGGTCGTCGACGCCATCGCCACCACGTCGACCGATCGTGCCGACCGCCCGCTCGACGAGGTCGTCATCGAGAAGATCGAAATCAACTGACCGGCCCGCAGTACCCCGGTCCGCAGTACACCGCAGGTCCGCCTGCGGTGTGCTTTCGGCACCCCGATCGTCCCACCGGCCTGTCGTGTAGCCGGTGCGGGCGACCGGCCTGCCCCGAATGCCTCCGACCGGCCGCCGTCGGACAGCACTGCGTGGAATGTCTGCGCAACGACGGTGTCCAACGCAACGTGGCCGCCCCGACGTTCGGTGATCGCGGCATCCGACCCATGGTGGCCGGTCCGGTGGCCTCCCGGCCGTACGCGACCTACACGCTGATCGCGATCAACCTGGTCATCTTCGCGCTGTGTGCGCTGCAGGCCGGCGGTTTCGACATGCTGAACTCGCGGCTGTTCGTCGACCTCGCGCTGGTGAAACCCTTGGTCGCCGACGGCGAGTACTGGCGACTGTTCACCGCTGGGTTCCTGCACTTCTCGATCACCCACGTCGCGGTGAACATGATCTCGCTGTTCATTCTCGGCCGTGACCTCGAGATCGCCATCGGCATCCCGCGCTATCTCGGGGTGTATGTCACCTCGCTGCTGGGCGGTAGTGCCGCGGTGATGGCGTTCGGGCCCGACATCTCGATCAACGCCGGGGCGTCGGGAGCCATCTACGGCCTGATGGGTGCGGTCCTCATCGTGGTCCTCAGAGCCCGGGTGTCCCCGACACCGGTCATCTCCATCATCGTGCTGAACCTGGTCCTGTCGATCACCATTCCGGGCATTTCGTTGCTGGCCCACGTCGGTGGTCTGCTGTTCGGCGCGGCCGCCACCGCGGGCATCATCTTCGCACCCCGATGGTTGCTGTCGCCCGAGCGTCGATCGGCGGCCGCCGCCTCCCGGATCGGGTGGATCGTCATCGCCGCCCTGTTGGTACTGGCATTGGCCGTCAGTGTCGTGGTCGCGATGTCATACACCGGGATCCGCGTCTTCGTCGGCTGAGCTTGCCGCGGCGGCCGGGGATCAGGCGCGTTGGTCGTCGACCACGAAGCCGGCCCGGCGCAGGTCCTCGGCGACCGCGCCGAGGTCGGCACCCAGATCCCACCGGCTGAATACCACCAGGCGGGTGTCGTCGCGCAGCGCGTCATCCGCCGAGGCGGTTGTCGGCGCATCGTGCTGCAGGAAATCGAACTCCAGTTGGCCGGTCCGACGGCCGATACGGCGGAAGTCGAGCAACCGAATCCGATCGATCCGGTCTCGCGGATAGGTGTGCGCGCCGCCGATGGTGCGCACCAGAATCGCCGGTCGGCCGTCGGGCGCGGTGATCACCGCCAGCCGCGGGCGGATGAGCAGCGCGTAGCCGGAAAATCCCAACAGCAGTAGTCCGGCGGCGCCCATCAGCACCAGACCGGCCGGGTCTCCGGCTGCCCAGACCGCCGCCACCAACAGGATCACACCACCGATGCCCAGCGCGACCGCGGCCGGCCGAGGGGTGGCCCATTCATTTGTGGATAGATGGGCTGAGTTATCCACAGGCTTTACTCACAGTGGGGATGACTTACACACATGTGGTTTCCACAGTGTGGATGAATTACACACATGTGAGTAGGTGCTGTGGACGGATCGAGCGTCCGTTTCGCGCACGCGTCAACGCCACCGCATGGTCATCAGCAAACCCACCACCATCAGGGCGAATCCGATCAGAAAGTTCCACGGACCCAGCTCGTACATCCAGTGCAGCGCCTTGCCTTCGGCGCCCAGCGCCGATGGGGTGGCGACGAGATAGAACACGATCAGCCAGGCGAGCCCGATCAACATGAGGCCGAGCATGATCCACACGTAGATGTTGCTGGAGGGACCCGCCTTCACCTTCACCGGCGTCCGACTTGCCGGGTTGATGGTGTAATCGGTCTTCTTCCGGACTTTTGACTTCGGCATGACTTCCTCTGTAGTGCTGAACAGCTCATCGGGCTGTCGGTCGGTCGCGACGGTACCGGGATGACTCCCTGACAGTGGGTCCGCCGCTCGCAAAGGTGTGTCTCTACGGTATCTCACCAGGTCGCCGACCCGGCAACGTCGCGCACGGCCACCGCGGGGCGGCGCAAATCCGATGGACTGCCGCCGGGTCGCCCAAGGTAGCCTGACGGGGTGAATCAGCCGCCTGTGCGCGAGGGATCGGGGTCGTCAGCCGGTCGCATCCTCGTCATCGACAACTACGACAGCTTCGTCTACAACCTCGTCCAGTATCTGGGCCAGCTTGGTGTGGAAGCCGTCGTGTGGCGCAACGACGATCCACAGTTGGCCGATCCGGCGGCCGCGGTCGAGGGTTTCGACGGCGTGTTGCTGAGCCCGGGCCCAGGCACCCCGCAGCGCGCCGGGGCCACCATCCCACTGGTCGGTGTGGCCCGGAAGTCCGGGATGCCGCTGCTGGGTGTCTGCCTGGGTCACCAGGCCATCGGAGCGGCGTTCGGCGGCACCGTGGACCGCGCTCCCGAACTCCTGCACGGCAAGACCTCGCAGGTGATCCATGACGACGTGGGCGTACTGGCCGGACTCCCCAGCCCGTTCACCGCGACCCGGTATCACTCGCTGACCGTGGTGCCCGACACGATTCCCGACGAACTGATCGTCACCGGCCGGACCGAGTCGGGCATCGTGATGGCGATGGCCCACCGCGAGCTCCCCATCCACGGCGTGCAATTCCACCCGGAGAGTGTGCTCACCCAGGGCGGACACCGCATGCTGGCCAACTGGTTGGCCGTCTGCGGCATCGACATCCCCGAATCTCGCGTCGCCGTTCTGGAATCGGAGATGGCCGCCGCGATCGCCTGAGGCTCCGCTGCGGCTCAGCCCGGCAGCAGACTCGCCTGACCGATCACCACCGAAACTGAGCCGCCCTTGCGCACCCGCGAGCCGGGAGCGGGGGTCTGGCTGAGCACCTTGTCGTTGTCGGGGCTGGTGATGGGCACATTGCGATCGGTCCGGTTCAGCGTCCCGTCCCCCCAACCGGCGTCGGCCAGGCTGGCGCGGACCTGCTGTAGGGTCTGACCGCGCAGGTTGGGCATCACGAACATATTGCCGCGCGACACCACGATCTGCACGGTCGTGCCCTGCTCCACCGTCTCACCGGCCGACGGCGAACTGCTCACCACCTGCCCGGCCGGGAGTTCGGAATCGCCGGCCACACTGACCACCTGCAGACCGACCTGTTCGAGCACGGTGCGCGCTTCGTCTTCGGTTTGCCCGGTCACATCTGGCACGGTGATCTCCTTGGGACCGTTACCCACGTGCACCACGACCGCGCCGTTGACGGGCGCCTCGGCCCCCACCGGCGGGGTGGTGCCGACGACCTTGTCTTTCAGTTCGCCGGTCGAATCCACCCGGTCGGTCCTGACGTTGGAGAATCCGAGCACCCGCAAGGCCTCGGTCGCCTCGTCGGGGGTCTGTCCACGCAGGTCGGGCATCTGGTGACGCTGCGGACCGGTCGAGATGTAAAGGGTGATCTCGGAGCCCTCGGCGGCCAGCACGTTCTCTGCGGGCGTGGATCGGGTGGCCGAACCGGCCGCCACCTCCAGGCTCGGCTCTTCGAGTTCTTGAACGGTGAACCCGGCGGCCTCGAGACTGTCGCGGGCCTCCGCCGACGTCTTGCCGACCACCGCGGGCACCGGGATCTGGGCGGCGGTGTCCGAACCCCACGGGGACCACAGCAGCAGACCGGCCACCAGTGCGATCACCGCGGCCACCGCCGTCCCGACGATCAGCCCGAGGCGCCGTCGTCGCACCGGCGGATCGACGTCGCCGGTGTCGTCCTCACGGCGATGCGAGCCGCCGCTGACCGCACGACGGGGTCCGGAGTCGGTCAGGGACCGTCGCGCGGTGCTGTCGATGAACTCGGTGCGGTCGGCATCCGACATCAGCATCGGCGCCGACGGCCGACCCCCGGCGAGCACCTTGATCAGATCCGATCGCAGGTCGGCGGCCGACTGATACCGGTTCGCCGGGTTCTTGCTCATCGCCTTGAGCACCACCGAGTCGAGTGCCGGCGGGATCTCCTCGCGAATCGACGACGGCCACGCCGGGTCCTCGTGTACGTGCTGGTGGGCGACGGCGACCGGGGAGTCACCGGTGAACGGAGGTTCGCCGGTGAGCAGTTCGAACAGCACGCAGCCCATCGAGTAGATGTCGCTGCGCGGATCGACCTTGATGCCGCGGGCCTGTTCGGGGGACAGGTACTGCGCGGTGCCCATCACCGCCGACGTCTGCGTCATCGTCGAGGTGGTGTCGCTCATCGCGCGGGCGATGCCGAAGTCCATCACCTTCACCGCGCCGGACTTGTCGATCATCACGTTCGCCGGCTTCATGTCGCGGTGCACGATGCCGTTGCGGTGCGAGAAATCCATCGCCGCGGCCACATCGGCCATCCACGTCATCGCCTGGCGGGGCGAGACCGGCCCGTTGGACCGCAGCACGTCGCGCAGCGTGTCGCCGTCAACGTACTCCATCACGATGAACGGCAGTGGACCGTCTTCGGTCTCGGCCTCACCGGTGTCGAAGACCTGCACGATCGTCGGATGGTTCAGTTTCGCCGCGTTCTGCGCCTCACGTCGGAACCGCAGATAGAACGTGGGATCACGTGCCAGGTCGGCGCGAAGCACTTTGATCGCGACATCGCGATGCAAACGGAGGTCCCGCGCGAAATGCACCTCCGACATGCCACCGAACCCGAGCGTCTCGCCGAGTTCGTACCGATCAGACAGATGGTGCGGCGTCGACATCACGTTGCGCTCACCATCTTTCGCAGCTCACGGTCCGGCCGCGGCCGAGCGGTACCCGCTCGTGTGCTGCCATCCCCATCGACACCCCAACCATTATCGTCACCTCATCGACCCGACAGGCCGGGGATCGTGAAGGTCGGAAACACCGGGTTCTCTGCGGTCGGCGCGCCCGGGTCCGTGGTGTCTGCGGTGTCCGGCGCGGGCGGTGGCTCGGTGGTGGTCTCCTCGGTGGTGGTCTCGGCGGTTGTGGTGGGCCGCTCACGTGTCGTGGTGGTCGGTTCGGGCTCCACCTGCTCTTCAGTGGTCTCCGGGACCGCCGTGGTGGTCTCGGTCACCGTGGTCGTCGACGACGTCGCGGGCACCCCCGGCGACGACGAGTTCATGTTCAACAGCCAGTAGCCGATCAACACCAGCGCGGCGACCAGCAACGCGCCGGCCACCCCGGCGAGCACCTTCTGCCCGGTCGTCCAACTGTTGTCGTCGGCCGGTGGCATCGGTCGACTGGGCGGGCGGCTCGAGGTCCGCGCCGTCGCCGGTTGCGTCGACGACCCGGTCATCGCGCGGGTCGCCGACGGCCGCATGGCCGCCGCAGCAGCGGCCCCACCGGCCGCTCCGGCCGCGGCAGCACCGGCGATGGCACCCGGTCGCGGCGGACGATGCCCGGCACGTACCGCGGCCACCGCGTCGGCGAACTCGCCACCGTTGGCATACCGCTGCCTCGGGTCCTTGGCCATCGTGGTGTCGATCAGCTCGCGCACATTGGCCGGTACCGCGTTGGGCAGCGGCGGCGGCGTCTCGCGGATGTGTTTCATGGCGACGGTGATCGCGCCGTCACCGAGGAACGGTCGGCGGCCGGTCAGCGCCTCGTAGCCGACCACACCGAGCGAGTAGACGTCCGACGCGGCGGTCGCTTCGTCGCCGGTGGCCTGCTCGGGCGAGATGTACTGGGCGGTGCCCATCACCATGCCCGTCTGGGTGACCGGCGCCGAATCGACGGCCTTGGCGATACCGAAGTCGGTGATCTTCACCTGCCCGGTCGGGGTGATGAGGATGTTCCCAGGCTTGACGTCGCGGTGTACCAGATTCTGCGTGTGCGCGGCCTGCAACGCCCGACCGGTCTGCTCGAGCATGTCCAGGGTGTTGTTCAGCGACAAGCGGCCCATCCGCGAGATCACCGAGTTGAGTGGTTCGCCGTCGACCAGCTCCATCACCAGGTACGCCAGCGGTTCACCGCCGCCACGATCGGGTGTCTCGCCGTAGTCGAAGACGTTGGCGATGCCCGGGTGGTTCAGCTTGGCGGTGGTCTGTGCCTCTGTCCGAAACCGTGCGGTGAACTCGGGGTCGTGGGTGTACTCGGCCTTGAGTACCTTCACCGCCACCCGCCGATTGAGCCGGGCGTCGAGAGCCTCCCAGACCTGGCCCATGCCACCGGTGGCGATGAGACGCATCAGCCGGTAGCGGTCGGCGATGGTGGTGCCGCTCTGCAATGTCATCAGCTTGCACCTCCCACCAGCGCGTTGATCACAGCTCGTCCGATCGGCGCGGCCACCGCGCCGCCGGTGGAGGCGGGACCGAGGTCACCGTTCTCCACCACAACCGCCACCGCGACCTGTGCGTTCGCCGACGGCCCGAAGGCGATGTACCAGGAGTACGGCGTCTCCGATTCCACGTCGGAGGTCGCGGAGTGCTCGGCCGTACCGGTCTTCGATGCGATCGACACCGGACCGCCGGCGCCGGCGGTGTTGCGTTCGGAGTCGATCATCATCGATGTCAGCGTCGCCGCCTGATCGGAGCTGATCGGTTCGTTGATCGTGGTCGGTTGTGTCGTCTGCAGAGTACGCAGATCGGCGGCCTGGAGCTTGTCCACCAGGTAGGGCTGCATCCGGACGCCGCCATTGGCGACCGTCGCGGCGACCATCGCCATCTGCATCGGCGTCACCCGCACGTCGCGCTGCCCGATCGACGCCTGGCCGAGCGCGGCCAGGTCGGGAATCGCGCCGACGGTGGACTCCGATACCGGCAGTGGGGTGTCGGGCTGTTCCTCATCGAGGCCGAAACGATTCGCCGTCTCAGTGAACACGGTGATCGGATCCTTCATCTTGGTCGTCGTCAGGTCGACGAATGCCGTGTTGCAGGAGTACTCGAATGCCTGCGTGAGCGACACGGTTCCGCCCGACGACCCGGGGCACGTCTGGCCGCCGTAGTTGCTCAGCGACGTCGCCGTGTCGGGCAGGGTGATCTGGGGAGCCGCGGTCAGCCGCACATCGGGGGTCACCCCGTCGCGCAACGCGGCGGCACTGGTGATCACCTTGAACGTCGAACCCGGCGGGTAGAGCTGGTTGACGGCGCGGTTGAGCATCGGGTTGTTGATGTCGCCGGGCTGGTTCCATGCTGCCCAGCTGCGTTCGCGCACATCCTGGTCGTGGCTGGCCAGCTTGTTGGGGTCGTAGCTCGGCGACGACGCCATCGCGAGGATCTTGCCGGTGTTGGGCTGCAACGCCACCACCGCGCCACGGCAGCCGCCCTGGCAGCCGTTGCGCAGGCCGTCGTAGGCCACCCGCTGCAGGCGTGGCATCACGGTGCTGACGACGTTGCCGCCGCGCGGGTCGCGGCCGGAGAACATGTCCATGAACCGCTGCCCGAACAGCCGGTCGTCGTTGCCGTTGAGGATCGAGTTCTCGTACAACTCGAGCCCGGAACTGCCGTACTGGAACGAGTAATAACCGGTCACCGGCGCGAACGCGTCGGCGCCGTTGGGCGGGTAGGTGCGCAAGAACTTCAGTCGGCTGTCGGTGGGCACCGACACCGCGACCACCGAACCTCCATCGGCGGTGATCGCGCCGCGCTGCCGCGAGTACTCATCGAGCAGCACTCGGTTGTTGCGCGGGTCCGACCGCAGCGCGTCGGCCTTGAACACCTGCACGTAGGTGGCATTGGCCAGCAGGGCCACCACCATCACGATCACCGCGATGGACACCCGTTGGATCGGTTTGTTCATCGGCGCACCGCCTGGGTGGGCAGCGAGTCGATGCTCTTGGGTGGCGGGCGCCGACGCGTGGGGTCGGGTTCGCGGGCGGCGTTGGAGATCCGGATGAGCAACGCCACCAGAATGTAGTTGGCCAGCAGCGACGACCCGCCATAGGACAGGAACGGGGTGGTCAGACCGGTCAGCGGGATCAGCTTGGTGACGCCGCCGACCACCACGAAGATCTGCACCGCGATGGTGAACGACAGGCCGGTCGCGAGCAGCTTGCCGAAGCTGTCGCGCACCGCGATACCGGTGCGCAGGCCGCGCATCACGAAGATGAGGTACAGCATCAGGATCGCGGCGAGCCCGGTGAGTCCGAGTTCCTCACCGACGGTGGCGATGATGAAGTCGGTGTTGGCGAACGGCACGATGTTGGGCCGGCCCGAGCCGAGGCCGGTCCCGAACAGGCCGCCGGTGGCCAGACCGAACAGGCTCTGCCCGATCTGGTAGCCGGAGCCGTCGAAGTCGCTGAACGGATCCCGCCACACTTCCACCCGCACTTGCAGATGCCCGAAGAGCTGGTAGGCGATCAACGCGCCGATCACGAACAGCGTGATGCCCAGCACCAGCCAGCTGGCACGCTCGGTGGCCACGTACACCATCGTCAGCACGGTGGAGAAGATCAGCAGCGAGCTACCCAGATCCGACGAATAGGCCAGCACCGCGATCGACACGAACCACGCCGCCAGCAGCGGTCCCAGATCGCGGGCGCGGGGGAAATCCATACCGAGGAAGTGCTTTCCCGCGGTGGTGAACAGATCGCGCTTGGACACCAGGAACGCCGCGGTGAAGATGATGATCAGGATCTTCGCGAACTCGCTGGGCTGAATCGAGAAGAACGGCAGGATGATCCAGTTCTTCGACCCGTTGATCTCCGACATCGACGACGGCAGGATCGCCGGGATGATCAGCAGCACAAGGCCGCCCAGGCCCAGCGTGTAGGCGTAGCGCGACAGGGTGCGGTGGTCGCGCACCAGGATCAGCACCGCCGAGAACGCGATGATGCCCAGGACCGCCCACAGCAGTTGCTGGTCGGCATTGTGGGTGACATCGGAGTCGTTGATGGATTCACCGGTCGGTCCGGTACCCAGGTCGACTCGGTGGATCAGCACCAACCCGAGGCCGTTGAGCACCGCGACCACCGGCAGCAGCAGCGGATCGGCGTGTGGGGCGTAGCGCCGCACCACCAGGTGCGCGACGCCGAAGAGCACCGTGTAGGCGGCGACGTACTTCGCCAGATCCCAGGTGAGGCTCTGTTCCTGGGCGGACTGCACGATGAGCAGCGCCACGGTCACCAGGCCGATGGCGAACCCGAGCAGCAGCATCTCGGCGGTGCGGCCGGTCTGTTCGGGAGGTTGGCGCGGCGGAGCGTGAACGGTCGCGGACGGTTGACTCATCTAGTGGCCCCGGCAGATCTTGTTGCCGTCATTGTCGTATTGGGGTGCCAGCGACGACGACGTGGTCGAGGCGGGCGTGGACGACGCCGGCGATGGGGCCGGTGGGGTGGCGGGTGTCGGGGAGGGCCGAGGGGCCGGCTGACCGGGCACCGGCGCGGGTGTCGGGGTGGGCTCGGGCAGCGGTTCCGGGCACAGCGGCAGGAAGTTGAGCGCCTCGACGCGGTCCTCGGCGTCGGACAGCGGCATGTTGCGGATCGACTTGCCCTCGACGGCGTTGCGATCGAGTTCGGCCAGATCCGACGTCTGCAGCGGCGTGCAGGTGTCTGAGGTGTCGTATTCGACGAACTCCACCTGCGGCTGTTCCTGGTCGAGACCGGTTACGCACACCGATTGGTTGGCTGAACTGAGGTCGAGGAACAGCACCTTGTCCGGCGAGCCCTGGAAGATCACCACCTCGTTGTTCTCGGCGCCCACGTAGTAGCTGTTGCGCACCATCGCCCGGGTGATGAACGCACCCACAATGATGAGAGCGATCACGGCCACCGCGGTCCCGGCGAACACCCAACGGCGCCACGGTCGGTGCGGCGGTGCCTGATCGTCGTCGGCCATGATGGTGGGACGTTGCGGTTTCTCGGCCGGTGGCCGCAGGGCGGCTGCGCGTCCGGCCGCGGTTGCCGGGTTGGGCGTGTAGCCCTCGTCATCGCCACCGGCGGCGCCGCCGACGATGGGTCGCGAATCGCCGTACTCGGTGTCGACGACGTCGGCGACGATGACGGTCACATTGTCGGGACCGCCACCACGCAACGCCAGTTCGATGAGCCGGTCGGCGCATTCCTTGTAGTCGGTGATGGATCCGAGGGTGTCGGCGAGGGTCTCCTCGCTCACCACGTCGGACAGGCCGTCGCTGCACAGCAGGTAGCGGTCGCCGGCGCGGGCTTCCCGGATGGTCAGCGTCGGCTCCACCTCCTGACCGGTGAGCGCCCGCATGATCAGCGAACGCTGCGGGTGGGTGTGGGCCTGTTCGGCGGTGATGCGGCCCTCGTCGACGAGGGTCTGCACGAACGTGTCGTCGCGGGTGATCTGGGTGAGCTGGTCGTCGCGGTACAGGTAGCCGCGGGAGTCACCGATGTGGCACAGGCCGATACGGCTGCCCGCGAACAGGATCGCGGTGAGGGTGGTGCCCATGCCCTCGAGTTCGGGGGAGTGCTCCACTTGGGCGGCGATGGCCGCGTTGCCGTTGTGGGTGGCGCGATCGAGCTGGGCCAGCAGATCGCCGCCGGGCTCGTCGTCGTCGAGGCTGCGCAGCGCCTGGATCACCAGCTGGCTGGCGACCTCCCCGGCCGCGTGACCGCCCATGCCGTCGGCGAGCGCCAGCAGCCGGGCACCGGCGTACACGGAGTCCTCGTTGTTCGAGCGGACCAGCCCACGGTCGCTTCGCGCGATGTAGCGCAGTACCAGGGTCACGGGCGCAACTCGATCACGGTCTTGCCGATCCTGATCGGCGTGCTCAGCGGAACCCGCACCGCGGTGGTGACCTTGGAGCGGTCAAGGTAGGTGCCGTTGGTGGAGCCGAGGTCTTCGACGTACCAGTCGTCGCCGCGCCGCGACAGCCGCGCGTGCCGTTCGGATGCGTAGTCGTCGGTGAGGACCAGCGTCGAGTCGTCGGCGCGTCCGAGCAGCACCGGTTGGGTGCCCAGCGTGATCCGGGTGTTGGCCAGCGCGCCCTGGGTCACCACCAGGTACCGCGCGGAGCCGCGGGCCGTACGCGCGCTCGACCGATCCCTTTTGTCGCCGCGCGTATAGCGCGCCAAGCGGCTGCCGCCGGCAGACGCGATGTCGGCGCGCAGGGTTCGGATGACGGCGTACACGAACAGCCAGAGCAGCAGCAAGAACCCAATTCGGGTCAGCTGCAGCACCAAGCCCTGCATCTAAGTGTTCACCTCCAGCGCCATCACTTCTCGGCCCACGCGTTCCACCCCGGGCGCCGGTCGTACAAACGGACCCGACTGCATCTTATGGGCAGACTGAGTTTTCGCCTGCATTGAGATGTGACAGTTCAGTATCAACGCCCGGTCGCCTGGTGAGCGACCGGGTGAATGCGTGGTGACTACTGGAACCGGACAGTGATGTCGGAGTGGCCCACGCGGATACGGTCACCGTCGGCGAGTTCCCAGCTGCTGACCTGCAGGTCGTTGACGGTGGTGCCGTTGGTGGAGTTCAGATCCGTCAGCATCGCCACGGAGCCGTCCCAGCGGATCTCCACATGCCGGCGCGACACGCCGGTGTCGGGCAGCCGGAACTGGGCGTCCTGGCCGCGCCCGATGATGTTGGAGCCCTCCCGCAGCTGGAAGGTGCGGTTGCTGCCGTCCTCGAGAAGCAGGGTGATCGCCGCGGGCGCGTACCCCGGCCGGCCGTAGCCCTGGTCGTAACCGCCCTGGCCGTAGCCGTAGGCGGGCTGACCGTAGCCCTGCTGCTGGTAGTCACCCGGCTGGTAGTCGTAGGCCTGCTGGTAGCCACCCTGGTCGTAACCGCCCTGCTGGTAGCCCTGCTCGTAGCCGGGCTGGGCGTAGGCCTGGTCGGCATAGCTCTGGCCGTAGTTCTGGTCGGCGTAGGCCTGGTCGTAGCCGCCCTGCTGGGCGTAGGCCGGGTCGTAACCCTGCTGATAGCCCTGGTCATATCCGGGCTGTCCGTAGCCCTGCTGTGCGTATCCCTGGTCGGCGTAGCCCTGCTGGCCGTAGCCCTGGGGATAGCCGCCGGCCTGCTGGTAGTCGTAGCCACCCTGCTGGCCACCCTGGTCATACGCCGGGTCGGTCCCCCTGCGCTGGTCATATCCGGGGTTGTTGGTCATCTGTGGGGCTCCTACTTGTCGATGTGCACTTTCGGGGTGCTGCTCTGCCTGGGGTGCGTGCGGCGCCGACGGTGCCTGCGCTGCGGGTGGATCTTGTCGGCCGGGCGACATCGGTCTGGGTCGGGCATCCGGATTCACCGATCCGTGGGCACGGAAGATACCGGTATGCAATGACGGGGACTCGTCGAACTCTACGACGACCCGGCCGTAGGTTTGCCAGCCGTTGTCGGAGATGAAGTTCTCGAGGTGCTTGGAGAAGGTCTTGCGGTTCAGTTCGTACTCGGCCGCCACGTGCTTGAAGTCGGTGGAACTGAGCTGCAATCGATAGCTGTTGGGGGCCAGGATCGCGCCGTCACCGAGATCGCGCAGACCCTCCTGCGCCTCGCGCTGTAGTCCGTTCTCGATCTCCTGCGGTGCGACCTGGCCGCCGAAGACACGCGCGAAGCTGTCGTCGACCGCGCCCTCCAGCTTGCGTTCGATACGCTGCAAAATACCCACCGGCGACCCTCCCTTCGCGGCTTGCTGCACACGGTCGTGGCGTGTCGCCGTGCGTATGGCCTTGATAGATGATACCGATTCTGACCATTTAGCCTGGGTCGACGTCAATGCAGCAACGTTCGCAACATCAGCAACAGCGACGTCGTGGTGTTCACCCTACCTGCCACACCGTCGCTGACCAGCGCATACGGGTGTATTTCCGATCACGAACCGATACATCCACGTCCACAAACCCCGTCGAGTGGGCGCCATGTCCCGTCGACTGGGCGCTGTTTTTCGTTGAGTGGGTACGCGGCGGCGAGCTCGCGAGCGGTCGTCGGTCCCTGAGGAGCGAGCTTGCGAGTGACACGAAGGGCGCCCCGTCGACTGGGCGCTGGTTTCCGTCGGCTGGGTCCTCACGCGACGCGTTTTGCTTCCGCCCCGTACCCCTTGCTATCGTTCTCGGGTCTCACGCAGACAGCCACGGGCGAGTGGCGGAATGGCAGACGCGCTGGCTTCAGGTGCCAGTGTCCTTCGGGACGTGGGGGTTCAAGTCCCCCTTCGCCCACCATGAGCGGGAAACCGCAAGTAAGAATACGAAGCCGCAGTTCCTTGGGACTGCGGCTTTGTCCTTGGCTGTGCCCCACCGGTCCGAGACGGCCAAAGGGCGGACCAGACCGCCGAACGTGACAAGCGTGCTCCAAGCGCTGCTCGTGCGTCGGGTGAACGACTCGAACAGCAGAATCCGCCCCGGCACATTGCCCGAGAAGAACTGCAGCGCTTACGCTTCGACGCCAACGTTGCACGCGGCCGAACAGAGGCCAGGTCAAACCGCGTACTTCCCGTCACCGCCGCCGCGTCGCGACGATGGTGAACGGCTCGGGTCGCAGCGTGGCCCGTTCACGCATGGACAGTTGCGTGGCGGGGTCCGCCAGGTGCAGCCGGAACCGCGAGATGAGCGCAGCGATGAGCAACGTCGTCTCGTGCAACGCGAATTGGCGGCCGATACACGAGCGCGGGCCGGTTCCCCATGGCGCGAAGTACTTGTCCGAGCTGGCGGTGAGCCGCTCGCCGACGAACCGGTCGGCCCGGAAGGTGTCGGCGTCGTCGCCCCACACCTCCGGGTCCCGTTGCGCGGCAAGGGATAGGACACCTGATCGCGCACGTTGTCCAGCGGCAGGCTGGCACCGGTCTCGAGGTCGGGAGTGCTCAGCATGAGCCCGAGCAGGTCGGTGGTGTCGATGTCGCCCGCCCGCTGCCTGTCCTCGATGATGGTTTCCACGTATCGGCGGGCGGTCGCGACGTCGCGGTGGCGGCCGGGGGCACTGAGCATCTCTCGGATCGGGCCGATGATGGGTAGATCGTTGGTCGACTCGCTCGCCCAGGTGAGTGCACGGCCGAGCGCCTCGAGGAACTCCTCGGTCCCGGTCACCGCTTGACCGGTGTCGCCCAGCAAGCCCATCCGTTGGGAGAACCCGGCTCGGCCGATCACTTCGAGAGTGGCGGCGGTCATGTCCTGATGCACATCGACCGTAGGTTCCTTCTCCCATTGGGCCGACAGGTCGGCTGCGACGCTGGCCATCGCATCGTGATAGGTCCGCATCGCAGTCTGGGAGAAACCCGGTGTGAGGATGCGCCGGGCCTGACCCCACAGCGGGTCCTTCGTCTTCGCGGTGAACAGGCCGGCGCCGGCCACCTCCCGCAGCTTTGCCAGAGGCCCGACGAGTGCTCGGCCCCAGTTCCGTTCGTCGAGGGTCTGATTGGCGAGTTTCGCGCCGCCGACCACGATCAGCCGCTCACCCAGCAGCAGGCGTTGAAAGATCGGTCCCAGTTCGCGGGTCAATTCGGTCTCGTGCTGGGTGGGCTTGTGGCGATCGACCGAGGTCACGTCGCCGAGGACGGGGATGCGGCCGGCAGGGTGTGGCAGTTCGCTCAGCGGCTGTGGCGTCACGACAGCACAGTGTCCCAGAGAGCCGCGAACTGCGCCGTACCGTGCCGTCACGATCTTCACTCGCGCTAGACCGCGTGATAGAGCAATCTCCCGGAACCCGACAATTCCGAATAATCGTAGTGATCGGAACTGTCCGTGAATTCATCCTTTTAAGCGAACTCGCCACAGCCGACAATTGATACGCTGGCCCACGGATATGCCAATGAAGCCAATCCATGGAGGTACCTTTCCGATGCGTCGATTTGTCCGCACCGCGACGGTGGCCAGCGCACTGGGGGCGGCCGCAATGATTTCTCCGGCAGTCGCGACGGCAGCACCCGACACCGGCAGCCTCGGGTCGAATCAATGCGCACAGATCTCGGCCGAGAACCAGACCAACGGTTGGGGCAACACCGCGCCCGACGAGCAGGGGCAGGCCGGCACCTACTCGGCGACCAACGTCATCGACACGGACGGATCGTTGGAGCTGAAGACCGACGCGGCGAACAAGCGCAAAGCGTCCTATCACTCGGCCGGCGGAGTAAAGCTCTCCGACATCCTGGGTAAGCCGCTCACCTTTGAGAGCAAGGGCGGCAACGCCAACTGGCAGATCCGTTCCACCGGCGCCGACACCGGCGAAGGCAATGGATTCGTCACCTTTGTGTGGAGCACGAACGCCGAGGATGCAGGCCAGCGCAATGCGACCACTTCCGATCAGTGGTGGGCCACCCGCGACCTGGGTGACAACTTCCCCCGCGGCACACGTGGCACGCTGCAGGAACTGTCGGATGCGGCGGGCGCGAACACTGTCGTCGACGACTACGGCATCTCGAGCCAGCCCTCCTCCGTGCCGGACACGGTGTACGTCGACAATGTGACATTCAACGGATGCACCACGAATTTCGCCAAGACCGCACCCACCACCGGATTCGGATCTTTGGAGGACATCCTGCCGTTCTGATGCACTGACGGTTTCCACGGAATACGCAAAGAATGCGGGCCCTCGACACCGGGCCCGCATTCGTTTCGCAGATGTGTCGGATTTTTCCTTTTACCGAAATATGTCGCTCCTCACGCTCGTCCTATCGGCGACGCATAGACGAGATAAGCGTCGTCGGTGGGCTGCCCGTTACGACAAAGCAGGTCACCAGGATCAGTCGCCCGGGCACGGCCTGCCACACCTCGTCGTATCGGGTGAGATTCCACTTCTCGTAGGTTGTGGTCGCATCGACACGGTACGTGCGTGCGCCGGCGGTGGTGTCGAGCCTGATCTGCGCGCCGGGCTGCACCTGCTGCAGCGGCGCGAAGACCCCGTCGCCGCTGTGGATGGCCTGGTCGGCGAGGTAGGCGGTGTCGGCCAAGATTTCTGCGCGCTACCGTCGGGGAGGTCGTCGAAAGGACAGCAATGCCGTCGTTCTCCGCAGGCCTGCTCGACCTGGTCCAAAGGCGGACGCTGCTGCCCGGTCGAGTGGAGCGGACCCTGACCGGGCCGGGCCGCGATGTCGCCGGCCTCACCGTGGTGGTGACCGGGGCGTCGGCCGGGATCGGGAGGGCCACCACACAGTTGCTCGCGCAACGTGGTGCGCGGGTGATCGCGGTGGCACGCCGCGAGCACGAACTACAGACCCTGTCCGACGAGACGGGAGCGGCGTATCTCGTCTGCGACCTGTCCGATGAGTCCGCGATCGTCGATCTGCTCGCTCAGCTCGCCGATCGGAACGTGGACGTACTGGTGAACAACGCCGGGCACTCGATTCGCCGCTCCATCATGGACTCGACCGACCGCCTGCACGACTACCAGCGGACGATGCAGCTCAACTACTTTGCCGCGGTCCAGCTGAGTCTGGGATTGCTGCCCGGCATGGTCGCCCGTGGCCGCGGGCAGCTGGTGAACGTGTGTACGTGGGCGTTGATGGCCAACACGTTTCCCCGGTTCTCCGCGTATGCGGGGTCCAAGAATGCGCTCGCGATCTTCGGACGCAGCCTCAACGCCGAGCGCCCACACCCGAACGTGCGCGCGACAAATGTGCACTTCCCGCTGGTGCGGACCGAGATGATCTCCCCGACCGCCGAATACGACGTCACCGCGTTGACGGTTGACGACGCGGCGCGCTGGACTCTGCGGGCGGTGACCCATCAACCCGGCGCGGTCGCGCCCGCGGCATTGCGGGCACTCCTACCGGCGATCGACTACGTCGCCCCGACGGTCGCCGACCGGGCGATCGCTGCAGTGACCTGACTGCGCCGGCCGGCGGTCTCGACGATCACCAGAGGAAGTTGCCGACGGCGCTGAGAATGCCGTACACGAGATCGGCGATCAGACTGAACATGGCGCACCTCCCTCCGGTGACCTGGGATTACCCGCGTAAGTGTAATCTAGATCACAGCATGGAGCGATGGGCATGCTTTGGTCGGACGACCCCCTGACCGGGGGTGCCCGAGGGAGCGGGGAGATGGCGAAACGCCCGGACTCACCACCGTTGCGAATACCCCGCCCGAGAACCTTCGGAGTGAAAAAGGCAAGTCTTCACCCCGAGCGGTTTCGGAGGTGTACTCAGAAATGAGTACGGGATTGATCAGTGAAAAGAGAGTACAGGGGGGGAACGACTCTCGTTTGCGTTGATCATCACGCAATGTCGGTGAGGCCGGGCGTTCGTACTACCCAATCCAGGCTCAGTAGAACTGGCCGAGGAAGGCGAGGGCAGCTCCGATGAAATCGTTGAGGATGTCGAACAGCATGGTTGTCACCTCCTTTCCACACGTAACGGACACGGACACCAACGACCGTGAGAACCAAAGGGGGCCTGGATCTCTCGGCCGAAGCTCGGGGGGTCTGGCAGATCTCGTGGGATCGCCGCGGGCTTGACGATCCTCTGGTCTGCGTTTCGGTGACGCTCAGTGATTCGTTACAACCACCGAAGAATTTATCCTCACGAACACCATATACCGAAGTGTACGGATGACCCAGTCGGGTGTCACCTAAATCTTGGTTCTCCCCCAGCAAAGTCTCAGTTAACCCCGGTAATGTGAATCTGTTCTTTTCCCAACGGTAGTTGAGAATTCTCAACGGAAGTTGTGAAAACACATTGTTCCTGATTGTTGAACATCGTCGATGTCATTTCCCTCTGCGCTGGTGAACAGCGGTGTGGCACCTGAACGGCACTTGAACCTGAACGCAACTTCAAGTAGGTTCCGAGCCGAACCCGACGCGACCGGGTGATGCCACTCGGCCGCAACCGTCCACGACGAGGATGTGGTGATGGAGCTCGACGGCAAGGTGGCCATCGTGACCGGAGGCGCCGGCGGTATCGGCGCAGCACTGGCCGAGGCACTCGTGGCGCGCAACGTACGGGTGGTGATCACCGACCTGGCGGCCGATGGACTCGACTCCGTCGCAGCGACGCTGTCGGAGTCCGCCCCCGGGTCGATCGCCACCATCGCCGGTGACGCCGCCTCCCCTGAGCACATCGAGGCCACCATCGCCCTCGCCGAATCAGAGTTCGGGCCGGTGGATCTCTACTTCGCCAACGCGGGAATCAGTGGTGCTCCCGGGCTCGAGGTGACCGACGACGAGTGGGCGCAGGTCATCGACGTCAACCTGATGGGCCACATCCGGGCGGCCCGGCGGCTCGTCCCCGGATGGGTGGAGCGCGGTGCCGGCTATTTCGTGTCGACCGCGTCGGCGGCCGGCCTGCTCACCCAACTCGGATCGGCCACCTATTCGGTGACCAAACACGCTGCGGTGGGTTTCGCGGAGTGGCTCAACGTCACCTACGGCGATCGTGGCGTGCGGGCGAGCTGCCTGTGTCCGATGGGTGTCGATACCAAGCTATTGCGCCCCGACGACATCCCGGCCGACGACGGCGCGGTACTCATGCAACGAGCGGTGGAGACCGCCGGGCGGGTGCTGACCACCACCGAGGTCGCCGACGTGGTGATCGACGCCCTCGGCGATGAGCGCTTCCTGATCCTGCCGCATCCCGAGGTACTCGAGATGTATCGGCACAAGGGCGCCGACTACGACAGATGGCTGCGCGGCATGCGCCGTTACCAGCAGGGTCTGGTCGACTCCGCGAAACCGTGAACCGGCGCCTCGGCCGGCCAGAGCTGAACCCCTCGACAAAGGAGAATCCGATGGATCTGTTCACTCCCTCCGAACGTGCGGAGAAGTATCGCGCGCAGCTGCTCGAATTCATGGACGCCCACATCTATCCGAACGAGGCGGTCTACGCCCAGCAGATGGCCGAGTCCGACAACCCGCACGCAACACCGGAGATCCTGCTCGAGCTCAAACAGAAGGCCAAGGACGCCGGGTTGTGGAACCTCTTCCACCCGCATCCGGAGTGGGGACCGGGCCTGACCAACCTTGAGTACGCGCCGCTGGCCGAGATCATGGGACACGTGGGCTTCGCGTCGGAGGTGTTCAACTGCAACGCCCCCGACACCGGCAACATCGAGGTGCTGACCTTGTTCGGCACCGACGAGCACAAGAAGCGCTACCTCAAGCCGCTCTTGGACGGCGAGATCGCGTCGGCGTTCGCCATGACCGAACCCGACGTCGCGAGCTCGGATGCCACCAACGTGGAGATGTCCATGGTGCGCGATGGTGACGAGTATGTACTCAACGGGCGTAAGTGGTTCGCGTCCAACGTGATGCGTCCCGACTGCAAGGTGCTGATCGTCATGGGCAAGACCGACCCGAGCGCCGCGACGCATCGACAGCAGTCGATGATGGTGGTGCCCACCGACGCACCCGGACTGACCATTGTGCGGAACCTGCCGGTCTTCGGTTACGTCGACCGCGAAGGCCACGGCGAACTGATCTTCGACAACGTGCGCGTTCCGGCCGCCGACGTGCTCAAAGGTGAGGGCGAGGGATTCGCGATCAGCCAGGCCCGCCTCGGTCCCGGTCGCATCCACCACTGCATGCGCACCATCGGGGTCGCCGAACGTGCACTCGAGGCGATGTGCGCGCGGGCGTCACAGCGGGTGACCTTCGGCAAGCCCATCGCCGAGCGCGCCAACATCCAGGACTGGATTGCCGAGGCGCGCATCGACATCGAGATGGTTCGTCTGTTGACGCTCAAGGCCGCCTACATGATGGACACCGTCGGCAACAAGGCCGCCGCCACCGAGATCGCGGCCATCAAGGTGGCCGCGCCGAACATCGCCCTGAAGATCATCGACCGCGCGATTCAGGTGCACGGCGGTGGCGGGGTCACCGACGACTTCCCGCTGGCCATGGCCTACGCACACATTCGCACGCTGCGGCTGGCCGACGGCCCCGATGAGGTGCACAAGCGCGCCATCGCCCGGCGTGAGCTGCGTCCGTACCGCGACGCGGCGGCCGCAGCGAAGGAGACCGTGGCGGGTGTGTCGGATCAGGCGCTCGTATCGCGATGACCGTGCGGCCGCTCACCGCGCGCGGTGAACGTACCCGGGCGGCGTTGATCGTCGCAGCCCGAACGGTTTTTGAGCGAGACGGGTTCGCCGACGCCCGCCTCACCGACATCACGGTGGAGGCGGGCTGCGCGACCGGCTCGTTCTACACCTACTTCGACTCGAAGGAGGACATCCTCGACGCGGTGCTCGCCGCTGCCCAAGAGGAGATCCTGCATCCCGGGATGCCCCATGGCGAACCGGACTCCGATGATCCGATCGCGACCATCGAAGCGGCCAACCGCGCCTACTTCCAGGCATATCGACGCAACGCCAAGCTCATGATGGTGCGCGAACAGGTGGCCGGGATCAGTCCGGACTTCCGGCAGAAACGGGTTGAGCGCGGCCAGGTGTTCATCGAACGCAACGCCCGCGGCATCCGCGAACTCCAGGAGGCCGGCCTCGCCGACGCCGACCTGGACCCCTTGCAGGCCGCGCGGGCGCTATCGGGGATGGTGTCACGGATGGCATATCAGAGTCTGGGCGTCGGCGGCGCCGACGACATCGAGGACCTGGTCTTCACCGCAACACTCTTGTGGGCCAACGCCCTCGGCCTCACCCGCAAGTAGCTTTCGAACCCCTCGGTGGTCGACCTCAGTCGGCGTCGCCTTTCGTCGGTGGTCGAGTACCGTCCGGGCCGTTCTGTCGGCGTCGTCCCAAATCGGTGGTCGAGTAGCATCCGAGCCGCTAGGCGAGGGTGCGTATCGAGACCACGCAGGCTGACATGCTGTGTGTGGGTGGTGATCTCGATACGCGCACTCACTTCGTTCGTGGGCTACTCGATCACCGAGGGAGCGCGCACTCACTGCGTTCGTGGGCTACTCGATCACCGAGGGTACGCGCACTCACTGCGTTCGTGGGCTACTCGATCACCGGTATGGCCCTCACTCAAAGTACCGCCGCGGCACGTCGACGAGCATCGTCTGGATGTCCTTGTCGCTCACACCCCGCTCGCGCAGCGCCGGCAGCACGTCCTCACTGATGTGCCGATAGTTCCACTTGGGCACCGCCTCGCGCTTGGCCTCCGGCGAGAACCAGTCGATGAAACAGGCGGCGTCGTGCGCCAGGCCCATCCGGTCGGCATAACCACGTTCGCACAGGGTGGCCACCGTGTTGACGCGCTCCTCGAACGGCAGCAGCACATCCAGTCCGAAACGATCCATGCCCAGAATCGAGCCGGCGTCGGCGAGCTGCATCAGATAGTCCAAATTCGTCGAGTCGCCGGAGTGGCCGATGACGACCTTCGTCAGGTCGACGCCCTCCTCCTTGAGCACCTGCTGCGCCACCAGCCCCGACTGGGTGTGCGGGTTGGTGTGCACGGTGATGGGCGCCCCGGTCTGCACGTGGGCTTGTCCGACGGCGCGCATGGCTCGCTCCACCCCGGGCGTCAGACCCTGCTCCTCGATGGCGCATTTGAGGAATGCCGCCTTCACCCCGGTGTCGGCGATTCCCTCGGTCAGGTCCTTGACGAAGAACGTGACCAGCGGTTCGGCAACGTCGAACAGCAGGCCTGGACCGGTGTAATGGAACTGGAACGGGATGTCGTTGTAGGTGTACAAACCGGTCGCGACCACGAGCTTCAGGTCGGTCTGCTCGGCAATGCGCTGGATTCGCGGAATGTAGCGGCCCAACCCGAGCACCGTCGGATCCAGGATGGTGTCCATCCCCAATCCCTTGAGTTCCGTCAGGTCGCGCACTGCCTCGGCGATCTTCTCGTCCTCGTCCCAATCATCTTGGTAGTTCTGCCGATACTCCTCGCCGAGGACAAAGACGTGCTCGTGGATGAGGACATTGCCGAGGTCAGCGGAATCGACGGGTCCGGTGACGGTGTTGACGGTGCTCATGTGGCTCCTTTGCGCAGGCGGGCGGCCGAATCGTGTGGTCTGGGTCACTCTCTCCGGACTGTATTTGAGGGTGACTTCAACTTCAAGAGCGGCTTGATCACCCTCATGCGCGCATCATGGAAGTCATGTCCACTGCGCAATCCCTCGGCGTCTCTGCTGCGGATGCCCGCAGCAGCGAGACCCCGCGCGAGAACGTCTTGATGATCCACTGGCACGACCTCGGCCGGCACCTCGGGTGCTACGGGGCCGCCGGGGTGAACAGTCCCCATCTGGACGGGTTGGCGGCCAACGGAATTCGATTCACGGCTGCGCACGCCACCGCGCCACTCTGCTCGCCGGCGCGTGGATCACTGTTCACCGGCTGTTACCCGCACAGCACCGGGCTCATCGGCCTCGCGCACCACGGTTTCGAGTACCGCGACGGGGTGCGCACCCTGCCGTTCCTGCTGTCGCAGGTGGGCTACCGAACGGTGCTGATCGGGATGCAGCACGAGAGTGCCGACGCCACCACCCTCGGCTTCGACACCGTCGACGACTCCGACACCCGTGGCGACGTGGTGAGCGACCGCGCAGCCGAGTGGCTCACCGAACACGTGCGCGTGTCCGACGAGCGGCCGTTCTTCCTCACCGCGGGCTTCTTCGAAGCCCACCGTCCATACCCCGAGGACCGGTATCCGCCCGCGGACCCGACATCGATCACCGTCCCCGACTTCCTGCCTGACACCGATGATGTCCGCGCCGACCTCGCGGGCCTGCACGGCACCATCGCGACCGCCGACGCTGCGGTGGGACGACTGCTCGCCGCGGTCGCCGACCTCGGGCTCGACGAGACCACCTGGATCGTCTTCGTCACCGACCACGGACTTGCCTTCCCGCGCGCGAAATCCACTCTGTACGAAACGGGTACGGGAATCGCGCTGATCATCCGCCCGCCGCGCCGCCGCGACCTGCTGCCCCGCAGCCATGACGGACTGATGTCGGGCGTCGACCTGGTACCGACGGTGCTGGACCTGTTGTCGGTGCCGGTCCCCGACGATGTCGACGGCCTGTCGCATGCCGAAGCGATCGTTGGCGATACTGAAACACCATGCAGAACCGAGGTTTTCACCGAGAAGACCTACCACGACGCATTCGATCCGATCCGCGCGGTACGCACCAGAGACTTCTCCTACATCGAGAACTACGCCATACGGCCCACTCTGCAGCTGCCGCGCGACATCGCCGAGAGCCGCTCGGCCCGTTCGATAGACCAGGCGGCCGCCCAGAAGCCGCGACCGCCGCGCGAGCTGTACGACCTCACTGCCGATCCCGGGGAACTGCACAACCTCGTCGACGATCCCGCACACCGCGAGACACAGCGCATCCTGGCAGAGACCCTGGCACAGTGGCGAGAACGCACCGGCGACACCATCCCCGAAGAGGCCGAGGGCGACGCCATCGCCGAACGCTTCACCGACCGATAGATCAGATCGGCTACCCTGCCCTTCGGGGTTCGTTCGATCAGGGGGTGGAATCAGTGCGCACATCACTATTTCGGGTGACGGCGATATCGGTGTCGGCGGTCGCCGCGATCGGTGTTACGGGATGCGGGGATTCGGGTTCGCAACCGGACACCGGCGAGTCGGCCGAGCAGTCGGCGTCGGCAGAGGTCAACGCGCTGTTGCTGACCACCGATGAGCTTCCGGCCGGATTCCGCACCATGCCCATCCCGGCCGGGCAGGTGGCGCAGGCCGCCAACAGCGTTCTCGATGTGGCCAAGGGTGCCACTATCAGTCCCGCCGAGTGTGCGGCGACCGGTACCGCCGACGACTCCGGGATGGTGATGTTGATGGCCGTCTCCGGTTCCACCACGGTCACCGAGACGGTGACGCCCGGTGGCGGGGGCTCGCTCGACGACGTCCGCGCCTCGCGCACCGGACAATGCGCGAGCGTGACGGCGACCATCGGCAACGGAGGTGGCGCAGCCGAATCGAGAATCACCAACGACCCCATCGACCTTTCCGACACCGCCGTCGACGACGTGTTCGCGGTAGAGCAGACCAGTACGTCGACCTTCAACGGCCGTGAGGTTGCCTCCACCACCCTGCTGGCCTGGGCGTCGGTCGGCGATTACGCAGTGACGGTGAGCTCGGCGGGCGCCGTCGCCGACGATCCGGACGTGAACACCTTCCGGCAGGCGGTGACCTCCGCGATCGACAAGGTGGCGGCGGCGAGCCGGTGACGGGTAACCAAGCCCCCGACGTCGCGCCGGCGTCGACGATGCGATGAACTGAACCCATGGAGCTGCTGCTGATCCGTCACGCCAAACCGTTTCGGCTGTCCGATCCGGCGGGGGCCGACCCCGATCTGATGCCAGAGGGCGAGGACCAGGCGAAGCTGCTGGCGAAGGCGATGGCCGCCGGACGCTACGGCCAGGTGGATGCGGTGGTCAGCAGCCCGATGCGGCGGGCGGCGCAGACCGCATCGGTCACCGCGGCAGCGCTGTCGCATGAGATCTCCTTCGACGACCGACTCGTCGAACTCGATCACGGGTGGACGACGTACGGAGTCGTGCACACCTACACCGACCGCGCGACCCTCCTCACAGACATGAACGCCGGTCGCCTGGGAGACAACAGCTTCGACCTCGACGATTTCCGCAGTCGCGTTGTCGACGGGATCGAATCTCTGATCGTCGACGACGAGCGGACCGTCGCTGTGGTCTGTCACGGCGGGGTGATCAACGCCTACCTTTCGCACATCATCGGCGCCGAGCGCATGTTCTTCACCGAACCCTTCTACACTTCGGTGTCGCGGGTGATCGCGCTGCCGGGCGGCTACCGCCAGGTGATGTCGCTCAACGAAACCGACCACCTGCGGTAGGTGCCGGGAGCGCCGTATCCGCCAGCGGTGCCAGCGGATCGTCGCGTCAATTATTGTTCCGGGACCTCGCTGTAACCGCCGCTGTATCGGCGGTCAGTCGGGCCCGGCGGTGATGGTCAGCCAGATGGTGCGGGACAGCGCGGCGACCACCCGATCGTCGTCGGAGACGTCGCTGTCTGCGGAGATGATGTGCTGGGCGATGCTGCGTTCCACCATCCAGGTCACCGCTGCCACCGACTCGGCGGTCACCACGGCGTCGACGCGGCCCTGCGTCTGCCAGCGCGCCACCCGATCGGCGGCGAAGTCGATGAACTCGTGGGTGCGTCCGAACCAGAACTCGGCGACTTCGGTGTCGTAGGCGGCGGCCTCGCCCAGCGCGCGCATCAACGGCCAGTGCTTGCGGAACTCCGCGAACATCTCGGCGATGGCCCGCTGCACCCCGGCCACCCCGGCATCGAGCGAGGCGTCGTCAGCGAACCACGACGTCGGGGCCGCAAAGAATTCCTTCGACGCGATCTCCGCGACCTCGATCAACACCTGACTCTTGTTCGGGAAGTATTGATAGAAGTTGGTGCGCGACATGCCCGATCGCTCGGCGATCCGTTGCACCGGTAGCTCGGTGAAGCGTTCTCCGGCGCCGAGCAGATCTTCCACGGCGCCGAGCACCCGATCGGTGACCTCGGCCCGACGCTGCAGCGTCTGCCCCGTGTGCGCCCGCGTCACCGACCCCATGCGCCTGATGCTACGCCACCCTTGACACCCGGGTTGTGCAGGCATAACGTCAGCCTGACACTGTGTCGGACTGCATGTCGGGGGCCGGCCGGGAGGAGCGAGGTCATGAGCTCAACCGTCGAGCAGTTCGACGCGGTGATCGTCGGGGCCCGCATCGCCGGATCGGCCACCGCGATCACGCTGGCCGAACGGGGATTGCGGGTCCTCGCGATCGATTCCGCGCGATTCCCGTCGGACACCCTGTCCACCCATCTGTTGTGGCCGACCACCATGGCCGAGATCCAGACGCTGGGCGCGCTCCCGGCGGTCGAGGCGATCGGTGCGCCCAGGATGCCGATGGCCGAGGCCATCCTCGACGATATCGGCTGGCGCACCACATACTCGCCGGTCGCCGGCATCGACTACGCAATGTGTTTGAGGCGCACCCACCTCGACCACGTCCTCCTCCAGACGGCCAGGGACGCGGGCGCCGATATCCGTGAGCAGTGCACGGCCACCGAACTCATTCGGGTCGACGGGCGGGTGGCAGGCCTGAGTTACACCGACGACGATGACACAACTCACGAGATCCACGCGCCCATCGTGATCGGCGCGGACGGACGCAAGAGTTTCGTCGCCCGTCAGGTCGGAGCGCAGACGCCGACACTTCTCGCGCCCAGCGGACGCGCCTGCTACTACGCGTACTGGTCCGACGACCGTGACGACCTGCGCCACATCGCATCCCAATGGCGAGTCGATCGGCTGCTGGGAACCGCGTTCCCCTGCGACGGTGGCGATCTGCTGTGCCTGCTGCAACCGCCGGTGGACATGATCCCGCAGTTCCGGGGACGCAAGGCTTATGACGCCTATCTGGAGGGAGTGGCGGCGTTGCCGGGGCTGGCGGCCAGGCTGTCCGGGTGTGAACTGACCTCGCGGGTTCGGGCCGGCGTCGGGATCGAGTCCTACTTCCGCCGCTCGAGCGGTCCTGGCTGGGCGTTGCCCGGCGACGCCGGCCACTTCAAGGACCCGGTGACCGCACAGGGCATCCGTGACGGACTGCGCTACGGCCGCCTTCTGGGTGAGGCGATCTCGCCGGTGCTCGGTGCACGAACCGGTGTGGATGCGGCGGAGCTCGACCGCGCGACCGCCGGGTGGGCGGCGCAACGTGACCGCGACTGCATCGACGTGTTCCAGTGGACCAACTTCCTGGCCTCGGGACTGCCGCCGTCGCCGCTGGAGTACGAGCTGTACCGGCGAGCGCAGCGACAGCCCGACTACGCTGCCGTGCTCAGCGACATCTACAACCGTGTGCAGCCGCCGGCGGCCATGATGTCGCCGTCGACGATGGCCAGTGCCGTGGTCAAGGCAGTGCGTAGGCCGGGGGTGCCGACCCGCGAGGTGGTTTCGGATCTACGTTTCCAGCAGCAACGCCTGGTGTCCGGATGGCGGGAGAAGCGACGTTTTCTGCGCGCCGAACCCGACGGAGGTCGGCTGCTCGGCGACGACCTCCCCGCCGAGCAGATACCGGTCACCGTCTGATCGGCCATCGCCAGCAACCTCCCAGCGGGCGTCGAAGGTTTCACCAGCCCTGGCCCGCATTCTCAATGGTGTCAACGAGATCCACCCCGGATCGCACACCGACGAGAAAGGCCGACGATGCCCACTCCGCATAAGACCACCAACAAGAACAAGGCCCCGCAGACCCCCGCCCGCCGCCGCCGTCGCGTGCGTCACTGGGACCAGCGCACCCGTCGCTGGCTCTGGATCTGGCAGTGACCTGCGGCCGCCGCTAGCTTCGGGCTTCGCCCTCCCCCGCAACCCCGTCGTGGACGCCACGGCGGGGTTGCCGCCGTCGCCACCCCTTCGGCGGTCGAGTAGTCCGAGCCGCCTACCTGTTGGTCGAGTGGTGCGGAGCGGCCCCTTCGGTGGTCGAGTGGTGCGCAGCCGCCCCCTTCGGTGGCTGAGTGGTGCGCAGCCGCTCCCTTCGGTGATTGAGTGGTGCGCAGCCGCTCCCTTCGGTGGTTGAGTGGTGCGCAGCCGCCCCCTTCGGTGGTCGAGTAGATCCGAGCCGCTAGGCGAGGAACGTATCGAGACCACACAGCCGCACAGCGGGCCATGTTAACGAAACCCGTGCCGCAATTATTCTCCCGGTAACCACCACGCAATAGATCGGGCGTGAACTGAATGTCGTAGCCGCCCGACGGCTACAACCCCGATCTCCGGATCGAATCCTCTTGCGAGGCAGCGTCGCCTCGACTTCCGCTAACCGGGTCGACGGCCGTGAACCGTCGTGCCTCATTCTAGGAGACTCCGTGCCTACTTTCGACGAGACCATCACCGACAACATCGCCACGTCACTCGGTGAGATCCCGCACCCCTCGCTGCCGAAGGGTTCCAACATCTACGGTGGCACCAAGATCTTCCCCGACTACCAGGCCGAGGACGGCGAGACCTACTTCACCCTCGTGCACGGCATCGCCCACGAATCGTCGGTGTCGTTCGTCGCGGTTCTGCAGGCCACCCGCGCACTGCGCAAGGGTTTTGAATCTGCCATCTACTTCTACGGGCCCGGCGCCATCAATTGCCTTGCCACCCGAGGCTTTCCGAAGACCGGTGACTCCGGCTTCCCGGGTGAGCAGAACATCAACGACTCGCTGGCAACCTTCATCTCCGAGGGTGGCACCGTGTTCTGCTGCCGCTTCGGTCTGGCCCTGCACGGTGGCCGCGAGGAGGATCTCATCGAAGGCGTGATTCCTGCCCATCCACTCGATGTCCAGGACGCGATCATCCACTACGCGCGCAAGGGCGCGATCATCAACTCCACCTACATGGTGTGACCGAGCCCGAGGCAAACCTCATGACCACCATCGCCGCGGTCGCGGCCAATTTCACCCGCGACCTCGAACAGAACTACGCAACCATCGCCGACTACGTGGTGCAGGCCCGCGAGCGGGGCGTCGACTTCCTGGTCTTCCCCGAAGCGGCCATCGGCGGCTACCTCTCGTCACTCGGCAATCACGGTGACACCGTCAAGAACGCCAATCGGTCGCTGCCGCCGGCGATCAGCCTGGATGGGCCGGAAATCCAACGCGTGCAATCGATCATCGGTGACATGGTGATCGCCATCGGCTTCTGCGAGATCGCCGACGACGGGGAGACCCGCTACAACGCGGCGGCTGTGCTCGACGGCTCGCAGATCTACGGCAGTTATCGCAAGGTGCATCAGCCGCTGGGTGAGAACATGTCGTATTCGTCGGGAACCGACTACGGCGTATTCGACACCCCGGTCGGACGGGTCGGACTTCAGATCTGTTATGACAAAGCGTTTCCCGAAGCCGCGCGGGTGATGGCACTCAACGGGGCCGAGATCATCGCGAGCCTGTCGGCGTGGCCTGCTGCCCGCACGGCCACCGCCGAGAATCTGCAGGACGACCGGTGGACCTACCGGTTCAACCTGTTCGACACCGCGCGTGCCCTCGACAACCAGGTGTTCTGGATCGCGTCCAACCAATCCGGAACCTTTGGCTCGCTGCGCTACGTCGGCAACGCGAAGATCGTCGATCCCGGTGGCAATATTCTCGACACCACCCTGCTCGGCAGCGGCATGGCCGTGGCCGACGTCGACATCGCCGGAACCTTCACCGCCATGCGTGGCGGCATGTTCCACCTGCGGGATCGTCGGCCCGACGCCTACGGCGTACTCACCGAACTCGACGCGACCGGAACCGCACCTTGGCGGGATCTGTCGCATGCCTGAGATGACGTTCACCGTCCGCTGGCCGGACGGCCAAGTGCAGCAATGCTATTCGCCGAGCCTGGTGATGCACGACCACCTTGTCGTCGGGCAACATTATACGGTCGACGAGTTCACCAGCCGCGCCACCACGGCACTCGGTGAGGCCGCCGAGCGGGTGCGGGCGAAGTTCGGTTTCGCCTGTACGTCGGCCGCCGCCTCCGCCGACGACATCATCCGAACCGCGCAACACCACGAACCAGACGCCTCCGTCGAAGTCGTCCGCATGTACCCGCCCCTGCCCATTCCACTGGAGACATCATGAGCGCTCCCGCTCATCACCCCGTCGTGATCATCGGCGCCGGCCAGGCCGGACTCTCGGTCAGCTGGTACCTCGGTAACGCCGGCATCGACCACCTTGTCGTCGAAGCAGAGACCCCCACCCACGCCTGGGCCGACTCACGCTGGGACAACTTCACTCTCGTCACCCCCAACTGGCATTGTCGACTACCCGGCTACACCTACGACGGCCCTGACCCGGACGGCTTCATGACCCGCGACGAGGTGGTCGATTGGCTCGCGGGCTGGCTCGACACCTTCGATCCGCCGGTACGCACCCACACCAGGGTCACCCGGCTGCGCCGGCCCGGCCATAGCGGCTTCGAACTCACCCTGGCCGGCTCCGACGGTGTGGAACTGGTGACCTGTGACCAGGTGGTGATCGCCACCGGCGGCTACCCACTGCCGGTCATCCCGCCCTACGCGTCGTCACTCGACCAGTCGATCACCCAGATCCACTCCGAGCAGTACTTCAATTCCGAGCAGCTCCCCGACGGTGCGGTGCTCGTCGTCGGCTCCGGCCAGTCCGGGGCGCAGATCGCCGAAGACCTGCACCTGGCCGGCCGGCAGGTACACCTGGCCATCGGCAACGCGCCGCGCGTGGCCCGCTTCTACCGGGGCCGCGACTGCATGACCTGGCTCGCCGACATGGGACTCTACGACACACCCGCCCAAGAGTATCCGGGAGGCAAAGCCGCGCAGGAGAAAACGAATCATTACGTGACCGGCCGCGACGGGGGTCGGGATGTGGATCTGCGCCAGTTCGCCGCCGAGGGCATGCAGCTTTACGGCACCCTGACCGACGGCAAGGACACAGCGCTGCGGTTCGCCCCGACTCTGACCACAGCCCTGGACAAGGCCGATTCCGTCTACAACTCCATCTGCGCCGACATCGACCGCCACATCGAAGCCGCCGGCATCGACGCCCCACCACCGACTCGCTACGAACCGGTGTGGACACCCGAGGCCGATCCCACCGAGCTCGACCTCACCGATGCCGGCATCACCAGCATCGTGTGGGCCATCGGGTTTCGACCCGACTACCGGTGGATCGAGGTCAGCGCGTTCGACGGCGGCGGTCGGCCCATGCAGACCCGCGGCGTCACCCAGGTGCCCGGTCTGAGCTTCATCGGTCTGCCGTGGATGCACACCTGGGGTTCGGGCCGGTTCCTGGGCATCGAGCGCGACGCCCGACATGTCGCCGACACCATCATCGACGGCCTGCGCGCCACTGCTCCGCGCCTTGCCGCTGTCCGGTAGGCAGGCTATCCGATGGCACGCCAACCGATCTCTCACCTACCTGACCGCACAAGTCTGGCCCATCGACCACTCCGCAACGACGCGGGCAAGATCCGCCGGCGGTCGCTGACCGGCTGCAGCCCGGAACTGGCGACCCTGCACGTGAACGGAGTACCCACATGACCGTGTCCACCCGAGTCGACCTCGCCCTGCTCGGTATCCGCGGCACCCCGCCGGTCAATCGCACCGGCGGCGCCGGACCGTCCGACGACGGTCACTTGCTGATCGATGGCCTCAACGCTGCGATACCACGAAACCCGAACAGTCCATTCATCTTCGACGGCGACCGCGTTCTATTCGACGGTGTCGACGCGGGTGTCGAGGTGGCGACGATCGGGCGGCCCCGCTTCTACGATCTCACCACCGACGACGGGGTGCCGTATGAGCAGATCGCCAAACTGCACGGCGCCGACGTGCTGGCCACCACCGTGGTACAGACCTGCATCCGCTACGCAGAAGACCAGCGCTGCCGCTTCTGCTCTATCGAGGAATCGCTGCGGTCCGGGGCGACAGTGGCGGTGAAGAAACCCGAGCAGCTCGCCGACGTGGCCCGCGCCGCCGTCGAACTCGACGGGATCACCCAGATGGTGATGACCACCGGGACGTCGAACGGTAAGGACCGCGGCGCCAAGCATCTCGCGCGCTGCGTGCGGGCGGTGAAGGCGGCCGTGCCGGATCTCCCCATCCAGGTGCAGTGTGAACCGCCCGCCGACCTCGTCACCATCACCGACCTCCGGGACGCCGGCGCCGACGCGATCGGCATCCACGTCGAATCCCTCGACGACGACGTACGCCGACGCTGGATGCCCGGCAAGGCGACGGTGTCCCTGGACGATTACCGCGCCGCTTGGGCCGAGGCGGTGCGGGTGTTCGGCCGCAACCAGGTGTCCACGTACCTGCTCGTCGGTCTGGGCGATAACCCCGACGAGATGATCGCCGGCGCCAAAGAACTCGCCGACACCGGCGTCTACCCGTTCATCGTGCCGTTCCGGCCGCACGCAGGCACCCTCGCGGTGGACGTGGACCATGCTGCCGGGCCCGACCCAGCCATCGTCGAGAAGATCAGTCGCGAGGTCGCCGTGCACCTGCAGTGGATCGGGATGACCGGCTCCGAGCAACGTGCCGGCTGTGCCGCCTGCGGGGCCTGCGGCGTCCTGCAGAACGTGGGAGGCTGACCGATGCTGGACGGCACCCACACGATGATCCCGGCGCTGCGGCCATCCGGCGACCTGTCGATCTTGGCCGGCACCCGAGGCCGCCCCATGCCGCCGTACCTGATCCAAGTGGTCGACACACCCGACAAGTTGTCCTCGTATCACGCGCTGCGCCACCGCGAATTCGTCGAGCGACAGGGTCTTTTCGACCGCACCGATCGTGACGACACCGACGACGATCCACGTGCTGTGGTGCTCGCCGCCGTGACCGGCGACGGCACGCTGATCGGGGGCGTGCGGGTGGCGCCGTGCACCGCCACCGACATCGGCTGGTGGTCGGGCAGCCGACTCGTTGTCGCCGACCCGGCGCACGCCGCCGGTATCGGCGCCGCGCTGGTTCGCGCCGCATGCGCCTACGTGGAGTCCGTTGGGGTGGTGCGGTTCGACGCGACCGTGCAGGACCGCTACGCGGGGATGTTCCGCACCCTCGGCTGGGAGGACCGCGCTGCGGGCCCGACACTCGCCGGACGTGCCCACCGCGAGATGCGGTGGCCCATCGGGCACATCCAGCAGACCGCCGACTCCACCAAAGCCATTCTCGCCGACGTTCTCGCTCCACTCGGTCGGCAGCCGGGAGGATTGGGTCCCAGTGGCTTCCGCGGCGACGACGGTGTGCCGGTACCCGAGTCCGACGTGATCGCTGCCTGCGACGCCATCCTGCCGGCCATGGTCGACCGCGACCCGGAATGGGCGGGCTGGTGTTCGGTGCTGGTCAACCTCAACGATCTCACCGCGATGGGTGCCGCACCCCTGGGCTTGCTCGATGCCGTTGCCGCGCCGACCCGATCACATCTGACCCGCATCATGCGAGGTGTCGCCTCGGCCGCGCAGGCGTGGCGGGCGCCCGTGCTCGGTGGGCACACCCAGTTGGGTGTGCACGCGTCGCTGTCGGTCACGGCGCTGGGTCGCACCGCGAGACCGGTCCCGGCCGGCGGCGGCCGGGTCGGCGACACCGTCTCGCTGATCGCAGACCTCGGCGGCGGCTGGCGACCCGGCTACCACGGACGGCAATGGGACTCCAGCAGCGCACGATCCGCCGACGAACTCGCCGACATGGCCGGACTGATCCGACGACTGCAGCCGGCCGCGGCCAAGGACGTCAGCATGGCCGGCGTTGCCGGGACTCTCGGCATGCTGGCCGAGGCGTCCGGGACGGGCGCCGAACTCGATGTCGCCGCGATCCCGCGGCCGACCGACGCGAGTATGGGCAACTGGCTCACCTGCTTCCCCGGTTACGCGATGCTGGTGGCAGATCGGCATGCGCACGACACCGTTGCCGGGCCCACCGTCGGCGCATCGTGCGGACGGCTGACCGGTGACCCGGGTGTGCGACTACGCTGGCCCGACGGTGAGGTGACGGTCGCCGTCGCATCCACGGTCACCGGATTGGGCGCCGCGTGAGTAGAGTCCGATGACATGACCACGGTCACGCTGGGCGCCCTCGCGGCGCATTTCGGACGCGATGTCCACCGCGGCGTGTCCAAAGCGGTGGGCATCATCGAAGCCGCCAGGCGAGATGGCGTCGATCTGCTCGTCTTCCCGGACGCCTCGATCGGCGGCTACATCGGCGACCTGCGTCGGCCCGACACCACCGAGTTGCCGCCGACACTCGATCCCGACGGTCCCGAACTCGCGGCCATCGCCGCAGCCGCCGGTGCGATGACAGTCTGCATCGGGTATACCGAAGCGGCAGAAGGCAAGCGCTACAACAGTGCCGTGTGCCTGTCCGGCGACGGCGTTCTCGGCAGGCATCGCAAGGTGCATCAGCCGGCGGGAGAGTCGCTCGCCTACGCTGCCGGAGAGTCGTTCTGCGCCTTCGATACCCCGGTGGGTCGAATGGGCATGCTGATCGACTACGACAAGACCTTCCCGGAATCGGCCCGCACGCTCGCCCTGGATGGTGCGCGGATCATCGCCACCCTCAACGCCTGGCCGGCCAGTGTCACCGACCGGGCGGCACGACTGCCCGCCGACCGTCAGTCACGGTTGTTCGACCTGTACGACTGTGCGCGCGCCGCCGAGAACCAGGTGTTTGTGGTGTCGTCGAACCTGACCGGTGTCACCGGCTCCCTGCGATTCCTGGGGCAGGCCAAGGTCGTCGGGCCGGGCGGCGATGTCCTGGCCAATACCCGATCCAAGGGCGGCCTGGCCAAGGTGGACGTGGATGTGACCGCCGAGATCACTCGCGCCCGCAAGGTTCTCAACCACCTCGCGGAACTCAAGAGCGAAGCCTACGGACGCCGATGACCATGCGTATCGCCCTGCTCACGTACTCCACCAAGCCGCGCGGCGGCGTCGTTCATACGCTCAACCTCGCCGAGGCGCTGAGCCGCCACGGCGCCGAGGTCACAGTGTGGAGTCTCGCCCGCGGCGGCGACGACGGCTTTTTCCGCCAGATCGACCCGACGGTGACGCAGCGGCTCATCCCGTTCGCCGACGTTGCCGACAAGACCATCACCGAGCGGATCGTGCGCTCCATCGAGACCCTGCGTCACGCGTTCGACCCGAGTGCCTACGACATCGTGCACGCGCAAGATTGCATCAGCGCCAACGCTGTCGGAACATGCATCCGCACCATTCATCATCTCGACCAGTTCACCACCCCGATCCTGGTGGAATGCCACGAGAAGGCCGTCGTCAACCCGTACGCGCACATCTGTGTGTCCCGGGCGGTCGCCCACGAGGTGCACGGCGGTTGGGGATTATCGCCGACGGTGATACCGAATGGCGTTGACTACCAGCGGTTCCACGATGCGGCTGCTCCCGCCGCTACGGAGGATCGTCGACGATGGCGCGAGCGGCTCGGGCCGTATGTGCTCGCGGTCGGCGGTATCGAACCGCGCAAGGGCAGCATCGATCTTCTGGAGGCCTACGCCGCGCTGCGGCAGCAGAATCCCGATCTGGCTTTGGTTTTCGCGGGTGGTGAAACGCTGTTCGACTACCGTGACTATCGGGCCGAGTTCGAGCGTCGGCAAGCCGAACTCGGGGTGGAGCCGGTCGTGCTGGGCCCGGTGGCCGACGACGCCCTGCCCGCCCTGGTCGCCGGGTGCGAGGTCTTCGCATTCCCGTCGACGAAGGAAGGTTTCGGTCTCGCGGCCATGGAGGCGCTGGCCGCAGGTCGTCCGGTGGTCGCCCGCGAACTCCCCATCCTGCGCGAGGTGTTCGGCGACACCGTCACCTATGCCGCCGACCTCGACGCGCTGGCCACGCAGCTACACGCGGCGCGCACCTCCCATCCCGGCCGGCGCGCAGCCGGTGAAGCGCTGGCCAGGTCGCTCACCTGGGACAACGCCGCCCAAGCGCACCTCGAGTTCTATGCGGCGCATCCCTACCCTGTCGGTGGCCGTGGTCTCGATACGGTCCTCGCCTAGCGGCTCGTCCCTACTCGACCACCGAATGGGTGAGTCACTTCCGTCGGTGGTCGATCTCGATACGCCGCTCACTACGGTCGCGGCGTCTCGAACCGTTCTCGTCGGTGGTCGAGTAGTGTCGAGCCGCTAGGCGAGAGACGTATCGAGACCACGTGAGCCACCTCCGAGATCACCCCTGCGCCAACAACACCGGCACCAGCTGCTCGGCAGCGGTCCACGCCCCGTGGTGGCCGACCATGTTCACCTCGAGCTCGGGATCGGTCAGGCTGCGGGTGAGGATCGTCGTACCGCGCGCCACCGCCACCAGGTCACCGATCCGTTCGGCCACGGCGTCGGTCACCTCCACCCCGAACCACTCCTCGTCAAGCACCTGCTCACGCGCCACCACATGCGCATCGTCGCCCAGCGCGTCGGTCCAGAACGACTGCACATCGTCGCGGGCGCCCGGCCGGGTGTACACCTGACGCACCCGCATCTCGCCCGCGACGGCCTCCACGCCCTTCAACATCTCGTCGGTGGTGTCGATGTCGAATCTGTTGTCCGCCTGGATCATCCCGTGATCACCGGTGACGACCAGCGTGGCGTCGCGGCCGAGCGCGGCGGCCAGGTCGGCCACCATGCGGTCGGCCACAGCCAACGCCTTGACCCACTGCGGAGATCCGGGTCCGAAGAGGTGGCCGGCGGCGTCGAGGTCGGGCCAGTACGCGTACACGAACCGGTGCCGTGGACTCTGCGGCGCGAGCGCCTCACCCACCCCGGCGAGGATCTCGGCCGGGTTCTGCGCCGGCCGATAGGTGCCCTCTACTCGAAATGCTGCCCGACTGAAACCGGATCGCGGTAGAGCCCCGGCATCACATAGGTGACCTCGACGCCACGCGCCGCCATCTCCGGCAACAATCCCTCGATGGGTTGGATCTGTTCGGGTACATAGGTTCCCAACGCCGAGCGGCCGTCGGAGCGGTCCAGGGTCCAGCGTAAGGCGTTGAGCAGCTGCCGGTTCGGTGCCCGGGTGGCCGCACGGTCGGTGCGAAACGAGTAACCGATCACGCCGTGACTGCCGCACGAAGCCCCGGACATGAGGCTGGTGATGCTGGACGCGGTGGTGGCCGGGAAGCCGGCGCGGATGGTGGTCGAGCGCAGCGACGTGAGGGTCGGCGCCACATCGGCGTGCGCGGTGAGCAGACTGTCACCGAGGCCGTCGATCAGCAGCAGCACCACATCCTTGCTCCCCGGCACCGGTACCGCCGCCGACAGCTGACCGTTCAGCGAGTCGTCAATCGCGGGCAGGACGTCGGCCAGCGTGGCATAGCTGCTCCAGCGCCACGGGTGGAGCTCGTCGATCACTTCATTCACAGACGACACGGTAACCACAGATCCTGTGCACAACGCACGCTCATCACGAATTTCGTCGTCGTCGAGCCCTACGCTGGGGGCCATGTCCGGCTATCAACCCATCGGCACCAACGGGGCTGACCACCTCACTGCCTTCGACGAGCGCACCGTCGATCGCGGCTCCGCCTATGCCGACCAGGGGCGCATCGCCGGTATGAGCTGGTCCGACGACGAACTGGTGCTGTCCGGGTTGTGTCAAGGATCGGGCGGCCACAGCTATCACACCACCATCGAGTTCACCTCCCACGAGCGCACCCGCCGACTCGACACAACCGAGTGCAGCTGCCCGGTCGGGTTCTTCTGCAAGCACGCGGTCGCGTTGCTGTTGACGGCCTTCGACGAAGAGCGACGGACCGCACACCCACCCACGCCAGTGGCGCCTGCGTCGGTTGCGCACCTGCCGGCGCAGTGGCGGACCACGCTGAGCGCACTTGTCCCGGTCGAGCCGGAGCAGACCGAACCCGACCCGCTAGGCATCCTCGTGGAACTGCCGCCCACCCATCGGTATGCGCCCAATCCGGCGCCCACTCTGCGGCTGGTTCGGCGCGGCACCAGCGGCAAGTGGGTTCGGACCGGCATCAACTGGCGCACGGTGTCGGGCGCCGCATCGGGCGCATTCAGCGCGAGGTCGCCGGCCGGCTATGACCCCGCCCAGCATCGGGCCGTCGTCGCGATCGCGCGTGCCGTCGCCGAGGGCGGGATAAACGTCGACACATTGTCGCTGACGTGGGCGCCCGCCGACATCTGGACGATGCTCGCCGAGGCACAGGCCGCCGGGGTGGCACTGGTCGCGGATCGGTCAACGGGCGCCGACCGGGTCGAGGTATTCGCGGGTGCGCGCATCGCGTTACGCATCACCGCCGTCGACGACGGTGCGTTGGTCTCCCCGTATCTGCAGGTCGACCACGAGCAGTGGGACCAGTCGCCAGTGGGGCTCATCGGTTCTCCGATGCCGCACAGTGCGTTCACCGTCGCTGACGGTGTGTTGCTGATGGGACCGTTCGAATGCCCCACCCACCGTGGCGCCCTGGACAGTCTGGTTGCTTCCGGTGGTATCACCATTCCCTACGACGACATCGACGAGTTCGCAGCCGAGCTGCTACCCGAACTGTCGGCGCATGTACCGGTCGACATCGTCGACGACGCCATCGCCGCCCCGGTCATCGACGGTCCCACACCCCTGTTGACGGTTCAGGTCGGCGACGAGTCGGCGCTCATGCATTGGAGCATCCGCTACACGATCAACGGGCGGCCGCGCGACTTCGAGGAGCGGGAGTCGCCGGCGGCCAGCACCTTGCGTGATGTCGATGCCGAAGCGCAGGCCTGGAAGGATGCGCGCGCTGCGCTGGAGCTCGTTGCGATGCGCTGCTCACGGTGGTTGCCGCAGGCCACGCGATGGGTACACAGCGATCTGCGTGGTGGCGCCGGCGTCGACGCCGATCTCGACGCCGTGGTGGCCGAGGACACCGAGACCGCTGTCCAGAAGGCCAGCACCCGGCTGCTTCGGCGAACCTTCACCTACTCGATGCTCGACACGGCCGTCCTGATCGGTGAGCTCATCCCAGAGCTGGGCGACAACATCGCCGTCGAGATCACCGGCAACGCCACCGATTTCCGGCCCGCCGAGAACGAACCGGAGATCGCGATCTCCGAGGAGGAGACCACCGCCGGCAACGACTGGCTGAATCTCGCGATCACCGTCACCGTCGACGGGCACGACGTCCCGCTGGGTGTGGTGATCCGGGCCATCGCCGCGCGCGCCACCCACCTGCTGTTGGCGGATGGCACCTACTTTCCGCTCGACGACCCAGGCCTGCGGCGGCTCGCCGAACTGATGGACGAGGCCCACGAACTCGGCGAGGTCGACAACGGGCACGTGCGCCGCGACACCTATCACGCCAGCCTCTGGGACGAACTGCTCAGCCTCGGTGTGGTCGATGATCAGCTCGCCGAATGGCATGAGCGCGTGCGTAAACTGGCCACCGCCACCCTGCCCGGTCCGGGTGGGCCACCCGCCGGTCTGAACGCCGAGCTGCGCGACTACCAGGCCGACGGCCTCGACTGGCTCCGCTTCCTCTGGCACAACCGGCTCGGTGGCATCCTCGCCGACGACATGGGACTGGGCAAGACGGTGCAGGCACTCGCACTGATCGCCGAGGCCTCCGCCGAGGTCCCCACCGGCAGCTTCCTGGTGATCGCGCCGACAAGTGTGGTGGGGAACTGGGTCAGCGAGGCACAGCGTTTCGTGCCCGATCTGCGGGCTGTCGCGGTCACCGCCACCGAAGCCAAGAGCGGAGTGAGCTTTGCCGAACAGGTCGACGGCGCACACATCGTGGTCACCTCGTACACATTGCTGCGCTTGCAGTTCCAGCAGATCAGCCAATTCCAATGGACGGGCGTCATCTTCGACGAGGCGCAGTTCGTCAAGAACCACAACAGCAAAACCCATCAATGTGCACGTCGTCTTGGGGCCGAGATGAAGCTGGCCATCACCGGCACCCCTATGGAGAACAACCTGATGGAGCTGTGGTCGTTGCTGTCGCTGACCGCGCCCGGGTTGTTCCCGTCGCCGAAGGTGTTCGGCGACTATTTCCGCAAACCCATCGAGTCCGGACAGAACCCGGGCCGGCTCGAGCAACTGCGGCAGCGTATCCGGCCGGTCATGTTGCGCCGCACCAAGGATCAGGTGGTCGGCGACCTACCGGCGAAACAGGAGCAGGTGCTCGCCGTGGGGTTGGCCGCCAAACACGACAAGATCTATCAGACTCGCCTCAACCGGGAGCGGCAACGGGTGCTCGGTCTGCTCGGGGATTGGGAGGAGAACCGGTTCGCGATCTTCCGGTCGCTGACCATGCTGCGACAGCTGAGCCTGCACGCTGGGCTGGTGGAGGACAAGCATCGCGACGTGGCGTCGGCGAAGATCGACTACCTCGCCGAACAACTGCCCGAGTTGATCGCCGAAGGCCATGCGTCGCTGGTGTTCAGCCAGTTCACCGGCTTCCTCGGGCTGATCCGTGAGCGGCTCGACGACCTCGGCATCGCCTACAGCTACCTCGACGGCTCGATGTCGGCGGCCCAGCGCACGGCCCAGATCGACGCCTTCACCGACGGCACCGCGAAGGTGTTCCTGATCAGCCTCAAGGCCGGCGGTTTCGGCCTCAACCTCACCGAAGCCGACTACTGCTTCGTGTGCGATCCGTGGTGGAACCCGGCCGCCGAGGCCCAGGCCGTCGACCGCGCCCACCGCATCGGGCAGACCCGACCGGTCACCGTCTACCGCCTGGTGTCCAAGGGCACCATCGAGGAGAAAGTGGTGGAGTTGCAGGACCGCAAGCGCGCCCTGTTCGACGCCGTCGTCGACGAGGGCGACCTATTCGGCACCGTCATCAGCGCCGCCGACGTCCGTGCCCTCGTCGGCGACGACGCATCTGTGGGCGACCCTTCGTGACGGACCTCCGCAGGCTCCGGTCCTCCTCAGGTATCGGGGGTTGCGCCAACCCCGCCCCACCGAACCACCCTGCCGCCACCCGGTATTCAAGCTCCACCAGATGGTGTGCGGGCACATGAATCGCACATTGCGCGACCCGGCTCCGCCGTCGTCCGCGCCGCAGATAGATCAGAACCTGACGATGTCCGGCCGGCAGCGGAAGCTCGATGCGCCCCCACCGTCCCTGCAGCAATTCGTGACCGTCGACCACCACATGAGCACCGCCCAGCGGCGCGGGAAGATGTGCAGCCGCCAGCCGGCATGTGATCGCCACACCCTGATGCAACTGTCGCGGTGCCCGACCGGGCCGACGCACCGGTTGGGACGAGGCGACGTGCGGTCGACGCGCCCACGCGCGGGTGGGGAGCGGTCGTCGACCGAGGTCGGCGGCAGGTCCCGTCGTCGGTGGCGGGGCGTACGGATGGGCGGTCATGTCGCGCAGCACCGTACGGGACCGCTGCGCGGCACCGTGGGAGGCCCGCCGTCACGTCGGTCGCACGAATGATGTCCACCGACGAACTGCCAGCTCCCGACTATGCGGGCCCCAGATCCCCGCGCCACTGCCCGGTGATCTCATCCACCTTCGCCCCGGTGGTCGGTGCGAATCGACTCTCGTCGAAGCGCGGCTCGCCATGCAACGTGAGGTCGTAGTGGGCGAGTTGGTCGCGTACGGGGTCCTTCATCTCGGCGAAGACCAGGGTGATGTCCTGTGCGCGCAGGAAGTCGTCGAGCTCCACGATTTCGTCGACCGCGGTCGCGTCGATCTCGGTGATGGGTTCGGCGGCGATGATGACGGTTTGCAGGTCGCGGTGCGCGCGCATCACTTCAGTGCGCACGTAGTCATCGAAGATCCCGCCGTTGGCGAAGAACAGCGGCGCGTCGAACCGCAGTATCAGTACACCCTCGATGCGTTCGGCACTGGGGTGGCGGCTCACGTCGTGGTATCCGCGGACGCCCGGCACCCGTCCGAGTTCGGTGCGATAGGGCCGCCACGCCTGGTTGATGAACGCCAGGAACGACAGTCCGATGGCCACCAGAATGCCCTGCAGCACGCCGATCAGCGCGACACCGAGGAACGCCGCAACCGACAAGGCCCCCTCGATCCAGTGCATCCGGAACAGCGTCACCACCCCGCGAATGTCGACCAGCGTCAGCGCAGCCGAGATCACCACTGCGGCCAACGCCGACGACGGCAGGTACTCGGTGATATTCGGGGCGGCAAAGATGAATACCACGATCATCAACGCGCCGACCAAAGGCGCCAGCTGTGTTCGGGCACCAGATGATTCGGCCACCGGTGTCCGCGACGACGATGCCGAGATGGCGAAGCCGCTCAGGAAGCCGGTGGCGATGTTGGCGGTACCGATGGCGGCCATCTCCTGACTGCCGTTGACCGTGGTGCCCGCGCGCGCCGCGAAGGTCCGTGACAGCACACTGGTGTCGGCGAACGCGATCAGCGCGATGCCGATGGCCGGCCCGATCAGGTTGATCACGTCGTCGAGGGTGACACCACCGAGCGCGGGGGTGGGCAGACCTCGTGGCATCGCTCCGACCACCGGGATGTCGTCGGACCAGCCGAACACGGCGACCACCACGATCGCACCGATGACGGCCATCAAAACTCCCGGAAAAGCTCTGCGCCACAGCTTGAGCAGCAGGATCACCCCCAGGCAGGACACACCGATCGCGGTCGACAGCCCGTCGACCTCGCCGTCAGCGATGCCGGTGACGAAGTCGACCACTTCTTCCAGCGCCGAGTCGCCCTCGATGGAGAAACCGAGCAGCTTGGGCAGCTGACTCAACAACACCACCAACGCGATGCCGTTGAGATAGCCGATCCGGATCGGTTTGGACAGCAGATCGGTGACGAACCCGACGCGCAACAGCCCGCCGATCACCAGCACGATGCCGACCTCGATGGCCAACACGCCGGCAAGGGCCACGCGTTCTTCGTCGAGGGCGGCCAACGGGATGATGGCGGCGGCGATGATCGGTGCGAGAGAGGAATCCGGGCCCAGCACCAGGATGCGCGACGGACCGACGATCGCGTAGGCGATGAGCGGGATGATGGTGGCGTACAGGCCGGTCACCGGCGGCAGGCCGGCCACCTCGGCGTACCCCATGCCGGCCGGGATCAGCAGGGCGGTGAGCACCACGCCGGCGACGAGATCGCCGCGCAGCCAGGAACGGTCGTACGACTTGAGGGTGGCCAGTCCGGGTAGGTAGCGGTCGAGTCGCGAGGACGCCATGGCAGGCATTATCGCCTACCGCGCACCTGCGGCGGACAACATCGTCAACCGGTCGCGATCAGCGTCACCGACAGCTCCTCCGCGACTCGGAAAGCATCCTCGAGGACGCCCATCCCGTTGGTGACCAGTGCGCCCTCATGGATGAGCAGCAGCCGCTCGCCGACGTCCGCCGACGACCCGATCCCGGCGTCGACGGCGACTTGCGTGAACAGGTCGAGCATCCAGTGCTTCTGGCCGATGATGATCGAATACGCGGGATGCTCGGGGTCGCTGATCTCGGCATGAGCGTTGATCATGCTGCAGCCCTTTGGGCTTCGGTCGACAGCCCAGTCCCGGGTGGCGCCGTAGATCACCCGGAGGCGTGTCCCCGGCGCGTCGCCGGCCTGCGCGAGACGTTCATTGACCAGTTCTCGCCACGCGAGGTCCCGCGCCCGTAGGTACTCGACAACGAGTTGCTCCTTGGACCCGAACCGGTCGTACAGGGTGCGTTTGGTGACGCCGGCACGCGAGGCTATCGCCTCGACCCCCACGGCGTGAATGCCCTGTTCATAGAACAGTTCGGAAGCGGCGTCGAGGATCACCCGCGCCTTTGGTGTCCAGTCGACCTCGATACTCACCTTGCACATACTACACCGATCGGTAAAGTCGCGAACATGATGACTTCACCGATCGGTAAAGCTGCTTCGTGGGTGACACCGGCCCTTTCGGTGCTCTTCGTTCTCTGTTGGTCGTCGGGATTCATCGGCGCCAAGCTCGGCGCCGCCGATGCGCAGATGACCACCGTCTTGGCATGGCGGTTTGTGGTGGTCAGCGTACTTCTCGTGGTGGTGGGCGCCCTGGTGCGACGTGGGGCAGCACCACCTCGCCGTGCGGCGCGCGTCTACGGCCATCAGGTCGTCATCGGCGCGCTCTCGCTGTTCGGCTACGCCGCAACCGTGTTCTGGGCCATCGGGCTGGGCGTCAGCACCGGGACCACTGCGCTCATCGACGGCGTGCAGCCGCTGGTGGTCGCCGCACTGGCCGGGCCGGTCCTCGGCACCGCCGCGACAGGACGGCAGTGGTGGGGTTTGCTCGTCGGAGCCGCGGGCGTGGTGATCGTGACGTGGACCGATGCGGCGAGTGCGGCCACCGACGCGCCGTGGTGGGCTTATCTGGTGCCGCTCATCGGTATGGGGTGTCTCGTTGCGGCAACCTTTTTGGAGCGGCGAATCGACTCGCCGATGTCGGTGTGGGAGGCGTTCACCGTGCATTGTGTGACATCGGCGGCGTTGTTCGCCGCGTTGGCGATCGCGACCGGCGCCGTGGTTCCGCCGATGCAGTTGGACTTCTGGCTCGCAATCGGGTGGCTGGTGGTGTTCTCGACCTTGGGCGGCTTCGGCCTGTATTGGGTGCTCGTTCGCCGGGTCGGCGTGACATCGACGAATACCCTGATGTTCCTCATGCCGCCGGTGACGGCGGTCTGGGGAGCGGCGATGTACAGCGAACCACTCACGTGGACAACCATCCTCGGGCTGAGTATGGCGCTCGGTGCCACCTGGGTGGTCAATCGCGGCGGCCGATGCGGTGGTGAACGGTCGGATGCCGAACCGTCTGACATGGCAGCGTCTTACGACGCGCCGCGTCGAATGCGTCGATGAGCTCGGCCGATAGCCGCCCGCGTGTCGACACCTCGTAGCCTTTCTCCTGTGCCCACAGCCGGATGGCCCGATTCCGTTGCCGCACCTCGGCGCGTGTGGACACCTTGGCCGGGCCATCGGTGGCCGGTACGCGCGCTGCCATCTGGACGTACTCCGCGATACCCACCTCGAATTTGGCGACATTCGCGGAGCGGAGGTCCAAACGGTAGCGAACCGGCCGACGGCCGGGTAGCTTCACCTCGAACTCGACACGGTTGAAGTCATCGGGATCGATCGGTTCTCCGTCCATGTCGTCGACGATCTCGATGCGTTGTATGCGGACCAATGTGCCGACCACCCTCCCCAGTGTCATACTTGATCGCTGGTTCACGATAGTACATAAGTGCGTTGCGGGCTGATCCGGGTCCGCATTGAAGGATGTCCACCGCGGTGGCGGGGCTCGAGTGACATGATGCGAGGGTCCGTCACCCAAGACCCCACCGGGAAGATGAGAATGCCGCCTCAACTGCACCTGAGCAGCATGCGACCGCGCGACCCGGCCGAACCCGGCCGCTCCGCCGGTCCGCTCGAGTTGTTCTTCGACCTCGTGTTCGTGGTGGCAGTGGCCACCGCGGCTGTGCAACTGCATCATGCGTTGACAGAGAATCACGTGGCCGACGGCCTCGTGTCTTACGCGATCGTGTTCTTCGGGATCTGGTGGGCGTGGATGAACTTCACGTGGTTCGCCACCTCATTCGGTACCGACGACTGGCTCTACCGAGTACTGACGTTCGTGCAGATGGCGGGTGTGTTGGTGCTCGCGGCGGGAATCGAGCCGACCTTCACCGACCGCAATTTCACGCTTCTGGTGGTCGGCTACGTGATCATGCGATTCGCGATGGTGGCCCAGTGGCTACGGGCGTCGCGCGCGTCGGTCGAGTTCCGGCGGACCTGCCGGCGTTATGCCGCGGGCATTGCAGTCGTGCAGTTTCTGTGGATTCTCTGGCTCTTCATTCCTGAAGGTCCGGTGGCCTCGGTCGTCTTGGTGTTGTTGATCGCCGGCGAACTCGCCGTGCCCGTCGTCGCCGAACGGGCGGGCAACACGCCGTGGCATCCGCATCACATCACCGAACGCTACGGCCTGTTCACCCTGATCCTGTTGGGCGAGAGCCTGTTGGCCTCGGCCAACGCGATCATCGAGGCGCTGCACGGTGAAGAAGAACTCGCGCCACTGATCTCGCTGGCGATTCTGACCTTCATCGTCACTGCTTCGCTGTTCTGGATCTACTTCTGGCCGCCGCACCATCGCGCCATCGGCTCACTTTCGCAGTCGATCCGGTACGGCTATGTGCACTACTTCGTGTTTGCGGCGGCGGGTGCGTTCTCGGCGGGTATCGAGGTGGAGATCGACGTGCTGACCCATCACAGCGAACTCACCGAGACCCAGGCGTCGTTCACCGTCACCGTCCCGATCGCCATCTTCATTCTCGGCATCTGGTGGATAGCGTTGCGAGCCAACGCCGACCGTGTCGTCAACACGGTGGTCCCGGTGGGTGCGCTGCTGGTGCTGTTCGACCCGTTCATCCCGGTACCGGTGACCCTGACCGCGGTGCTGCTGATCGCCATCGTCGTCGTGCTGGTGCTGCACCCACCGGTGGGCGAGTGCAATTCGGAACGAGCAGAGCAACACTGACGACAAACAAATCACCGCAGACGCTGTCGCGGCGGTGAATGCTGAACAGGAGCCCGCGTGCGGCGTTTCAGGAAGTCCATGATCATCGGCCTGGTCGGAGCGATGGTGATGACCGCGGTTGCCTGCGGCTCGGATGGTTCCGAACCACCGACCGGCGGCCAGAGCAGCGCAGTCGCGACCTCGGGTGCCGATGCGGGTCAGGTGACCGTCACCCGCATCGAGTACCCCACCGTCGACGACGCCGACACCGAACAGAACTGGGCCGACCTCTACCTGCCCGCCGACGCTCAGGAACCCGACACCGTCCCGCTGGTCGTGCTGATCCACGGCGGTTCCTGGCAGAGCCACTTGGGTGCGGATCTGTTCGACCCGTTGGCTCGCGACCTCGCGGCGCGGGGGATGGCGGTCTACAACGTCGAGTATCGGCGTGTCGGATCCGGTGGCGGGTGGCCGACCACCTTCCGCGACATCGCCAGTGCCCTCGATCATGTGGTCGACGTGGACAAGCGTTACCCGCAACTGACCACCGACGATGAGCTCGTCGTCGGGCACAGTGCGGGTGCGCAGTTGGCGGTGTGGGGCGGAACCCGACACAAACTGGAGAACGACGAAGTCGGTTCCCGTCCGGTGTTCCGGCCCACCCGAGTCGTGTCGTTGGCCGGTCCCCTGGACATGCGCTACGCCGCGACACACGGTGATGACCGCATCGTGACCGTGCTCGGCGGCACTCCCGGCGAGGTGCCCGACAGGTACACCTCGGTGGACCCGATTCAGAACATCGATCCGGACACGCCGGTGATCGCGATGCACGGCTCGGCCGACACCGTTGTGGCCCCGGTCAATTCGCGCCGCTATGTCGAAGCCGTGGAGCGCGAGGACGGGACCGCCTCGCTGGTCCTGCTCTCCGACATCGACCACGCGGCGATCGTCTCATCGGATGCGCCGTCCTACGAGCGGGTGCTCGATGTCATCAGCGCGACCTCGGAGGCGTCGCTGGACGAGCTGACCGAGGAATAGCTGCCATGCAGCGGCTGCGGTCCATCGTCAGGGGAGCCGAGTCCTGAGCAAAGACCTCGGATGTCCTGTCAGCAATCTCCCAGCCGGACCCGATGTGCTGACCAGGTTCGGGGCGCATCGTTGTTCCTGTCAGAGATGCGCCGGCGTGAGGCCGGACCGAACAGGAAGGGCAACGATGCCGACTCCCGCCAAGAACACCAACATCGCCCCGCAGCGCCGCCGTCGTCGGGTTCGCCAGTTCGACAAGCGCCTGCGCCGTTGGATTTGGGTGTGGAAGTAAACCCCGACCCGCCACACCCAGCTGCCACGACCCCGGTGCCCACTCTCCCTGGCGCCGGGGTCGTGGTGTGTTGCATGCCGACTCGGTCAGTGAAGGCTGCCGCGGCGATCGTGCATAGTGAGGCACGGTTCGACGACTCGAGCGGGGTTGCGGCGGGGCGAACACCAGGTCTATATGTGGCTCAGACCGTCTCGGCGTCAGCGCGCCAGGTGACGGTCACCGGGACGGTGTCGTCCCACGGTTGGCGGGTCACCAGGTCGGCTACGTTGACGTAGCCACGTTCGAGTTCACCGATCGCCGGGTCCACGAGCCGATACTGCTGGGTCTGCCGGTGGATGGGCTGCCCGTCGAGCAGCACGACACGTACCTCGCCCGGCTCGAACCGGCAGCGGCTGTGTAGCGCGGCGATGAGCTGCTCGTTGCACATGTGGCCGTCGCCGAAATTCCAGCCCATCGCCGTCGAGCAGATGCGTTCGCCGTCGGTCAGCACATACGCCGACTCGTCGTGGGGCGCCATGGCGCGATGGGCGAGCGTGAACAATGCCCGGCCGTGACTGTTGAAGGAGCGGAACGCATATCCCATGTACAGCGGGATCTGCGCCGCCTCGGGGGAGCCATAGAACCGCTCGAGCTGCGCGGCCGGCATCGAGGCGATGGCGACGATGCCGTTCTCGATCTTCGCCGACGCCGACGGCTTCATGCACCACAGGCTGGTGTCCCAGTTGCCGGCGTAATAGCGCATGCCGGGCAGGAACGACACGGTGCGTGGCGAGAGGTTACCGAGGACCACAGTGCCCGCCGACACCGCGAACAACACGATCGGCCAGGGGGATTGGAGGTCGGTGAGGCCGATGTCGGCGTGGCCGACGAACAGCGCCAGCACGCCGAACATCATGAAGACGTTCCATTCCAGCGGCACCCCCATCGGAATCGAGGACAGGATGCCGAAATGGAAGATCAGCATGACGGTGGCGGTCACCGCGGTGACCCAGCCGCCGTGGGAGAAGAACAGCGCGATCGGGACCAGACCCTCGACGGCGGTGGAGAAGTGGGCGATCCAGCGGGAGCGTCGCCCGGGGCGCAGGTCGTCGGGGAAGTTCTCGAAGAACTTGCGTTTGATCGCCGGCGACCGCCAGATCGGGTTGTTCGACATCATCGTCGAGATCACGAACGGGAAGTGCTTGTTCAGTTTCGACGTGGCCGCGCCCAGCCAGATGCACAGGAAGATCAGTTCCGCGCCGATGATCATGTCCGCGCCGGCGAACAGGAACGTCACCGTGAGGGCCGCGTACACCTCGCCGCGGGCCGCGAGGAAGACGGTCTTGTCCCGCAGGCCGAGGACCGCGAGCAGTATCAGGATCGTCCAGATCTGCCACACCGGCAGAACGCCGGCGGTGGTGTCGAGCGCGGGGATCGGTCCGGTACCGGAACCGAACAATGCCACCAGCAGCATCAGCAGGAAGGCGCCGTAGAGCACCGCGTCGAGGGGTCGGCGGGTGTCGCCGCGGGTGAGCGGGATGCGTGCCGGCCACGGCGGCTGGCGGATGGTGCCCGGTCGCAGCCAGTAGAGGACCGATCCCATCGGCGGGAAGAACCGGTTGTTCAGCGGCCCGAATCCGCAGCCGAGGCCGATGACCTCGAACAGCATCGTGTACAGCACGACCTTCTGGAAGACGATCGGCTCGTTGTACCAGGCGGTGACATCAAAGAACCCGTCGATACCCGGGGTCGCGACGACGAGGATCCACCCGACCAGGACGTAAGCCACGATCTTGCCGACATAGAACAGGTGCAACGCCACCGGTGTCCCGAACCCGACCTCGGCCCAGTGTTTCGCCATCGGGCGGATCTTCTCCGCCCGCGTCCCCTGACTCCACGTCGGGAAGTCGATCTCAGGGGTGTTCTGCTTCAGGAATCCCATCGTTGGCAAGCTAGCAAAGCAAGCAGTTGCTTGGTAGCGCTATGCGGATGTCGTGGCTCAGAGCGGCAGGCACGTGTCTCAACCCGCCCTGTCCTGGGTATCCGGTCACCATGACCACTCCGAGTCCGTACCGCCGTCAACTCCTCGCGACGTATCTGCGCATGCACCTCGTCGGCGCGGGCGCCGGCATTCGATTGGCCGAACTGCTGGCCGGTGATCCCTGGACCGACGGCCGGCTCGACCACCTACCGGACGAACTCGCCGACGAGGCCACCTTCTCTCGGGGTTGGGCGGCGTCGGTGAGTGGTTTGTCCGAGTCGTGGGTACCGCCGACGTTCGCTCTCACCGCCGGGGTGCGCCGCGTCGTGGCCCCGTTGCGCCCCACCCGCGGGCGGTTTCGGCGCGTCCTCGCGCTTGAGGCGATGCGGTCACTGGTACTGGCGAAGAAGGCGATGTGGGAACTCGGCATCGCCCTCGGCGACGACGTCGTCGACCGGGACACCGTCGAGCAACTCCGCATGCATGACGAGGATGCGAAACGGCAGGCGCGAACCCTACAGGAGCTGCACCAGCGGGCATCCTCGGAGGTATTCACCTGACCGACGGCGCAGCGTGCCGCAGTCAGTCTTAGACCGCCACTACGCTCGATGCCGGATCTGAGGGAGCGTGATGATGAAACGACGGGCGATGGCGGTGGCGGTGATGCTGGTCGGCGCGGCGGCCTTGAGCGGGTGTGGCGACTCCGACGACGACGTGGGTGTCGCCACCGTGACCAGCACGCTGGTTGTCACCCCCAGCACTGCGGCGAGTAGCCAAGCCGCCGGATCACCGGGCAACACCAACTGTGTCGAGGACGGCATGGACCCGGCCACCTGGAACACCGCCGCCGACACCGCACCGCCGCTCGCCCCGGTCACCGACGGCGGAGTCACCGACGTGACCCCCAGCGCCGGAGACTGTTTCGACACCATCGTCATCCGTACCGACACCGACTCCGACGTCGGCTTCAACGTCCGCTACGTACCGCAGGTCACCGAGGACGGATCGGGTCGACCCGTCCCGCTCCGCGGTGACGCGTTCCTGCAGGTCTCGGTGTCCGCGCCGGTGCTGGACCCACAACTGACCGACACCTTCGACTTCACGGCCGACGATCAGTACCGCACACTGCGCGAGATCGCTTTCGCCACCTCCTTCGAAGGTGTCACCACGCTGGGCGTCGGGGTTGACCACACCACCCCGTTCGCCGTCGAATCCCGTCGCGCCGACGACGGCACCACCGACATCGTCATGTACCTGGCGCATTGACCGACATCGGCGGGTGACAATCCTCAGCGCGACGCCAGCAGCGGGGTGTGCAGATCGTAGTAGGAGATGTCGCCCATCAACCGCATCTCCTCTTCGAACAGCGGCCGCAGATCGTCGGGCATCTCCATCTTCTCGCCCTCGCGGGCCGCGGCCTCGGAGGTGAAGTAGATGGCCTCCACATACGAGTCACTGCCGTCGCCACACAGCAGTCCGCCGATGATGTCCGGGCGACCCTCGTGCACCCGGTCGGACACTTCGCCCATCAGCTCGCGCATGCGGCCGACGTCGCTGGAGTGGCTTTCCATGATCTGGACGAAGCCGGCGTCGTCGGAACCGCCCTGCATCCACTCGGTGACATCCGTGCAGTCCATGAACGTGACCGGGCCGTCGAAGCACTGCTCGGTCTCGGCCCACCAGGTGCCCTGTTCGGGACGTTCGCTGTTGCGTTTCGCGGCCTCTTGGGATTCGAACCGAGCCAGCGCCACGAAGGTGCCGTCGTCGGTGATGCCGGCGGTGGTGCCGAGGTAGCCGGTCGCGCCCGGCTTCAGTTCGGTGTCCCATCGGTCGAGGCAGCGTTGCAGCCCGTCGGCATCGGATACTTTTCCTTGGAAGAGTTGAATGAACATGATTGCCTCCGTGCGGATTTCCGCAGTGAGATCATCTGGTGGTGGCCGACCCGTCGCAGGTCCCGTCGCACACCGACGGCCCATGGCCGCAGCCACTCCACCGATAATCGTGCTCTCCCGCACGGGACGGCGCAAGGGTGTCCGAGGACTTGCGCAGGGCGTCGCAACATCTGGTCCCTGAGGAGCCCGGAGCTTGCGGAGGGCGTCACGAAGGGTCACCCCCCCACACCACAAAAACGTAGCGTGGAGGCACCGATTCTGGACGGAGACCATGACCGACCCCGACGACCCGGACCCCGACGACCCGGACCGTGGCAGACCATTGGACCCCACCAGTCGTGAGAGCGTTCTCGTCATCACGCTCGCGCTGGCCGGGCTGATGATGACGCTGGCGACGTCGACGCTGCCGGTAATCGCCGACGTACCGCGCAGCGGGGTCTTCGCAGTGGTGGACGGCGCGGCAGATACCGCCGGCTATCTGGCGATGGCCGCGATTGCGGCGCGACCGCCCGTGCGCTGGGAGCTGGTGCGCCGCGTCGGTTGGGCGATGATTGCCGTGGCCGTGCTCGGTGGGGTGTGGGCGGCTGCGGCCGGTTCCGGCGCAGACTTCCTGCTCGCGATGTCGGGGTTGATGGCGGCGGTGGTGATCGTGGTCAGCCACCTCGTCGCGAGTCGCTGACCGTGCTCATCGGGTGGCGTCGATGACCGCGTCCGCCGCGTCGAGGAACTCGCCGAATCGGGTCATCCCGCCCGCCCGCGCACGATCGACATCTCCGCTGACGGCGAGTTCGCTCGCGGCGACGTCGGCCGACTCGGTGGCACCGGTCATCAGGATCTCAGGAGCCTGGAACAACACCGCGGACCCGGTGTCGACGACGGCGAGCGCCGCCTGCTGCGCGGGGGTCGTCGGCACGGCGATCTGTGGTGGATTCGGCACGATCGGTGCCGTGAGGGCGTCGAGCACACGCGCCCGGCCGGTGTCGACGCGTGCTCCCACTGCCGCCGAATCTGCGCCCGACCACGCGACGTCGGCCACGTCGAGTATCTCCACCACCGCCACCTCGAGGGCGTTCTGTGCGCGAGGCAACACCAGGTTAAGGTCGTTGTCGATGATCCCGCTCATCGCCGAGCGGGCCGGTGCGGTGACCGTCGCCGCCGCGATACCCGTTGCGCGCTCGAGGGAATGGCCGTTCGAGCGGGCCGAGTCGTACACACCTGGAGCCTGCACCAGCGCCCGCGGGACGTCGACGACGAAGTCGACGAGATGCGGACAGATCAGCGAGCAGTAGGTGAGTTGATTGTCGGCGAAGGCCACGATCAGCGACCCGGGCGGGGGAGCGGGTCTGATCGGCGCGGGCGTCGCAGCCGCAGGCTCGGCAGGCAGTGCGAGGAATCCGGCCGCCGACAGCACAGCCATCAGTAACGTGCGAGCAGTGGCGGACCACACCGTCGGGAACTCCTGGCCGGACGACAGATGCCCCGAGTGTGCGACGCCGATGCTGAAACCGCGCTGAAATACCCGGGTCAGGTATTCGGCGGCACGTCCGCGGACGCGGTCTTGCGCAGTGCGAAGAGCTTGCGGATGGTCGCGAACGCGATGATGGCGAGGATGATGTCGACCAGGATGAACAGCATCGCGCCGAGACCAATGTCGTCGCCGATCGTGTTGGTGAACAGCCCGAAGTCCCACAGGCCGTGCAGGACCATCGCGAAGATCAGCGTCCCCGACACGCGCCGTGCGAGGTAGAAGAAGTACCCGGCGATGGCGGTCGTCAGCACCTGCGGGATGGCGCCGACGCCTTCGGAGAAGAGGTTGGTGGCGTGCGCCAACCCGAACAGCACCGACGTCCACAGCGCAACCATGGGCTCGCTGTAACCGGCGTCGCGGAAGCTCACCACACCGATGCCGCGGAAGATGCCCTCTTCGCTGAACCCGACGGCCAGGGTGCCGAGCAGCAGCAGGATGGTGAAGGTGAGACCCTTGTCGGCCAACCGCGAGTAGGCGGTTCCGGCGACGATCGCGAACAGCATCACCGCCGGAAACAGCCACACCCACCGGGGTAGGCGGTTCTCCTCGACGAACACCGGCCGCCACCAGCGCAGCACTCCGACCGCGATCAGCACGATCAGACAGCCCAGGCCGGTGGTCACCCACAATCCGCGGGTGATCTCGGAGACGGTTTCGAAGTTGCCGTACTCGGCGCCGTCCGGGGTGGTCAGCAGCGGCACCGTCTGGATGATCGCCAGATATCCGATGGCCAGCACGATGAAGCCCCATATGGGGAGTCGTCGTCTGCCCTGAATCGGCTCAGCGGTCATCGGCGGCGCTCCGATCGTCGTTGCGGTGTGCGTTGAACGTACCGGTGCCCGCAACGTTCAGCGCACTCAGGACCGTCGACAGTCGGCGGGCTACTGCCGACCACCCAACAACGCTGATGTGCCATCGATCGCGACCACGGTGCCACCACCGCCGGACGCCTCGGAGGTACCCAAACACACCGCCGGCACCGGTGACGTCGGATGGGCTCTATCCGGGGGCCGACAGCACCGTCCGAGTCCTCGACATCGTAGGTGCCGTCGACGCAGACACCAGGCACCGATGCACCGTCGTCTGAGGTGGCGCCCACTGAGTCCAGTGCACCGAGCAGATTCGGAGTCAGTGACGCCTGCGCCGGGATGGAGGAACGCCACAGGGTCGGTGGATTTCCTTGGTCGACTGGCGATGGCTCAGTTGTGGAGTACACTCATTATTGAGTCCACTCATTATCTCTTGGAGGTTCGAGCCATGACGACCCTGTCGCCCCAATCCGGTGGCCGCAGAGCGCGCAACATGCGTGACAAGCAGGACCGGATCTTTCGTGCCGCTGCCGAACTCTTCGCGGAGCGTGGATTCGAGGACGTCTCGACCGGCCAGGTATCCGAGCGGGCCGATGTCGCGATCGGGACCGTCTTCCGGTACGCGTCGTCGAAGGGTGAGCTCCTGCTCATGGTGCTCAACGACATGCTTCGGACCGCGCTCGAGGCCGGCGCGGAGCGTGGCGCCGTCGAGAGCGAGACCGCGGAAGCAGTCACTCAGATGGTGCTGCCGATTGTCGAGTACGCGCACCGCCATCCGACGAATGGGCTCGCCTACCAGCGTGAACTGCTGTTCGGGAGTTCCGACGACATGTATCGCGCCGAGGGTTTGGATCTCATTCTGCGACTGCAGGATCGGATTGCTCGACGGATGATCGACGACGCCCGGCAGCGGGGCCTGAGCCCGGATCCGCAGCTCGCCGCGCTCGCGGCGAACATGGTATTCGGGGTCACCCACCTCGCAATCGCCCGCCCCTCTACGCGGACGCACACCGACCGCGATCCGATCGAGGACATCCGGGCGCAGGCCGGTGTTGCGGTGGAGGGATTCTTCGCCCGTCTGACATTTGAGGATCGCTGACATCTCACTACACAGAGAAGGAAGAACAGATGCGTTACACCAGTGGCAATTACGAGGCGTTCGTTCGGCCGCGCAGGCCGGCCGGAGTCGATGAGAAGACCGCGTGGTTCGTCGGTGCAGGATTGTCGTCGCTGTCGGGGGCGGCATTCCTCATCCGCGATGCACAGATGCCAGGAGACAGGATCACCATCGTGGAGCGCTTGCCACTTCCCGGCGGTGCGCTCGACGGCATAAAGCATCCCGAGAAGGGTTTCGTGATTCGCGGTGGTCGCGAGATGGAAAACCACTTCGAATGTCTGTGGGATCTCTTCCGTTCGATTCCCTCGCTCGAGGTCGAGGACGCGAGCGTGCTCGACGAGTTCTATCGCCTCAATCGCGACGACCCCAACTACTCGCTGCAACGTGCGACCGTGGACCGCGGGAAAGACGCACACACCGATGGACTTTTCGCGCTGTCCGACAAGGCGCAGAAGGACATCGTCAAGGTCTTCCTCGCCACCCGGGAAGAGATGGAGAACAAGCGGATCGACGAGGTCTTCTCCGACGAATTCCTTGCCAGCAACTTCTGGCTGTACTGGCGCACGATGTTCGCCTTCGAGGAATGGCATTCGGCGCTGGAGATGAAGCTCTACCTGCACCGGTTCATCCATCACATCGGCGGTCTCCCCGACTTCTCCGCGCTGAAGTTCACCAAGTACAACCAGTACGAATCGCTGGTGCTGCCGCTGTACACGTGGTTGCTCGATCAAGGCGTCCAGTTCCGTTTCGACACCGAGGTCACCGACGTCGATTTCGACATCCGCTCCGGCCGCAAGCAGGCGTCGTACCTCCACTGGATCGACGAGAATGGCACCGAGGGTGGCACCAGCCTCAGCGAGAACGATCTGTTGTTCATGACGATCGGGTCGCTGACCGAGAACTCGTTCAACGGAGATCACCATCATCCGGCCGAGCTCGACGAAGGCCCTGCTCCCGCGTGGGATCTGTGGCGGCGTATCGCCGCGAAGGACGATTCATTCGGTCGCCCCGATGTTTTCGGTGGCCATATCCCGCAGACGAAGTGGGAATCGGCGACAGTCACCACCGTCGACCCCCGCATACCGGGCTACATCGAGAAGATCTGCAAGCGAGACCCTTTCAGCGGCAAGGTCGTCACCGGTGGGATCGTGACCGCCAAGGACTCACAGTGGCTTTTGAGTTGGACGGTGAACCGCCAGCCGCATTTCAAGGCACAGAAAGCCGAGGAGATCGTCGTATGGGTGTACGCGCTCTTCGTCGATACCCCTGGGGACTACGTGAAGAAGCCGATGCAGAACTGCACGGGCGAGGAGATCACGCAGGAGTGGCTCTACCACCTCGGCGTCCCTGTCGAGGACATCGCCGAACTGGCCGCCACCGGCGCCAAGACGGTTCCCGTGATGATGCCTTACGTCACTTCATTCTTCATGCCCAGGCAGGCCGGGGATCGACCCGACGTGGTGCCGGAGGGGGCAGTCAACTTCGCCTTCATCGGCCAGTTCGCCGAATCGAAGGAACGTGATTGCATCTTCACCACCGAGTATTCGGTGCGCACACCGATGGAGGCCGTCTACACCCTTCTCGACGTCGAGCGGGGCGTGCCCGAGGTGTTCAACTCGACCTACGACATCCGCAGCCTCCTCGCGGCGACCAGTCGTGTTCGCGATGGTCAAGAGATCCGCCTCCCCGGACCCGAGTTCCTCCGAAAGCGACTGCTGGCCAAGCTCGACCGAACCGAGATCGGCGAGTTGCTCAGCGACAGTGATCTGATCTGACATCGAAGGACCACACCATTGATCTTGCTGTCACCCGAACCGATGACGTTCGGCGCCAAGTATCGTAGGCTGTTGCTCGCCGTGGTGCTCCTGGGCGGGCTCACCCAGTTCGCCCTGGGTACGTTTTATCTGGCAGTCGGCCATTCGCCGTCGCCGCGCGAGATGCCCATCGGCATCGTCGGGTCAGACCAGCAAACGGCACAGCTGACGGCAAGTCTGGAGTCCGACGGATCGTTCGATGTCACCGGGTATCCGACACTCGATGCACTGACGGACGCCGTGGAGAAGCGGACCGAGGCGGGCGGCTTAGAGGTGACCCCGGACGGCGTCGTCGCCGTCACGGCCGGGGCGGGCGGAGCGCTGCCCGCCACGGCCGTGAAAGCAGTTGCCGCCGAAGTCAATGAACAGAACGGGATGTCGCAGACCCTGCCGGTCGATGTGGTCGAACTCTCCGACGAGGACATCAACGGATCGTCACTGGGCTACATCCTCCAGGTGATCTCGCTCGGTGGCAGCATCGCCTCGCTCGGGCTGGGACGATTGATGCCGCGTGTGCCGCAATCGTTGCGCCGGGGCGTCGGTCATGTGGCCGCGCTCGTCGCCTACGCGGTGGTTTCGGCTGCCATCGTCCTGCTGTTCTCGTCGTTCTTCGGCGTCGGCGGCTCGTCGGATACCACGAAGCTCTTCTGGACATACACGCTCGTCTCCCTGGCGATCACCGGGTCCACCGCAGGATTCGTCACGCTGTTCGGGCCGGTGGGATCGCTGTCTGGTGCGTTCTATTTCCTTGTCGGCGCAACGATTTCCGGCGCGTCCATCCCGTGGGACTTCCTCCCGAGATTCTGGGCGGTGCTCGGCGAGTGGCTCCCAACCGGAGGAGGCGCTGAGCTCATCAGAAACTCCCTCTACTTCCCACAGGCCGGCAACGGTTTCGCATTGCTCTGCCTCGGTCTCTACGCAGGGGCCGGCACACTCGTCGTTCTGGTTTGGAACATACTCGGCAACAGAAGTTCTCGTCGCTCCGTCATCGACGTGGACCCCATACACCCGATCAGACACAACCACCATCACACGCAAGGAGAACCATCATGACGATCGAGAATCTGACCGTTCTGGGCACCGGGGTGCTCGGCTCACAGATCGCCTACCAGGCAGCGTACGCTGGCTTCCACGTCACGGCGTGGGACATCAGCGACGACGCCGTCACCGCGGCCGGCACGCGATTCCAGCAGTTGGCCGACACCTACGAAAGTGATGTGGAGGGCGCGACTTACGCAAACAAAGCTCGTCACACGGCCACGTCGATCACGCTCACGACCGACCTCACAACCGCGCTCGCCGAGGCGGATCTCGTCATCGAGGCGGTGCCCGAGGATCCCTCCATCAAGCGGGACACATGGACGCGGGTCGGAGGATCGGCCCCCGAGCACACGATCTTCGCGACGAACTCGTCGACGCTGTTGCCCAGCTCGCTCAAGGATTTCACCGGCCGACCGGAGAAGTTCCTCGCCATTCATTTCGCCAATCACATCTGGGCACAGAACACTGCCGAGATCATGGGCACCAGCGACACCGATCATGCGGTGTTCCAGACCGCTGTGGACTTCGCCGAACGCATGGGCATGGTGCCGGTGGAACTCAAGAAGGAGAAGGCGGGTTACGTCCTGAACTCGCTGCTGGTGCCGCTTCTCGACGCCGCCGCGGAACTTCTTGTCGGTGGGTATGCTGACATCGAGACTGTCGACAAGACCTGGCGGATCGGTACGGGCGCGCCACTCGGCCCGTTCCAGATCTTCGACATCGTGGGTCTCACGACCGCCCGCAACATCGCTGCGGCATCAGAGAGTCCGATCCAGCAGCAGTTCGCCGATTACCTGAAAACCAACTACATCGACAAAGGAAAGCTCGGAACATCCACCGGCGAAGGCTTTTACACGTACACGTAGTAGTGACCTCACGCCGCGATATCGAACACAGAGCTTCCGTATCGAACGTTGCTATCGGGACTGCGAGCGCTTCTTTCTTCCGCGAACACCGTCCACCTGACCGGATCGGGGAATGCGGACCGATCTCGACAAGGTGAGTGTCGCCATTGCATTGATCTCCGCCTTCGACGGACCAAAAGCGTTGCATGACACGCTGACCGAGGGCGGTACCGAGCTGTTCGCGTCGGGTGCGGAAGCTCTCGGTGCGATGATGGTTGCCGGGGCCTGGCTCAGCCGATGCCGATTGTCTTCCGTCGCGTCGATGGAGCGGTAGACGTGGATGGTGCTCCGATTCACCGCACTCGCTGGGACGGCACATCCCCGTCCCCGCGCAACACCACCACCCGCAACGCCGCGCGCAACTGTTCGGTGGTTGCCCGCCACGCCTGCTCCTCGTGTCGGCAGGCCGCCGCTTCGTCGGCGTCGCCCGCGAGGTCGGCCTCGGCCGCCGACTTCATCCACTCCAGGTACTGCTCCTGGCTGGTGCGGATGTAGTCGAGGATGGCCGACTGGTCATGGCGGCAGATCGTCGCGACCTCGTGCGGGTCGAGGGTGGAGCCGTCCTCGTCGAGCACGATCAACGTCTGTAGCGGATCGGGCAGCGCCTCGTCGTGCGCGGCGGCGCCGGAGCCGGCCAGTGCGCTGATGATGCCGGGCGCGGTCTCGGCGGTGAACTGCAACCAGTGCCCGACGGCTGCAGTGAGGTTCTCCCGGTGGAATGCGGTCATCGGGACCGATGAGAACGCCATCAGCGATCCCTGGTGCAGCACCAGCGTGATGCCCGGCCAGCGCACCGATTCGGTGGCGATGAACTCCGCGGCGATCGCCGTGTCGGGCACCTCGTCGACCAGCGTCGCGACGAACTCGATGGTCGGCTCCTCGGTGAGTACCCGCAGCCACGACGCGAGCGACCCGGTGGGCAGCGGGATGTCGCCGTCGTCGTCGACGGTGATGCGGCGGCCGGCGATGTCCTGCAGCGCGGACACGATCAACCGCAGCAGGTGCTCGCGCGACACCGGGTGTGCGCCGACGGCGATGGACGCTTCGCGGATCATGGGAAGGTCCTGTTCGAGGAAGGACGGGTGCACGACCTCCCAGTTCTCGCGCAGCGCGTCGACGGCGACCTGCGCCAACCGGTCGACGTGGCGGCGGCTGACCTCGACGATCAGCCGTCCGTCGCGCAGCAGCCGCCACCCGGCTGCCGTCAGCGCGTCGAGCTGCTCGGCGTGGACGTCCGGTGCGGGGTGCAGGTCGGCGACATGCGCGGTGCAGCGGATGCGGTGCGCGCGGGTGACGGTGAACGTCAGGGTGCCTCGCGGGCCGTCGGGGGACTGCTGGACCTGCACCATATGATGCTCGTCGTCGGCGCGCAGCTGTGCGGCCCGGTCGGCCAGGTCGATGCGGAACGCACGCCAGGCGTCATCGACAGATGCGTCGAAATCGAAGTCGCGCATGGCATCTCCTCTCGTCAGGCGTGCGACGTGACCGGTGCGGCGGCAGTGGTGGGCCGCTCGCGGGACGGTGTCGCGGTGCTTCTCGGTGTCTGAACCATAGGGGAGGTATCCGACAGGATGACGCGATCGTCTCGGTGGGATACGCCCTCGGAACGCGGGCTTGATTCCGGTGGCGGTGTCATTGTTGCATCGCGCAACGATGGGTGTCGCGTTACATCCGCAGGTCAGGTGAACCGTCGCCGCGGCGAGGTCGATGGAATCGCTGTCGAGGCCACGGCGTTAAACACAGCACAAACAGGCTCTGAACAGGGGGGATCAACGTGGATCGACACCCAACAGGGCCGAACCGAGGTGACCATGACCACGCAGACCGCGCGCGGGCCGGCCAACGCTGCCGACCTGCTGCTACCCAACGACGATGCGTTCTACGACGTCCCGTCCGACCTGGACCGTATGCGGCCCGGCGACCTGATCCGGTCACGCCAAGTGGAGCTCAAGGACTACTGGGCGTCGCATCACCGTAGCCAGGCGTGGCAGTTGCTGTACCGCTCGACCGACCTGCACGGCGGCGCCGGTGTGGCGGCGACCACCGTGGTGCTGCCGCGCAAGCCCGCGCCCGCCGGCCGGTTCATGCTGCTGTCGTTCCAGTGCGCCATCGACGCGGTCTCGAGCCAATGCTTTCCGTCGTATGCACTGCGCAAGGGTGCCGACTCGGTCCGAACCATCGCGCCGTTCGAATTCCTGGTGGTGCGTCGTGCACTGGCCAAGGGCTGGGCGGTCTCCATCCCAGACCACGAGGGCATGGTCGGTGCGTGGGGCGCGCCCCGTGAACCCGGCTACCGCACCCTCGACGGCATCCGCGCCGCCCTGGCATTCCCGCATCACGAACTGCCCGCCGACACTCCTGTCGGTCTCTGGGGCTACTCGGGTGGTGGGATGGCGACGTCGTGGGCAGCGGAGGTTGCACCGGACTACGCGCCCGAGCTCAACCTGATCGGCGCGGTGCTCGGGTCCCCGGTCGGTGACATGGCCTCGGCGCTGATGCGGCTCAACGGTGGCCTGCACGCCGGGCTGCCGGTGATGGCGATCGCCGGCCTGCGCCGCGTCTATCCGCAGCTGGAACGGGCGATCGGCGAGCATGCCACTGAGAAGGGGCGACGGCACCTCGACGAGATCGCCCGGCTGCCGGTGCTCGATGCCGTGCGGCAGTTCCGCCACCACGACATCGACGACTACCTCGACATCCCGCTCGCCGACCTGCTCGCCCAACCCGACATCGTCGAGATGATGGACGACCTCCAGCTCGGCACCCACGCCCCGACGATCCCGCTGCTGGTGGTGCAGGCGGTGCACGACGAGGTGATCGCCGTCGACGACATCGACGGTCAGGTCGCCCGCTACCGCGAGCAGGGCGCCACGGTCACCTACGTCCGCGACCAGCTCAGCGAGCACTACTCGCTGCTGCCGCTGTCGGGGCCGATGGCGGTGGGGTGGTTGGCGGATCGTCTCGAGGGGCGGTCGGCGAGCGATCGGACCGTGAGTGCTGTTGCCGGACAGCGTCGTCCGCGGTGGACGATGAAGTTGACCGGACGGGGACGGTCGGTGGAGCCGACCCCGCACAACGATGGGGAACAACCTGCTGCGTAGCGGGTATGGCCCACCGACACCCATTCGCGGTGGCCGCGTCGAGCACGACGCAGCGAGCCGGCGAGCGCGTATGCTCATATGCATGGCTGACAATACAAAAGGCTGCGACAACCCCGACTGCACCTGCGGGCCCGACTGCCAGTGTGGCGAGAACTGCACCTGCGGGAAAAAGTAGCGACTAGGAGTTCGCCGCGCGAAACCGCCCCGGGCTGTGCCCGGTGAGGCGGCGAAATGTGCGGCTGAAATGCGACACGTCGAGGTATCCGACGGCTGCCGCAACATCGGCGACCGACAGGTCGGTCGTCAGGAGAAGATTCTTGGCTCGCTCGACACGAGCTTGATGCAGCAGGCCGGTTGGCGTGTGTCCAGTGGCACTCACCAGTTTCTGCATGTTGCGCAACGACATCCCGGCCGCAGCCGCAACGTCGGGCAGGCTGAGGTACGGGTCGTGCAGCCCATCGGAGATGATCTGGGCGATCCGCGCCAGATCCCGTTCCCGCTGCGTCAACGCGGGGCCAATGGAGGTCGTCTCACTCAGCGCTGCGGCGAGCATGTCGACCGTGGCCGACCCGAACGAAGCTCTCGTCGACTGCGACATGGACTCGTCGCTGCCGGCCAGGTCTGCCAGCAGACGTCCCAGAACAGCAGGCGCCCCCAAGGGTTCATATGTTCGCGCAACCGCGTGGCCGGCAAGTCGTGCCGGCAGCCGAGATTCCATCAGCGACGTCGGAATACGCACCGCCACTTGATGAAACGGAACAAGTGAATGAAATACAAAGGGTCGGTTGAGGTTCACCATCGCGAACGCGCCGCGCCCTAGTTCTGCCGTCCGATCGCATTGGGTGACCTCCACCGCGCCGTCGGTCACCATCAGCAGCAGGTAGCCATCCTCTCCGCTGTCGCGGATCATGGCCGGTGACCGGACGACGGTCTGGACGTCGGACCGGATCGCGCTCACGTGGAGCCGACCAAACGCGCGCCCGCCCCACTCGGCGTCGTAGCGCTCGGTGGGTTTGTCCCAGGTCACGTCCATCTCGCCGTAGAGCTGGCCGATCGTGCGCGCCCATTCGGCTCGCCCTTCGGTTGAATCGAGTTCACCGGTTCGTAGCTCGACGACATCGTCGGTGTCGGTCGTGCGCAATCCGCCATGTGACTGTTCGTTCTCAGCCATTCCGCGCCACACCTCCGCCTCTTAGTGTTCTACGTCACAGGGATGTGGCTCGGCCAACATACACCGAAACGTCACGGTCCCGCGAGTGGCTGTCATTTCGGCACCCACGCAACAGATTCGACCGATGACCCGGCCGATCGGGCACATCGTCGGTCCGTACCAGGAGGTTTGTTCCGTGACATCTGCACCCGCAACCGTGAACCCGGCAGCAACCGCATCCGAGGAGAACGACGTCCGCCCCATGACCGGCGCAGAGTATCTGGAATCGCTGCGGGACGGCCGGGAGATCTATTTTCGCGGAGAACGCGTCGATGATGTGACCACGCATCCGGCATTCCGGAATTCGGCGCGGTCGATCGCCCGGATGTATGACGCTATGCATCAGCCTGACGCGCAGGGTGTGCTGGCGGTACCGACCGACACCGGAAACGGTGGCTTCACCCATCCGTTCTTCAAGACGGCGCACTCGGCGGATGATCTGGTCGCTGCGCGCGATGCGATCGTCACCTGGCAGCGAGAGGTGTACGGCTGGATGGGCCGCTCACCCGACTACAAGGCATCCTTCCTGGGCACTTTGGGGGCCAATGCCGACTTCTACGGCGAGTACAAGCAGAACGCGCTGGACTGGTACAAGAAGTCGCAGGAGCGGATGCTCTATCTCAATCACGCGATCGTGAACCCGCCGATCGACCGCGACAAGCCTGCCGACGAGACCGCCGACGTGTGCGTGCATGTGGTCGACGAAACCGATGCCGGCCTGATCGTCTCCGGTGCGAAGGTCGTGGCGACGGGTTCGGCCATCACCAACGCCAACTTCATCGCGCACTACGGACTGCCGTTGCGTAAGAAGGAATACGGCCTGATCTTCACCATCCCGATGGACTCGAAGGGCCTGAAACTGCTGTGCCGTACCTCGTATGAGATGAACGCCGCGGTGATGGGAACACCCTTCGACTATCCGCTGTCGAGCCGGTTCGACGAGAACGACGCCATCATGGTGCTCGACCGGGTACTGGTGCCGTGGGAGAACGTCTTCGCCTATGACGTCGACACCACCAACAACTTCGTGATGCGCTCCGGCTTTCTCAACCGCTTCATGTTCCACGGCTGCGCCCGCCTGGCGGTGAAACTGGACTTCATCGCCGGCTGCGTGATGAAGGGCGTGGAGATGACCGGCTCCGCGGGATTCCGCGGGGTGCAGATGCAGGTTGGCGAGATCCTCAACTGGCGCGACATGTTCTGGGGCCTCTCGGATGCGATGGCCAAGTCGCCCGACGAGTGGGTCAACGGTGCGGTGCAGCCGAATCTCAACTACGGCTTGGCGTACCGAACCTTCATGGGTGTCGGCTATCCGCGGGTCAAGGAGATCATCCAGCAGGTGCTCGGTAGCGGTCTGATTTATCTCAACTCCCACGCCGACGATTGGGGCAACCCGGACATCGAGCCCTATCTCAACCAGTACGTCCGCGGCTCCAACGGCATCGCCGCCATCGACCGCGTGCAGTTGCTCAAACTGCTGTGGGACGCTGTCGGCTCCGAGTTTGGGGGACGCCACGAACTGTACGAACGCAACTACGGTGGCGACCACGAAGCCGTTCGCTTCCAGACCCTGTTCGCCTACCAGGGCACCGGGCAGGATCTGGCACTCAAGGGCTTCGCCGAACAGTGCATGTCGGAGTACAACGTCGACGGTTGGACCCGACCGGACCTGATCAACAACGACGACCTCGCCATCGTCCGGCGCTGAGAGGGCTGCCATGAGCACTATTACCGACCACACCCTCGAGCTGGACCCGACACCGCCGCGGATGCGGAAGGCGCTCGGACGGTTCGCCAGCGGGGTCACCATCGTCACCACTGCCGAAGGGCCAGGCGAAGAGTCCGTGCACGGCATGACCGCCAACGCATTCACCTCGGTCTCGCTGGACCCGCCGCTGGTGCTCGTGTCGATCGCCAACCGGGCGAGGATGAACGACAAGATCACCGAGACCGGCCGCTACGGTGTGTCGATCCTCGCCGGCGATCAGGAACCGCTGTCGCTGCATTTCGCCGGTGCCGCGCATGAACCCGACTTGGTGAGATTCACCTGGCGAAGAGGGGTTCCGCTATTGGATGGGGCGTTGGTGCACCTGTCGTGTACGGTCACCGACTCGCATCCGGCGGGCGACCACACGCTGCATGTCGGTCAGGTGGAGGAACTCTGGTACGACAACGGACGGCCGCTGCTGTTCTACACCGGCAGCTTCCGCGCCCTGGATTTGCAGGGTACCTCCGACGGCTGGGGGTTCTAGGACATGGCCGCGTTGCAAACCGTCCAGAAGATCGGCCCGGTCCTCGACCTGTTCACCGTGCAGCGGCCGGAGTGGGGGGTCACCGAGGTCGCCGGTGAACTCGGGCTGCCGCGATCGAGCGCTCATGCCTTGCTGGCGTCACTCGTCGACATCGGCTTACTGCAGTGCAGATCGCGCGGTCGTTACCGGATCGGCTGGCGGGTGGTAGAACTCAATCAGACTCTGCAGGGCACCGTCGACGTGAAGACCTGCGCGGCACCGATTCTGCAGGCCTTGTCGGAGGAGTACGGCGAGACCACACATCTGGCGATCATGGAGCGCTACCGCGTCATGTACGTCGACAAGGTGCTGGGCAACCACGTCATCAATGTGAACGGCGCACGAGTCGGCGCCCACCTGGACGCGCACTGCAGCGCCGTCGGCAAGGTGCTGCTGGCGCACTGTCACACCGCCGAGATCGAACGCAACATCACCGACAAGCCGCTGCGCCGATTCACGTCGTCGACCATCACCGACCCGGCCCACCTGCAGCGCGAGTTGGGGGCGGTGCTGCGCAACGGCTGTGCCTACGACTCCGGGGAAGCTGTCGCCGAGGTGCATTGCGTCGCCGCGCCCATCCGCGATGAGATGGGCGTGGTGGTCGCCGCCATCAGCATGACCGCGCCCGAGACCAGGTTCAAAGCCGGCCACCACGAGTATCGGCGGGCCGTCATCGCTGCAGCCGGGGCCATCTCGAAGTCGCTCGTGGCCGCCGTCGACAAGCCGTTCGGCCAGGACCGTGACGACCCCAGCCTGCGCGCCGTCGCCGGCTGACCCTTCCACAGAAAGCAGATCCGATGACCGTTGATGTGCAGTGGGCGGCCGACGCCCTGCTGACGGCCTACCGCACCCGCCAACCGATCTCACCGATCGCCGCACGCTTCGCCGACGCCCCGCTGTCGACGGCCTACGAGATCGCACTCGCCCAGGTCGAGTCGTGGGTAAAGGACGGCGACGTGGTGAAAGGGCACAAGGTCGGGCTTGCCTCCCGCGCCATCCAGCGCCAGATGAATGTCGACCAACCCGACTTCGGCCACCTCACCGCGGGAATGTTCCACCTTGAACACCAGCCGATTCCCGCGGACACATTCATCCAACCGCGCATCGAACCCGAAGTGGCGTTCGTACTGGCCAAGCCGCTGCGCGGACCCGGCGTTACCGTCGCGGAAGCTGCGGCGGCCGTGGACTTCTGCCTGCCCGCGCTGGAGATCGTCGACTCCCGCATCCAGGATTGGCAGATCGGCATCTTCGACACCGTCGCCGACAACGCCTCCTCCGGTGGCGTGGTACTCGGCAGCCGCCCGGTCCGGCTCGCCGATGTCGACCTACGGCTGGCCGGCTGCACCCTGCACGTCAATGGCGAGCTCATCGCCACCGGCGCCGGCGGGGCTGTGCTGGGTTCACCCCTCAACGCTCTGGTGTGGCTCGCCAACACCGTCGGTCCGCTCGGCGTGACACTCGAACCCGGACACGTCGTCCTGCCCGGATCGATGACCAAGGCCGTGCCGATCGCCCCGGGTGATGCGGTGGTCGCCGACATCGCCGGCGTCGGCAGCGTCACCGCAGTTCTCGCAGGAAAGGAAGACCGATGACCACGGAGACCGCCACAGTGTGGAGTGCGGCCCGCGTTGCCGACATCCTGCTGACCGCCGAACGCACCCGCACCGCCCGCATGTCCATCCAGGCCGAATGGCCTGATCTCGATCTGGACATCGCCTACACCGCACAGGATGTGGCATTGGCCGACCGGTTGTCGCGGGGTGAGGTGATCACCGGCGTCAAACTCGGCCTCACCTCACGCGCCAAGCAGCGGCAGATGGGTGTCGATGTGCCGTCGGTGGCATGGCTGACCGACGCGATGGTGCTGCCTGCCGGTCTGCCGGTGCCGCGTGCCCAGCTCATTCATCCACGGGCCGAACCCGAGATCGCCTTCGTGCTCAAACGACCACTGAAGGGACCGGGTGTGACGGCCGCGCAGGCGCTTGCCGCGGTCGACACGGTCGTCGGCGCCATCGAGATCATCGACAGCCGCTACTCCGGCTTCAAGTTCACCCTCGCCGATGCCGTCGCCGACAACAACTCGTCGGGTGTGTACGTGACCGGACCCGTGCCACATAGACCCGCCGACCTGGACCTCGGCCTGGAGGCATGTCTCCTGGAAGTCGACGGTCACGTCATCGACAGTGCCACCGGCGCAGCGGTTCTGGGCCACCCGGCGGAGGCGCTTGCGTTCGCCGCGAACACCATGGGCGCTCGTGGCCACACGCTCGAGGCCGGCTGGACGGTACTCACCGGCGGCATGACCGATGCGGTGGCCGTGCCCGAAGGCGCGCGGGTGGCCGCCCACTTCACCTCGCTGGGCTCGATCACGATTGCGGGAGGGTGACATGCCGTTCATCGATGTGACGCTGGCACAAGGGCGTTCCGACGAGCAGATCCGCGCGCTCATCCACGAGCTGACCGCGGCTGCCCAACGAGCCGTCGGTGCGCCGGCGGCCAACATCCGCGTGGTGGTCCGGGAAGTGCCACCGACGCACTTTGCCGCCGGCGACGTGACGATCGCGGAGCGGGCCGCGACGTCGGCGAATGATGCCCCGTCGAACAGTCAGGACCCGGCGGTGCGGTAGCGGCCCGGGCTGGTCCCGAAGTGTTTGCTGAACGCCCGGCTGAAGTGCGAGACGTCGCGGAAGCCGAGCTGTTCGGCAATGTCGGCGACGGGCAGGTCGGTCTGCAACAGCAGCGACCGCGCTCGGTCGAAACGCCGCGCGTACAACCAGGTTCGTGGGGTGGTGCCGGCGGCGCTGAACAGCTTGTGGATATACCGCACCGACATACCGACCTCGCCCGCAACATCGGTGAGCCGGTGATCGGGATTGCTGATCTCTCGCACCATCACCTGCTGCACCACGCGCAGGTCGGCATCATGTGCGCGTTCGATGAGTGTTGCCGCCGGAACTCGTGTATTCACCGCTGCGGCAACCACGTCGAGGACTGCCGACGTCACCGCGGTCAGGTCGCCGGCGGTGAAGTCGTCGTCGTGTGAAGCGAGGTCCACCAACAGATTCGACGCCACCCGATCAATGCCTTTCTCAGCCGAGAATCGTTGGCCGAGTGAGTTGTCCAGTCGGTTCTCGGCAACCTGAGGGGCGAGCAGATCACGGCCCAGCCGTACCACGATCTGCTCGAAAGTGGTCTCGCCACGCACCACGAACGGCTGTGCGGAATCCACGAAACCGAACGCACCTTCACACAGCACACCGCTTCGCCCGGACTGCGCAATCGTCGCGGTCCCTTGAGTGATGAGACATAGCAACAGATCATCACCGGGATCGGACTCGATCATCGACGGCGTGCGGACCACCGTGTGCGGGTCGGCGCGCACCACACTCACCGAGATACTGCCCACCGGTCGCGCGACGATGTCCGCGGCAAAACCGTCGCTACCCGAGGGCCAGTCGACAGCCATCTCGCAGTAGGTGGAATCCAACGTCTGCGACCACAGCGCGCGCTGCTCGGTACTCGTCAGATCGCGGGTACTCAACGCCACGGTCGCCGGTTCAGGGTCCGTGCGCTCGCGGTCAACGAACGGTGCACTATCGGTCATTCTCTCTCCTCCGATCTGACCATAGTGTTCCAGATCACAGGGTTCATCAAGCCCGGTCGCCGTCATCACCGGATCGTCCGCCGGTCGATTCCGATGTCGATTCCGCATATCCGAACGGAGAAACCCATGACCACTGCGCAATCTCTGACTCCCGCATGGATCGAAGACATCACCATCGAACAGCTGGAGAACGATCCACACCAGGTGTACGAGCGGCTGCGGGCCGAGGCGCCCATCGCATACGTCCCGCAGTTGGGTCTGCACATCGTGTCCACCCGCGAACTGTGCATGGAGATCGCCAAGGACTCGGAGAACTGGCCCGCAGTGATCTCACCGGCCGGCGGGCGCACCTTCGGGGAGGGCGCCATCCTCAACACCAACGGTCCGGAGCATCAGAACCTGCGCGGCATGGTGGAGCCACACCTGCAGCCCGCCGCGGTGGACGGTTACATCGACGACCTGGTGCGCCCGTTCGCCCGGGAACGGCTGGCGGCCATCGAAGACAACGGCACCGCCGACATCGTCGCGGAGTACTTCGAACCGGTCAGTGTCCGGTCCCTGGGCGATCTACTCGGGCTCAACGACGTCAGCACCGACAAACTGCGCGAATGGTTCCACAAGCTCAGCGTCTCGTTCACCAACGCCGACATGACCGCCGACGGCGAGTTCGCCAACCCGGACGGCTTCATCCCCGGTGACGAGGCGAAGGCCGAGATCATCGCGCACCTCGATCCGAAGATCGATCACTGGATCGAGAATCCGGATCACACCGCGATTTCGCACTGGCTGCATGATGGGATGCCCGACGGTCAGACCCGCGACCGGTCGGTGATCTACCCGAACCTGTACGTGTTCCTGCTCGGCGCGATGCAGGAACCGGGCCACGCCATGGGCACCACCCTCGCCGGACTGTTCAGTCGGCCCGAACAGCTCGAACGTGTCATCGACGATCCGACGCTGATCCCGCGCGCGGTGGGGGAGGGTATGCGGTGGGTCGCACCGATCTGGTCGGCGGCGGTGAAGGTGGCCACCGATGAGGTCACCGTCGGCGGCGTGACGCTACCCGCCGGGTCGTTGGTGATGCTGTCCTACGGGTCGGCGAACAACGATGAGCACGCCTACGACGCGCCCACCCGCTACGACCTGGACCGCGCGGTGATCCCCAACATGACCTTCGGCGGCGGCGTGCACGCCTGCGCCGGCACCTACTTCGCCAGCGCCGTGGTGCGCATCGCGCTCGAGGAACTGTTCGAGACGATCCCGAACATCGAACTCGATCCCGACCACGAGGTCAGCTTCTGGGGCTGGGGATTCCGCGGCCCCAAGGAATTGCACGTCACCTGGGAGGTGTGAGCGATGACCATCACCATGCCCGCCGGCCCGCCGCACCGAGAGGCGATCATGAGCACGCACCGAGTGGAGATCAAAGGATCGGCCGACGCGTTCGACGTCGCCGACGGTCAACCCATTCTCGACGCCGCCCTGCGCGCCGGCGCGTGGATTCCGCATTCGTGCACGCAGGGCACCTGCGGTACCTGCAAGCTCAAGGTGCTGTGCGGATCGGTCGATCATCGCGAGTCGCCCGAGTACACGCTGACCGGCGCCGAACGCGCCGACGACCTCGCCCTGGCCTGCATGGCGACCCCGCAGTCCGATCTTGTCGTCGAGCCGACCGGTGCCGTCGACGACGGAGTGCCGCACCATCCGCTGCGCGACTACCTCGGCGAGGTCGTCGAGCTGTCAGATGTCGCGGCGAACACCCGCCGTCTCGTCGTCGACCTCGACGAGGACATGGCGTTCAACGCCGGCCAGTACTGCGAGCTGATCGTGCCCGGGCACGGCGTCGGCAGACAGTACTCGATGGCCAATCCGCCCGGTGAGCAGCGGCGACTCGAGTTCCACGTGAAACGAACACCGGGTGGGCTGGCCACCGACGGTTGGATCTTCGACTCGCTCGCGGTGGGCGACCGCATCGACCTCCGCGGTCCGCTGGGCCAGTTCAACCTGGTCCACCAGCAAGCCGAACCGGCCATCCTCATCGGCGGTGGAACCGGCCTCGCGCCGCTCAAATCCATTGTGCGACACGCTCTTGACCGCGAACTGGTGCCGGAGATGTACCTCTACCACGGTGGGCGCGGCCGTGCGGACCTGTACGACGTCGAGTTCTTCACCGACCTCGCCGCGCAGCACGAGCACTTCCATTACCGCCCGGCGCTCAGCGACGAGTCATGGGACGGCGCGACCGGCCTGGTCACCGACGTCGTGGTCGGCGACTTCCGCAGCTGCAAAGGCATGAGCGCCTACCTGTGCGGTCCGCCCGCCATGATCGACGCCGCGGTGAAGTCGCTCAAACGTCGCCGTATGGCGCCGCGGCTGATCTTCCGCGAGGAGTTCACCCCCGCCGCATCCGTCGCGACACCCTGACACCCACCCGAGAGGCACACCGATGTATCAGCTCACTGTCATCTACAACCAGCCCACCGACCCGGTGGCCTTCGACGAGCACTACGAGACCAAGCATGTGCGCCTGGTTAAAGCCATCCCCGGTGTCGAGCGGTTCTCGATGGGCCGGTGCGAATCACTCGACGGCAACCCGCCGGCCGCCTACGCGATTGCGACACTCACCTTCACATCGAAAGACGCGTGCGCCCAGGCGCTCGGCTCCGACGCCGGGCAGGCCGCTGCCGGTGACGTCCCCAACTTCGCCTCCGGCGGTGCCACGATGTACTTCGTCGACGAAACCACCACCGGCCCCTGACCGCCGATCGATCTCGATACGCGACTCACTCCGTTCGCCGCTACTCGATCAGCAGGAGAGACGCTCCAACTGCTGGTCGAGTAGTTCGAGGCGCCCCCGACTGTTGGTCGAGTAGTTCGAGGCGCTAGCCGAGAGCGTATCGAGACCAGTGCCGCCCACAGTGGATCTCGATACGCGACTCACTCCGTTCGCCGCTACTCGATCAGCAGAAGAGGCGCCTTCAACTGCTGGTCGAGTAGTTCGAGGCGCTAGCCGAGAACGTATCGAGACCAGTGCTACGGCCAGCGATCGACCTCATCCCCGACGCCTCTTCTTCGAGAGCCGCGGAAGGTCGTCGAGCCTGCCTTCGATCAGCGCGAGCCGCTTCGCCCGTGACCAGTTCTGGATGCGCTTCTCCAGCGCGAACGCAACATCGATCGATTCGCACTCGTGGTAGTACGCCAACCGCACAGGCAACCGAGCAGACGTGTACACCGATCCTCGACCCGAGTTATGTTGCGCTAGTCGTAGTTCGAGATTCCGCGTGCTCCCGACGTAGAAGCTGCCATCGGCACATTCAAGGATGTAGACGAACGCCCCCATACGTCGACTATGCAGCCTGGAGCCATCGGTGCCGGATACTCATCCACAGGTGGTACTGGTCTCGATACGTCTCCTCGCTGCGCTCGTCGACTACTCGACCAGCAGAGAGCTGCCCCAACTGCTCGTCGACTACTAGACCAGCAGGGAGCTGCCCCGAGTAGTTCGAGGCGTTCGATGCAAGGGCGGGCCCACTGCTGGTCGAGTAGTTCGAGCCGCTAGCCGAGAACGTATCGAGGCCAGTGCCACCCTCCGAGGTCTCGATACGCGACTCACTTCGTTCGCCGCTACTCGACCAGCAGGGAGCTGCCCCGAGCAGTTCGAGGCGTTCGATGCAAGGGCGGGCCCACTGCTGGTCGAGTAGTTCGAGGCGCTAGCCGAGAGCGTATCGAGACCAGTGCCACCTTCCGAGGTCTCGATACGCGACTCACTTCGTTTCGCTGCTACTCGACCACCAGTTGGTGCGACTACCTACGCGCTGCGATCTCCGCCGCCCGCAACGCGCTTGCCGGGGTCCCGCCGATCGACCAGTTCTCGGGCGCGACTTCGACGATCTGTCCGCGCACCTGCTTCCGCTCGACCCCGAGTACGTCGACCACCACATCGGTGAGCGCGCTCGCCAACTCCTGACGTTGCTCCACCGTCCGCCCGGCCAACACGATGGCGGTGAAGTAGGGCGACACCGCAGCGCCCTCGTCGACGAGTCGCCCGCCGACCGCGACAGCTGTCGGCTCATAGTGCACGACGAAGACGCGGACACGGTCGATCGGCGAATCCAGCACACGCGCATAGGTTTCGCTGGCTGCTACGGCAAGGCGACGCTCCTCGTCGGCGCTGAAGGTGTTGCGGGGCAGGTGAAAGTGGGCGACAGGCATGTCAGGTCCTTGGGGTCAGAGGAGTGAGTGGCGTACGCCGCCGTCGGCTGCGAGGGTGGCACCGTGCAGGACGGCGGCCTCCGGTGCGAGCAGCGTTTCCACCAGCCAAGCGATCTCGTCAAGGGTGGGCAGCCGACCCAGCGAGGTCTTGGCGCGATAGTCGGCCCACACGTCGTCGACGCTGCGCCCGGACTCGCCGGCTTGCGTCTCCACCAGTGATCGCAGCCGTGGTGTATCGATAGGTCCGGGTGCGATGGTATGGGTGACAACGCCTTTCGGACCGTATAGCTTGCTGATCTGACGCATCAGGTTGAACAGCGCGGCGTTTGCGGTGCCGGGACCGGCATCGAGCGGACCCGGCTCGGCTCCGAGCGACCCGGCGATCGCCACAAAACTCGACCCATTCCGCAGATGATCACGCACCGCGTGTAGCAGCCGCACCGTACCGGCCACCTTGATGTTCGCGGCCAACGCAAGCGCCGACGGCTCGATCGAATCGGCCGACCCGCGCACCGGAAGGCCTGCGGCGAACAGTGCCAACCGAACCGGTCCGGCGAGACTCGAGCGGATGGTGTCGACGGCGTCGTCGGAGCCGATGTCGGCCACGCACGGCACGATCCGGTCGCTCGACGTCGCCAGCTTCTCCAGTTCGTCGGCGCTGCGCGCGACCGCCGCAACTCGATAACCAGTGCGTGCGAGGCGTTCGGTGATCACCGAGCCCATCGCGCCGGTCGCGCCGACGACCACGCACGTCTCCGTTGACGGCATCTTCATGCCCATCACTTCCGCAACCGGATGGTGACGGCACGCGGCTCGGTGAAGAACTCGCGCGAGTACTGCCCACCTTCGCGGCCGAGCCCGCTGATGCCTTCACCGCCGAACGGCAGGCGAAGGTCGCGCTCGAAGAAGGTGTTGATCCAGACGGTGCCGGCCTTCCACCGAGCCGCCAGCCGGTGGGCGCGATTGAGGTTCTCGGTGAACAGGATTCCGGCGAGTCCGTAGGGGGAGTCGTTGGTGATGCGCAGTGCCTCCTCCTCGGTGTCGAAACCGATCACGGTTTCCACCGGACCGAAGATCTCTTCGCGCGCTGTGCGGGAGGTGTTGTCGAGCCCGGTGATGATGGTCGGCGGGTAGTAGAAGCCGTTCGCATACGCGTCACCGGTGAGCCGTTCGCCGCCGGTGATCACCTTGCCGCCTTCCTCCTGCGCGAGTTCGACGTAGCCGTGCACCTTCTCCAGGTGGCGTTGCTCGATGAGTGGGCCCATGAACGACGACGCCTCCTTCGGGTCGCCGACCACCAGCTTGCGGGCCTCCTCGGTGAACCGCTCCAGGAACTTCTCGCGGATCGAGTTCTGTACCAGCAGGCGGGTACCCGACAGGCACACCTGCCCGTTGCCGCCGAAGATAGCCCGAAGCGACATCGGCACCGCGACATCGAGATCGGCGTCGTCGAAGACGATGTTGGCGGACTTGCCGCCCATCTCCGCCGACACCGGGGTGTGGTTGGCGGCGGCGGCCTGCAGGATCTTCACGCCGGTCGCGCTCGAGCCGGTGAAGGTGATGCGATCGACCCGCGGGTCCGAGGTTAGCGGTCCGGCGACGGCCTCGCCACCGAAGCCGTGCACCACATTCAGCACCCCGGGCGGTAGTCCCGCCTCGAGGGCGATCTCGGCGAACCGATTGGCGGTCAACGGTGTCTGCGGGGCCGGCTTGAGCACCACGGTGTTGCCGAAGGCCAACGCGGGCGCGATCTTCCAGGTGGCCAGCATCAGTGGCGCATTCCACGGACTGATCGCCGACACCACTCCGGCAGGCGGGTACAGCACATAGGACAGCAGATCACCGTCGGGGTAGGCCTCATTGGCCGCCATCGACACGTAGTCGGCGAAAAAGCGCAAGTTGTGTGCCACGCGGGGGATCTCGGCATGCAGCGACTGGGTGATCGTCTTACCGCCGTCGCGGGTTTCGAGCATCGCCAGTTCGTCGCGGTGCGCGTCGACGGCATCGGCCACCTGATGCAGAATCTTGGCCCGCTCCTTGGGTGACATCTGCGACCATCCGCCCTCGTCGAAGGTGCGGCGGGCGACGGTGATCGCCTCGGCGCCATCGTCGGCGGTGCCGCGGGCGATCGTGCCGAGTAGGGTGCCGTCGTGCGGGTCGTGGGTCTCGAAGGTCGCGCCATCCGAGGCCGGTCTCCAGTCGCCACCGATCAGGTGCTTGACGTTGATCGGGCTCGTCGGTGATGTGGTCATACCGCTGCCACCTCCGGGGTCTCGTAGGTGCGTCCGGCCAGTTCGGAGGCGACGTCGATGATCATGTCCTCCTGGCCGCCGATGACGCCGCGCCGTCCGAGTTCGAGCAGGATGTCGCGGGTGGGAAGGCCGAACTTCTTGGCCGCGCGTTTGGTGGGGTGGAAGAACGTGGAGTACACCCCGGCATAGCCGAGGACCAGGGCGGTTTCGTCGACGATCTGCGGTTCTGTCATCAACGGCGCGACGACGTGCTCGGCGGTGTCGATGAGACCGAACAGGTCGACGTCCGTGCGCCATCCGGCTCGTTCGAACGCGGCGGCCAGCACCTCGGTCTGCGCGTTGCCCGCGCTCGCACCGAGGCCGCGCAGCGACCCGTCGATGTAGGTGGCGCCGTTCTCCGCAGCGGTCAAGGCATTCGCGATCCCGACGCCGAGGTTGTTGTGGGCGTGGAAGCCGATGTGTGCGTTGATCGCGCTTCGCAAGGCGGCGACCCGTGCACCGGCCTGCTGCGGCACCATCGCGCCGGCGGAGTCGACCACGTAGACGACGTCGGCGCCATAGGAATCCAGCTTGGCGGCCTGCTCGGCCAGCGGCTCGGGCTCGAGTTTGTGGCTCATCATCAGAAAGCACATGACGGTGAGGCCCTTGCTCTTCGCCCACTCGACTGGCTGCTGGGCGCAGTCGGCTTCGGTGCAGTGCACCGCAACCCGCACGGTGCGGATGCCGGCGTCGATGGCGCCCTGAAGTTCGGTGAGGGTGGCGATGCCGGGCACGTACAGGGCGGCGATGTCGGCGTGTTCGACGGCGCCGACCGCGGCGCGGATGTACTCGGGGTCGGTGGCTGCGGCCTGGCCATACTGGATGGACGACGCGCCCAGTCCGATGCCGTGCGCCACCTCGATGGTCGGCACACCGGCCCGGTCGAGTCCGGCGGCGATGGCGGCGACGTTGTCGGTGGTGAACTGGTGTGACACGCTGGACATGCCGTCACGCAGCGTGGTGTCGACCAGGGTCACCGCCTGGGTCGAATCGGCGTTGGTGGTCACTGTGCTGCTCCTGTCACGAGATTCTGTTGGGCCATCACATCGGCCACCCGGGTGGCCGCAGCGGTGATGATGTCGAGGTTGCCGGCGTAGGTGGGCAGGAAGTCGCCGGCGCCGACGACCTCGAGCATGACCGTCACCAGATCGCCCTCGACGTCGACGAGCTTGAGCGAGTAGCCGGGTACGTACCGTTGCACCTCTCCGACCATGTCGATCACCGCGCGCTCGATGGCGGCGGCATCGGGGTTGCGGACGCGGGCGTAGACGGTGTCACGCATGTTCATCGGCGGTTCGGCGGGATTGATCACCGAGATCGCCTTGGCGCGGTCGGCGCCGGCCACCTGCGCCAGTGCGCGGCCGGTTTTCTCGCTGAACTCACTCAGATTCTGCCGAGTGCCGGGGCCGGCGCTCTTGGACGCGATCGCCGCCACGATCTCCCCATAGGACGCGTCGGCGACCTCGTTGATCGCGTACAGGATCGGGATGGTCGCCTGGCCGGCGCAGCTCACCATGTTCACATTCGGCGCCTGCAGGTGCTCGGAAAGATTCACCGCGGGAACCACATACGGACCCACCGAGGCCGGTGTCAGATCGATTGCGACGATCCCGGCTTCGGCATACCGCGGCGCCGCGGCGGAATGGATCTTCGCCGACGTCGCCTCGAACACGAGATCTGGCAGCTCGGACTGTGCGAGCAGCCACTCGATCCCATCGGCTGAGCTGTCCAGTCCGGCAGCCCGTGCCCGCGCAAGCCCTTCGCTGTCAGGGTCGATACCCACCATCGCCACCGGGTCCACGTGCTCGGACCGCAGCAGTTTGTACATCAGATCGGTGCCGATGTTTCCCGACCCGACGATCGCGGCCGTCAACCGACTCATCTTGGTTCTCCTTCACTCGCTGTCGCGTTGGCTCGACCGTACGAAGATCCGCTGTGCCGGAGGGGCGTCGACCGGACTGCCCGAATTCCGGCATCGGATGTGCCGACGGTGTTCGGCCATCCCGAATGGCCGTGACCCGGGTCACAGGAGCGCGGCATGCTCGGGTCATCCACCGATGGAGCGGCCCCAGGGAACCCCCGGTGCCGGACGATTCACCACAGGAGTACCGATGAGCGAGAACACAGACCGATTCGAGATCGCCCACCTCGCGCGGGTCGAACTGTTCAGCCCGAAGCCACAGGAGACCGAGGACTTCTTCACCCGGTTCCTCGGCATGTATGTCACGCAGCGCGAGGGGCAGTCGGTGTACCTGCGCGGCTACGAGGACCCCTACCAGTGGAGCCTGAAGATCACCGAATCCGATCAGGCCGGCATGGGACACGCCGCGCTACGCACCAGCTCCCCCGAGGCACTGGAACGTCGGGTGAAGTCCCTCAAGGACGGCAACGTCGACGGCAGGTGGTCGGAGGATCAGTTCGGCTTCGGGAAGACCTTCGAGTATCACTCCGCCGACGGCCACAACCTGTCACTGGTGTGGGAGGCCGAGAAGTATGTGGCGCCTGAGGAACTGCGGAGCAAGATCCTGTCGCGCCCGTCGAAGAAGCCGCTGTCGGGTATCCCGGTCAAGCGCATCGACCACCTGAATCTGATGGCGTCGAATGTGACCTCGGTCAAGAACGAGTTCGAACGCCACCTCGGTTTCCGCACCACCGAACGCGTCGTCGATGGCGACGAGGAGATCGGCGCCTGGATGAGCTCCAACATCCTGGGCCACGAGGTCGCCTGTATGCGTGACATGACCGGCGGGCGAGGCAAACTGCATCACGTCGCCTTCTACTACGGGACCGGTCAGCACAACATGGATGCTGCAGAGATGTTCCGCGACTACGACATCCAGATCGAAGCCGGCCCCGACGTACACGGCATCACCCAAGGCCAGTTCCTGTACGTCTTCGAGCCCGGCGGCAACCGGATCGAACTGTTCGGCGAGGCCGGCTACCTGCACCTCGACCCCGACGCGCAGACCAAGACATGGCAGATGTCCGACATCGACACCGGCCTCGCCATCGGCGGCGCCAAGCTGCCGTGGGAAACCTACTTCACCTACGGCACCCCGAGCCCGCTGTCGCTGGATCAGCACATCGAACAGTTCGCGCACTTCGGGCCGGGCGCCGAGCCGGCCGCAGTCGCCGAAGCGGTCGAGGAGACCCCGATCGAGATCGACCACTCGCGGGCCGTCGCGGGGGCGCCGGCCTGACGGAACGTCTCTCGCGCGTCTAGCGTGCGCTCGCGCGCGAAGCTTCACGCGCGCAAGAACGACCGGCGCGCGAAGTCCTCCGCCGATGGTGGTGCATCCTTACGGCACCGCCATCGGCGCCAGACTGTTCCCCTGCGGGATCGTCGCGCAGTTACTGCGGGTCGGCACCCCGTTGAACCGTTCGGTCAGATACGGCAGGGCCTGCGCCTCGAAGACTGGGAACGCCTGACCGTGCGTGCGTCCGTCGTACTGGGCGTAGGTGACATCCACGCCGCGCGAGCAGTATTCGTGCGCCAGACCCGCCACGTCGCCGGTGACCATGATCGTGTCGCCGATAGCGTCGCTGTGTCCGACGGCCAGCAACAGCGGCGAGCGCGGGGTACCGGCAGTGCCCATGATGTTGTCGTTGACTGCGCGGACCACCTCGGGCACGTCGAGCAGCCCGGAGTAGGGTGGTTTCACCATGTCGGCGCTGGTGAGTCCGGGATAGTTGCCGGCGAATTCGACGATGCACTCATCGCTGACCTGCTGGGAGGTCTGCTTGCCGCGGGCGGAGAGGAAGGAGTCGACGTCGAGGTCATAGGTGCGTTGGTAGGCGACCACGAGCGCGGGGATCACCCCGGCCCACTGATCACTGCCGTCGATGTAGGGCAGGTTGTGGGACAGGTCGACGGGCAGGCCGCCGGCCGCGGTGCCGACGATGTTGAGCTCCGGTGCGTAGCGCGGCGCGACCTCGGCGCCCCACTGGGTCGGCACCGAACCGCCGGAGTAACCGACCAGGCCCACCGGCGTGGAGTCGGGGACCCGCAGGAAACGCTGCGCGGCGCGGACGCCGTCGAGCGCGGCGTACCCCGACTGCCGGCCGATGGTCCATTCCAGGTCCTCGCCCTCGTAGTCGGGCGCCACCACGGTGTAGCCGGCGGCGAGATAGCCTGCGATCACGCCCTGTTCGGCGGTGTTCAGCGAGTTCGCGTAGCCGCCGCTGAGGGTGTACGACGGGTCGCATTTCGAGCCGAGCGCGTCGTAGGCCATGTGGTAGGACACCAATCGGGTCGGGCCCGGCGTCAGCGGACGCAGCACCGTCGCCACCGTGACGGCCCCATCGCCGGCTTGATCGGTGGTCCGATACAGCACCTGGGTTCCGGTGATCGGGGTGTCGAGTGTCGGAGTGCGGAACGTCATCGGCCGCGACCGCAGCACCGTGCCGGGTGCGATGTTCTCGAGGGGTCCGGAATAGCTGTAGAACGGGTCGGCAGACGGGAGCGGTGAACCCGGGCCGGGGGCCGCGATCGCCGCCGGAGCCGCCGCGAACACCATCGATCCGAGAGCCAGTCCGAGGACGACGAGGACACGAAGCAGCGCAAGGCGGGTGACACGGGCCATGCACTGAGTTAATCAGGTGCGAGTTCGCAACGCCGAGGTTCACGGCTCCCAACATCTCGACGCCGACGCGCTGTATGGCAAATGCTCGGCACCCGGCATGTTGCTGGATCGGCACGGCTATCGCTCGGTCACCTCGACGGCAGCGCGGCTGTCAAAGCCCGCGGGTCGTATGTCCAGAACCCCGTTCCGGCACAACAAGCCATCAGCTGCCCTCTTGCCTCGGCTCTTAGATCATCTCGAACCGGCTCTCCAGATATCGCGTGACTGCTCGACCGTCAGCCAACTCGTCGCGCGCGTCAGAGGTGAGCCAGTAGTACCGCAGCATCCAGAAGAGCGCAGTGCCTCCCGGCGTGTAGGAGTCGGGTGTGTCCAGCGTGAACTGCCGGTCGTCGGTCGCGATGACGGTGATCGGATGGCCTGTGTTGGACTTCCCCTCCGGGATGTAGTCGAGGATGGCCTTGATTTCGTCCCACTGAAACGTCGTCCACCGCCTTCCGTTGTAGAAGTCGACGCCTTGTCTGCCAAGCGCGATGCGAGGCCCATCACGGAATGCGGAACCGATCAAAGCGGGGACGCACAGAATGGCAACAAGCAATGCCCCGATCGAGAAGAAGAGTCGCTGGCCGTCGCTGAGATCGAGGTCAACCTTGTCTTGGGGGGCAAGAACAGCGAATAGAACTCCGCTGAGGATGAGCCCGCAGAAAGTCGTGCTCATGATTCGTCGCGAGACGTAGTCGGGCTCGACGATCGTGCCGTCGGAAGTTGATGTCGCCCGAGGGATTACCCGCCTCCGATAGAGGCGGTATCCGGCCGCTGCATAGCCGCACAACGAAACGCCCAGGCCCACAGCGACCAGGGACGTCAGCGCATTGCCGTTGAGCAGAGCTCGCACAGCCCAGTTGAGGCAGAAGGGCACGGCCGCAACGAAAAACACCATGCCGGCGACCATCCATTTCGAAGGACCTCGCCAGCGGCTGGGAGCGGTGAGGGCGGTCATCGGCAGACCACCCCGGCAACTTTTTGGCCGACCCAACCGCCCGCCCAACTGCCGAGCGTGCCGCCTACCGCGGCGCCGCCTACGGCAGCTGGTGCCGATGCCGCGCCCATGCCTGCTGCAGCCCCGAGCGCACCCCCGGCTGTGCCGGCCACTGCGCCGCCGACCACGCCGAACGTTCCTGATATTGCGGCTTCGCATCTCTGTCCGGCGTCTGCGGTGGCGACATCGTAGATGGCCGTCGCAATACCCAGTGCCGGCCCAGCAAATTTTGCGCCAACCCCAACCTTTTTGACGTCGTCGGCGCTGAGCGTCGGAATACCTCCCCCGCGCGTCGCATACTCGTCGAGTCCACTCATCGCGCCACCCACTGTCGTCAGGCCTGGATGCGTGAAGAACGGACTGTCGGCGGGGATCTCCCCGGTCCGTCCGTCGGCGGTGCTGACGCGGGCAACCTTGTAGCCGTCCTCCCACTCTTCGGCGTGCACCGTGGTCCCGTCCGCCCATGTGGTCGTCATGAACTTCGTGCCTTCGAAGTTCTCCCACGACCTGCTCTTGGAAATCTCGTTCCCGTTCCTGTCGTAGTGCAATACCCGGACGTCGTTGAACACGGACGCTGCCACCGGCCCGCGATAGGGATTCATGAGGATGTGTTCCTGCCGACTCCCGTCCTGCATGTGCATGGTGGTGACCCGGTTCCCCACCGCGTCCTCGTGCTTGGTGGTTTCACGCACCGTCACTCCCATGTCCTCGGAGCGCACCAGCGCCTGCTGGTACAGGCCCATGGGGTTCTGAGGGTTGGGGACTTCATCGGCGGGCCTGCTGGTCCCCGGCAGCGGGATGATCGATCTCGGAATCTCGAACCCATGGGCGCTCGCCGCGGCCACAATGCTGTTGGCTGTTTCCTCGTCTGCGTCACCGACGGCGAGCAAGAAGCGATTCACTACGACCTGCTCGGCGACTGCTCGGTCCGCGAGGGTTTCCGCTTCGTCCGCTGACAGCGGGGCTGCCTTGATCAGGACGACCCAGTCATCCGTCACCCAGAGATCCCCGGCGTCAATGTCGTTGGCCTTGGCGAGGAGCGAAGCCCGTGCGTCACCGAGCGGACCGGCGCCGGCGCTGGTCGCCGTGCCCACGGCGGCTGCATTGTCGGATAGATGAGCGGCGGCAGCGTTCGCTCGGCCGAACATCGCGGCTGCGGCGTCGTGCGCGTCCCCAGACCAAGCGTTTAGCTCGGGGAGGGTGTGGCAGGCGGCGTCCAACGTGCTCACGGCATCGTGAACGTATTGACCGGCGGTCGTGACGGCTGCGCCACCTGGTCCGAGTGACGCGGGGTCCCAACTCTCGAGCCGAGGTCGTGACGGCAGCATTGTCTCTACCTCCAGAGGCGGGTGAGGTCCGCTGCGAGATCCTCATCGGTGACACGGTAGTTTTCACCCGCGCCGCGAACGGCCTGCCCCATCGTCGTGAGACCGTCTTGCATCCTCTGGCACTGCTGATCTAGATGCGTAGCTACCAGGCGGGCGGCCCATTGGCTGGTCGATCTGTCCAGCCCGTCGGCTGCACGCGCGGCCACGCCCGGCAGGTCGGCACCGTCAATACTGTCGGCAGCGCCAACGGTCTGCGTTGCCAGAGCACGTAGGACGTCTGGATCAACCAGCACTGATACCCCCGAAAAGTCAGTTCCGCCCGTTGTCGGAGGGAGCATACCAATTCGAACAAGGCGGACTTGAACGGTGATCAGGGCGTCATTTGTTCGGCCGACGCTAGCGCGGTCGGCGGAGCACTTCTCGAAACTGGCGGGCGCTTCCCCGCGTTGCTGTCAACGTGACAATCGCGACAGCGCTGCGAATCCAAGACCGGCCTACCGTGAGACATGGCCAGTACAACGACGTACGCCCAGTTCATCGCCCTCGACGCCGGTGCGCTGTGGCAGGTGCTCGGCGATCCGTCCCGGCTGCCCGAATGGCACAGCGGGTATCGATCGGTGACCGTCGACGACGCGATCGCCGTCGGCGCCGAAGGTTCCTACGTGCAGACGCATCGCGTCGCCGGACCACTGCATCGACGCTTCGCGCCACCGTTCACCATCACCGCCTATAACCCGGGCCGTCATATGCAGCTGACGCAGAAGGAGCCGGTGGGGGCGACGATCATCGACTTCCACCTCACACCGGCCGACGGCGGGTGTGTTGTCACCGATAAGGTCACCGTGACAGGCCCGGCGAGCCGAACGCTGCGGTCTGCCGTCCCACACGTGACCGACCGAGTGGACTTCGCCCGCCTGGCTCGCCTGGCCGGCCTCGCACCAGTCGACGACGCACTGTCCGTCGTCCTGGCCGGCGGCAGCGGCGCACTCGGACAACATCTGGCCGCCGACCTAGCGTGTCGCGGGCATCGACCGGTCATCCTCACCCGCAGCATAAACTCCGCGTCGCCCTTCGAGCAGCTGGAATGGGACGGCCGTACCGTCGGCGACTGGGCCGACATCCTCGTGTCGGGCCGTCCGGTCGCGGTGGCGAATCTGGCCGGCAAGCTGGTGGATTGTCGTCCGACGGAACGCAACATCGCGCTGCTGCGCGACAGCCGCGTCGACGCCACCCGAGCCCTGGTGGCTGCCTCGAAGCTGCGCGACAGCCCGATCGCGCACTGGCTGCAGGCCAGCACCACCGCCATCTGGAGCGACGCCGGCGAGCAGTGGTGCACCGAGACCACACCCGTCCCCGAGGGCCTGCCGCAGATGACCGGCGTCGCCCTGCCGTGGGAGGAGGCGGTTTCCGGCGCGCACACCGAGCACCTCGTAGTGCTGCGCACCTCCATCGTCCTCGACAATCAGGCCCCGGCGATGAAACGCCTCGCCGACCTCACCCGCGTCGGGCTCGGTGGTCGCGTCGGATCGGGCCGTCAGTGGTTCAGCTGGATCCACATCGACGACTGGCTGGCGATCGCCCGTGCCGCACTGGGGCTTGACCCCGCGATCACCATCCCCGACGGCGTCGTCGTCGGCGCCAGCCCGCACCCGGTGCGCAACGCCGAGCTGATGGCATCGCTGCGCCAGGCGTTGCACCGTCCGCCGGCTCCGCCGACCCCCGCCCCGCTGCTGCGGCTGGGCGCCATCGCGCTGCGCACCGACCCGGCCCTGGGCCTCACCGGACGACGCGCCCGGTCCCAGGTGCTCGACGACCTCGGCTTCGAGTTCCGCTTCCCGCACCTCGACGACGCGCTCGCCGATCTGCTCGACAACTGAGCCCCAACACAATTCGTCCCCGGGTATCGCCTCACCCGCCGACTGCGGCCAGCGGACGAAACAACACCCGGGGGACGAACCGTCGTGGACGGTGCCGCTTGCGCTGCCGTCCGCGTTCTGTCGGTCGGTGGTGATGAGCTGGACTCGTGAGCAGTAAGTCCCGGGTCGATCCCCTCCCGTCCGACACTCCGCACGAAGTGGTGTTCTTCAAACGGCACCACAGCGACGACGCCGCGGGGGGCGGCTCCCGGCCTTGATTCACTTTTGGAGTTTCCTGTGAAGGTGAGGGCGAGGCTGCTCGCCACCCTTGCAGCGGTGGCCAAGGCTCCACCGAAGCGGTTCGCCGGCGGCGGACAGTGGGAAGCGATGCACGGCGACATGACCGGATACTTCGAAGTGCGGATCACCTCGAAGACCCCGAACGGAAAGTGGCACTACCGGTTGTTCTGCTTACTGGACTACGACGCTGCAGAAAAGGCAGCGCCATTGCTCGTGGTGATAGATGGTGCCGCGAAGCGCTACCAGACGACCATGTCAGATGTCCGGTACGCAGGTGTGCGGAAATTCGGCGAGGAGTACCGACGACGCAACCCACGGTCACTGGTCACCGCGGAGGACATCCGCGAAGCGCTGGACGGAATCTAGTGGTGCTAGGCGCAGGCCCGCATCGGCTCGGTGATACGGGTGCGCTCCTCCCTTGTCATCGGCGTGAGCGTCACCTTCATGCCCAGTGCCGCAGCCACCTCGGCGATGGTGCTGAGTGTCGGATTCACCGATTCGGCTGAGAGGAGACGTCGTACGGTGCTTGCCTCGGAGCCGATCGCGCGGGCCAGGGCCGCTTTACTCAGATTTGCTTCAGCCCGCGCTTCGTCGAGTGCGTTGATGATCGAGTCGATTGCCTCGATCCGCGCGGACTCCGCAGCGTAGGCGCGCACGAACTCGGGGTCACGGCCCTCGAGTTCGAGCAGTGTGTTGAAAGCCTCGTTCATGGCGTCCCCGCTCCCTATAGTGCTGATGCACCAACACGTCAACCGTAGCATATACGCCACGGTCCCGTGCTTGACGGGCTGCCCGCGGACATCGCCGCCGCCGACGACGACGCTCCGCCCCAACACAATTCGTCCCCCGGGTATCGCCTCACCCGCCGACCGCAGTCGGCGGATGAAACAACACCCGGGGGACGAACACTCCGGCCCGCGGCCAGCAGAGAATCGAGCCTCAGATCCGCGTGACGTCGAGGTCGCCATCCTGGTACTGCGAGCGCAGCCGCTTCTTGTCGAACTTGCCGACGCTGGTCTTCGGCACCTCCTGAATCACAGTCCAGTTCTCCGGCAGCTGCCACTTGGCGACCTTGTCGGACAGGAACTCCCGGAGGATGTCGGCGGTGGCGTCAGAGCCCTCCCGCAGCACCACCGCGACCAGCGGCCGCTCGTCCCACTTGGCGTCGGGGATGCCGATGACGGCGGCCTCGATGACGTCCGGATGGCCCATCACCGCGTTCTCCAGGTCCACTGAAGAGATCCATTCGCCGCCGGACTTGATGATGTCCTTGGTGCGGTCGGTCAGGGTGAGGTAGCCGTCGGGGGTGATGGTGCCGACGTCGCCGGTGCGCAGCCAGCCGTCCTGGAACTTCTCCGGGGCGTCGACCCCGTAGTAGGAGCCGGTGATCCATGGGCCGCGGACCTCCAGTTCACCGACGCTCTTGCCGTCGTGCGCAACCACCTCGCCGAGGTCGTCGACCAGGCGGGCCTGCACCGACGCCGGGAACCGACCCTGCGTGTAGCGGTAGCGCCAACGCTCCTCCCCCTCGGTGTCGGCGGGCGGGCGAGCCACCGAACCGAGCGGCGACGTCTCGGTCATGCCCCACGCGTGCAGCACCTGCACGCCGTGGTCCTCCTCGAAGGTGTGCATCAGCGACGGCGGCACCGCCGACCCGCCGATCAGCACGTCCTTCATGAACGAGATGTCCTGCGGATGTGCCTCGAGGTACTGGTGCAGACCCTGCCAGATGGTGGGCACTGCGGCGGAGAAGTTGGGCTTCTCGGCGGCGATCAACGCGGCCAGCGGCTCAGGCTGCAGGAAGCGGTCGGGCATGATCAGCGACGCGCCGATCATGAACGCCGCGTAGGGGAGTCCCCACGACATGGCGTGGAACTGTGGCACCACCGCCAGCGCCCGATCACCCTGCTTGAGTGCGGGGCCGTCGGTCATGCACACCTGCATCGAGTGCATGTAGATCGAACGATGCGAGTAGGCAACGCCTTTCGGGTCGCCGGTGGTGCCCGACGTGTAGCACATCGCGGCAGCTGAGCGTTCGTCCACCTCCGGCCAGTCGAACTCGGTCGGCTGGTCGGCGATCAACTGCTCGTAGGAGTGAACCTGCACCCCTTCGGGTGCCTCCACACCTGCGGTCGAGTCGCCGGTCACGATGACGTGCTGGACCGTCTTCAGCTGCGGCAGCTGCGGATTGAGCAGCGGCAGCAGGGTGGGGTCGACGATGATGACGTGGTCTTCACCGTGGTTGGCCACGAACACCAGCTGCTCGGGGAACAGTCGGATGTTCAGTGTGTGCAGCACCGCGCCCATCGACGGGATCGCCAGGTAGGCCTCGAGATGCTCGGCGTTGTTCCACATGAACGTGCCCACCCGCTCGTCGCCGGTCACGCCCAGCCCGCGCAGGGCGTGCGCGAGTTGCGCGCAGCGCTTGCCCACGTCGGCGTAACTGCGACGACGCGGACCGTCGTCGGTCCAGGTGACCACTTCGGCGGTGCCGTGGACAGAGCTGCCGTGGCGCAGCAGCTGCGCGATCGACAGCGGGGCATCTTGCATGGTGCTCAGCATCGAGACTTCTCCTTCAGGTGTTCGGGGTCGGGTCGGTGGCGGGTGGCGGGATCACATCCGAGCGTGGCACTCCGACGCGGCACAGGCGGTGGGTTTCGCGAAGGGCGCGGTCCGGCAGCGCATCCTGTGGACCCCCTTTCACTCGACACACAGGTGTGACCCACATCATTGTCCGAATTGCCAGCCCATGTATTGACCGCAGAGGACAGAAACTTGACAGCACAGGACGCCGGTGGCGGTCAGGCCGGGTGATCCGCAGGGGACAACGCGGGGGTTGTGCGCCACTGCTTGCGCAATCGGGCGGGCGACGACCCGAACCACCGCTGGCACGACCGACTGAACACACTCTGCTCGGCATACCCCAACTCGTGCGCCAGGTGCGACAACGTCACGTCGGTGTCACGCAGATAGCGCTGCGCCATCTCGCGGCGCACGTCGTCGACGACGGCGAGGAAATTGGAGCCCTCGCCGGCGAGTAGTCGCTGCAGCGCCTTGGGGTGCAGCCCGAACTGATCGGCCACGACCGGCAGCGTCGCCGACATCGTCGGCAACAGTTGTCGCACCAGTTCCCGCACCGACGTGGTGACGCCCGGAGCGGTGCGGTCGATGACGGTGTCGAGGTAGCCGAGCATTGCGCGGTGGGTGTGTTCGTCGTCGACGAGAGGGTGGTCGAGGTCGGCGGTCAGGATGGTGAACCCGGCACGCGGCTCCCCGAAGCGCGGGGTGCACGAGAAGTAGTGCAGATAGTCGTCACGGGAGGTCAGCGCCTCGTGCGGCAGATGTACCGACAGCGGGGCGTAGCCGGCGCCGAGCAGGAACCGCAGCACCTGCAGGGTGGCGCCGAGGCTGAGTTCGGTGGTCTGCGGATGTGCCGGCAGGTGCGGGGTGAGTAGTCGCAGCTCGACGAAGGAGAAACGGTCGTCGGGCAGGGGCTGGATACGCGCGGTGAGCCCCGAACTGTAGGCGCCCAGATACTTCTCGAAGATCGTGAACGCCGCGGCCACCGAACCGGCGGTACGTGCCGCGACACCCACCGGCCCGAGGATCTCGATGCCGTGCCGCTGCGCCAACAACCGACCGAAGTCGGCGCGGTCGGTGGCCTCGGCGGCCGACTCCAGTACCCGGATCAACGACGCATAGGTGAGGAACGCATCGAAGCGTCCGGCGTCGTCGGGCGCGATCCCGGCGCGGCGCAGCAGCGGGTCGGGGTCGGCACCCAGCTGCGCCACGAGCTCGGCGAAGCCGAGCAGCGACGTCCCCCGGATCACGGCCATGGGCTCTACTGTCAATTTCCGGTCTTCTGGTGTCAAGAACGCGCATTGAAGGGCCGCCAATGGGCGCAGTTCGCGGCAGTGTCCAACCGTCGAGTGGGTGCCGTTTTCCGTCGATTGGGCGCTCATCTCCGTCGAGTGGGCGCCGTTTCTGGTCGAGTGGGTAGTGCGACGTGTCCACGCTGTGGGCGCCGGTACCCAGTCAACGAAAAATCGCGCTCACTCGACGGAAAACGACGCCCAGTCAACGGATCGAGTGCCTCACGTGATCGAGCGCCCAGTCGGCGGAGACGGGTGGCCCGCGTCGCGCCTCACCCGGTGAGCGAGAACGGGTGCACAGTGCTGAACGGGTCGGTGAGCGACAGGAACGACGGATGGGTGACGCCCCACTGACCTCGCAGCAGCGTAATGGTCTGGACCGAAGCTCGGAAGAGTTGCTTGCGACCGAACTCCCGGATGTACTCCTCTTTGCGCGGCAGATAGCGCCAGTCCAACGCCTCGAACGTTCGTTGCGTCTGCACCCACTCGGGCTGGCGTGGCCCGACCAGCGCGCTGCGGGGCACGGTCGCGCGGACGCGGCTCGCGCGGTTGGCCCGAAACGTGATGAGCAGTTGCTCGCGGGTACCGACGGGATGGGTCAGTTCGATGAAATCGAACGACCCGAACCGCAGATCACCCAGACGCACGGCCAGGTCGTGGGTGAACTCCCGCCACGACTCGGCGACCTGCTCGTCGTAGCCCTCGAACTCGTCATCGAACTCGTCGTCGTGATCGTGGTCGTCGTAGGCCTCGGTGGTCATGGTCCTCCTTGCTCGATGGGTGGACCGGCGGCTGCCGATGACGACGACGATACGAACGGGATACGACAGTTTCGCGACCCTCGCGATGCGCTCGCCCCTGCGTCCGCCGCACGTCAGATCAGCGGGGCATACTGATCGATGACTCGTGCGTCTGACCCGGGAGGTTCTGGTGGCCGGTGGCCTCGTTGCGCTGTTGGACGACATCGCGACCTTGACCCGAGCGGCCGCGGCGTCGCTCGACGACATCGGTGCGGCGGCCGGCAAGGCCAGCATCAAAGCGGCGGGCGTCGTCGTCGACGACACGGCCGTGACGCCGCGCTACGTCCACGGCTTCACCCCCGACCGCGAGCTGCCGATCGTCCGCAAGATCGCCGTCGGGTCCATCCGCAACAAGCTGCTGATCATCCTGCCGGTGGCGATGATCCTCAGCCAGTTCCTGCCGCAAGCGCTGCCGTATCTGCTGATCGCCGGCGGACTGTTCTTGAGTTACGAGGGTGCCGAAAAGGTGTACGAAGCCCTCGGCGGCGGCCACGGACACCACGACGCCGACGAGGTGCCGGCCGTGGCAAAGGGCCCCGAGTTCGAGAAGTCCATGGTCAGCGGTGCCATCCGCACCGACCTGATCCTGTCGGCGGAGATCATGGTCATCTCGTTGTCGTCGGTCGAATCCGAACCGTTCCTTACCCGATTGCTGGTGCTGATCGTGGTGGCCTTCCTCATCACCGCACTCGTCTACGGCGTGGTCGCGGTGATCGTCAAGATGGACGACGTGGGACTGTCACTGGCGCAACGCAAGTCGACGGCGAGCCAACGCATCGGTCGCGGCCTGGTCAAGGCGATGCCGAAGATCATGTCCACCCTGACCGTGGTGGGCATTGCCGCTATGCTGTGGGTCGGTGGGCACATCCTGATCGTCAACGTCGGCGAGGCCGGATTCCATTGGCCCGCCGACCGTCTGCACGACATCGAGCACTGGTTCCACGAGTTGTCCCACTCGTTGGGCGGTGTTCTGTCGTGGACGGCGGGGACCGTGGTGTCAGCGGTCGTGGGGTTGGTGATCGGCGCGATCATCGTGGCGATCATGCATGTCATTCCGAAGCGGGGCGGCAAGCACGCCGACGCATCCCACTGAGGTGAACGTTCCGGTTTCCGGCACGTTCACCTCAGTGCCGGCTCCGCCTCGCCGCCCTGCCTGCGAACTCATCGAGCGCGTCGGTGACCTCCATTGCCTGCCACATCCTGTTGCGAGTGAATCCGGTTAACTCGCGCAGGATTCCCGCCTCGACTAGGGGGTCGATGGCCCTGCCGGCGTTGTCGGGGGAGATGCCCAACGCGGCCGCGGTGGCCCGTCGATCCACCACCGGCTGCCGGAGTAGGAGATCCAGCAGCTTCTGGGTGCCCGAACCCCGGCGAGCACGAACTCGTTCGCCCCACAACTCGCGAATGCGACGCAGATCAGAGACCAGTCGGCTGCCGTTGTCTACGGCGGAAAGCGCTGCATACGAGAACGTTTCGACGATCGCCGACAGATCGCCAGACCGATAGGCATCCAACGCGGCAAAGTAGCTGCGCGTGTCGGCGAGCAGCCCCGCCGACACCGGCACGGTGACGTTCTGCGTCAGCCGGCTTGCGCGCAGCATTGCCTGCACGAGCGCGCGGCCGGTCCGCCCGTTGCCGTCGGGAAATGGATGGATGGTCTCGAACTGGCCGTGCGCAACCGCGACGTGGACCAGCGGCGAAACATCGGCGCGGTGCGAGAATGCAATGAAGTCGTCCATGAGACCAGGCACATGCGCGGGGGTGGGCGCGACAAAGTCGGCGCTATGGGGGCCGATGCTGGTCCCGCCGATCCATACCTGATCCTCGCGCCACCGCCCAGCCATCTGGGGACTCGTGTCCTCCATCAAAGCGCGGTGCATAGCCAGAATCGCGTTGGTGTCCAGTCGGTCGGCCAGCTCGATGGCCGCAGTCATTGCCGCAACATTGCCGACGATCTCGGTGGCGTTGCGTTTCTCTCGGCTGCCCAACTCGGCGAGCGCGATCTGCTTGGCGCCCGACGACAGATTCTCGATCTGCGACGACGAGGCAGATTCGGAGCGGAGAAGGATGGCGGAAAAGGGTGCGAGCTCGTTGCCGAGTTCGGCATCGAAACGGGTGATCACCGAACTGGCCTCGGCGACCAGGGCGGACGTCTCGGGAGAAACATGCGGGGTCAGGTCGGCGACGTGCGGGACCAGAGCTGCACGGTACGGACCGCGGTACCGCTCGCGCTGCGTCCGGGTCAGCAAGTCAGCAGGAATGGTCGGGGACCACTCGACGACCTCACTGGACACCGCGGGCCAGGGGTTCTGGCTGCGGTTGTCGGCAGAAAGTGAGGGCATGAGGCGACCATACCTTCAGTTAGACGATAAGTGAGGGTATGTCTGCGTCATGCCGTCACTTGTTGCCGGCCGCCTGAGGTACGCGATATCGGCATCGCTGACGTGGCCCAATGTCCCCGCCCACCGCTGATAAGATTGGCTTATGGATCTCGCTGGCGAATACCGCAGCGCCCGGCGTGACGAGGAAGTTGCGCGACTGCGGCGCATCCTTGCGTTGCGGGCGCTGGCGGCGACCGGGAAGTCTCAGCGAGAGATCGCCGAGGCTCTCGACATCACTCAGCCGGCAGTCAGCCAGCAACTCAAGTTCGCGCCCGACCTCAACGGGGTGCACCCTGAGATGCTGCTCGAAGCCGCCGCGCCCGTCCTCAAAGTGCTTGCCGCGCAACGCGGGTACACGCGCGTGGCCGCATTCGGTTCGGTCGCTCGCCAGGAGGCAGATCCCGACTCGGATATCGACCTGATCGTGGAGGCCCCCGACTCTGCGTCGTCGTTCGACTTCGTCGGCTTCAAACGACTCCTCGAGGGGGTCCTCGGTCGCGAGATCGATCTCGTCGAGTACGGCGGCCTGAAAGCCGGCCTCGACGACGATATTCGCGATGAGGCAATTCTGCTCTGATGAATCGGAAGGCGGCCAAGGAACTACTGCATATCCGCGCTTGGTTGCAGCGCGTTCAGGAGATCAGCGAGCGCGGCAAGGGCGCCAATAGTGAGGGCACGTGGCGGCCATACTCTCATTTAGTGCGTGGGTTAGGGCGCAAGTACGGGTTGCCCTCACTTGCTTGTGCGGGGGCGCGTGAAGTCAGTGGCCCGCCACATGGGGTCGCGTCTCACCGGGCGACATCGTGCATGCCTGGTCGGCTGGGTGGGATCAGCCGTTGGGGACCTTGTCGATTGTGGCTCGCGTCAGGTCGATGGCCCTTCGGCATACTTCGTCTAGAGTTGGTGCCGGCAGAGAATGGTACGCGGCGCCCGTAACGACGCCAGAGCCCTCGGCTTGTACGTAGGTGAAACAGCTCGTTTGGTTTACCGCGCCTACACCGACATTCCTATCGCTGACGACGATATCCTCGCGCCAGGTGAAAGATCTGTTGAGCTTCTTGTAGGCCGCGAGACTCTCGGAATCTGCCACAATTTGATCCGCATACCAGCCCTCCATCCCCTCGCCAGCGTAATGCCATTTGCAGCCCCGCAACGTCTGACCTGATACCGCGGCTGCGTCCGCTGTGGAGGATTGATCGAGGCCTACCCTGTCTGCAACGGCTTGGTCCACTGCTGTGCACGGCTCGTAGGCCGTACCGTCGTTCGAACTGTTCCACCGTTTTTCAAACTGATTCTCAAACGGCAAACTCTGGCCGGCAGCGTCAGTCTGCCGAATGCCGCTAGCGGTCGAGGTGCTTGAAGCCACGTTCCGTGTATCAATGCCTCCGTCGCAGGCGGCGACCATCAATATGAAGGGCGCAAGAACGCACGCGACAGCCTTGACGCGCGCTCTGCGGCGACCCAAGCTACTGGTCACGACTCAATTCCGCAGCAGAGTCCTGGTCAGTCGCCGCGAGTTCCTTCGCCGCGTTCTCGCATTGGTCGGCGAGCTGCTCGAGTCGAACTATTTGGTTAACAAGCTCGTTTCTCCATGAGCCTTCTGCGCCAACGAGCGCGAGAAGGGAGTCTCGTAAGGCTGCGCCCTCTTCGCAGTCCTGGCCGAAATAGTTGCCCTTGATGAGTGGCTCGACAATCTCGACTGCGTTCTTCAACGATTCCGCCGCCTTCCGAGCATCCGCCGCCCGCGCAGCCCACTTCCCCTGCTCAGACAGCACACCCAACCCGTCAACCGGCTGTCCCCAATCCAGCGGATTCGGGGCCGCCGTGATCTCCGGCATCGCCACGCACGGCTCGAGGGCGTTACTCCCGAACTTCTTGTCGCCAGTCACAGATGTCCTCCCACGTTGATTGGACGCATAGACCCCCGTTGCGGTTCCCGCGTCAACGCCTGCGAGCGAAGTGACGATTCTCGCCCGCGAGGTCAGCGTAGCGGGCCGGCTACCAGTCGTGATGGTCGGAAGCCGCCGACGGTGGATCACGCGGTTATCCCTGACAGGCTTGATTCGGTCCGGCTGACCTCATCCGCCGAGGTCAGCGCCCCGAACTCACCGGCGACCCCGCTGATCGTGCTGTACTGGAGAGGTGATCAGGCTCCTCGTGATTGTCGTCGTGGTGGCGGCGATCGCGGTTGCCCTGGTGGTGGTCGGGTCCTGGGTGGTCGACGGTGTCCGGTCGTTGGGCACAGGAATCGCTGACCGGGTCCGACGGATCGGATCGTCCACCCAGAAGTCGCTGCCCGCCGACTCCGACCCGCAGCCCGACACCCCAAACGAGCCGCTGGCGGAACTTGCCGAGGACCTCCGCGCCGCCAGCGCCCGCCGCTGGGCGCGGTGCCGCGCCATCCAGGAACAGGCAGAACCGGCCGAGTCCGAGCAGTACCGGCAACTCGCGGCACACCGGTGGGACCCCGACCTCGTCGACGTCGACCGTCTCCGCACCGAATCGATCGGACAGATCGCCGCGACCGCCGGCCTGGTCGCCGACCGCGTGAGCGACTACCCGGCCTGGAAGCTCGACTTCTTCGACCGTCACGGCGTCCGCGTCGACCTCGCCGCCGAGGTGACCGCGCTGGCGACGTCGGCCGCCAACGTCCGCGACCAGATCTCGCTCCTGGGCGATCCGCCCACCAACCTGGCCGCCGACCACGACGTCGTCACCACCTACGCCGCCAAGGCGCAACTGTTGTCGCGGCGGCTCGACGGACTCGTCGAACGGCTCGGCGCGCTGGGCGAGTACCAGCAGATCGTGGCCGCCATCCAGCAGCGCCAGGACAAGCGGGACTGGCTGGACCGGGTCAGCGCCATCGACGACTTCGAGAACGAGGTCGACGCCCAATGGGACGCCACCGAGGCCGGCCGGATGCGCAACACCGCCGACGAATCGGAGATGTTGGCGTCGATCTACCTGGATGCGCTTGCGCCGCTGGCGAAGACGCTCGGGCGGGAGTGACGGCCCGGTCCATCTCGTGTCACCGCATAGGATGGCCGAATGGATGGTGGGCCGGTTGATGTGGAACGCGAGGAGTGGATTGGTGCTGAGCCGCTGTTCCGTTTGTTCGTGTTCTCCTACGAGGCCGGCAGCTACCACGTGGAGGCGTTCGATCATTGGTGTCGTGACGTCACCCGACTGATCGCGGACGCAGGCTACTACTACACCGACAGTGACAAGCTGTGGTCACTGGCCTTGATCCACGAGGGATCACGAGGTACCGACATGACGTGGCTCTCCGGCTACGACTACCGGATCGCGCCACAAACGTTCGGCGAGCGGCAAGCTCGTCGCGATATGCAGTTGCGGTTTCTGGCGGCCAGGTCGCGAAGCTCGAAACCGGTCGTCTTGCCAGACGGGTTGCGGGTCATCCGCATGTTTCCCGAATGGGGAGGAGCGGGTCCACTGTGGGAGTCGTTCACCGACAACTATCCAGCCGATCCTCGTCGGCTCGGCCTGAGTCGCGGCCTGGCTGCCAAACTGGAGGCGTGGAACGAGCATTGGGGTTCCCGACACCACGACGAACCGCTCGCCGATGCCGACAGATGGCTCGCCGAGGGCGTGGAACTGCACGCCGAGGTTCAACGTGCGATGGCGGAAATTGCCGAGGTGGCGCCAGAGTTCCTACCGCACGAACGGCAATCCCCCGAGACGCTATGACACGTACGCCGCGGCGCAAAGGCGGAGTTGTCGTGACCACGCGTCAGGATTCACCACCGTGTGACCATTGAGTCACCGACATCGACACGAAAGCGACGGTGCCCCCGTGAACGACGACGAGATCTTCACCGCGATCGCCGATGAGCGACGTCGCCTGGCCGACCTGGCCAGCACCTTCACCGACGACCAGTGGGCCACGCCGTCGTTGTGTGGCGGCTGGACCTGCCGCGACGTGGTGGCCCATCTGGTGGTGCCGCTGGTGGTGTCGATCCCCGCGTTCGGGCTGGCGATGCTGCGCGCCCGTGGCAACTTCGATCGCGCCAACATCGCCATGACCGCCAAGGTTGCGGCCAGCTACTCCGATCTGCCGAAGACGCTGCGCGACAAGGCCGACAAACGCTTCACACCGCCCGGGCAGGGACCGCGCGCACCATTGACCGACACCCTCGTGCACGGACTCGACATTCGCCGACCGCTCGGCATCGCCGCTGACTTCGATGCCGACCGTGTCCGGGAGGTGCTCGACTTCCTGGTCGACAGCGCGGGCAAGAACATCTTCGGCACCACGCCGACCACGGTGCGCTGGGTGGCCACCGACCTCGACTGGACCGGCGGCGACGGCCCCATCGTCAAAGGGCCGGCCGAGTCGTTGATGCTGGTGCTCAGCGGTCGGTCGGCGGGGATCGCAGATCTGAGCGGGGATGGAGTGGCCCACCTTGGGTGACCGCCAACCGACAAGAACCCGTGCGGGGATGTCGACGCGGCCCCAGCCCAGCAAACGTCAGGCCGCTGCCGGATCGAGCAGCCGGAGCAGCCATCGGGAGAGTTCGGGGATGGAGGCGAGCAGATCGACCGGGTCGGAGGTCTCGAGCGCATCCGACGTGATCTGGCGAACCGCGTAGACGACACCGAGGTACGCCGATGGGGGAAGCACGTCGCCCTCGTGCCGCGTGTCGACGATGTGGCGGTGATGGTCGGCCACGGTGTCGGCGAACAGCTGCAACGAGTGCCGCCGACGCTGCCGGGCGGGCGCACCCATCGCGTCGATCTCGACTTGAAAAGCGCGGCCCACCACCGGATCGCGCTGCATCGGTTCCAGATAGCCGCGCAGACATGCGTCCACGAAGTCGGCCAGACTCTGCTCGGGATTCAGCCGTGCCGCGATGCCGGTGAGCAACACCTCGATGAATCTGTCGTAGGCGGCCAGCGCGCACGCCTGTTTGTCGGCGAACACCCGGTAGAACGCGGCCCGCGACACCTGCGCTCGCTCGACGATGTCGGCGACGCTGACCGCGGCATAGCCCCGGGCCGCGACGAGTTCGGTGAGCGCGATGAGGAGTCGCTCCTGCTGGGCGGCGTCGATCTGGACGCGAGGGATGCTGTGCCGACCTCGGGGCAGCGGTGCCGGGGGAGTGAAGAACACCCCCGGCACGATGGCGACGATGCCGCGGGGATCGGCAGGCGCACCTCCCGGCTCGCCGCCACTGGTCGCCATGATCGGGGTCTTCCTCTAGCGGTACGGGACGTCGATGACCACGTGAAGCTATCACGACGATGGTCTAGCCGCCTGACCTGCGCAGACAATCACTCAGGCGGCGGAGGGACAGAGCCGTCCGCCGCCACCGATAAAAGTACGCACTTGTTTTTCTTTCCTGAACGGGACTACATTCATGCCACCGCCGTGAGCCACATCACGTTCACGGGCCGTCGTCGTCAGGGGAGATGGAATGGTTGGGGAACCCGATTCGTCTGGGCTGAGAGGTCGTGCGCTGAGTCGTCGCCGGTTGTTGCAGGCGGCTGGAGTCGGCGTCGCCGGCGCGATGCTCGCCGCACGGCCGGGCGCCGCAGAAGCCGCACCGGGTGGCTTGCCCCGCGGGCTGAGCACCGACGAGATATGGGATCGCAATCTGGAACTCGCCGATCACGGACCTCGGCTGACCGGCAATCCCGCCCATCGCCGATTCATCGACTCGCTGGAAGCAGACCTCGACCGCATCGGCCTCGACGTCCACCGCGACCGGCTGACCTTTGACCGATGGGACCCGCTGCGCTGGGAACTCGCGATCGACGGCACGCCGGTGCCGGTCGCCTTCTACTTCCCGTACTCGGGGGTCACCGGGCCGGACGGAATCACTGCGCCGCTGCAGTACCTGGGTGTGCTCGGCCAGATCGGCGCGTGGGAACCGGCCCGAGGCAAGATCGCCGTGGTCGAGGTGCCGGTGCTGCCGCTGCCGATCACCGTGGGCTACCGGCCTTCCGGGCAGTACCCTGCCGACGCCGCGCCGCCGGATCCGATCGCCTACCTGCCGAGCGTGTCGGACGCGGTCGGCGCCCCGACGCTGGAAAGTGCTGTGCGAGCAGGTGTGCGCGGCGTGATCTGCATTCGCACCGGCATCAGTGAGGCGTTGGCCGACGACCAGTACGCGCCGTTCACCACCGGCTACCAGGGATGCCCGGCGCTGTGGGTGGGTCCCCGAGAAGCGGAACGGGTCAGAGCGTCGGCACGCCGCGGCGCATCGGCGCGGCTGGTGATGTACGCCCGTCGCGCGCTCGGCGCGGCCACCGACACCCTGTTCGCCGTCCTCCCGGGCACCGACCCGAGCGAGACCGTCATCGTCAACACCCACACCGACGGACCCAACGTCGCCGAGGAGAACGGCGGCATCGGACTGATCTCCCTGGCCCGACAGTTCGCTCAGGTGCCGGCCCACCGACGCCGACGAACCCTGGTGTTCGTCTTCGTCACCGGGCACTTCCAGTTGCCTCAATTCGAAACCGAGGTCGGTAACGGGATCGGCACGATGCAGGCGTCGAGCCGATGGATGCGCATGCACCCCGAATGGTGGGACGGCAAGGGTGCACATCGGAAAGCTGTTGCGGCACTGACCCTGGAACATCTGGGGTGTCGCGAATGGCTCGACGACCCGCAGCACCGTCACTACGGTCCGACCGGACGGCCCGAGGTCGGCTGGTGCTACACCACCACACCCGCGATGCGGTCGATCTACCTGGCCAGCGCCCACGGAACCGCGAACGAGCGGACCGTCACGTGTGATCCGCTGCCCGCCTTGTACTTCGGTGAAGGCGCACCCTTCTACAAGAGCGGCATCGCCACGATGTCGCTGATCCCGTCGCAGACGTATCTGACTGCCGCGCCGGCCAACGGGGTGATCGACAAGCTCGACAAGCATCTGATGGCCGGGCAGATCGAGACGTTCTCGAAAGCCATCCGCACATTGGAACGAAGGTCGAGCGCTCAGATCGGCGCACCCGTCCTGCCTCTGTGATCCTCACGCTAAGGAAACCATTGCCATGTCTGCTCTCGCCATCCGGCTCTGCGTTGCCGTGGTCTCACTCGCGGTCGCTATCACGGCTTTCGCCCACCCCGTCGTCGCGTCTGCCGCACCCCCGACGACGGATATCGCGACGCAGCGCTCGCTGACCGGCCCGTACCGCACCGCGCAGACTCTCGACGCAGGTGCCTGCACGTCGTTGTACGGTGCGATCTCGAACGGCTTAGTGCATGCGTTCGGGAACAATCACTCGGACCTGAAGTGCTCGCAGACATTCCCGGACGGATTGGCCAGCCCGATTGGTGTCGCGTTGTACTACCCGACCAACACCCCACCCGATCGTCGGCTGCCGGTGGTGCTGTGGACCGGGGGCATCCTGTCGGAACCCGGCAATTACGACCTCACCGCGAAGATGTTGGCCAGCAACGGATATGTGGTCGCGATCCCTTACGACTTCGTGAACTCCTTCGCCTAACTGCCTCTGATCGCGGCATCCGCCGTAGCCAGGGCCGACTCCGATCGTGGTTCCGCGCTGCACGACCGGGTCGACCTGGGGCGGATCGCGATTGCGGGTCACTCTGCCGGCGGCGCCGCCACCCAGCAGGCCGCCAGCCTGCCGGCGAACGTGTGGCGGTTGATCGACCCGCGCATCTCCGTGCGCAGTGCCGCGGCCGTCGAGCCGGGACCGGTGGCGATTGGTGCGACGCTGACCGTGCCGACTCTGTATCTGACCGGCTACAACGACGTGGTGGTGCCGCACTACCTGTGGGCGCGCTGGACGCAATACGAACTCGCTGGGCGCGTCCCGGCATACCTGCTGTGCGCCAACGGCGTCGGGCATTTCACGCCCGTCGACGACCCCGCGCACAACCCGTTGGCGCCGATCCTGCTCAGCTGGTTCGACCACACTCTCAAGCAGGACCCGGATGCCGGAGCCGAACTCGTCGGGCCGGGCTGGGGGCTGCGCGATGATCCGGCGTTGGCGTATGGATTGCGGAACCGGGTGGCGGCTGGGTTGCCGGGCTGACCGGTGGTGCTAGTGTCTCGCGCCCGCTCTCACCGCCGAGCGCAACGCTCGAGGTGTTGCGTGGTCTGAACCTTTCCCTGTGGACAACTGATCCGCAGCCCCCGTCCCTTGTCAGAGCTACTTCCTACCGTGCAGGGCATGCGGTCATCGCCGATGGCCGACGGCATAGAGGGATGCATGTCCGACGACCAGGCTGCGGTTTTCGACGACGACGCAGATGTGGCATGGCGACAGTTCCGCGCGCGGCTCACCGCGAGCGTGGCGAGGCTGCAACGTGACGAGTTCGTCGAACTCAGCCGAGCAGAGAGCACCGGACGACCCCTGCTCATCTTCACCATGACCGGAGCGGGGAGGATGCGATGCACGGTCGGCGACATGGCGCTCACCAATTTCTGGCCATCTCATCAAGCGCCGGAGGCCCGAGCGCAGCGAACGGCTCTCGCCAGGCTCGAATGGCGAAAGCTGCGATCGGGCAGGACTATTCGTGAGACAGGCAAACGCACGGTCGACAGACTGGTGCGCGACGCGGAGACGGCGTTGCGTGAGGTCTGGCAGATCGAGCATCCGTCGGTGCTGAACGTGCACGACCCGTTCAGCCCGGCGGCCAAGAAGCTCCGCGCAGAGAACCGACCCAAGCAACGAATGCTGACCCTCAGCGGCAAGGCATCGCCGGGGGTGATCCCCGACGACGCGCAACATCTGCTGACCATGGCCGCGCAGACGCTGACCGCCACCTGGGGACACCACTGTCCGGCCGACGATGGCGCCATCCGCTTCACCGACGTCGACGGCATCTACACCAAGGTGCTGGTGTCCCCGCACGCCATGCGGTTGGAGTTCTGCACGGTCGTCGGCCACTGCATGCCCGACATGGAGCTCCTTGGCGCCGTCGTCGCCGAGCACTCGTCGCGGTGGCCCGATATCGCCGTCGTCGTGGCGAAAGATCACGTGTTCGCGGTCAGAGCGCTGGAATGCGCCACGTTCTATCCCGCCAACCTGCTGGCCGCGATGGACGGCTGGCGCGAGTTCTGTACGTCCGGCGCCATCGACATCGTCGAACAACTCCACCCCGAGATGGCCGGTGAGTACGGCCCGCCGCACGACCAGATGCCCGCGGGGTTGGTCGCCCTGATCACACGCTGGGTCGCCGACCCGTGCGGCGTCACCCCATCCCGAATCGCCTGTGACACCAAGGCAAACACGCCGATGCTGCGCCGGTATGCGCGTATCTGCGGCGAATGGCTCGAGGAGTTGCCCGACGGGGGGCCCGCCGCCGGCTGCGATGAACCGCGTGATGTGCGGCGATTTGTGCCGGTGCTGCTCGAGGCGATCGGGGTGGCGGCGGAGCTTAACGTGGCGTCGGAGATGAGGCGGGGGAGGTGAGGTGGCCGGTGCGACCGTCAGTGTCTCCGCCGCCGGAAGGTCGCGATCGTGAACGACGATGCGATCCAGGTCAGCGGAATCCACACGTAGCAGGACAACGCATACCAGACACTGACGACAGCGAAACTGGAAACGATGCTCGGGTCCCCGGGAGACCTGTGGGGCAGCACCCCGACCCCCCAGACCACGAACATGAAGGCGCCATAGCTGATCGGAACTGAGATGAGAAGAAGTCGCAGCGAGTACGGGCGCAGGCGCTGCCGACTCGCCGTGCGGCTCTCGCGGTCCGACACGCTATGGAACATGCCTGACCGTATCCCAGCGACCGATGAGCGGGCCTATCGGTCTTCGATCACCCGACCCGTCAAGCCGCACCGGCGCACTCGGGGCAGCGGTGCGGTCGACGGCCACGTGTCCGTCCGCGGTGCCACGTCCGAGAGCATTCCGCGCAGACCAACGTGTCGACGCTGGACTCTGACGCGGGGACCGGCGTTGACTTCGCGTGTCGTGTCGCAGCGCCCGCAGGGCTGCGACGACATTCCCGGCAGACACGTCCACGGCGACTCGCGGTCCACGAATCCCCACACCGCTCGCACACGCATGCCACACCGTGATGGTCGAGCACCCCGACCGGCAGTGGCCGGCCGGTGGCCGTCGCGGCGAGGAAGTCGTCGACCGTGGCGATCGGGATACGAAACTTGTGCGCCGACTTGGCTTTACCGGACAACGTGGCCGCATCCACGGCCACCAGTAGCTGGCATCCCTTCGCCGTGACTGAATCAACCGGTCGTAGTCCGTGACGTGCGGCAATCGCATGCAGCTCTTCGCGCGTCACCTCGGTGCCATCTGCCCGGGTCGCCCCGTCGCCGGTGAAGCACACCGTCAGGTCCGCGTCCAGCTGAAGTGACTCGGTGGCGATCCGATACGAGTTCGTCCGGCCGGTGACCAGATGCGTGTCGAGGTCGAGCAAGGCGGCCACACGCACAAGGCTGTCGAGCTCGTCGTCAGTCACGACACCGTCGTCGAGGGCGGTGTCGACGAGCGACGTGAGGAACTCGCGGTGCGCGCTCGATGTCGCGATCGGTGAGTCCGAGTTCGCCGGCTAGTTCGCGCAACTCGGCGCGTTCATCGTCGGTGAGTTTCAGGTCGGCCAGCGCCTGGTCGAGCAGCACGACGTAGCTCGCGACGTCGGAGGCCGGCCGGATGTCGCGAGCGAGTTCGACCAGGTAGGGCGACGGCTCGTAGACGGCAGACGCCTTGTCACGCACTTGCATTCGGGTGGGTGCGGCTTCCCGCACACCGGTCCGCGCCGGTGTGCCCGCCGCCGGGAACTGATCGGCCACCCTGAGGGTGAGTTCGGCGGTTGCCCGGGCATCGGCGATTGCCCGATGCGCGTTGTCTAGGGCGATGTTGTGGGCGGCGCATGCGGCGGCGAGCTTGCGGCGGGTCACCGACAGAGTGTCCAGCCCGCTACCCCAGTCGATGTCGATCCCGGCGCGGGTCAGTTCGTATCCGACCATCCGGGTGTCGAAAGAAATGTTGTGCGCCACTACGACAGCACCGTCGAGGCGGGTGGCCACAGCGCCAGCGATGTCGGCGAAATTCGGCGCGTCGACAAGCATGGACGCGGTCAGACCGTGAATCCACACCGGTCCGGCATCGCGCTGAGGATTGACGAGCGTCTCGAACTCGTCGCAGATGACGCCCGTGTGATCGACGGTCACGATGGCGATCTCCACGATCCGATCGGAATGGCGCAGCCCGGTGGTCTCCACATCGATGACCGCCACCGTCGATCCGGTACCGATGAGGCCGGCGAGGGTTGAGGCATCCGGCTGATCCTGAGCCGTGATCCTGGTCTGTTCTGGGGTGGCCAGTCCGCCGCTGGGGATGCGGTCAGACTCATCGGTGGGCGACGTGAGGCCGGGATCGGTCGGCAGATCGCGCGCCGGCATCGGAGTCGACGGACCCACTGGCGTGGGGTTGACCGGATGGCGCTGTTCTGCGGGATGCACTGGCTGTCCACTGGCTGCCATCGAACCATCGCCATGCCGCCTGCTGCCACGGGTCGCGGTACCAACCGGGTGCGCTGCTCAGGGTGGCAGTAAAGTCAGTGCCGTCGAACCACCGGAACTGCGCTTGCTGCCAAGGATCGGCGTACCAACCGGGTGCTGTGTGCACGTACTGCCCCTTTCATCCGTCCGCCGGTGACCGTAGTGCGTCCGACCGACATTTCACTTGGGGACGCGCTGAACCGCGGAGTGCAGCGTCAGTGATTGGTCCGTAGTTGGTGCGAATCAGCCGTATCTTGCTGCCGAGAATGCGAGGCTTCGAGGGGGACCGAAGCACGGCGGACGGCTGCCAGCGGTCAGACGGGTACACGTCCTGAGTCGAGGAGCGGACGCGATGTACGAACTGCAACTGACCATCGACGAGTATCACCTGTTCGTCGCCTTGCCCGATTCGCGTGAGGCTCTCGGGAACACGGCTGCGAGAACATATCTCGGCTGGAATAGGTTGCGATACGACCGTGCGCGCGCCGGCCTGCTGGAGAAGCAACTTGTGGTGCGGGCACGCGGCCGCGGCGGGGCCTTGCGTCGCGCACCGGTAACCGACGACTCCGACGTCAGTGTCGACGACGCGGCGTGCTCCGCCACGATCCGCCCACCGGTCGCCGAGGCTGAACTGTACGAACCCATTCTCGCGACCCTGAAGACCGGCTGGTCCGAGGACCGAGGTTTCAACGCCCTGGTGATCGAGGAGACCGCACACCAGGGCCGTCGGCCCACTGGTGGGTACTGGACCCGGCCTGACCTGGTCGCGGTGGGAATGAAGACCTTCAAACACGTCCCGCATCAGCAGTTCGAGATCGTCACGTTCGAGGTCAAACCGATGGCGAAGCTCAATGTGATCGCAGTGTTCGAGGCGTTGGCACATCGTCGCGCATCGACGCACGCGTACGTCCTCATCGAGATGCGCAACGAGCTGACCGACGCGTATGTCGAGACACTCGGCAACGTTCAGCAGGCGGCGACAGAACACGGCGTTGGCGTGATCGTCTTCGATGACCCTGCCGACTACGAAACCTGGGAGGAAGTCGTTGTCGCCGAACGAAGCGAAACGCCGCCGGAGATGCTCAACGACTTCATCGAGACGCAGGTGTCGCAGCCGGGACAGCAGGCGATTGAGACTGCGATCGCTCGAGGAAGGGGCTGGGTGGTGGGGTGACTGGGCGTGCTGAATGCGTGCCTACGGACGAAGCACGGGTAGAACTTCTCTGGCGAACCGCGACCGCGGTGCGCATCCTGCTCGCCTTCAGAGACACCACACTCAGCCCAGATCCACCGCACTCACCCGAACCGCCGTGTCGTTGAGGAAGCCCACCTGCGCCGACAGGTTCGCCTGCACCTCCTGCAAGTACTGCCACTGCGGGTCGGGCGCCGACGGGATCGGCATACCGTAACCGTCGGCCATCAACCGGTGGTGCCGGGCGTGATCGCGCAACACCTTTGCGTACTGATCGAAGTCGACGGCCAGCTCGGCGAGCTGGGCGACGTTGCCCAGCAATTCACGCCAGTTCTGCTCCACCCGCTGCACGCGCTGGTCGATCGCCGCCTGCAACGCGCGTCCGACATCGGAGGTCGATTCGGGCTTCTCCAGCAAGGACCGAATCCACCAGATGCGGTGACACTGATGGCTGATCGTGTAGAGCGACGCATTGATCTGCTCGAGCAGGGTGCCGGTGTAGATGAGGTCGCTGCGCACCACGGGCGAGGCCTGGATGGTCTCCACCAGCAGCACCGCGACGCCAAGCAGTTCGGCTTCGGGACGCAGGAGTGTCGACTCGCCGGCGAGCGCACCGTAGGCGGGGACGCGCTCGGCGCCGTAGGGCCACGGATTGATCGGCGGTGCGGTGGGCCGTTTCTCGTGGTTCGCGCGTCGTTGCAGCCAGTAGATGACACCGCCGAGTACAACCAGCAGCGCCAGGCCCGCCAACGGTTGGCCACCGGCAATGCCAGTCATGAACGCCCAGGCGAGGAACGCGATCACCACCGTGACGATCGGGTGGCGCCGGCACCACTGCCACGGACCCGGAGACTGCGCTACCGGGTTCGGTTGCGGCGTGCGGTTGGACCACGTGAAACGCAGGAACGCGTCACGCGCATTCTCGGGGGCGCAGTGATTCAGCAGTGAGCTCAGGGCCGCCGGATCGGGTGCGGGCCGCAACGCGCTGCGGGCGCCGGCCGACGACATCGCGACCAGGTGGTCGGCCATGCCGACAGGGTTGGTGGGCATCGTGCTGGGTCCTCGGTCAGCCGCCGACGATGTGCGGTGTGGGCGGCGGGAAACTCGGGTTGTCGGGCAGCGGCTGCTCGCCATGCTTGTCGCCGACCTGCTTGACCGTGTCGAGATCGGCGAACTTCGATGATCCCTGCCGCGCGAGCGAGTCGTCGTACCACTCGAACCACGGGTACCCGTGTCGTTGGTACTCGGTGATCGTCGGTGGCGCATGGTGTGGGGGAGTCCCGGTGAGCGTTTGCCACTGCATGCTGTTGATGATGCGCAGGGTGGCGTGCGATTGCGCGCCGATCGCCCAATTTTCCTTCGGCTCGATCGGTACCGCGACCGACTGGGTGATCGACCCGCCGGCGCCCATCCCCATCGCCGAGCCGGGTTCTGGCATCGCGCCATCGGGTGCTGCCATCGGGGCCATGGTCTCGCCGCAGTCGGCCACCGTCTGCTGTAGGGCTTGTCGGGCGGCTCGACGGCGAGCCCACGTTTCGCCTTTCAGAGGTGTCACTTGAATCCGCACTGCCGCGTCGTCGACGCCGGTCAGTTGCTCGGCCGCGGTGTACCCCTTACCGAGCGGCATGGCGACGAACTGGCGCACCGTCGTCTCATCGACGCGGAACCCATCGAGCCAGGGTTGGGTGGGCACCTCGAAGTAGTCCTCGCCGGTGAAGTCCACCTCATCGGTGAAGTCGTCGCCGGTGACAGCGTTGACGCCGCCCACCGACATCCGCACCAGGAACGGATAGTCGCTTGGGGCCGAGAAGCTGAACCACGCCGCCTCGGCCTGCCACATCGGCAGCAGCACATCACCGGGTGACCAGTCGCCGGCCCGGCTGCGGACCTGCCCGACGTCAGTGAGCTGAAAGGAACCGAGCCCCGGCGGCAGGCCGTAGCTGGTGTCGTCGTCGGGAACCCGCAGCGTGCGGTGCACGGTGACGAACAGGCGCGCGTCCGGATGGACGTCGGGGAACCCGAACTCCAGACGGCTCTCGGTCGTGGTGACGGGCATCGGTCCCTCCTCGGTGGTGGCGGTGTGCGGACAGGCTATGACGGGGGTGCGACAGAACCGCGGTGGCGTGACGCCGGCGCGATGTGGCTCAGTCCGACCGCACCCGCCGATCGCTCAAGGTGGTTGCCACACGCTTGCCGAGTAGCTTTGCTACGGGTTAACGGTCGATCTGCTCGAGCGTGACTTCCGCTGTCGGGCTCATCATGCGTTTCAGATCGTCGGCCGACACATCCGGCACCTCCACGGCGACCTGCCGTGCCTCGACTATGTCGATGTTCTCGTGGGTCCACACGAAGTCGGTTGCGCGATGGTGATCTTCGGTGACGAACCAGTTCGCCAGAAAGATCGAACGATTCGGGATGAGCGACCACACCTTGCGTTGATCGACCAGCGCCCGAGCCTCCGGCCGGGTCGCCGCGAGCCAGTCCACGGAGGTGCCCCCAACTCGGGTGAGACGCCAGAACTCCCAGCCGTCCTCGGCCATGTGGGTTCTCCTTTGTGGTGGTCCGCGCCGAGTATGCGGGTGAGTCGTGGTTGTCGAGGTAGCCGGGAAGTCGTTGCTAGAGAGAGGTATTCGATAGCAACGACGACCCGACGGCGCCGGTCATACACCCAGCTGGTCGGCAGCGTACGTCGCCTGCTCGAGCGTGAACTGGTCGCCGGCATCCGACGTCAACTGCTGGATCAGCCCCGAGCGCGACATCCCCATCATGTCCAGGTACGTCTGACCCGCCTGCACGGCTTCCTCATTCCAGTCCACATCACCCTGCTGCTCGATGTGGTTGACCGCGACAGTGGCATCCTGCACCGAGAACCCATCTCCGGCATCGGAACTGAGCTGACGGATCAGACCCTGCTTGGACATGCCCATCATGTCGAGGTAGGTCTCGCCGGCGCGTACCGCGTTGCGCTGGCTGCTGGTCAGGGTCGGAGCCGCCGGCGCCTCCTCGGGGGCCGGGGAGGGGGCTTCGGTGGCCGTGGTGTCGACCACCTGGGCTGCCGGTGCCGGTGCCTGCGCGACGGTGGCCTGCTCGGCGGCCGCCTGCTCGACCGGCGTGGGCGCGGACACGCTGCCCGGCGCGGCGTTCACCTCCTTCGTCTCGGTGTCCGAGCCGCCCATCGCCGCGCCGATGCCGCCGAGGATGACGAAGGCGGCGACACCGCCGACGACGATCTTCCTGCGCCGACTCCACCCCTTCTTGCCGTTGGGCGGGTGGCCCGCAGGCGCTGCGGGCTGGGCCCACGGCGCGGTGGGCATGTCGTTGTTGTGCTGAGTCATCGTTGACCTTTCGTATCTTGGGTGTGCTGATCGGCAAGCGGTACATGCGTCAGTAGTTGGTCGTGGCGACCGGGTCGTCGATGATCTGAATTCCGCTATGCACGAACACAACATCGCTCATGCTGTGCCGACCCACCACGCTGCTGCGAATGCGGGTCGAGCGCCGAAGTACTCGCGGTTCTGAGAGCGTGAATTCCGATCTCTGACGAACTGAGTGAGAGAGTAGAACCGAGGTCTGACAACTTTTCGCCGCCAGTTTGTTCGCAGTCTCCGCGAGCGGCCACGATGAGCACCGAGATGGCCGCGGTCTGCTGCGGATCTGTTCCGGGCACACGATTCGCTCTTCGATAAGTCAGGAGTTCGACACGTAGGAGTGCACGCCGGCACCGAGCGCCGACCTCTCGGCTCGCGGCACATGCCCGTCGTGCGGCGACTTACACTTACGCCTTGTTGCCGGCGGCGCGGGCCACAGTCCCAACAGGAACGCCGTCAGCCGGTATACCAATCGAAGTCGAAACGTCCCAGCACTCCAATATCTCTGCGACCCAACCAGACCGGCGTGCTCTCCGGCTGAGTCGCAAAGAGCCCGTGCGCCGCGGAGACCACCCGGTCGAACTGGCTTGGCCAGTTGATATCGGCGGCAAGCGCGTCGAGGACAGACCGGCCACGATCGAGCGCCCGGTCGACAAGCGTGGGGGAGGGCAGCAGGTCGGACTTATTGGAGTTGCAGGACGGGCAGGCCAACACGAGGTTGGCCAGTCCGTCGATGCCGACCCGCGCCCACGGCAGTACGTGATCGACGTGTCGGGTGGTGGTCAATCGTGCGGCACAGTAGAAACAGTGCGGTCCGAACTCGTTCGCCAAGACGTCGCCGGCCTTGAGCAGCGAGACGCGGTCGGCACCAAAGAGATGGTCGGCGATGTCGGGACCGTCGGCCAACAGCGTCTTGTTCATGCGGCGCACGTCGTCGACCCAGGACAGCTGGAAAGCGGGCTTCAACAACGGCGCGAGGCGGGCCAGCGTCGTGCAGACACCGGGGAACAGTTGCAGCTTGTTGCCATGATCGGCGATGGCTCGCTCCGACGCGGTTCCCATCCAGGAGTCGTCATAGAGGAAGCGCTCGTGTTCGGTGGCGGTGGTGACGTTCTGCAGGAGCTTGAGCGGATACCGGACGAGCGTGCGCTTCACAGTCGTGTGCGCGGCGACGTATGCGACGGACCCCTCGGCGACCACCAGGTCGATCGTCGGGGTGCGATGTGCGCGGGTGAGTTCGTCCCGCAGGTCGGCGACGGTGGTGAAGATGACGCCTCGACCGTCGGTGGATTGCCGTAGCCGATGGCCGTCGAGGGGTCGCAGCTGACGCCAGTACAGCTCGATGACCCGGGTGGTCAGCCGATCGAGGTCGATGTCGACGGCAGCGTAGGGATCGGCGGGGACGGACTCGACGCTGAGGTCAAGCAACGCCATGAGGACCGCGAGCTTGTAGGTGGCGGTGCGGCGTCCGCCGTCGAGGAGGGCGACGAGCTTCTGGCCCAGATCGAGGGGGTCAGAAGGTTTGTATGGCATTAAGGCAGCGTAGGTCTAACACGATTGGGGTGATGCCCAGCGACGACACTGGGCGTGCAAGGCGGCGGTCGCCAGGAACTGAGTCTCCTCCCGCGCCGACCGCGCTCATTCTCCGAGTCCGGAGGTGGTGCATTTGTAGCCAATCGGTACCAGATGCTGCTGAGAAGGGTCGCTGCTCATGCTAGAGACCTATGACTGCCTGGCGATAGCCGCCTTCTTCGCTGCCTTGAACTCATCGTCATCGAGCACTCCCTGCTGGTGCATCTCGGCCAATCTCGTCAGCTCGTCCGCTAGTCCGGCATCGGCAGCGGGAGCAGGGGCTGGAGACGGGTCGGCAGGAGCATGGTGAACGACCACCTGGGGCCGTTTGGCGTCCATGATCTTTCGATGAAGCTCGTTCAATGTTGGCTGCGCTTCGCGATAGATGTGCTTCGCCAACGGGAGGCAGTTCGAAAGCGTCCAAGGGTCGTCGCTCGCCTTGTTGCGAGCCTTGTTGGTGGAACGCCAGTAGTAGTGGTTGCCGGTGCCTTGGTAGCTCGGAGTCAAGACCTCGAGCACACCATTGGCGAAGCCGCCGTTGTACTCGATGTTGGTGATATCTGAATAGGGGAAGGTCGTCTCCCGTCCGCCGCCGAACGAACCGGCCATCAGGCTAGTCATTCCGCCGGTCTTGCTGATCAACAGCCTGTCCTCGAACGCGACGAGCCGACCGGCGCTGCCCGAATTGATGATGAACCAAGGCAATTCGCCGGGGTGAGCGTGACCCCTGATGTCGTTCCACCATTTGTCTTTCAGCGCGCCGCCAAAGACCTTGACTGATTCACGCTTGCTCAGGTAGTCGTGTTCGGCCAACTGTGCTGCAACTTCGGACTTGTGGCGCTGGTCAATTGCGTGAGCCACCGCGGGGTCTACGCCATTCCTCCACAGGTAGTCGATGAAGTAGTGCGCAAAGCCCACTTCGTCCTTGTGTAGGTTTCCAAAATTCACTTCGCCCTGGTCGGTCATGACGCGCATGCTGGTGCTCCCGGCCTTGACCGGGAAGTCAACGCCTCGGATCTGGTGGGCCATAACCTCCAGTACGATGCGCTTGTCGGTGCTCTCTCCATTGTGCCAGAAGCCGATGATCCGCGCGTTTGTGATCGCGGCGCCGCTCGTTACCGGCTTCATCCGCCCGGCCGATACCAGTGCCCAGATGGTCTCGCCGTTGAGCAAATCTGGTGCGAGTGCGGCGCACCACTTTGCGCCGTTCTTCTCCTTGACCTTGGGACTCAACTGGGTCATTCTCGCCAACTTCCATCTCGAAACCAGTTGGCGCCATCTTCACATGCGAGTCGGACAAGGATCCCCAATTCGCGGTAGATCGGAACTCTTGTTGTAACTCGATTTGCTGGACCCGAGGTGCACTTGCCCAGGTCGGTGTGATGGATACACGATGAACAACTTTCGTGCTGAGGACGGGCGAGGCCGAACTCAGAGAGTTCCCGCGTGAACCTACGCCTGGTGTTGGGCAGTCAACGTCAGCAGGGGCTCTGCTCGCCGATCTTAACGACCGAGAGAACCGCTTCGCCCTCGGTGAACGGAGCTCCTGGCGCCGGCGTTTGCGCTACGACGATCCAATTGCGATCCAGGACCTGGGACCGCCCTTCTCCCGTCGCGTCTTCGCTTCGAGAGAAGAACACACCAGCGCTCTGAATTCTGTCCTGTGCGGCTTGCAGATTCATGCACACGACATCGGGCATCAGTGCCGGTTCGGCAATCGTTGTGGTCGCGGCCGGTGGCTCTGGGGCGGTGGTGTCCGCCGTCGTTGCTGTGGTGGTATCCGTGGTGATCTGTGCGGTCTCTTGTGTCTGTGTAGCGCTAGTAGTGGATACCGGATCGTCATCGGCGCCGCACGCTGTCAACGTAACGAGGAGCGCGCAGATGTACGCAACCGCAAATGGATGGGACTTTCGCATTGATTTATCCTGCCGATAGGAATTCAGCACAGTATTGACTGACTCTAACGATGTGCAGCGGTGGGTATCGGGGAACTGTGAATGCGGAATGGTTTTCATTCAAATGTTCTACAGCGCGCTACTTCAGGCCACTGCCGCACTCAAAATATTCTCTCTACTCGGGCTGTGGAGCTGTCGACTTCGGCGCCGGCCCGGTTTGGCTTTAAGCGGGCCAGCGGAAGTCGTGCGCGGCGTCGGGCCCTTAACGATCCAAGTGCATCAAGTCGAAGACGCCGACGAGGGAGGGTCCGAAATCTGAAGTTTCTGGGGACAGAGGATCTCTAGTTCGTGGTCAGCTCAACGCCACATTGTGTGTGCTATGGCAGGGTTGGAGCATCGATGCCGGTGTCTTGATATAGGCACGTGAGCCCCGAGTTGTACTTGTTCTTCGCCGGCTGATAAATCTGAGAAAAACGGGTCAATGAACTTTGCGCCGCGGCGCCCTCCGCTGTCTGCAGAGTGTCAGCGGCCTGTTGGAACGAGCGAATGGCCTCCTGCGTCCGATCAGCACACTCGTTGACTGACTCCGGTGTAGCTTCCAATGTTTCCCAGTACACACGTAAGGACGCGTCTATGTCTGCAAGTGTGGCACTGTCACTGATTGTGACGACGCCCTTGGCGCGAATTGAGTCAGCAAGGCTTGGCAGTTCGGCGATCGCGTTCAAACTGTTGCGCGACATCGGATCGTTCTGTTCTACGAATTCTGTGACCGCTGCTCGGTCCTTCTTGTTCTGGACGATCCGCTCCGCTTGTTCCTGTCGTTGTTCCGCGGCCCGTTCTTTGTCCTGTTCTCTAAGTTCTATGGCGACCGGTGAGCCAGCAGGGAGGTCCTGTCGCACACCCTCGTCCTCCGGTTTGGCGATCGATAATTGGATTGTCGTGCCAAGTTCGGCAGAATCGCCTGCCGCGGGAGACTGCTTGACGACCACCCAGTTGGCATCCCATGCAGGGGTTCGATCAGAGACTGCATCGTCGTCGGCGAACTTCTCGAACCCGGCGTCCTCCAACCGGTTGTGCGCATCGTCGAGTCGGTAACCGGTCACGTCTGGTACTGGCCGTGACTCGGCACCACAAGCTGTGAGCCAGGCACCGGCCACGATGAGAAGGAGTACGAATATGCCTTGCCTTCGCCAAGAAGAGGACTTCCCGATGGTCATGTGTTGATTCAAGCATGAAGCAAACAACGATCAGTCGTGCTCCGTACTTTGCGGAAAGCAAACGTCCCGGCCCGAGATCGCGGATTCAACCAGACCGCGTAATCGTCGCGCCGTTCCGAAACGCGCTGTCGGCTCCGAGCGATAGCCTGACAACCGCCCTACGACGAGGAGCTGCTCAATGTCGAGTCTCGCCTGGCTGGACACGTCCACCGACGACGAGCGCCGCATGCGCGAGATCGTCAAGATGTTCAGCGACACCACCACCCTGGACGATCTGGGGATCGGGCAGGTGCGTGACGGACTCGCCGACCTCATGTTTCCCGGCACCTCGACCATCCACACGCGGCCCCGCTACTTCCTGATCATCGCGTGGATCTTCGAACGCGCCGCGGCCCGCCACACCGGAACGATGGTCACTTCCAAGGCCAACGATGAGGAACGCAAGCTGATCGAAGTCCTGCGGCACCCGACCCCGGCGCGCGGGATGATCGGCTCGCGCGCCGGAAAGACCGTCCTAAATCTCCCATCCAGCATCTATTGGGCGGCACTCCAGCGCTATCAAATCCTTCTGAATCCGAAGGCGCTGACCTGGGACGTCGGAGTGCCCCCGCCCGACGGCTTCCCCAAACAGCTCGACGACGGTCTCGACCTCACCCACGACGAAGCTGAATGGCTCCGCGAACGCATCATGGTCGCCGCCCCCGGAACCTACCTGGCACACCTACTGGCCAACGGCCTCGACACCGACCCTGACGACGCCGACGCGCCGTGGTTACACCCCGCGCTCGCCAACGCCTCGGCGGAACTCCGTGGGACCGTCGAGCACGCACGACTCTTCTCCCTGGCCATCAACGGCGCCGCGCTCATCTACAACCTGCTGATCGCCGAACGCTTTGACACATTCAGCGCCGACGACGACAGCCGCGCCGACGAGTATCGCGAGCGACTCAGCGAGTGGGCCGACGACGTGGAGACGAACCGAGCAGAACTGACCAGCTGGAACCTCGACGACTTCTGGGCCACGGTGCTCCGCGGTCGCAACACCCCGGTCTCACCGGCGACCACGATCTTCATCAACACTTGGATCGCCGAAGTCCGAACCCGAGACCCACACACTATGTCCAGCGACACGACCATCCGACGCATGATCAGTGAACGCGAACGCAAGAACAAGGGCGAACACTCACGCCTGAGCAACGACCGGCAGATCAAGAACTGGGGTGGCTCGTCAGGATCGGCGCGCCTCAACTTCCGGTGGCCCATCGTGCAGACCATGCTCGCCGACATTCGGGAGGGACTCGCGGATGCTCCCGCCTGACAGCCGAACCACCCTGCTCAAACAGCTAGTCCCGCCACCCGGGTTTACTTTCGATCACCTCGTCGCCACCACCTTCACCCTCGACCTCGAGAGCGCGCTCCTGCCGAGTCTGGCGCTCGCCGGCAGCGCGAATGTCGACGGCGCCGACCGTGTAGAGACTATGGCGGCCATCCGAGCGAGCATCGCGAAGATCGACATCTTCCACCAAGGCGGGCAGATCGCCGTTCCGCGAGATCGCGCGCCGCTCTTCTCACTGCTCGAAGACTCGATCCATGCGATCGTCCGGCCCCGCGGACTGTTCCACCCCAAGATCTGGCTCGGCGTCTACAGCAACGACGACGGCGAACAATCGGTTCGGCTCATCGTGCTCAGTCGCAACCTCACCAAAGACCGGTCCTGGGACGTGGCTCTCTCCCTCGACGGATGGATCGTCAGCTCACCGAGCGCAAGCAACAAGCCCATCGCCGGCCTGCTGCGTTACGTGGCCGCCGCCGCCGGCCGGAGCCTAACAGCCCAGCGACGGGACCGGATGACGGACCTCGCTGACACGATCCGCTATGCCGAGTGGGATCTCCCGCCGGACGCCAACGATCTGACCTTCCACGTGTTCGGCCTGCCCGGAAAAGCCGCCCCGAAGCCAGATTTCAGCGGCTACCGCCACCTCCTGGTTTCGCCGTTCGTTCAGGACAAGGGCATGGAACGTCTCGCCGCAGCTGCGCGTGACTCGTTGACGGTGGTGTCACGGCAGGAATCGCTCGACTGCCTCAGTAGCGAATGGGCCGACTGGATCAGTCAGGCCTACGTCCTCAGCCCGACAGCTGGAATACCCGACGACGACGATGACGCGGCGCGCCGCGGATCGTTGTTCACCGGGCTCCACGCGAAGCTCTACGCCATCGAACGGGCCAAGCTCGCGCACATCTTCGTCGGCTCGGCCAACGCCACCCGCGCCGCATTCGACGACAACGCCGAAATCCTGGTCGAACTCACCGGCAAGGTGAAGACCTACGGTGTCGACGCACTGATCGGGACCGACGGGTTCGCATCCATTCTCGAAGCGACCGACATCGAACCGGGGGCCGAACCCGAGGACGATCCGCAGTTCGCGCTGGACTCCTACCTCCGGACAGTCGCGGCCATCCCGTTGACCGCACATCTCACTGTCGATGCGAATGACGAAGCGCAGCTGACGATCACCAGCGACGAGAACCTGCCACCGGCGACTGACGATGTCGCAGTCAGCCTTTCGCTGCTGACCGATGCTTCAACCGCCACGCCGCTCACACCCGCGACCCGCGTCGACGTCACCTACTCGGGTCTACGGCTCAGCGACGTCACCGCGTTCATGGTCATCACCGCGGACGACGGCCACGGCACCCGCAGCGCCACCGTTGTCAAGGCACATCTCATCGGCGACATCGGCCGCCGGCTCGACCACATCATCATCAACGAGATCAACAACCCCGACGCCTTCCGCCGGCTGTTGTCGCTGTTGCTCGCCTTCGGCAGTCCCGCCGACGATGATGCTGGTGTCGGTGGCAGCGGTGCCGGCCTGAACGGCCGATGGTCGCAGCTCGAGCAAGGCTTGTTCGAGCAGATATTGAAAGCGTCTGTGGCCCAGCGCGATGTACTCGACCAACTTGCCGGAGTCGTCACATCGATCATCGACAACGGCGACCGCCACGGCGTGCTACCCGAAGGCTTCGAACACCTGTGGAACGCGATCTCGACGGCGACCGAAGTGAAGAGTGGTGCCAGTGTCTGATTCACGGTTCTCGGCCGAGCCCTACCTCGCCGAGCTGCGACCCTTTCAACGCGCCAGCGTCGACCAAGTCGTCAACGTGCTCTACCGGCAGAAGACCGGAACCCGCTACCTGGTGGCCGACGAGACGGGTCTCGGCAAGAGCATGATTGCGCGCGGTGTCATCGCCGCCGCCATCGAAGACCTCCAAGACGACGACGAGGTCGGACGCATCGACATCGTCTACATCTGCTCCAATGCCGACGTTGCGCGCCAGAACGTCAAACGCCTCGACATCCTGGGCACCAAGGTCAACCTGTCGACCCGACTGAGCATGCTGGCCACCGCGTCGCACCAGCTCAACACTCCAGTGACGTCAGTCGGTAAGCCAGTGAACCTCGTCTCGCTCACCCCACGAACATCATTCCCCGACAGGGGATGGCGCACTGGAATGAGCGATGAGCGAGCGCTGCTGTTTCTGATCTTGCGTGACGAACTACAGCTGCGCGGGGCGCGTGCCACTGCCGCCTACCGTGTCCTCCGCGGAACCATGGAGTGGGGTCGATTCAAAGAACAAACGCAGAAGTTCGAGCGGGCGCTGGCAGACAGGGCATCGGGCGGTGCACCACCGCTGGATCAGACCGTGGTCGCCAAGTTTACCGAGCTCATCCGGGAAGCTGGATCGGACGGCACCTCACTTCTGGACGCCTTCATCGACTTGGTCGATGAGACGGTGGGCCGATCCGGTGTTCCCGGCGGTTTTTCGGCCGGCGCGAACATGGTGATTGCCCTGCGTCGAACGCTGGCACGTGCCGGTGTGGAGGCACTCGAGCCCGATCTGATCATCTTGGATGAGTTTCAACGGTTCACCGACCTCCTCGCCGACGACCAACCGGTGAGCGAGCTTGCCCAGGAGATGTTCAACTACTCGGCTGCCCGCGTCCTGCTGCTGTCGGCGACTCCCTACAAGCCGTTCGACATCGATGACGAAGTCGATGGAGGCGCCGCAGCAATGAGGGGAAGCGATGGGACTCACCGCGAACAGTTCATGGGTACCCTCGACTTCCTTGCCAAGGGTCGCGCCGAACCGGGGGAAGGCACTCGCGGAATCGCAAAGCTGCTGAATGAGTTCCGCGATGCTGTCACGCGCGGGCACGATCCGACCGAGCTGCGGGATCGTCTGCGCGCGGAGCTTCTCACCGTGATGTGCCGAACCGAACGGCCCTCTACCGCGAAGTCGTCCATGGTCAAGGAGCGACGAGCTCCGGCATCGGCTGTCACCAGCGACGACATCAGTCAGTTCATCGCACTGACAGAACTTGCAGACCACGTCGGCACACACCTGCCGATGGATGTGTGGAAGTCGGTGCCTGCACTGGTCCACTTCATGGACGCCTACCAGTTGGGGCGGTTCGTGGACCGGGACGCCGACGACCCCGAGGTGCAGCGAATGCTGAACGGTCTGCAGCGGTTGAACCCACAAGCAGTGGAGACATATCAGGAACTGCCCCAACAGAATCCGAGGCTCCAGACCCTGATCGACCAGACCACCGGGAAGAACTGGCAGCAGACGCTGTGGATGCCGCCGTCGCTGCCGTATCTCAAGCCGTCTGGTCCATATGCGAGCTTCCAAGCGCAGACGATGACCAAGAAGTTGGTGTTTTCGCAATGGTCGGCGACCCCGGCATCCGTCGCCTCCCTGCTGAGCCACGACGCAAGCCGCCGCATCGCGCGTAGTGAGACAGCCGCGCCACGCAACATCACGACGAACGAGAATGTCTCGCCACGTCTTCAGTTCCGGAGGAGTGGCGGTGATCTGTCGGCGATGGCGTCGTTCATGATCTTCTTCCCGCTGCCTGGACTCGCTGACGAAGCCGACCCGCTCGCGCTAGCCGGACCGGCCGGCGACGCCGTTGACCGTGAGGTCGCTGAAACACAGCTGGCACGCCAACTTGCGTCCCGCCTCCCCGCCGACGCGCGAGAGTCCACAGCGAGCGAGACTGCGCCCCTGCTGTGGCGGTGGCCGCTCGTGATCAGTGATGGAGTGCTCGACGAGGCGCTATCAGGGACGGTTGCAGGGCTAACGCCGACTCAGGCGATGGCCGGCCGCGTTCGAGATCCCGACGACCCTGACGCTCCGCATCATGAGGACCAGACATCGGTCCTGTCGGACTACGTCGCCCAGGCCATTGCGGTGCATCGGGGCGAACAGCCCCTCGACCTGTCGACGATCCCGCAGGACCTCGCAGTCCGCACCGCCCGGCTAGCCATGCATTCACCGGCGAACTGTGCCTGGCGTGCGCTCGGAAGGCTGTCGGTAGATACCTCTCAGGTGACGGTCGGTGGCCGGTGGCGCGCGGCGGCGGTCCTCGCCTCAGGTTTGCGAACTCTGTTCAACCGCTGGGAGTCGTCACTGATACTCGACGACCTCTATCGAGACGAGTCCCCATACTGGCAGAAAGTGTTGCGCTACTGCGCAGATGGCAATCTGCAGGCGCTTCTCGACGAGTACCTCTATCACCTCGCCGCTGTCGAGGGCGACAGCACGATGTCAGACGAGTCGCTCGTGAGGTTCGCGTTCCACGCCGCGCAGCCACTCAAGCTCAGCACCGCAATCTATAAAGGCAAGGACCCGCTCGGTGGCGACGACATCGACTTCCGCTGCCGCTTCGCGATGCGCTACGGCGACACCAAGCAAGACGATCAGGCGGTGCGCTCCACCGACATCCGTGAAGCGTTCAACTCGCCGTTCTGGCCGTTCGTGCTCGTGTCCACGAGTGTCGGGCAGGAGGGCATCGACTTCCATCCGTGGTGCCACAACCTCGTGCACTGGAATGTGCCGGGCAACCCGGTCGACTTTGAGCAGCGCGACGGCCGTGTGAATCGATTCCGCGGGCACGCGGTGCGGCGGAACATCGCGCAGAAGCACGGTGGCGAGATGCTGCAGTCGGCGAATCCGTGGGGCGAGGCGTACGAGCTGGCGGGGATCGATGCGCCGCATCCGGACGTTCCGGGACTCGCACCGGACTGGGTGTATCCGGGTCCGCACAAGGTGTTTCGGGATCTGCTTCCGTATCAGCTGAGTACGGATGAGGCGCGGATCGAGCGGGTGAAGAAGCGGGTTGCGTACTACCGGCTGGCGTTTGGGCAGGCGCGGCAGGAGGATTTGATCTCCGTTGTTTCGATGGCCGGAGTGAAGGAAGACTATGCGTCAGAGTGGCGCGTTGACCTGCGTCCGGAGACCGGAAGGGTTTGAACTTACGTTAATCGAATCCTCCGCGGGCGAACGCCCGGCACGTATTCGACACCCGGAATGGTTCCCTTGTTGACACCTTGAGCGATGGCGCCGGCGCTGATCTCATTGGCCTCGTAGTCGGTGCTTTCGTAAGCCGCGACCTCGGAAATTCGAAACTCAGTGCCGGGCGGGAAGCGCCCAAGGACCTGAAGCACGTGTGAAGCGACGGCTCCGTTGGAACGGCGATAACCGCCAATGCCTCTTACCTGCTGTACACGTGTCTCGACGCGGGGCGACATGGCCGAAGCGGCTGGCATCGCCGACGGCGAGTCTAGGGCCGGATCATAGGCGTCGCCTACGCTGAATGCGTCATCTTCGTCCTCAGGTAGCTCGGATTCCACGGTCGGAAACTCAGCCACAGGTGCTGTACTTGTGGCGGAGGGTATTTCTAGGAGCCGATTCAACACATTGGCGAGTTCAGATTGCCGGACGGAAATAAATTCTGGGAATCGATCGATCGACCACAATTCTCTATTCGTTGGAACTTGTTGCTCTTCGAGCCGTTCTTCCGGAATGGTAGGAAGATAGGTCGCAGGATCTTTCGCTGCAATAGACCGGTTTGACGAGCCGAACACGAATGCTAAGTTGCCGATACAGTTCGTCATGTCGGAACCGTAGATTTGCAGTACTTTTGCTTTCGGGAAAACGTGGTGATACTCGATTCTCGACCCCGATGTCATGGGGGCGGAAATCAGCGTTTGATTGTTGATCCAGTCCTTCGCGGAACGCTTAAGAGCCGCGATGTAGAGCAGGTTGAACCAGGCGGAGCTCATCTTCTTGCTCGAAAGCTCTTCGGGCTCGATGGGGGTGCCTATCGGGCGTGCGCCTGATGCGCGCCGCACTAGATCCGTCAGCGCGTCGCCGGCGTCGCCTACGTTAGCAGTGGCGGTCCGCAGCGCCTTCGCGTCGGCGTCGAGCTTGCCTTCCACCTGGTTCGAGTAGTAACTGAAAGCCATAGCGGTGTAGACCCACCGTTTCAAGTGTGCGGTTTCGTTAGGGCTGAGCCGACTGCGTTTTAGGAACAGTAGATAGGCAGGTATCACTACGACATTGGGACTCGTCAAGACCGCCGAGCGTGGGATGCTGCACTCACCTCTGAGAAAGTCGATTGCGTAGCTGAGGGCTGTTTCTGTTTGAGACCAGCAGCGCTTGAGGTCGTCGCCGGTAACGGACTTGTTAATGAGCTTGATGGAGTGCGCACCGGTGCCAGCCAGGAGGCCGGTCAGTCGAAGGACTGCCTCGCGGTCAAGTGCAAAATTCTGGCGATCGAGCTCATCGCTAAACTGATCAATAACTTCCACGCCCTCGGGCCATCGCGCGGCAATGGCGCTCAGCACCAGATCGCCTTTAGCGAGCCTGCGACCGCCCTGATTGACGCGTGTGAAGATCTCAGCGACTTCTTCGTAGTCGTCCGAGTTCACCGTGATGACGGGGACCAGTTTGTCGCGAATGCGGTGAACGTTGCGTACCCGTTCGTAAAACATGTCATAGTTCGGGTCGGTGTTATCGACGCCAGCAGCAGCGAGTAGCTGTCCGAATTGAGGTGCCTCGCCGATAAGTTGGGACACTCGTAGCAGCCGCGGGTTTCTGCGCTGTGTTGCACTGGCGTTCAAGAACTCCTCGGAGTCCACATCGAAGCGGACGTCGAGGTGAGTGCCAATTGTGCGGTCAGGCGCTATGACGGCTGCGAGAGACGTGAGCCGTTGCTGACCGTCTAGAAGCACCGACGGGTGCAATTGATCTTGCTGATTCTGTACGACAGATGCGGCTTTGAGGGGAATATCGAGCGTGGTTCGCCAGACCAGTAGTGAGCCGACGGGATAGTCCTTGTAGAGAGAGTCAAGCAGGAACGGTACCTGAGACTTCTTCCATACGTATCCGCGCTGGATTGATGGGATTACGATCCGGCCGTCGAGAAGATGCCGTACCTGAGTAATCAAGCTTTCAGTTCCCAGACCCATGCCTTTTCGTCCAATCCCAGGGCCGAGCGCCATTTCGGCGCGTCGGGCAGGTGCAAATTGTAACTGATTCCATGCACACGGCGTCGGCTTCTATACATTCGTTCACGGTTTCTCGATGTCCGTTAGCCCTTGACTAGCTGCATCAGTTGAGCGTAATCAGTGACGATATCGTAGGCGACCTCCTTTGCGCTGTTGGTATTCAGAGACTTGAAGAACTTGCGAGCGCATTCAATCTTGGCGTTCTCGACGCCCTTGAGCTGAAGGCTTGACAGCGAGCCCTTGGTCTCCGCCACGAAGTAGACGTGCTTGATGTTGCCTTCGTTGAACGTAATCGCCCAGTCAGGGTTGTAGTCACCGACCGGGGTCGGGATGAAGAAGCCTCGAGGGAGTTTCGCGTAGACAGCTACCTCGCTGCTCGTGTCGATCTCGGTAACGAAGTCACGTTCGATCTTTGAGTCGGTGACGACGTAGTCGTAGATGTGCTTGTTCAGCTTGTCGCCGGCCTGCGTGAAGTCCTGCTTGGTCTGATTCTCGGTGAAGATCGCCGCGTCGAATCGGTCTTCCAGTGTGTCGTAGGTCAGGTGCTCGACGATCACAGTTGCCTTCTGCTCGTTGACGAGCCGGGCGGTTTCGGTGATGAAATGTTCCGGGTTGAGCCGGAACTTCGCGAATGTAGCCGGCGTGATCCCGCCCAGGATGGCGGCAGCGGTACGTCGGGTTAGTTGGGTTTTCTCAGTGATCTCGCCGAGTAAGTCGTACTTCACTTGTGAGCCCGCCGTGGCCGTCTCGGTGTGAGTCCGTGTCCGCGTTTGGTCGAATCCCGCTGTGTTGGTGAGATCCTCGGCGTCGAAGGAGTCCTTCTGCTGCCCGGCCTGAACAACGTACTGCATCGCGGCCACGTTGAGGTGGGTGTCGAGCGCCTGAATGCACTTGCGGACCAGCTCGTTCGAGTCGAACTCGACCTGGTAGACCGCCTTGTGGTTGATTCGATCCCAGAGTGCCTGGAACTCCTTCTTCGCGAAATTGGCCTCGTTGAGCGGGATCTTCTTCGGCTTGCGTCCGTCCTCCCCGATCACCTTCACATCCAGATACAGGGCATCCACGAGCGGCCACACGGAATCGATGACCGGCCGCAGCACCTCCGAAGTGGGGGCGGCGAGGGTGCCGGTTTCCTTGGCCTGCTTGTACGTCTCGGAGACCGTGTCGTCGTCGTTGAGGTAGTCGTTCTTGATCAGGTACTTGTACAGTGCCTGCGCGAGCGCCTCCTCTACGACGGATTCGCCGCTGGAAGTTTGGATGGTCTTGCCGGTAAAGAACTTCACGCTCGCCTTGCGTGGGCGTGCGGCCAACGAGTCTGCGATCTCTTTCTGCAGGCCAGCGACGAAGTCGGTGTAGGACTCGTCGGTGACGACGGTCAGTTCGTTGATGTCGTGCACGACGACCGGGTTGTCCATTCGCTCGCCGTGCTGGTCGACCGCCAGGCGCAAACCTCGTCCGATCTCCTGACGGCGAGAGACCGTGTTGTCGCTCTTCTTGAGCATTCCCATAACAAACACGTTGGGGTTGTCCCAGCCCTCGCGCAAGGCGGAGTGCGAGAAGATAAATCGTACCGGTTCCTCGAACGACAGCAGGCGTTCCTTGTCCTTGAGGATCAGATCGTAGGCGTCGGTGTCGGTGGACTGTCCCTTGTCGTCACCCCGGCCGCTGACCTTTCCGTCGACCTGCCGCTTGGTCTTCTTGTCGATGGAGAAGTAGCCCTCGTGCACCCGTCCGACCTCGTCGCGGAGCAGGTACTCCTGATGCGCGGCGGCCGAGTCGTCGAGCGCGAGCTCGCCGAGCACCTCGTCGCGGATCGCGACGTACTCTTCCTCGAACCAGCGGGCGTAGTCGCCAAGGGTGTCCTCGCGGGCGTAGTCGCGATACTTCGCGACCTCGTCGATGAAGAACAGTGAGAGCACCTTGATTCCACGACTGAACAGTTCACGTTCCTTGTCCAGGTGGGCTCGGATGACTTCCCGTATCTGGATGCGCCGCTTGGTTTCCTCGGTCACATCACGGTCGGCAAGTTGCCCCGCGATGACCACGTCGCCGTTGCTCAGTTCGATCACGTCGCGGTTGGCGTCGATGTCGGTGACGAATAGGCCCTTGTACGCCTCGATACCGTTGGACAGGTCGTGCAGGTTCGCGCCGACGTCGAGCCGTTTGACTTGGCGCTTTATGTTGGTCTTGGTCTGGACCTCGATCTCGACTCGGGCTCGTGGTTTGGCGCCCTTGGCAATTTCGATCGCATCGACGTACAGGTACGCGGCCGAGCCGGCGAGCCCCTTTACGGTGATACCGCGGACGGCGATCTTTTTTACTAGCTTCTGGTTGTAGGCGTCGAGGGCGTCGAGGCGATGCACCTTGGTGTGCTCAACCTTGTGTGTGGCCGAATAGCGCAGCACCATCAGCGCATTGAACTCGGCCAGCGATGTGAGTGACCTGTCCGCTCCGATCTTCTGCGGTTCGTCGATGACCACGATCGGCCGGTTGGCCTTGATCACGTCGATCGGTCGGCGGGACTGGAAATCGTCGAGTACGTCGTAGATCCGCCGGTTGTCCTTACCGGACGAGTTGAAGGCCTGAATGTTGATGATCATCACCTGCACCCCAGCGTCGGAGCTGAACCGCTCAAGCTCGTGCAGTTGCGACGAGTTGTAGATGAACGAGCGAGGCTTCGTTCCGTAAATCTGCTGGAAGTGCTCGGTGGTCACGTCGAAAGACTTCTTCACGCCTTCACGGATCGCTACGGACGGCACGACGATGATGAACTTCGACCAGCCATAGCGCTTGTTCATTTCCATGATCGTCTTGATGTAGACGTAAGTCTTACCCGTGCCTGTCTCCATCTCGACGTCGAGATTCGGCGCCCCCGGTGCCGCCTTGCTGTCCACCAACTTCGCCGCCAGCGGCAAATTCCGGGAACGCTGCACCCTGTGGGTGTTCTCGAGCAGTTGGGCATCGGTGAGTGCGATCTCTGCATTCCGCAGCCCGGAGTCCGGGGTTTCGCTCGTTTCGAATAGTCCCGGGTTGGCGACCGACTTCACGTTGCCGGGATCGATCCGGTACGAGATGCCGTCGTGCTTGGGCTGACCCGCGAACACCTCGACCACCGAATCGACCGCGTCGGTCTGGAACTGCTGAACCTTGAATTGGATCTTCATCGGTCAGATCGCCTTCACGACGGTGGTCGGCGAGACCTCGCGGAAGATCTGCTCTGCGTTGATGCGGGCATCGTCAGCGAAGCTGGAGTCACGGAACACGGCGCGCAAGGGTTCACGCTCAGCGATGGTGCGCACCAACTCGGGTTTGACCGTCGAGTCGAAGCACGCGATCAGGGCGCCATCCTCGACTGTAACGATCTCCTGACCGTCGATCTGTTCGACAGCGATTTCCATTGTGAGTTCGAGGCCCCAGTCGAGCATAACTTGGAACAACAGATCCTCGCCTGAACGGTCCATCTTCACACTGGTCTCAAGCTCCGCCATGGTGAGCTGGTCGGTCGCATCAGGCGACCGGAGCACATCGGCCATGTTGGTGGAATCGACATGGAGGCTCCTGAAGCCGATATCCAAGCCTGTCTCACCAATGCCTGAACTCTCGGCGACGCTCGCACCAGCTCGCCGAATGCGTTCTCTAGACAACTCGGCGATCGTAGAATACCCGGCATCCGCAGCGGTGGAATTTTGGTCGGTGTGCTCATCCAGCTGCACCATGACGAACTGTCGCCGCCCTCCATCTTCAAGGTTGGCCATCATCACTGCGTGAGCCATTGATGAGCTGCCTGCGAAGAAATCGAGGATAGTGCACTCCGGGCCGGTGGCAATCTCGAGAAGACGCTTCATCAACTTGGGCGATTTGGGGAAGTCCATTACAGCACCCCCGAAGAGATCCTTGACTGCCTTTCGTCCGTAGTCGTTGGTGAACTCTCCATCCAGCCAAACGGATTTCACCAGTGTTTTAGAAACTTCGCCATTGACATCGTACAAATAGTCTTTCCGGAAGATTCGCCACTCCGCACCCGTCAATTCAGCGGTCAGCAGTGCGTTGTCACGTAGAACCCTCTCACGCCCCCAAGTCCAACATGTTTGTGTCCCATCTGGCGCATCTGGGAGCACTTCGACATGGAACTCGCCAGTCCGTTCCGTTGACACTCGCCCTGTCGAAGGCTCGACAAAGAGGGGAAAATAGAGATTGGGCCTCGTCTGGGGGTTGAATGCCTGATTTCGGTTGCGCAGACCGAGGAGACGAAACGGACCGCCATCGTCGGAACGCTGGTATTCATCCGCCATCCTCCCAGCTTTCGCGATCCCCTTGATCGACTCAGCAGCAGAGTTGCGTACGAAGATCATGAGAGACTCATGAGTCTTGGCCACAAATCGATCCAAGTGACGGCCTCGTGGGTTGACTTGCACGGCAACCTGAGCAACGAAGTTGCGTGTACCGAATATCTCGTCGCCGATCTTGCGCAGGTTCGCACTTTCGTTGTCATCGATCGAGATGACTAGGACACCATCGTCAGTAAGTAGGTTTCGCGCGAGCTTAAGCCTCGGGTAAAGCATGCTCAGCCAGTCGGAATGAAACCGGCCATTCGATTCAGGATTCGCGACGAGGCTTGCTCCGCTCTCGTCGGTCTGTCCTGATCTCAGGAGGTACTCGTCCTTCGTCTCTGCGAAGTCGTCGTTGTATACAAAGTCGTTGCCGGTGTTATACGGCGGATCGATGTATATCAGCTTGACCTTGCCGAGGTATGACTCCTGCAACAACTTCAACGCCTCGAGGTTGTCGCCCTCTATGAAGAGGTTCTTTGTGGTGTCGAAGTCGACGGACTCTTCCCGCACGGGTCGAAGGGTTTTCGCGATGGGGGCGTTCGCCGCGAACGCGGCAGCGCGTTTTCCAGGCCAATCGAGCCGATAACGTTCCTGCGGCCCCTCGACAACATGGTCGGACAGTTCCTGGCGGAGCAGGTCGAAGTCAATGGCCTTCCGAGGGCTGCCGTCGGCGCCGAGAGTTTCAGTGACGACGCTCGGGAACAACTCCGCGATCTTGTCGATGTTGGTGTCGGTCAGGTCGGGTGACGTCATGCGCAGCTTGTCCACGGGTTTGCTCTGCCTACCTTTCGACCAACACGGTCAGTTCTGCTTGCTTCGTCTTCAATGCGCGCCGCAATTGGACCTTGCGGTTGAATTGACGTTCAGCGCCGAGTTTGCGTTCCAGTGCGGCAATTTCGCGTTCGAGCTTGCGTACTGTATGCAGTCTTGCAGCGACCTCTGACACGTCTTCGCCCGGACGTGCATCCACTGGCGTGAGCGGATCGAGTAGTGCGGTGTAGAGGGCGGGCAGGGTGATCGAGGCCGGAAGGGGTCGTCGTTCGGTCCGAGCCGGTTGCCAGCCTGTGCTGTAGTAGTTGCCGATTTTCGGTGCGCCGGAGGTCAATTGCTTGTGCGCTGCCACCATCCGGGTTACCTGTGTCTCACCGCTGCCGCGGTTAATCTCGAAGATGATCGGGAACGGGATCGCCCTGTCGATCGCGGTCAACACTGATTCGGTGACGTCATTGCTCTTCGCGTCGATCTCGAAGATCTGAATCTCGGGGACCGTGGTGTTGCCGGCGAGGTTGACGGTGCTCTCGGCAAGTTTGTAGGCCCAGGTGATGCGCTGCACGTCGGCGACAAACTTGTCGCGTACCGCAGCAGTGACGGTGCCGTGGCGATAGAACTTCTCTTTCGGTACTCGTCGGTCGAATCTCGCGGCTGTGGGCCACCGGTAGAGCATGTCCACATGCGGATCACTCATTGGCGGACAGCCCTTTGTCGGTGTCGACGACCGCGATGAACGCGATCAGCTCAAAGTCATCGAGCCCGGCGATGGCCTGGGTGAGGGCGGTGGTGTGACCGCCGGTGAACAGGCTGTCGATGTCGCGTTCCTCGGTTACATCGATCATCGAATGGATCGCGTCGGTGAGCAGCTGCGAGTACCGGCCCATGTCGGCGCCCTCGCCGGTGGCTGCGTTGAAGATTCGGACGACGTCAGAGACTGGCTGGTCGTACGGGCGGCAGCCGGCACGGATCAGGTCGAGTAGGTGTTTGGCCTCGGTGTGATCGGCGATGACGGTGCCGTCGTCGCCGAGGTAGACCAGGTAGTGCGGGTGAAGACGGTTACCTCGGTTGCCGCTCTGGCCGGTGATTTGGGACTCGTCGGTGTTTACGTTTCGCAGCGCGAAAATGACCCCCGGCACTAGGCCTTGTGTGGGCTGCGCAGGAACAACTGCGTGTAGGCCTTTCGGTGCGGTGGCGAGGTCTCCGTACTCCTTGAGGTACCCAAGAAGGTCCATGCGGAAGTCGTTGAGCCCGAGATCCGTAATGGACACCCCGGTTCGTACGTCTTCCAGCTCGATTACCTCGTCTTGGAGCTTCCGTAGCTGTTCTTTACGGAACGCTGCGTCACCGTCTTCCAATGTGAGGACGTTGTCGTCGGCGGTACCCGCCAGGTCCGCGATGACCATTCGGTTCTCTACGCGCTCTTTGAGATTGATGTACTCATCGAGAGAAATATCGGGCCAGAAGTTCACCAGTTGGATGACCGTGTTGGTCGATCCAATGCGGTCGATGCGGCCGAATCGCTGGACAATCCTGACGGGGTTCCAGTGGATGTCGTAGTTGATTAAGTAGTCGCAGTCCTGGAGGTTCTGCCCTTCGCTGATGACATCGGTGCCGATGAGCACCTCGATCTCTCGAGTCTCCTTGGGCATGGTGAGGTGACGCTGCTTCGACCGGGGGGAGAACATTGACATGACCTGCTGGAAGTCGAAGCCAGTGCCCAGCGTCGTCTTCGCGCCGTGGCTGCCGCCAGTGATCACTGCGGAGTCCATCCCCGCCGCGGATATGGCAGGCGCTAATTCGCGATACAAGTAGTTTGCGGTGTCGGCAAACGCCGAGAAGATCAAGACCTTTCGGTTGCCTGAGTTGATTGGATGGGTGGCCTTTTCTTCAACGAGCTGCTTGAGCGCCCCGAGTTTGAGATCTCGATCGGGCGTGACCTTGCGCATCTCGTCGAGCAGTTCTCGGAGGGTCTCACGATCGTTCCATAGGTCCCGGCGCCAGGACTCGGTGTCTACGTCGTTGAGATCGATCTTGATCTTCTCTCCGAATGACAGCGCCTCGAGGTTGGCATCGTCTTCGTCGTCTACATCGAGATCGAGGTTGGACAGACTGCTGTCGATTTGGGTCGAGGAAGCCTGATGGGCGTCGATCATGGTCAAGGTCTGGTCAATAGAGGTCTCGATCTTTCCTAGGGTGAGTCGAAAAGCGTCCACTGAGCTCTCCAGGCGCTTAAGGAGATTGACCGTCATCAGCTTCTTCAGGCCTTGCTCGCGTCCGCTCTGACCGAGGTTCGACCGAGCGTTGCCAGCGGTGACGTTATAGAGGTCCTCATACTTGCTAAGACGACTTGGAAAGACGTACGCCAGTGGGGTATAGACCGCTAGAGTGAGCACCTGGAGCTGCTCGAAGATCTCGTTGAAGCTGGCGATGTCAGGCAGGTCCGTGAGAGGCTTATGGATGGACCTCGGTGGAAGGCGTTGTGGAAACGCTCCAATTGCGGTCGTGTCGTAGAACGCTTGTATGTGCTTGCGGGACCTAGCAATCGTAACTGCGTCGAGCAATTCAAAGAAATCGAAGTCAAGCATCTGGAGGATGCGATCCGTGGTGCGATCCACCGGATCGAGTTTCGACCACTCATTGAACACGGTCTGCGCATCTTTGAAGATTTTTTCGACAGTGGTCGAGAGGTTCAGGTGGCGAGAAAGGTTTTTCGACTCGCCTTCGTACGCGAGCTGCAGCTGATTTCGGAGGTCGTTGAAGCGGTTGTTTACCGGGGTAGCTGACAGCATCAGCACTTTAGTCTTCACGCCTTCGCGAATGACCTGACGCATTAACCGTTGATAGCGGGACTCCTTCTCAACGGCGTAGTCCGCGTTGCGGAAGTTGTGGGATTCGTCGATGACGACGAGGTCATAGTTGCCCCAGTTAACTCGATCTAGCCGGAGTCCGAGTGACTCACCGCGTGTACGGGAGAGGTCGGTGTGGGCGAGCACATCGTAATTGAAGCGGTCACTAGCAAAGATGTTGGTCGTCAGGTTGGCGTTATAGTTGGTCCAGTTCTCGGAGAGCTTCTTGGGGCATAGTACGAGTACCGATTTGTTGCGGAGCTCGTAGTACTTGATGACTGCCAGAGCGGTGAAGGTTTTACCGAGACCGACGCTGTCGGCCAAGATGCATCCATTGTAGGTTTCGAGCTTGTTGATAATCCCGGTCGCTGCGTCGCGCTGGAAGTTGTAGAGACTGTTCCAAACCTTGGTGTCCTGGTATCCAGTCCGGTCATTCGGGAGCACGTCCTCGTTGATGTCGTCGAGAAACTCAGCGAAGAGGTTGTACAAGATGAGGAAATAGATCCGCGCTGGGGAGTTCTCCGAGTAGACGCTTGCGATGTGGTCGTGGACGGCATCGGTGACTTCGTCGACCTGATCGGGGTTGTTCCAGATCTGATCGAACAATTGGACGTACTGCGTCGTCATGGGTGCATCGTCGATGCGGTGCACCATATTTGAGACTGCGTTTCCGCGCTCATAGCCGAGGTCGGCTGTCGTGAGACCCTGCAGCGGCATGTAGGCGGCCTGATCGTCAACTACCGCGAACTGCTGCATGGGGTTCCCGGTGGCATTGGATCGGAACCTGACTCTCTGTCGTACCCACTCCGCGCACTCCCGCGCGATCGCGCGCTGGGTGAGCTTGTTGCGCAGCCTAATCTCGAACTCTGAGCTGAAAAGGCTTGACTCCGCGCCGTTGGCAGGAATAAAGAACTGACGCCGCTCTTTTCGGAGCTTGTCTGTGGCTTCGCCGGTGACGAACGATGGCGACGTAAAGATGAACTGCAGCTCCGCAACCTGCTCGAGCTCCTTGCGCAGTGCCTCAAATGCAAAGATCGAGAAGGTGGCCGCAGCAATTCGGACTCGCGAGCCGGGTGTGATTGTCGACTTTAGGTCGTCGCCGAGCAGTTCGTTGACGTTATCGATGATGCGCATAGGTCAGCTCCCGGACTCTCGCCGCGTTGCGTCGGCACCGCCGCTTCGCACCCAGCCGTCGACCTCGCTGGCTTGGAACTTCCATAGGCGGCCGACCCGGTGAGCGGGCATGCCCTTATCGGCAATCCATGCGTAGACCGTTTCCTTTGTGACACCCAGGTGGGCGGCGATCGCGTCGGCCGATAGCCAGGGTTCAGCAGGCAACGGACGTCTCTCCTCGGTCCCGAGGCGCCCAATTGCGAGCGTCCACTAGTGTCACGCGCACGAGGGTACGCTAATGGACCGGGTTTGACGCGGTCTAGAGGGAATTGAGCGGGTCTGTGGGGCCGATGCTTCGAATCCGAGTCATCCTTGTCCCGTCCAAGGGACGGACGGTTGTCCTACCTGCCGTGCACTATGTCCGTATGTGCTCCGCGCTCGACGGTTTAACAGCCGCCGCAGTTCGTGCCAAAACCGCCTCGGCGCTGCGACAGGTCACGATCACTGTGCCCAACCACCACGCCGGCAGAGATGTCCTGTATTACTTCGCGCGGGCCCAATCGGCCGCCAATGTGACAGTTTCGGCGCTTCCGCAGACCGTTTCCAGGCTAGCCGTCCCGATGCTTGCGCCTCGCCAACCACTTCCTTACCCACTCCTCGAAGCCGCCATCCAACGCGTCCTCGCCGAAGCCCCTGGCGCCTTTGCCGACGTCGCCGACGAGCCGATCACCGCACAAGCCCTCGCGAGCGCGGCCTGGGAACTCACCGCCATCGCCGAGCCGACGATGGACTCGCCGACGCCTCTGGTCGCCGACCTGCTCCGCATCTACCGTGCAGCCACCGACCGGCTCACCGGCTCGTACTACCTCCAGCACGAGGCCTACACGGCCGCCGCCGAACGTCTCAACGAGCTCGGCGCGATTATCGTCTACCAGCCCGTTGCCAACACGCGCGCGGAACAATCGCTCCTCCGCGAGCTTCAACAATGCGGCGAAACCATCGAACCGGCCGTTGACGTGACGCCGACGCAGATCATCCACACTTCGGACGCCGACGACGAGGTCCGAGCCGTCGTCCGACTCGTCCGCAAGCACCTCGCCAACGGCGTCCCCGGCCACCGCATCGGCATCTTCTACGGCAGCGACGACCCCTACCTGCCGCTACTCCACGAACATCTCACCGCCGGCCACATCGCGTTCGCCGGGCCCGAATGCCACGCCCTCGTCGACCGCCCCACCGCCCGCGCGCTACTCGGGCTGTTGGAACTCGACCACGACACGATTCCGCGACGCGAACTCTTCACACTCCTCGCAGCGCGCATCCTCGACGCCGTCACGGTGCGCCTCACCGCTCACCGGGGCATGCACGGAGACTCAGGCGCAGGCGTCACCATCGGACCGATCGCCGCGGGCATCGGCCGCGACCTCGACGTCAGCATCGTCATCGGCGCCGCCGAAGGCATCATCCCCACACCCCGCCGCGACGACCCACTCCTGCCGCCCGAACTAACCGGCTTCACCGCCCGCGACCACATGGACCGCCAACGCCTCGCCTTCGCCAGCGCTGTCAGCGCCGGCCGTGCCGAACGGGTCGTTACCTTTCCCCGCGGCAATCTGCGTGGTGGCGCCGAGAAGGTGCCGTCGCGCTGGCTTATCCCCGCGATGGCTCAGCTCGCCGGCCGCGACGTCAACGTCGTCGATTGGCAACGCGAGACAGAGAACTGCCAAGCAATCGTTGCGGTCGAATCGTTCGACGTCGCCGCCCAACGCGCCGACGACCGCATCGGCGCATCCGCCGCCTCCGACACGGAATGGCGGCTCCGCGAACTCGCGTCCGTGCCCGCCAACCGACGCCGCGGCACCCTCAACGACCCAATCATCAACCGGGGCATGGCAATGCGCAGCGACCGCCTCAACGGCCGCTTCACCCGCTTCAACGGCAACCTGTCGACAGTGAAGGATCTGATCACCACCTTCGACCACCCGGTGTCACCGACCGGGCTCGAACTCTGGGTGCAAAGCCCCTACCAGTACTTCCTCGAACACATTCTGCGCCTGCGCGCCCTCGCCGACCCCGACGAGACCGCCCAGATCGACGCCCTCACCCGCGGCACCCTCATCCACACCATCCTCGAGCGCTACGTCCTCGCCACCATCGACGGCGCCGAACTCGACGTCGGCCGCCTGCACCTCGTCGCCCAGGAAGTGCTCGACGAAGCACAGGCCGACAGTCCCGGCTGGCTCGAACAACTCTGGGCCAAAGACCGCGGCACCATCGTGCGCGACCTCGACGACTGGTTCGGCCACGACCACACCGACCACGCCGGCGGCTGGCGCCCCACCCACGCCGAACAGAACTTCGGCACCGGAACCGATCCCGAGGTCACCCTGACGCTCGGCGACCACAGCATCCGCTTCCGCGGACAGATCGACCGCATCGACCGACACAGCGGCGGCCGCATCCGCGTCACCGACTACAAGACCGGCAAGAGCGACAAGTACCGAGATCTCACCAACCTCACGCCGACCAACTCCGGACTGCAATTCCAGCTCCCCGTCTACGGGCTATTCGCGCGCACCCTCGGCGACGACGTCGAAGCCCGCTACTGGTTCGTCACCAGCAAAGGGAAGTTCGCCTCCATCGGCTACCCGATCACCGACGACGTCATCGCCACCCTCACCGACGACATGGACCTTGTCCACCGATCCATCCGCGCCGGCCACTTCCCACCCAAGATCGAAGACACCCACTGGGAACTGCCCGTCATCGACCTCCTCGGCCGCGCCGGACTGCGCCGCGCCTGGGCCGCCCTCGAAGGCGTCAACGAGATCGCCGACTACGTACGGAAGTACGGAGGCTGACATGACCACCGAACCCCTCGCCGACCAAGCAGCCCGCAACCGCATCACCACCGACACCGCCGCCACCCTGTTCGTCGAAGCAGGCGCCGGCAGCGGCAAAACCCACTCGCTCGTCGGCCGCATCTGCCAACTCGTGCTGCGCGACGGCATCGACCTCGACCGGATCGCTGCCATCACCTTCACCGAGAAGGCGGCCGCCGAACTGCGCGAACGCGTCCGCGTCGAACTCGCCCAGAACGACACCGAACGTGCGCACGCCGCGCTCGAACAGATCGACACCGCCGCCATCGGCACCCTGCATGCCTTCGCCGCCCGCATCATCAGCGAACATCCCCTCGAAGCCGGGGTACCTCCGCGCATCGCCGTCGTCGACGCGATGGGCTCGCAGCTGTCGTTCGAACGACGATGGCGCCGCATGCGCACCCGACTGTTCACCGACGCCGCACCACCCATGCTGGTCGACGCCATGGGCATCATCATGGCTGCCGGCGCCTCACTCGATCAGATGCGTGGACTCGCGGACGCGCTCGACCGCAACTGGGACCGCCTCACCCTCGACGACAACCCACAAGGCATCGCCCCCGCCGACATCGACCGCATCCTGCGCGAAGCCGACACCATCACCGAGAGGATCGACGACTGCCTCGACCTCGACGACAAGCTCGCGCAGCAGCTCGACAAGGTCCGCGAATGGCGCATCCTCGTTGCAGCAGAACGGGATGCGACCGGCTGGATTCCCATGGCGGCGCTGTGTCCAGGGCCCGGCAACGGTGGTGCTGGCAAGAACTGGCGGGGTGGCTCGGCACAGGTCAAGGAGATCAAAGAGTCCATCAAGGCGTTGCGCGACGAGATCTGTCCCGACGTCGTCGGCGCCTACATCGACGGCGCCGTTCGTGTGGTGGTGCACCATCTGTCTGAGATCGTCCTCGACGAAGCTTGCGAACGACAACGAAGCGGACAGCTCGAGTTCCACGACCTCCTCGTGCTCGCCCGCGACGTGCTCGGCGATCCCGAGGTCGCCGCGGCAGCGCACGACCGCTATCAGCGAGTGTTGCTCGACGAGTTCCAAGACACGGACCCGCTGCAGCTTGAGCTGGCTCAGCGCATCGTCGCTGGCCGTGACGAAGCGGGTCGACTGTTCACCGTCGGCGATCCGAAGCAGTCCATCTACCGTTTCCGCCGCGCGGACATCGCCGCCTACATGGCTGCCCGTGACCGCACCCCGGCCGCCGACGTCGTGCAACTGACCACCAACTTTCGCTCCACCCGACCGGTCATCGACTGGATCAACACCGTCTTCGGCCGGCTCATCGTCGCGGATGGCCACGTCCAGCCGTCCTACACGCCGCTGCATCCCGCGCCCGGCAGGCCGCGGTGGCCCCTCGATTGGGGTCCGCACCCCTTCGTGTTCCCTGACAACGACGAACCCGTCGACGACGAGGACTCCCTCTCACCCGCCGAAGCCATCCGAGCACGCGAATCCCGCGATGTCGCGCGGATCATCGCCACCGCCGTCGAAAAGCGTTGGCATAGAGAGTCACTCGATGATGGCAAGACTTACCGGCACGACGCACTGCGATGGAAAGACATCTGCATCCTCATCCCGTCGCGCACAGTTCTGCCGTTCCTTGAGAAGGGTCTCGACGCCGCCGGTATCGAGTTCCGTTCGGAAGCATCGAGTCTCGTGTACTCGACGCAAGAGGTGCACGACCTGTTGGTGACCTGCCGGGCGTTGGCGAATACCGCCGATGAAGCCGCGCTCGTTGCCGCCCTGCGTACCCCGCTGTTCGGCTGCGGTGACGATGATCTGCTGCGCTGGAAAGCTGCGGACGGGCGATGGAGCATCTACGCGACGCCGCCTACGGATGAGCTGGCTGACTCGCCTGTGGCGGCCGCATACGCGTACCTTCGGGAGCTGTCGTTCGATCTCGGCGATCTGAATCCTGGTGCGTTGCTGAGTCGCCTAGCCACCGACCGCCGGGTCTTCGAGGTGTCAATGGACTCGCCCCGTCACCGCGACGTGTGGCGGCGGCTGCGGTTCGTCATCGATCAGGCCCGCGCGTGGTACGCCGAAGACCGTGGATCGTTGCGTGACTATATCGACTGGGCCGACACCCAAGCCGACGAGAACGCGCGCGTTGCCGAGACCGTTCTCCCGGAGATCGGCGTCGATGCCGTGCGCATCATGACCATTCACGCCGCCAAGGGCCTGCAGTTCCCGATGGTGGTGGTTGCTGGGATGAGCGGGGGCTTCCGCACGCAGCCCGAACCGTTGCTGTGGGATGACGAGGGCACGTTGCAGGCGTGCGTGTCGAAGGCGGTGGCGTCGAAGGGCTACAAGCCGGCGGCTGCCGCGGAGAAGGACCACGCTGAGGCCGAGAAGAAGCGGCTGCTCTACGTGGCGTGCACCCGCGCCGAGAGTCATCTCGCGGTGTCCGGGTACGTCGGCAAAGGTGCCTCGTGGGGTGCGACGCTGGCGCCTGCGATCGACGGTCTGCCGAACTCGGGGCCGGAGCTCATCGAGCCTGTACGGCGTGATGACGAGCCCATCGAGCAGTTCGAGCGTCAGTCGTGGGACGAGTGGTCGGCGGAGACGGCCACGATCGAGGTGACCTCGGCGTTGCGGGCGTCGTACTCGGCGACGCGCATCGTGCACGGTGAGGACAGTGCAGAGGTTGCTCTGCTGGAAGGCTATCGCGGTGCTGGTCTTCTCACTGTGCCTGCAGAAGAACGGGTTTCGCCAGCCACGGCGATTGCGGACAGCGGTACATCTCTGGGTACGGCGCTGCACGCGGTGCTCGAGGTGATAGAGCTGGGCGCACCGCTCGACGAAGCTTTTGAGACCACCGCTCGCCATGCGGCGTCCGTGGCCGGCATCGTCGACGTCGAGCACTTCGTCGCGTTAGCGCGATCGGCGCTGGAGTCCGAACCTGTCCAGCGAGCCGCCGTACGTGAGCACTGGAAAGAGATGCAGCTGGCAGGTCTCGGACCGGACGGAACAACGGTCGTCGAGGGCATTGCAGACCTTGTGTACCGGGACGACGATGGCGGGCTTGTGATCGCGGACTACAAAACCGACGTCGGCGTCAGTGCACATACGCTCGAGGCCTACTGGGCGCAGTTGGCCATCTATGCGGACTTGCTGCGAAATGCGACGGGGGAGAGGGTGACTCGGTTGGAGTTGGTGTTCTGTCGGGTGGGGCCGGCGACGGTAGTGGCGAGGAGCATGCACGGGTGACGGCGCAGGAAGAGTTCGGTTCCGAGAGATCCTCAGCCCACCCGGGCCAAGTACGTGGCGGCATCGAGACGACAGTTGCTGCCAATCGCGCCTGGGAGATCGAAGACCTTCGGGTTCTCGCGGAAATCGAACACGCGATAGAGATGGTACGTAGGAGCGTCCTCCTCAGAACGTGCAAGCTCGTTGCGCGTGACGTAGAAGGGCGTGTAGCGGCCGAAGGCGGTTGTTTTGACTTCTATGAGCCGCTCGCGGCCGTCGTCATCGAAGGACAGTACGTCGTACCCGAGTCCGTCACCCAGAGTTTGAGACACGTGCTCGACGCGTTCGCTGAGCGACTTCTTGCCGGCTTCGTACAGACGCCGCACTTCGAGGTCGACTACGAGAGTCTCCCCGGCCAACCCTAGCGAGCGATTGCGTGATTCTTGGGCAAGGAAATCGCGGCGCATAGGACTGAAAATTCCGTGTTCAGCCACCGCCGACTCCCGTCCTTCGCTGTGCTCGGGAGCGGGCACCCAGATCTTCTGATCGAAGACGAAGTCAGTGGGTGTCGCTGGCCGTTGAACGGCTGCCTGCGCAGCATCCTGAACGGCACTGTTTGAACTTAACTGTTCCTCGAGTACCTCGATGAGGAGTCGTTGGTAGTTGGAACGTGGCTTGTACCCCTGCACCAGCGGATAGCCAAGTTCGGTCATTACCGCGCTGATGTTGCAGTGCTTGAACTCGACGGCAGTCCGGCTGCGCTGGTTAAGCTTTTCCGCCAGGGCAACCGATCGAGCTCGCTTATTGAAATTCTGGCCATTGAGCTGCAACGTAAGCATGTGGAGGTACTCCGCCACACATAGCTCTACCTCTCTGCGGGACCAATCCTTCTCACCGGCCACGAAACCTCCAGGCTGTCGCTCTTCGGCACCGAATTATGCTGCGGGCAGGTCCCCGACACCCGGTCCAGTCGGTGCTAGCGGGTTTGTCTGGTGTTCGGTGTAAGGGGCGTGCATTCGAATACTCCTTCGATCAGCGTTCTTCGGCGGCCGGCGGCCGGCGGCCGGTCAGTGGACGGCAACTCGAATCGCACCGTTTTCCAGAGCCGGCCAGAAAGCCCTGGCTACTCACCATATTGGGTAGGCCAGCCAGGCGAGGATCTTTTGAGTGCTCGTGGTGGTGACATCTCCGGGCATTCTTTGCTTGGTACAGGTTTATTCGGATCGCCGTCCGCCCAGGTGCGCTGGATGCTTGATACGTACCAGTCGCCGAACACATCTGAGTTCGGTGAAGCATTGGGTCCTCGCTGGTTGTCTGGCGGCGACTCGCCAGTGCGCTGGTAGTCGATGACCCTCACTCCCGGACCGGTCATATCTGCTCCGTCGGTCACCGAGGGTAGAGGCGATCCTTGCGCCCGTTCTGTATACCAAAAACATACACGCGCGTTCACGGCGTCTCCTGCGCGATTTTCGATGCGCGAAATAGCAGTCCAATAGTCATACTCATATCGCTTGAGTAGGCCGCCTCCTGTTTCATAGAGACGGCGTGCATCAGGGTCCCTCATCGAAGTGCTGAATCCTGGAAAGGCTTCAGCTTCATCGCCAGTGAGTGCAGAGATTACATCAGCCTCGAACGTTGCTCTGATGAAGGTTGCGTCCGACGTCGTCAGGGCTTCACCTCCTTCGGACGTCCAATCAACATGGACGTTTGCGATCGGCGACCAATTTTCGCGACTGGCAGTTATCGACGAATCCTCATCTTCACTCGAAGCATCGGACGCGGTCCCGCAAGCCGTTGTGCCGGCTACTATCGCCATTAACGTTGCGATCAAAACGGTGGAAGTCATCATGGGAGGTCTAGCGTGGCTGGTTCGCGTCACTCGGGCTAGGCTGCTCACTCCGGTCAATGATTGATCCACCCCCTTTCTCGCTATAGGCATAGTTGAAGCCGTCACTGGGTCCGAACACAACACAGAATTCTTCGAGTAGTTGCGACGGGCTCTCAAACTCCGCTGGCGGCGCTCCACCCCGGTCGGGAACTTCCTGGCTCGGTCAGGTCGCCCAAATCTCCGCAGATTAGACGTGGGTCTGGCCGGTCTGGAGCGTCGCTAGCCCACACCCGCTGGATCTCGGTGACCTTCCAGTCACCGAATACGTTTGCGCCGGGGACTGTCGCGTCTCCGCGCTGACCCTCGGGAGGTGCCACCTCGCCGCGCTCGAAGAACACCTTCATCACTCCTGGGTTTGCCTCGGTCCCTTTTGGCGGATCACTCGCGGAAATCATCGGTGGGAATTCACCGTCGGCAAAGGCATTTCGCCCAGCCGAGCACACCAGTGCAACTGCAGTACGCCCTGCTGTCTCGTCGATACCGGCAATTTTCGCCCGGTAGTCGATGGTATGATTCCTCGACGGACTCCCGCTACTCTCATACCGGGAAATCGTGTCGGGGTCAGCCAGCGCGTCAGCGTAGCCAGGGAACGCCGCTGCCAAGGAGCCCTCGACCGTTGCGATTGCATCAGACTCGAATACCGCGCGCAAAAAGGTTGCTTCTGATGTAGCGAGAGATTCGGCACCCTCTGACCATCTGACACGCATCTGCAGATTTTCGTATGCTGGCGTGCTGGTCTCAGGGGAAACAGAGGCGTCGTCATTGGCCAACTGGTTCGACGTACCACCACCGCAACCGACGAGTAGCAGCGCACTACATATACCCAAACCAGTGAGCGGCAGCAGTCGCCCAGCATTAGCGCGGCGCAGCATCAACACTCCCCGGATCATTCTGTCCATTGCGATCGATACGTGATCCTCCGACCTCTCCCGAGTAGTTGTCGGTGTATGCCTCGGCGGCGTCCCCCAGAGTAGTGTTGTCGAAGAATGTGTGAAACCTAGACTGGTTCGCTGAAATTGTTTTCCAATCAGGGCGGCCACTTTCGTCAAAGAAGTCGATGGGGCCGTATCCGTCGCCATTCCACGAACGATCGACGATTTCGGGATTATTCTCCGCAAAAGGCGCCAGCATTTGATACTTACGCGCGGTGCCGTCCGTCAAATCGGAGTGGCTATCGCGATAGCTGTCAATCTGATCCTCCCATACAGGCCGGTTACCTGGGTCTCCTGGAGGCAGTCCGAGTTCCTCGCTCTTGATGGCCGGGCCAGCAAGGGTCGCAGCATCCGCCAGGCCCGGAATCCCTGAACCTTGAAGCAGCCCCAGTACGCCATCGATCTGGTCACTTCTACGTGCGTAGTCGACCGTCTGCTGCCATTCCTCGTTCTGTTTCAGGGTTGCCTCGGCATCGCCGATGCCATCCTCCATCCCGCGGTTGAGAAAGCCAGCCGTAACACCTAGTCCGGACCGGTCCGGTTGCTCACCAAACTCATAGGCCATATAGCTTTCCCAGGTTGAGGAACTGTGTACGACCATGTCACCAGCTGTCTGATCCGTTGCGAGTAGCCCCGCAAACTTCGCAAAGTCTTCGGTTGAACTCATTTCCGACGCATGGTGGTTAACGAGCATTTGATCCGGTGCATCGACAAAGTTGCCGATAAACGGAGACGCGCTTCGCGCGATGCTCTGCGCTAGCTCGGGATTGAGTTGGCCAAAGGACGAATACTTATCATCGCCAACCGAGATGTGTGCGAGGCTATCATGGTTCTTAACCATGAGGTCCGCGAGCGCCGACATCGATCGGCCCGCCGCCTCCCCCTCATACCCGGGTGCACCGGCAGAGTCACCCATCCAACCCAAGACCGACTTCGCACCCAGCTCATCTGATTCCCACTTTGTGTCCAAGAGATTGACGACGTGCGTGTCGGCGTTGTAGTGATTTCCTGGTGTAACCGTGACATCCATGTTGTCGCCGGTGAGAAAGTCAGCAACAGCTTGATGGTCCCCCGAGGCGTTGTGGAACATCGCATCGACGGTCTGGCGGAGTTCGCCGCTGTCGATCCGGTGGTCATAGGTTCCGTAGTAGGCGTCGGATCCACGGGGGCTGAGGTTGCCGCTGATCTCACTCGCCTGCTTCAGGAGCCCTCGGTCGACGTCCGCTCCGAGTCGAAAGCCCTGGTCACCATGGCTCAGTATCGTGTTGAGCGTTCGGAAGTCATTCAACCGCGGCACATCGGTGAAAGTCTGAATTGTGGGCCCCACAACCGCTGTGTCCAAGCGAGTGGGACTGTCCTGCAAGAGAGTTCGGACGCTGATGGGCAGCTGCCCCATACCGCCTTTCTCGCCTGACGCGGTTTTAAGGTTGGGAATGGACATCAACCGAATTGCGTCACCCAGTTGTCCGGGGGCGTGCTTTTCGATGTCTCCCATTTCTTCCAAGCCGACCCCGTCGAGGCCCTTCATCACCGATTGCAGGTAATCGAACTGACCTTGGGACATATACGCCGGGCGCCCTTCCCGCAGCGCTTCGAGCTGGTCCGGGGTCAACTGCGTGGCCGCAAACAATCGAGCCCGTTGCTCCGGAGTTGCAGTGGCCGTCCGCAGCGCCTGCAAGTCCGAGGTACCCTGCCTGCCGAGCAGGCCTGCCGCCACAGGTGCCGTCGAACCGATTTCGTCGTTCGCCTCACGCACTGCTTGCGCGCACGCGGCGTCTGCCGCATCAAGCTCCTGTGCGAGACGGGTCAGCCGAACTGTTGCGTTCTGCGCCTCTTCAGCCCGCTGACGCTTCAGCTCCGCGATTCGTGCTTCCTCAGCCGGATCACCGGCTGCGAAAGCCTCCGCGAGGCCGTACTCATATCCGTCAGTCACGGCCCAGTCGTTACTGACTTCGTAGCTCGCCGCCTCCAGATTCCGAGTCGATGATTTCAGGTTCTCGACCATCGGCGCCATCGCCGCCTGCCCGCCGGCCAAGGCTGCTTTGAGCGCATCCACTGCACTGCTGACCCGGTGCATCTGCGTCTTTTCGCTGTCAGCGCGTCCCGTGGCGTCTACCCGGGACTGACCTTTCCAGTCGAGTCCATGAATCGTTCGATGCAAGTCGTCGGCCGCTCGGCTGATGCCGTCACTCACCGGTTTCAAGGCGTTAGCAGCGGCTCCCAGTTCGCTGAGATCTGCATGTTCGACGATTGAACGAGTCTTCTGGGTCACCAGTCACGCCTCGGGCTGACGGTTGAGGTCACCGAGCGATGTCAACAGCCCAGCAGCTATCTCATCTGACACAACAAACGCGTGTGCTCCTGCACGAAGTGCCCCGGCAAACTGCTCACATCTGCCCGAGATCGTGGACACCGCCTGCCCCACGGCCACGGCGGACCCTTCGACCGCGGTCGCGACCTCGAAGCCCGCTAATGGGCCAGTAGGGGCGGGCGTGCCGTGCGAACCCCAATTCAGACCGGACACCGACTCGCCGAAGCCGGCAATCGTTGCCCCCGCCGCTTCCAGCTCGGCTGGTTCCAGTACGACGTCAGAGTTTGGTGTAGTCATGATGCCCCCGCCAGTCATTGCTCAGTGTGATTCGCGATGCCAGTACTAGGACGCGCCAACCCGGCGATCGGTTCCAGGGATTTGCCGAAATCAGGGCTCCCCCGAGCGGGCTACCAAGCATCCGTATGCTTCGCGATAATGCTTGTGACGTCCAACTCGTGGCCTTTTTTGGTGATCCGGTCCGATTCAAACGCGATCGCATCATCTCGTCTGGGCCAGCGCCGCGAAGGCCTCAACCTGTCCGCCGCAATTGCTGACCGACTTGCCGATGGTGGCGTCCGCGCCGTCCGCGACGGCTTTGATCGGTGATGAGCAGTTGGGGGTATCCGGGATCGCGGTCCCCAGAGACGACATCTTGGTTGTCAGCTCAAGGCCGCGGATCTCGCTAGCGAGCCCGTCGACCTTGGTCGCCGCGCCTTCTACGGCACCGGTATCCATACTGAACTTCGTCATCTACACCCCCGACGGCCACGGAACTGACAAATACCTGAGCCGACGTGGATAATACCAACTGCCGCCGTCGGGCTCACCGTCTGTAGGACGCACCGGCGTCGAGCTAGGTTCCATCGAACTTCACGCGCACGGTGGTGGGACGAATTTTGTGTTTCAAACCCGACGCGAAGGGGTGCGGCTGGTAGCCGGCATTGCCTGTTCCTACGACCGAAGTGTCTGCCGCTGAGTTGCACGTTCACCACGTGACTCCACGAGACCACAAATCGTCGGCCTGGCGTCGTGCGTCGGCACGCGCCGTGGCCAGCGTCGGATGAAACGCATGCGTCTCGTTGCCACGGAGGTTGAGCGGTAGGTCCAGTGTGCTGATCAGCTCGTCTTCGATCATCCAAGGTTCTTCGTGCTCGATCCAGGAAACGCGTGCGTGCTCGGAGATCCACTCGTTCAGAACCAGTTCGCCGGGCCCGAAATGTCTCTTTCCCGCCGTTCCGGCCCGCCGTAGTTGCAGCCCGAGCTCGTTGCTGAGAAGACAACCGAGAGATAAGCGAAGCGTCGATGTCGCCGCGCGTCCCCGGCAATGGTTGACTATCCGTCGTCGGATGGTTTGGCCGCTCGGCGGTTTCCCATTCCTGGGTGGTCGACTCGGGCTGATCCCGACGTACAGCAGGGTCCACCCGTCGCGGTTCTCACAGCCGGCAGGGTTGATGGCTGCCGACGGCGCGCGATCGAACCACCACCCGTAGACACCAGGTTGTTTGGGGACCGGGCACACCTTGGCGAGTACCTCGGTTCTGCTGAACACCGGAGCATGCAAAAAGTCGCTTAGCGTCGCAGCCGCCTCGGCGTGGTCCATTTGCCGAGACTACGGTGCGCAGTCGCAGCTCAGGGGCCACAGTCACCATGGAGCTGGCCGGGTGGACCGTTCATTCGTTTGGCGGAACCTTGCCGCGACCGCCCTCCGAGACATCGGCGGTCGCAGTACACAAGACGTGCAAAATGACGGCACAAACCACAAAAGACCAGTCCACCGACTTAGCGTGAGCGAGTGGCGGAAACCTGAATCGAGTGCACTATGACCGAACCGTCGGATATTCCACCGACCCCGCAAGTCCCTCAGCAGCCGCAGCCGCCGATCGTGGCGGGACCTGACGGCTCGGCCTCTATGGGAGCAACGAACCCGGTGCATGATGGCTCCGCGGGTTTCTCGCCTCATCCTCCGACAAACCAGGCCGGTGGAGCAGTTGCATCTGGTCTCGCTGTGAAGCGCCGCAACCCGTTCGCGGTGTGGATCGGTTTGCCGCTCATCACCCTCGGGATCTACTACTTCGTCTGGTACTACAAGATTCACAAGGAGATGGCCGAGTTCGACCGCCGCCGTCAGATCCCTGTAGTCGGCCCGATGCTGGTACTTCTCTTGTTGGGGTGGACCGTCATCGGTCCGCTCATCAGCTACCACAATGCCGGAGCGCGCATCCGCAACGCGCAACGTGCGGCAGGGCTCCCGGAGACCTGCTCGCCGCTGCTGTGCTGGCTGCTCGCATTTGTGTTCAGCACCAACCTGCTCTACATGCAGTTTGAACTCAACAAGGTCGCGGACCGCTACCCCGGCGCGGCACCGCACTCGCCGGTGCCCCTGTTCGTCTGAGTCGCAGCGCCGGCGTGGGTGAAGTCGGTTCAGCAATTCGCCCAGTCAACGTTGGCGCCAGCGTCGAGGAGCCACGCGACGGGTCAGCGCACGTGGCATCCACCTTGTCGCATCACTGCATCCAGCATGCGAGGGCTGTCCGGATCCAGGTGGCTCGCGCGGTCGAATACTCGGGTGGTGACGGCTCTGAGGATAAGTGAATCTAGTACCGCGCGAGCTTGTTCGGCTCGGACATCTGCGGCACGACGGACAGTTCGAAGCAGCTCGGTGCGGGCGAGGTCAGAGGAGATCAGTACGGGATTCGCGTCGGTGATCCAGCGGTATAACGCCGGGGTCTCGACTTCCGCGATGATTCAGCGCCGAGGTGTCGACGTACCAGACCTCCCGTCAGTACCGCTCGGTGTCAGCATGGTGGCGAGTTCGCGTGACAGGTCCGGGCCTGGTTGTGGGAATTCGAGGTCGCGGATGTCACGCCGCGGCGGACGCGCTGCCCCGACGCGATCAGCCCTGCAAGGCGACGCGGGAATCGGTGTCAACTGCGCGACGGGCCAGCCTCGGTCGGTGATGATCACGGTCTCACCGGCAGCCGCGTTAGCGGCTACCGCTGACGCATCCTGCTTGAGTGCGCGAATACCAACCTCGGACATGTGCTGCACCGTAGCTCATCTGCTGTTGTCTCCGTGGTCACCGGAAGGAGCCCGGCACTGCGTGTAGTGACGGGCTCGCTGTAGATAGTGAGTCCGAGGTCGAGCTGGAGTTACCCGTCACCGTTGGAAGAGAGGTCGGGCACACCAAGCCGCGGGTCGGCAACTATCGATGACGGCTACGGCTACCAGGGGCTGCCGGATGGGCAGACGTCCGGCAGCACGACTGCGTTTTGCGTCAGATAGGTCACCATCGCCCACACGATCAGAACCGCGATGATCAAAGCGATGGCCAGGCTAGAACAACACACCAGACCGCGCCGAGACGCCGAAGCCAGTTCATGATCCACTCCCATACTCGATGTGTGCACGTCGGCGCCGTGCGTCTTCTCCTCAGCAAGCTCGCTCACGAAATCCACGATTGCTTTCTCCAACGATTCGAGGACACGGACGAATCATCTTGCCTTCATACCGAGTTCCGTCGGCATACGGCCGGTGTTCACCGTGCCCTGTGCGACGTTCGTGAGCCCGAGCGGACCGGCCCGAACTCAGCGCGTCGGCAGATGATCGACGCTAGAGTCATCTTGTTCACATCGACGGACCTCGCCTCCGGGCAGTTGCACGCGCCGGGTCGTTCGCATTCGAGTGATGGTGAGCCACCTCGGCGGCTCGACGGGTAGCAAGGAGCATGAGTTGACAGGCGAGTCTGAATCGATGGCGGGCTACAACACGCCGATCCCCAGCAGCATCATGACGCCCGACACGGTGTCAACGCGTATCGGCGAACTCCAGTTCGCCGACGGGGTGCCCACTCCGGAGACGACGCAGACATTGTTCGATCATCTCGACTTCCTGCGCGGCGTGGAAGCGTTCCTCAACTGCATCCCCGCAGCCTCGCTGGAAGGGTTGCGCCGCGGGATGCTGCAACTCGGCATGGATGCGTGCCACAAGGGCGGCATCACCGACCGGCTCCTCGATTCGAATCCGCTGTTTCTGACCGGCAACTCCGATACGGTGTATGCCTTCGCGATGCTCGACCTGGAGCGTGACGGCGCGACCGTTGTCGAGGTGCCGCCCGGATGCGGCCCGGGCACTGTGGATGACGCCTGGTTTCGGTTCGTGGTGGACATGGGGATGCCCGGACCTGATCGGGGCGCCGGCGGCACCTATCTGATCGTCCCACCGGGTTACGACGGCGAGCGGCCGGATGGCTGGTTCGTCGCCGAATCCCCCAGCGCCGTGAATCTTCTGATCCTGCGCGGATTCTTGGTTGACGGTAAGGCCGATGCCGCGGTCACGATGTTCACCGAGGGCGTCAAGGTGTATCCGTTCTCAGAGCGCAATGATCCCCCCGCGATGGAGTGGACGTCGGCGTCCGGTGAAGAGATGAACACAGTGCACGCCAACGATTTCACGTTCTATGAGGAAGTCGCGCACGTCATCGCCAAGGAGCCGATCGGCGTCATCGACGCCGAGACCCGCGGCCTACTGGCCTCGATCGGCATCACGAAAGAGGCGCCGTTCGCCCCCGACGAGCGCATGCGCGAGATCCTCACCGACGCGGTCGCGGTCGGCAACGGAACGGCGCGCGCCTTGGGATTCCGGCCTCGCGAAGACGGGTTCCAGATCTACCCGGATCGGCGCTGGCTCAACCCGTTCCCCGGCGGCGACCACCAGTTTCTCCGCGACCAAGGAGCCGGCGGCCGATTCTTGGACGGGCGAACCACATTCTTCTACCTCGCCACCGTCAACACGCCGGCGATGGCGCTCAAGATGGTGGGGAAGGGGTCGCAGTACGCCTACGCGACCCTCGACGCGGACGGCGAACCGCTCGACGGCGCGAAGACCTACCGGATGCGTCTGCCGGCGGGCGCTCCCGCGGCCGACTTCTGGTCGGTGACGGTCTACGACCCACAGACCAGATCCGAATTGCAGACCGGTCAGCCGTTGCCGGGCCGCAGCAGCAAACGTGATGCGCTGGTCTACAACGACGACGGCTCCGTCGACATCGTCTTCGGCCCCGACGAGCCGGCCCAACTCGCGACGAACTGGGTCCAGACCGTTGCGGGCAAAGGCTGGTTCACGCTGCTTCGGCTCTACGGACCGCTGGAGGCCTGGTTCGACGGCACCTGGAAGCCGGGAGACATCGAGGCGGACTGAGCCGAACTCACCGGCTGATCGCGCGCCGCGCAATGTCGATGGCCGTGGGACTCAGGTCGGCGATCGTCTCGAATGGAAGTTCGTCGTCCGGATCGGTGGTGGCGGCAAAGAACAACAGGAGCAGCGTGGCCTCGGTGGTGAACCGGTCCATGCTGTCGGGTAGTAGCGTGGCGGCCAGGTAGTCGGGGAGGTAGTCGGCCAGGGTGCGTCAGGATCGTCGGTGATGCTCTTGGCGGGCGCAGAGCGCTGAACTCTACTTCGGACATGAGCGATAGAGTTGTGCTCTGATTCAGGCAGGTGGGGGATCCGAGATCAGGCTACCGTGCCCAGCTGTCATCAAGGCTTTGTTCAACTTCAGGATCTGCTGTTTGGCCGAGTCCGCAGTCATGGCGACCCCGAGCTGCGTATGAAAAAGTCGCGGTTCGAGCGCGAGCAGGGCGGCCACTGTCAACGCCGCCACGGCCGCGCGCCATCCTGCCGGGAACAAAGCGGCGGCGGCGACGATAAAGGCGATCTGCGAGGTCTGCACGACCGCATATGTGGTGACCAGAAGGCGGGTCGCGGGTCCGAGGCTTCGCTGGTGTTCTCGAGCGAGATGGAACGCGATGGCTGCGCCGAAGAGCAATTGGCCACCGAAAACGTAGACACTCGCGAAGGCCATCGTGGTTGCAGTCAACACAACGAAATTCGCCGCAAGCACCGCACGAAGAACCCGCAACCAACGAGCGCTATGCATCACAAGGTACTTCGGGTCGAGAGTAATCGCGCGTTTGAAGACGTCCATCTGGCTGCCTTGGCCGTCGAGCCGAAGAAGCAGGTACACAGAGACCAGCGTCGAAACGGAGATGGGTAGAACCGCCGCGTACGGGTCGATCGAGAAGCGAACAGCCGCATAGCCGACGCCGGCCAATGTTGCCCACGTCGGTGTGTACGCCATGATGAGAAAGACCGCGACTGTAAGGCCCGACTCCTGTCTCTTGGACCGTCCGAGCGTGGCAGGCGATCTGCCGAGGATCGCTCGCTCGCTGTCACGGGACTGCCGTCGCGTACTGCCCGACGTGGCCTTCTCCTGGGCAACGACCGAGGGCCGCCTATCAGTGCCATCATCCATGCTGAGTTTCCCCGACTCCATGGCTGACTTCTAACAGACGGGTCCGACACGAAGCCTGCGCCCAACGATCGTCTTGTCGTTACACAATGGAGGAAGCACCGCCCCGGCACCGACGAGAGGACCTCATGCCCGCCCCGACGATCTCGACCTTCCTGTCCGCCCTGTCCACCGGCGACCTCGAGGTCATCGACCTGACGACCCCGCTCAGCGCCGAGACTCCGGCGCTGCGGCTGCCGGAGCCGTTCGTCAACCTGATCGACTTCAGCCTCGAGGAGGTCAGCGCCTACAACGAGCCCGGCCCGTTCTGGCGGCACAACAACATTCACACCGGTGAGCACATCGGCACCCACCTCGACGCACCGGTCCATTGGATCACCGGCCGCGACGGTGACGACGTCTCCCAGATCCCCGTGCAGCGACTCATCGGGCCGGCCGCGGTCATCGACCTCACCGCCAAGGTCGCCGACAACCCCGACTACCTGCTCACCATCGCCGACGTCGAGGAGTGGGAGACCACCTACGGCCAGCTCACCGCCGGCGCGTGGCTGCTGCTGCGCACCGGATGGGAGACGCGCGGCGGGTCGCAGGAGGAGTTCCTCAACGCCGACGACACCGGCTCACACACCCCGGGTGTCGCCGTGGACTGCGCCGAATGGCTGGCCACCCAGCGCGACATCACCGGCCTCGGCGTGGAAACCGTCGGCGTGGACGCCGGTATGGCCGGCGGCTTCGACCCCGTCTTCCCCGTGCACTACTACTTCCTCGGCAACGACAAGTACGGCCTCACCTCGTTGCGAAACCTCGGCGCGCTGCCGGCCACCGGCGCGATGCTGGTGGTGAGTCCGCTGCCCATCGTCGGCGGCACCGGCAGCCCGTCGCGGGTGCTGGCTGTGGTGGACAAGGCGGGTGCGTGAGCACGTACGGACCCACCGTCGCCGACGTCGTCGGCCGCGTGCTGGCCGACCTCGGCGCCGGACACTGCTTCGGAGTGGTGGGCAGCGGCAACTTCGTGATGACCAACGCCCTGCGCGCCGGTGGGGTGCCGTTCACCGCAGCCCGCCACGAAGGCGGCGCGGCGACGATGGCCGACGCCTACTCCCGCATGTCGTCGCGCGTGGGAATCGTGTCCCTGCACCAGGGATGCGGGCTCACCAACGCGATAACCGGCATCACCGAGGCCGCCAAGAGTCGTACCCCGATGATTGTGCTCACCGCCGACAGCCCTGCCGCCGCCCTGCGCTCCAACTTTCGCATCGACCAGGAAGCGTTGGTGCGCAGCGTCGGCGCGGTCAGCGAGCGGGTGTACTCGGCGGACTCGGTCGCCGCCGATGTGGTGCGCGCGTACCGGACTGCGGTCACGCAACGGCGGACCGTGGTGCTGAATGTGGCCATCGACGTGGCGGCGTTGCCGGCGTCGGCGGACGGGCCGGTCTCGCCGAGGTTCGAGCAGCCGCGGGTGCGGCCGGATGTCGGCGCGGTTCGTGACCTGGTGGGTCTGCTCGCGGAGTCGCAGCGGCCGGTGTTCGTGGCCGGTCGGGGCGCGCGCACCGCAGGCCCGGTGATCGCGGCGCTGGCTGCGACCACCGGCGCGTTGGTGGCGACGTCGGCGGTGGCCAACGGACTGTTCGCCGGTGACCCGTTCGATCTCGGTATCTCCGGCGGCTTTTCGTCGCCGACGACCGCCGAGCTGATCTCCGACGCCGACCTCATCGTCGGCTGGGGATGCGCGCTGAATCAGTGGACGATGCGCCACGGCAAGCTGATCGGCGCCAACACTCGGGTAGTGCAGGTCGACGACGACGTGGACGCGATCGGTGCGCACCGGCCGGTCGCGCTGGGCGTGGTCGGCGACTGCGGGCTGACCGCGGCCGACGTGCTCGACGAGATCCGACGTGTCGGCACTGCGCCGGCGCCGCGCTACCGGACCGATGACGTACGCTCCCGCATCACCGAATCATCACGCTGGCAGCATGTTCCGGTCGACGAAATCTCCACCGACGACCGCATCGATCCGCGGGCGCTGACCAACGCGCTCGACGAGATCCTGCCCGCCGACCGGGTGCTGGCGATCGACTCCGGCAACTTCATGGGCTACCCGTCCACGCACCTGTCGGTGCCCGATGAAAACGGCTTCTGCTTCACCCAGGCCTACCAGTCCATCGGCCTTGGCCTCTATACCGCGATCGGAGCCGCACTCGCCCAACCGAATCGGCTACCCGTGCTCGGTACCGGCGACGGCGGCTTCCTGATGAGCATCTCCGAACTCGACACCGCGGTCCGCCTCGGTCTGCCGCTGGTGGTGATCGTCTACAACGATTCCGCCTACGGCGCCGAGGTGCATCACTTCACCGACGGCGACCAGGATACGGTCACCTTCCCGGACACCGACATCGCCTCGATCGCTCGCGGATTCGGAGCGGAGGGCGTAACGGTGCGGAGCGTCGACGATCTGGACGCGGTTCGGACCTGGGTGAACGGCTACCGGGAAGCGGGTACGGCCCGGCCGCTCGTCATCGATGCGAAGATCGCCGACGACGGTGGGTCGTGGTGGTTGGCGGAAGCGTTTGCGGGGCACTGACCGAGGTGTCGACGCGGTCGGCGTTACCGATCTGCAAGGCGCTGATTCAATCCTGCCGACCACCCCGCGACAGCCCGTGCCGCCTCCTCGACCCGCCGGTCACGCTCGGCTTGCCGATTCGCCCAGAACGTCGGCGACTGCCCGAGCAAGTCACCCAGCCGTCGCGACAGAGCCGGCGTGATGCGCTCGCGGCCCGCCATGACGTTGGCGAGCCGATCCGCGGACACTCCGAGTCGGGCAGCGGCATCGTCGATCGTCAGCCCGGCATCGTGCACGACATCACGCAACTGCTCGCCCGGGGAAACGATCGCAGGGTACTGGGACACGGCAGCACAGTAACTCTCGGAGCGCGCTGACCGCGAGTGGTTTTGTGCGACCCCGGGTTCGGGCCGCCGTGCACGGTTGTCAGCCAACCCCCGGCGGCAACTCTCCGAACCGGAACACCCGGTCGAACACCTGGAAGAACACCGATGACACCGGGCCGCCGGTGGGGTTGGCGTTGGCATCGGCGGGCCGCGGCCACCGGTAGGTGACGGTGACGCTGACCGGGGTGAATCCGGTGACACGCGTGTAGCCGGTCGGTCGGTTGGCGACGCCGAGGTATTTGCCGGGGCGGAACAACAACACCGCCACCGGCGATGACGCCGTGCCGCCTGACGTGTCGAAGGTGGCCCACATGATCGGCGGGCAATTCGGGGTGCGATCCGTCGACCGCGCCATGGAACCGCTCCGGGCAACCCAGCGTAGGTCCCGACGGCCAAGCGGAGGCCCGATCTCGCGCAAACCCCGTGTGACTTCCGACGACGTCAGATCCAGACACAATCCACGTCCGGCGGTCCCGGCTGCGGGAGTGCCGCCCGAAGGAGTCGCCGACGCCACCGGCGTGGCTACCGTGACGGTGAGTAGGGTCGCGGCCGCGACCAGCACGGCGACAATGATCGTTCGGCGTATCGACATGGGCTCTCCTATAACGGCTCGGACGTGGGCGGTCACGGCACCTGCACGCGGACCGGCGGCAGCGGCAGGTATGGACGATGCGGCTGCAGGTTGAGTTCCACCACGCCGGAACCGGTTACCGGCGCAGCGTGCATGAGGCGGGTGATGGTCGACGGGATCATCGTGCCCGCTACCCAGCCGTGCTCGGCTCCAGCTTCGCCGGTGGTGCGGTTGCGCCACTGGATGGTCACGCCCACCAGGCACGGTGCGGTGGTGCCCGAGATTCCGAAGAACCCGCCTGTCAACTGGATCGACGTGGCTTTGGCGCGGGTTGTGGAGGGTGCGGCCAGCAGGCTCATCACCCCGCCACACAGTGGGCCGTCGGCGACCGAATACAGCGGCCCCTGGATGACGGTACGGTTCTGCGGAGCGGCATCGGCAGCGACCGCTGCGGTCGCGAACACGATCACGCCTCCCGCCGCGATCACACATGCGCGCAGTGCGCGGCTTCGCCATCGACCCGCGCGGTGCGGTTCACGCGGCGCGGTCCGTGCGCTGCGTGTGGTGGCGTGGCGGGGTGATCGCATCACGAGTACTCCCGGGGGCGGGCGCGAATCAGCTGGACGGTGTGACGTGAGTCATATCGGCGATGTGTGATCAGGCGTTACCGCCCGGCCTCCGCCGACGGGGTGGCGTAGCCGAACCGCCTGGCAGAATCATCCCCACCCGACGAAGGAGTCCGACCATGGCTGAGCACCGGATCTTCACCACGAGCTTCGCCAGCATCTACCCGCACTATGTGGCCAAGGCCGAACGCAAGGACCACACGAAGGCCGAGGTTGACCAGGTGATCACCTGGCTCACCGGCTACGACGACGCCGGCTTGGAGAAGGTGATCGCCGACGAAACCGACCTGAAGACTTTCTTCGCCGAAGCACCTGACTTCAACCCGAACGCCGAACTCATCACTGGTGTCATCTGCGGGCATCGCGTCGAGGAGATCGAGGACCCGCTGATGCAGAAGATCCGGTACATGGACAAGCTCGTCGACGAGGTCGCGAAGGGGAAGAAGATGACGTCGATTCTGCGGGGGAGTTGATAGTCGCGGACCCGCGCATCCACATGAAGAACTGACATTCACGCTGGTTGCAACCAGCGTGGATGTCAGTTCTCCATGTTTCTTGGGCCGTCATCGGCCCGGCTCGATGGCACCAGCGAGGGCGATGAGGTCACGTGCGGCATGCGCATGGCCGTTGTCGTGCGGCCAACCATGCACCGCCTCTCGCCATTCATCGGGCACGGCACCCGCACCCCACCTCGCCCCGAGCAACCCACCCGCGATCGCGGCCACGGTATCGGTGTCGTTGCCGATCCGGATCGCGGCGTACAGCGCGTGTTCGAGGTGCGTCGCGTCGTCGGCCGGGGTCTGGGTGATCGCCGCTGTGGCCGCCTGCAGAGCGGTAACCGTGAACCCGTTGGGTGCGAACACCTTCGGATCGCCGACCAGGGCGTCGTCGAGCCATCGCCTCCACTGCGCCGCGCTGTCCGCCGGTAGGAGGTCGAGACCGGCGAAGACGTCGATGCTCCCGTCGAGCACCGCCACACGAATCGCCTCACACCACAGCACACACGAATCGCCGGCGAGCGGATCGGCATGCGTTAGCGACGCGACCAGACGCGCAGCATCTGCGAGCTGACCCCGGTCGTCGAGATGCGCCAACGCGACGGGTGCGGTGCGCATCAGGGCGCCGTTGCCCGCGGAGTGCGGGTGGGTGTCGGCGTAGCGCCGGGATTCCTCACGCATGATGCGGCCGACGCCCCGCTCACCGGAGTCGAGGCGGCGGCGGGTCGCGCTGAGCACCGCGCGGGTTTGAGTGCCGACATCGGGTGGGCCGGCGTCGAACCAGCGCAGGAACTTCTCGCCGACCGCGTCGAGGGCGTCGTCGGAGGTGAGGTCGGCGCCGGTCGCGGCGACGAGGGCGATCGCCAGGGCCATCGAGGTGTCGTCGCTCCACTCGCCGGGCGCGAAGTCACCGAGGCCGCCGCCGAGCATCTTCGGGGCCTCGTCTGCGTGCAGGATGCGGGACTCGAATTCGTACGGGACGCCGAGGGCGTCGCCGACGGCGGTGCCGAGGAGAACGCCTGTGGCGCGGTTGAGTTGGGCGGGAGAGAGGGGCAAGGAGGGTCTCCTGTTGGGGGATTGCGTGTGAGTACTGGTCTCGATACGCTCGCTCGCCCAGGGGCTCGCGGGCTACTCCTTGGATCGAGTAGCGGCGAACGGAGTGAGTCGCGTATCGAGATCGACCTGCAGTTGGGGTGCTGGTCTCGATACGCTCGCTCGCCCAGGGGCTCGCGGGCTACTCGACCAGCAGTTACTGGGTATCGAGATCAGTCCCGCCGACGGCCGCGCTTGCGGTTGCCGAGGTGGTAGGAGTCGCGGGTGGCTTTTGAGGCATAGATGGCTCCGGTAATGGGCGCCTCGACGCTGAGCTCTTCGATCATGGTGAGTTCGGCGTCGATTGCCGCGCGGTCCTCGGGCATCGCCAACGCGGACGCCGCCTGCAGTCGGTCGCGGGAGGCGCGCATCGACGCCAATCCGGCGTCGAGATCACCGGCCTCGTAGGCCTGCGATGCCTCCAACTTGGCCGCCTGCCCTTCCTGATACAGCCGCTCGGACTGCACCTTCGGGTCGGGCACGCGGTCACCGAGCTCGTCGCCGGGCACCACGTTCACTGAGATCGGCAGCGACACAGTGTGTTCGGTGAGGGTGGCCGTCTCCACATACCGCAGTTCCAGCGTCGCGATCTGCGCGAGTCCGAGTGCGGCGAGGCCGTCGACCTTCATCCGCAGCAACAGTTTGCGCTCCTCGAGCGCGTAGAGATCACCGAGTTCGATCATCACCTCGCCGTCGGCGGTCTGGTGCGCGGGTAGGTCGTTGTACACCGAGAGCTCCTGAACCTGCGGCACGAACCGCACGGTCAGCGTCACCGCCTGCGCCGACTTCGCCAGCAGCCCCTCGACCTCGCCGGCGATGGCGCTGCCGGCGGCGTCCGGGTCGTCGGCGAACACGTGATTGCCGTTGCCGGAGCGGGCAATCGCCGACAGCAGTGTCTCGTCGTAGCCGCGCCCGTACCCCAACGTGGAAGTGACGATGCCGTCGGCGGCGGCCTTCGCGGTGATACTCGCGAACTCGTCGAGCTCCTGAATCCCGCGGTTGACGTGTCCGTCGCTGATCACCAGCACCGTGCCGCCGCGGATGCCGGCCGCGGTAGTGGCGCGACGCAGTTCCTGAAGACCACGCAGGTAGCCCGACGACAGGTCGGTGCAGCCGCCGGGCGTGATCGCGGTGATCGCGTCGGTGGCGCGTTGCTTGTCGGCCAGTGTTGCGGCGGGGACCACGACCTGGGCGGAGTCGTCGAAGGTGACCACACCGAACACATCGGACGGATCGAGCTGCGCGACCACCCCGGCCAACGCTGCGCGGGCACCCTCGAGAGGCGGCCCGGACATCGACCCGCTGCGGTCGAGCACCACCTGCAGTGCAGTGGGGGCACGGTCGGTGCCCGGCGCGGCAGGTGCCTGCAATTCCAGCAGTACGGTGACCTCGTCGGCGGCCTCGTGAGCCACGACCTCGACGTCGAGAGCGGCGGAGAGTTTCATCGTCATTCCTTCCTCCCACCTGGCATCCGACCGAGGCGGTGACTTTGCGCGATTTTGAGAATACTACTTTGCGCAGACATTCGCATAGGGTTGGGTCGTGAGTGCACGTTCGACTTCTCGCCTCAGCGACTATCCGCGGCCCAATGTCGCCGTCGACATCGCCGTTCTCACGGTGCTCGACGGTTCGTTGTGCGTGGTGATCCAACGAAATCCGGACTCCGCAGGTGTGGCGTTGCCGGGCCGGTTCGTCCGTGAACGGCGGACCGTCGACGAGACGGTGCGTGAGGTTCTCGAACTCAAACTGGGGCTCTCGCCCGACCACGTCCGACCGCATCTGTTGGCGGTCTTCAGTGATCCTGACCGAGATCCTCGCGGGTGGACGATCTCGATCGCGCATGCCGTGGCATTGCCTGCCGCGGACTTGTCCGAGGTCGACGGTGAGCTCGCACCGCTCACCTCGCACGGTCAGTTGGCCTCAGGTGAGCGGTTGCTGTTCGACCACGACGCGATCATTGCAGCCGCCACCGACAACCTTCGTGATCGCTACGAGGACCAGCCCGATCCGGACAACCTGCTGCACCCGCCTTACACGCTTTCGGAGCTGCGTGAGCTGCACGAAGCCATCCTCGGGCGGCGGTTGATGCGTGATTCGTTCAACCGTCGGGTGCAGCCGCTGCTGGCCGCAGAGATCACCCCGGAGGGCACACCGGCGACGCGGGTCGGTGGGGGCCGGCCGGCGCGGCTCTACAGCAAGGATGCACCGCCGACGGCGACGTTCGGGTGGCGGCTGCCGACGGCGGAGAGTGACGAGTGATCGACCGGCCGCGCGTGAGTTGGCTCGCCGAAACCGCCCCAGGGGCCGCCCACTCCCATCGGCCCACTCACCACTGATCGAAGCCGACGTTCACATTCGGGTAGCGGCTGCTGATGGTGTGGCTCATCCAGTAGTTCTGGGCGTGCGGGCCCCAGATGCCGCTCATCGAGGTGTTGACGTTGCCCTTCATGTCCTCGATCTCGTAGTTCGCGGTCGGTCCGACGTGGCCGATCTTGTACTGCGCGTTGGCCGTCAGATAGTTGCTGAACGGGGCCACGGCAGTGATGGTTTCGCTGGCACCCGGATACAGCACACGCTGCGGCGCATTCACCCACTGACCGGACTGCCCGGTGGTTGCACCGACGAGGTACTCGGGCTTGTCGGTGTGGTTCGTGATGGTCATCGCGATGGTGGGTTCGCCGGGACGCGTGACGGGCAGGGTGCCGGCGTTGGCGGCTCCGGCGACGGCGAATCCGATGCCCGCGGTGGCGGCGATAACGGCTGCTCCGGCGGCGATGCGGCGGGTGGTGGTGTTCATGATCGTTCTCCTGGGTTCGGGCCGGGGCGGTGGTCGTTCCGGCGACACCCATGACTCTGCTCCGGTCGGCACCGATGCGGATTCCGCCGACCGGGTGATGTGCCGGTGGACTGCGGGGTCCACCGATTGGGGGACAGTCGTTGCTCAGTCGGCGGTCGGTCCGCCGTCCTGATCCGAGAGTGACTGTGCCAGCAGTGTGTTCGTCGTCTGAGTGAGCGTGGCGCGGGTGGCCGCATCGGCCAACGCGCGGAGTTGGATCAGAGTGAGGGTCACTTCGGTGAGCTGTTGATCCGAGGTGCCGCCGGCCGGTGCGGTCAGCGTGTCGGCGGCTTCGGCCAGGGTCTGATATAGCGCCTCGAAGGCGGGGTGCACGCGCTCGACGACGTCAATCACCGTTGCGGCCGAACGGGTTTCGGTGATCAGCGGCAAGATCGCATTCAGCACGTCCGGCTCGTCGACCGTCACCTCATCGTCGGCGATGATCGTGATGACGTTCAACTTGGCCAATCGGGTGGCCGCATCGTCATCGATGCCGGCCTCGGCCAACTCGCCCAGCGTAGTGCTCCGCATCCCACCGGATTCCTGGATCTCGGTCAGGTCGTGTTCGAGGCCCAGGACGTCGGCGATCTGACCGCCGTTCTGCCAGGCGGTCAGCAACTCGTCGATATGGGCGAGGGCGTAGCCGCGCGACAGCATCGAACTGATCAACGCCAGGCGCGAGACATGCGCGTCGGAGTACAGCGTCACGCGTCCGACGCGGCGCGGTGCGGGTAGCAACCCCCGCTCGCGATACACCCGGATGTTGCGAGTGGTGACCCCGGAGACCCGCGCCAGATCGTCAATCCGGTAGCGCGCCACCTCGGGTTGGCGTGACGCCTGATGGGTGGCGCCGGCGAGGAATCGGGCGACCGCAGTTTCGAGATCACGTGACTGTTTTCCGACGTACCGGGGTGTGGCCGACAGTTGCTCGATCAGCGTCGTCAGCTGAGCCAAGCGCGTCGAAGGCACTCGCGCCATCTCCCTGATACCTCCCGACCTCCGTGGTGCGCCCCCACCCTAAGGCATGTCCGCCGGCGACCGCCCAGCCAGGCATTACTGATTGTGCCATTGACAGATGGCGCAGTCAGTGTTGCGATCTGGGTGTGACGGAAACCTCATCGGCCTCTCGCCTCGCGAACTGGGTGACTCGGCGGACGCTCCGACCGTTCGCCGAGATACTGCCCGGCGGCTCGCTGCAGATCCGGACCTCGCGCATGATCGTGGCCGCCGGCATGCTGATCGGCTGCCCACCGCCGCACCACGTGCGCGTTGAGCGCCTGGCTACCGGCACCTTTCGTGGCGAGTGGGTGTTTCCACCCGACGTGAAGCAGTCGCGCCAGATCATCCTGTACGTCCACGGCAGCGGGTATGCCGTGTGCTCGGCGCGCACCCATCGTGGTCTCGTCGCCCGCCTCACCCATCTCACCGGCATGCCCGCCTTCACCGTCGACTACCGGCTCGCCCCGGAGCACCCGTTTCCGGCGGCCGCCGACGACGTGGAAGCCGCTTACGCCTGGCTGCAGGACATCGGCTACCAGCCGCGGAACATCACCGTCGCCGGCGACTCCGCGGGCGGCCACCTGATCCTGGATCTGCTGGCCGAGAACGTCAGGCACGGGCGACCGCAACCCCGCTCGGTGGTGATGATGTCGCCGCTGGTCGACCTCACCCTGACCCTCGCCGCACTGCGCGAACGTGAACACGGCCCCGATCCGCTCATCTCCGCCCGGGCGGCACGCAGACTGGTGCGGCACTACACCCGAGGCCACCCCGACGACCTGCCTCGGCTCAAACTCGCCCTTGAACGCGCCGATGACATGCCGCGCAGTCTCATCCATGTCGGCGGCGCCGAGATGCTGGGGACCGACGCCCGGCAGGCGCAGCGGATGCTCATCGACGCCGGCAGCGACTGCGAACTCCGGGAATGGCCGGGCCAAACCCATGTGTTCCAAGCACTTCCGGCGCTCATTCCGGAAGCCACCCCTGCCCTGCGGCAGATCGCCGCGTTCATCCGGCAGCCCTTCGGTCCATCCGCAGACGTCGATGTGACCGTCGCCCAGCAGAAGGATCACGCCACGACATGACCAGTAAACGATCACACCAGGCCCGCGCCGTCGTCACCGGTGCAGGCAGCGGTATCGGACGAGCCTTCGCGCTGGAACTCGCCGCCCGCGGCGGTCGGGTACTGTGCGCCGACATCGACGTCGACCGCGCCCTCGACACCGTCCGGCTCATCGGCGATTCCGGGAGCGGCCAGGCCGAGGCGCTGTTCTGCGACGTCGCCGACCCCGACGACATGCGCACCCTGGCCGCGCGGGCACCCGAACTCCTCGGCGGACCCACCTCGCTGATGATCAACAACGCCGGCGTCGGCATCGGCGGGCGCGCCGTCGGCTACATCGGCATCGACGACTGGGACTGGGCGCTGGGAATCAACCTGCGCGGCATGGTCTTCGGCTCGGAACTCTTCCTGCCGCAACTGCGCGAATCCGGCCGAGGCGGACTGATCAACGTGGCGTCGGCCGCCGCCTTCGCCGCAGGCCCCGGCATGGCGCCCTACAACGTCGGCAAGGCCGGGGTGCTGGCGCTGTCGGAGACCATCTCCGCCGAACTGTCCGGCACCGACCTCGCCGTCACCGTGCTGTGCCCGACCTTCGTCAAGACCAATGTTGCCGCCGACGGCCGGATCACCGGGGAGGCACAGAAACTCGCCGAGACCCTGATGCGCGTCAGCGGCCGGTCACCCGAGCAGGTGGCACGGCAGACGCTCGACGCCAACGACCGCGGCCACCTGTATGTGGTGCCCCAACTCGAAGCCAAAGCGATCTGGCTGACCAAACGACTGCTGCCGCGCACCTACACCTTCGGCGCCGGCATCCTGCACCGACTCGCACCCACCACCACCCAACCTGCCGATCGCATCACGAAAGGAGCCTGACATGCCCATCGTGCTCGAGGACATGCTGCAGACCATCAAAGACCGTCAATGGGCGCTCGCCGACATCGACTGGGACGCCCCGGGTGCCGAGCTGATCACCGACGAACAGAAGCCGAAACTCAAGGCATTCATGGCAGATCTGGTGTGGATCGAGAACGTCGGCGCCCGCGGCTTCGCGGCCCTGGCCAAGAAGGCCCCCGACGACACCCTCGCCGAGATCTACCGATACTTCCACGCCGAAGAACAGAAACACGCCAACGCCGAACTGGCCCTGATGCGGCGGTGGGGCATGCTCGAAGACGACGAGGTGCCCGAACCCAACGTCAACATCCGGCTGGCCATCGAATGGCTCGACACCTTCGCCGACCGGATGTCGTTGCCGGTGCTGGGCACGGTGATCCCCATGCTCGAGGTCGCGCTCGACGGTGCGCTGCTGAAGTTCCTGCTCGAAGAGGTGCACGACCCGGTGTGCCACGAGGCGTTCCGCAAGATCAATGCCGACGAATCACGCCACCTGGCCGTCGACTTCCACGCGCTGGACATGATCGGCAACGCCCGCGCTCGCAAACTCGTCATCGAAGCCGTCGGTACCGTCGCGTCGCCGGGCGTCCTCATCGGCGCCCTGATGTATGTTCCGCTGCTGAACAAGATGCGCGACAACATCGTCGACATGGGCCTCAAGGAAGAACGACTCTACGAAGCGATGAAGCGCTTCAAGAAGAACGGCGAGCGCGGCAACGGCACCCGGCTCATCACCTATCAGGTCCTCAAGTATCACGCCGGCTGGGTCATCAACCGCGACAGCCCCTATCACTACTTCGCCGACACCATGGTGAAGCTGACCGACCACTATCCACGCTTCCTGCTGCGACCTCAACCCAGTTGGTCGAAGGAACTGACCTACGAGCCGGTCGCATGAACGGGGGCACCACGGTGGTCGCCGACACCACCACGGTCATCATCGGCGCCGGCTTCGCCGGCATCGGCACCGCCATCCGGTTGTTGCAGTCCGGCCACGACGATTTCGTCATCCTGGAACGTGATGTGCGGCCCGGCGGTACCTGGCGCGACAACGACTACCCGGGCGCCGCCTGCGACATCCCGTCCCGTCTCTACTCGTATTCGTTCGCACCCAATCCCGACTGGTCGCACACCTATTCGCGTAGCGGCGAGATCCTCGCCTACATCGACACGATGATCGCCGACCACGGTCTCGACCGACACATCCGCTACTCCCATCTCGTCACCGGCCTCGAGTTCGACGAGGCCGCCGGCACCTGGCGCGTCGACATCGCCGACCGCGAACCGATCGTCGCGCGCACCGCGGTGATCGCGTCGGGGCCGCTGTCCACGCCGGGCTATCCCGACATCCCGGGGATCGACGAATTCGATGACCACCGCATGCATTCGGCGGCGTGGGACCATTCCTACGACTTCGCCGGCAAGAAGGTCGGCGTGATCGGTACCGGCGCGAGCGCGGTGCAGATCATCCCCGAACTGGTCCGCGACGGTGCCGATGTCACCGTGTTCCAACGCACCCCGGGATGGGTGCTGCCGCGGCTGGACAGAGCCATCTCCGGTTCGGCGCGACGGCTATACGGCGCCATCCCGCTCACGCAGAACCTCGCGCGTCAGCTGTGGTTCTGGGGACATGAGTCGGTGGCGGTGGGCGCGGTGTGGAATTCGCCGTTCACTCGGGTCATCGAGGCGGTCGCCAAGGCGAACCTGCGCGCACAGGTGCGCGACCCGTGGATGCGACGACAGCTGACCCCGGACTTCCGCGCCGGCTGTAAACGCCTGCTGATGACCAGCGACTACTACCCGGCGCTGCAGGCCGACAACTGCACGTTGGTGACCTGGCCGATCGCCCGGATCTGCGAACGAGGGGTGCGCAGCGTCGAAGGCATCGAACGGCGCTTCGACTGCCTGGTGTTCGCCACCGGCTTCGAGGTGTCCAAGCAGGGCACGCCCATCCCGATCCGCGGACGCGGCGGCCGGGTGCTGGCCGACGAATGGTCACGCGGCGCGTACGCGTATCGGAGTTTCGCGGTGTCGGGCTATCCGAACCTGTACTTCACCTTCGGCCCCAACTCGGGACCCGGCCACAACTCGGCGCTGGTGTACATGGAGGCGCAGATCGACGCGATCGTCACCGCGATCGGCTTGGTCCGCGACCGCGACCTCACGCTGCTCGACGTCCATCAACCGGCACAGGACGCCTACAACCGCGCCATCCAGAAGCGGCTCGAGCACACCACCTGGAACTCCGGTTGCCGCAGTTGGTATCTCACCGACGACGGCTTCAATGCCACCATGTATCCGGGCTTCGCGTCGCAGTTCATCGCGCAGATGCGGACGGTCGACTTCACCCGGGACTTCCGGGCGGTGGCGGCAGCCGAGAGTCGGGAGCCCAGCGCGGTGTAGGGGTGGAGGCCACGACACGTCCCGATGTCCTCGGGTCTGCCGCGGTTGCCTCGTAGAGTGAGGGCCAGGCGACAACCGAGGGTGGGCCGTGCGATGGGCAAGAAGCGTGACGTGGCGAAACGTCTCGAAGCCGACGTGGCCCGGCTGCAGTCGGAGTTCATCCGGGTCGACACCTACCTGCGTACGCGAATTTCGCGCCTTGAGAAGACGGCCGCCGAGGTACAGGCCTTGGTGCGGACGGCGACGGAGACGACTGCGGCGCCCCCTGTGCCGACGACCCCGCCACCGGCGCCGGTCCGCCGGCCACCGCCCGCCGTCGTCGTCTCGCCGGCCAAGAAGGCCATCGCGAACTGGCCGGCCGTGACCCGCACCTACCTGGCGCCGACCGCCCCGCCATAAGGGTCGTCGGATAGTTCCTCCCCCGGGTGTTGCTTTGTCCCCCGACGGCCGCTGGCGGAGGAAGCGATACCCGGGGGACGAACCGCGAGCGACGACGAAGGAGTCGAGCACCTATGACGGACCCGGACCGACCCGCGCCGGCCGACTTCACGTTCGCGTCGCTGAGTCCGGTGTCGTTTCTGTCGCGTGCTGCGGCGGTGTTCGCCGAGCGCACCGCCATCATCGACGGCGACCGCACGTTCAGCTACGCCGAGTTCTACCAACGGGCATCGCAGCTGACGGCGGCACTGGCCGGCCTCGGCGTCGGGCCGGGCGACCGCGTCGCGGCGCTGTGCGCCAACAGTCACGTGATGCTGGAGATGCACAACGCAGTACCGGGCTCCGGAGCGGTGCTGGTGCCGCTCAACATTCGACTGTCCGAAGCCGAGCTGGGCTACATCCTCGATCACAGCGGCGCACGCCTGTTGGTGGCGACGCACGAGTTCGCGGATACGGCGCGGTCGGTCGCCGAGGCGGTCGGCATCCGGGTGGTGATCGCCGGCGGCACCGACGACCAGTACGAGCCGCTGCTCACCACCTCCAGCACCCCGATCTGGCGTGACGTCGACGAACGCGGGCTGCTCGCCATCAACTACACCTCGGGTACCACCGGGCGGCCCAAAGGCGTTATGTACCACCATCGCGGCGCCTACCTGCAGTCGCTTGCGATGGCGTATCACTCCGGTGTTGGTCCGGGCTCGAACTATCTGTGGACGCTTCCGATGTTCCATTGTGACGGTTGGTGTTTCACGTGGGCGCTCACCGCGGCCGGCGCCACCCATGTGTGCCTTCGCGCCATCGACACCTCTCAGATCTGGCGGCATCTCACCGCCGACGGCATCACCCACTTCAGCGCCGCGCCGACGGTGCTCACAATGATCGCCGAGGACCCCGCCGCCGCGCGCCTCGAGCACACCGTGCAGGCCGCGACCGGTGGTGCGCCGCCATCACCGGCGTTGCTGTCGCGGATGGCCGACCTCGGCATCGAGGTCACCCACCTGTACGGGCTGACCGAGACGTTCGGCCCGATCGCCGTCAACCAGTGGCAACCCGAATGGAATGCGACTGATCCGAGCGAACGCGCGATCCTCAAGGCGCGTCAGGGAATCGGCAACATCTCCGCTGGTGTGCTGCGCGTGGTGACCGAGGACGGCGCCGACGTCCCGGCGGACGCTGCCACCGAGGGCGAGTTGGTGGCGCGCGGCAACAACGTGATGCTCGGCTACTACCGCGATCCCGACGCCACCGCCGCAGCCACGATCGACGGTTGGCTGCGTACCGGCGATGTCGCGGTGATGCATCCCGACGGCTACGCCGAGATCCGCGACCGCAGCAAGGATGTGATCATCTCCGGCGGCGAGAACATCGCGTCGGTGGAGGTGGAACGCGTGCTGGACAGTCACCCCGACGTCGTCGAGTCGGCGGTGGTGGCCCGCGCCGACGAGCGGTGGGGTGAAGTGCCGGTCGCCTATGTGACGGTACGTCGGGGCGCGGAGCTGACGGCCGAGGATCTCATCGAGTTCGCTCGAGAACGTCTGGCGCGCTTCAAGGTTCCCAAGCAGATCGTGTTCGCCGATCTGCCGAAGACGTCGACGGGAAAGATTCAGAAGAACGTTCTGCGGGGACGGCAGGGCGGGTAGTTGTCCCCCGGGGTTTTGGCAGACTCTCCCTAAACGTACGGAGAATGTGGCGATACCCGGGGGACGAACCTTCAGCGAGTCTTCTTGAGGGTGTAGTCGGCGACTGGGATGCCACCGAGAACGTAGTTCGTGCCGCGGTAGCCTGATTTGGTCTTCGACCACTCGGTGCGTGCGTACCACTGCATCAAAGGGTGCGTGGTGAGGGTGGACGTAATGCCACCGCGGCGTGTCTGGTCGATTTCGAAAGTCGAGGAATTCGACGGGCCGACGCCGTAGAAATCCTGATACATCCGGTTACCGACGACCTTGACGTTCGTGTCGGGGTAGGGAATGAACCCGTAGACGCGCGACTGCATCTTGTATTGACCCGGGTCGATCTTGGCTTCTGCCGATCCGGCTCCGACGGAAATACCCAAGACCGCGGCCCCACCGATCAATGCGCCCGCGATGATTCGATTGATGTTCACAAGGGGCGGACTCTATCGAATTCGCTACGGGGCAGACGAGGCGATTCCCGCCTTGTCGTTCGTGCGAATGGTGGGGGACGACTCCGCCGTGATCGGAGTCAACCGGCATGCTCGGGACAGCTGCTGGCGGCGTCGAAGTCGTCCCCTGGTGAGGTCCCGACGTGGTATCAACGGCGCATGCAGGGTCGATGGGCGGACGTCCGGCGTGAGCTGACACCGCTGCGCGCCGGCATCGGGCTGGTCGTGACGGTGATTCTCGTCGTCGTCATCTGGCAGGGCTACCTGACGATGCAGGGCCGGCAGGGCAGCGAAGAGGTCGCCACCTCGGCCTGTACCGATGCGTTGCGCTCGGAGGTGCATGCGACGTTCGACGCTGTCGGTGTCGGTACCGCCAATGGCGAGGTTGGTGAGGCCGCCGAGTTCTCCGACGTGTCGACCCGTCCCGTCGGTCTCACCGACGACGACCGCGCGACCGTCGAGAACGCGGGTCACAGCGTGTATACCATCGACGTGGCGTGGGCGATGTCCGGCAGTATCACCATCCCGGGCTACCGCTTGAGCGGTGCCGTGTATGGACCGACGAACACCTTCGCGTGCACCGCAGTCGTGGTGGACGACGACACGGCGGTCGTGGTGCGCGCGACGATCAACTGATTCCTGTTGGTCACTGCCTCAGGTGAGTCAACCGAATGAATGAATCTTGTCCCGGGAGGCGCTTACCCGGCGCCCCCGATTCGCGGCATTCGCCCCACGCATGTCAGAATCCGAGACGCTACGCCACCGATCCACATTGGTGCATCGGTGGACGTCGCGGCAGAGCTTGTCGGGGGTAAGTGTTGTGATGCTGCTGTCGGGGGAAGGTCGGTGCGTCCTGTGGGGACGGCGCCGACGGTCTACTTCGATGCTGACGTTCTCAGCGACACCGTCCGGCCTGGCGGCCCGATCAGGGTGTCCGTCGACGGGTTGTACGTGCTACCACCAGCGGTAGCCACGCGAACAACCGCAGCACGAAATCGGCACGACCAGGCGCTCGGGGGAGGGTTCTGGATGACAGGGGAGTTGTATCGATGGGTGATCCATCACAGCGCACACAGGGCCGTCGCGAGAACGGTGAACGCCGCACGCCGGTGATGATGGGCTTGACCTCGGCGGCCGTGGCGGCCTCCATCGCGGTCGGCTTCGGCGCCGGAATGGCGCAGGCGGCACCGCATCAGGGCGGCACCAGCCCGAGCGACACCGCGCCGCAGCAGGGCGGGACCACTCCCGAACAGGCTGCGCCGCAGCAGGGTGGCACCACACCGACGCCCGAGGTCGCCCCGGTTGTGGTGCCTGGTCCGGGTGCAATCCCCGCGCCTCCGCAGGAAGCGCCGTACCAGCCGTACGTCCAGCCGAGCACCTACACCGCACCGACCTACGAAGAGTCTTACGACCCGGTGCCCCAGCGTCCGCTGACCGCTCCGAAACCCGTTGCGCCGGTGCGGCCGATCGCGCCGCCGCCGGAGAAGATCCGTGTCGGCAACTTCGTCACCGACATCCCGGAGGGCATGTCGGAGCGGGACGTCAACTCGGTCAACGCGTGGTCGGCTTACGGTGAAGCGAAGATCGCGCAAGGCCTGATCTCGGTGGGTGTGCCCGAGGACGAGGCGTCTCGACAGGCCGCATCGACGATCATCGGTGTGATGACGGGCGGTACGGCAGGTGCTGTGGCACTGGGTATCCCGGCTGCCGCGATGGGCGCTGTGGGTGGCGCGATCATCGGCACCGGTGTCGGTGCGGTTGCCGGCGGCATCTACAACGCGGTGACCTTCGCCGGTGTGAACGTGATCCCAGGTTTCGGCCCGATCGGGTACATGAATGCGATTGGGCTCGGTGCGCTGGCGGGCGCTGGTATCGGCCTTGCCGCGGGCGGCGCCATCGGTGCCGTGGGCGTGGGCGCTGCGGGTGCTGCAGTCGGTGCAGCCCTCGGTGGAACCGCCGGCGGTGCCGTCGCGTATGCCTTGGGTGCCGGTGACCCCGGCGCCAACCCCGACGAGCCATGGCAGCCGGGCGATCCAGAATCCACGCCGCTGCCCAACCCGGATGCCAACCAGTTCGAGCTGACGCTTTCGCGCGAGGACGCGCAGAAGGCAGGCCTGCCGCCGATCGACTACGTCGTCAACTCGCGCGGCGATGTCGATGCGTCGATCGCCGGTTTCGACCTCAACTGGTCCGCCGAACAGGCGATGGCCCCGTACAGTGTGCTCGGTGCCGGCGCGGCCAAGTCCGCCCAGCAGGCCACCAAGCAGCGCACCGAGGAAGCGAAGAAGTCGATTCCGAACCTGCATGTCGCGTGGCCGCAGGAGATCGCACCCGTCAACTGACGAATCGGCGCGCCGGTCTCGGCGCCGCACCTATCGTGACCGCATGACGTCCACCGACGACCTCGCGCGCCGACTCGACGACCTCGACCGCATCGAGGCGATCAAACAGCTGAAACACCGCTACTGGCGGGCGTGTGACGGCAAGGACCCGAACGGTTTCCGCCGGTGTTTCATCCGGTCCGGTGCACGCATCGACTACGGACCGCTGGGCGCGTTCGACGACGCGACGCCGATGACGCGGATCTTCGAACAGGTGGCGTTGCATCGGGTCGACGGACAGTACGTCATTCTCGACATGCATCACGGCCTGCACCCCGACATCACGCTCACCTCCGCCACCACGGCGACCGGCCGTTGGACGTTGAAATTCCGACAGGTCAACCTGCTCGACCGCACCGAGCTGCTGATGACCGGGGAGTATGACGACGAGTACCAGATCGAGGACGGCGAGTGGAAGATGTCGGCGAGCACACTCACCCCGCGGTGGTCGTTGCGGCGGCCGCTGGGTGAGGACACTGTCGTGACACCGGTCCCCGCCGACCACCGGCGTGGTGGGTTCGCCTGATCGCCCGAACCGCATGCCTGGGCAGAACGCGGGTCGTCTTCGTTTCCGCAGGTCGGCGCGATTCGCGCGGGCGGTCGACGGCCCGCGTTCTCTGAGCCGACCTGCGCCGTCCGAGGCGACCCGCGCAACCCACCACGTCGGATCTGCCCCATTCGCAATACCGCCCGGTGTGCGGGAAGGTGGATACATCGGCGAACGACTGTTGGGAGGTGCGCGATGAAGGACGTCTTTGCCGACTACCATCGCGAACTCGCCGGCATCGAACGGCGGGTGGCCCGCGAGGTGCGTCCCGGCGGACCGCGCCGGCGCGGACTGTGGACGGCGGTCGTGGTGGCGGCCGCCTCGTCGGCCCTGCCGCTGACCTTCCGCGGTGCCGGGTTCGCCGGCGGGCCCGACGCCTCGCTCCTGATGCGCGCCGACATCATTCTGGTGCTCGCGGTGGCCGGGTTGTCGGCGGCGGCGCTGTGCACCCGGCGCTGGGGTCTGGCGGCGTGCGCGTTCGGCGTCGGCGGTTTCACCTCGGCGTTCGGGCTCTTCGCGCTCTGGTCGCAGAACACTCTGCCCGAGCCTGCGCCGACCGTCTCACCGCTGTACCTGGCCGGATGGATCGCGACGATCGTGGGCACCGTGCTGTGGGCGGCGGTCGTGACCAGTCGCCCGGCCACCGATCGCGACACGACCGACCGGAACGGGCCGGCATCGGCTAACTGATCGCCGCCAGACCGCGCCGCACCTTCTCCTCGACATCCGCAGCGATCTGCCGATGACGTTCGGCCGCAGCATGTTCACCGATCAGGTCGGCGAGCTCGGCCAGCACGACATCGATTGGGCCGAACGAGACGCTGGCGGCGTTGAGGCCCGCGATGGTGCCCGACCAGTCGACCAGCAACCGGTAGAGCCGGGCGGCTTCGTCGACCATGCCGAGCTTGACCAGCGCACGCGCATGGAAGACCTCCATGGACGTCCAGTAGTAGTCGCGGCTGGTGTATGGGTCGGTCTCGGCGATGGCCCGAGCCTCGTCGATGCGACCAGCATCGATGAGCGCATCGACGTACACCCATCCCACGGCGTGCGGGGTACGTTCGAACACCGCGGCGACCTCGTCGACGAGATGGCCGATGGAGCCGCGGAACCAGCCGACGCACAAGTGCCCGATCAGGTCGAACTCCCCGCCGGCCGGCATCCCGGCCGCCCGCAGCTGCGCGCTGAGCGCGGTGTATTTGGCTGCTGCCGAATCGAGTTCGCCGCGCAGGACGTCGGTGACCGCGCTGAACGCCGACAACACCACCACCAGCTCACCCACCCGACCGCTGGTGGCGCATTGCATGCCGGCCTGCATCTGCGCCACCGCACCCGGCAGATCGATCTGCGACATGCGGAGCAGGAACAGATAGAAGCGGGCGGCCGCCTCGTAGCCTCGGTTGCCGGATTCCTGGGTCAGTTCCAGGAATTCGGCGGCCAACGCCGGGTACTGATTGCGGCTGTCGGGGCCCAGCGCGGTGAACACGCGTGCGTTGAGTGCGGCACACAGCAGGTCGACGTCGTCGGCGTCCCGGGCCAGCCGCAGCGCCTCTTCGGCGCACTCGATGGCGAAGGCGTCGTCGGAGCCCTCGAACTCGAACACGGCGCTGATCAGCAGACGCACCCGGTCGATGCCGGTGGCGCCGGTCAGCGCATCGAGCACGGCCGCCGTCATCACCTCGTCGGGAACGCCTTTGGTGCGCGTCGACCAGATCCACGGAGTGCGCCAGCAGGTCAACGCCGCCACCACCAGGGCCGGGTCGTCGACGGTCCGCGCCAGCCGCAACGCGTCCTCGCGTCGAGCGCGCGCGGCCGAGATCTCGCCCCGATGAGCCAGCGCGGTCACCAGATCACACAACGCGTGGACCATCTGCACCCGATCCTCGGTCGATGCAGTGGCGCGGGCGTGACCGGCCAGGTCATGCAGATCCACCGCGTGCTGCCACAGCGGCGCGGAGTCGGCGGCAAACTCTGTCGAAAAACGATGACGTGCTGCCTCTTCCACGATTCTCAACGCATCGTCGGCGGTGCTGCTCGATGCGCCGAGCGCCGCGTGCACGGCCAACTCGTCGGTGACCGTGGGGTTGCGGGCGGCCAGCAACTGCATGGTGCGCCAGTGCAGCCGCCGGCGCCGCAACGTCGGGATGGCGTCGTAGACGGCGTCACGCATCAGAACATGGGTGAACCGCACGCGGTCGGCTTCGGCGCTGAGCAGACCGGCCACCACCGCCGAGTCGATGGCGTCGAGCACGGTGTCCTCGGCATCGTCGTCGGGCCAGAGTCCGATGATGGTGTCGACGTCGCACTCACGGCCGCAGACGGCGGCCAGGCGCAGCATCGTGACCGTCTGTTCGGGGAGTCGCTCCACCCGGCGTAGCAACACCTCCCGCACTCCGCTGGGCACCGCCGTCTGCGCGTCTCGGGTGCCGCGGGAGGCCACGAGTTTCGCCAATTCGCGTACGAACAGTGGGTTCCCGTCGGTGCGCGAACGCAGCAGCGCCAAAGTCGGGTCGTCGACCGGGTCGAGGCCGGCGTCGGCGGCCAGCGCCCGGATTCCGTCATCGGACAGTCCCGCCAGAACGAGATGATCGGCGGTGGCGGAGATCAATGCGGCTGCGGTGGCGAGTAGTTCGATGCTCGCCTCCGACGGCCGGTAGGTTGCGACCACCAGTGCCGGCCGGTCGGCCAGCCAGGTGACGAGTTGTCGAAGTACCTGCAGGGTGGCGCTGTCGGCGCGGTGGGTGTCGTCGATGATCAGGGCCACCCCGTGGCCATCGGCGATGCGGGACTCGCAGGCACCACGCACCTGCCGGGCGATCAGGAACGGGTCGTCGATCTCGTTGTCGCCGTCGAGTTCTGCCACCACCTCACGCCACGCCCAGGCGCTCGGGGCGCCGTCGACCTCCGGGCACTGCCCGAATGCGGTGACCCATCCCGACGCGCGCAGGTGCTGACCGAAGGTTCGTGCCAGGGTGGTCTTCCCGCCACCGGCCTCCGCGGTGACCCACACGATGCGTAGCCCGGTACGCCGCGCCGTCTCGGCATGCTCGGCGAGCTTCTCGAGTTCGGATTCCCGTCCGGCGGACTCCCGGTGTTCCGGACCTGCGGAGCGGTCCACCTCGGGTGGGTCGGCGTAGACGGTCGGCGGGGCCTCGGGAGCCCGTGTCGCGGTGGGTGCATCGAGCGCGGGGTCCTGTTGCAGGATGTCCGATTCGAGAGTGCGGATCTTGACCGACGGGTCCACCCCGAGTTCGTCGGCGAGGTACTCGCGCAGCGTCCGCAGGGTGCGCAGCGCGTCGGCCTGACGGCCCAGCCGGTACTGCGCGAGCGCCAGGAGTCCGAACAACTCCTCGCGGGTGGAATGGGTCTCGCACAGCGCGGGCAGTTCGGCGACGACCTCCGCCGGACGTCCCAGATCCAGGGCGGCGGCTGCGCGCTGTTCTACGGTGTGCAACCACAGCTCGTCGAGGCGTGCCACCTCCGGGCCCGCCCACTCGTCGGCGGCATGCGGACCGAACGGGTCACCGCGCCAGAGCGATTGCGCCTCGCCGAGGCGGGCGTAGCGGCCAGCCGGGTCGGGGCCCGCGGTCCCGGCCAGATCGGCGAAGCGCCACAGGTCCACCGCATCTCGGGGTAGGTGCAGCGCATAGCCGGGAGGTTCGCTCACCAGGATCCGCGCCGGGGTGCGTGGCGCCCGCTGCGGTTCGAGGATGCGGCGCAGGTTGGAGATGTGCACCTGCAATCCGGCGAGAGCCTTCGGTGGCGGCTCGCCGTTCCACAGGTCGTCGATGAGTCGATCGGTGGACACCACCCGGCCGTCGGCGGCGGCGAGGCGCGCCAGAACCGCGCGCCCACGCCGCGACTTGATCTCGGCGGGACGGCCGTCGACGTCGGCGCGGACGGTCCCGGACAGGGTGATAGACACGACGGGACCCGCTTCGACGTCCATCGACATCGTTCACGCTCCTCGCCGCCCGCGGCGCGCCATCCGCCGTCCCCATCGAAGATTATCGCCGTGACGTGGCAATTGCGTGCGGTTCATCCGTCTGGTCGACGACTGTCCGATTCTCTCGGCGACATCGGCGTTGCCGTCGGCAGGGTTCGGGTGCCCCGCCGGCATCGCCGGAGGCGGTAGGGCGCCCAGGGCCTACGCGTACCGGTCGGGCCCGTGATCAGCCGCCGAAACGTTCCTGCGCGCAGCTGCAGATGGCGTCGAGGTGCAGGCCGAAGGTGAGGCCCCCGGTCGCGCCGTATTCGGTCAGGCGCTCGGCGCCGCGGGCGTACAGGCGTCTGGCTCCGGTCGGGTTGCCGCGCTCGTGATGGGTGAGACCCACGCAGAGCTGTGCGAGCCCCTGCCACAGTGGACGCTCATCCACTGGGCAGTCCTTCCAGCGGTTCTCGAAGACCTCGTGGGCGGAAAACGGCCGCCCCTCGGCGAGTAGTCGGCGGGCCAGCTCGATCGTCTGCTGTGGCGGCAACGCCTCCTCGGGAACCGGCTCGACACCCTCCGCGCCGTAGGGCAATGGTCGCCCCAGCCGGTCACGCGGACGCGCCTGGCGGGCGTGACCCTCGCTATCGCGGTCGCGGTGCTGAGTCATGACGCCACCACTCGCATGACTCCGACTCTACGTCGTGGGTCACGTGCCGAGAAACGAGATGACCTCGCTGGTCGGTGACCAGCGGTGTTACCGACCCGGCGAGACGAGATCGACGAAGCGGCGCTCGAACGACTCCATCAGCACAACCTCGGCTGCGGAATCGGCGACCGCTGTGGCATCGACAACCGCGACGACACCGGCCACCTGCAGCCGATCAACCCGAGTTTCGAGAACACCTGGCCGCGTTGGTGAGTGCCTCCTGAAATCGGCTTCGTGGGGGTCGTCCGAGGGGATATCCCCTCGGATGGGCCTGACACGGCTGATTGCGGTCAACGCTCTCGGACTCCAGTCACTTTCATGGGAATCCGGAATAGTTGGTTGGTACTACCTGCGGGGATGCCGTATCGTCCGCACCAGATAGACGGCCACGCCGAGTGCGACCACCACGCAACCGGCGATCACCGAGCCGACCGGCAAAGTCGCGGCGAGGCTGACACAGCCGACGAGACCCAGGGTGGTGACCACCCGCGCCGGCCGCCGCTCATCGCGGGTCAGGGTGGCCGCCGACGCGTTGGCGATGGCGTAGTAGAGAAGCACACCGAACGACGAGAACCCGATTGCGCCACGCACATCGACGGTGGCGGCCAGCACCGCAACGATGACGCCGATCGCCAGTTCGGCATGATGCGGCACCCGGTGCTGTGGATGGATCGCGGCCAGCCAGCGGGGCAGGTGACCGTCGCGCGCCATGGCGAGGGTGGTACGCGAGACACCCAGCACCATCGCCAGCAGCGAGCCGATCGCCGCGACCGCGGCACCCACTTGAACCACCGGCGCCAATCCGGAAGCACCTGCGGCGCGCACGGTTTCGACGAGTGGTGCCGCTGCGTCGGCCAGCCCGGCAGGACCGACGACCGCCAGCGCGGAGACCGCCACCGCCACATAGACCACCAGGACGATGCCCAAAGCGGCGGGGATCGCACGACCGATGGTGCGGGCGGGATCGCGGACCTCCTCACCGAGCGTGGCGATCCGCGCGTACCCAGCGAAAGCGAAGAACAGGAGTGCGGCGGCCTGCAGAACCCCGTACACGGAGGCATCGTCGCCGATCGAGAGGTGCTCACCCGCGTCGGACGGGGTCGACGACACCGCGGTCACCACGACCGCGGCCAGCACGGCCAGCACCACCGCGACGATCAGCCGCGTCGCGAGCGCCGACTTCTGGATGCCCCGATAGTTGACCGCGGTGACCCCGACGACCGCGGCCATCGCGACGGCGTGCGCGTGTTCGGGCCATACGTAGACACCGACCGTCAAAGCCATTGCGGCGCAGGACGCGGTCTTACCCACCACAAAACACCAGCCGGCGAGGTAGCCCCAGATCTCGCCGAGACGTTCGCGACCGTAGACGTACGTGCCGCCGGAGACGGGGTACAGCGCCGCGAGTCGAGCCGAGGAGGTGGCGTTGCAGTAGGCGATCACCGCGGCGATCGCCAGACCCACCAGCAGGCCCGATCCGGCCGCCTGCGCGGCCGGTGCCAGCACGGCGAACACGCCCGCGCCGATCATCGATCCGAGGCCGATGGTCACCGCATCGCCGACGCCGAGTCGCCGCGTGAGTTCACCACCGGACCTGGCGTCGTTGGTCACGACGGTCAGTGTAAGTGGGCGACGACCCCGGGAGGATGAACGTTCGGTACCGCGAGGCCGCCGGCGCCGGGTGAACCGACCCGATCGCGCATCACGTCGACCGCTGCCGTCGCAGCCATGGTCACCGACCGACGCAGGGTCTGCCAGTCGGGATCCGGGGATGTCTGCCGACCGAGGATTGCGACCACGAATTGCCGGTCCGCGCCGACGAACCCGGCACTGTGCAGATGCGCGGTGTCTGCGGGCCACCGCATCCAACCCTGTTTGGCTGCGGTGACGTCACGAATCCCGGGCGCTTGCAGACCGAAGGCCTGTTCGAAACCGTCGGCGGCGACGGGCGGTGCCTGTGCGAGAGCACCGATTATGACGTCGGCGTCGGGCGGCGGCATCTCGGCCACGTGTGCCAGGAGCCGTGTCGCGTCGTGTGCGGTCGTGGTCATCCAACCCCAGAAATCGGGGTCGACCGGGGCCGCGGTGTCGGTCAGCCCGAGTCGGGTGGCCACCCGTCCGACCGCGCCCATCCCGTCGAACCTCGTCCACAAGTCGTTCATCGCGCTGTCATCGCTGGGACCGAGTGCGCGGCGGATGAGTTCGACATCGCTCGCGCTCAGCGGGAGAGCATCAGAACGTCGGCGATCCAACACGTCTACCGCGACGACGACTTTCGCCAACGATGCGCTGAACATCGGCCCCGTGGCCTGGCCGTTCCCGACCACGTCGCCGGTGACGCGGTCCAGAACGGCCACCGCCACGTCGACGTCGGCTATCGCACCCGCAGCGACGTCGGCGGCGCGCATCGCCCGTGACCCGATGCTCGACGAGTGGGCCGTGTCCGCGGCCGCCGTGGTCCGCTCGGCCGGCAACCGTGCTGTCGGAACGCGCAATCCGATCATGGCGGTGATCAGCAAGATCGTGGCGACCCCGGCCCACCGCGTGACCGCACCACCCGTGCGCCTGCCGATGATGGGTCGTGTGCCGCAACGTCGTCTCGTAGGTCCGATATGTCCGAATCTACGCCGTTGGCCGCTGTGCGGCCGCTCGCGCGCGTTGGTGCCGAACGCGTCAGCGAAGGGTCGGGGGTGTCGCGCCCACGGTCGGTCTGGCCTCGGCTGTCGGGTTGCGATTCGCGCGGCGCGCGGTTCGGCCCACCCCGAGCGCGAGGACGGCCATCGACATCACCGCCGCGATCGCGCCGGCCGCGGCGACCTGCGTGATGGTCGGATAGAAGATGGCCACCACCGCGGGCGCCGACACCGTGATGAGCAGCGGAATGGGTAGTGACCACCGCGGCGCCTGTCCACGGACCGTGCCCCGCCACGGGTCGGGCAGCAGCATCCCGGCGCCCACGACCAGCAGGGTCGAGATGATGACATCGCTGGGTCGGTGCCAGCCGGCGGCGACGATGACGAATTCGAGCACCGCGGCCCAGGTACCCACCAGGGTGCCGACGTAAGGGCGCAGGAGGGGCGGACTGGCCAGCACCAGTACCACCACGACCGCCGTCACCGCGGCGGCATGACCACTCGGCGCGGAGTTCGCGGTCTCCGCGATCCAGGAATGCAACTGCGGACGCGTGAGCACGTGATCACGCAGGAACTGCACGACCAGCACCGTCGCCGGCGCGAAGGCCAGCAGTGCGGCGGTGCTCGCAAGGCCACGGCGGGCGTCGGTGCGTGAGGAGAACCGGCGGCACTGCACCAGCACCACCACCGACGCCGCCACCGCGATCCACAAGGCGGGATTGGAGACGACGTCGATGGTGAGCGGGAGAGGGAGGTCATCGACCGCGGGGAGGGCCCGGCACACGTCGAGCAGCCATTGATCGACGCGCTGGCCGGGCCGCGTCCACACGGCCACGGCGAACACCGCGGCCGCAAGGAGGAATGCGGCCGTCACCACCGCTGCGCGCGAGAGGGAGGAACGTCGCGCAGCGGTGGATCCGGTCACGAAAGCCAACCTAGAGCCCGAAGCTGGGAGCATTCTGCAGACAACCTGAGGACTCTCAGTGTTGACTGGGTGTCTGCGGTGGACTCGAGCCCACGGTCGACCGGAAATCGATGGATCGGGCCCCGCCCGCGCGGTTCTGTGTACAGTCGTGCACAAGGTTCACCGGAGGTGCCACGCATGGATCTGCTCAAGTGGAGCAAACGCCCGGCGGCCGACGTCGAGGCCAGAAAACCAGAGGTCAACATCGTGCGCGGGCTCATCGCCCGCGCCACCACGCCATTGCTGCCCGACGACTACCTGCACCTGCTCAACCCGCTGTGGTCGGCGCGCGAACTGCGCGGCCGCGTGCTGGAGGTGGTGCGCGAGACCGAGGACTCGGCCACGGTCACCATCCGCACCGGTTGGGGGTTTCCGGACTCGTACAAACCGGGCCAATACGTCGGGATCGGGCTGCAGGTGGGCGGTCGCTGGCATTGGCGGTCGTACTCGCTGACGTCGATCGGCGACACCTCCGACACGACGATCGCGATCACCGTCAAGGCCAATCCCGACGGTTTTCTCTCCACACATCTCGTCGATGGGGTGTCGCCGGGGACCGTGATCCGGCTCGCCGCACCCAAAGGCGATTTCCATCTGCCCGAGCCGCTGCCCGACAGCGTGCTGTTCCTCACCGCCGGGAGCGGCATCACTCCGGTCATGTCGATGCTGCGGTCGCTACGGTCGCGGGAGAACGTGCCCGACATCGTCCACGTGCACTCCGCGCCGACCCGCGACGACGTGATCTTCCTCGAGGAACTCGAGAAGATGGACGCCGACGTCCTCTCCTACGACCTGCAGTTGCAGCTGACGCGCGAGCAGGGCAAGTTCGACATCGGGCAACTCGACGCCGAGGTGCCGGACTGGCGGGACCGCCAGTGCTGGGCGTGCGGGCCGGTGGCAATGCTCGACACGGTCGAGGAGCGCTTCACCGAGGAGGGGCTGCGCGACCAGTTGCACATCGAACGGTTCGCGATCGCGCGGACCGATGTGGGTGGTGAAGGCGGCACCGTCACCTTCGCCAAGTCGGGGAAGAGCGCCGAGATCGACGGCGCCACCACACTCCTTGAAGCAGGCGAGGAGTTGGGAATCCAGATGCCGTTCGGCTGCCGAATGGGTATCTGCCAAACCTGCGTGGTACCCCTCGCCGGGGGATATGTGCGCGACCTGCGCAACGGCGAGGAACGCCGCGAGGGTGAACGAATCCAGACATGCATCAGCAGCGTGTCCGGGGAATGCACACTCGACCTCTAGGGGGATCGATGGCCATCACCGACATCGACCAATACGCTCATCTGACCGACGCCGACGTCGAGGCCCTCGGGGCCGAACTCGACGCGATCCGGCGCGACATCGAGGAGTCCCGCGGCGAAGCCGATGCCCGCTACATCCGACGGGCCATCACGATTCAGCGCAGCCTCGCCGCCGGTGGCCGGCTCGCGTTGATGTTCAGCAACCGCAAGTCGGCATGGGTCGCCGGCACCGCCATGCTCTCGCTGGCCAAGATCATCGAGAACATGGAGCTCGGCCACAACGTGATGCACGGTCAGTGGGACTGGATGAACGATCCCGAGGTGCACTCGTCGTCGTGGGAATGGGACACCACCTGCCCCAGCGTGCAGTGGAAGCACTCGCACAACTTCGTGCACCACAAGTACACGAATGTGGTGGGCATGGACGACGACGTGGGCTACGGCATCCTGCGCGTCACCCGCGACCAGCCGTGGGAATGGTGGAATGTCGGCAACCCGATCTACAATCTCACGCTGGGTACCTTCTTCGAATACGGTGTGGCGCTGCACCATCTGGAGACCGAGAAGCTGCGCAACAAGGAGAAGTCGTACCGTCAGGCGTTCAAGGATCTACGGGTCATCGGACGCAAGGTCGGCAAGCAGGCCGCCAAGGACTACCTGATCTTCCCGGCGCTGGCCGGCCCGAACTGGAAGCCGACGATCGCGGCGAACTTCACGGCCAACATCGTGCGCAACTACTGGGCGTACATGGTGATCTTCTGCGGGCACTTCCCCGACGGTGCCGAGAAATTCACCGTCGAGGAGTACGAGAACGAGGATCAGCCGCGCTGGTATCTGCGACAGATGCTGGGCTCGGCCAACTTCCGCGCCGGCCTGCTCATGCGGTTCATGAGTGGCAACCTCAGCCATCAGATCGAGCACCATCTGTTCCCCGACCTGCCGAGTAACCGGTACGAGGAGATCGGTGTCCGGGTGCGGGCGCTGTGCGACAAGTACGACCTGCCCTACACCACGGGTTCGCTTGCCCACCAGTACTTCCAGTCGTTCCGGACGATTGCGAAGCTGGCCGTGCCGAACGCTTTGCTCAAGGCGACGTCCGACGATGCACCGGAGACCGCGTCGGAGTTGCGGTTCGCCATGCGCGAAGGCATGGCGAATCACTTCGGCGTCGATCCGGCGACCGGGAAGCGTCGGGGTCTGCGCACCGCGCTGCGCGAACTGAAGAACGCGCCGGTGCAGCCGGCCGCGTAGCCGGGCGAGTCGGCGCGGCCCCGGCCGGTTCCCCCCTGGGTATCGCTTTGTCCCCCAGTTGCTTTGGGCGGGGGAACTGATACCCGGGGGAGGAACGGTCGGCGGTCAGAAACTGGCGGTGGGGGCGCCCATGCCGGGGTCGATGGTGGTCGGTCCATCCTTGGACGGCGCGACCGGGAAGTCGAAGATGGCGGTCGGGATGTACACCGTGGCACACGAGTTGGGGATGTCGACGACGCCGGACAGTCGGCCCTCGATGGGAGCGGACCCGAGGAGCAGATAGGCCTGTTCGGGGCTGTAGCCGAATTTCGTCAGGTAGTCGATGGCGTGCAGGCAGGCCCGCTGATAGGACAGGTCGGAGTCGAGGTAGCGCTGCTCGCCGTCGAGGGTGACCGACGTACCCGAGAACGCGATCCACTCCGAGTACTGCGGATCGGTGTTGCCGGGCATGAAGATCGCATTCTCGGTGACGCCATAGGTGTCCATGCCGCCCTTGATGAGGTCGACGTGCAGATCCATGAAGCCACCCATCTCGATGGCGCCGCAGAAGGTGATCTCGCCGTCTCCCTGCGAGAAGTGCAGGTCGCCGAACGAGAGCTTCGCGCCGGGCACGAACACCGGGTAGAAGACGCGGGTGCCCTTGGTGAGGTTCTTGATGTCCTGGTTGCCGCCGTTCTCGCGCGGCGGCGCGGTTCGGGCGGCTTCGCTTGCCACGCGGTCGAATTCGGCGCCGGTCAGGGTGCCCAGGATGGCGTCCTTGGGTTGCGGCGGCAGCGCGAGTGGCGGCACCCGCTGCGGATCGGTGGCGATGAGCGCCGCCTCACGTGCGTTCCACTTTCCCAGCAGTTCGGGTGACGGCGCGGTGCCCATCAGGCCGGGATGGACGATGCCGGTGTACTTCACGTGCGGGACATGCCGCGACGTCGCGCTCTGGCCGCTGAAGTCCCAGATGGCCTTGTAGGCGTCGGGGAACTGATCGGTGAGGAAGCCGCCACCGTTCTGCTTGGCGAAGATGCCGGTGTACCCCCAGCCCTGGCCGGCGAGTGGGCCCGAGTCCTCCTGCGGGATCGGCCCGACGTCGAGGATGTCGACGATGAGCAGATCGCCCGGCTCGGCGCCCTCGATCGCGAACGGCCCCGACAACACGTGCACACCGTCGAGCGGAGCGTTGAGGATGTCCTCGGCCGAATCGTCGTTGTGGATGGCGCCGTCGAACCATTCACGACAATGCGCACGAAACGTGTCACCGGGTTTCACGGTCACCGCCGCCGGAATGTCGGGATGCCACCTGTTGTGGCCGACGATCTGCTGATCGGTGAACTTCTTCGATGAATCGAGCGGGTACAGCAACTCCGGCATGACACGTCCTCTTCTCATCACGATGCTCTGGTCGCGAGTGCGGTCGAGACCCTGCTTCCAAATGGAAGTAACGGTGATGAGTGTAGTGATCGAGGGCGCGGATGGCAGGCCAACGGCACGCGGGATCCGGGCGCAAGCGCTACGGTGACCGACATGCCGACTTACGTGTACCGGTGTCCGGCGGACTGCCCCGATTTCGTCGAACGCCATCCGATGGCGTCGATCCCGGATCGGTCGGCCTGCCCGGACTGCGGTGACGATGCACGGCGGGTCATCGGTGCGCCGTCACTGGGCGCAGGGGATTCGGCGGCGATGCGATTGCAGGATGCGACGCGAGCGAGTTCGGAGACGCCGACGGTGGTGTCGAATCTCCCGGGCAGCACACGCCGCTCAACCCCGATCTCCACCAACCCACTGCACCGCAAGTTGCCCCGCCCGTGACCCCGCCACCCCCGCCGATCTCGTAGTACGAACCGGCGATTTTCGGTCGGCTCGTACTACGGATCCGGGGGTGCGCTCGGCAGCGCGCGGCGTGGTCGCAGCTGGGCGAGCAGCCAGGCGTAGATGTCGTCGTTGTTCAACAACGTGAAATGGTGTGCACCGCCGAGGTCGAGGCCGTCGGAGAACCGCAGGCCGAGGCGGCTGCGGGTGGGTTCGCCGCGACCACTCGGTGCGAGGACCAGGCCGTCACCGATCAGGCGGCCGAATGGGTGAGCGGGGTTGCGTGTCATCGTCGCGGTGACGAACAGGTGGCGCGCGGTGGACAGCAGCGGGACGTCGGCGCCGGGGGGATGCTGCCAGGCGTCGCGATCCTGCTCGGCCCAATCGGCTGCGGTGAGATTCCCGTGGAACAGATCGCGTACCCCGGCGCTGCGCCGACGCAGCAGGTTGCTGATCGGACGTGTGGCCGAGAGTGGCTGCAGCATCGACGACAACACATGGACGCCGCGCTCGAGCGGTGCACCCAGATGCGGCGTACCCAAGCACACGGTCTCCGTCACGAGTCGAGGCCACCAGTCGCCACGCTCGGTGGCGTGATGGCACGCACTGCGGATCACCAACCCACCCATGGAATGCCCGATCAGGGTGAGTCGGGAGACCGGCACCGGCCACAGCAGCACCAGATCGGCCAGCAGATCGGCGAGGTCGAGCCCGTTCTGGCTGATGTGCCGGCCGGAGTTGTACCGGATCTGGACCTCGCCGGCCGAGATGTCCGCGGAGAGTCGGTGTCCGTAGCTCGGCCGACCCCCGATGGTCCACGCCTGTTCAGACTCCATCAACCCGTGCAGAAAGACGACGACGTGGCCGCGTGCGTCGGAGAATTCGTCTGCGATGGCCGCGGGACGAACCGGGATCGGCCGACCTGCGGACCGGATCGACATGCGGGCGGCCAGGGGTGAGTCCGCCGCGTCGAGGTCGTCGCCGATGAGCCCGTTGAGAACGCCGAGGGCAACGGCGCCGTGGGGGGTCTGGGAGACGGCGAACGTCGAGGCGGGCATGGCATCGGCGGCCGACGACGCGGTGTCGAGCAGGGCATCCATCGAGAGGTAGGCGCCGTCGGTGACGGCGTCGTGGACCATCCGTGGCGAGTCGATGGCTGACCCGAGAACCGGCCGAAGCGCGCCGAACACAGTGCCCGCGACCGACCGGTGCATCGCGCCGAGGCCGGACACCGCGGAGCGCAACTCGGTGACGCCCAACCGGGCGAGCGCGCCGAGTTCGTCGGTCCGGGCCGGGGGAGATCCGATCATGCCATTGAGTGTACGCCCGTTCACTCAATATCGACGGTCAGTCGTCGATGTGATGCACGGCCGGGTATGCCATCGGTCCGGCCGACCGGTACCCGCCCGGGGGCCGACCGCCACGTCCGCGTCGACGCGACGGCGGCACGGTTTTGTTCCCCGTGTCCATCCATCGGACCAATGGCCGTCGTTCGCAGGGAAGATATTCGGCTGCTGCAGATTCCGGTCTGGTGACGAGCGACCTACGTTCGGATCGCTCCATCCACCACACAGAACGGATCGAGACATCATGCGAGCACACGTCTACAGAGCTTCACTGGTCCGCGCATGCCTCACCGTTGCGACGATGTTCCTGATCGTCCTCTTGCCCCTGACGCACGCCGAGGCGGCGTCGACCACGGGTATGGGTAACGATCGGTCATTGTCGCAATCCGGAGATGGCAAGAGCGGCAAAAACAAATCGTCCCCGTCCGGCGGAGGCGGGATCAACAAGATGACCCCCCGGGCCCAACCGGGACCATCGGCGGGCGGCCGCAACAGCGGACCGTCGTCGGGCGGGAACGCCGGCAACGTGCGGCAGCGGACCGCACCGCCCGCGGCCGACAAACCGAACCGCCCGCGCAAGGCCACCCCGAAACCGGATCGGGGACCGAACAAGTTCTCCCCGAAAACCCGAGCGCCACAAACTCAGACGAAGAACTCATCGGAGCGGAGTCGGTCGTCGCGCAAGAAGCGCGAGCGGCGAGAACAACGGCAGCAGGAACAACGGGACAGACGGACCGCTCCGTCTGCCGACCGACCCGCGCCGCGGTACGAGCCGACATCGCCGCGCCGCGATGATGACGATGGATCCACGAGGCTGCTGAACGGTCCCGGGGCACACGGAATTGACGGCGAAGACGACGATCACGACGGCATCGTCGACAACGAGCAGTGCGATGTCGTATGCCCGTTGTCGCCGGTTCCGCCGATGATCGGTGGCGGCTTCCCGGGAATGCGACCCCCGGCCGTCCCAGGACGGCAGGCACCTCCGAAGACACCTGCGCCACGTCAGTCACCCGCTCCGAGGACCACCGAGCCGCGGCCAAGCGAGGAGCCGGACGAGTACCGCGACCGAGGTGACGGACGCGACGCGAAGGGGCGCTACGCCAACGGAAACGACGGTCGGAGCGGCAAGGACGCGGAGAAGCGAGAGCTCGACAAACTCGAGGACGACTTCGGCGTGCCCATCATCCGGGACCAACGTCGCGCGTCGTTCGAGGGTGGAAAACAAGGTCGCTTCTACGACGGGTTGATCCCGAACGGCGACGGCACGTACTCGGGGATCGAGATCAAGAGCGGAAGCGCGGGCAAGACGCCGCAGCAGAAGCAGTTCGATGCGCGTGTCAGTCCGGAGACCCCCGCAACGGTGACACTCCCCGACGGCACCAGAGTTAAGATCACCCACGTGATAGACCGGCCATGAACGCGAAGGATGACTTGCGATGAAACCGACGCATGTGTACGAGTTCTCGGACGGCACCACCGTGACGATGGACTCCGGGATGCCCGCTCGATTCGTCACTCACCCGCTCACCCGATTGAACGGCGGAACCAAGAAGCACATCATCCTGTCCCGGCTCGTCCGCCAGGAGTGGCTCGACGACTTGAGCGAGCACGAACGCGACGAATCGTTGTCATCGTTCCTGCAAGCCGGCGGCAGCGCAGACGCGATGACATTGGAGGTACGGCGCAAGGAAGCCGACGGGACCTATCGCCAGTACGTTCTGGGGCGAGGAGAGGTGGCCGATGCGGCCGGCGGCGCGGATGTGGAGATCGCGGTCGGGGAACACTCCTACCGGGTTGCCCAGAACGAGGTCTTCACCGCCGAGGCTGCGGGCACGGTGTTCCTGCATTACCTGCGCCACAACGAGGTACCGGCCGGCATGTCGCTGCGCGAACTCGTCCGGTGAGGTGATCCGGCCGTAGCAACGACGACGAGGAGCGTATCGAGACCTCCGCGAAAGGTGGTCTCGATACGCTCCTCACTACGTTCGTCACTACTCGACCAGCGCTGAAGCCGTGTGGCGATTACCTCGCCGGCGGCGTCAGCGCCGTATCGACCAGCGACTGACGCCGTGGTGCGAGCGGTGTGGCGATCACTCTGCCGGCGGCGTCAGCACCGTATCAATCAGGTAGACAGTGGCATTGGCGGTCTGCACGCCACCGCACACGACGCCCGCGTCGTTGACCATCAGCTCGTCGCCCTCACCGGTCACCTCGACCGACTGGCCCTCGAGTAGGGTTTCGTGCTCACCGACGACTGCATCCGGGGCAGCCTGGCCGGAAACCACGTGGTAGGTGAGGATGTCGGTCAGCATCGCCGAATCGGTCTTGAGCGTCTCGATGGTCTCCGGCGGGAGCTTCGCGAACGCGTCGTCGGTCGGCGCGAACACGGTGTACTCACCGTTGTTGAGCGTATCCACCAGATTCACTTCGGGATTCAGCTCGCCGGACACCGCCTGGGTCAGCGTGGTCAGCATCGGGTTGGCGGCTGCGGCGGTGGCGACCGGGGCGGTGGCCATTCCCTCCACCGAACCGGGGCCGGTCGGGTTGGCTTCGGCGTACGCCGCGCAACCGGGGCCGACGAGGCCGGACGCGGCAGTGTCCGAATCACTTTCGGAGGCCATGCTGCTCATGGGCGCGCTGGTCGCGGCGGTCGTCTCGGAGGAGGAGTCGTCGTCGGATGAGCAGCCGGCGACGAGTCCGACGGCGAGCGTGACACCTGCCGCGGCCGTCAGAACACGTTGAATTCGCTTGAGAGCCATGATCGATCCAATCTGTGGTTGACACCCCGCCGCGTGGCGGGTTGTAGGTCATTCGGCGCACCTGCGCAGCCGGATGGGTCGGATTTGCGGGATTTCGAAAACTGGCTCATCGATGCAGGTCGGCGCGGTGCACCAATCCGGTGAGTTCGCGCGGACGAATGCCTGCCTGAGACCTGAAGGCCGCGGCGAGGAGGCAGACCATGCGAGTCGAAACATATGTACGCGCAGCCGTGGCAGGCGTCCTCGCGGTGGCGGCGGGGGTCGCGGTCGGTGAGCTGGTGGCCGTGCTGGTGTCACCGTTCGCGTCGCCCTATCAGGCGGTGGCTGCGTTTCTCGTCGACCACGCACCCGCGTTTGCCCGCGAATGGGCCATCGATACGTTCGGCACCGCCGACAAGCCCGCGTTGATGGTGGGTGTCGGCGCGGCGTTGCTGGCGCTGGCCGTGGTGGCCGGGATCATCCAGGTGCGCAAACCCCCCTGGGGGATCGCGGTCGTCGTCGCGTTCGCGGCGTTCGGTGTGGTGGCGACGACGACGCGGCCCACGTCGGACCCGTCGTTCGTGCTGCCGCCGCTGGCCGCAGGCATCGTCGCCGCCGGCGTGCTGGTGCTGCTGTGTGCCGGATCGAGGATCCAGACGGCGGAGGCCGGATGGAATCGCCGACAGTTCCTGACCGCCGCCGTGTTGATCGGCGCGGCATCGGGCGCGTCCGCGCTGGTCGCGCGGCAACTGTCGCGGGCGGGCGATGTGCTGGCCGAACGTCGGCGCGTGAGGTTGCCGGTGCCGGCATCGGCTGCCGAGCCGATCCCGGATGGCGCACAACTGCAGATCGAGGGCGCCACGCCGTTCGTCACCGACAACGCGGAGTTCTACCGCATCGACACCGCTCTGCAGGTGCCGCGGCTCAGCACGCAGGACTGGCGGCTGCGGGTGCACGGCATGGTCGACGACGAACTGACCCTCGACTGGGATGACCTGCTCGCGATGTCCATGTCCGAACGTGTCATCACGCTGAGCTGCGTGTCCAACGAGGTCGGCGGAGATCTGGCCGGCAATGCCCGTTGGCTCGGCGTGCCGATGCGCGACATCCTGGACCGCGTCGGAGTGCGCGGCGACGCCGACATGCTGCTGTCGACCAGCGTGGACGGCTGGACTTCGGGTACCCCGCTCGAGGCCATCACCGACGGGCGCGACGCGCTGCTGGCCATCGGCATGAACGGCGAGCCCCTCCCGCTGGAACACGGCTACCCGGTGCGTCAGGTGATCCCGGGTCTGTACGGATTTGTGTCGGCCTGCAAATGGGTCACCGACTGGGAGATCACCCGCTTCGACCGCGCCCAGGCCTACTGGACCGAGCGTGGTTGGGGTGTGCGTGCGCCCATCAAGTCCGCCTCACGCATCGACCGGCCCGCGCCGCTGTCCACACAGCCGGCCGGACGTGTCATGGTGGCCGGCACCGCCTGGGCGCAGCATCGGGGCATCAGCGCGGTGGAGGTCAGGGTGGATGACGGCCCTTGGCAGCGGGCTGAACTCGCGGAGCAGTACTCCATCGACACCTGGCGGCAATGGACTTTCGCCTGGGACGCCGTACCCGGTCAGCACACCATCTACTGCCGGGCGACCGACGGCGCCGGCCGGGTCCAGCCCGAACAGCGCGTCGCCCCGATCCCCGACGGCGCGACCGGTTGGCACAGCCGGGTCATCCGCGTCGCGGATGCACAGTCACAGTGATCGTGCGCGTACCGGCACACGGCCGAAAACCATTGACTTCTCGATATCGTCGGTGTGGTGATCGATGGCGTCGCGGTAGTAGTTGTGCCGCACCTTCCAGTAGCCGTGGGTGCCCGACTTCGGCAGTGCGTCCGGGGCGCGAAGAACGTAGCCGGCCTTGAGATCCCACAACGGTTGCGACGGCATGGACACCTCGCCGAGGTGCGGATAGGCGTGGGTGTAGCCGTGGGAACGCATGTAGTGCAGCAACTTCGCGACGGCGCGGGCGGTCATGTCGGCACGTAGCGTCCATGACGCGTTGGTGTAGCCGACCGACCAGGCCAGGTTCGGGACATCCTCGAGGAGATGAGATTTGAAGACAAACCGGTCGTGGGGCTTGACCTCGGCATCGTCGACCCGGATGCGGACTCCGCCGAAGGCCTGCAGATTGAGTCCGGTGGCCGTCACGATGACATCGGCATCGAGATGCCGGCCCGACTTCAGTGCCACCCCGGTGGCATCGATCCGGTCGATGTGATCGGTCACCATCTCCACCGAGCCCGCCGAGATCTGCTCGAACAGATCGGCATCGGGCACCATGCACATGCGTTGATCCCACGGGTCATATGACGGATTGAAATGCACGTCCACCGGATAGTTGTCCGGAAGCTCCTTGCGCACCCCACTGGTCAACAGCTTGCGGCCGATCTTGGGGAAGCGGTGCAGGGCATGCACCATCGCGGCGGTCTGAGCTGCGTACCGGGTGCGGATGACCTGATGGGCTGCTTTGGGGGGCAAGAGCTTTCGGATCAGGGGGTTGAGCTTCTGGGCCTGGGACATCGACACGATGTAGGACGGCGAGCGCTGTAGCATCGTCACGTGGCCGGCGCTCTTCGCCAACGACGGAATCAGGCTGACCGCGGTGGCGCCGCTGCCGATCACCACGATGTTCTTGCCGGTGTGGTCGAGGTCATCGGGCCACTGTTGCGGGTGCACCACGGTGCCGGCGAAGTCGTCGATGCCGGCGAGCTGAGGTGTGTAGGGAGCGTCATAATCGTAGTAACCGGTCGCGAAGTAGACGAACCGGGTGCGGTAGCTGCGGGACGCGTCGTCGGCGGTGGCCGAGATCGTCCACGTGTCGGTGCTTGAATCCCAATCTGCTGCGGTGACATGCTGACCGAAACGGATGTGGTCGGCGATGCCGTACTTCTCGGCGGTGTGCTCGACGTAATTGCGGATGTCGGCGCCTTGGGCCAACGCCTCGGGTCGTCGCCACGGCTCGAACGGGAAACTGAGGGTGAAGATGTCGCTGTCGGAGCGGATGCCCGGGTAGCGGAACAGGTCCCAGGTGCCGCCGACGCGTTCGCGGCGCTCCAGGATGAGGTATCGCAACGTCGGGTTGTCCTGGGTGAGCCGGTAGGCGGCGTCGATGCCGGACAGGCCGGCGCCGAGGATGATCACGTCGTAGAAGTCGTCCCAGTCCGCAGGCTCATCCACCGGGGACACGCTTGTGTCGATCTCACTCATCGCAACCTCCTCGTCGAGCGATGCCGTGCCGCGGTGGGCAGCGCCTGGCACAGGCTCCCACCATTGGGGGTCACGGTAGTTCCTCGCGACCGCGAATATGGCGGATTCGGCAAGTGCTCCGACTGCGAATCGTGTACTGGCGCAACGATGACCCGGGGGTCTGGCGGTGGCGGTCGGCGTCGGGACCACCCCTCGAACGATCCACGCGCACACCGATGTCCGCGGTTGTCAGCGCCGCGACCGTCGCGCGTCCGGCGTGCGGCCCCGACCGCTGCACGCCGGCGCACCGACTGCCACCGTCCTCGCCGAAATGCGACATCGGTGTTGCATGTACGCTATGCCTGTGACGCACGCCACGCAAGTTCGTGCCGACGTCGAACGCAATCGCGCGGCCATCATGACTGGTGCGATCGGGCTACTCGGCGTCGAGCCGAACGCATCGATGCAGCAGATCGCCGAGGCGTCCGGGGTGAATCGGGCGACGCTGTACCGGCACTTCGCCAGCCGTGACCAGCTGATGAGTGCACTACACGCGAAGGCGCTCGACGATTCGGCCGAGGTCGCCCGTCGGCTGCCCGCCGACGGGCCGGTGGTGGCGGCCCTGCGGGCATTCCTCGACGATGCGATCACGATTGGAGAGCGCTACCGCTTCATCCTGATGTACCACCGCACCGATCCTGGGCTGTTCGACGTCGAGGCCCGGGCCACGGTTCCGGTCCTCAAGGCCATACGGCGAGGTCAGGAGGCCGGTGAGATCGATCCGCGCCTCGAGCCGGTGTTCGCTGCCGGCCAGATCACCATGCTGGTGATCGGCGTCATCGGACTCGTCGAACGCGGTGCGATGACACTCGAACAGGCCCGTCGGCAGGCGCAGATCAGTTTCGGCAACACGTTGGCCGTACCGGTTCGATGAGGCCGGTCGCGGCATTCTCTCATGACCGCGACGACATCGTGCAACACTTGTTGTCAGATCGTGTTGGCATCAGCCCTGGGGAGTCACCATGCGTCAGGAGAAGGTCACTTACTGCCGGATCTGCGAGCCCCTCTGCGGGATGATCGCGACGGTCGAGAACGACGAACTCATCTCGCTGCGACCGGACAAACAGCATCCACTGTCGAAGGGCTTCGCCTGCCCGAAGGGCATCGCCTTCACCGAGATCGTCAACGACCCCGACCGTGTGCTGCATCCGCTGCGGCGCACCGCGGACGGCGGGTTCGAACACGTCTCCTGGGACACCGCGCTCGCCGACATCGGTGAGCGTCTACGTGGGGTGCATCGGCGTCACGGCAGTGCGGGGATCGGGTGGTACTTCGGCAACCCGGCGACCTTCTCCACCGGGCACACGCTGTGGACCGCGACGTTCATGAACCTGCTGGGCAGCCCACACGTCTACTCGGCGGGGTCGCAGGACGTGAACAACCGGTTCGTGGCGAGCCACTTCCTCTACGGCAATCCGGTGGCAGCCCCGATCCCGGACATCAATCGCGTCGACCTCCTGGTGATCATGGGTGCCAACCCGGTCGTATCCCACGGCAGCGTGATGAGTTCGCCGCGCATCCGAGAAGGACTCAACGCCATCACCGCGCGCGGCGGGTGAGTGCTGGTGATCGATCCGCGGCACACCGAAACCGCACGCGAGCACGAGTGGTTGCCCATCGTGCCGGACACCGATGCGTTGCTGTTGCTGTCGCTGCTGCACGTCATGTTCGAGGAGAAACTCGCCGACGACACTCGGCTGCGGCAGCGCGCAGTCGGACTCGACACACTCAAGCGCATCGTCGGCGAGTACCCGCCGGAGCAGACGGCGACGAGCACCGACATCGACCCCGACACGGTCCGGGCGCTCGCGCGCTCGCTGGTGCACACCGAACGGGCCGCCGTCTACGGCCGGACCGGCACCTCGTTGGGCCGCGCCGGCACCCTGACCACCGCGTTGCTGGACATGGTCAACCTGGTTGCCGGCAATCTCGACGTCGTCGGCGGGTCCATGTTCGGCGACCTCGGCATTCCCGGCCAACGATTCGGAGTTGCCGCCCTGCAACGTGTGTCGCGGTTTGCGTGGTCGGGGCGGCGGAGTCGCGTGGGGAATCTGCCGCAGGTGCTGGGGACCGCGCCGGCGTCCGTGATGGCCAAGGAGATCACCACGCTGGGGCGCGGACAACTGCGGGCGTTGTTCGTCAGTGCCGGAAACCCGGTGTTGTCGGTCCCCAACGGCACCGAATTGGCCGACGCGCTCGACGATCTCGACCTGCTGGTGTCTCTGGACATCTACCGAAACGACACCAACGCCCACGCCGACTACATTCTGTCCGCCACCACGATGTATGAGCGCGGCCCTTTCCTGCTGCCGTTCCAGGCGTTGTTCACCACGCCGTTCAAACAGGCCACCGACCCGGTGATCGCACCGCGAGGTGAGGCGCGTGAAGAGTGGACGGTCATCAACGAACTCGTCGGAGCCTTGTCGCGGCAGGTGCCCATGTTGGGGGCGCTGCATGCGATGAACACGATGGCCACACGGGTCGGTCGGGCGTGGGATCCGGAGCGGCTGTCTGATGTGGTGGTTCGAATGGGTCTGGGCGGCAATCGGTTCGGTCTGCGCCGCGGTGGGCTGACGTATCGACGGCTGGTGCGTGACGAACCGCACGGCGTCGTCGTCGGCGACGGTCTGATGCCCGGTCGGTTACGCGACACCATCACCCACCGTGACCGCAAAGTGCGCCTCGACGCTCCCGAACTGGTGGCCGAGCTCGACCGCGTGGCCACCGCGGCAGACCCGCGACTCCCACTGCGACTGATCGGGATGCGCGAGATCAGGTCGGAGAACAGTTGGCAGCACAACGCCCCGATGTTGCTGCGTGGCGGTCGTGAGCACGCAGCGCGGCTGCACCCCGACGACGCCGAGACCCGAGGTATCGGCGAAGGTGATCTTGTGGTGGTGCGCTCGGCGCACGGGCAGGTGGAGTTGCCGGCGACGATCACCGACGACATAAAACCCGGTGTGGTGGCCATCCCACACGGGTGGGGGCACAACGGTTCCGGCGGCTGGACACGGGCCAACGCCGCCGCTGCCAACGATCTCGGCAGCGGCGGAGTCAATGTGAATGCGTTGATCTCATCGGACCCCGACGATCTCGAGCGACTTGCGGGTATGGCCAACATGACCGGGGTGCCGATCGAGGTGAGCTTACTCGCCGGTGAACGCGACGAACGTCAGTCGATTGCCCACTCGGCGGGGTCGGGCCCGTCGTAGAGTGCTGCCATCGTGCTCTGACCGTCGAGCGCTTCGCGAATGATGTCTGCGTGACCACAGTGGTGCGCGGTCTCGCGGAGCTTGTGCAGCAGCATCTTGCGGATGGTCCACCACTCGCGCTCCGGCTGCCACGGTGCGGTCATCTGCGGGATCAGTTCGTCGAGGCCGGCGGACTGTGCGACGTAATCGTCGAGGGCGGCGGCCGCCCGGTGGTACTCCTCGACCCACCCGGCGAAGGTCTCGTCGTTGGTCAGCTCGTAGGCGTGCGCGGCTTTCTGCATGTCGAACTCCGCTGTGTCGTCGCGTTCGACGAGCTCCTCCAGAGTGCTCTGTTCACCCATCGCGAGGTGTTTGACGAGTCCGCCGAGTGTCAGCGTGCTGACCGTGGTGCGCTGGCGGGCCTGTTCCTCGGTGATCCCTCGTAGCGTCACCGTGAACATCTGCCGCTGATCGGCGAGGAGGGTGAGCAGATCCTCCTTTTCGCCGCTGACGGTGAACGGAAGTGTGACGGGTGTGTAGGTGCCGGCCATGATCGTCCCTCTCGTTGTCGTTGCTGGTGAAGTCAACGCTAGGAGGGAATGCGGACGACTTCGGTCCTGGTTTCTGGCCGATCAGGGGTGCGGCTGGTGAGCTCGCTCCTGGTCAGCTTTCTTGTTTGCGCAGGATGAACCGCTGGATCTTGCCGCTCGGGGTCTTGGGCAGCGCATCGACGAAGTGGACGGTGCGCGGGTAGGCGTGGGCGGCGAAGCCGGTCTTGACCAGCTGCTGCAACTCGGCTTCGAGTGCGTCGTCGCCGTCGACCCCGTCGGCGAGCACCACGAACGCCTCGAGAACCTCGCCGCGCAGCTCGTCGGGGCGACCCACCACCGCGACGTCGACCACCGACGGGTGGGTGATCAGCACGCTCTCCACATCGAACGGCCCGATACGGTAGCCGGCCATGATGATCACGTCGTCGTCGCGGGCGGTGAAGTAGTACCGGCCGTCGTCGTCCTTGCGGCCGGTGTCGCCGGTCAGATACCAGGCGCCGTCGGGGGTGAAGCGGGCCGCGGTCTTGTCCGGTGCGTCGAGGTAACCGGTGAAGAACAGCAACGGGCTCTGTGCGACCTCGATGGCGATCTGACCGTCGACGATGCCGGTGGCGAATCCGGGCATCGGGGTGCCCATCGATCCGGGCACCAACGGCTGCGCCACGTCGGGATGCCAGTGGTTGTTGATGAACATGCCGTGCTCGGTCTGCCCGTAGTGGTCGCGCACCTCGGTCTGCAATGTCTCACGGGCCCAGTCGATGACGTCCGGAGTCAGCGGCTCTCCTGCCGACGACGCCCGGCGCAACGCGAAACCGGTGAACGACGGGTCCTTGGACAGCGATCGATACACGGTGGGCGCCGCGGCGAAGTTCGTGACACCCAGCTGCTGCATCACCTTCGTGGTGACGTCCGGGGAGAAACCGGCGTGCAGCAATAGGTTTCGCCGACCGATCGCCATCGGCCCGAGGATGCCGTAGTACAGGCCGTAGGCCCAGCCGGGGTCAGCTGCGTTCCAGAACACATCGTCGGCGTTCACGTCGAGCCCGTAGTGCATGTAGCAGCTGAATGCCGCCAACGCCCGCACCGGAACCGGTACGCCCTTGGGTGCGCCGGTGGTGCCGCTGGTGAACAGCAGGATCAACATGCCGTCGCCGCCCACCGCGACCGACTCGTCTACCGGGTCGTGTGCGGAGACGAGCCCGTCGAACTCCTCGCCGGCAACGACGGTCGTGATGCCGTCGATTCCGTCGAGCTTGCCGACCTGGCTCGGCTCGGTGATCACCACCCGGGCGTTGCCGGCGGTCAGCCGCATCTCGATGGCGGGCGTCGCGAATGCGGTGAACAGCGGGATGTAGACGGCACCGAGACGGGCGATGGCCAGCAGCGACACCACGAGTTCGGCACGTTTGCCCATCAGTACACCGACGGTGTCACCGCGGCCGACGCCCATCTCGGCGAGTGCGGCGGCGAATCGTTTGGAGGCGTCGGCGAGCTCGCCGTAGGTCAGGTCGATGGTCACCAGGCGATCGCCGTCGACATCGATGGTGGTGAAGGCGACCGCGTCCGGGTCGTGGCGGTCGACCAAAAGGTGCGCGGCGTCGGCGGTGTCGGAGCCGAACGTGGCGATCCACTCGTTCAGGGTCTCTTCCACGGACGGATGGGCAGTGGATGCGGTGTGGGTCATCGTCGAACCTCGGGTCGGGAACGGTGGTCATCGCCGCGGCGCCGGTTGCCAGGCCACGGGTAATGTGGGTCACATTGTGCGCGTGCCGCGGCGGACGGACCACCCCCCGAAGAGGGGGAGAACCCAGGAGGTGACATGAGCGAGACCACATCTGTGCGCGATGCGCTGCGCCGCATCCGGCGGTCCAGTGGTGTATCGCTCGCGTTTGCCGGCATGGTGTCGGTGCCGCCCACCCGACAACGGCAGGCTGTGCGTCTCGAACACTTCGAAGGCGCCACACGTGGCGCCCTCAACGGTGTTGCCGTCGACGTCGGGCACGGACTCGGCGGCAAGGTGGTGACGATGCGTCGACCGCTCGCGGTGGACGACTACCTGCGCACACCGCAGATCACCCACCGCTACAACCCGATTATCGCCACCGAGGGACTCGGCGCGATGGCGGCCGTGCCGGTCATCGTGGATCGCAGCCCGATAGCCGTGCTCTACGGGGCGGTGCACACCGACAACCCGCTCGGTGGACGCGCTTTCGACATCCTGGCCGACGAAGCCCGTGCGCTCGAGCAACGCATCGTCGCCGAGCGGCTGTCGGTGGCGTCGCCGGACCGCGACGAGCTGCGGGACCGCCTCACCGACGCATACAGCCGGCTGCGTCGGTTGCAACGATCCGTCGCCGACGAGACGTTGGCTGCCGAGATCGAACGCATCGGCGACGGCCTGCTCGATGACACGCCCGACGTGAACCCAGCGGTGCGGCTCACCCAACGTGAGCAGGACGTACTGGCGCTGGCCGCGCTCGGTCACGGCAACGCCCGGATCGCCGAGGAACTCGGTATCGGCGTGCAGACCGCCAAGGGGTACATGAAGGACGCGATGGCCAAACTCGGGGCCACCACCCGACTGGAGGCGGTTGTGCTCGCCCGGCGGTCGGGTCTGCTGCCGGGGTAGGGGAACCGCCTCGGGTGTCCGCCGGCATCACCGGTGAGCGTGCCCGGATGGATTATCCAGCCGACGGCGGCCAGCGGTGATGCCGGCGGACATGTGGTCGTGGCCGAATCGACCGACCGCGCTTCGTCCGGAGAGGCGGCCTAATGGTTGCGTAGCTTCTCGATCAGCTCATCCTTCTTGAGGTCTGAATAACCCGTGATGTCCAGTTCCTTTGCGCGGTCCTGCAATTCGTCGACCGTCCAGTCTTCGTAGGCCGGCGACTGGCCGCCCTTCTCGCCGACCGACGACCGGGACTCGTTGGCTGCCGCGTTGGCGATGCGCGCGGACTTCTCCTTCGAATTGCCTTCGTCCCGCAGCTTTTCGTAGAGCTCGTCGTCCTTGACCGAAGGGCCCGGATCACGTTCTGGCATATCGACACCTCCTGTGAGTGGAACGGACGCCTTGTGGGTACCCACTATCTCCCGACGTTACGCCGACGCGCCATCGAAGACGGCAGCTCCGCCTCGACCTGCCCGTTAGGGTTTGGTGGAGACCGACATATCTCGCAGACGGCGCACGACACGGAGGAGACGCACATGGGCAAGAAGAAGAAACTCATCGGCCGCCTCGAAAAAGAGGTCGGGCGGTTGCAAAGTGAACTCGAACGCGCCGAGAAGGACGCCAAGAAGCGACTCAAGAAGGTCGAGAAGGACGCCGCTGCCCTGCAGGACAAGGTCCTCGCGCTGATCGGGCAGAAGGATTCGGGCACGGCGACGCCAGCGAAGGCGACGGGGGACAAGGCGACCGGCGACAAGGCGACCGGGGACAACGCAGGGAGTGCTCAGGAGAAGCCCGGGTCGTCGGCGTCCGCTTCGGCGCCAAAGGCGGCTGAATCATCAGCGACGAAGGTGCCTGACGCCCCGGAGTCGACTCCGCGTCGGCGGGCACCGGCCAAGAAGACCGCGTCCAAGTCCACGGCCTCCGGGCAACCGACCGTCGCCCAACTGCGGTCGGAGGCCAAGACCAAGGGCATCAAGGGCTATTCGACAATGACGAAGGCGCAACTGATCGACGCGCTCGGCTGATCGGGCGATCACCGCCCGACGGCCGGGGGCTGCGCAGCACTACTGTTGACCCGTGACCACGCGCGAGGTGCGGACTGCCGTCGAGCCCAGCGCTGCGCAACGCGACGGCTGCCTGCAGCAGCTGCGGGCGGTGCTCGACGGTCCGCTGCCGGAGATCGCCGCACGATTCTCCCGCTTCGTAGGTCCGCAGTGGCCGCACCGTGCGTTGATCATCTTCACCCGCGAGTGCACCGGCCGTCCGCGAAAAGTCGCCGGCGACCGGGACATCGTCGACCGCGTCACCATCGACGAACTCGACGCTCTCAAGGAGACGGTCGACCCGGGAACCGCAGCGACCGCCATCGCGGTCGTCGGTGGCGTGACCCGCGACGTGCTGGTGGTGCGGGATGAGACCGACACGCTGCTCGTGATGATCCCGAAGCCGTCGAGGTCCGCTGGTCCGGGCGCCGGAGACCGCCTGGTGTCCTGTGATCAGCTGCGGGGATGGTTCGCGATCGTGGCGACCTCGATCCGCCAGCAGGTGGCGCAGGCCAGCCCCGACTACCTCGCCGAGTCCCGCGCCGCCTCCAGTGAACGCGCCCGGACCATCGCCCAACTCACCCAGACACACGAGGACGCGCTGGTGTCGATCCTCGGGACATTGCGTGCGCGCGACCTCGACGATCGGACAGCACGGTCGGCGGCCGCGGAAACCGCATCGGCCGCGCTGATCGCGTTGCGGTCGGTGAGCGACTCCGACCACAAGCTGGCCACCGAGGATGTCGACTCGGCGTTCGCGCGCCTGCGAGTCGAGTTCGGGCCCGTCGCCGAGCAACTCCACGTCGACGTCGACTACGTGGCCCCCACCGCACGCGGACGGAACTTGCCCGGCGAGATCGCGCACGCGGCCCGAGCCATTGTGCGCGTGGTGGCGGTCGCATTCGGTACGCAGCGCACGGTGTCCAGGTTGCGTATCGCCTGGGACTGTAGCGGCAACGAACTGGTGGTCGACGTGCGCGATCAGGGCGCCGGTGATCTTGACGGTGATGCGCTGACCAGGCAGTTGGCCGGCCGGCTGCAGACCCTCGGCGGGCGGCTGGAAGTGGAGACGCTGGCCGGCTGGGGGAGTCGGGTGACGGCGCGGATGCCGCTGGACAGCGCCGCGGAACGGCCCGACCAGAACGTGTTGTCGACGCTGAACCCACGCGAACTCGAGGTGCTGGGTCACCTCGCGTTGGGTCGCCGCAACAAGGCGATCGCAGCGGAGCTCGGGGTCAGCGAGAGCACCGTCAAATTCCACGTGACCGCGATCCTGCAGAAGCTGCAGGTGTCCAACCGGGGTGAAGCCGGTCTGCTCGCGGCGCGCGCGGGGATCACTGCGGAGTGAACCGACGCTACCGCTGTACTTTCGTCTAGGTAGAACCATCCATTCGGCCGGATGCATGTATCCGTCGACGTCACGAGACTGAGACGAGTAGCGGACCGTCCGGTGGCAGTCCACCCACACATCGAGAGGATCGAGAAAACCGATATGTCGCAGACAGTCAAGGGAGTCATCTCACGGAGCAAGGGCGCGCCGACCGAGGTGGTCGACGTGGTAATTCCCGATCCCGGACCGCGGGATGTGGTGGTGTCCATCAAGGCGTGCGGGGTGTGCCACACCGATCTCGCCTACAAACAGGGCGGCATCAACGACGAGTATCCGTTCCTGCTCGGTCACGAGGCCGCCGGGACCGTCGAGTCGGTGGGTTCGGATGTGACCCACGTCGAGGTGGGCGACTTCGTCGTCCTCAACTGGCGAGCCGTGTGCGGTCAGTGTCGGGCCTGTAAGCGGGGTCGTCCGTGGTACTGCTTCGACACCTTCAACGCCAGTGTGCCGATGACGCTCGATGACGGCACCGAACTGACTCCGGCGTTGGGTATCGGCGCGTTTGCGGAGAAGACCCTGATCCACGAACTGCAGTGCACCAAGGTCAATCCGGAAACCGATCCCGCAGTGGCCGGGCTACTGGGGTGTGGCGTGATGGCCGGTCTCGGTGCCGCGATGAACACCGGCAACGTCGGGCGGGGCGATTCGGTGGCCGTGATCGGTTGCGGCGGTGTGGGTGACGCCGCGATCGCGGGTGCGAAACTCGCCGGCGCGACCACCATCATCGCGATCGACCGCGACCCGGCCAAGCTCGAGTGGGCCACCGACCTGGGCGCCACCCACACCATCAACGGACTCGAGGTCGACGATGTGGTGACCGCCGTGCAGGATCTGACCGACGGCAATGGTGTCGATGTCGTGGTGGACGCGGTGGGACGGCCGGAGACCTACAAGCAGGCCTTCTACGCACGCGATCTGGCCGGCACCGTGGTGCTCGTCGGCGTGCCCACCCCGGAGATGACCCTCGAGATGCCGCTGATCGACTTCTTCTCGCGTGGTGGTGCGCTGAAATCGTCGTGGTACGGCGACTGCTTGCCCGAACGCGACTTCCCCATGCTGATCGACCTGTACGAGCAAGGAAGGCTCCCGCTGGAGAAGTTCGTCACCGAGCGCGTGGGCTTGACCGACGTCGAAGCGGCGTTCGAGTCCATGGAGGCCGGCAAGGTGCTCCGTTCGGTGGTGGAGCTGTAACCATGACGTTGAACATCGAGAACGTGGTCACCTCAGGCAAATTCGAGCTCGACGGCGGATCCTGGGATGTCGACAACAACATCTGGATCGTCGGCGACGATTCCGAGGTCGTCATCATCGACGCCGCTCACTCGGCCGCCCCGATCCTGGATGTGGTCGGAGACCGTACCGTGAAAGCGATCCTGCTCACCCACGGCCACAACGATCACATCACGGTCGCACCGGAACTGTCCGAGGCCACCGGCGCTCCGATCCTGCTGCACCCGGGTGACGACATGTTGTGGAACGAGACGCATCCTGATGTCTCCCATCAGGATTTGACCGACGGTCAGACGGTGCAGGTCGCCGGCACCTCGTTGACGGTGATCAACACACCCGGACACTCGCCGGGGTCGTCGGTGATCCATGTGCCGGAGGCCGGGGTGCTGTTCTCCGGAGACACGTTGTTCCAGGGCGGGCCGGGAGCGACGGGCCGGTCCTACTCCGACTTCCCGACGATCATCGCATCGATCCAGGAGAAGATCTTCTCGCTCGATCCGGAGACCAAGGTCTACACCGGGCACGGCGACGGCACTACCGTCGGCACCGAATCGCCGCACCTCGAGGAGTGGATCAAGCGGGGCAGCTGACGTTGTGGGATGGCCCACAACATGCGGACGGGTATGGAACTCGCGCCCGCGAGGTGCTCTAGTTAGGCAATGCTTACCTATCTAGAGCGTCTCGCCCCGTGGGTCATCGCCGCATTCCGCATCGTTGTGGGGTTCGTCTTCTTCTGTCACGGAACGTCAACCTTGCTCGGGTGGCCGGTCGCCCCCTACGGGGGCGACACCGCGGCATTCGGTGCCTGGCCATCGTGGTGGGCCGGAGCGATCCAGCTGGTCGGTGGGCTGCTGGTGATGCTCGGACTCCAGACCCGGGTGGCCGCCCTGATCGGCTCCGGATCGATGGCGGTGGCCTACTTCTGGAAGCATCAGGGCGACGGACTGCTCCCGATCCAGAATGACGGGGATTCCGCGGCGCTGTTCTGCTGGGCCCTGTTCCTGTTGGCGTTCATCGGTTCGGGCAGGCTCGCCATGGACAACCTGCTGAACCGATCGCCCGATCGCAGCGAGCCGTCCGCGGATCGTTCGCTGGCCGAGCCGGTCTCGTAGCATCGTTGCGCTGCGACGGCGTGGTTGGGTGCGTGCACAGTGATCGGAGGCCGTTGACGCGGTGCCAACCGGTATCGTGGCACCGTGGGTCGATTAGCCGATGGTGACGCGGACCTGATCGACGGTGGGACAGCACGACCATGAAACTCGCGCGGGTGGTCGAGACGTCGGCAGCGGTCGCCGCGACGCGGTCACGCAAGACCAAGACCGCCGTACTCGGGGCGCTGCTCGACGAGGCCACCGCCGACGAGATCCCCACCGTGGTCGCGTGGTTGTCCGGGGTCATCGGACAGGGGCGTCTCGGAGTGGGCTGGCGTTCCCTGTCGTCGATGGGCGGGGCGCCTGCCGGTGAACCCACGCTGACTGTTGACGGTGTCGACGAGGTATTCGATCGGCTGGCCGGAGCGCACGGTCCGGGGTCGGCGACGCTGCGCAAGGACTTGCTGATCGAAATGTTCGGTGCCGCCACCGAAGCCGAGCAGGGTTTCTTGCGTCGCCTGATGACCGGTGAACTCCGACAGGGTGCGCTGGCCGGCGTGATGGTCGATGCGATCGCGTCGGCCTCGGGGCAGCCGCTCGACCTCGTGCGTCGCGCCCACATGCTGACCGGTTCACTGCCGGAGACCGCTTCGCTTGCCGTGCACGGCAGAGCCGATGCGCTCGCGGCCGTGGGCTTGCAGGTAGGGCGGGCGGTGGCGCCGATGCTGGCGACACCAGCCGATTCGCTGGCCGACGCCGTCGTCACGCTGGGCCCGGATGTGGTGGTGGACTTCAAACTCGACGGAGCGCGGGTGCAGGTGCATCGTCGCGGGGACGAGGTGTCGGTCTACACCCGGAGCCTGCGTGACATCACCTCCGCGGTCCCCGACATCGTCGAGGTGGCGCGCCAGTTGCCCTGCGACGCAGTCATCCTCGACGGTGAGACGCTCACCCTGGACGCCGACGGACGTCCGCGTCCCTTCCAGGACACCATGAGTCGTTTCGGGTCGGCCGGAGTGGCCGACGACGATCCGGCTGCGCTGCTGCGCCCGTTCTTCTTCGACTGTCTGCACCTCGACGGGGTCGATCTGATCGACCGGCCACTGACCGAACGGCTCGATACCTTGACCGCACTCGCGGCGGACCTGCGCATCCCGTCGGTGGTCAACCCCACCGTCGAGGAGGCGCAGAGCCATCTGGACGCGGCGCTCGCCGCAGGCCATGAAGGCGTGATGGTGAAATCGCTCGCCGGACCGTATGCGGCGGGGAGACGCGGGAAGGCCTGGCAGAAGGTCAAACCCGTGCACACCTTCGACCTGGTGGTGCTCGGCGCGGAGTGGGGATCGGGGCGCCGCACCGGCTTCTTGTCGAACCTGCACCTCGGTGCACGCGACCCAGACGGCGGCCCGCCGATCATGGTCGGCAAGACCTTCAAGGGCCTCACCGACAAGCTGCTGCAGTGGCAGACCGACGAATTCCCGAAGCACGAGAGTCATCGAGACTCGTACACCGTCTACCTTCGGCCCGAGATCGTGGTGGAGATCGAACTCGATGGCGTGCAACGCAGTTCACGTTATCCCGGCGGTGTGGCACTGCGATTCGCGCGAGTCGTGCGCTATCGGCCCGACAAGACTGTCGACGAGGCAGACACAGTCGAGGCGATCCGCGCGTTGCTGCCGGATTCGTAGTCGAGTGGGCGTCAGCCGCTTGTTGGGTGCGCGCTGACCAGCTAGTGTCCCGCGTCGGAAATTCGTTGATGATTTCGACGCCCAGGCGCCGCCTCGCTTCGTTGGCGTCGTCGCAGGTACATCCAGTACCTGCTCCTCCGCCGCCTCGCGATGCATCCACCTGGACCGCCGAACTCATGAAACGAATTTCCGACGCGGGACACTAGCAGGTTTAAGACGCCAGATCATTGAATTCAATCCGCGCAGCGTACTCGGACGGTCGTGGAGTTGGCTGAAGTCAGCGAACCGGACATTTGTGTGTGAATGCAAATAGACTGTGACCGTCCGCATCTCGTCTGGCAGACGTCGTCTGGGTGGCACATTGTCTCAATGGACTGCGGAGATTGGGAAACGATGCGTGGTAATCCCCATATCTTCGCTCGCGTCTGGATAGGCTGCCGGGCGGGACGCGCAAACTACGTGTGTCTTTTCGGAATGCTTCCGAAAACCGAAAGGAAATCATGAAGCAGATCGTTCGACGCGCGACCGGTGTGACTGCGGCGCTCGCGGCGGCCACCCTGATCGTGGCAGGTTGCAGCGACGACACCGACGCCGGTGATGTGACCGATGCGGCGTCGTCGGTGGTGGCCGGCGCGGCCAGTGACGTTTCCGGTGCGGCCGGCGGAGCAGCCGAAGCAAGCGGTGCCGAGTCGGGAAGCGTAGACCTCACCGCCGCAGATGGTTCGACCGTCACGCTGACCGGACCGATCGCGGCCAAGTACCAGTCCGCCACCGAGCAGCAGAAGCAGGATCTCGGCGCACCGCTGACCGGCGAAGACGCGTCGGGCAGCAGTGATAACGGCGTGGTGTTCCAGCAGTTCGATGGTGGAGTCATCACCGCCGCGAACGACGACGAAGGCACACCCGCGTACATCACCTGGGGCAAGATCCGCGACGCCTGGAACGTCAAGCGCGACGACGCGGGCATGCCGTCCCCTGACGGTGAGGGCGGGTCCAGCGGACCGTTGGGCACCGCGACCAGCGACGAAACCGACAACGCCGGAGTCAAGGAATCCACCTTCGAGCACGGCAAGATCACCTGGGATTCGGCGACCGACACCGTCGAGGTCACCGTCAACGGTGAGGTCGTACCGACCCAGTAACTCACACGGGTAGGGTGCGCCCGGGTCGACGTGACAGCAATGCCGGCTCGGGTGCGAGCTCGGCGTCACCCATCTGCCACCGCGCTCAGCCAGCACCGTGCGGAGCGGGTGGCGCCGAGCATGGACCCGGGCCGGCGTCGGCCCGGGTCGCCGACGATCAGCAGGTAGCCGCGCGTTCCTCATGATCCGACCAGTTCGAGCTGCTCTCGATGGCCCCGATGATGCGGGGACGCAGGTGGGCCGCCACCGCGCCGATCGAGCCGACCTCGACCGCGCGACGGTACACCGTTGAGCTTTTTGTGGCGGTGCTGTGCGGAAGAAGAAGGATTGTTGGCGGTGAGATACCGGGCCCAAAGAATGACAACTGTCAATTAGTTAACAGTTGCAATTGATGTGGCCCGGATCTACTGTCACTGACATGCGGGGGCAGGTCACAGTCGATTCCACGGTTGATCGCCGTGTCCGTCGTTCCCGTGCCGCGTTGTTCGACGCTGCGGTGCGGGTGGTGTCGGAGCGGGGGACGACGGCGGTGTCACTGACCGAGCTGGCCGAGACTGCCGACCTCAGCCGACAAGCCGTGTATTCGCATTTCACCGACCGGGATGCGCTGATCGTCGCTGCCGGCGTCGACCTGATCGAGCGGGAGGTGTTCCCGCAGTTGATTGACTGCGACGATCAGGACTGGCGTGCGATGACCCTGCTGGCGACATGTCACCTCGCGCGCTACCGGCAGTTCTACCGTGCCGTCGGCACCGGCCCGTGCGCCTACCCGGCGAAGCAGGCCGTGCTCGCGGCGGTGGCCGCCCTGCGGGATCGTCCCGGCGGACACCTCGCGCTCGCGAGCGGCGACGACGCCACATTCGTCGTCGGTGGATGCTTTTCGGTTTTCACGCAATGGCTCGACGAGAGCGACGATCCTCTCGACCCGGAGGCGATGGCCGATCGACTACTCGCCATGGCCGACCGGCTGCTCGGCGGAATGCTCTCCGATTAGTGCGGTGCACAAGGGAAATCACAGGAGGCCGACGATGTTCACGTACTCGGTAGTACGCGTCGCGAGCGTGCTCTTCGCGGTGGTCGTGGCGGTGATGACGACGCATGCGTCCGCATCTGCAACTCCGGCCGTCCGCACCAGTACCGACGCCCCGGTACCATCGTCTGGGTGCCGAACCGCCGCCCCGGCGGGGACGTCCGTCCACGCCTTCTCGGCCGCCGGCAGATCGGGAGACTATCTCCAAGAGGTTCCCCACGTCGCGGCACGAACACCCATGCCCGTGGTGTTCGACGTCCACGGATACCTGCAGCCCGGCATCATGCAGAACGCGTGGAGCGGGATGGGCGCGTACGGGGCACGGCACGGATTCGCGGTGATAGTGCCGGAAACTCATGTCCTGCCGCCGAAGTGGGACTACCGCAAGAACAGTGCAGACATCGCGTTCTTGTCCGAGATGCTGACCCACGTCGAGCAGACGCTGTGCATCGACAAACGCCGGGTGTACATGACCGGACTGTCGATGGGCGCCTTCACCACTTCGTCGGTCGCCTGCCAACTCGCCGACCGATTCGCTGCCGTCGCGCCAGTGTCGGGTCTCCAGGACTTCACGTGGTGCCGGCCCGCCCGGGACGTTCCGGTCGTCGCCTTCCACGGTACAGGTGACGAGATCCTCTCCTACACAGGCGGAACCGGGTCCCGTGGCATGCAGCTGCCGGCGCCGGACGGAACACTACGAACCATCGGCCGGCAGATGCGGGAGGACAAACATCCACAACTGGTCCCCAACGCGGCAAGCATCCCGGGCCCAAACCGCTGCCTGGGCGCGACGCAACGGCTGCGCATCCACCCCGACCACGAAGCAGATCACGCATGATGTTGCGCGAACGTCGTATGCATGTGCACCCGACAGTTCGGTCGAGCTCTACACCATCTATGGCGGCGGCCACACCTGGCCGGGCGGCGACCCGGCTCTCGTGCCCACGCAGATCACCGGCCCGATAACCCAGTCGATCAGCGCCACCGCGATCATCTGGGATTTCTTCCGGGCGCATCCGCTGCGCGGGCCGATGGATGCGTGACGGTTTGTGAAATAACCTGCGACGTCGGGCTATACGTCCATTTGGCGCAATGCATCCGCCGCATCCAAGCTACCGCCGGACGTCGTTTCCCACACCAGTCGCGCTTTTTCGTTCTGCACGAGCTCGGTGACCGGCGTTCGCGGTCGGTCTTGGCCGCACTGCCCAGCCTGACTCGCGCGCATCGTCGGATCACGGAGCACACGTGGTGACGGTCTACGTCAGGGGCAACTCGGCCACGAACGGGCCGGACGGCTGCGTCGAACCGCCGGGCGGCTCGACGGTGAAGGCCAGCGCGGTGGCATCGCCGAGATCCTTGATGACCGCGGTGGTCGAAGGCGCGACGTCCTCGTCGGTCATCGTGCCCGCCGACGTCTCGCCGGTCGGTCCGACCAGCCACATCTGGTAGACCGTGCCCGGCGCAGGCGGCGGCACATCGTTCATCACCAGCACCCCTGCGTCGGCGGTCGGCGAGTAGGTGACGGTCGCGCGGCCGCTGGCCACATCGCCGGATGAGGTGCGCACGTCCTTGGCTGCGAACACCTGCTCGGCGGTGGGTGGTGAGGTGGTGTCGGTCGTGGCGACGCCGATCACCCAGCCGACGGCGCCGACGGCGACCGCCACCACGGCAGCGGCGGCGGCGTACATCAACCGACGCCGGCTATGCAGCGGGGTGACCGATGCGCCGGGCCGCTCAGCGTGAAGCTCGCCGGCGGGGGCGGGAGCAGCCCGCAGCGGGGTCACCTCCGGGCCGGTGGTCACGCGCTCGGCCTCGGCTCGCGCGGCCGCGAGGACCCGCTCGCGCAGTGTCTCCGGGGGAGCGGTCGCGGTGAGGTGGCTGATGCCGGCCATTGCTTCTCGGGTGGCGGCCACCTGCCGGTCGAACGCCGCGCGGACCTCGGGTGCCTCGGCATCCAGTCTGCGATGCAGATCGTCGAGTTCGGCCGATTCCACCGCATCGAGGCCCACTGCGGGAGCCAGGTCGAGGAGTTCGTCGTCACGCATCACGATCCCCCAGACACTGTCGTAGCCGCTTGAGGCCGTCGCGGATACGCGACTTGATGGTCGGCAGCGCTACGGAGAGCCGTTCGGCGACCTCTCGATACGACAGGCCGTGGTAGTAGGCGAGGTCCACCGACTGACGCTGCACCTCGGTCAGGGTCTGCAGACAGCCGAGTACCTCACGGGTGACCTCCCGGGATTCGACGGCCTCGGTGACCTCGTCGAAGGTCGACGGGATGCCCGCCAGCCCGTAGTTGACGTCACGTCGGCTGGCCGCCGATTCCGAGCGCACCCGGTCGACGGCACGACGGTGGGCGAGGGTGATCAGCCAGGACAGTGCCGATCCGGCGTTGGGATCGAACGACCGCGCCGAACGCCACACTTGCAAGAACACCTCTTGGGTGGTCTCCTCGCTGAACCCGGGGTCACGTAGGACGCGCAACACCATGCCGTACACGCGGTCGCAGGTGAGGTCGTAGAAGCGTGCGAAGGCCTCGGAGTCGCCGGTCGCGATCCGATCGAGCAGGGCCGGCAGTACGGCTACGTCGGATGCGGGATCTGCGGTCACCGCGCACACTCGGTCGTCATCGACGATCAGCCTAGTAGGCGGGCGGCCGACCCTCAACGACTTCCCGGTGGATACCCGAACGGGCGCCGACCCGCCGGGGGCGAGCACGGTCATGGTGTCGACTCCGACCCCGCCCGCGGCGGGCGGGGCAGGAAGTAGGACGTGCGCTGCTGGTACTCGGGATAGCCCGGTCGCTTGCTCATCGATTCTTCGAGCAGCCGGGCTCCCGTGGCGAAGACGAGGAAATACGTCATCGCAACCGGCGACAGCACCGTCAGTACGCCGGGCCAACTGCTCGCGGCGATCAGCCACACACCCCACCAGACACTGGAGTCGCCGAAATAGTTGGGATGCCGTGTCCACGACCACAGGCCGCGGTCCATGATCTTTCCTTTGTTCGCCGGGTCGGCCTTGAACCGCCTCAGCTGGGCGTCGCCGACTGCCTCGAACGTGAAACCCAACAGCCACAGGACGACCCCGGCCACCAGCACAATCGTCCAGACGCCTGCGGTGGCGTCGACCACCGCCGACACCTGGATCGGCAGCGACACGAACCACTGCGAGATCCCCTGCGTGGCAAAGATCTTGCGGGCCACAATGCCGATCTCGGTACCGCCGGAGCGTTCCAGCATCTCGGTGTAGCGAGGATCTTCACCCTTGCCGGCCGACTTCTGGTACATGTGCCAACTCAGCCGCAGGCCCCACACGGTCACCAACGCCGCGAGCAGCCACCGGCGAGTCGCGTCGCCGGGGCCGAGGATCAGCGCTAGCCAGGAGATCCCGACGAAGCCGAGGCCCCACGACACGTCTACCACGTTGTAGCGGCCGATGCGATGGCCGATCGCCATCGTGACGACGTGCAAGACCAGCAGGAACATCAGCGCTGCCGCGGTGAGGATTCCGAAGGCCGCCCACGGGGACGTATCGGCGATCATCGCGGGTCCTCGACCGCGTCGCGGGCGAACACCAGCTGGTGTACATCGAGATAGCCGGCGCGGAAACCGGCTTCCGAGTACGCCAGATAGAACTCCCACATGCGGCGGAACGTCGCGTCGAAGCCGAGGGCGGCGACCTCATCGCGACGGGCGGTGAAGCGTTCGCGCCACAGGCGCAACGTCTCGGCGTAGTGGGCTCCCATCGCCTCACCTTCGATCAGACGCAGCGAGGTGCGGCGACGGGTCACCGCGTCGAGAGCCCTCAGCGAGGTCAACTGTCCGCCGGGAAAGATGTACTTGTGCACCCAGGTGTAGGTGCTGCGGGAGGCGACCATCCGGTCGTGCGGCATGGTGATCGCCTGGATGGCGACCCGTCCGCCCGGCGCCAGCACCCGGTCGATCGTCTGGAAATAGGTCGGCCAGTACTTCTCACCGACGGCCTCGATCATCTCCACCGACACCACCGCGTCGTACTCGCCCCGCACCGCGCGGTAGTCGCAGAGGTCGATCTGGACGCGATCGGCCAGCCCGGCGCCGGCCACCCGCTCCCGGGCGAGGGACTGCTGTTCCGACGACAAGGTGACCGACCGGACCGTGGCGCCGCGGGCGGCGGCTCGCAGGCACAATTCACCCCACCCGGTGCCGATCTCGAGCACCCGGGTGCCCGGGCCCACACCCGCAGCATCCAGCAACCGGTCTATCTTGCGGTGTTGCGCGGATTCCAGATCCGACCACGGTGGACGTGTGCCACGTTCGAGGTCGGCGAACAATGCGCTCGAGTAGGTCATCGTGCCATCGAGGAACAATGCGAACAGATCGTTGGACAGATCGTAGTGACGCGCGATGTTGCGGCGCGTGTTCTTGGTCGAGTTTTCCTCTGACTCTGGATGTTTGGGCAGTACGATCGACCGTAGTGTCTGCAGTGGCCGCGGCACCAGCCGAGCCACCCGGGTGGCGAACGGGGTCAGCACGCCGACGAGGTCGTCGGTCGTCCAGTCGCCGGCCATATACGACTCGCCGAAGCCGATCAGCCCGCCGGTACCGACCCGCCGCGCGAACTCCGTCGGACGGCGGATGATCATCCGCGGCAAAACCCGGTCGCCGTGGTCACCGAGCACGGTGCCGTCGGGCATCTCCACCCGAACATCCACGCCACGGACGGCATGCCGGAACAGGCGGGCTGCCGCGGCGCTGCGGATCGCGGTGGTACGGCCTCGTGGCGGCTGCGCGACATCGGGCCAGCGTGCGGCCTCGGCGGGCGTCAGATCGGAGGCGGCGTCGTCGGCGACGGTTGCGGCCTGGGTGTGGTCGGCGGAGTCGCCGGAGAGATCACGAAGCGGAGCGTTCATCGTCGTCCTTTCGCGAGACGGGAGTGCCGGATGCGGGGCATGCGGAGACGGTCATGGAGTCGGGGTGTGCAGGGCGTGGGATGACCGGGAGTCGGCGAAGCCACAGTCGGATTCCGTGGATTCGGATGCGTGCCGACACGAGCACAGGAGCGAGCGGCGCGCGCAGTTGGGTGCGGATGATTTCGGCGGTGGTGGCCGGTCGGGCACGCCCGGTGACCGATGCGGTGAACGGGTCCTGGCCGTCGCGGTGCAGTGTCACCGACACCGCGACCCGACCGTCGGCGCGCGGCGGCGGGACATGGAGCCGGTAGGTGCCGTCCACGTCGTTGAACGGAGAGACGTAGAACTCCTTGGGTACCAACGCATCTCCGTGGGAATCCGGGGTCACCACGTAGCAGTGCCGCTCGCCGTAGGTGTTGTGCACCTCGGCCACCACACGGTCGAGCGTGCCGTCTCGATTATGACACCAGTACACGCTGAGTGGGTTGAAGACGTGACCGGCCACCCGCGGGGACAGCAGCGCCACCACCTGACCGGAGGGCGGTGCGAGGCCGGCGGTGGCGAGTTGGTGGTGGAGGCGGGAGCGCAGCGTGTCGCCGGGGTGACTGGGTTGCCCGAAGTGGTCGGCGGCACGGAAATGTGCGAAGGGCCGCAACCATTTTCCGGTGATGGGTGGGTGGTCGACATCGATCAGCCACGCGACGCTGCGGTGGGTGAAAGCGTGCCGAATCGGCGATGTGCGGGCGTGGCGGATGCGGGTGTGGACGATCGCCGGGGTGGGTGGCCCTTCGTGACGCTCGCAAGCTCGCTCCTCAGGGACCAGGTGACGCTCGCAAGCTCGCTCCTCACGGACCAAGCTGATGCCGCTGCTCCCTGAGGAGGCCCGGAGCGTGCGGAGGGCCGTCACGAAGGGTCCCACGAGGGAAGACGTGGTCTCCTCACGTTGTCTCGATACGCCCCCTCGCCTAGCGGCTCGGGAACTACTCGACCACCGACGTGGGCCAACGACGGAGATCGGCGCCAAACGGTTGCCGGTCATACCGACACCTCGGGCTCGCCGGCCGGCCGCATCGCGCTGAGGTGTTGTGCGGCACGCAGCCCGGACACCGCCCCGTCCTCGTGGAATCCCCAGCCGTGATAGGCGCCGGCGAACGCGATGCGGTCGGTATTCGCATCCGGCAACAGAGACTGTGCGGCAACGGATTCGGTTGTGTACACGGGGTGTTCGTAGCTCATCTCGTCGATCACGGTGGACTCGTCGACGAGGTCGGTGCGGCCCATGGTGACCAGCATGCGGGGCTGCCGCGCGGACAGACGCATGAGACGGGTCAGGTCATAGGTGACGGCGACATCGGAACCGTCCGAGCGGATCTGGTAGTTCCACGATGCCCACGCACGGCGCGCCCGCGGTAGCAGGGAGGTGTCGCTGTGCAGGACCGCGCGCTTCATCGAATACCCGATGGCGCCGAGTGCACGTTGTTGCGCGGCGGTGGGTCGGGTCAGCATGCTCAGCGCCTGGTGCGGATGCGTGGCGACGACCGCCGCATCGAACCGCTCGGGGCCGGCATCGGTGCTGATCTGCACCGCATCGTCGATGGTCTCTACCGCACGCACCGGAGTGCTCCGGCGCACCATGCCGCCGGTCGCGTCGATCCGATCGGCGATCTTCGCCACGTAACTGGCCGAACCACCCACCACCGTGCGCCAGGTGGGTGAGCCGAACACCGAGAGCATCCCGTGGTGCTCGAGAAAGGTGAACAGGTAGCGGGCCGGGTACTCTGCGGCCAGGTCGGCGTCACACGACCACACGGCGGCCACCAACGGGACGAGGAAGTTGTCGACGAAGTAGCGGGAGAAGCGTTCGCGAGCCACGAACTCCGACAGCGGCTCGTCGGAATCCGGGGTGTCGAGAAGCCGTCGGGCACTGCGGTGGAAGCGGGTGACCTCGCCGAGCATCATCAGGTAGCGGCCGCGGGTGAGGTTGCGTGCGGTGGGGAACAGGCCACCCACGCCCAATGCCCCGGCGTACTCGAGTCCGGTGAGCGTCGAGGACACCGACATCGACATGTCGGTGTCCTGGGTCGCGACATCGAGATCGTCGAACACCCGCAGCAGGGTTGGATAGGTGCGGTCGTTGTGCACGATGAACCCGGTGTCGACCGGCACCACTTGCCCGTCGGGCATCGTCACGTCGTGTGTGTGCGCGTGACCACCCAGGCGGTCGTCGGCTTCGAAGAGGGTCACGGTGTGGTGGTCGGCCAACAGGTGCGCGGCGGTCAGTCCCGCCACACCGCTGCCGATCACGGCCACTGATCCGAACGACGTTCTGCTCATGCCCGGTGTTCGGTACCGGGACACGATCGGATGGGTGCGGTGGCGTGTGACCTGCCGCCGAGCCGTGCGGGGTGGTCATCGCCGTCAGATCAGTACGCCGGGCGCTGCCCGGGCGCTGCGCCGGTGACGACGTCGCTGTCGGTGGAGACGATCTTGGCGCCCAGCGGCAGCAGCGACACCGGCACCATCTTGAAGCTCGCGATACCCAGCGGGATACCGATGATCGTCAGGCACATCGCCAGGCCGGTCACGATATGGCCGATGGCCAGCCAGATGCCGGCCACGATCAGCCAGATGATGTTGCCGATCAGCGACATCGCGCCCGCGGTGGGTTTGCGGACCACGGTGCGGCCGAACGGCCACAGGGCGTAATTGGCCATCCGGAACGAGGCGATGCCGAACGGGATGGTGATGATCAGGATGCAACAGATGATCCCGGCCACCGCATACCCGATCGCCATCCACACGCCGCACAGCAGGAGCCAGATCACGTTGAGGATGGTCTTCATGACGTCATTGTCCGCCACCGGCCGACCCGGCGTCGAGGAGTCGGGCAACCGAGGCGGCCGCACAGAGATCTGTTCGCAGGCCCGTTACCCTGGCGCCATGGCCGACCGGGGGCGTGAAGCGGTGTGGGCGGTGCTGACCACCGTCGTGCTCGTTGTGCGCATGCTGGCCACAATCGCGCTGGTGTTGCTTGCGATCGGGTGGGCGGTGGCCGCCGTGCGCGACAGCATGAACAACCAGTTCCTTTGGCCGGCGGTCATCACCGGAACGGTGCTGCTGCTCAGCACCTACCTCTACAGCTTCCTGCGCGCCCGGTATCCGCGCCGCAATGGGTGGATTCCGTAGCGCGGGTCAGGCTTGTCGCCCCAACGTTGCCAGCAACCGTGTCTGCCGGTCGGCATCCGGCGCCACCTCGACGCCGGGCTTGCAGACGCCGTCGCCGTACAGAGCCGGGCCGAATCCGGCTGCGGCGGTCTCCATCAGGGTCATTTCGTCGTCGCTGAACCGCACGTCGAGGCCGGCGGCGCTGCCCACATCCCAGCGATGGGCCACCATGTCGAATCCGTAGAAACGCATCAGTGTTTCGCCGATGGTGGTGGGTCCGAAGTGGCCGTCGAAGGATCGGTCGCTGACGGCGGGGTCGGTGAGGGCCTCCGAAACCCGGTCGGCATGTGTTTGCCAGGCGGTCACCGGGTCGTCGAGATCCGGGCGCGCGCCGAGGTCGATCCCGTGGCCGTCGAAGAACTGGCGTTGGGTGTCGATGACATGGGCGACGACGTCGCGGGCGGTCCAGCCGTCGCACGGCGAGTCGGCGGACCATGCGTCGGCGGGCACCGAGGCCACGACGGCGGCGAAACCGTCGGCGAGTTGGCGGTAGCGGGCACCGAGGTCGGTGCCGGAATCCTGTGCAGTGTGCGATGAAGTGGTCATGATGGAACGGTAACCAGACCGACCGGGGCGAGAATTGATGAAATCCGACAGTTCGGGGCGGCCCGCAGGCACCCGTATCGACGATGTGGAACGTGCCCACCTCGTCGACCCCGGCGACACGTCGTTCGCGATCGGCCGCTGGGCGCCTGCACCCGATGTCGCCGACCTGATCAGGCGGTTCTGGGTGCCGATCTGGTCGGTCCCGCCGGGTGCGGAGGCTCCGCAGCGGGTGTTGCAATATCCGGTGTGTCTGGTGGTGGTGACCGCGGAATACTCGCGGTTCTACGGCGTCGTGACCGGGTTGTCGGAGACGGTGCTCACGGGTGAGGGCTGGGCGATCGGGACGATGCTGACCCCGGCTGCCGGGGGACTGATCACCGGCGGCGCGGTGTCGGACTGGACCGACCGATTCGGCGATCTGTCCGAACCCGCCGGCGCGGCCGGAGCGAGGCTCACCGCCGACGTGCGGGCGGTGATGGCGCCGGGCCCGCGTGACCCGGACCGTCAACACGAGGCGACCGACCTGGTGGAGGCGTGGATTCGTGGGTTCGCGCCGGTCGACGACGACGGGCTGCTGATCAATGCGATCGTCGAGTTTGTCGAGGGTGACTCGTCGGTGACGTCGGTGACCCAGATCTGCGACCGCTTCCACGTCACCGAACGCAGCCTGCAGCGACTGACCCGACGGCGACTCGGGCTGACCCCGAAGTGGCTGATCCAGCGGCGGCGGCTGCAGGAAGCGGCCGAGCGGCTGCGCGGCGCCGACACCACCCTCGCGGTGATCGCGGCCGAGCTGGGCTACGCCGACGAAGCGCACCTGGTGCGTGACTTCCGCACCGTCACCGGGATGACCCCGGGACAGTTTGCCGCACGATTCTCTTAGTGCGACGTGCGTCACGCTAGGCTTGCGGGACGGGGGTCGTGTTGCCCCCACCACTCCGGGCGGCACGATCGGAGCAGATGAGACCGATTACGGAGGGCTGATGAGCGATCCTGTCTCGGCGTCCTCCCGTGTCCGCAGGGCGTATGAGGACTTCCTGTCCGGCATCGCCCCCGCCGACGACTCGGTACGTTCGTTGGTGAGGGACTCCTGGGCGCGTTCGGTCAGTCGGGGCGTGAATCCCGGGGAGGCGGTCCCCGACGACGACACCGCGGCGATGAGTGCCGCAGAATTCGCCGAGTATCGCGCCGCGCACCCGATCACCGCGGTGCGTCCGCTGGTGCAGTCGCTGATGCTCGACGACATCGCCGACACCGGGGTGGTGGTGGCGCTGACCGACCAGGCCGGGCGACTGCTGTGGGTGGAGGGTGCCACCGACGCGCGCGACCGGGCTGCCGACATCAATTTCGTCGAGGGCTCGCTGTGGAGCGAGGAAGTGGTCGGCACCAACGCTCCGGGGTTGGCGCTGGCGGTGGACCGCGGGGTGCAGGTGGTGGGTCCAGAACACTTCGCCGGGCCCGTCCAGCAATGGAGTTGTGCCGCCGCGCCGGTGCACGATCCCATCACCGGCCACGTCATCGGTGTCATCGACGTGACCGGCGGACGTGAGGTGGCGGCACCGTTCGCGCTGGCCGCGGTACGTTCGGTGGTGGCCGCTGTGGAGCGCGAAATGCAATCCCGTGCAGTCGACCTCGCTGATCCGACCACGTTCTCGCCGGCGCAGGGCAGGGCTCGGCTGTCGGTGCTCGGCGCGGGCGGCTACATGTGGCGGGCGAGCGGGGGCGAGCGCAGCCTGTCGCGGCGTCACGCCGAGATCCTGCTGCTCCTGCAGGCTTACCCGGAAGGGCTCAACACCGAACAACTCGCGCTGCTGCTCGCCGAGGACGGGGTGGACCCGGTCACCGTGCGGGCCGAGATCTCCCGCCTGCGTAGGGATCTGGGTACCGACGTGGTGGCGTCGCGGCCCTACCGGCTGACCGTCGAACTGACCTCCGACGTCTCCGAGGTCCGTGACCGTATCGCGGCCGGTAGCGACCTCGGCGGGGTCATCGACCTGCTCGGTCGCGGCGGATTGCTCGCCGAATCGTCGGCGCCGGGTGTGGTGGAGCTCTTCGAGGAACTGCGTGAGGATCTGCGTTCCCGGCTCATCGCGCAGGGGGAGGTCACCACGTTGCGCAAGTGGACGTCGTCGACCCATGGTCGGGACGACCTGGTCGCATGGCGTCGACTCGAGCACCGGTTGCCGGCCGGGCACCCGGATCGGGCTGTGGTGGGTGGTCGAATTCGGCTGCTAGACAAGCGGTACGGCGTCTAGATTCCGCGGACGCTGTGCCCACTCGACGGGAAACGGCGCCCAGTCGACGGGAAATGGCGCCCACTCGACGAGAACTATTCGGCGCGTCGGGCGTGTAGCACCACATCGTGGGTGTGCGCTCCACCGCCGGCGGCCACGCCGCGTTCCCGCGTCTCGTCGGTAAGTATCGTCCAGCCGTCTGCGAGCAGGGCGGCGACGTCGGCGGGCTGGAAGTAGTCGTCGGGGTTGCGTCCGTGCGCACGTATGCCCTCGGCCTCATGGGAGACCATCAGCAGTCGACCACCGGGCCCGACCGCCTCGATGATCCTGCGGATCGAGGTCTCGTCGGTGCGGGCGAGCGGGAAATAGTGCAGCGACACCAGGCCGAAGTCGCGGCCGGGGATCTCGTCGACGGTGAGATCGGCGCGCAACCAGGTGATCGCCTCCCGGGTGTCGGTTTCACGGGCGCGGTCGATGGCCACCTGGGAGATGTCGACGGCGGTGACCTGCCAGCCGCGGTCGGCCAGCCAGCGTGCGTCGGCGCCCTCACCCGAGCCGACGTCGAGCGCGGTGCCCGGCGCAACGTCGGCAATCTCCGCGATCAGGGCGGGATTGACGTCGGCGGTCCACAGGCGGTCGGCGCTGCTGTACCGCTGGTCCCATTCCGCTGCGCCGTCCATATCGCCGTGTGTGTGCTCGTTCATACTCCGACCGTACTTGTCAGACCCTTATGCGAACATATGTTCTATGCGCATCGAGCGTAAGGACCGGTCGGAGGCCACGATCCTGCATGCCGATCTGGATTCCTTCTATGCCTCGGTTGAGCAGCGTGACGATCCCCGCCTGCGGGGACGTCCGGTGATCGTCGGCGGTGGGGTGGTGCTGGCGGCAAGCTACGAGGCGAAGGCGTACGGGGTGCGGACGCCGATGTCTGGTCGGGAGGCCCGGGCACTGTGTCCCGACGCGATCGAGGTGCGCCCGCGATTCGACGCATACTCCGAGGCCAGCCGCGCGGTGTTCGAGATCTTCGACGACATCACGCCCGTCGTCGAAGGTATCTCCGTCGACGAGGCATTCATGGACGTCGGCGGCCTGCACAGGATCAGCGGCACTCCGCTGAAGATCGCCGCTGACCTGCGCAAACGTGTCGCCACCGAGGTGGGGCTGCCGATCACCGTCGGTCTGGCCTGCACGAAGTTCCTGGCCAAGGTGGCCAGTGCGGTCGCCAAGCCCGACGGGTTGCTGGAGGTGGCGCCGGGCACCGAACTCGAGTTCCTGCATCCCCTGCCAGTGCGGCGGCTGTGGGGTGTCGGCGCCGTCACCGAGGGCAAACTCGCCGACGCAGGCATCCGTACGGTGGGCGATCTCGCCGCGTTCGGTGAGCACGGCCTGTGCGGTCTGCTCGGCCGGGGCGCAGGCCGGCATCTGTATGCCTTGTCGATGGCGCGCGACCCGCGGCGCGTGGAGACGGGTCGTCGGCGCCGGTCGATCGGTTCCCAGCGTGCGCTCGGGCGTCGACCGAAGAACGAGGCCGACATCGAGGCCACGCTCGTCGCGATCGTCGAACGTCTGGGCAAACGGCTGCGCGGCGCGGATCGGGTCTGCCGAACCGTGGTGCTGCGGCTGCGGTTCGACGATTTCGGTCGTGCCACACGATCGCGGTCGTTCCTGGAATGCACCGATCGCACCGACATCATCATGGCCGTCGCACGCGGTCTGCTCGACGACGCGAAGCCGCTGATCCGGGAGCGCGGGTGCACGCTGATCGGGTTGTCGCTGACCAACCTCGACGACCACGACAGCGTCCAGCTGAGTCTGCCATTCGAGTCCGACCATGCCGCCGACCTCGACATCGCGATGGACGCACTGCGCAACCGTTTCGGCAGGGATGCGGTGACCCGGGCCGTGCTCGTCGGCCGCCACCACGGCGACGACGCACCTATGTTGCCGGACTGAGGGTGTGGTGCGGGGTCTCGATACGCGGCCTCGCCCGGGGGCTCGGTCGCTACTCGACCAGCGGTTGGTTCGGCTGATCGAGGGTGTGGTGCGGGGGTCTCGATACGCGGCCTCGCCCAGGGGCTCGGTCGCTACTCGACCAGCGGTTGGTTCGGCTGATCGAGGGTGTGGTGCGGGGGTCTCGATACGCGGCCTCGCCCGGGGGCTCGGTCGCTACTCGACCAGCGGTTGGTTCGGCTGATCGAGTAGGTGACGAGCGCAGCGAGGAGCCGTATCGAGATCACCTCGCGTCCATGCACAAAACGCGCAAAAGACGAGTTATGCGCGCAAGCGTGACTGTGACCTGCATTACCCGCAGAGTGCTCTTGTAACGGCCGCGACCACGAGTCCGCACACCTCCGGCCGTCCCCCACGCAGAAAGAGCTTGGCAATGTTGGTAGCACTCGGCCTCGGTATGGTGGCCACCTTCATGTTCCTGATCATCACCAAGAGGGCGACCCCGGTGGTCGCGCTGATCCTGGTGCCGGTGGCGTTCGGTCTGTTCGCCGGCGCCGGCCTCGACATCAGCGACATGATCGTCGACGGCATCGAAGACCTTGCGCCCACCGCGGCGATGCTGTTCTTCGCGATCATCTTCTTCGGCATCATGATCGACGTCGGACTCTTCGACCCGATCATCCGATTCATCGTCCGCGCGGTACGCAACGATCCGGCGCGCCTGGTGGTGGGTACCGCGGTATTGGCGATGCTCATCTCCCTCGACGGCGACGGCTCCACCACCTTCATCGTCACCACCGCAGCACTGCTGCCGCTGTATCTGAAACTCGGTGTGAGTCCAGTGGTGCTGACGGTGGTCGCGGGCCTGGCCAACGGCACCATGAACATTCTCCCGTGGGGAGGACCGACGGCACGGGCGGCGAGCGCGCTGGGCATCGACACCAATTCGGTGTTCCTGCCGATGGTTCCGGCACTCGCCGCCGGACTGGTCGTGGTGTTGTTGTTCGCCTTCCATCTCGGTGTGCTGGAACGCCGTCGTATCGGGCAGATCGAGATCCGCGAGTCGGTGCTGGCACCGCGTGAGGAGGTGTTGGTGGCCGCCGGTGGCGGCTCGGGGGTCGATGTACCCCGCGGTGGCCGCGCCGGGCGAAGCGGTTCGGTCACAGGCGGTTCCGGCGACTCCGGTGACTCCGACGACTCCGAAGCCGTGACTCGCGACCTGCCCACCGCACCCGACGGCGCACCCGCCGACCCGGCGGCCTCCGCCTTCACCGGCATCCTCGATCCGAACCGGGACACGCTGCGCCCCAGACTCTTCTGGGTGAACGCCGGGCTCACCGTCGCACTGCTGGCGGTCCTCGGTCTGGACCTGGTGTCGATCCCGGTGTTGTTCATGATCGCCTCCGGTATCGCGCTGGCCGTCAACTTCCCCCATCTGAAGGATCAGCAGGCGGCCATCACCCGGCACTCGTCGAGCATCGTGTCGGTGGTGGCGATGGTGCTGGCCGCCGCGGTACTGACCGGCGTGTTCAGCGGAACCGGCATGGTCGAGGCCATCGCGCACTGGTTGGCCTCGGGTATCCCCGACTGGATGGGACCGCACATGGCCGTCGTCATCGGCGTGTTGTCGATCCCGTTGACCTTCCTGATGAGCAACGACGCCTTCTATTTCGGTGTGCTGCCGGTGCTGTCGGAGACCGCGACCCGCTACGGCATCGATCCCGCCGAGATGGCTCGTGCCTCGATCACCGGTCAGCCCTTCCACATGCAGAGTCCGCTCGTGCCGGCGATCCTGTTGCTGGTGGCCCTCGCCGGTGTCGGGCTGGCCGATCACCACAAGAAGGTGCTGTGGCGAGCCGCGGCGGTGTCGCTGGTGATGCTCGGCGTCGGCTGCCTGATCGGCGCGATCCCGTTCTGATCTGAGCCCACCTCACCGGCGAATAGGCTGGCCGCATGCGATTGCGAACGCAGGTACTGCTCCTGCAACTCGCCGTCATCGCGGTCAGCCTCGCCGTCGGTTTCGGGCTGGTGCTCTCCGGCGCCGACGACCGGGTCCGCGACGAGTACGCGCAACGAGCGCTCGCCATCGCCCAGTCGGTGGCCGCCGACTCGACCGTCATCGACGAGGTCGCCGTACGTCAGGGCGCCGTCCTCGACCCGGCACAGCTGGCGGCCGGTCCGCTGCAATCCGAGGCCAACGCGGTGCGGCAGCGCACCGGCGCGTTGTTCGTCGTCATCGGCAACGCCTCCGGCATCCGGCTGGCTCACCCCGACGACGACCAGCTCGCGCAACATGTCTCCACCGACCCGTCCAACGCCCTGGCCGGCAACGAGGAGGTGACCACGGACCGCGGGACCCTCGGTGGATCGGTGCGGGCCAAGGTGCCCATCGTCGACGACGGCCGAGTGGTCGGTTTTGTCAGCGTGGGCGTGTCCACCGAGCGGCTGGCCGCCGAGACCCGTCGCGACATCGCCGCCACCGCGATCATCGCGCTGGTCGCGCTCGGGGTGGGGGCGCTCGGATCGATCCTGCTCGCCCGGCGCTGGCGCCGGCTGACCCTCGGCTTGGAACCCGACGAGCTGACCGAGCTGGTGCGCGAGCAGGGCGCAGTGCTGCACTCCATCGCCGACGGCGTGCTCGCCGTCGACAGCAGCGGCGTCGTGCGCGTCGCCAACGACACCGCGCGACGACTGCTCGATCTGCCCGACCCGGTCGGAACCGATGTCGACGAGCTCTCGCTGAGTCCCCGGGTGCGGGGCGTGCTGGACCGGCCGACACCCGACCCGGTCGCCGCGACCATCGGGGACCGGGTGGTGCTGGTCAGCTCGCACACCGTCGAAGCCGACGGCCGCGACCTGGGAATGGTGCTGTCGGTGGTTGACCGCACCGACGTGGAGCACCTGACCCGCGAGGTGGATTCGATTCGTGCGATGAGCACGGTGTTGCGGGCGCATCGACACGAGACGGCGAATCGGATGCACGTCCTCGCCGGCTTGCTCCGGCACGGACACACGGCCGAAGCCATCGACTACCTCGAGGAGGTCAACGGCGTCGGCGGCCGAGGCGCGCGCCTGGCGGGCCTCGACAATGTGGGCGAGCCGCACCTCGAAGCATTCCTGGACGCCAAGGCCGCCCACGCGCGCGAACGGGCGACCACGCTCACCCTCGGTGACCAGACCTGGGTGCAGGGCAGCTTGCGCGATCCGGTTGTGGTGACCACCGTGTTGGGTAACCTCGTCGACAACGCGATCGATGCCTCCGCGCGCCCCGAGGCCGCCGGGCCGGCAGGCGATGCTCACGGCGCCGTCGAGGTGGAGGTGATCACCGACGGACACGACCTGATCATCAGTGTCGCCGATTCCGGTCCGGGTATTTCGTTCGACGACCCGGCCGAGATATTCGCCGAGGGCGTGACCACCAAGGCGGACGCGGCGGTACCCGGTGGGCGCGGCATGGGTCTCGCGCTGTCACGGCAGATCGCCCGACGCATCGGCGGCGACATCTGGGTCGCGGACCCCGGCGGCGACGATGGCGGCGCGGTGCTCGTCGCCCGCCTGCCCGCGGTGTTGGAGACCGCGCAGACGGCCGACCAGGACGGAGAGGGAGACCGATGACCGACGAGTTGGGTGTGCTCATCGTCGACGACGATTTCCGGGTCGCCGCGCTGCACGCGAGCATCGTCGAGGCGGTGCGCGGGTTCCGGGTGATCGACCGTGCGGGCAGCGTCGCCGCGGCGCGCTCCGCGTTGGCCAATCACGGCAGCGCCATCGACCTCGTGCTACTCGACGTCTACCTGCCGGACGGCTCCGGAATCGACCTCGTGGGCGAGTTGCCGTGCGACACCTTCATCGTTGGAGCCGAGACCGACGCGGGCGCGGTGCGGGCGGCGATGCGGGCCGGGGCACTGGCCTACCTGATCAAGCCGTTCGATGACACCGAACTCGCTCGTCGCCTCGCCGGATACGTCCAGTACCGGCGGGTGCTGGCCGCCGAGGTCGTCGATCAACACGCGGTCGACACCGCGTTGTCGGCGTTGCGCTTCGGCACCCGGGCCGCCGAACGCGCCGATGCCGCGTCCCCCACCGAGCATCGCATCCTGGAGTTGTTCGCCGATGCCGACGGCCCACTGTTCGCCGATCAGGTGTCCTCGGCGGTCGGGGTGTCACCGGCCACGGCGCGTCGACATCTCGCTCACCTCGTCACTGCCGGGCGGCTGAACATGGCGTTGCAGTACGGCAGCACCGGTCGGCCGCGCCAGGAATACCGGCTACCCGGGTAGCGGTGTGCGATCGGCCGTGCGCGGGGAGTCCGTCTGGCACGATGGAGACGGCAAGGGGAACGAGGCCACATCCGGTAGCACCGAAGGGGTCCTGATGACCGCTGCCCGCACCGCCGACCACACCGACGACGACGCCGACCTGTCCGCCGATCTGCGGTGGTGGGACGCGGCCAACTACCTCACCGCTGCGCAGATCTATTTGCAGGACAACGTGTTACTGCGCGAACCGCTGACCGTCGAGCACATCAAACCGCGACTGCTCGGGCACTGGGGTACCAGTCCGGGGTTGTCCGCGATCTACGTCGTGCTCAATCGGGTGATCCGCGAGACCGACACGGACTGGCTCTACATCACCGGACCGGGCCACGGCGGTCCGGCGCTGGTGGCCAACACCTACCTCGAGGGCACCTACACCGACATCTATCCGCACGTCACTCTCGACGAACGTGGCGTGCGCCGCCTGTGCCGCCAGTTCTCCACGCCCGGAGGCATTCCCAGCCATGTGAGCGTGCCGACACCCGGCAGTATCCATGAGGGTGGTGAACTCGGCTACGCCCTGGTGCACGCGGCCGGCGCCGCCTTCGACCATCCGGACCTGGTGGTGGCATGTGTCATCGGCGACGGCGAGGCCGAGACCGGTCCACTCGCGGGGTCATGGAAGCTCCCGGCCTTCCTCAACGCCGAACGCGACGGTGCGGTCCTGCCCATCCTGCATCTCAACGGCGCAAAGATCGCCGCCCCCACCGTGTTCGGCCGAAGCGACGACGCCGACATCGCCGACTTCCTCGGCGGCCAGGGCTGGGCGCCGGTATTCGTCGAGGGCGACGACCCACGCGCGGTGTTCGGCGACTTGAAAGCCGCCATAGATCACTCCCACCGTCTGATTCGCGAGATCCAGGTAGCCGCGCGGGACGACGGTCGCGCTGACGACATCCGATGGCCGGCCATCGTGTTGCGCACCCCCAAGGGGTGGACAGGACCGTCCGAAGTAGACGGACGTCGCATCGAGGGCACCCATTGGGCGCATCAGGTACCGCTGTCCGGGGTGCGCGACAACCCCGAACACCTGCGCCAACTGGAGAGCTGGCTGCGGTCTTATCGGCCCGAGGATCTCTTTGACGACACCGGTGCGGTGGTCGAGGACATCCGAGTTCTCGCGCCCGCCGGTGATCGTCGGCTCGGCGCGACGCCATACGCCAACGGCGGCCGCCTGCTGACCCCGCTGAAACTGCCGCCCATTGCGCGCTATGCCGTCGACGTCGACAAACCCGGTGCCACCATCCATCCCACCACCACCGTCCTCGGCGAATACATGCGCGACATCTACACGGAGAACACCACCCCGGACGGCGGCGGCACCTTCCGGCTGTTCTGCCCGGACGAGACCGCCAGCAACAAACTCGACGCCGTGTTCGACGTGACCGACCGCTGCTGGCAGCTGCCCACCACCGAGTTCGACGACGACCTCTCGTCGTCGGGGCGGGTGATGGAGGTGCTCAGCGAGCATCTGTGCCAGGGCTGGCTGGAGGGCTATCTGCTCACCGGCCGGCATGGGCTGTTCGCCACCTACGAGGCGTTCGCGATGATCAGTGCGTCGATGGTCATCCAGCACACCAAGTGGCTACAGCACGCGTCGCACCTGAGCTGGCGTGAACCGGTGGCGTCGCTGAACATCCTGTTGACGTCGACATGCTGGCGCAACGACCACAACGGGTTCTCCCATCAGGGGCCCGGCCTGATCGACGCGGTGATGCCACTGGCACCCGACGTGGTGCGGATCTGGTTGCCGCCGGACTCCAACTCGTTGCTGTCGATCGCCGAGCACTGTTTCCGAAGCCGCGACCACGTGAACCTGGTGGTTGTCGACAAACAGCCCCACCTGCAGTACCTGTCGATCGAGGAGGCCGGGGAGCAGGCGGCGGCCGGTGCGTCGATCTGGGACTGGGCCGGAACCGAAGGGGACAGCGGCGATGACCCCGACATCGTGCTCGCCGGCGCCGGTGACGTGCCCACCCAGGAGATCCTCGCGGCGGCGCAACTGCTGCGGGAATGGGTGCCCTACCTGCGGGTACGGGTCGTCAACGTGATGGATCTGATGGCCCTGCTGCCGCAGGCCGACCATCCGCACGGGATGACCGACGACGACTTCGCCGACCTGTTCACCGAGGACGGACACGTGGTGGTCGCCTTCCACGGTTACGCCCGCGCAGTGCATCAGCTGTTGCACGGCCGGCCCGACGCCGATCGATTCCACGTGCGTGGGTTCGCTGAGCAGGGCACCACCACCACACCGTTCGACATGGTGGTGCTCAACAAGATGAGCCGCTACCACCTCGTGCTCGAGGCGCTGCGCCGGGCGCGGCGCGTGCCCGAACGCAGCGAGGAGCTCGCCGAGCACTGCCGTGGCCAACTGGCGCGCCACCACGAATACGTCCGCGAGCACTTCGAGGACCTCCCGGAGATCCGGGACTGGACCTGGGCCTGAGCTCCCGTCGGGAATGCGCGACGTCCCGACGTTGTCGATGATGATCGGGTGTGACGCCGACTCGGCCGTCATCGGTGTGAAGGGAGTGGCGCGGTGGTGGTGGTGCGAACGCGGCGGTTGAGCGACTGGTTGCGGACCGAGACCGGCAGCGCCGCGCTGCTCGTCGCAGTCACGATCGCGGCGCTGATCTGGGCAAACCTGCCGTCGGACAGTTACGCCGAGCTGTGGCACACCGAGGTGGGCCTGAGCTTCGGGGCCCACGGCGTCGACATGTCATTGCAGCACTGGATCAACGACGGCCTGATGGTGCTGTTCTTCTTCGTCATCGGGCTCGAGGTGCGCCAGGAGTTCTCCGTCGGATCGTTGCGCGACCGCCGCCGGGCGATGGTGCCGTTGGTCGCCGGGGTGTCCGGTGTGGTGGTGCCGGCCGTGATCTACCTGCTGATCGCCGGACGCGATGCCGCCGACGGCTGGGGCGTGGTGGTCGGCACCGACACGGCGTTCCTGTTGGGTGCGCTGGCCATCCTGGGTCCGCGGCTGTCGAATCAGCTGCGAGTGTTTCTGCTGACGTTGACCGTCGTGGACGATTTCCTCGCGGTGTCGATCATCGGCGTGGTGTATTCCGACGACCTCGATGTGGTCGCGTTGTTGATCGCCGTCGCCGGTCTGGTCGGGTTGTGGTTGCTGTCGCGCACCACGGTCTGGCGTAGCGCGCCGTACGTGACGCTGGTGGTGGTGGTGTGGGCGGCAACGCTGGCCTCAGGTGTGCATCCGTCGCTGGCCGGGATGGCGGCCGGTCTGCTGGTGCCGGCGGCTGCGACGGAACGCGACCACGTCGAATCGGCGAAGGCGCTGTTCCGCGACTACTGGCAGTCACCAGAGGCCGGGGTGGCGCGTACCGCGCGCAGTGGGTTGGCCCGGTCGATCTCGGTCAACCAGCGACTGCACGACGTGCTGCGTGCCCCGGTCTCGTTGTTCGTGGTGCCGGTGTTCGCGCTGGCCAACGCGGGCATCGCGCTCGGCGGGGGAGTGCTCACCGACGCGCTGGCCTCGACCATCACCTGGGGCGTCGTCGCGGGATTGGTGCTCGGCAAGTTCCTCGGCATCTCGCTGGGCGCGTGGCTGGCGGTGCGCGCCGGACTCGGCCGGCTGCCCGAAGGCGTCGGGCGGGGCAGTCTGTTGGGCGGCTCGGCGCTGGCCGGGATCGGATTCACCGTGTCCCTGCTGATCGTCGGGCTGGCGTTCACCGACACCACGCAGGCGGCGGAGGCCACCGTGGGTGTGCTGATCGCGATGGTTTGTGCGGCCGCGCTGGGCTGGCTGATCTTCACCCGGGCCCGCGTCAAATGGGGTGAGACGACCGCCGATCTGCCCATCACCCTCGAGCCGCCGGTGGATCCCGAGGTCGACCATGTCCGCGGACCGGTCGACGCCCCGCTCACCGTGGTCGAGTTCATGGATTTCGAATGCCCGTTCTGCGCGAAGACCACCGGCATGTGGAACGACGTACACGCGCACTTCGGCGACGAGGTCCGTTACATCGTGCGGCACCTGCCGATCTACGAGTATCACCCACACGCCTACCTCGCGGCACTCGCCGCAGAGGCCGCCGGCGAGCAGGGCAGGTTCTGGGAGATGCACGATCTGCTGTTCGCGAACCAAGCCGAACTGTCTTCCGAGCATCTGGTTGGCTATGCCGAGCAGCTCGACTTGGATGTGAGCCGGTTTGTGCTCGACCTCGAGAGCTCCGAACTCGCCGGGCGGATCAGCGACGATGAGCGCAGCGCAGAGGCGAGCGGTGCCCGTGGGACCCCGACCTTCTTCCTCAACGGACGGCGCCACCGCGGCCCGCACGACGCCCGCACCGTGATCGCGGCGTTGGAGGAGAATCACGACGCACAGTCGGCGGCGCGGCGTCGGTCGTAGTCGGTGCCCCTCCTGCCTGCCCACAGGGGGTATCAGGGTCCGGGCTGGACGCCACGACCCGATCCACCGTGTCCGGCGGGATCACCGCTGAGCCTGCCCGGATGGATTATGCAGCCGAGGTCCCTGAGCGGTGATGCTCGCGGACACGCGGGCGGGTGTGCCGCGTCCGGACCGGGTTCGGGCTCGATGGCATACGACCCAGCTCACGCCGCCCGCTATGGTGACCTGCATGACGATGAACGTGGACGCCACCAACCCGGAACTGGTCACCGTTGGGGTGCCCACGCACTGGTACAACCTCGCGGCAGAACTCGGGACCCCGATCCCGCCGCATCTGCATCCGGGCACCAAGGAGCCGGTGGGCCCCGAGGACCTCGCTGCCCTGTTCCCGGCCGGGTTGATCGCGCAGGAGGTCTCGACCGAGCCCTACATCGAGATCCCCGAACCGGTGCGGGAGATCTATCGGATGTGGCGGCCGTCGCCGCTGATCCGGGCGCGGCGGTTCGAGGAGGCGCTCAACACCAAGGCGCACATCTACGTCAAGTACGAGGGCGTCAGCCCCGTCGGTAGTCACAAGACCAATTCGGCCGTCGCGCAGGCGTACTACAACAGCGTCGACGGCGTGCAGAAGCTCACCACCGAGACCGGCGCCGGGCAGTGGGGCAGTGCGCTCGCCTTCGCCGGCGCCCAGTTCGGCATCGACATCGAGGTGTGGCAGGTCCGCGCGTCCTATGACTCCAAGCCGTATCGCGGTCACCTCATCCGCACCTACGGGGGCACCTTGCATCCCTCGCCGTCGGATTTGACCGAGTCGGGTCGCGCGATGCTGGCGAAGGATCCGAACACCACCGGCAGCCTGGGCATGGCGGTCAGCGAGGCGGTCGAGGTGGCCGCCGCCGATCCGGACACCCGCTACGCGCTGGGCAGCGTGCTCAACCACGTGGTGCTACATCAGAGTGTCATCGGCGTGGAAGCAGTCGAGCAGCTCAACGCGGTCGAGGACGGCGGCGCCGACGTCGTGTTCGGTTGTGCCGGTGGCGGTTCGAACTTGGCTGGACTCTCGTTCCCGTTCCTGCGGGAGAAGATCCACGGTCGGTCCAACCCGCGCATCGTCGCGGCTGAGCCCGCCGCGTGCCCGTCGATCACCCAAGGCGAGTACCGCTACGACCACGGCGACGTCGCCGGCCTGACCCCGCTGCTCAAGATGCACACCCTCGGTATGGATTTCGTACCCGACCCGATCCATGCCGGCGGACTGCGTTACCACGGCATGGCGCCTGCGCTCAGTCACACCGTGGAGCTCGGTCTGGTGGAGGGCGTGGCGATCAGCCAGCACGATGCGTTCAGTGCGGGTGTGCAGTTCGCGCGGTCGCAGGGCATCGTGCCTGCGCCGGAGTCCACTCACGCGATCGCCGCTTGTGCTGCCCACGTCGCCAACAGCGACATGGAGGAGGTCGTGGTGATCGGGTTGTCGGGCCATGGTCAGCTCGACCTGCCGGCCTACGCGGAGTTCCTCGACGGGAAATTCTGACGACCTCGTGTGACCGCCGGGAACCGATGCGCACCGTCGGAGTCGACCTCGCAGCGTCCCCGACGCGCACGGCGGTCGCGGTCATCGAGTGGGCCGACGGGACCGCGCGACTCGTAGAGCTGACGATGCCGGCCGACGATACGCGGATTCGCGAACTCGTCGCGGGCGCCGAACGCATCGGCATCGACGCGCCGTTCGGTTGGCCTGATGCGTTCGTCGATCTCGTTGTGGCACAACATCACGGCAATCTCTCCGCCGGACGTGGGCTCGACGACATCGATCGCAGGCGGCCGCTGGCCTATCGTCGGACCGACCGCGCCATCGCCGCAGCGAAGCTCGGCAACCCGCTGAGCGTCTCGGCCGACCAGATCGCTCATGTCGCCTTCCGCTGCGTCGGACTGCTGGCCGACCTGGGCATCGCCGACCGTGTCGACGGCTGGGCGGTGGAGGCGTATCCGGCTGCGGCGCTGAAACACTGGGGGTTGACGCATCGCGGATACAAAGGGGTCGCGCGTCGCGATGTGCTCGCGGCGTCGTACGAGTCGTTGGTCGCGCGGGCCCCGTGGTTGGACCCGTGTGGTCACCGGGAGTTGCTCGGGGTCGATGACAACGCCTTCGATGCGGTGATCACCGCGCTGATCGCGCGGGCCGCGGCGCTGGGGCGTACTCGGCTCCCGGATGGCGCGGACCTCGAGGTGACGGCGCGGGAGGGATGGATTCACGTGCCGGAGTGCGCTTTGGGCGAGCTGGCGTGACGAGGTGGGTTCGGGTTGCCTGGTCTCGATACGCTTCCTCGGCTGGCGCCTCGGACGCTACTCGACCAGCAGTGGAGTGCGCTTCCTCGGCTGGTGCCTCGGACGCTACTCGACCAGCGATGGGTTGCGGCGAGCCGACCCGCGATGGGTTGCGGAGTTCTCGTTGGATGCGACTACCGGAGGTCGAGTCGCATCAGGACTCGCGGGAAGCGGTTGAGGACCGAATCGGTGTCTGCCGCCCACTCGAAACCGCCGTCCTCGAACAGCTTCCGCGTTCCCACATACGCCATCGTGAGATCCACCTTCGCCCCGCGGTTGTCCACCGGATAGCCCTCGACGGCCGGTGCGCCGTGGTCGCGGGCGAAGCCGACGGCCCCGGCCAACAGTGCGTGGGAGATGCCCTGTTTGCGATGGCCGGGCCGCACCCGGATGCACCACACCGACCACACGTCGAGATCGTCGACGTGGGGGATCTTGCGGTTGCCGGCGAAAGTGGTGTCGGCGCGTGGGGCGACCGCCACCCACCCGACCACGTCGTCGCCGTCATAGGCGAGCACACCCGGGGCAGGCTTTCGTCGACACAGCTTCCGCACGTACTCGCCGCGTTCCTCGCGCGCGAGCTCCTGGTTGAGCTTGTTCGGTATGCGGTAGCTCAGACACCAACACACGTTGGCGTCCGGGCGTTTGGGTCCGATGACCGCGCGGACATCGGCGAAACGGGTTGCCGGGCGGACCTCGATGGGCATGGGTCCACCATGGTCGGGTCGGGAGCGGAGCGCAAGGTCGGTTGCACAGGGTCGAAGGCGATCTCAGATCGACACCGCCAGTTTTCCGCGCACCTGCCCTTCGGTGAGGTAGTCCATCGCCTTCGCGGCCTCGGACAGCGTGAACGTCCGGTCCAGGGTGGGGCGCAGTGTGCCGGCCTCGACCATCGACCTCAGCACGGCCAGGTCGTCGGCGCTCTCCTTGGCGATGATGCCGACCAACCGGTGCTTGACGAACGGCGACAGCAGCATAGCGCCGAGCTGACGTTGGATGCCGCCCAACAGGTTTCCGCCGCCTTCGCCACCGACGATGACGAGGGTGCCGCGCAGGGTCAGCAGGCGTCGCAGGGCCGAGACTTCTCGATTGCCCGCGATGTCGAGGATGACGTCGAATGGGCCGGCGGAAGCGTCGATGTCGTCGCGGGTGTAGTCGATCACCTGCGCAGCGCCCAACGACCGCACCCATTCGGATTTCGGACCGCTGGCCACGGCCACCACGTCGGCGCCGAACGCCGCGGCGATCTGCACGGCATACGAACCGACACCGCCGGATGCGCCGATCACCAGCACGCGATTCCCCGAGATCACCCGACCCGCGTCACGAACGGCCTGCAGCGCGGTCAGTCCCGACACCGGAAGTACCGCAGCCTCCTCGAAGGAGACGCCGGCGGGCTTGCGACCTAGGCGCTTGACCGGCACCACCGCGTACTCGGCCATCGACCCGCCCGCCGTACCGATCACCTCGTCGCCCACCGACCAGGCGTCTACGTCCGGGCCGACCTCGGCGACGACTCCGGCCAGGTCACGGCCGGGCACCGGCCACCGGGGGCGTCGCAGGCCGAGACCGAGGCGTGCGACGTAGGGCGTGCCCGTCATGAGGTGCCAGGTGCCGCGGTCGAGGCCGGCGGCATGCACCCGCACCAGGACCTCGTCCCGTTTCGGTACGGGTCGATCGACCTCACCCAGGCGCAGACAGTCGCTGGTGCCGTATTCGTGCTGGGTCATGGCCCTCATCGTCGCTCCAAGCTTACGCTGTAAGTCGATGGGTCAACGGTACGGCGTGCGCGCTGAAAGGGTCAAGGGCTGGCAACGGGACGACGCGAAGGTGGGCCCGGTCCGAGGTCTGCATCAGCTGCGGAAGAACTCCAAAAGGTCGGCGTTGATGGTGTCCGCCTCCGTCGTCGGCATTCCGTGCGGGAATCCCGGATAGGTCTTCAGTGTGGCGTTCGGCAAGAACTCCGCGGATCGCACCCCGGCGTCCTGGTAGGGCACGACCTGATCGTCCTCCCCGTGCAACACCAGCACCGGGATCTCGATCTTCTCGAGATCCGGGGTGAAATCGGTCTGCGAGAACGCCACCACCCCGTCGTAGTGCGCTTTCGCACCGCCCATCATGCCCTGGCGCCACCAGTTGGCGATGACGCCCTGTGACGGCTGCGCACCCTCGCGGTTGTATCCGTAGAACGGTCCGGCGGCGAACTCCCAGAAGAAGTCGGCACGACGCTGCGCGACCTGCTGCTGGATATCGTCGAACACTTCCTTCGGCAGTCCGTCGGGGTTGCTGTCGGTCTTGACCATGATCGGGGGCACCGCGCTGATCAGCACCGCTTTGGCGGCGCGGTCGACGCCGTGCCGGGCCAGATAACGTGCGATCTCGCCACCGCCGGTGGAATGTCCGACGTGAATCGCGTCGCGCAGGTCCAGGTGCTCGACGACGGCACGCATGTCGTCGGCGTAGTGGTCCATGTCGTGGCCGTCGGCGACCTGGGTGGAGCGACCGTGCCCTCGACGGTCATGGGCGACGACCCGATACCCGTGCTCGACGAAGAACATCATCTGTGCATCCCAGTCGTCCGACGACAACGGCCAGCCGTGACTGAACACGACGGGCTGTCCGGAACCCCAGTCCTTGTAGAAGATCTCGACGCCGTCCGAGGTGGTGACCGTGGGCATGGCAGTGCTCCTTCGCGAGAGGTAGTGGTCTTTTGACCAGCGCATTCAATGTGCGCCCGCTACGTCCTCCGCGGTCCCACTCGCTGCGCCACAAACACCCCCATTTGCGACATCCGGATCACCCGGCGACTGCCCGGGTGGATGAGAAGCGTCGCTGGTACTTGCGTGGGGACACCCCGATGCGGGCGACGAAGGCGCGTCGCATGACCTCGGCGCTGCCGTAGCCGGCGGCGTGCGCTGCTGCGCTCACGGTGAACCCGGCGTGCAGTTTGTCGCGGGCGACCGCGAAGCGGGCGTCGGCGATGTAGCCGGCCGGGGTGGTGCCCAACTCCTCGCGAAAGAGTCGGGTCAGTTGTCGCGCGCTGACATTGACGTGTCGGGCGAGACTCGCGACCGTGTGCGGGACATGCAGGTTCGCGTGGATGTGGTCGGTGGCGCGACGTACCAGACCGGTGCGCGGAGCGGGGCCGGCAAGTGACGCGGAGAACTGCGATTGTCCGCCACCTCGTTGCATGTAGACCAGTAGGCCCTGCGCAGTCCGCCGAGCGACCTCGGCACCGTGATCCGCCTCGACGAGGGCCAGACTCAGGTCGATTCCGGCGACCACACCCGCCGAACTGTAGAGGTCACCGTCGCGGACGTAGATCGCGTCGCGGTCCACCCGCACCGCGGGGAAGCGGTGTGCGAGGTCGGCGGTGAACTTCCAGTGCGTCGTCGCCGACCGGCCGTCCAGTAGCCCGGCCTGGGCGAGCACAACCGAACCGGTGCACACCGACGCGAGGCGGCGAGTGCGTCCGGCGAGGTCGGAGACCGCGGCGATCAATTCCGGCGTCACGAACAACGGCGGCGCGATCTCGCTGCCCGCGATCATCACGGTGTCGAACCTTCCCGACCCTGTCACCGCGGCAGTGCTGACGCGCACGCCGATCGACGTCGTCACGTCACCACCCGCCGGAGACATGACGACGACCTCGTAGTCACCACCGAACTGGTTGGCCTCCACGAACACCTCTGCGGGTCCGGAGAAGTCGAGCATCTTCACGCCGTCGAAGACGACGATCCCGATTCGGCGGTGGGTGCGCGTGCGGGGGAGGACACTCTCCATGAGGCGAATCTATGTCCTCGGTGACGTGAATGCCGTGATGAACGGGATCGTTAGGTGAGCCCGTGAGTGTCAGCACAGTCACGGATCGCGACGTGACGGTCGTTGAGGTGGCGCCACGCGACGGCTTGCAGAACGAGTCGTTGTCGTTGTCGACCGACGAGAAGCTCGAGCTGGTGCGTCACGCGGTCGGTTTCGGTGTGCGCAACGTCGAGGTCATGAGCTTCGCGCTCCCGAAGAAGTGCCGGCGATGGCCGACGCGGAGGATGTGGTCGGCGGATCCGTAACGCCGACGGCGTCACCTACGGCGCGCTGATCCTCAACGAACGCGGACTCGACCTAGCCCTCGTCGCCGAGGTCAATGCGGTCGTCTACTGCACCGACACCTTCAGCAGTCGCACCCGTGGGCTCGACACCGACCTGTGCGCGCGGCTGGTGACTGGCTCGAAACCAGGTTCGGTAGGCGACTGCCGTCCTAGGTCTTGCGCGCGGGCGGGTTCCCCGTGCCGTCGGCGTCGAGCCGACCAGATCCCCTCTGATCTCGCTGGAGGAGTTGGCGATACCTGGGGGACGAGTGATCCACCGCCGGCGTTCCACGCTGAAAACCGCCCATCCCGAAAAGCGCCCCAGACATGCACCCGCTCCAGGCGACTCATCGACATAATGCCGACGGCCGCCTTGGGCGAGGGTGTTTTTCTGGGGCACTTTTGTGGAACGGGCGGGATCGGCAGCGGAAGCGGTCGGGGGCGATGGCGCTTGTGTCAGTCGAGGAGTTTCTTCTGCACCTTGCCCATGGCGTTGCGCGGCAGCCCGTCGACGAACCGGATCTCGCGGGGCCGCTTGTGATTGGAGAGTTCGGTGGTGACGTGGTCGATCAGTTCGCTGTCGGGAACCCGGGAGCCGACCACATAGGCGACGATCCGCTGGCCCAGGTCGTCGTCGGGCACGCCGATCACCGCGACCTCGTCGACGGCCGGATGTCCGAGCAGGACGGTCTCGATCTCGCCGGCGCCGATCCGGTAGCCGCCCGACTTGATCAGGTCGGTGGCCCGGCGGCCGACGATGCGGTGCATCCCGTCCGGGTCGATGACGGCGACGTCGCCGGTGGCGAAAAACCCGTCATCGAGCCAGGATTCGGCACTCTTCTCCGGCTGATTGAGGTACCCCGACGACATCATCGGCCCGCGCACGTGCAGGTCGCCGACGGTTTCGCCGTCATGCGGAAGGTCGTTGTCGCCCTCTCGGATTCGGGTGTCGACCCCGGCCAGTGGCAACCCGACCCAGCCGGGGCGGCGTTCTCCGTCGGCGCGGGTACTGACGGTGATCATCGTCTCGGTCATGCCGTAGCGTTCGACGATCTCGTGGCCGGTCAACGACCGGATGCTCTCGAACACCGGCACCGGCAGCGGGGCGCTGCCCGACACGAGCAGACGGGCCGACGAAAGGTGTTGTGCCGCCGACTCGTCATTGGCCACACGGGTCCACACGGTGGGCACACCGAAGAACATCGTGGCGCCGTCGTCGATGGCCGCCGCGTACTTCTCCGGAGCCGGCTTCGCCGTGTGGATCAGCCGCCCGCCGCGACGCAGCGGCCCCAGCACGCCGAGGATCAGACCGTGCACGTGAAATAGTGGAAGCCCATGTGCCAGCGCATCATCGGAGGTCCACCGCCAGGCGTCGGCGAGTGCGTCGAGTCCGGCGGCGATGGCCCGCCGCGAGATCGGCACACCCTTGGGCAGGCCGGTGGTGCCAGAGGTGTACAGGATCAGGGCCGTCGACGACTCGGGTGGCTCGGGGTGGCGATGCCATGAACGCGCATAGCGGCGGACCGGGATCACCGGCAGCGTCGGGTCGTCGGGGGCTGCACCGAGCCAGGCCTGCGCACCGGAATCGGTGAGGATGTGGTCGAGCTCGCGTGCCCCGGAATCCGGCGGAACCGGGACCGCGGCGACCCCGGCGATGAGACAGCCGACGATCGCGAGAATCGTGTCCGGTGTCGGCCGGGCCAGGACGGCAAGGGTGTGCGCGCCGCCGATGCGTTCGGCCACCGCGGTGGCTGCTCCGACAAGATCTTCGCGGGACAGTCGGTCGTCGCCCACCACGATCGCATCGGACAGATCGGCAGCGGCGGGAGTCAGCGTCGGAAACAGCACGCTGCCAGTTTCCCAGACGACGGTTTCCCAGACGACGATTGGCCGACGGCGACGACGGCCTGATACGGTGATGGCACGTTCACGCGATGCTGTAACTCGCTTGTTGAACCAGAGGCCGGGTGATTACAGAAGCCCCCGGTCTTGTCCAAACTTCCAGTTTCGGGCCCGCGCACTGTGGTGTGTCGGGCCCGAACTGTGTCATGTCCCGAACTGGATCGCCGCCCACTCGGCGAACGACTGCCACCCGACGGCCGGGAAGCGGTGATGGAGCGCCGGGATGTCTACCTGGTAACCCTCCCGGCTCAGGAAACCGAACATCGCGCTCATGTCGGGCGACGAGATCCGTTCCGGATCATACGATTCCGCGTTCACCTCGCGTGTCAACACCGACGACAGTGCGGCGGCCATCTGATCGGGGGTCAGCGAATCGGAGGCGATGTCGATGCGTTCGTCGACGTGGCTCGTCGGGTCGCGAAACAGCTCGACGACGAACCTACCGAGATCCCGGCGGGAGAGCTGCTGCAACGGTGTGTCCGCGGGCATCGCGATGGGCAGGATGCCGGCGGCGGTCACCGCGTCGACGCTGCCGAGCAGGTTGTCGTAGAAGTACGTCGGACCCACGATCGTGTACGGGATACCGCTGTCGCCGAGGGCCTGCTCGACGCGGTATTTGCTCTCGAAGTGCGGCACGCCGGTGCCGCGGTCGGCGCTGGCCACCGAGGAAAAGACGAGGTAAGGCACGCCGGCGAGGCGGGCGGCGTCGAGGATCGCGGTGCCCTGGGTGATCTCCGCATCAACCCCTGTCTCGAACGGCGTGGTCAGCGCGAAGACGCCGGTGGCCCCGACGAACGCGTCCACGAGGCCGTCGCCGCTGACCATGTCGCCGGTCACCAACTCGATGCCGCGGGTGCTGAGCTCCTGCGCGCGTTTGGACTCGAGATCACGCACCACGGCCCGCACCGGTAGGTCCGCCTCGAGAAGTTCGGCTGCCACCGCACCACCCTGACCGCCGGTGGCGCCGAGCACTACGTAGGTCATGAGTTCACGCTACCCGGGCCCGTCGGGGCCGAAACGGTATCAGCGTGGCTGTCCGCTGGCGAACCAGATGAACACTGACGTGTTCGCCAGCCGGGACTGTCGTCGCCTGCTACGACGCGGCGCGGTGACGGTCGACGTACTCTGCGACCGCCCGACGAATGATTTCGGCGGGTTTGACGTGCTCGGCGTCAGCCAGCTGGACCATCGCTTCCCGCAGATCCTCGGGTAGGCGGACGGAGGTTGTTGGGGTTTTACCCTTGGACGCGGTGCCCTTCGGTGGCCGGCCGTGGCGGAGAACGGCCAGGTCTGCGACTTCGACGTCCCCGACTACCTCCTCCGCCGTGGGCGCGTTCATGGCGTAGTCGTCGGCCATCGCGGCGTAGTCATCGTCAGTCAGCTTGCGGCCCATGGATTCTCTCCTCTCACGATCGCTGTGTTCCGTAACTCGGAACGACAAGATGTTCGATGCCGAGGTTGGTGACCAGGCTCTTGCGCAGCATCATCGCGTGGAATGCGACAGCGATCACCGGGTCGACGATATCGACGATGACCTCGATGAACGGGCCGCGCTCGACAGCCGGTCCAATGTGGAGGACCGGGCGAGTTCCCACGCGACGGGCGGTCAAGACGACACGTAGTGCCGGGTATTCAACCACGGCGCGGATCTCATCATCGGCGATCCCGTGCTGCCGGGCGCTGGGCGTGATCTCGATCCGCACATCAGAAGTGTACTGCACTTTCTATGTAGTGCAATACACTTTTTAGATCAACTGTCAGCATCGGGGTCGCCGAGACCTTCGCGGGCCGAAACGTCACCGCCGGCAGATCGCGGGAATTCACACGCGATCTGCCGGCGGTGATACCCGAAAGTGTTCCCTTCCGGTGCGGCAAGTCGTTGACCTGACGTTTTCGGCGGAGGATGGGGGATTCGAACCCCTGAAAGTGGAGATACGTTGTGATGCGTTTGGGTGCAGAAATAGCGTTTGACCATCACGTTTTAGATCGCCGGACGACATCTAGGTACACCTACATGCGGCCAGATGCATCGGCGGCGATGCATCGTTCGATCAACCAAGCCGGGGCCTCGAGTGGCCGCGCGTCGGCGGCCGGGGACCTCGACAGGCAGGGACCGCGACGGCCAGGGACTCGACGGGCCGGGCACCGCGACGCCGAGATCTCGACGGCCAGTCACCACGACGAGGTGTCTAGGAGGTGGCGGGGCCCGCGGCGAGGCGGCGCGGAAGGCGATCTCTGACCTACCTGCGATAAGGCTGCATGACCTGAGACATACTCACGCAAGTCTGCTCCTGTCGCTCGGTGTACCTGTCGAGGTCGTATCGGGGCGACTTGGGCGCGTCCGAAACAATTACGTTGGACGTTTACTCGCATGTACTGCCCGGTCAAGGTCGAGCGGCGTCTGAGTTGCTCGCTTACGCTGTCAGGTCGGCCGGGGCTGCTGGCGCAGTCGTGGTCCGCAATGAGGTGGAATAGTCGCCAATGGAACCGACAGCTATTGCCGCGACCGCTGCTGTGGTATCTGCCGCCGCTGCATGGGGAGCGCTGGCTAGCAGCGCGCATCGCGCGAAGAAGGATTGGCAACGCGACACCACACTGCGTTCGGCTGTCCACGTGTTGCAGCTATGTCAGCGCCGACACAATCGTGAGCACGAGTTGTTTGACGACAAGGAACTCACGGTCGATGAGGTTGACGTTGCCTACTCGGAACTACACGCGATTACGGACGAAGTCGAAAGGGAGTTGATCTCCGTGAGGCTGATCGCCGATCGAAATGTCGTGGACGCCATGGACGCGGTGTACAACCTGATGATTGAGCTCGATTTTCATGTGACCGATTTTCGCCGTGACCTGTGGCGGCTGTCGAAGCCGTCCCCGCTTGCGCCGATCGAAGAGACGCCGCGACGGCCGTACGTGGGTGCGATGTTCTGCCTGAGTTCGCTCCTCAATGGAACCACTGTGGACCGGCGTCTCAGCGATGCCGTGGACGTGTATGTCACTTCCTGGTGGCAACGCATGGATCGGCGGGCGCGTGCGTGGCAAGCGAAACTTCTGTTGGGCTGATGCACAAATCGATGTATGGAGATCGAAAAACCGCCCGCTACTGGCGTTAATGCAGGTAGCAGGCGGTTCTTCCGTGGCGGAGGATAGGGGATTCGAACCCCTGAGGGCTATTAACCCAACCCGCGTTCCAGGCGAGCGCCATAGGCCACTAGGCGAATCCTCCACGGGGGATGATAGCGGCCAAGGGGGGTGCAACCCAAAATCGGCCGGGCAGCGACGTCGTCGGTGACCGGTTTGTCTGGCGAGGGGTCCCTCCCGCTACACTGGTCGGCGGATCCCGCGCGGCGTGCATCCTGTGAACTCCCCCAGGGCCGGAAGGCAGCAAGGGTCAACGGGCTCTCTCGGGTGCGCGGGGTCCCCATAGAAATCTCGAGACGAGCACCTGAGGCGCCGCCCACCGATGCCGGTGTCACGGAGAGGTCCCCGCGTTGAATTACCACTCGATGAGTGCCGACCAACTTCGCGAAACCCAATCCGACCTGCGAAAGCTCTACGACGCGCTGTGCGCGGCAGGTCTTTCGCTCGACCTCACCCGCGGCAAGCCGGCGCCCGAGCAGCTCGATTTGTCCAACGGGTTGCTGGCGCTGCCCGGTGACGAATACCGCGACGCCGCCGGCACCGACACCCGTAACTACGGCGGCATCGTCGGGCTGCCCGAGATCCGGCAGATCTTCGGCGAGCTGTTCGCCGTCGATCCCGACAACCTGATGGCGCTCGGCAACGCGAGCCTCGAGGTGATGCACGACCTCACCGTGTTCTCGCTACTGCGCGGAACGGTGGACTCGGACCGGCCGTGGAAGGACCAGAAGGTCAAATTCCTGTGTCCGGTCCCCGGATACGACCGGCACTTCGCGATCACCGAGACCTACGGCATCGAGATGGTCCCGGTGCCGATGCTGCCCGACGGCCCCGACGTCGACGCGTGCGCGGCGCTGACCGCCGACGACCCGTCCATCAAGGGCATGTGGGCAGTGCCCACCTACTCCAACCCGACGGGCGTCACGTTCAGCGAGGAGGTCACCCGCCGGCTCCTGGAGATGCCCGCCGCCGACGACTTCCGCATCTACTGGGACAACGCCTACGCGGTGCACACCCTGGTCGAGGCGCCTCCGACGCCGCTGCCGATTTTGGAGATGGCGGCGGCCGCCGGACACCCGAACCGCGTGTTCGTGCTCGGCTCGACGTCGAAGATCACCTTCGCCGGTGCCGGCGTCTCCTTCTTCGGTGCATCCACCGAGAACCTCGACTGGTTCAAGAAACACCTGGCGATCAAGACGATCGGCCCGGACAAGGTCAACCAGCTGCGGCACATCAGGTTCTTCGGCGACGCCGACGGCGTGCGCGCGCACATGGCCAAGCACCGCGAGATCCTGGCACCCAAGTTCCGGATGGTGCTCGACATCCTCGACGATCGGCTCGCCGACTCGAAGGTCGCGGCATGGTCGGAGCCCGAGGGCGGCTACTTCGTCAACCTCGACGTCATCGACGGCACCGCGCGGCGGGTGATCGAACTCGCCAAGCAGGCCGGGATCGCGCTGACCGCGGCGGGCTCGGCGTTCCCGTACAAGCAGGACCCGAACGACCGCAACATCCGGCTTGCGCCGACGTTCCCGACCACCGACGACCTGGCCAAGGCCATGGACGGCGTGGCCACCTGCGTGCTGCTCGCCGCCACCGAGTCATTGCTCGCCTCCAGCGATTCCTGACCCCACGAATCCCGACTGGACCGCGATGTTCTCGAAAACCCGCGAGGAGTGAAGCGACACCGGCCGGCATTGATCGCCGTCGGCTCCGTGCTCATCGGCCTTCTCGCCCTGTGGTTGCAGGACGTGATCGTCCCCTACACCACCCCTTTCTGGGGCTTGTTCGACAACCAGCTCGACCTCGACGTGTACTTGTCCGGCGCACGCACGGTGCTCGACGGCAACAGCCTCTACGACGCCAAACTGCTCGGACAGATGGACTACACGTACGCGCCGATCTCGATCCTGCTGTTCACCCCGTTCACCTGGATCTCGTTCGAGGCGGCGCGGATCGTCTGGTCGGTCGGCATCGTCGTCGCGCTGTACCTGGTGATCATGCTCAGCTTCAAGAGCCTCGGCCGAACGGCGACGTGGCCGTTGCGGGTGATCGCGCTGTCGCTGGTCGCGGTGGCGTTGCTGTTGGAGCCGGTACGCACCACCGTCTGGTACGGGCAGATCAACGTCTTCCTGATGTTGCTTATCGTCGCCGACCTCACCCGGGGCGAAGGGGCGCGGTTGCGCGGGGTGGGCACTGGTATCGCCGCAGGCATCAAGCTGACGCCGCTGATCTTTGTGCTGTATCTGGCCGTCCTGCGGCAGTGGCGGTCGATGGCCGGTGTGTTGATCGGCTTCTTCGGCACGATGATCGTCGGGTTCGCCGTGCTACCCCGCGAATCGTGGGCGTACTGGACGGGCACCATGTTCGACTCCGATCGGGTCGGTGCACCGCAGACCGTCGGTAACCAGTCGATCCGCGGGTGGCTGGCCAATTTGTTGCACTCCGACGACCCGAACATCCTGCTCTGGGGGTTTCTGGCGGCGGGGGCGCTCGCGTTGGGCATGTACGCCGCGACGCTCGCGCACCGGCACGGGCAGGAGTTGCTCGCCGTGACGGTGGTGGGGATGACCGCGTGCGCGATCTCCCCGATGTCGTGGGGCCACCACTGGGTGTGGTTCGTCCCGCTCGCGGTGATCGGGCTGCATTTGTTGGCCACTCCCGGCCGCGGCGTCGTGGTGTACGCGCTGACGGCCGCCGGGCTGATCTCGATGCTGTTGATCGCCTTCTCCTGGCGCACCTACCTGGCCTATCCGATCTGGTTCGTGAACCGGACGGTGCCCGACGCGTACCTGATCGGTCTGTTCTTCAAGCATGGGATCGAATGGCTGGAGTGGTTCACGGTCTACCCCTACAACGCGATCTTCTTGGGGACGGTGATCGCGACCATCGTCGTCTTACGGTCCGGTGACGACTCGGCGACAACGGTGGCGGCGGCACCGTCGGAGACGCCACAATCCGTGCAGGGGCCACTGGCGGGGGAGTGAGGAGACCGCGCATGGGACGCCGAGCATGGGTGGTCGCGTGCACGACGTCCGCAGTCGCGGCCGGGTTGATCGCGGGGACGGCGCATGCGCAGGCCGGCGTGCGGACCCAGCCGATCGGGCAACACTGCTGGGGGCCGAGCCCACACATCCTCGACATCCCGTTCTATGGCGGTGCGAGTGTCCGGACCGACGCCCGCCGGCCCGGGGTGTTCGCTGTGTGGGGCCACAGTGCGTCGCTGAGCTCCTACCCGGTTGACACCTGGGTCACCATCACCCACTTACCCACGGGACATACGGAAACCTTCCATCGCCGCTGGTCGGCGCGCCTCGCCGATCGCCCCGGCTATCGCATCGACAACCTGCACGCCAGCGGGCCGCTGACGATCCGGATCCGGTCGGTGACCCACGGGCCGGTCCCGCTACCGGCGCTGACGTGCAGTGGTTCGGCGGTCGCCTGAGCCTGTGGGGGAGCGCGCCCGGGTGTCGGGCTGCGCCGGTACTCTCGTCACGTGGCTCTGTATCGCACCTATCGCCCGGCTTCCTTCGCCGACGTCGTGGGCCAGGAGCACGTCACCGATCCGTTGAGTCGTGCGCTCGACGGGGGACGTATCAACCATGCCTACCTCTTCTCCGGCCCGCGCGGGTGCGGTAAGACGTCGTCGGCGCGCATCCTCGCCCGCTCGCTCAACTGCGTGCACGGACCCACGTCGACACCGTGCGGGGAGTGCGATTCCTGTGTGGCGTTGGCCCCAGGCGGCCCCGGCAATCTGGATGTGATCGAGCTCGACGCCGCCAGTCACGGCGGCGTCGACGACACGCGCGAGCTCCGGGATCGCGCCTTCTACGCGCCCTCGGAGTCGCGGTATCGCGTGTTCATCGTCGACGAGGCGCACATGGTCACCAACGCGGGATTCAACGCGCTGCTCAAGATCGTGGAGGAACCGCCCGAGCACCTCATCTTCGTGTTCGCGACCACCGAGCCCGAGAAGGTGCTGCCCACCATCCGGTCGCGTACACACCATTACCCGTTCCGACTGCTGGCGCCTCCGGTGATGCGCAACCTGCTGGAAAAGATCTGTGCCAGTGAGAATGTGGTGGTCGCCCAGGATGTGTATCCGCTCGTCATCCGCGCTGGTGGCGGCTCACCGCGTGACTCGCTGAGCATCCTCGACCAGTTGCTCGCCGGCGCGGGTGACGAAGGTGTGACCTACGAGCGGGCGCTGGCTCTGCTGGGTGTCACCGACATCGCGCTGATCGACGAGGCCATCGACGCGCTCGCCGACGCGAATGGTGCGGCGTTGTTCGGCACGGTGGAGAAGGTTGTCGACGCCGGCCACGACCCGCGTCGATTCGCCGTCGACCTGCTCGAACGGTTGCGTGATCTGATTCTGCTGCAAGCTGTTCCGGATGCGGCCGAGCGCGGACTGGTCGAGGCGCCCGGTGACCAACTCGCCCGGATGCAGCGTCAGATCGAGGTACTCGGCCCGGCATCGCTGACCCGGTTCGCCGAGACGGCGCATGCCGCGCTCGGGGAGATGCGAGGTACGACGTCGCCACGTCTGCTGCTCGAGGTCATGTGTGCGCGGATGCTGCTGCCCGCCGCGTCCAGCGCGGACACGGCACTGCTGCAGCGCCTCGAACGTCTGGAATCGGGGGTGGTAGCGACGGGTGGCAGTGCCACGCCGACAACCCCTTCCGGCGGAACGTCGGCGCCGGCCGCGCCGACGGATGCCGAGTCGGCGCCCAAGTATGTGCGGCCCTCGCAGCGTAAGGCCGCCGAGGAGGCAGCGGCAGCGCGCGCCGCGCATGAGGACACCTCGCCAGCAGCTTCGGCCACCGATGATCCGCCTGCGCTGACGCCCGAGACGCCGGTTGCCGACGATTCGCCACCGGCGGCAGAACCCGCGCCGACTGAACCCGTGAGGGCGGAGCCGTCGGCCGCCACGCAGACCCCGGAACCGGTGGATCCGTTGTCCCCGGAACCGGTTGCGCCGCAGGTGCAGAGCCCGCCGTCGGGCGCGCCGGACGTGTCCGTGCCGACCGCGCCCGATACGGCGCGCGCCGAACCGACACCACCAGCGCCGGAATCGACGTCGGCGACCCCGACGCCGCCCGCGCGCCCGGTTCCCACTCCGCCCAACCCGACATCCCCGCGTCCGCCGGCACGGACTGCGGCGCAGTCGGAGGCGCCGCCGCAGGCGACGTCATCGGCCGACGACGACATTCCATTGCCCGACGAACCGACCGACGACGACATGGCCCCGCCACCGGACTTCGACGAGCCGGTACCTGCGGCCGTCGACGAGCCTGCGCAAGAGCAGGATTCCGGGTTGACCGTCGCCGATGTCGAGGCCCGCTGGTCGGATATCCGGGCCGCCGCCCGCGGTATCACGCCGGTGCTGGAGGTGATGCTGTCGGGTGCGTCGATCGCCGGTGTGGACGGCACCACCGTGGTGTTCGGCCACGCCACCGAGATGCTCGTCGGGCGGCTGAGCAACGAACACGCGGGCAACCTGCGGGCGGCCGTGCAGCAGGTGTTCGGGCCGTCGGCCGACGCGCGATGTGTGCACTCGACCGGACAACCGGCCGCTCAGGCCGCGGTGCAGCGCGGCCGGGCCGACCGGTCGGCGGCACAGACCGCGCCGAAACGACCGACCTATTCACGGCCGAGCCGTGGGCGGGATCAGACGGCATCGCAGGCCGCAACCCCGGAGCCCGCACCTGAGCCCGAGGAGCCTGAGCCGCCACGGGCGGATGAGGAACTGACCGACGCCGAACGCGACGAGATGGTTGCCGACGCCCGAACCGGCTCGCCAGAACGGCGCCTCGACCCCGACCAGGTCGCGCTGGAACTGCTCAAGTCCGAACTCGGTGCGCGGCCGTTGGAATGACCACGGATCCGTAGTACGAACCGGCCAAAAAAACGCGGTTCGTACTACGAAGTCGAGGTCAGGCGTCCCACCAGGGGCGCAGTGGAAGATCGTTGCCGCCCTTGTCGTCGAGTTTGGTGGCCAGGACATGGTGCAGTTGGACGATGTCGCGTTCGAAGCCGATGCGGCAACCGGCCATATACAGACCCCATAGGCGCGCGGTGCCCTCGCCGACCTCCTCGACAGCCTCATCCCAGTGCTCGACGAGGTTGCGGTTCCAGTCACGCAGCGTCATGGCGTAGTGGTCGCGGAAGTTCTCCTCGTGCACCACTTCCATGCCGCCGATGTCCTGCAGCTTGGAGATGATCTTGCCCGAGCCGGTCAGCTCGCCGTCGGGGAACACGTAGCGATCGATGAACGACCCGGCGCGGCCGCGTTTGTGGTTGTCGGGCCGTGTTATGCAGTGGTTGAGCAGCATGCCGCCGACACGCAGACGGTCCCGGATGAACGAGAAGTACGCCGGGTAGTTCGCGACACCGATATGCTCGGTCAGCCCGATCGACGAGACTGCGTCGAAGCCGGTCTCCGTCACGTCGCGATAGTCGCTGTGGCGCACCTCGGCGAACTCGGTGAGACCTTCGTCGACGATGGCCTTCTGCGCCCATTCGGCCTGTTCGGCCGACAGCGTCGCACCGATCACATGTACCCCGCGGCGTGCGGCGTAACGGACCATTCCGCCCCAGCCGCAACCGATGTCGAGCAGCCGGTCACCCGGCTTGAGACGCAGCTTGTCGAAGATCAGCCGATACTTGTTCTCCTGCGCGGTCTCCAGGGTCGCTTCGAGCTCCGGGTACACCGCGCAGGTGTAGGTCATCGAGGGTCCGAGTACCCACTCGTAGAAGGTGTTCGACACATCGTAGTGATAGTGGATGACCTCGGCGTCGCGGGTTCGGCTGTGCCGCAGGCCCTCGGTGAACCGCCGCCACCGGGGCAGTGCTTCCTGCGGCGGCGGAGCGATCGGCTTGAAGTGTTCGATACCCAGCGACCGCGCGACGTGCGCCAGGGTCAACGGGGACGGACGCACGAAATTGAGGTCCGAGGCCAACGCGCGCAACGCGCCGTACGGATCGCCCGGGTGGGCGCCGGTGAGTTCGAGGTCGCCGGAGATGTAGGCGCGGGCGAGTCCGAGGTCACCGGGCGCGGTGACCAGATATGTGGTGCCGCGCGATGTGGCGAGGTGCAGGCCGAATTCGGCATCTTCCGGGCCCGCCGAGCTGCCGTCGTAGGCGGTGATCCGGACGGTGAGCCTACCGCCCATCAGGGCCTCGAAGATCTGCGCCAATGTCATCTTGCCCGCCGCGGGCGCCGCGCCGTTGTGCAGCGAACTGTCCTTGAATGTGGTCATTGTCGTTTCACCGCTTTCGCATACAGGTCGAGCAGACGGCCCTGCGGGTCGTACCGCTTCTTGAGTAACCGATAGTTCTCACCGCCATAGAGCTCATCGAACTCGTCCGGCGCATAGAAGGACTCCGAATACAGCGATTTGTGACCATCGAGATCGGCCACCGTGCGTTCGATCAACTTGTTGGTGTGCCCCGGGTCGCCCGGGGTCACCGGTACCGCAGACCAGAAGCCGGCGTTGACGTAGGTACGTCGCGGCTCGAGGGGATACAGCGGCCACGGTCGGGTGGCATCGCTGTTGGGAAGGGCGGGCTCACGCAACCTCAACGGGCACAACCAGATCGGCTCGATTGGCACGTTCTGCAGAAACCATTCGAGGTAGGCGGTGGTGTTCTCGATCGGCACCTCGATATCCTGAACCACACGCTCGCTGGGCGGCTCGCCCTTGCGGGCGTTGAGCTTGTCACCGATGTTGTAGCGGTGGTCGAGGGCGATCAACTTCCAGTAGAAGCTGCTGCGCAACAACTTCTTGGGCCAGAGACGGCGGATGCGCGGGTTCTGCGCACCGAAGGCGCGCGAGCACCAGAACCAGTCGGTGTCCCAGCGCCACAGGTAGTCGTGGATGGTCATCCGGTCACGGGTGACGCCGCTCGGGTGCTGGATGGACCGATAGAAGATGTTCATTCCGGTGTAGTCGCTAACCGGCCCGGGTTCATCGGTTTGGCGGCCGAGAGTCAGATAGCTTTCCTCGGCGGTGAACACGACCCCGTCGAGGTAATCGACCCGCTCGCCGTCGTAGGAGCCGTCGACGACGACCTGCGCCATCGTCTCCTGGAGGTCGGTGAGTCGACCGCAACGGACATGTCGCAGCGCCACATACGGCGCAACCTCTTCCAGTTCGATCCGAAGCCGGACCGAGTAACCGAGCGTGCCATAGGAATTGGGGAACCCGAAGAACAGATCGGCATGCTCGTTGGTGGGGGTGGCGGTGATGATCTCGCCTCCGCCGGTGAGGATGTCGATCTCGAGGACCGATTCGTGCGGCAATCCGTTGCGGAACGAGGTGCTCTCGATGCCCAACCCGGTGACCGCGCCGCCCAGGGTGATGGTCTTGAGTTGTGGCACCACCTTGGGGGCCAAGCCGTACGGCAGGGTCGCGGCGACCAGATTCTCGTAGGTGCACATGCCCGCGACGTCGGCGGTCTTGGCGGCCTTGTCCACCGAGATCACGCGGTCCAGACCCGACACGTCCAGCCCGGGGTGCGGATTCTCGGCGCGTTTGCGAAACAGGTTCGACGTCTTCTTCGCCAGGCGCACTGTGGCGCCCGGCGGAATCGCGCGATAGCTCGTCAGAAGGGTCGCAACACCCTCGTCGAATGCCTGCGCCCCCATCTCCAACCGGTCCGAGCTCACTTGGATAGCCTAGGACGTGAGTTTGCCCCCCGCCAATCAGTTCGAAGGAGAACACGCCGTGGGTCAGGTTTCCGCAACGCAAACGCTCGACATCGCCGCCGCCCCCGATGTGGTGATGGCCGCGCTGGCCGACTACAACGAGGTGCGCCCGGCAATCCTGCCCGCGAACTACCGCGACTATCAGGTGCTCAGCGGTGGGAACGGCGACGGCACCGTGGTGCATTGGATTCTGCAGGCCACCGAGAAGCGCCAGCGCGACGTGAAGGCGACCGTGAATGTGGTGCCGGACACGGTGACCGAGAACGACGAGAACTCGTCGATGGTGACGACCTACGTGGTGGCGAAGTCGGGATCCGGGAGCCGTGTCACCACCACCACGACGTGGACCGGCGCCGGCGGCATCGGCGGCTTCTTCGAGAAGACGTTCGCGCCGAAGGGGCTGAACAAGATCCAGGCCGAGCTGCTCGGCAATCTCAAGAAGCGTCTCGAGAGCTGACCCGCCGCCGCCGACGACGACCCGTTCCGCCGCTGTCGGCGCGGGACGGGGTCGACGCGACCCGGGTGGTGCTACGGCTCGGCCCGGCTCACACAGTCGCCGACTGTCTGCTGGCGACGCCGTCGCTTGGTGATCTGACCATCGATGATCTGGCTGATCGGGCGGCGCGTGGTGAGATCGTCGACGCCGACGGCCGCCGCGTCGGCCTAGACGATCCGGCCCGGATGAACACCTCGGTGTACCTGTACCGGGATCTGCCCGACGAGACCTCGATCCCGTTCGACCTGCCGATCCTGTACCGCGACGACGCCATCGTCGTCGTCGACAAACCGCACTTCCTGGCCACCATGCCGCGCGGACGTCACGTGACGCAGACCGCGCTGGTTCGGCTGCGGCGCGAGCTCGGCTCGGACCTGGTGTCTCCTGCGCATCGGCTCGACCGGCTGACCGCCGGAGTGTTGCTGTTCACGCTGCGACCCGACGTGCGGTCGGCCTACCAGGCGTTATTCGCCGAACGTCGCGCCGACAAGGAGTACCGGGCGTTGGCGCCGGTCCGAGCCGACCTCATCGATCCGGTGACCATCAGCAACCGGATCGAGAAGACCGCGGGTGATCTGCGGGCGCGGGTTGTCGACGGTGAGGCCAACGCGTCGAGCACCATCGCTCTGCTCGACCAGACCGTGTCGGGCGGGATCTATCGTCTGCAGCCACACACCGGCCGGACCCACCAACTGCGAATGCACATGGCACAGCTCGGCGTCGGGATCGTCGGCGACCCCCTATATCCCGATATCCGTCCCGACCTGGCGGAACTGCCGGACCATGGAGACTTCACGCAACCGTTGCGGCTCGTCGCGCACTCGCTGGGCTTCGACGACCCGCTGACGGGGGAGCGTCGGGAGTTCGTGTCGGGGCGGTCGGTTGCCTGAGTGCGGTGGGCACTGTTCGCCGATCGAGTGACTGAGGCGGGGGCGCCTTGTCGGTGGTCGAGTAGCCGAGGCGGGGGCGCCTTGTCGGTGGTCGAGTAGCCGAGGAGCCTGCGACGAGGCGTATCGAGACCACGTCACCTGATCTCGATACGGTCTCGCCTGGCGGCTCGACCTACTCGATCAGCGAGATATTGGCACCTACTCGACCAGTGGGTTGTTGTCCTGCGAGAGGAGCTCGCGGGCTACTCGACCAGCGACAAGGGCGCCCAGTCGACAGGAAACGGCGCCCAGTCGACGCGATAGCCTGAGCACATGGCCATCCAGGCGACCTACGAGCGCCATCCCGACCTCGGGTGCGAGGCGGTGGTGTTCATCGACGACGAGTCGATGGCGTGTTTCCAGATCCAGCGCGACCTGACCGGCGGGCCGCGGTCCGACGAGTACTGCGTGACGACCGGGGCCAGCGCGCCTGTGTACGGCGGCATCACTCAGTGGCGGCGCGTCGACGACAGGTTCGAGTTCGCGCTGACCCGTCACGCCGGCCGTCTCTTCGGTGACGAGGTGATCTCGTTCGTCGTCACTCCCGGCGACGGCGCGACGCTGGACGAACTCGCCGAGCACGTCGATCGGTTGCTGCGCTGAGACGGCGATACAGTTGAGGGCGTGACTCAACCTTTCGACCCCAGCGCACTCTTCGGCGGCGGTGAAGGCGGCGACAACCCGATGGCCGGCCTGCTCGCCCAGGCCCAGCAGATGCAGGAACAGCTCCTGTCCGCACAGAACGAGATCGCCGCGGCCGAGGTCACCGGATCGGCCGGCAACGGCCTGGTGACGGTCACCGGCAACGGCACCGGCGAGGTCACCGCGGTGAGTATCGACCCCAAGGTCGTCGACGCCGACGATGTGGAGACGTTGCAGGATCTCGTGCTCGGCGCGCTCGCCGACCTGTCGACAAAGCGTGAAGCCCTCGCGCAGGAGAAGATGGGACCGCTCGCCGGAGGCCTCGGCGGCGGCATTCCCGGCCTTGGCCAGTAGGCCGCCATGTACGAGGGGCCGATCCAGGATCTGATCGACGAGCTGGCCAAACAGCCGGGTTTGGGACCCAAGGGTGCCCAGCGCATCGCTTTCCACCTGCTATCGGTGGAGAACAAGGAGATCGATCGCCTGATCGCGGCTCTCGCCCGGGTTCGCGATGACGTCACCTACTGCGCCGAATGTGGCAACGTCTCGGCCGACACGTTGTGCCGGATCTGTTCGGACGCCCGCCGCGACGCCACCAAGATCTGTGTCGTCGAGGAGCCCAAGGACGTGCACGCCATCGAACGGACCAAGGAGTTCGATGGCCGCTACCACGTGCTCGGCGGTGCGCTCGACCCGCTGTCGGGCATCGGTCCCGACCAGCTGCGTATCCGTGAACTCCTCAAACGCCTCGCGACCCAGGAGGACGGGAACGACGTCACCGAGATCATCGTCGCCACCGATCCCAACACCGAGGGCGAGGCGACCGCGACGTACCTGCTGCGGATGCTCAAGGACTTTCCCGGACTGTCGGTGACTCGGTTGGCGTCGGGACTGCCAATGGGTGGTGACCTCGAGTTCGCCGACGAACTGACGCTGGGGCGGGCGTTGTCGGGCCGACGGGTGCTGGCCTAGGCGGACCGACCGGGCTCTGCGACAGGTACGAGTCTGCTACAGATAGACCCGTGACCAGCCGGGGAAACGTTCAGATCGGGCGCCTGTCTGCCATCGCTGTCGCGCTCGCAGTGGCGGTGGGTTCGATCGTGCTGCCGTCCGCCGATGCGGCACCCGCGCAGGAGTTGCGGTGGGGCCCGTGCCCCGCGATCCACGACGCATCCCCGGCGGCACGGTGTGCGACGGTGCAGGTGCCGCTCGACCACGCGATGCCGAGCGGTCCGACGATCGACATCATGATCAGCAGGCTCCCGGCGCGCGATCCGGGCCGTCGTCGTGGCGTGCTCATCGGCAACCCGGGCGGGCCCGGTTCCGACGCCATCGGGATGTTCTCCCGGCTCCCGGTGCCCGATGAGATGCGCGACGAGTGGGACCTGGTTGGCGTACAGCCACGCGGATTGCTCTCGTCGACGCCGCTGACGTGCACGCCGGTCTCCGACTCGCAGCAGCTGGCCTTGCTCACCGAGGGCGGGGCACTGCATCGCCGCCGCTGTGCGGCGTCGGCGCCCGCCTACCTACGCACCATCACCACCGAGAACACGGCCCGCGACATCGAGGTCGTGCGCCGCGTGCTCGGCGTATCGAAGGTGAGCCTGTACGGCATTTCCTATGGCACGCTGCTGATGTCGACGTACGCCACGCTGTTCGGGCAGCGCACCGACCGGCTGGTGCTCGACTCCGCGGTCAACCCGGCACTGGTCTGGAACGGGATTCCGGGTTCGCAGACGCAGGCGTTCAAGAGTCGGATGAACGAAATGTTGGTGTGGATCGCGAAGCACGACAACATCTATCACCTCGGGCGCACGCCGCTGGCGGTGTATCGGCAGTGGAGTGCGAAGATTGTCGCCGAGTCCGGCGTGCCACCGTCGCTCGCCGCGCCTCCGGCACAGGTCGGTGACGTTCCGCCCGGATTGCGTGCGATCGCGCAGCAGTATCTCGCCGGAGTGAACCTCACCGCCGATGCCCGTGCGCGCGTGGAGAATCTCATTGCGACACTGACTGTTCCGGGTATACAGTCGAATTCGTTGCTGCTCAGCATCACTCGCATCGCCGTCCCGGACCGCAACAAATGGCCGTTCGTGGCGATGCGGATCAACGGCCGCGCCCAACCGAAGGCCGAACCCGATCCGGAGGTCGTTGCCATCCTGACGAGTCTGCAGGACCTTCAGTCGGTGATCATGTGCAACGAGAACCAGATGCCGGCGCAGCCGCTGCAGGTCCCCGCGTCGGTGTTCCTCAACGGTGTGGTGGCAGACGTCTTCGACGGGCCGGGTCTCTATTACCAGTCGGGGATGGCCTGTGCGGGTGCACCTGCTGTGACTACGCCGGTGGCGGTGACCAACAACCATCTCGCCGTGCAGCCACTGCAGCTGCAGGCGCGAGACGACCCGCAAACGCCCTACCGCGAGTCGTTGGCGATGCACCGGCTGATGGGCAGCCATCTGATCACCGTTGGTGGCGGCGACCACGCGCAGCTGGGGCGATCGCATCCACCGCTCGATCGTGCGATCGTCGAGTACCTGCGCACTGGTACGACCACGGTGACCGAGGTCCCGGAACCGCCGATCACCGCGTCGCTGACCACGCCGCCGACCACCGGGATCGGGAGACTGTGATGATGTCGGACGTCGTCCGCGGACTCGACGATCTCGCGGCGGAAATGGACTCGGGCATCGTGGCCATCGACGGCCCGTCCGGATCGGGGAAGTCGACGGTGGCCGACGCGCTGGTGGCGCGCCTGCGTCAGCGCGGCACCGGAGTGCAGCTGATCCGCACCGACGACTTCGCCACCTGGGACAATCCCGTCGCCTGGTGGCCTGAGTTGGAAACCGACCTCCTGCAGGCGTTCATCCGGCGACACGATTACCACTATCGGCCGCGGGTGTGGCGGGACGGCGTGGCCAAGCCTGGGCGGCTGGTGTGGTTGCGGTGGGAACCGCTGCTCATCATCGAGGGGGTGTCGTCGGCGCGTCGGCGCATCGCCCCGCGTCTGACCCACTCCCTGTGGCTCGACGGTGGATCTGCGGCGGAACGGCTCGAACGGGCGGTCGCACGCGATGGTGAAGAGTCACGGCCCTTGTTGCAGCGGTGGCAGCAGTTCGAGCGGGGCTGGTTCGCCGTCGACGGAACCCGGCAGCGGTCTCGTGTGCTGGACTGATCGACCGCCGGCGTTAGGGTGAGCCATGGCCGGCTATTCGACGATGGCGGGGCTCGACGCCGACGTCGTCGAGTGCCGTGCCTGTCCGCGTCTGGTCGAGTGGCGTGAGCAGGTCGCGAGGGACAAACGGGCCGCGTTCGCCGACCAGACCTATTGGGGCCGGCCGGTGCCTGGTTTCGGGCCCGCCGATGCACGCGTGGTGATGCTGGGTTTGGCGCCGGCAGCCCACGGGGGTAATCGGACCGGCCGGATGTTCACCGGTGATCAGAGCGGTGACGTGCTGTTCCGGGCGCTGTACGACGTTGGCTTGGCGAGTCAGCCGACCGCGGTGTCCGTCGACGACGGCATGCAGCTGTACGGGGTGCGGATGACCGCACCGGTGCATTGCGCGCCGCCGCAGAACAAACCGACCGTCGCCGAACGGGACCGATGCGCGACGTGGCTCGACGCGGAACTCGCGTTGCTGGAGCCCACCCTGCGTTCGGTGGTGGTGCTCGGTGCGTTCGGGTGGCAGGCGGGTCTGCGGGCGTTCGCCGACCTGGGCTGGAGCGTCGACCGACCGAAACCCAAGTTCGGCCACGGCGCCCGAACGACCATCCGCCGCGGCGAGGCGGAGCTGACCATCTTCGGCAGTTACCACGTGAGCCAACACAACACCTTCACCGGCCGGCTCACCCCGGCGATGTTGGCCGACGTACTGACCGCGGCCGCTGAACACGCCGGGCTGTCACCGAAGCGGCCGCGCCGTGACTGACGAGTAGTCTGCGATGGGCGGTGACAACGAGGTCAGCCGCAGATCGGGGGTCGACTCATGAAGAAGGTGCTCGCCCGATGGTTGGGCCGTCACCCGGACTCCCGCTGCCGCTGCGGCCACGCCCGTGACGCGCACACCCACTATCGATCCGGTACCGACTGCGCCGTCTGCGGTCCGACGGTGTGCGCGCGGTTTCGGCCTGACCGATCGGTGCGGTGAGTCGTCGCCGGTGGGTGCCGCGCACGGAATAGTGGTGGCCGCAGGCTCCGGGTCTCCTCAGCTCAGCAAGCGGTAATGAACGGGCTTTCCTGGCGAAGGTGAACTCAGCCGCGTCGACCGGCGGCCAGGCGCTCGGTGCGCAGGCGGGCCACCTCGGGAAGCTGCAGCGGCGCCAGCGAATCGGTACCGAGGGCACGCGCCAGCAGATGGTCGGCGAGTTCGGGGTTACGCGCGAGCGCCGGACCGTGCATGTAGGTGCCGATCACCGATCCTTGCACCACACCCTCGGTGCCGTCGCCCACGCCGTTGCCGACCCCGTGCCGCACGCGGGCCAACGGCCGCGCGTCGTCGCCGAGAGTGCTTCCGCCGCGGTGGTTCTCGAAGCCACTCAGTGGTGCGGTCAACCCGTCGACAACCGGATCGGTGACGAGTTCGCCAATGCTGCGGCTCTCCTGCGGCGAGGTGGTGAGGTCGAACAGCGAGATCCCGTCGACGCGTTCACCCGCAGACGTCTCGTACCAGTGGCCCAGCACCTGGATCGCCGCACAGATCGCCAAGACCGGCCGGCCCGCGTCCGCGGCACGCTGCAACCCGGGAAAACGGGTGAGGTGGCGGGTGGCCAGACGCTGCGCGTAGTCCTCGGCGCCACCCAGGGTGTAGACGTCCAGCGAGTCGGGTACCTCGTCATCGAGGGTGATCTGGATGATCTCGGCATCGATTCCGCGCATGCGCGCGCGCTGCCGGAGCACGAGCGCGTTGCCGCCATCTCCGTAGGTACCCATCACATCGGGCAGGACGAGGCCGATCCGCAATGTGGATTCGCTCATGACCCCGCCCCCTTCAGGTCGGCGCCGCGGGCGCGCTCGGCGCGCTCCAGGGCGGTGCCGAGATCGCGGAACGCAGTGTAGTTGGCGAGTACCTCCACTCGGCCCGGCGGACAGGAGGCGATCGCCTTCATCGGATCGGGAACGGTGGTGTGCTCGGCGCCCGCGTAGAGCAGCCGGACGGACAGGTCGGCCGCACGCTCGCCGGCGGCGACCACCTGCATCGTCTCGAACGCCTCGAACCGCACATCCCACAGCCAGGAGAGGTCCTCACCGTCGGGGACCTGCCCGTTGACCGCGATCACCAGACCATCGGCGTCCTGGTCGATCATCGACAGGGCTTCCTGCCAGCCCGCCGGATTCTTGGCCAGCAGCGTGCGCACCGAGTGGTTGCCGACCTGATGAATGCCGTAGCGCCCGGCGACCTCCCCGACCGTGCCCACCGCCGCGACCGCCTTCGCCGGGTCGGCGCCCATCGCCACCGCTGCGGCCACCGCCTGGGCAGCGTTGCCCCGGTTCGCGCGACCGGGCACCGACAGCGTCATCGGGGCGGTGAATCCGCCGGGGCCATAGAGGTTCTCGTCGTCGAACCACCAGTCGGGGGTGGGGCGGCGGAAGTTCTCGTCACCGCTCGAGCGCCAGTCGTCGCCCGACCGGATGATGGGCTCGCCGGTGCGCGGGCAACTCACCGAGTCGCCCACCCAGCCGGCTCCCGCGGCCACCCACACCACATCGGTGGCGTCGAACGCGGCCGATGTGATCAACACGTCGTCGCAGTTGGCGACGATCGTCATCGCCGGATGGCGTGCGATGCCTTCCCGGAGTCGCCGTTCGATCATGTTGATCTCGCCGACCCGGTCGAGTTGATCGCGCGACAGGTTCAGCAGCACCAACACCTCCGGGTCGACAGCATCGCTGACACCCGGCACATGCAACTCGTCGACCTCGAGCGCGCAGATCGTCGCGGGACGATGCAGCGTGAGGGTGGCGATGATGCCGGCGTCCATGTTGGCGCCGTCGGCCTGGGTGGCCACGTCGCCGAGCTCGGACAGGGCCGCCGCCGTCATCCGCGTCGTCGTCGACTTACCGTTCGTGCCGGTCACCAGCGCAGAGCGCTTGCCGGCGGCCAGGCGGCTCATGATGTTCGGATCGATCTTCGCGGCGATCAGACCACCGATCATCGACCCCTTACCGCGACCTGCGGTTCGCGACGCCCAGCGGGCCGCCGACGCGGCTGCCAGCGCCAGGTTGGTGCGCATCGGGACTCTGGTGCGGTCGGACATGGCACGAGTCTGACACAAGCGCCCGTCGACAGGTCGCCCGTGCGGCGCCGGTACGCTCACGGACGTGAGTCAGGCCACAGCGATGTCTCCGTCCCTGCCCACCCGGGTCCGGCGTGCGCTGATGCGCTCCGCCGGACGCATCCCACCGGTGGTGTTGCGCTTCGCCGGCCAGTGGGGCCGGGTCAACGCCGACGGTGACCGGTTGTCGCCGGAGATGGCGTTGACCGGACTGATCGCAGACAAGGTGCCGGCTTTCGAGATCGCCGGCAAACCGGTGTCGCAGGCGCGCGCGGATCTGACCGCCAACGCGGCGACGTTGGCGGAGGATCTGCCGGCGATGGCGGTCGAAGAGGACTTGCTCATCGACGGACCCGGTGGACCGATACCGGCCACGCGGTACCGCGCCCGGGTGCGTTCGGCCGGCATTCTCGTCTTCTTCCACGGTGGCGGGTTCGTGGTGGGTGATCGGGTCAGCCACGACAACCTGGTACGTCGGCTGGCGTTGTCGACCGGCGCCGACATCCTGTCCGTCGACTACCGGCTGGCCCCGGAGCATCCGTTCCCGGCTGCCGTCGACGACGCGGTCGCCGCGTGGCGCTTCGCGGTCGAAAAGGCGCCGCAATGGGGTGTGGCGACCGAGCGCATCGCGGTGGGCGGCGACAGCGCCGGCGGAAACCTGGCTGCGGTGGTGGCACAGCAGGTCCGCGACGACGCGATCACCCCCTGCCTGCAGATGCTCATCTACCCGGTGGTCGACGTGACGACGAAACGGGCGTCGCGCCGCGAGTTCGCCGAAGGCCTGTATCTCACCGACGAACACATGGACTGGTTCACCGACCACTATGTGCCCGACGCGACCCAGCGCTCCGATCCGCGCGTCTCACCGCTGCTGGCCGACGATCTCAGCGGACTCGCGCCTGCGTATGTGATCGTCGCCGGATTCGATCCGCTGCGCGACGAGGGAATTGCCTATGCCGATCGTCTCAAGCAGGCGGGTGTCCCGGTGACCCTCGACCGCGCCGGCAACCTGATCCACGCCTTCGCCAACATGACGCTGATCAGCCCGGACGCGCGTGCCGCCGTCGAGCGCATCGGCGCCGCGCTCGCGTACGCGTTTCGCTGACCCGGTATCGGCCGGGGGCTTGGGCCGCGACCTCGGAGCGGCCAGCACGCCGACCGCGCATCCGACGATCACCGTGATCGCGCCGATCAGCTCGACGGCGCTCGGACGCTCACCCAGCAATGCCCACGCCGCGGTGATGCCGACGATCGGCACCAACAACGACAGCGGCGCGACGCTGCTGGCGGGGTGGCGCGACATCAGGTACACCCACAGCCCGGACCCGACCACGGTGCCCAGCAGCACCGTGTAGGCGAGTCCGGCCAGCGCGAGCAGACCGCTGCGCGAGTCGAGAGTGGTCAGCGACTCGACACCGGCGCGGGGTCCGTCGAACACCAGACTCATCGCGGCGAACGGGATCGGTGGGACCACCGACATCCACAGGGTCATGCGCAGCGCGTTGTCGAGGCGGGCGTCGGGGGCCGGCCGCGTGGGCGGATGCTGCGCGGCGAGCCTGCTGCCGATGTTGCCGAACGCCCAGCCGAGGCCACCGAGCACGGTGAGCACCATCGGGACCAGCGCACCCAGCCCGAGCGGGCTGCCGGTGGCGCGGTCGATCCCGATGACCGCCATGCCGAGCACCGCCACCACGATGCCCACCACCTGGAGCAGGGCCATGCGCTCGCGCAGGAACAGCACTCCGAGCAGCACGGTGAACGGAGCCGACGTCTGCAGCACCAGCGACGCGAGTCCGGTTGGCATCCCCAGATGCATCGCCAGGAACAGGAAGGCGAACTGGACGAAGCCGAATCCGGTGGCGTACAGCAGAAACCACCGCAGGCGCACGTGCGGGAAGGTGACGAACGCGATGACCGGGACGGCCATCACCGCGAAGCGCAGCGCTGCGCAGAAAAACGGCGGGAAGTGGTCGAGGCTGAGGCGGATCGCAATGAAGTTCAGTCCCCACAGCGCCACCACTGCAAGCCCGAGAAGCCGGTCGCGGTTGGTCATGACGACCATCGTGGAGACGAATTCGATCAAGGACAATCGAATTGTTGTGCACTGATGATGTAGTTTCTCTACATTGTCAGTGCATTGTCACCGCCAGCCGAGCGCCGGCGCCACGTGCGTCAGGATCGACTCGAGGACGTGTGCGTTGTAGTCCACGCCGAGTTGATTGGGAACGGTCAGTAGAAGGGTGTCCGCGGCGGCGATGGCCTCGTCCTCGCGCAACTGCTCGATCAGCTTGTCCGGTTCGTCGGCGTAACTGCGACCGAATCGTGCGACGGCGTTGTCGATCACGCCCACCTGATCGTCCTCGGAGCCACCGCGACCGAAGTAGGCACGGTCGAGGTCGTCGACGATCGCGAAGATGCTGCGGCTCACCGACACCCGCGGTTCACGAGAGTGGCCGGCGTCGGTCCACGCCTTCCGATATCGCTCGATCTGCTCGGCCTGTAGCTGGTGGAACGGTACGCCGGTGTCCTCGGTGAGCAGCGTCGAGCTCATCAGGTTCATACCCTGCTGCGCAGTCCATTCCGCGGTAGCGCGGGAGCCCGCACCCCACCAGATGCGCTCGCGCAGCCCGGGTGACTGGGGTTCGATGGGTAGCAGTCCCGGTGGGTTCGGGAACATCGGCCGCGGATTCGGTTGGGCGAAGCCATCTCCCGAGATGACCTTGAGGAAGACGTCGGTGTGCTGGCGCGCCATGTCGGCGTCGGTGGACCCTTCGGGGGGCACATAGCCGAAGTACTTGTATCCCTCGATCACCTGCTCGGGCGATCCGCGGCTGATGCCGAGTTGCAGTCGTCCGCCGGAGATGAGGTCAGCGGCTCCGGCGTCCTCGGCCATGTACAGCGGGTTCTCGTAGCGCATGTCGATCACGCCGGTGCCGATCTCGATGCGGTCGGTCTTTGCGCCGATCGCCGACAGCAACGGGAACGGTGAGGCGAGCTGACGCGCGAAATGATGCACGCGGAAGTACGCGCCGTCGGCGCCGAGTTCTTCGGCCGCCACCGCCAGGTCGATGGACTGCAGCAATGTGTCGGACCCGGACCGCACCTGCGAACCGTGCGCATCCGACCAATGTCCGAAGGACAGGAACCCGATGTTCTTCATACGTGACCAAACAGTACTCCGGTCCGCTTCATTCCCGGCGGTTCCTCCTCCTGCATTCCCCAGAGTCTCCACCAACTCGCGGCGGATATGCGCGGATACCCGGCGGAGGAACCGCGGTGGCCGCGGCGGTGCGGCGCAGTACGTTGGCGGTGTGGATGTGAAGCGGCTGCGATTACTGCGCGAGTTCGCCGACCGCGGCTCGATCGGGGCGGTGGCCGACGCCATGCACATGACGCCGTCGGCGGTGTCACAGCAGTTGAAGGTGCTCACGCGAGAAGCCGGCGTCGACCTGCTGGCCCAGGATGGACGCCGCATCCGGCTGACCGACGCCGGCCGCGCGCTGGTGCTGCGCGCCGATGAGGTGATCGCGGCAGTCGAACGGGCGCAGGAGGAGATGGAGGGCTACCGGTCGGGCGCCGCGACGGTGCGCCTGGCGATGTTCCCGTCGGGTGCTGCGCTGCTGTTGCCCGGGGTGTTGGACCGAGTCGCCGGCTCGGGTGTCGAGGTGATCGCCGCCGAGCTCGATGTGGGCTACCCCGATGCCGCCCCGGCGCTGGCGGACTTCGACATCGTCGTCACCCACCGGGATGAACGCACGGCACCGGTGCGGGCTCCGCGGGTCGAGGTGACCGAATTGATGCGTGAGCCCGTCGACGTGGTGGTCGCCGCGGGTTCTGAGTTCGCCGACCGCGACGACATCGAGGTCGACGACCTGGCCGACTGCGACTGGATCAGCGTGGAGGGCGGTTTCCCCGTCGACGATGTGCTGCTGTCGATTTCGGCGGTGACCGGGGTGGCGCCGCGGGTGACCCAGCGGATGCTGGACTTCGGCACCATCCAGTCCATCGTGGCCGCCGACCACGGCATCGCCCTGATCCCGCGGTTCGCGGTGCGCCATCCCGGGGTGAAGCGACTGACGCTCAAAGGGGTTCGCGCGGCCCGTGTCTATGAGGCCTTGACTCGGCCGGGGATGCGACGGGCGGTGACCGACGTCGTCGATCATCTGGTGGCGTCGGCGGAGGCCGCCGGACAGCGGTGAGCCGAGCGTTCTGCCCGGCGGCAGTCGCGTGATGTCGCAGATTGCGTCGGCGCTCCTCATGCCGGGGCGAGTCGGCGCGTGGATCACACCGGTGACTGCAGGGGGCGGAGGGTTGCGCGTGGGCAGATGCAACGCACTGCAACCCTGGCAAGTTGTGCGCTGAGTCACATAGTCATGAACGCATCGGAATCAGCCGAGAAACAGGAGTCAGAACTGATGCGAGCAGCTGTCTATTACGGCGCGAACAAGGTGGAGATCGCCGACGTACCCGAACCTTCGCCCGGCGCGGGTGAGGTCAAGGTGCAGGTCGGCTTCAACGGGATCTGCGGCACAGATCTGCATGAGTACTTTGCCGGACCGATCTTCATCCCCACCGAGCCGCACCCGCTCACTGGAGCACAGTTGCCGCTGGTGCTCGGTCACGAGTTCTCGGGCACCGTCACCGAGGTCGGCGACGGCGTCACCGGCGTTCATGCCGGTGATCGGGTCGCCATCGAACCGATCTACCGTTGCGGGCACTGCGGCCCGTGCCGAGTCGGCAACTACAACATCTGTCAGCACATCGGCTTTCACGGCTTGATGTCCGACGGTGGAATGGCCGAGTACACAGTGGTCCCGGCGAACATGATTCATCAACTGCCGGAGAACGTCTCACTCGAGCTGGGCGCGCTCGTCGAACCGATGTCGGTGGCATACCACGCGGCGACGCTGGGGCAGCCACAGGCCGACGACACCGCGATGGTGTTCGGTGCCGGGCCGATTGGGATCGGACTGTGGTTCGCCCTGCGTGGCAAGGGGCTGGAGAACGTGTACGTGGTGGAGCCGTCGGCGACGCGACGCGCCGCCATCGAGGCGTTGGGCGCGACGACACTCGACCCGACTTCGCTCGACGTCGCGGAGTTCGTCGCCGACACCACCGACGGTCGGGGTGCCGACGCCATCTTCGACGCGGCCGGGGTGGAACCGGCCGTCAACACGGCACTCGACTGCATCGGTGCCCGACAGCCGCTGGTCAGCGTCGCCATCTACGAGAAACCGCTGACCACAACACTTCAGCGGCTCGTGATGAACGAGTCCCGCATTCAGGGTTCGCTCTGCTACACCTCGGCGGACTTCGACGCCGTCATCGATCTCATGTCGCAGGGTCGGTACGACACGACAGGGTGGGTGGACACGATAGGTCTCGATCGCGTGGTGGACGACGGCTTCGACGCGCTGCATGCCGGAGCGAAGATGAAGGTGCTCGTGGACCCGGCGGAGGTGGCGGCATGAGCGTCGTACTCATCACCGGCGGTGGTCAGGGCATCGGCCGTGGCATCGCGCTGCGGTTGGCTGCCGACGGACACGACATCGCGCTCGTCGACGTCAACGAGGCCGGTATCGGCTCGGTAGTCGACGAGGTCCGCGGACTCGGCGGCAAGGCCACCGCGTTCGTCGCCGACGTCAGCGACCGGGAACAGGTGTTCGCCGCCGTGGATGACGCTCAGGAGGCGCTCGGCGGGTTCGACGTCATGATCAACAACGCCGGCATCGCCCAGGTCGCGCCGATCGACGACGTGCGGCCCGACGAGCTAGAGCGCATCTGGTCGGTCAACGTGAACGGCGTGCTGTGGGGAATCCAAGCCGCAGCAGCGCGATTCACCGCAAACGGCACGCGGGGAAAGATCATCAACGCCTCCTCCATCGCCGGCCACGACGGGTTCCCCATGCTCGGTGTCTACAGCGCTACCAAGTTCGCGGTGCGTGCCCTGACGCAAGCCGCTGCAAAGGAATACGCGGCGCAAGGTATCACTGTCAACGCCTACTGTCCGGGGGTGGTCGGTACCGATATGTGGGTGACCATCGACAAACGTTTTGCCGAGCTGACCGGGGCAGCCGAGGGGGAGACCTACGAGAAGTTCGTCGGCGGTATCGCGTTGGGGCGCGCGCAGACGCCCGAAGATGTGGCTGCGTTTGTCTCGTACCTCGCTGGACCGGATTCGAACTACATGACCGGTCAGGCCGTGCTGATTGACGGAGGGCTGGTCTTCCGCTGAGTCGTCGTCTCGGCGATACGTCCGGCCTGGCGCAGGGCCTGCTCGATGAAGGTCTGAAAAGCCCACTCGAGTGTCTCCCGAGATCGGAGGGTGCCGTTCTCGTAGCCGACCAGAAGATACATCGCCGCAGTGGCGTAATGATCGGCGTCGGCTCGGTTTCCGACCACCTCGAGATAGGTGTCGGAGATGAACCGGCGTCGTTCGTCGTCGGCGTCGTCCTGCACGGCGCGCACGTCGGGGTCGTGTTCGGCCCACACCCGGATCGCCGCCTCGGTGTCATGGGGCAATCGCATCGCGATGTCGGTCAGGAACTGCAGGCGGGCAACCGGGTCGGTCACCGTGCGGGCCTCGGCGATCGGACGCCGACTCTCCTTCTCGCGCCAATGGTGGATGAGCGCTGAGGTGTAGGCGGGCCAGTTCGAGAACGCGTGATAGAACGAACCCGTGGTGGCGCCGACGACTTCACACACGGTCGCCAACTTCAACCCCGCGTGTCCCTGATCTGCCAAAACACGCAGGCCCGCGTCCAGATACCGGACTCGTGCCGAGTGTGACGGCGTACTGGTCTTCTTCGCTGTGGAGCTCACATCGACAGTGTAGATGTGATGGGTTGCACAAAACCATAAGTGCACTTACGCTATCTCCCATCCAGATGAGGAGACAGCTGTGAGCACAACGAACCGCAACACCGGACTGGACCCGGAGACCCGGTATGTGGAGATCTACCGGAACCTGTCGACCTACGAATTCCCATGGGATATCAACCAGTCACTGAGTTTCGCGCTGTTCCGCACCTACGCTGTCCCGAGCATCGGTAACCTGCTCGATCGCACAGGCGCGTTCACCCGGCAGACCCAGAAGCGCTATGACGACACCGCGATCCTGCTCGAGGTTCCCCTCGTCGAAGGTTTCGACAGTGCATCCGGCAAGGCCGCCATCCGTCGCATCAACCAGATGCACAAGATGTACGACATCTCCAACGACGACATGCGCTACGTGCTGTCGACGTTCGTGGTGGTCCCGGTGCGGTGGCTGGCGCGGTTCGGGTGGCGTGAACTTCAGGCGAATGAGCGCGTCGCGATGGTCCGCTACTACCAGGATCTCGGCCGGCACATGGCGATCAAGGACATCCCGGACACCTACGACGAGTTCGAGACCCTGATGGACGCCTATGAGGACGAGCATTTCGCCTTCGACGACGGGGCGCGTCGCGTCGCGGACTCGACCATGGACCTGATGGCCTCGTTCTATCCGTCGATCGCCGCACGGGCCGTCAACATCTTCAGCCGGTCGCTCATGGACGAACCATTGATCACGGCGTTCCGGTATCCCGAACCCGGCCCGGTGGCACGCGCGCTGTCGGTCGGTGCGCTCAAGGCGCGTGCCCGGGCTCTCCGGTACTTCCCGGCACGGCGCAAGCCGGCGCTGGTGCAGAACATGCCACGAATCCGCTCCTACCCCAACGGATACGACATCGAGAAGATGGGCACCTTCGCACCGGGCTGCCCGGTGCATGTCGAGTAGGTGAGTGCAACGTCCGGGGCCTGACGGACGCGGATCTCGGCCACGCCACACGTGCCGGGCGTCGACTCAATACGCCATGAACAAGATCTCGTCGCGGCTGTAGTCGTGTCCCGGGTGATTCTCCTTGAGGTGCTCGCGCACCTTCACCACCAGCTCGTCCTCGTCGGCGCCCTTGATCGCCTCGCCGCACGGACAGGTCAGACGCGTCTTCGGTCGGTTCATTTCGATCCTCACCTCGTTCGGCCGATGCCAGGTGTTCTCGTCACATGGTGTGTTCCGCAACTTGCGTGAGCGTACCTGTGGCGAGCGTCTCACATGGACGGCTGGTGCCGATAGGGACCGTGCGGGCCGATTCAGCGGTGTGGGACCACGTCCGGGGGTTGGCGCGGGACCCGAACGGGTGCGGGGTGCGCGTCGGCGCGGGAGACGATTCCGATCAGAGCGCCCACCGCGCCGGTGGTCACGGTCGCCACCGCCACCAGGGCCAGCGCGGAAGCCATCGCTAGAGTGTTCATGACATCCATTGTCCGAACGAAGGAGTCCCGTGGCACCTCAGCAGACGCTGACGGTTGGGACTCTCACATCCGGCCGCGGTGTGTGACATATGCGCAGATCGCGCACGATCCTGTTCGTGCTGCTCGGTGTCGTGGCGATGATGGGGTCTGTCATCGTCGGCGCGCCCACCTCCGCACAGTCGGTTGCCGGTCAACCGGGGCGTGCGATCGCGTTGACCCAGTTGGGGGAGTGGGGCGGACTGGATCGGGTGCTGCGGTTGTCGTATCTGACGAAGGATGCGCGCGGCGCTGTGGTACCGGCGAGCGGCATCGTCGCGCTGCCCGACGGTGCCCGACCTCGCGGGGGATGGCCCATCATCTCGTGGGCGCACGGCACCTCCGGGCTCGGTGAGAGCTGTGGCCTGGCCGATTCCGGCGATCTCATCCGATCGACGGCGCCGGTCGTCGGCGCCCTCACCGGGGCGGGATATGCCGTGGTGGCGACCGACTACGTCGGGCTCGGTCCGAATTCGCTCGGCCCGCACGCCTACTTGCACACACGCTCGGAGGCGACCGCGGTCATCGACATCGTCAGAGCCGCGCGCACGGTGATCCTCGGGCTCTCGGAGACCTGGGCCGCTGCCGGGTCGTCGCAAGGTGGCCACGCGGCGCTCGCCGCCGGCCACTACGCACACGACTATGCGCCTGAACTCGACTTCCGCGGTACTGCCGCACTGGCCCCGGCATCGAACTTCGAGGATGTCATCCCGCTGATGCGGCCCGGGATCCCCGCCCTGCCGCGGGCGATGTCCGGGCCGCTGGCCGCTGTTCTGGCCGGGATGTCGGCCAACCAGCACGATGTCGACGTGTCGACGTATCTCTCGGACTTCGGCAGGCGGGTCGTAGCCGAGGTGGGCCGATCGTGTGGTCCGCAATGGGAGTCGATCCTCGACGGCACCCGGCCCGATGCGTTGCTGTCGAAGTCGCTCGGCGACGACACCTTTCGTGACGCGCTCCGCAGGTACATGGAGGTGCCCGTGCGCGAGCAGGGCGGTCCGATCCTGATCGTGCACGGCCTGCGCGATTTCACCGTGCCGATTCCGATGACCTATGCGCTGCTGCGTGCGTTCCGCAAGGCGGGGACCGACTACGAGTTGAAGACGATCAACAGCGATCACACCGACCTGCGGGCCGACGGTGGGATGGACGACGTCCTCGACTTCCTGGACCGGGTGATCCCCGCCGACTGAACCCTCGCCGGCTGATCCCCGACGGTGGCGCGGTCAGCTCAGCTCAGCGCCTTGGCTTTCAGCGCCTCGAACTCCTGCTGATCAATGGTGCCGGCATCCAGAAGTGCTTTCGCGTCGGCGATCTGGTCGGCTGAAGACTTGCCGGCCACCGACCGGATGTAGGCGTCGGACTGCTGCTGCATCTGGCTCTGGGTCTCGGCGGCGCGCTGGGACATACCGGGACCGCGCGCGATCAGGTAGACCAGCGCGGTGAGCCAGGGGATGAAGATCAAGAACACCATCCACACGGCTTTCCACCAGCCCGACAGGGCCCGATCGCGGAACAGGTCGCTGATGATCCAGAACAGCATCATCAGGTACGCCACGAAGATGAAGATCACCACGGTGTACCAGATGAAGTCCCAGAACGAGTCCCACATGTCGTCACTCCTTGAACGTGGCGGCATGGCGATGCCGCAGACGGATCGTCAGGTCAGAATGCCTGCTGCGAGCCCACGGCGGATCACCTGGAATGGGTGACTTCCGGGTCGTCGTCGCGTACTCACCCGGCACGGAGGATGTGGTCGGTGTCCATCTCGTGGGAAGGTCGGAGCATTGACCGGCGGGTTCGATCTCGCCATGCGAGGATTCGCGGGCATCGACAGAGCGGAGACACGACGTGAGTGAGCCGACCGGAGGGCATCCCGAACCGGACGCGGGTGCCGATCGTCCGGAAGACGCCGGTGCGCAACACCCCGCGGGGACCGCTGCGGAGCGCCTAGTCGACGAGAAAGAGGGCCCAGTCGACGGAAAAGAGGGCCCACTCGACCCCGACGAGCGGGCCGAACTCCAACGCCTGCGGGCGCAGGTCGCCGAACTGCGCGCCACCCCGGCACCGCAACGTCGGATGTTCTGGCGACGTTTCACCGCGGTGGTACTCGTGGTGCTGTGTGCCCTGCTGACGTTGCTGTCGGTGACGACGCGCTACGTGCGTGGCGAACTCCTCGACACCGACCACTATCTGACGACGGTGGCGCCGCTGGCATCAGATCCGGCCGTGCAGGGCCAGGTCACCGACGCGATCACCGCCGCGATCGACGAGCAGGTCGACATCCGGCAGATCACCGAGGACGCGCTGCAGCAACTCGTGGATCTGACTCCGGCCGAGCGTCCCCGCATCGACCAGACCGTCGTCGGTCTGGCTCCGGTGCTGGCCAACCAGGCCGAGTCGTTCATCGAGCAGACCGTGAGCCGATTCGTGCAGTCCGACCAGTTCGAACAACTGTGGGTGACGGCCAACCGTGCCGCACACCAGTCGGTGGTGGCGGTGCTCACCGGCGACACCGAGCGCGGTGCGGTCGAGGTCGATCCCAACGGCGCCATCAGCATCGAGCTCGGCCCGATCATCGAACAGGTCAAACAGATCCTTTCCGACCGCGGATTCGCTTTCGCGAACAACATCCCTCAGGTCGACAAGAGCTTCGTGGTGTTCGAGTCCCCGCAGCTGGCGAACGCGCAACGGTGGGTGAACGCGCTGGACAAGGTCGCCGATGTGCTGCCGTGGCTGGCCCTCGCCGCCGCCATCGGCGCCATCGCGGTCATCGGAGCGGGACGGCGATTGCGGATGACCGCGGTGGTCGCGGTCTCGATCGTGGTGGCGATGCTGTTGTTGGCCATCGGACTGCTCATCGGTCGTGCCGTGTACATGAGCGAGATCCCGGCCGACGTACTCGCTCCCGATGCCGCGCGGGTGATCTTCGATACCGTCGTCAATCCGTTGCGGTTGGCCTTGCGGGCGGTCGCGGTCGCCGCGCTGGTGGTGGCGCTTGTGGTGTTCTTCGCCGGCGGCTCCCGATCGGCGCAGGCGATCCGGCGTGGATTCACCGGCGGGATCGGAGCTCTCGACGCGCGGCGCAAGCAGCGTGCACCGAATGCTGTGGAGCAAGCCCTTTATCAGGCCCGTATCCCGGTGCGGATCGCCGTGGTGGTCGGTGCCGCGCTCATCCTGATGTTCTGGTCCTACCCGACCGGACTCGTGGTGATCTGGACTGTCGTGATCACCTGCCTGGCGCTGGCGGCTCTCGAGATCGCGATGCGGCCTGCGCGCCGCGAGGTGGCGGCCGAGGCCGCGACCCCTGGTCCCTGATCAGCGGTCGAGCGTGCGAGGCCGCGTCACGAAGGGCCACCCTCACACCGCGCGCAGCACCGCAACCAGCCTCAGGAGCCGTCGTTTCCGCTGCGTCCGTCGCGCGTCTTGCGCCGCGCCACACCTTTGGCGACCAGCGACGCCGAATCCGGGGGAGCGGGTGACCGGACGACGGGATGTCCGATCACTGCGCGCCGGCTGAGCCGACCGTGGCGCATCGGCATCTCCGATCGCCTCCCTCGTGTGGTGACTTTTCCTCGATGATGCCAGGCCACTGCCGCCGGGGTGGTCACCCGGACCGGATGATTGCTCGCCCTCTCGCCCTCTCACCGGCTTGCCGATATCATCTTCGCGGGTCCCCGAGGTCGGGTCGGGGTGACACGGAGTGGGTACCGAGTGGACGCACCTAGCGGTCGACTGGCGCCGGGATTGCGGCTGCGCACCGCACGGCCGGCGCTGCCTCCTGCCTACGTACATCGGCACCGGATCGACCAGACGCTCAGTGCCTGTGGCCCCGGCGATATCGCGGTCGTCGAGGCCGGTGCCGGTTACGGAAAGTCACTCGCCGTCGCATCGTGGTTGCAGCACCGCGTGGCCGACGGTCCGGTCGCGTGGCTCGCGGTCGGTGAGCCCCACGGCATGCGTGCCCTGTGGAGCGACATCCTCGGGTCGCTCACCGCGGGCGGTGCGTCAACCGGGTCGGGTGCGTTGCTCGACATCGCGCCCGGGCCGGCATTCGCCGAGCCCGAGGTGGACATGATCGTCGACGGACTCGCGTCGTCGCCCACCCCGGTGACCCTGGTGCTCGACGATGTGCACCGAATCGATGCGCCCGACGTCATGGACTCGATCCGGCACCTGGTCGCGCGGCAACCCGAGCGGCTGCGGCTGGTACTGATCACGCGCGCGGCCCCGGACCTGCGGTTGCAGCGAGTACGGCTCGAGGGGCGGCTGATCGAGGTCGGCATGCGCGATCTGCAATTCACCCGGGACGACGTCGTCGATCTCGGCCGGATGGTGGGCAGCGAGTTCGACGCCACCGAGGTGGATACGCTCCTCGAACGGACCCAGGGATGGGCGACCGGTTTGCGTCTGGCGGTGCTCAGCGCCCGCGACGACCTCGGACACGTCACGTCGGATCGGCTCACCGGCCGCAATGATCTCGTGGCCGCCTACCTGCTGGAAGAGGTCCTCGAGGATCTCGCGCCGACCGACCGTCGATTCCTGCTGGCCACGTCTGTCGGGGAGAGCATCACACCGTCGTTGGCGCGGGAACTGACCGGGCGCGCGGACAGCCGTCGAGTCCTCGACGATCTGGTCGCGCGCAACGTGCTGACCGTCCGACTGGCCGATCGGCCGGACTGGTACGCCTATCATCCGCTTTTCCGGGAATTGCTCATCGATCGGCTGGGCGCCGAGAATCCCGACGCGCCTGCCGATCTGCATCGCCGCGCGGCGAACTGGTGTGTTCGTAACGACGACCCGATCGCGGCGATCGACCACTTCGCCCGCGCTGGGGCCTGGCACGAGGTGACCACTGTGCTCGGCGATGTCGCCGGGCCGCTGGTGTTGTCGCCGCAGGCATCTGAGCTCGCGGGTGCGCTCGAGTCGGCGGCCCGCGAGGCGGCCCGACGTCCGACTGCCGACACGCTCCTGGCCGCCGCGGTCCTCTGCTATCACCGCGGCGACTTCGGCGAGATGTCGCGCAATGCCGAGGACGCCGCCGAACTCCTGGACGCCGAGCCCGCCCGAGCGACGCCGGGGTCACGGATTCTGATCGCGCTGACCCGGATGGTGACAGCGCGCAGTTCTCGTCTGCCCGAGCTGATCGATCGCTGCGACGAGGTCCTGGACCTGGTGGCGTCGGCGTCCCGGGTCGAGATCCCGGCGGCCCGGGCATACACACTCATGGCGCGTAACAACCGGGGGATCGGTCTGTTCCATCGAGGTGAGGTCGACGCGGCCGCAACGGAACTCGTCGGGAGTGCGGCGACGGCCGAGGATCTCGGGTTGGGCCTCACCGCGCTGGCTGCCGAGACCTACCTGGCCCTGATCGACGTGACGCGGGGAGAACTGGGGGTCGTCGCCGATCGCATCGCGGCGATGACCGCGTTGGTCGAGCGGCGAGGGTGGACGCGGCAGCCGCAGGCGGTGGCGCTGTACGCGGCGCAGGCCCTGCTGGATCTCGAACGGCATGATCTCGACGCAGCCGATCGGGCGGTGTCGATGGCGCGGCGTGCCGTGGGGCCGGGCACCGATACCGCGGCGTTGCTGATCGGTGAGGCCGTCGCGGTGGGTGTCGCGGTGACACGGGCCGACGTGTACGCGGCGCGCGCACAATGCCGTCGCCTGGAAATCGCGCGGCGATCGACCTCCGGGCTGCCCCCGTTGGTGCGCAGCTGGTACGACGTGGCGATCGCGGAGACCCGAATCCTGATGGGGGAGGCCGAATCCGTGATCACGTCGCTGACGCGGCCGGACGCGTCAGCGACCTACGAAGGGGCGCTGACCCGCGTCGTATTGGCGAAGGCGCAGCTGGCTGCGGGCCGCCCGGCAGTGGCGATCGACGTGCTGGGCACCGCCGACGGATTCGCGCCGCATCGGCTGCAGGCGGTCGAGGCGGAGATCCTGACAGCTGTGGCGTGGGCGCGACTTCACCGAGACGTGGCTGCCCTGCAGCACCTGACGGCGGCAGTACGGCTGGCCGCGCCGGTGCGTCAGATCCGGCCGTTCGTGGCCGGTGGTGCGCCGGTGGCGGCGTTGCTCACCCGATTGGAGCACGTGACCGCCGAGGATCCGGAGTTCGTCCGCGACCTGCTCGGCGTCTGCGGGCGAGTCGGCACACCGGACTCGACAGTCGTTGTGCCGCCGGTGGAGTCGTTGACCGACCGAGAGCTGATGGTGTTGCAGTACCTTCCGACGATGTACAAGGCGGCCGAGATCGCGGCGGACCTGTTCGTCTCGGTGAACACGGTGAAAACCCATCAGCAGTCGATCTATCGCAAGCTCGGGGTGTCCTCACGCCGGGACGCGGTCGATCGGGCGCGGGAGCGACATCTGATCTGAGCGGCCAGGCCACGTCTCAGTCGTTGTCGTCGTCACCACGCAGGGTTGCGGCGATCGCTTGCGTCGGAATTCGTCCTTGTGCCACCAGCTTCGCCCCGGACTCGCGGGCTGCGGCGCTGAAGGATGCCGCCGTCAGGTATTCCCACACGATGACCGCCGCACACCGGCCGGGCGCGATCGCGCCGGCCAGGTTCTCCACATCCTCAACGGCGAGTATCTCCACGAGTGAGACGTCCAGACCACGCAGTCCTGCGTCGGCCAAGTCTTCGAACTCGGTGACCGTGACATGGCCGGTGCTGTCCCGCCCGACGATGAGCAGTTCGAGGATTCGCAGCGTGCGATCCGCGACCGATCGCGCGATGTGATCGATCATCTTGTTGGTCAGAGTCGTTGTTCCGTGCGGGAGTTCGACGACCAGATAATCGATCGGACCCAGGTCGTGTGAATCGGTTCCGGGCGGGGTGGTCATACGCTCCTCCTCGCCGGCGACGGGCGGCCCTCGGTGCGATGGGCTCACCGAGATGACCTGGTCTCGATTGTGTTCGACGATCCGCGCGCGCGTCGTCATCCGGAACGGGTGATTGCCTGCAGAGCGCGCCCGAGCACGAGAATGGGCCGGAACTCCTCGGCGGGGATCGCCCGCTTCACATGGGTTCCGGGCCCAGTCTCTGCCACGATGCGCGCGGAGGTCGTCCGGGCATCGCGAGTCATCGTGCGGCGTCGGGGACGCACGCGGGGTGATCTGTCCGGACTGCGCCGGCCAGATCGTGTCGGCGGATCAGGGAGCCCAGGTCCGCGGCGCGGTCTCGGTGTCGGCGCCGCGGTCGGGACCGGCCACCCGGTAGGCGCGGTTGACCGCCGACACCACCGCGCGCAGGCTCGCCGTGGTGATCGACGATGCGACGCCGACACCCCACACGGTCTCGCCGTTGACCTCGGTCTCCACGTAGGCGGCCGCGCTTGCATCGCCGCCGGAGGTCAGCGCGTGCTCGCTGTAGTCGAGTACCCGGACGTCGTAACCGACGGTGGACAGTGCGTCGACGAAGGCCGCGAGCGGGCCGTTGCCGCTGCCGCTGATCTCCCGCTCGACGCCGTCGACCTTGACCACGGCAGTGATGTAGTCCTCGCCGCCATCGACCTCGGCGGCATCGACCTTCTGGCGCATCCGCTCCAGCGGGCGGATCGGGTTCAGGTATTCCTCGGCGAAGACGTCCCACATCTCCTTCGGGTTGACCTCACCGCCCTCGCCGTCGGTGATCTTCTGGATCTCCTTGCTGAACTCGATCTGCAGCCGGCGCGGCAGGTTCATGCCGTGGTCGGCCTTCATGATGTAGGCGACACCGCCCTTGCCGGACTGGCTGTTGACGCGGATGACCGCCTCGTAGGTGCGGCCGACGTCCTTCGGGTCGATGGGCAGATACGGCACCTGCCACAGAATGTCGTCCATATCCTGGTCGGCGTCGTCGGCGTCGTACTTCATCTGGTCGAGGCCCTTGTTGATCGCATCCTGGTGACTGCCGGAGAAGGCGGTGTACACCAGGTCGCCGCCGTAGGGGTGGCGTTCGGGCACGTTGAGTTGGTTGCAGTACTCGACGGTGCGCCGGATCTCGTCGATATCGGAGAAGGTGATCTGCGGATCGACGCCCCGGCTGAACAGGTTCATGCCCAGGGTGACCAGGCAGACGTTGCCGGTGCGCTCGCCGTTGCCGAACAGGCAGCCCTCGATGCGGTCGGCGCCGGCCTGGTAGCCGAGTTCGGCTGCGGCGACGGCGGTTCCGCGGTCGTTGTGCGGGTGCAGACTCAGGATGATCGAGTCGCGTCGCGCCAGGTTGCGATGCATCCACTCGATGGAGTCGGCGTACACGTTCGGGGTGGCCATCTCGACGGTCGCCGGCAGGTTGAGGATCATCGGGTTCTCCGGCGTGGGGGCGATGATCTCGGTGACGGCGTCACACACCTCCTTGGCATAGCTCAGCTCGGTGCCCGTGTAGGACTCCGGCGAGTACTCGTAACGCCATTGGGTGTCGGGGTACTTCTGCTGCTCCTCGAGAACCTTGTGGGCGGCGTCGGTGGCGATCTTGGTGATCGCGTCCTTGTCGGCGCGGAACACCACTCGGCGCTGCAGCACCGAGGTGGAGTTGTAGAAGTGCACGATGGCCTTGTTGGCGCCGCGGCACGCGTCGAAGGTCCGCTCGATCAGTTCCGGTCGGCACTGGGTCAGCACCTGAATGGTCACGTCGTCGGGGATGGCGCCGTCCTCGATGATCTCGCGGACGAAGTCGTAGTCGGTCTGGCTAGCCGACGGGAAGCCGACCTCGATCTCCTTGTAGCCCATGCGGACCAGCAACTCGAACATCCGACGCTTGCGGGCCGGGCTCATCGGGTCGATCAGGGCCTGGTTGCCGTCGCGCAGGTCGACCGCACACCACAGCGGGGCGGTGGTGATGGTCTGGTCGGGCCAGGTGCGGTCGGGTACCGACACGTTCTCGACCTCGTCGGCGAACTGGCGGTAGCGGTGTACCGGCATCGCCGAACTGCGCTGGGTGTTCCAGACCGGCTGGTCTGCGGGAATCGGTCCGGCGGGCTCGACGATGCGGCTCGTGCCGGAGGTGAAGCTATCTGCTGCTGCCATGATGGGTCATTCTCCGTGAATCAGATCGGGGGAGGAAGACCGGCGCGTGAAAGGGCCCCGCGACGGAGGGCCGGTCGAATCAGACCCCGCCGCGGCAACCGAGAAGGAGTGCACGCTGCATGTGCTGGACTGTACTCCCCGCCACGGTCGCGGATCAAATGCCCTCTGACCGAGGTCGGTCGTTTGCCGGATACGGGGTGCCCCAGATGCCGGCGAAGGCCACTTCATCCAGGGGCAGGCGCGTGCGTGGACGTGCGTCGCGTTCGCGGATGTCGGGCGCCACGGCCTCGGGATCGGCGATCTGGCCGATACCGAGCAGCACGAGCGGACGTCTCTCGTCGGGAATGGCGAACCTGGCCCGGGCCGCGTCGGAATCGAATCCGGCCATCGGGTGGCCGTTGAAACCGGTTGCTTGCGCCTGCAGGATCATCTGCGACACAGCCAAACCCACGTCGACGGCAGCATAGGTGCGTGCCTTCTCATCGTCGGGTTCGGCGGCCGTGCACACCAGCACCAGGGCCGCCGACGCGGGCGCCCACCCCGCGTTGCCGCGGGTGAGGATCTCGGTGAGCCCGGTGAACGTGGCGTCGCCGCGCACGCCGACTATGAACCGCACCGGCTGCACGCGTCCCCACGTGGGTGCCCAGCGTCCGGCCTCGAGGATCGAGGTGAGGTCGTCGGCGGAGATGGTGGCGTCGGGGTCGTAGCCGCGCGCGCTGCGCCGACCGGCGATGAGTTCGTGCACGCCGCCAGGTTACGGGCGCACGGCGTCCACGTCGGCGACCTCGGTGTCGTGCGCTGCGGTGCGTGACGTCGGGTCGTCGGTCCGCGACGCGGTGCGGGTGCGCATGACCACGGTCAGGACCACTGCGAGCACCCCGAGCGCGATCACACTCGCCAGTGACGCCGCGTGCATCCCATCGACAAAGGCAACGCGGGCGGCGTCGGCGAGTTCGGTTCCGCCGGTGCCCATCTCGGTGGCCCGGTGCAGCGTGTCGCCGAGGGTGTCGCCGAAGCTCCAGCCGTCGGAGCGTTCCCGGAACACCAACGTCGCCAGCGATCCGAGCAGGGCAAGTCCCATCGCGGTGCCCAGTTCGAAACTCGTCTCGGAGATGCCGGACGCGGCACCGGAGCGTTCCACCGGCACCGACCCCACGACGACATCGGACACCAGACTGAACACGATGCCGTACCCGATGCCGGCGATCGACGTGAACAGCAGATACACCCACAGTGGGCTGGACAGCGACAATGCCACCAGTCCGAGGTTGCCGAGCGCGGCGAACAGCACCGCCCCGACGAAGGCGGTACGCAGGCCGAACGCCGCAACCACCCGGGACGCGCCGATGGAGAACACGGCCACGGCGACTGCCATCGGCAGACCGGCCAGCGCCGCGGTCAGGACGTCGAAACCGCGGACCGACTGCAGGTACACACCGGTCAGATACGACATCCCGCCCAGCGCCATCATGCCGACCAGTGCCACCGAGACGGCCGCACTGAACTGCGGGTTGCGAAACAGGGCGAGGTCCAGCAGGGGGGCGGGCGCGCGGCGCTGATGGGCCAGGAAGGCGACCAACATCGTCACGCCGAACAGTCCGATCGCGACCACTCCGCCGTCGGTGCCCTCGGCGGCCATCGTTTTGACCGCGTACACCAGCGGCAGGATGCCCAGCAACGACAGGACCACGCCGACCACGTCGAAGCGGGCCACCACCGGTGCCCGGTATTCCGGGACGAGACGCGGGGCGGCGACGAACAGCACCGCCAGCACCGGCACGTTGATCAGGAAGACCACACCCCACCAGAAGTGATGCAGCAACACGCCGCCGACCACCGGTCCGATCGCGCTGCCGCCGGCAAAGGCGGCGGTCCACACGCCGATCGCCTTCGCACGGTCGCGGGCGTCGGGGAACATGTTCGCGATCAGCGACAGGCTCGACGGCATCAGGGTGGCACCGCCGACACCCATCAACGCCCGCGCCGCGATCAGTACCGCCGCGTTCGGCGCGAACGCGGCGACCACCGAGGCCACGCCGAACATACCCGCGCCGATCAGCAGCACACGCCGCCGACCGATGCGATCGCCGACGTTGCCCATGGTGATGAGCAGGCCCGCGATCAGGAAGCCGTAGATGTCGAGGATCCACAGCTGCTGCGCGGCGGTCGGCGCCAGGGCGTCGGTGATGGCGGGGATCGCGAGGTAGAGGACGGAGAAGTCCATCGACACCAACAGGACCGGGAGGGTGAGCACCGCCAGGCCCCACCACATACGTCGATCGGTGCCGGACGGGTTCCGGTGCCGATCGGACGAGGGGGTGAGGACGGACATGACAACGCTCCTTGGATCTGCTGGGACGGCGACGACGACCCGGTCGCGTACGCCGTACGCAATGACGGTACTCCATGTGGGTACGCTGTACGCAAATCATTTATTCCCGCAGATGATGACGCCTGCGTGGGTGATGCGGAAAGGAGCGGTCGGTGGCATCAGCGGACAAGGGGGCCGCGAGCCTGAAACTGACGCTGGAGGCGATCGTGGACGCCGCGATCGCGGTGGCCGATCGCGACGGGATCGGGGCGTTGTCGATGCGGCGGATCGCCGATGACCTGGGTGTCGGGGCGATGTCGCTGTACCGCCACGTCGACGACAAGGATGCGTTGCTGCAGGAGATGTCGGAGGAGATCGGTCGCCGGTTTCCCTATCCGGTTGCCGACCCCGGGCCGTGGGGCTGGCGCGACCGCGTCCGGGTGGTGGTCGACATCGACTGGGAGCTCTACCGGCGCCACCCCTGGGTGGTGCTCGCCTACTCCTCGCCGCGGCACAGTTTCGGCGACGAATCGCTGCGCTGCCTGGACTGGTTCGCCGCGGGTTTCCTCGACCTCGGTGTCGACCTCGTCGAGGCCACCGGCATGGCGCTGACGGTATGGAGTCACGTGCACGGCGTCGCGCTGGTGGCGGTGAGCGACGACCTGTTGCGGGCGGAGAAACCGTCCGAGGGGCCCGACGGTCTGGCCGATCTCATCGCCGGGCAGCCAAAGGTGCTGGCTCCGCACCTGTCCTCGCTGGGCGCCAACCCGGTGTCGGCGCGGTTGGTCGATCCCCGAGCCCGCCTCGAGGACGGCATCGCCTACCTGTGTGCCGGGTTCGCCGCCCGCGGCGAGGGCTGAGACGCGCCGGCGAAGCCAATACTTCCGAAAAATGCGCCCACCACAGCGGCGCCATCGGCATAGTGTCAACCGCGCAGCTGGCGAGGGCGCTTTGCTGGGGTGCATTTCGGGTACCGTCGGGCGCGGGGTGTTGTCTCTCAAAGACCGGCTGGGGTGGTCTCCTACATCGCGTGCGGGTACACCGTCAGCATGTGTGCGCCGAACCACGCGCTGCCGAGGACGATCGGCACCATCGCCGCAACGGCCACCCCCGCCCGCCACCGCGCCATGATCACCGCGAGGGGTATTAGCAGCACAAAGGCCGGCAGCAGCAGTCGGCCGCGGCTCATCATCAGTCCGCTCGACAAGACGATCGACGCGACCACCAACACCCCGTAGAGCAGCACCGGCCACGGCATTCGCGACCACACCGCCAGCACCAGCATCCCGAGCGTGCTGACGATGATCCAGGAGGTCGCGACCGGAGCCACCTCACCGGAATGCACGAGGGTGTCGTTGACGAAGTCGAAGGTCGAGCGTCCCCAGTCGAACCGGGTGCCCCAGCCCTCGGTCTGGATGCGGAACCAGCCCGTCGGCGAACCCGTTCGCCACCACACCACCGCGAGGTAACCGAGATAGCCGAGGGGGCTGATCGCGACCGCCGCCCAGGCCCGCCAGCCATCCCGGCGAGACAGCACGGCCGCCAGCATCACCACCCCGACCACCACCACCGCGGTCGGCCGCGTCGCGCCGGCCAACAGCGCGCATGTGCCGGCCAGCAACCAACGGTGTTCGAGGACCCCGATCAACGCCCACACCGCGAGCGCGCAGAACAGCGCCTCGGTGTATGCCATGTTCAGCACCACCGACATCGGCGTGGCCGCGAACAACGCCACCAGGAGCAGTCCCGTACGCCGGGGATTCGCCGGGCCGATCGGCGAGCGATCGGCCATCAGACGGGCGCACCAGCGGCCCAATCGTGCCGCGCCGACTGCGGCCACACATCCCAACACGACGTTCACGGTGATCGCGGCGCCGTAGGGGGTGATCAACGGCAGTTTCGCCACCGCCCCGACCAGCAGGGGATATCCGGGGAAGAACGCGTAGGCGGTGTCCGGGGTGTGCAGACCGCGGGCGTCGGTCTGGGTGAACGGGACGTCGCGGTAGCCGTACTCGGCGATCGCGACCATCCACTGCCCGTCCCACAGCCAGAGGGAGTCGCCCAGGGTCGTGTCGCGGAGTTGGGCGAATCGCGCCAACACGGCGATCCCGACCGCCCGGATGGCCAGGAACACGAGGATCGGTTCGATCCAACTGCGGACCGCCGGACGAGCGAAGAACTCCCATACGCTGCGGCCACCGGACGTGGGTGCGGTGGGGGAGGCTGAGTTGCGCCGCGGCACGCGCCCACCGCGTGCGGAGGCACCGACGTCGGTTCCGGTGGCCACCTCAGCGATGGTAGGACGACCCGCGACGTGTCGACCACCACACTCGCCGGGCCATCGCCGGGCGATCACAGTCCATCCGAGGGAATCGACCGGCAGACGCCGCCGACCGTGCCCGGATATGTGTCTGGGATCACGTGGCCGAGGGTGGTGGATTCGGGCAGAAAGGTCGCCGCCGGTAAGGTGATGGCCGCTAAGGTTCGCCCCGCTGCTCAACGTCGAGCGTTTCCGAACTGGGGCGATGCACCATCCGACAACCCCCGAAAGGTGGTCGACGTGGCACTCGTTGTGCAGAAGTACGGCGGTTCCTCGGTTGCAACGGCCGAGCGGATCCGCCGTGTCGCCGAGCGCATCGTCGAGACCAAGAAGCAGGGCAACGACGTCGTAGTGGTGGTCTCCGCAATGGGTGACACCACCGATGAACTCCTCGATCTGGCACAGCAGGTCAACCCGACTCCGCCGCCGCGCGAGATGGACATGCTGCTCACCTCCGGTGAACGCATCTCCAACGCGCTGGTCGCCATGGCGATCAGCTCGCTGGGCGCGCAGGCGCAGTCGTTCACCGGTTCGCAGGCCGGTGTCATCACCACCAGCAGCCACGGCAAGGCGAAGATCATCGACGTCACGCCGGGCCGCGTCCGTAGCGCCCTCGACGAGGGCAAGATCGTGCTGGTCGCCGGTTTCCAGGGTGTCGCCCAGGACACCAAGGACATCACCACGCTCGGTCGCGGTGGCTCCGACACCACGGCGGTCGCGCTGGCTGCGGCGCTCAAGGCTGATGTCTGCGAGATCTACACCGATGTCGACGGCGTGTACTCCGCCGACCCGCGCATCGTGCCCGATGCCAAGCGTCTCGAAACCGTCTCCTTCGAGGAGATGCTCGAACTGGCCGCCTGTGGCGCCAAGGTGCTGATGCTGCGCTGCGTGGAGTATGCGCGCCGCTACAACACCCCTGTTCATGTGCGCTCGTCGTACTCGACAAAACCCGGCACACTCGTCGCCGGTTCGATGGAGGACATTCCCGTGGAAGAAGCCATTCTCACCGGCGTCGCCCATGACCGCAGCGAAGCCAAGATCACTGTGGTCGGCCTCGATGACAAGCCCGGCTACGCGGCAAGGGTCTTCCGCGCGGTCGCCGACGCCGAGATCAACATCGACATGGTGTTGCAGAACGTGTCCAAGGTGGACACCGGCAAGACCGACATCACCTTCACCCTGCCGCGCGAGCTCGGCCCGCTCGGCGTGGAGAAGCTGACCAAGCTCAAGGACGAGATCGGTTTCACCGATCTGCTCTACGACGATCACATCGGCAAGGTGTCGCTCGTGGGCGCCGGCATGAAGAGCCATCCCGGCGTCACCGCCACCTTTTGCGAGTCGCTGAGCAACGCCGGCATCAACATCGAGCTCATCTCCACCTCGGAGATCCGCATCTCGGTGCTGTGCCGCGACACCGAACTCGACGACGCCGTGCGCGCGCTGCATGCGGCGTTCGATCTCGGTGGCGATGAGGAAGCCGTCGTCTACGGGGGAACGGGGCGATAGAAATGGTGAGTATCGGAGTTGTGGGCGCGACCGGCCAGGTCGGTGGCGTCATGCGTACCCTGCTGGCCGAGCGCAAGTTCCCGGCCGATGAGGTTCGGTTCTTCGCGTCGTCGCGGTCGGCGGGCAAAAAGCTACCGTGGGGCGACGGCGAGATCGTCGTCGAGGATGCCGCCACGGCCGACCCCTCGGGCCTGGACATCGCGTTGTTCTCTGCCGGCGGCACCATGTCCAAGGAGCAGGCGCCGCGGTTCGCCGCAGCCGGTGCGACAGTCATCGACAACTCTTCGGCCTGGCGCAAGGACCCCGACGTCCCGCTGGTGGTGTCCGAGGTCAACGGCGAGCTGGCGAAGAACCCGCCCAAGGGCATCATCGCCAACCCGAACTGCACCACCATGGCCGCGATGCCGGTGCTCAAGCCGCTGCACGACGCGGCCGGTCTGCAGCGCCTCATCGTCTCGAGCTATCAGGCGGTGTCCGGTAGTGGGCTGGCCGGTGTCGAGGAACTCGCATCGCAGACCCGCGCCGTGGTCGGCGACGCCGAGAAGCTGGTCTACGACGGCGGCTCCGTCGACTTCCCGGCACCCGACAAGTACGTCGCGCCCATCGCGTTCAACGTGCTCGCGATGGCCGGCTCGCTGGTCGACGACGGTTCCGGCGAAACCGACGAAGATCAGAAGCTGCGCAATGAGTCCCGCAAGATCCTCGGGTTGCCGGAGCTGTTGGTGAGCGGAACCTGTGTGCGGGTGCCGGTGTTCACCGGGCACTCGCTGTCGATCAACGCCGAGTTCGCAAACCCGTTGTCGGTGCAGGAGGCGCAGGAGATCCTCGGCGCCGCAGCCGGAGTCGAACTCTCCGACGTGCCGACCCCGCTGGCGGCGGCGGGCAAGGACAACTCGCTGGTCGGCCGAATCCGGCAGGACCCGGGTGTGCCGGACGGCCGCGGTCTCGCGCTGTTCGTCAGCGGCGACAACCTGCGAAAGGGCGCTGCACTCAACACGATTCAGATCGCCGAGTTGCTCGTCTAGACTTCGACGCCACGTTAACGCCCGCCACGACACAGGTTGTCGTGGCGGGCGTTTCGTCTCGGTGACCGGCCGCCCAGATGGGCGTCGCAGACAAGGGGGACGGGGGGTCGCCGAAGGATTTGTACGGACGCATACCGGTAATACCGGGTTATACTCTAGGCATGAAGACCGCCATCTCGATCCCCGACGACACCTTCGAACGAGCAACGCGCCGAGCCCGAGAGCTCGGCCTGAGTCGCTCGGAGTTGTTCGCTCGCGCCGTGGGCAGCTATCTCGATACCCTCGACGCCACCTCCATCACCCACCAGATCAACACCGCACTCGACGAACAACCGGCCACTACCTCTGATTCCTCCGCCGAGGAGGCCGTTGCCATGGGTCGCAACGTCCTCGCCGCGTCCGAGTGGTGATCGAACGCGGCGGCATCTACTGGGCCGATCTCGGTGCACCATCGGGCTCACGCCCGGCCAAACGCCGTCCCGTCGTGGTCATCTCCGACGACAGCTACAACGCCAGCCGCATAGCCACCGTCATCGCAGCGGTCATTACCTCCAACACCAACCTGGCAACCATGCCCGGCAACGTGTTCCTGCCCGCAGCCGCCACTGGACTACCCAAAGACTCCGTCGTCAACGTCACCGCCCTGATCACCCTGAACAAAGCCGACCTCACCGATCACGCCGGCAGCATTCCTCTTGCCCTGCTCAACGACGTAGACCGCGGACTACGCACATCCCTTCACCTATAACCCGGCGGTCGATCCCCGTCGGTCACGGCCGCCGCGGCTTCGACGATGATGGCGCGCATCGCGTTCTCCGCCGCCACCGGGTTGCCCAGGCGGATGGCTCGCGCGACATCATCGTGCAACGCAATGGCTTCCGGATTCGGCCTGTCCGGCATCATGCCGTGATGGGTGCGTCCGGCGAGGACCTCGTAGACCACCTCGGCGAGGGCGCGGAACATCTCATTGCCACTCGCTTCCAGTAGGGCACGGTGAAAGATCTTGTCGGCCAGTAGGTAAGCGTCCAGGTCGCCGCTGCGTCCGTGGACGACCATGTCCGACACCGCCGCCGCGAGGATGCGGCACTGATGTTCGTCGGCCCGCTCGGCGGCCAATGCCGCGGCCACCGGCTCAAAGCCGCGACGTAGCTCCGACAGGGTGAGCAGAAAATCGGCGCGGTTGTCGCCGTCGAGGCGCCACCGGATCAGGCGGGGGTCGAACACGCTCCACTTGGTCTGCGGTTGGATCGTAATACCGACCCGGCGCCGTGAGCTCACCAAGCCCATCGATTCCAGGACCCGGATCACCTCACGCGCCACGGTGCGCGACACCTCGTACTGCGTGCAGATGCCGTCGAGGGTGAGGACGCTGCCTGGTGGCTGCTCACCCGCGACGATGCGTCGTCCGATCGACGTGAGGACCTGGTCGTGCCGTTTGCCGATGCCGGAAGTGTCCTGACTCACCCATTCATCTTGTCATTACTCCACGCATCGACCGAATATGAGTACTTGTGAGCGCTCGTACTTGCAAAAGTATGACTATTGAGGCAATCTCTGTGACCAGAAGCACAACAGGTAGGAGTTCTGATGCGGTCACCAGTGGTCGTGATGGGGGTGTCGGGGTCGGGGAAGTCGACCGTAGGGGCGGCGTTGGCCCAGCGGGTGCGGGCGCCGTTCGCCGATGCCGACGACTTTCATCCGCCGGAGAACATCGCGAAGATGTCGGCCGGTCGCGCCCTCGACGACGCTGATCGTCGTCCCTGGCTGGAATCCATCGGACAGTGGCTGGCGCAGCACGCCGACGGCGGCGTGGTGAGCTGTTCGGCGCTCAAACACTCCTACCGTGACCAGCTGCGCGCACATGCGCCGTCGGTCTTCTTCGTTCATCTCGACGGTCCCATCGAGGTCATCACCCGCCGGCAGGCCTCGCGCCCCGGACATTTCATGCCCGCGACACTGCTGCAGTCGCAGTTCGACACTCTCGAGCCGCTCGGCCCCGACGAGGCCGGCGGTGTGGTCGACGTCGACCAGAGCGTGGACGCGATCGTCGAACAGTCCGTCGCCCTTCTTCAGGAGAACGACCAGTCATGACGACCCTACAAACGGCGGTACTGGCCGCCGACGCCGAACTCCCCGAACCCATTGCCCCCGGGTGGCAGCTGATCGTTGCGGCGCTGGCCGGCATCGCGGTGATCGTCGTGGCGATCACGATCGCCAAGGTGCATCCGTTCCTCGCTCTGATCGGCGGTGCCGCGACCGTCGGAATTGTTGCCGGCGAATCGATCCCGACGTTGCTCGAGTCCTTCACCGATGGGTTCGGCAGTACCGCGGCCGGTGTGGGTATCCTCATCGCCCTCGGTGCGATGTTCGCCAAACTCCTGGCCGACTCCGGTGGTGCCGACGAGATCGTGGACACCATCGTCGGGCACGCCTCGCCACGGATGTTGCCCTGGGCGATGGCGCTCGTCGGCGCGATCATCGGCCTGCCGATGTTCTTCGAGATCGGCCTCGTCCTGCTGATGCCGGTGATCTACCTGGTCGCCCGGCGCTCGGGGTTGGGTCTGATCACCATCGGTATCCCAGCGCTCGCAGGTCTGTCGGCGATGCACGGATTCGTGCCGCCGCACCCTGGTCCGCTGGTCGCGATCGACGCACTCGGCGCCGACCTCGGTACCACCCTGGCGCTCGGTGTGCTGGTGGCTGTCCCGACCATCATCGTGGCCGGGCCGCTGTTCGGCACCTTTGCCGGTCGCTGGGTGACGGTACCGATCCCCGATACCTTCGCCGCCGATCCCGCCGACGGGCCCACCACCCGCCGCCCGAGCTTCGCGGTCACCATGTTCAGCGTCCTGTTGCCGGTGGTGCTGATGTTGGGCAAGGCCCTAGCCGAGATCTTCGTCGACGACGAGAACCAGATCGTGCGCCAGGTGCTCGACGTCCTCGGCACGCCCGTCATCGCGTTGCTGATCGCCGTGGTGGTCGCCATGTTCACCCTCGGCCGCGGGTCGGGGATGAATCGGGACACGATCTCCAAATGTACCGGTGCAGCCCTCCCCGCGATCGCCGGCATCCTGCTCATCGTGGCCGCGGGCGGTGGCTTCAAGCAGGTCCTCGTCGACACTGGTATCGGCACCCTGTTGGCCGACTGGGCCACGGACGTCAACATCTCGGTGCTGCTGCTCGCCTGGACGCTGGCCGCGCTCATCCGCCTGGCCACCGGATCGGCCACGGTCGCGACCATCACCGCGTCGTCGTTGATGCTCGGGCTGGTCGACGGGTTGAGTTCGGGGGAGACCTCGCTGGTCGTGCTGGCGATCGGCGCCGGCTCAGTGTTCCTGTCGCACGTCAACGACGCCGGGTTCTGGTTGGTCAAGGAGTACTTCGGGATGAGTGTGGGTCAGACCTTCAAGACCTGGTCGATGATGGAGACCGTGTTGTCGGTGACCGGTCTGATCGTCGTACTCCTGCTCGGTTTGGTGATCTGACCGCGCATGCCCAGTCGACGCGAAACAGCGCCCAGCCGACGAGAAACAGCGCCCAGTGAACGGGGAACGGCGCCCAGTCGACGGGGAGGGTGGGGCTCGGAGGATGCGTCGACGAGGGCGCGGTGATCGCGAGAAAGATGACCCCGATCACCCCAATATGTTACTGTGCGGTAGCTTACTGGGGAATGAAACAAAGGTGGGGGAGTATCTCAATGAGGCGATTGCACACTACCTGGGCACCACGGCGACTCATCGCGCTGGTGGTCACCGGTCTGGTCGTCGGTTCCGGCCTGGCGGTGGGAGCGCCGGCCGCGACGGCCGCCGGCGACTTCTATACACCGCCCGCGCAGTTCGACACCGATCCCGGCGCCGTCATCCGTAGCGAGCCCAGTCCGCTGCTGCTGCAGATCCCGGGCGTGCCGAACCAGTGGCCGGGCACGGCCACCCGGGTGATGTACACCTCGAGCTATCAGGACGGGAAACCCGCCGCGGTGACCGGCACGCTGGTGGAGCCCACCGCGCCCTGGCAGCGCGGCGGCAAGCGGCCGACGGTCGTCCTCGGACCCGGCACCGTGGGACAAGGCGACCAGTGCGCCGGCTCCAAGATGATGAACTTCCCCCTCGCCATCGATCCGGCGAAGCCGAGCATCGCGGTCAACTACACCGCGCTCGAGTTGAACCTGTTGCTGATCAACGGTGTCCGCGTGTTCATCACCGACTACATCGGCATGGGCACCCCGGGCGTGCACACCTACGTGAACCGGCGAGAATCCGGTGCCGCCATGCTCGACGGCGCGCGGGCGGCGCTCCGGCTGGCCAAGGCGGGCGACGATGCACCGGTGGGCTTCTCCGGGTACTCGCAGGGCGGCGGTGCCGCCGCCTCGGCCGCCGAAATGGCGCAGACCTATGCGCCCGAACTCAACGTCAAGGCGACTTATGCCGGTGCGCCGCCGGCCGATCTCGCCAAGGTGACCCAGCAGATCGATGGCACGTTCATCGCCGGCGCCATCGGCTACGCGATCAACGGTCTCGCGGCTCGGTATCCGTCGCTGCAGCCGGTACTCGACCGGGAGACCACGGCGTTTGGACGGCACGTGCTCTCCCAGGTGGCCACGCAGTGCATCGGTGACACCGGGCTCGCGTTCGGGTTCCAACGCACCACTCAGTGGACGCGTACCGGGGAGTCGCTTTCGGCGGTCATAGACCGGAGCCCGGCAGCCAAGAAGGCGGTCGACGAGCAGCGGATCGGTCGCCTGACGCCCAATGCCCCGGTCCTGCTCGAGGGCGGCATCAGCGATGACGTCATCCCGTACGGCCAGGTCCAGCAGCTCTACCGGGATTGGCGCGCGCAGGGCGCCGACGTCGCGCTGGTGACCAACGAGATCCCGCCGATCTTCCCGGGCCTGGTGGTCAACCATGCGTTGCCGATGCTGACGACATTGCTGCCGGGAACACAGTTCCTGCTCACGCATTTCGACAGCTGACGCCGACAACTCGTCGTAGGACACTTGATTCGGCTCGACTCGCCCAAGACGCTTCCGGGCGCATCGGGAATGTGATGTGCTGTCGCCCGTGTGGGGGACTGAGATGAGGTCGGTGGGTACGGTGCGGACGTCGAGGTGGACCGCGATCATCGCGCTGATCGCGGCAACGATGGTGGTGACCACACCCTCGGCCGGCGCGGCGCCCGCTGTCTCGCCGCAGCCGCCCGCCGGGGTCGGTCCCGTCGGCACCTCGCTGATGCACGGCGATCTGTGGTCGACGGATTCGACGCCTTTCCGCGGCCCCGGACGCACCGCCCGCCTGGCCGGTTCCTCGGTACCCGGCGGGGCCTGCGCGGCGACGTTCATCGGCAGCGACGGTATGCCCGTGTCGTTGTGTACGCAGTTCGTGGGCACTGCGCCACCGGAATTCGCCGTACCGACGGTCACCCTGTTCGATCCACAGACCGCCGCGCCGGTGGCACGGCTGCAGCTGGCCAAGGGTGGACTGCTGGGCGGTGTCTACGGCTACCTCGACAGCCGTGACCGCGTTGTCGTCGCCGACGGATCGGGTGAGATTCTCCGGGTCGCACACCGCCAGACCCCCATTGGCTGGCAGGTCTACGTCGACGACCGCGTGGACGTCTCCGGCCACATCCCCGACGGCGACGCGATCACCGGTCTGGCGCCGGACTTCGACAACCGGATCTGGTTCGCGACCACCCACGGGGTGGTGGGCACTGTCGACGACACCCGAGTCCGCTCGATGCACCTGCGGCCCGGAGAAGACCTGGGCAACGGGTTGTCGGTGCGGGAATCGGGGGTCTCGGTGCTCTCCACGCACGCGCTCTACGAGATGCGCGCCGGCGCCGACGGCGTCCCCCGTGTGGTGTGGCGCCGAGGTTACGACCGTGGTGCGGCGAGGCGTCCCGGTCAGCTGACCTGGGGGTCGGGGACCACCCCCACCTACTTCGGCCCCGGCGGGGACAGCTGGGTAGCGATCGTCGACAACGCCGCGCGGCCGGAGCTGATCGTCTACGACAGTGATTCCGGCGCCACGGTCTGCCGAATGCCCGCTTTTGGTGGTTCGGGGCAGGGCACCGAGAACTCGATTCTGGCTTGGGGCGACTCGCTGGTGATCCCGAGCACCTACGGCTACCAGTACCCGCCGATGGCGGTCACCGGACCGAGCGTGCCGACGAATGCCCCGTTCGTGGGTGGGTCCACCCGGATCGACGTGTCGCCGAGCGGGTGCCGCCGGGTCTGGGAGAACCGCGACCGGATCGCGACCCTGCCGCGACTGACCCGCGGAGACGGCCTGATCAACTCGCTCGGTTACGGCCCGTACGTGCCCGGATCGGTGCAGCAGCTGGGCCCGGTCTATTACGTGGCAACCGATTTCGCGACCGGACAACGAGTGCGCACGCTCCGGGTGGGGGATGGCCCGATCGACGAACCGCTCGAACTCACCGGCACCATCGCCCCTGACGGCACGATGTGGCAGGCAACCGTCGGGCGCATGCTGAAGATCTCGCGGTGAGGCGGGATGGCCGTGGGACAATCGCGTCATGACCGACCCTGACGACCCGGATCGGATTCCGACCCAGGCCGAACTCGACGCCGAGGACATGGCTGCCATCGAGCACAGGTCGCGCGACCGTGACGAAGCGAATCTGTACCCGCCGCGGCCCGGCGATCCCGGACCGGCGCCGGCGGCGTTGAGTCTGCACGCGCGAGTCGCGTGGTGGGGTTCGGCGATCGCCGGGCTGATCAGCGTCGTCTACGGATTCCTCAACCTCGGGATGATCAGCGACCTGCTGCGGGCACGCCTGCTCGAAGGGGTGGTCAACGACCCACGCAATGCCAGCCCGGAGGATCAAGTCGACTCGCTGGCCGGCTTCTTCCCGCCGTTCATGCTCGCCACGATTGTGGTGTTCCTGGTGATCGAGTACGCGCTGCTGGTGGCCTCGGTCACCCATCACAGCCGCAACTGCCGCAACTTCTTCCTCGCTGCGGTGGTGATCAACCTGATGTGCATCCCCATCGGCATCGACCTGCTCTTCGACTACCCGGAGGTATGGTCGGCGATGCCGGTCATCGCGTGGCTGCAATTCGCTCTGCTCATCGTCGCCAGTGTGTTCACCTTGCGGCGCAACGTCAATCAGTGGCTGCCCGACTCGACCCGGATGCGTCCGACGAAGATGTTCCGGGCGCGATAGCGCACCCGCAACAGTCTCAACTCTCCAACGCGAGCAGCTCTTTGGTGAACTCGGCCTCGTCGATGAGAGTGCTGTGTCCATCGGCTACCACCACCTGGCCGTGGACCATCACGGTGTCGACAATCCTCGGTGAGCCGGTGGTGAGCACAGATGAACCGGGGTCGCGGACCGGCAGCGTCGCGTAGTCGCGGTCGAACCGGAACAGTGTCAGGTCTGCCGGGGCGCCGACGGTGACCCCACCGCTCACCGCGGGGAGGCCGAGTGCGCTGTTCGCACCACCGCAGGCGATGTCGAGCATGGCGCCGAAACCGAGCAGGTCCGCGCGTCGGTGTAGCGCCCGCTGCAGGTAGGCGGCGATCCGGAAGGTCTCCAGCATGTCCTGGGTGTCGTTGCTGGCCGCCCCGTCGACGCCCAGGCCCACCCGGATGCCGCGTTCGAGCATGGCCGGAACCGGTGCGATCCCACTGCCCAGACGCATATTCGACAGCGGATTGTGGGACACGGCCACCCCACGTTCGGCGAGGATCTGTTGTCCGAGGTCGTCGAGTTCGACACAGTGCACGGCCAGCACCCGGTCCCACAGGAACCCGTTGCCGTCGAGATACTCCACCGCACCGACGCCGGCGTGTTCGAGGCACATCCGGTCGTCGGTGGGGGTTTCGAGCAGATGGATGGACACCGGGAGCTCGTGACGTTGGGCGAACTCACGTAGCGTGGCCATCCCGGTCTCGGTCACCGACCGCGGGTTGGGCACCGCCAGCGCCATCGAGATCGGCGTATCGGCAACCTGCGTGCGCAGATGATCCACATGCGAGAGTACTTCGTCGAGCGGCTGCATCAGCCGTGGCTCGAATCCCCACTTGCGGGTGGCATCCGGACGGTCTGCCACACCGCGGCCCAGCACCGCACGAATCCCGGTGTCGGCCAACGCCTGGATCACCGCACCGTGCACTTCGGTCGAGGGGTGTGGCCACATGTGCTCGACGACGGTCGTGGTACCCGACCGCAACGCCTCGAGACATGCCGACACCGCGGCCAGATAGGCGCGTCGCGGGGTGATGGCCACCGACTCCTCGCCGACGGCGAGTAGCCACTCGAGCAGTGGTGTGCACTCGGCGATGCCGCGCATCAGTGACTGCTGCAGGTGAGTGTGGGTATTGACGAACCCGGGGATCAGGTGGCCGTTGCCATCACCGGGATGTGGGGTTGCGGTGATCGCCGTGACCACGCCGTCCTCGACCAGGACGTCCTGATGGCTGTGCCAGGCGCCGCCGGTGTAGACAGTGACGTCGCGGAACGCGGGTGTGGGAGCTGCCGGTGCGGCGGGTGTTGCCGGTGTGGTCACGACGTCCCCTACTTGCCGTAGTTGGCCGCGACGCGCTGCGCGATGTAGTCGGCGGCCGTGATCGGCGGGTACGTGCCCGCGGCGCTCTCGATCACCACGTCGGTGTTGGCCTGCGCGAAGTAGGCGATCGTGTAGCGCGGCCCGGTGTACTCGCCGCGGCGCGGGGCCCGCACGCGGTGGAAGTTCGACGGCAGACGGTCATCGGACCAGCGCATCAGCATGTCACCGATGTTGCAGGTGATCGCGTCGTCGGAGGGTTCGACCGGTGTCCAGGCCTGACCCTCGGCCTCGGCGCCGGGCAACACCTGCAGACCCCCTTGACCGGTGCGCTGGAAGAGCAGCGTCAGGGCGTCGAAATCGGTGTGGGCACCGGCACGCCACGCGGAGTCCGCGTCGAGCAGTTCGGCGGGAAATGCGTAGTAGTGCAGCAGACGCAGCGTGCTCTGGTAGGTGCGGGAGGCGGGATCGTGTGCCCGGGTGAAGAATTCCCGGTCCAGGCCGAGCTTGTCGGCGAAACAGCTCAGTAGGTCCATCGCCAGACGCCAGCATTTGCGCTCGAATTCCTCGATGGTGGCGCGGAACCCGGCCAGTTCGTGCTCACCGGGCCAGAGGCCGTCCATCCGCGGGCGGGTGACCTGGAAGGACTCCTTCTGGTCGGGCGTGCCGACCGACGGCCGAACCTGACTCATGTATTCCCAGCCCGCGTTTTGGCCTTTGCGCAGCGGATACTGTTCTTTCACCACGGTGGGCAGATCAAAGAATCGCGCCGACATGTCGAAGGTGTGGTTGACCTCGGCCATGTCGATGCCGTGATCGACGACCTGGAAGAAGCCGATGTCGGTTGCCGCCGCCCAGAGGTCGTCGGCGATCTGCCCGCGGCGCTGCGCGAAGTCGGCGAGACTGATGCGTCGTACCTCGCGGTCGGTTGTCTCGGTGCCCAGCCCGCCCATCGCGCGTTCGCGGTGCAGCTCGGCCATCTCGTCGGCTCGGACGGAACGATGACGGGTGGCGGTGGTGATCTCGGACATGCGTTCTCTCTCGTGGTGATGAGGCCGCATGCGCTTTTCGACGCGGTGCCTGAGAGATGAGGACACCGCGGACGCGAACAACGGGACTCTGGCCCGCTGCTACATACGACCTCGTGGGTCCGAGCATAGGTGACACCTGCCGAGTCCGCGAGGCGGCGCGGGTTCAGGCAAGCCTTCCCTGATTTTCTGGAACTGTTCCTATTTCTGGACTCGTTCCAGAAAACTGCTACAGTGGAGTCATGTCAGATCGTCACCGGTTCCATCGACGGCTTCGCGAAGCGGGAATGCGGGTCACCGCGCCCCGCATCGCGGTGCTGGAGATTCTGGACGATCACCCGCACTCGACCGCGGATTTCGTCGCCACCGGGGTCCGCGAACACCTCGGCGGGGTGTCCACGCAGACCGTCTACGACGTCCTGCGCGCGTGTACGAATCGCGGTCTGCTTCGGCGCATCGAACCGGCTGGTTCGCCGGTCCGCTATGAGACCCGCACGGGCGACAATCATCACCATCTGATCTGTCGTCGCTGCGGACAGATCGTCGACATCGATTGCGCGGTCGGGCAGGCCCCGTGTGCGCTGCCCGATGACGATCACGGCTACCGCATCGATGAGGCCGAGGTCACCTACTGGGGTGAATGCCCGCGGTGTCGCAGTTCGGTTGCGGTGAAAGGAAAATGACGAAGCAAACGTCCAGAACCGTGTGAACGCACTGTGATCCAGCGACACCGAGTGGATTCAGCAACACCGAGTGAGTCAGGAGAAGCCCATGGCAGCAATTGATCCCGTGTACACCGTCGCCTCCACGGCAACCGGGGGTGGCCGAGACGGCCAGGTCGTCTCGCAGCCCGGCCGGGTCGACCTCGACATGCGGCCGCCCACCGAGATGGGCGGCAGCGGCGAAGGCGCGAATCCCGAGGAGTTGTTCTCAGCCGGCTACGCGTCGTGCTTCCTCGGAGCTTTGCGGGCGACCGCCAAGCAGGCGGGCGCGCAGGTGCCCGACGAGGCGACGGTGACCGTGACGGTCGGCATCGGCAAGGACGACGCCGACGGCGGATTCGCCCTCGTCGCCACCATCGAGACCTATTTGCCGGGCCTCGACGAGGCAAAGGCCAAGGAGCTGGCCGAAGGCGCCCATGCCTTCTGCCCGTACTCCAAGGCCACCAAGGGAAATATCGAGCACAACATCACGGTTCGGGTCTGACCCGACCCGCACCGACGCGTACAGCCCACGCAAGGAAAGGAGCGGTCCACCATGGCCACCAACACACCCATCACCAGCACGCTCACCGAAGAGCAGAAGTCGGTCACCGGTAAGGCGTTGCAGGACACCCTCGTCGACCTGATCGACCTGTCGCTGATCGCCAAGCAGGCGCACTGGAACGTCGTCGGACGTCAGTTCCGTTCGGTTCACCTCGAACTCGACGAGTTGGTCTCGGTCGCGCGCGAGTTCACCGATGCCGCAGCCGAGCGCGCAACCGCTATCGGTGTCAGCCCGGACGGCCGCGCAGAGACCGTCGCGAAAACCGCGAACACCAAGGGTTTCGGCGAAGGTTGGACCCAGGATAGTGACGTCGTCACCGCGGTCATCGATAACCTGCAGTCGGTGATCGGCGGTCTGCGCGAGCGAGTCCAGGCCACCGAGTCGGCCGATCCGGTGACTCAGGACCTGCTGATCGAGATCGTCTCGAAGCTCGAGCAGCTGCACTGGATGTGGCAGGCGCAGTCCGTCTGACGTCTGCTCCTGACACGCCGACATGGCCGAGCGCCCCGGTCATGTCGGCGTTGTCGTGTCCGCGTGCTCGAGTTCGATGGCAGCTCTCGAGGTGACTGTGACCCCGCGAACGATGCGAAATGCCCGCATGTAGCGTGGCAGCGTGGACAGTTGGGCAGCGGTAGTGGGGTTGGGGCTACTCGCGGCGGCCGTCGGGGTCATCGCGTTCGTGCGTTACCGGCAACATGAGACCGCGACATTGCAGCGTGACGTGACGCTCGCCCGCGAACTCCGCGAGCTCGCCGGGACCGACGAGGTCCGGCTGGCATCGGTGGACGAGTTCGAGCTGGCCATCTACCAGCGACTCTTCTACGCATCGGTGGTCGGTCCGCGCATCCGCAGTGCCGCCTGGGCGTTGTTCGGAACTGCACTGGCGATGAGCGCGGCCGTGGCCGCGTCGGCCGGCGACGGCGTGCTCTGTACGGTGGCCCAGATCGGCGCCCTCGTGGTGACCGCGGTGTTCGCGCTGGCCACCCTCACCTTCGTCGCGATGGCGCTCGTGCACACCGCGACCACCCCGCGCGTCTCCTTCGCCGAGTCCTACGCTGCCGAGAGGTCGACCACCGACACCGGCTCCGGGTAGCCGGGCCCGCTCAGCGGGCGGCGAATCGGCGGCGGTAGACGGTCGGCGTGACCCCGACGGTGGCGTTGAAGTGGTGGCGCAGCAACGTCGCGGACGCGAAACCCACCCGGGCGGCGACGTCGTCGACCGGCAGTGTGGTGGATTCGAGCAACCGGCGCGCGTGCAGCACCCGCTGCTCGGTCAGCCATCGGTGAGGCGACACCCCGACCTCGTCGACAAAGCGCCGGGCGAAGGTGCGCGTGGACATGTGCATCCGGTTGGCCAGTTCGTCGACCGTGATGTCGGTATCGAGGTGTTCGACCATCCAGTCGAGAACCTGGGCGAACCCGTCGGACTCGCAGGCAGGTACGGGTGCCTCCACGAACTGACGCTGTCCGCCGTCGCGATGCGGCGGCACCACCATTCGGCGGGCGATGCGATTGGCGACGTCGGGCCCATATTCCGCGCGGACAAGGTGCAATGACGCGTCGATTCCGGCGGCGGTTCCGGCGCTCGTGGTGACCGGCCCGTCATCGACGAACAACACGTCGGTGTCGACGATCGCCTTCGGATAGCGGCGGGCGAGTTCGGCGCCATGGCGCCAATGCGTCGTGCACCGGCGACCGTCGAGTAGGCCGGCCTCGGCTGCAGCGAAGGCGCCAGTACACACCGTGAGCACGCGGCCCCCGTTGTCGACCACCCCGCGCAGGGTCTGGAGTATCTCGGGTGCGAAGTCCGGGTCGGTGCTGCCACCCGGAACAGCCACCAGGTCGGCGTCGAGGCAGTCGTCGAGCGTGTGCGGTGGGACCACCGCCGCGCCGTGACCGATGCTCAGTGGAACCCCCGGATCCGGCGAGGCGATCAGGAATTCGAAGGCCGGGACGCCGTCATCGGTGCGATCGAGGCCGAACACCTCGTTGACCACCCCGAACTCGAACAGCGCCACCTGGCGATGCAGTACGACGGCGACCTTCTTCAACACCCATCCAGTATGGCCGAAATTTTGCGAACAATGTCGTTCAGGCCACTGTCGGCGGGATATTTACGAGAACATACTTTCAGTCATGAACATGTTGATCCTGCTGCTCCTCCTGATTGCCGTGCTGTCGCCGATTGCGATCGGTATACAACGAACCGGGGGGTGGGCCCCGCCGCGTCATCGGTCACGTTCGCGCCTCGGCCCCGACGCTGAACGCATTCGCGCCGAACTCCGCCTCTTGCACCTGCAACGTCGCGACAGCGCTTGACCTGCAGCGACTTTCGGGTGGTTGCGGCAACCCAAAAGGCTGCTACGTTGGTGCCGCGGCGGGCATGTGAGCGCCGACGAGTTCGACGACCGCGACAGCGAAGGGGGCAATCGGTCCGATGTCACGCAGACGCGTGTGGTCGATTGTCATCGCCGTGACACTGATCGCGGCTCTCACCGTCGCGTCGCCGACGATCCGGTCGTCCGGGCCGGCGACCGAACTTGCCGAGGCCACCTCTGGCGTGGTCGCCGACGATGGGCCGGTGGACGGGGTCCTGGTCAGTCGCACATTGTTCCGCCACGCCGGCGCCGCGATCCTGATGCCCGCCAACACGAATGACGATGTTCGGCGGCGTGCGAAGGCCGCCGCGCGACGATACGACACCCCCACCCTGGCCGTCAGTCCGGCGCGACGCGCGGCCGTGCGCGCGGAACTCGCACGCCTGGCACCCGAGCGCGTCGTGGTGCTGGGTGCCGCCTCCTCCGTGGCGCGCGGGTTGACCGATGCCTTGGTCACCACCGACCCCGACGATCTCATCGAACAGCATGCGGCCCAACGTGGTACCACGCTCGTGTATCTCGGTGCCGACGCGTCCCCGGACGCGGCTTTCACCGCAGAGGCCGCCGGAGCGCAGGTCGTTCGGGTGCCCGTCGACGATCCGCGGTCCACCGGTGAGTCGGTCCGCATGTTGCGGGAACACCCGGACGCGACGGTGCGCGCATTCGGAACGGGCTTCGGTGACAGCCGCGCCTTCGCACGCCAGACCCGGGCGGCCCGCACCCAGCCCGAGCTCCCCGGCGGCGGCCAGCTCATCTTTCCCGGGCGGCGCCTGGTGGCGCTGTACGGCTCACCGGGTGATCCCTCACTCGGCCCGTTGGGTGCGCAGGGCGCGCAGGCGTCGGTCGAGCGGGTCGATCAGCTTGCGGCGCAGTATCGGCCGTTCAGCGCGACGCCGGTGGTGCCGGCCTTCGAGATCATCGCCACCGTCGCGTCGTCGCAACCCGGACCCGACGGGACGTATTCCAGCATGATCGACCCGCAGCGGCTCCGGCCGTGGGTGCAGGCCGCGCAGGACGCCGGGGTGTATGTGACACTCGATCTGCAGCCGGGGCGCGCCGACTTCCTGACGCAGGCCAAGCGCTACGCCTCGCTGCTCGCCGAACCGAACGTGGGACTGGCGCTCGACCCGGAATGGCGACTGAAACCCGATCAGGTGCACCTGACCCAGATCGGGTCCGTCGACGTCGACGAGGTCAACCGCACCTCGGCCTGGCTGGCCGACCTCACCCGTGCCCGGGGGCTTCCGCAGAAACTGCTCGTCGTACACGAATTCGACACCGACATGGTGGTCGGCCGCGACCGCCTCGACACCGCCCGACCCGAACTGCAGGTGGTGATCCACGCCGACGGCCACGGTAGTCCGCCGGTGAAGAAGGGAACATGGCAGCGGGTGATCGCCGATCTACCTGCGAACGTGTGGCTGGGGTGGAAGAATTTCTACACCGAGGACACCCCGACGTTCAGTCCGGCGCGGACCATGCAGGTGCGGCCCACACCGTCGTTCGTCTCGTATCAGTAGGAGGCGTCGATGACGGCGACCATCACCGATCTCGCCACGTGTGTGGACCAGGCCCAGCGGGGCGATCCGATCGAGATCCTCACCCGGCAGGCCACCTCGCGTGTGCCCGAACTCGTACCCGTCCGCAATTCCCGGATGGCGGCGACGCCGTTCACGTTCTACCGCGGCGCAGCGGCGGTGATGGCGGCCGACCTCGCCGCGGTGCCTCATTCCGGGATCATGACACAACTCTGCGGTGACGCTCATCTGAGCAACTTCGGTGTGTTCAACACCCCAGAGCGGCGGATGATCTTCGATCTCAACGACTTCGACGAGACCGCTCCTGGTCCGTTCGAGTGGGACGTGAAACGGCTGGCGGCCAGTTTCACCGTGGCCGGACGGGGAAGCGGCTTCGATGCCGCCACCACCCGACGGCACGCGCGCGACGTGGCCAAGTCGTATCAGAAGTGGATGACGGCCAGCGCGGCCATGTCGACGATGGACTGCTGGTATGCCCGCATCGACACCGAAGAGGTGTTGACGAAGGTGACCTCCAAACTCGACACCTCGACCGAGGCACGCACGCTGAAGGGGCTGCGGAAGGCGCAGCACCGCAACAGCACCCAGGCGGTGGCGAAACTCTGCGTGATCGATGCCGACGGCAATGTGCACATCCGTAGCGATCCGCCGCTGCTGGTCCCGATCCACGAGTTGTTCCCCGACAGCCACGCCGACGAGGTCGCCAACCGGATCGCGGGCCGGGTCGATGCCTACCGCACGATGTTGCCCGACCACATCCGGGCGTTGTTCGACCAGTTCACGATCGTCGACGTGGCGCGCAAGGTGGTGGGAGTGGGCAGCGTCGGCACTCGTGCCTGGATCGTGCTGATGCATGGCGCACGGTCCGACGATCCGCTGTTCCTGCAGATGAAGGAGGCGCAGCGCTCGGTGCTCGCCGACTACGTGCCCACTCAGCAGTACGCCAACCAGGGGCAGCGGGTCGTCGAGGGCCAGCGGCTGCTGCAGGCGGCCAGTGACGTGTTCCTCGGCTGGACCTCCGGACTCGACGAGAACGGCGAGAAGCGTGACCTGTACGTCCGGCAATTGCGTGACGGCAAGGGGTCGGTGGTGATCGAGGCGTTGAGTCCCGACGACATGAAGCTCTACGCGAAGTTGTGCGGTCGGGCACTGGCACATGCGCACGCCCGAACCGGTTCACGCCTCCAGATCGCCGAGTACCTCGGTAGCGCCAAGGGCTTCGCCGATGCCATCGCCGACTTCTCGGAGTCCTACGCCGACATCGACGAGGCCGACCATGCCGCGATGCTCGACGCGATCGCTGACGGTCGGCTGGAAACCCACGACCTGGTGTGACAGGCGATCGTGGTCTTGTGGTGAGCACCTGGTCCCTGAGGAGGCCGGAGCTTGGAGAGGCCGTCACGAAGGGCTGCCACCGCGCCTCACGCCTTACATCGTGACAGGCTGATGTCACGCCGATCCGATTGCGAGGGAGCGCCGATGACCGACGACACGACGACCGACGAGAGCCTGCGCGAGCGCGTGCGGGAATTGATGCCGCAGGCGAAGACCGAGCTCGCCGAGATGGTCGCGTTCGAATCCGTCTACGACCCCACCGGCACTCCGCCGGAGGACTGTGACCGGATGGTCGACTGGTTGCTCGGCACTTTCACCGAGTTGGGTTTCGGCGACGTCGAGTCGCATGTGACCGCCGATGGCAGCAAAGCGGTGACCGGGCACCTGGCCGGTCCCGACGATGCGCCGACGGTGTTGCTCTATTTCCACCATGATGTGCAGCCGCCCCTCGGTGCCGACGAGTGGGACTCGCCGGTCTGGGAACTCACCGAACGCAACGGTCGCTGGTACGGCCGCGGCGCAGCGGACTGCAAGGGCAACATCGCCGTGCACCTGGCTGCGTTGCGGGCGCTCGGCGGCGACATCCCGGTCAACATCACCATCGTCGGTGAGGGCTCGGAAGAGCAGGGCACCGGTGGCATGGAGGACTTCGTCCCGAAGCACCCGGACCTGTTGCGCGCCGACGCGATCCTGGTGTGCGACTCGGGGAATTTCGCAATCGGCCGGCCGAGCCTGACCACGAGCCTGCGGGGTATCGCCAACGTCGTGGTGACCGTCGAGACGCTTTCCTCGGCAATGCATTCCGGAATGTTCGGCGGAGCGGCACCGGATGCACTCGCCGCGCTCATCGCGATGCTCGCCTCGCTGCGCGACGCCGAGGGCAACACCACCGTCACCGGGCTGGACGCCTCGGCGACGTGGCCGGGCGTCGACTACCCGGTCGAGGCCTTCCGCACCGACGCCGGCGTCCTCGACGGGGTCGACGTGATCGGCTCGGGGGCGGTCGCCGACATGGTGTGGGCACGGCCGGCGGCGACCGTGCTCGGCATCGACTGCCCGCCGGTGGTGGGGTCGTCGGCGGCCGTGCAGCCGAAAGCGCGTGCGCGCATCAACCTGCGGGTGCCGCCCGGGATGGACGCCAAGGTCGCCCAACAGGCGCTCATCGACCATCTCACCGCGGCCGCCCCGTGGAACGTCCGGGTCTCCTTCGAGCGTGAAGCCGATGGCGCGCCGTTTCGCGGCACCACCTCCGGGCCCGGTTTCGACACGATGGTCGACGCGATGACCACGACCTACGGCACCGACGTCGTGCTGATGGGGCAGGGCGGTTCGATCCCGCTGTGCAACGTGTTCGCCGAAACCTATCCGGAAGCGGAGATCATGCTGCTCGGTGTGGAGGAACCGTCGTGCCTGATCCACGCGCCCAACGAGAGCGTCGATCCGGGCGAGATCGAGAACATGGCCATCGTCGAGGCCACCTTTCTCAGGGAGTACGCGCGGCGGGCGGCGCGCTGAACCTGTCCACCAGCAGCTCCTTCAACTGTGGTCTACTGGCCGCGACCAGCGTGAATGCGGCTTCGCGGGCGAGGCGTTCGGGATGGGCGCCGCGCAGCAGGGCCGCGCCGCCCTCGGCGGCGATCAGTGTGGCTGCCGCGTCGACGGCCAATTGTGCGCCGTCGGCACGTGCCGCGATCAGCGTGGCGGCGTCGGTGAGTCCGGCGTCCAGCGCAGTGCGGATGGTGCTGCCGCGGTCGCGCAATGCGCGAGCGGCCCGTGGGTGACCGCCGACGTCGAGCAGCGCGGCGCACCGCCGCACCACTCCAAGCGGGAGCGTGCCGTTGATCCGGACGCCGGTGTTCTGGTTGGCGAAGAAGTCGTCGAGGGTCACCCGGCTCACCATGCGATCGTCGGGGACGACCAGGCCGGTGACCGCCAGCGACACCGTGCGGGTCGCATCGGCGACGCCGAGGTGCAGGGGTTTGACGGTGATGGCGTCCGGCGGCTGCTGGATCGGCAGGATCGCCGCGAGCACGTCGTCGGTGTCCACATCACGGGCCGAGATCTGCAGCAGATCGACGATGCCCCAACCGCTCACGAACGGCGCATGGCCGTCGAAGCGCCACCCGCCGTCGACTCGGGTGGCGCGCATTCGTGGTGGGGTGGGGACCACTCCGGCATACGCCACGCCGGCGCGCAGCCGGCCGGCAACTGTTGCAGCGAACAATTCGTCACGTAGTCGTTGGTTGGCGGTGGTGGCCAGCGCGATGACCACACCGTGATGCTGGAGCCACGTGAAGGCGGTCGCCAGGCAGCCGCTCGCCATCACCTCACTGATCTCGATGACCTGACCGAAGTCGAGGCCCGGCCCGCCGGCGTCGACGGGTGCGGCAATTCCAAACAGGCCGGCCTCGGCGATCGTCGTCCAGTGCGAGGCAGGTACCGAACTTGTGCGATCGACGTCGGAGGCGGCGGGGAACAGCACGTCGTCGGCGACCCGGTAGGCGTCGGCGATCAGCTGGGTACGCCGGAGGTCGAGATCCGTACTCACCCGGCCAGCGTACGGCCGGGTGAGCACCGGATGCCTTCAGATGCAGTGTCAGACGGTGCAGAGCGGGGAGTAGTCGGTGCGGCCACCGGTGGTCGGGGACACCAAGAAGGTGCAGGAGTTGAATCCGGCCTTCTCCACCTGTCCGCGCAGCATCCGCAAGGTCTCGGTGGTGACGACCTTGTCCCGGGAGAGGACGAACCCGGAGAAGCGGGTCGGATCGCCGACGAGGGCGAACTGGTACGGGTCGTCGGGGGTGGCGCCGTCGGCGATCCACGTGACGATGTAGTTGGGTGCGTTGTTCGGATCGATGCTCACCGGAACCTGCGGGAACGACACGGACAGTTGTGCTTTGGTGACCGGGTCGACGACCTTCGCCTGACCCTTGACGCCGTTGGTCTGGCCCGTGAACGTGGTGCAGGTGTTCTCGACGCCGATCGTGGTCGCATCGATCAGGGTGTAGGTGGCCTTGGTGTCCTTGGCGCAGTTCAGATTGAAGAACGCCGGAATCGCCGCGAGCTGCCACCAGGACCCGAGATACCGCTCGGTGTCGAGCTTCGGGATCGGTTGCAGCGGTGCGGCAGTCGCCGGGCCGGTGCTCGCGACCAGGGCGGCGACGGCCAGGGCTGCGGTCGCGAGGAGGGTGAGCAGGCGTCGGATCGTGCGGGTGGTGCGCATCGTGCGGCTCCGTTCGGGTCATCGGAAGAACTCGGACACTGGATGAACGGAGGCGATTCGGAGACACGGCGTTGTCGGATGGGTCGCAAGTGAGAACACGCCGCCCGTCGGACCCGAGGGCCCGGCGGGCGGCGTGTACATGGAGGTGGGTCAGGCGATGTTCGACGGCTTCCACGTCGCGACCGCCCAGATCACCACGAGGTCGAGAGCGATGATCAGGATCGCCCACAGCGGGTAGTAGGGCAGCCACAGGAACTGGGCGATGATCGAGATGGAAGCGATGATGATCGCCGAGATCCGGGCCCAGTCGGCGCCGACCGCCAGCCCGCCCGCCACGATGATCGCCAGGATGCCGATGATCAGGTGAATCCAGCCCCACGTGGTGAGGTCGAATTTGTAGACATACTCCGCGCCGACCACGAACAGGTCGTCATTGGCCAACGCCGAGATGCCCTGGAAAACGGCGACGAGACCCGCGACGAACAGCAACGCGGCCGCGACGATGGAGATGCCGAAGGCGAAACCTTCCTTCGTGCTGTAGTTGATGTCCTGCTCAGGCGCGCTCATGTGGGTTCCCTTTCGGTACGGACGAGGTATATGAGACACAAGTGCTGGAATAACTCTAGTGGGCCGATGTGGACATAAGCCCACAAATACGCAGACTGCTCGTAACGGCTCCGTCACGGCGTTGCGATACGGCGATAGCGATCCTGACCAGGCGATTTAGTTCTGGCGGGGGCGTGGGGGTAAGCTATCGCAGGTTGCACACGGGGTGTGGCGCAGCTTGGTAGCGCGCTTCGTTCGGGACGAAGAGGTCGTGGGTTCGAATCCCGCCACCCCGACGCTAGGTTGAGATAGCAGAAGAAGCCCTGACCAGGAGAGATCCGGTCAGGGCTTCCTCGTTTTCGATACCAGTGAGGTGATCGTGCCGGCCAGCGGCACGTTCACCTCACTCGGCTCGGGGTGAGCCGTCAGGCATCCGCCGATGGATTGGCGTTGGTGCCGCCGTCGGACACTTCGAAGTTCTTCCACTCGCCGTTGTCGAACACCTGCATGGCCACGCCCAGCTGGTCGTCGGGTGCCTCCACGGTCTTCAACCAGTCGTACGCGCCGGTCGCGTCGGAGAACTCCTTGGTGTCGATGACATCGCCGTCGGCATTGACCACTCGATACTGCGCCATGCTCGTACTCCTATCGCTCTCGGGTGCTTCCCGTCGGCGCGATGCTCACAACGCGCCGCGTCCCGGCGGGTACCCGGGTGCGCGGACCCTCAACCATCACGCCGGCACCATGTCCGGCGCCGGAGCCGGGGTGTATTTCTCGCGATGGATGTTGCGGCCGGGCATTCGGCGCCGTTTGCAGGCCTTCACCCCGGCATCGACCATGGCGGGCGGACCACACAGGTACGCCGAGTAGCCCCGCAGGGAGTCGAAGTCGGCGAGCACGACGTCGCCGACGTAGCCGTGCCGGCCGAACCCGTCGTCACGACTCAGGCACGGGGTGTAGCGCAGCCCCGGATGCCGTTCGGTCAGCGTCTCCCAGAACTCCACGTCGTAGAGGTCGGACCGATGACGGACGCCGTGATACAGATGGATCTCGCGTTCGGGGTCGAGTTCGAGTGCGTGACGTGCGATCGACTTGAGCGGTGCCAACCCGGTGCCACCGGCCAGCAGGATCATCGGCGCATCCGCCTCGGTGTCGTGCACGAAGTCGCCCCACGGGCCGCGCATCTCGATCCGGTGGCCCTGATCGAGCGAGTCGAAGATCCACCGATCGGTGGCCACACCGTCGGGTACCCGGCGGACATGGAACTCCAGACGGTCGGCGCTGCTGGGGGGATTGGCCATCGAGTACTGACGGATATGACCGATGCCGGGCACGGTCACCTCGATGTACTGACCCGCCGAGAAGTCCAGTGGCTCATCGATGCCCACGGTGAGTTCGAGCGTGTCGTCGGCGATCTCGCGCACCTCGTGCACGACGCCGCTCAGGTCGCGCAGTGGATGGCCGGGCCCGGACCCGGCACCGCGCGGAACCTCGATCCGTGCATCCGATGTCGGCGACGATTGGCAGGCGAGGACGAATCCATCGGCCTGCTCGTCGGCGCCGAGCACCGTTTCCGACACGGCCGGCTGCTCGACGTTGCCGGACAACACTTTCACCTTGCAGGTTCCGCACGTGCCCTGGTTGCACGAGTTCGGCAGGTAGACGCCGCTGCGCAGGAACGCGTCCAGCAGGCGCTGTCCGGGAGCGCATGCCACGCTCCGCGGATCCGGGCCGGTCACCTCGACGGTGTGTGACGACATCGTCACACCTCCCACGTCGTGTGCAACGACGTCGGACCACGAAATCCCCATCCCCAGAACTCCACGTCGCCGGCGGTGTCGCGTTCGAGATTCGGGATCGAGTCGAACAGTTCCTCCAGGCCGATCCGGCACACGTGATTGGCGAAATAGATACCGGCGCAGGCATGATTGCCGGCGCCGAACGCCAGGTGGGGTAGCGGTGGTCGGGACAGGTCGTAGTCCGATGGTGCCTCGTACACCGAATGGTCGTGATTGGCCGAACCGTAGGACATCAGTACCACCGAGCCGGCCGGCAGCGCGACGCCCGCGACCTCGACGTCGGCGGTGCTGATCCGGGCGGTCGCCGACCAGATCGGCGACGTCCACCGCATTCCCTCGGAGATCGCCCGCGGGATCAGTCCCGGTTCGTCGACCACCTGTTCCATCTGATCGGGCCGGGTGAACAGGCCGACCAGGGTCGACGCCATCGCGTGGCCGGGTTCCTGCATCGCACCGAGCAGATAGACGAACAGGGTGGGGTAGATGTAGTCACGCTCGCGGGTCTGCCCCTCGGGCATACCGTCGTGCAGCCAATGGCTGATGGCGCTGTCGTCGGGGTTCTCGATCCAGTTGTCGATCAGCGGGTCGACGATGGCCCGGATCTCCGCTTTCGCCTCGTCACCCTCGCGGAAACCGTCCGGGTTGGTGAACTCCCCGTTCTCGTCGACGCCGGCGTTGGTGAATGACCGCGACAGCTTGTGGAACCACTCGCGCAGCTTGTCCGAACTCACCGACTGCAGACCGAGCAGATCGCCGAGTGCCCGCACCGACACCGGCTCGCAGTACTGCGCGACGAGTTCGGCGCTGCCCTCGTCCTCGAACGTCTCGAGATAGCGGCGTGCGATCGGTCGCACCAGGTCGTCGATCCATCGGTCCACCTCCTGCGGCTGCAGCGCCGGGTCGACCATCGAGCGGAGATCCTTGTGGATTTCGCCGTTGACCCCGATCACCGCCGGGTGGCCGAAGGTGCGCCCGCCGGCCTTGGTGATGATCGCCTCGAAGTCGCCTCTGGTGGCGATCTCCCGGCAGATCTCCGCGGTGCTCGCCACGTAGGAACCCAGAACCGGGACGTAGGCCAGCGGCGCCTCGCTGCGCAGCCGTTCGTAGACGGGGTAGGGATTGCGCTCCAGTTCGGTCATGGTGATGTCGTCGAGCCAGGACACGGTTGCGGTCATCAGCTTCTCCTCGTCGAAGGTCGGCCCGGGGGCCAGGTGTCGACAGACGCTATGCGCAGGTGTGGCGATTGATCGATACCGTTCACGCGGCCCCGAGACGGATCGCGCGATCAAGTTGTGATGTGCATCGCATATCAGGGGTTCCATGCGGTAGAACACAAAGACCATGTCCACATCCGAGCAGCCCGTGGGAACCCGGGATTGGGATACAGCGCACCGGGCGGTCGCCGGTGTTTATTTCCCGCACGAACTCCGTGCGTTGGACGAACGCGACGAGGTCGACCTGACCTTGCGCACGGTCGAACTCGGGGGCGTCACCATCGGTCGACTCACCTGGGGTGCCGCGGTCTCGATCGAATGCGACTATCCCGGTGCCTACGAGGTCAATGTGCCCATTTCGGGGCGGCTGCACTCGCGGGGGCACCACGACGAATTGGTCTCCGCGCCAGGTCAGGGCACCATCTTCACCGCGGACCAGCCGTCGTTGATCACTCGGTGGACCGCGGACTGTCAGGTGCTCGGCGTGAAGTTCGACGCCGAGCACCTCGAACGCGAGGCCGATCGGATTCGCGTGGCACCGATCCGTCGGCGCCTGTCGCTGCCGCCCCAGATCGACGTCTCCACCGACGCCGGCGCCTCGTGGCTGTCGCTGGTGACCGCGTTGTCGGCGCAGGCCCGCGAGCCGGTCGACCTCTTGGCCAACCCGCTGGTCGGCCCTCAACTGGCCAGCGCGGTGACCACTGCTTTCCTGCTGGCGGTGACCCCGGACTCCGCCGACCCCGACCACCAGATGCGACCGGGCATGGTGAAACGGGTGCTCGACGCGTTGCACGACGACCCGGGACGGCCCTGGACGTTGGCGGAGATGGCGGCGATCGGCGGAACCAGCGTGCGTCGGTTGCAGGAGGCGTTCGCACAATTCGTGGAGAGCTCGCCGACGAGGGCGCTCACCGACATTCGGCTCGATCGCGCACACGCCGACCTGGAGCGCGCCGAGGGCACCGTCGCCGACGCCGCCGCGCGCTGGGGGTTCAGCAGCCCGAGCCGTTTCGCCGCTGCCTACCGCCGCAGATACGGCGCGAGTCCCGCGCAGACGTTGCGAGGTCTGCGCGGGACTCGGCAGCCGGATTGAGTCAGACGGTCCGCCAGGTGGCCACGGCCCATATGATGACCAGGTCGATCGCGATCACCAGGATCGACCACCACGGAAAGTACGGCAGCCACAGGAAATTGATGATGATCGACAATGACGCGATGCAAATCGCGCCCACCCGCGCCCAGGCGGCGCCGGTGAACATCCCGATCGCGATCGCGATCGCGATGATGGACAGCACGATGTGGATCCAGCCCCAGGCCGTCAGGTTCAGCTGGTAGACGTACTCGGGTCCGACGACGAACAGGTCGTCTTTGGCGACCGCCGAGATGCCCTGCAGCAGTTCGAGGATGCCGCCGACGAGCAAGAGGATGGCCGCGCCGATGACGCCGACGGCCGCGAATCCCTGTTGGACTCGATGATCGGAGTGTTGAGTGGTCATGACGGTTCGCTTTCTCTCGATGGGTCGGGAGTGATGTCAGGTGACCTCATCGTGATCGTGGTCGCGACGGTGTGTGGTCCGCATCATCCGTTGTGGGTGATTGCGTGAAAGGTGAACGAGGGCGAGTCTTTCGTTCTGCGAACGAGATTGGGGTACATCATGAGTCTTTCTGCTCGACTGCTGCACACCCGCTGGGTGGTGCGTGCGCCCATCGTCGTGTTCCGGGCACATCTGGGCTTCGTGTTCGGCGGTCGGATGTTGTTGCTCGAACATGTCGGCCGTAGCTCCGGCGAGCCGCGCTATGTGGTGCTCGAAGCGGTGGAGCGTCCGAGTCCGGATCGAGTGGTCATCGCATCGGGCTTCGGCAGGACATCACAGTGGTTCAAGAACCTGCAGGCAGAACCGAACTGTCGCGTCTCCATCGGTCGGCGCCACCGCGTTCGGACCGTGGCGCGGGTGGTCGATGCTGCCGAAAGGGCCGAGATCGTCGCCCGTTATCGGCGTGATCACCCGAAGGCGTACGCCAAATTGTCCGGCGTCATCGAGGAATCGATCGGTAAGACCATCGATAAGGTGCCCTACGTCGAGCTGACGATGAGCTGACTCAGCAACCGAGTTGGTCGGCCAGGTCGCACAAATCAGTGGCGTGTACGTCGTTGTCGGCGGAACCGGTGTCGTCCTTCTCCTCGCCGCCCCACTCCAGTGGCCGTTCGACGAAGGCGGTGCGCAGGCCGAAAGATCGGGCCGCATCCAGATCACCTTGGTGCGTGGCGACCATCATCACCTCGGCCGGCTCCACTTCGAACAATGCGGCAAGGCCGCAGTAGGTTTCCCGTGCCGGCTTGTAGTGACCCCACAGATCCGAACCGCCCACGAAGTCCCAGTCGAATCCGTTGTGTCTGGCCATGTCGGTCAGCAGCGCGACGGTGCCATTGCTCAGGGCGCAGACGACGAAGCGTCCCTTGAGCCGGCGGATCCCCGGCGCCGCATCGGGCCAACCGGGGATGGTGCGCCAGGCGCGCACCAGCGATGTCGACGCGGCTTCGGTGAGGGCGACGCCGAACTGGTCGGCCACCTCGTGCAGCGTCTCGGTTTGCAAGTCGTCGAGCCGTCGCCAGCCGATTTCGCCGGATTCCACCCGAGCCAGGATGGGGCCGTAGCGACGGCGCCACTCCCGCGCGAATGCACCCGCGTCGAGGCCGGGGATCGTCGCCCGGACCGCGCCGGAGATGCCGGTGAACCAATCGGTGACGGTGCCGAAGGTGTCGAAGGCCAGGACCCGGACGCCGTCCACCGGGGACCGGGTCACGTGGGTTCGGAGGCCAGCTGCGGCAGCGAATGATCCTCGGCGAACGCGGCGTCGCCGTGCGAGACCGGGGTGAGCGTCAACAGGCTCGCCTCTGGCCGGCAGCAGAACCGCGCAGGTGCATATGGCGACGTTCCGAGACCAGCACTGACGTGCAGTTTCATCGACGTACCCCAGTTGGAGACACCCTTGACGCGGGAGCGATCCAGCTCGCAATTGGTGACCAGGGCCCCGACGAACGGCAGGCACAGCTGACCGCCGTGCGTGTGACCGGCCATGACCAGGTCGTAACCGTCGGCGGCGAACCGGTCCAACACGCGCGGTTCGGGAGAGTGGGTCAACCCCAGCCGCAGATGCGCCAGCGGGTTGGGACGGCCGGCGACGGTCTCGTAGCGGTCGCGTTCGATGTGCGGGTCGTCGACGCCGGCCGCCACCACGCGCACCCCGCCGACCTCGAGTTCGCGGACCGTGTGCGTGGCGTCGAGCCAGCCGCGCTCGGTGAACGCCGCACGCAGATCCTGCCAGGGCAGCGGCTGGCCGAACGACCGGGTGTGGTCGGTCTTGAAGTATTGGAACGGGTTCTTGGGCTTCGGACCGAAGTAGTCGTTGGAGCCGAACACGAACAGCCCGGGCCGCGACAGCAGGCCACCGAGCGACTGGATCACCGACGGCACCGCCTGCGGATGGGCGAGGTTGTCGCCGGTGTTGATCACCAGGTCCGGCTCCAGCGCCTCCAGCTCGGACACCCACGCCTGCTTGAGGCGCTGGTTGGGCATCATGTGCAGGTCGCTGATGTGCAGGACGCGCAGCGGCGCGGCGCCCGGCTCCAGCACGGCGAGCGTGTTGTGCCGCAACGTGAATGCGTTGCGCTCGATCACCGTCGAATAGAAGAGACCCGCAGCCGCCAGACCGGCCAGACCCCCGAGTGTCGGGGCAGCCGCGACGCGGCGGGTGAGGGCGTTGTCGAGGTGAGCCATTCACCCAGGATACGCAGATCCGGGTGTGGCCCGCCGCCGGGTTTTGTCCCTACCCGCCGGTCAGCCCGGGAGTTGGATCACCACCGGGCCCACACCGGGTACCTCCACCGTCGTCTCCGTCGGTCCCTGGCCGTCGTCGTCGCGTCGCCCGTTGCTCACATAGATGGTCACCACACTGCCGGGCATCGCCGAGTCCGACGGCGCGGTGAACACCACCGTGCCCTGCGGCCGGTTGCTGTCCACATCGAGCTGGTTGACCTTGAAGCCGGCGGACTGCAGCCGGGAGGTCGCCGCACTGGCGGTGAGTCCGCTGACCTTCGGGATGCGGCCGCGATCGCTGCCGCGCATGTACCGAGGATCGGTCGGTGGCAGTTTGACCGGCCCGAACTTGGTGGCCACCGGCTTGATGGCCTGATACCAGGTGCGGGCGGGCTCCATGCCGCCGTACAGGTTGCCGTCGTAGCACTGGCGCAACGGGCTGCTGCAGATACCGGTCGGGTTCGGGCCGTCGTTGTAGACGTAGGCCGAGCCGGCGATGTTGTTGGTGAAGCCGATGAACGCCGAGGAGCGATGGGCCTCGGTGGTGCCGGTCTTGCCCGACATCGGCAACGTCCAGCCCTGCGAACCGGCCGCCGCGGCTGCTGTACCACCGGCGCGATCGTCGTGGCTCATCGCATTGGCCAGCGTGTTCGCCAAGCCTTCTTCGACTACTTGTTCGCAGGAAGGAGCGGTGAACGGGATCGCGGTGAGCGCTGGCTCCCCCTCCGGGGTCATCACCGGATTGCCGTATGCGTCGCGCTTGATCCGGCTGATCGATGCGATCGGGTTCGGCGGGCACCAGGTGCCGCCGGAGGCGAGGGTGGCCGCGACGTTGGACAGTTCCAGCCCGTTGATCGGCAGCGGGCCGAGCGTGAACGAACCGAAGTTCCCGTCCTTGACGTACTGCGCCATGCTCTTGTCGCCGTAGCCCGACGAGCCCGGGACCGTGTACGAGCGCAGGCCCAGCCGCACCGCCATGTCGACTGCCGGCTTCACTCCGACTTCCTGCAGCAGCTTCACAAAAGCCGTGTTCGGCGATTGCGCCAGCGCCTGGGTCACCGACAACGAGGCGGGATAGCGGCCGTCGTTGCGGACGCAATAGGACTCCTCCGGGCAACCGGGGGTGTCGCTGTTACCCATGCCCTCCACCGCGACGAAGCTCGGCACCGGGATGTTCGACGCGACGCCGAGGCCCTTCTCCATGGCGGCGGCGGTGGTGAAGATCTTGAACACCGAACCGGCGCCGTCGCCGACCATCGAGAACGGCTGTGGCTGCACGGTCTGGCCTCGCTTGAGGTTGAGACCGTAGTCGCGACTCGACGCCATCGCGAGGATGTCGTGGGTCTCCTTACCCGGCCGGATCGCGCTCATCACGTCGGCGACACCGTCGGCGTCAGGGGAGGCCTGCGCCCGCACCGCACGCACGGTGGACCGCTGCACCTGCGGGTCCAGGGTGGTGCGGATGATGTAACCGCCGCGCATCACCGAGTCGCGAGACATGCCGTTTTCGGCGAGGAACTGCAGCGCGTAGTCGCAGAAGAACCCGTTGGCGTCGGCCGCGATGCAGCCCTGCATGGGGGTGCGCGGGCTGGGTAGTACCCCGAGGGGAGCCGCCTTGGCCGCCACGAGTTCGTCCCGGCGATTGGGGAAGTTCTCGATCATCGTGTCGATGACAGTGTTGCGGCGATTGGTCGCCGCCTCCGGGTTGGTGTAGGGATCGAGCGCCGAACTCGACTGCACCATGCCGGCCAGCAGTGCCGACTGCGGGACGTCGAGGTCCTTGGCGTGCTTGCCGAAGTAGGTCTGTGCCGCGGCCTCGATGCCGTAGGAGTTGTTGCCGAAGGGCACCACGTTCAGATACCGCGTGACGATCTGCTTCTTGGCCTCCTGCTTGGCGGCGGCATCGTCGAGCCCTTTGTCGCGTTTGGCCTGATCGATGAGCGACTGCTCCATCGTCAACGCCATCCGGACCTCCCGCAGTTTGCGGGCCGGGGTGGTCTCGATGGCGGCCTGGCGGTCGGCTTCGGTGCGCGCGAGGACCAGCAGCTGATAGTTCTTGATGTACTGCTGGTCCAGTGTGGAGGCGCCTTGCTGCACCTCGCCCGACGACGAGTTCTTCAGCGCCGCCCGGATCGTGCCCTTCCAGTCGACGCCGTCGTGTTCGAGGAATCGTCGGTCCTCGATCGAGATGATCGCGCGGATCATGTCCGGCGAGATGTCGTTGTACCCGACCTGATAGCGGTACTGGTCGTACAGCAGGGCGATGGGGTTGCCGGCCGAATCGGTCATCGTGGTGACCTCCGGCAGGGTGCCGTTGAGCAACTCGGAGGACACATTCTCGACGGCGGCGGCCGCACGGTTGGACATGACGCCCAGTCCGCTGGCCACGGGATACAACAATCCGGCCACCAGGACACCGGCCAACAGGCAGGCGCCGGCCAGTGACCACAGCTTCTTCGACTTCGGCACACGCACAGGATACGTGCGATGTGCGCGAAGCCGGCTGAGCGCGCGCCACCAAAAGGTCGCGAGCCGGTCACGACCGAGCCTCATCGCACACATTGCTTGTGACCTGCGCAGATCGTCCCGGTTTGCACGATGGTGCCATTTTCTTTGCCCCAGGGCTTGCGTCGTGATGCACAGATCCTTAAATTGAGTGCAGAATGTGACTCACTTAACAGTCGCCCTGAAGTTGTGAACCGCAACCAGCGTTTCGGTTAACGACGAGTGGATCGGGTGGACCGGGTGAGGGCATTCGGGTCAGGACCGTCGGGCGGCGCAGCAGCGCCGAAAGGGTCCGACGAGACGCAACGACAGACAGGGGTCGGCGGATGGCGATAGCGGCAGTTTCCACCGGAGATGACGCTCGATTGATGTGGGTGTCACAAGCGCGATGCCGGGGAGGGAACCCCGATGACCTGTTCGTCCGCGGCGCGGCCCAGCGTAAGGCCGCCACGATCTGCCGGCATTGCCCGGTCCAGCTCGAGTGCGGCGCGGACGCTCTCGACAACCGGGTAGAGTTCGGTGTGTGGGGCGGCATGACCGAGCGTCAGCGGCGGGCGTTGCTCCGGCAGCACCCGGAGGTCACCTCGTGGGCGCAGTTCTTCGAGGCTCAGCGACGGAGGCACCGCGCCGACGCGGTGTGAGTCGCGGACGATCAGCAGGCATGGCCGACCCGAATGGGTCGGCCATCGTCGTTGACTCAGCCCCGACTGGTGATCTGCTCGGCCACCGCCCGTAGCGCGACGACGTCGGCGACTTCGAAGGGCAGTGACGGAACCCCGACGATCGGCACCGTCGGGTGTGCGGCGGTGAAGCGCTGCAGCAGGTGCAACTCCCGCTTGCCGGTGGAGGCGCGTTCGGCGTGGATCTCGAGCACCCCGCGGGTGAGCTCGTCGTCCACGGTCTCCAGCGCGGCCTGCGCCGACGCCTCGGAGATGGACGTCAGATTCGGGTGGGTGCGGTTGAGGATGAGCCCGGCCAGCGGCATCCTCTCCTCAGAGAGCCGGTCGACGAAGAAGGCGGCCTCGCGCAGCGCGTCGGGTTCGGCCGCGGCCACCACAGCGAACTGGGTGCCCGGTTGTTTGAGTAGTTCGTAGGTCTTGGTGGCCCGGTCCTGGAAGCCGCCGAACATCGAGTCCAGCGACTGCACGAACGTCGCGACATCGCGCAACATGTCGCCGCCGATGATGGTGGAGACACCGCGCATCGCCAGGCTCATCGCGCCGGTGACCATGCGTCCGACCCCGCGTCCGCCGCCGACCAACATCTTCATCAGCCGCCCGGAGAGAAATGACCCGAGGCGCTGCGGGGCGTCGAGGAAGTCCAGGGCATTGCGCGATGGCGGGGTGTCGACGACGATCAGGTCCCATCGCTCCTGTTCGATCAGCTTGCCGAGCTTCTCCATCGCCATGTACTCCTGCGTGCCGGAGAACGACGACGCCATCGTCTGATAGAAGGAGTTCTCCATGATCGCCGAGGCGCGATCGGGTGAGGAGTACTCGAGCACCATCTCGTCGAAGGTGCGCCGCATGTCCAGCATCATCGCGTCCAGTGAGCCGGCACCCTCGCCGAGGCCGACGTTCACCGGCTGCGGATCATTGGTGAGCTCGGACATCCCCAGCGACTGGGCGAGGCGGCGGGCCGGGTCGATGGTCAGCACCGCCACCTTGCGACCGTGTTCGGCCGCATACATCGCCATCGCCGCAGCGGTGGTCGTTTTGCCCACGCCGCCGGCGCCGCAGCAGATCACCACTCGGGTCGCGGGGTCGGTGAGCACCGAGGCCATCTTCAGATCGAGCGGCATGAATCAGGCACCTGCCTTCTGCAAGAGGTTGGCGAGCTCGTAGATCGACCCCAGATCGATGCCATCGCCGAGTGCCGGCAACTCCAGAGTCGGCAGCTCCACCTCGTCGAGTTGGGCTTTGGCGACCTGCTGGGCTTGCAGGCGGGAGGCGTGCTCGATGGTCTCGGTCAGCAATCCGGACAGATCGCCGTCGGCGAGATGCAGACCGGCCGCCTGCAGGTGTTCGAGCACGCGGGGCGCATCGATGGTGCCTTCGGCGATCTCGTCGATCGACCCCGGCGGCAGGTGGGTGGGACTGACGCGGTTGATGATGAGGGTGCCCACGGTGAGATTCTTCGCGTGGAGTTCCTCGACCGCCTCGATCGTCTCCTGCATGGGCATCGCCTCGAGGAGCGTGACGAGGTGGATCACCGTGTCCTCGGAGTGCAGCAGTTTCACCACACCGTCGCTCTGATTGCGGATCGGTCCGGTCTTGGCAAGGTCGGCCATCGCCTGGGTGACGTCGAGGAAGTTGCCGATCCGGCCGGTCGGCGGCGCATCGACCACCACCGCGTCATACACCCGACGCCCCTGCTTGTCGGTGTGGATGATGCGCTCTTTGATCTTGCCGGTGATCAACACGTCACGCAGGCCCGGCGCGATGGTGGTGACGAAGTCGATCGCACCGATCCGTTTCATCGCGCGCCCGGCGAAACCGAGGTTATAGAACATGTCGAGGTACTCGAGCAGCGCGTGTTCGATGTCGATGGCCAACGCCGAGACCTCGCCGCCGCCGGAGGCCGTCGCGATCTTGGTGTCGGTAGGCGGCAGCGGCGGGATGTCGAAGAGCTGAGCGATGCCCTGGCGGCCCTCGCATTCCACCAACAACACCTTCTTGCCGTCGGCGGCCAGCGCGAGCGCCAGCGCCGCCGCGACCGTGGTCTTGCCGGTGCCCCCCTTGCCCGACACGAAATGCAGTCGCGCCCGTCCGGCGGACTGGGGCCATTCGTTGGTGTGCCCGGCTTCGTCGGGCGGTGTCTCGTTCACCACCGCATCACCATATCGACAAAGACGTACCCATTAGGCTCTAGTCCATGAGTGAATCGACCGCTTGGGAATACGCAACGGTGCCCCTGCTGACGCACGCGACGAAGCAGATCCTCGATCAGTGGGGAGCCGACGGCTGGGAACTGGTGACAGTCTTGCCCGGGCCGACCGGTGAGCAGCACGTCGCCTACCTGAAGCGTCCGAAGGGCTGACCGATGACAACGACGTGGTCGCAGCGGCTGGCCGAACTGGGCATCACGCTGCCCCAGGTGGTCACGCCGGCGGGTAGCTATGTGCCCGCCGTGCGTACCCGAAATCTCGTCTACACCGCGGGTCAGCTCCCGATCATCGACGGCAAGCTCGACGTCGCCGGCAAGGTGCACGAGGGTGCCGAGGGGGTCGTCGACCCCGACCAGGCCAACCGGGCGGCTCGGCAGTGCGCGCTCAACGCGCTCGCCGCGGTCGACGGACTCGTCGGCATCGACGCCGTCGTGCGGATCGTCAAGGTCGTCGGCTTCGTCGCCTCGGCCCCCGGTTTCACCGGCCAACCCGCCGTCATCAACGGCGCGTCGGACCTGCTCGGCGAGATCTTCGGCGATGCCGGTGTGCACGCCCGCTCGGCGGTCGGTGTGGCCGAGTTGCCGTTGGGCTCCTCGGTCGAGGTCGAGATGATCGTCGAGGTCTCCTGACCCGTCCGACCTCCCGGACGCACCCGGCCGGGAGTCGCGGCTAGTGGACGTCGCGCTACTCATCGCCGCGGCCGCCGCGGCGGGATGGGTCGACGCGGTCGTCGGCGGTGGGGGACTGGTACTGATCCCGGCCCTGCTCATCGTGCAGCCCGGACTGGTGCCGGCCACCGCCCTGGGCACCAACAAACTCGCCGCGGTGTTCGGCACCGCCTCGGCAGCCCTCGCCTACGCCCGGCGGCTGCCGGTCCAGGTCGGCCGACTCGTCCCGGTGTTCATCGCGGCAGTCGGGTGTTCCGGCCTGGGCGCCTACACCGCGAGCAGACTGCCCGCCGAGGTGTTCACGCCGGTGGTGCTGTGTCTGCTGGTCGCGGTGGGGTTGTTCGTCGCGCTCAATCCAGGGTTCGGCTCCGGACTCGCGGTGAATCGTCCCCGTTGGTCGGTGGTGCTCGGGTTCGTGCTGTGCGGAGTGGTCATCGCCTTCTACGACGGGGTGATGGGGCCGGGCACCGGCACCTTCCTGATCATTGCTCTCACCGCGCTGGTCGGCACCGGGTTCCTGGAGAGTTCGGCGATGGCCAAGGTGATCAACACCGGCACCAATCTGGGCGCGCTGGCGGTGTTTGCGTGGCAGGGCAACGTGCTGTGGCTACTGGGGTTGGGGCTGGCCGTCGCCAACATCGCCGGTGCCCAGCTGGGCGCCCGGATGGCGATCGGTCGGGGCAGCGCCTTCGTGCGATGGGTGTTGCTGGCGGTGGTCGTGGTGATGGTCGCGAAACTCGGATACGACCTCGTCGTCGGTTGACGGCCCGCCCGCGAGCGCGCTGCCCGCTCAGTGCGACAGGGGCCGGAAGTTGTTGCGATAGGCGCTCGGCGACAACGCCATCCGCCGTCGGAAGTGTGTGCGCAGGGCCTCTGGGCCGAGGCCCACCCGCGCCGCGATCTGTTCGACGGGATCGTCGGTGCGCTCGAGAAGTGCCGCCGCCGCGCGCACACGCTGTCCGGTCAGCCAGGCGCCCGGTCCCATCCCGTGGGCGTCGGTGAACCGGCGGTTGAAGGTGCGCAACGACATCGACGCGTGGTCGGCGAGGTCGCGCGTGGTCAACGGCCGATCGAGGTGGCGGATCGCCCAGGATGTGGTCGCCGCCAATCCGGTGCGGCCCGGCGTGTCCGCGTGGGTGTCGTCGTGTCGTCGGCGGCCGGCCGCGATCTCGTCGACGGCCTCGTCGTGCAGGCTGGCCCCCGGCGGCATGAACTGTGCCTGCCCGCCGGGGCGATGGAACGCCACCACGGTGCGTCGCGCGTAGTCCCGCGCGACGTCGGCGCCATGATCGCGCTCCACCAGATGCAGGCACAGATCGATGCCGGCGGCGAGGCCGGCGCTGGTGAGGATGTCGCCGTCGTCCACGTACAGCACCGCCGGGTCCACCATGACCCGCGGATACCGGGTGGCCAACGCATCCGCATCCAGCCAGTGGGTGGTGGCGCGCCGTCCGTCGAGCAGGCCGGTCTCGGCCAGGGTGAAAGCGCCGACACAGATCGAGAGCAGTCGGGTCTGCCGACGATGCGCCGCCCGCAGCGCCTCGAGGACCGGCGGCGACGGCGTGCGCCGCGCGGCGTCGTGATAGCCGGGGATCACCACGGTGTCCGCCTCGGCGAGCGCCTCGAGTCCGTGTTCGACATGCACCGACACCCCGGCGCAGGTCGGTACCAATCCGGGTGTCTCGGCGCAGGTGATGAGCGTGTAGCGCGGCGCGCCGATGTGCCCGAAGATCTGGACCGGGGCGGCCATGTCCATCATGACCAGACCATCGGTGACCAGGACCACCACCCGGTGGGCGTCGGTTGGCATGAATCAAGGGTATACCGGCATTCATGCCGCTGGTGCTGCGCGACCGGGCGGTCCACGCTGGATGGGTGACCGAGCACACCTCTTCCGACCCGACGGCCGTCCCCCAACCGCCGGTGCTACCGCCCCGCGCCACGCTCGTGCGGGTACAACACCGGACCATCGCCTTGCTGTGCGGCGCGCAGGTCCTCGGCGGCCTGGCGATGGGTGCGTCGCTGGCGCTCGGCGCGATCCTGGCCGAACGGCTCTCCGGCTCGGAATCGGTGGCCGGCCTCGCCACCACGGTGCTCACCCTCGGCGCGGCGGCCGCGGGTCTGCCGCTCGCGGCGCTGGCCCAGCGCGCCGGCCGTCGACCGGCGCTGGCAACCGGATTCGTCATCGCGGCGGTCGGGGCCGCAGTGGTTGCGATCGCGGTCGACGTCGGCAGGTTCCCGTTGCTGCTGCTCGGAATGGCCGGAGTGGGCAGCGGTACCGCGGTCAGCCTGCAATCCCGTTTTGCCGCAACCGATCTTGCCGAACCGCGCACGCGCGGACGCGATCTCTCGCTGGTCGTGTGGATGACGATGGTCGGCGCCGTCGCGGGCCCGGCGTTGCTTCCCATGGGGGCCGAGATCGCCGGCGTACTGGGTGTCGACGAACTCGCCGGACCGTTCGTGATCGGTGCGGCCGGTGCCGCCGCGGCCGCGCTGGTGCTGTGGTCCGGTCTGCGGCCCGACCCGCTGTTGCTCTCGACGGCGGCCGCGTCGTCGGATTCGACGGCCGTCGCGAAACCGTCGGTCGCGCAGGGGTGGCAGACGATCCGGCAGATTGCCGAGGCCCGCAATGCGGTGGTCTCGGTGGTTTCGGCGCATGCGGTGATGGTGGCGGTGATGGCGCTGACCCCCGTGCACATGACCCACGGCGGTGCGAGTATCACCCTCGTCGGGCTGTCCATCAGCGCCCACGTCGCCGGCATGTACGCACTGGCCCCAGTGATGGGCATTCTCACCGATCGGGTCGGCCGGGTACCGACGGTGGTGATCGGCCAGGCGCTGTTGCTGGCAGCGTGCGTCACCGGCTTCGCGGCGCAACACAGCCAGCGCGGTCTCGTCGTCGCGCTGGTCCTGCTCGGACTCGGCTGGTCGGCCACCACCGTGGCCGGCTCCACGCTGCTCACCGAGAGCATTCCGGTGCCGCAACGTCCGCGGGTGCAGGGGATCTCGGACACCGCGATGAGTCTTGCGGGGGCGATGGCCGGCGCGTTGGCGGGTGTCGTCGTGGGGCTGTTCGGGTATCCGGTGCTGGTGCTCGGCGCCGGTTCGATCAGCGTGATCGCCGCGATCTATGTGCTGACCGATCGCCCCCGTTGACCCCACGCACCGCTACCGTTGTCCGCACAGACGCCGAGCGGGGTGGAGATGATCGGGACGACGGGTGTGGTGGTGCTCGCCATCGGCGGCGGGCAGGCCATGGGAGAGGTGGAGTTGCGCATGGCCGGTGGCACCGAACGGTTCCTCGCCCTGGCCGCCGAGGCGATCGGGGTGGACGAGACGGTGCTCGTCGTCGAGGAGCGGCCGGGCCGGGTGGTGATGGTAGAGCGCTGGCTGCCGATGCCGTCCTGACCGTGTCATTCGAACGGACGATGCCGGGAACGGCCCCGTAGGATCACGGCGTCTAAGTGGTGACCGCGTGCCCACCGCGACGAGACGCCGTGTCCCGGCGGCGATTCACGATGCACCCAGGAGGCTCCATGCTCGGCTACTACGTCCCCGAACCCGACGAGGCGATGCTCATCTCGGGTAAGAAGTCCGATGTCGGCGGTGGTCCGTTCGACGTCGTCGTCGGTCACGGCCGATGGGTGTTGCCGTTCTTCCGCAAGGTGCGGTTCCTGTCGATGGCCATGCACGAGGCGCAGATCCGCGAGGTGTGCGTGACCACCCAGGGCATTCAACTCGACGTGCGTGCGGTGATCGCGCACAAGGTCGGCGGCGACGTCGCCTCTATTGTCAACGCCGGTCAGCGATTCATCTCCGAACAGGAGAACGAGATGAACCAGCTCACGGGGCAGATCTTCTCCGGCCATCTGCGCTCTATCGTCGGCTCGATGACCGTCGAGCAGATCATTCGCGAACGCGACACCCTCGCGCGCCAGGTGCTCGAGGCGTCCAAGCGAGAGATGGGCTCGATCGGGCTGGTCGTCGATTCGTTCCAGATCCAATCCATCGACGACATGGACTCCGGCTACATCAACGCACTGGCCGCACCCAACATCGCGAAGGTGCAGCGCGAGGCCGCCGTGGAACGCGCTCGCGCCGACCAGGAATCGGCGAAGGCGCAGCAGGAGTCGTTGCGAAACCAGGCCGACTACGAGCGGGAGACCTCGATCAAGCGCGCGCAGATCAAGGCCGAGACCGACAAGGCCGACGCCGAGGCCGCCCAGGCCGGTCCGCTCGCACAGGCGCGGGTCAACCAGGAGATCATCCGGGAGCAGTCGGTCCTGGCCCAGGCCGAGGCGGAACTGCGTGAACAGCAGCTGATCTCCGAGGTCGTGAAACCGGCCGAGGCCGAGGCGCGGCGCACCCACATCATCGCCGAAGCCGATGCGCGTGCCGTGGAGATCCAGTCCGCGGCGGCCGCCAAGCACAATCGGATCGCGCTCGATCAGCAGATCATCGAACAACTCCCGGCCCTCGTGGGTGAGATCGCGAAGGGACTCGGATCGTCGAACCTCACGGTGTTCAACGGCGCCGACGGGGTCAACGAGGTGATGACCGGGGTGGTGACGCAGGGGGCTGCGCTGCTGAAGAGTCTGCAGAGCGAGTTCGCGCCCAAGGTCATCGTCGACGACGAGGTCGCCGACGACATCGACCGCTCGGCGTGAGCGCTGCTCGGGGTTACCGCCCTCGCGGCTGACCTCGACCGCGGCGGCACCCCGGTGGTGGGTAGTGTCGGAAGACATGACTGACAGCGGAAACGGCGACACGGCACAGCATCCCGCCTATGGCGTCGTACGCGAGGTGACGCCGTTCGCGTCGGTGCTGCTGTGCAAGAACCCGGGCACGATGGAGCTCGACGGAACCAACACCTGGATCCTGCGTGCTCCCGGCCATCCGGAGTGCGTCATCGTCGATCCGGGCCCGCCCAACAAGAAGGGGCACGTCAAACGCATCGCGGAGCAGCAGGGGATTGCGCTGGTGCTCATCACCCACCGTCACTTCGACCACACCGGCGCCATCCGGCGACTGCGCAAACGGGTCGACGTCCCGGTGCGCGCGCGGTCGGCCAAGTTCACACACGGTGCCGCGCCGCTTGCCGACCGGGAGGTCATCGACGTGGCGGGTCTGCGGATCACCGTGCTGCACACTCCGGGCCACACCGGGGACTCGCTCAGTTTTCTCGTCGAGTGCGACGGGGATCGTGCCCTGCTGTCGGGTGACACCATTCTCGGCAGCGGCACCACCGTCATCGACCCCACCGACGGCACCCTGCGCGACTACATGAACTCGCTCAACCGCATCATCGTCGAGGGTGAGGACGCGGTGCTGTTGCCTGCGCACGGACCCGACCACCCACAGGTGGGGCCGGTTGCGCGGTTCTACAAGGCACACCGGGAGGAACGGATCGATCAGATCGTGGCCGCGCTCGACGAGCTGGGTGTGTCGGCCGACAAGGCGAAGCCGATGAAGGTGGTCCGCAAGGTCTACGCCGACGTCGACAAGTCGCTCTGGCCGGCCGCCAAGATGTCGGTCAAGGCCCAGTTGGAGTACCTGCGGGACCGCTGACACAGTTCGTCCCCCGGGTATCGTTTCCTGCCCCGGCGGCCGCAGGGCAGGAAACAATACCCGGGGGACGAACCGCCAGGTCAGTGGGCTACCGCGCGCGGCGTGCGAGGCGCTCGGAGTCGGCGATCAGGACGCTCTTGCCCTCCAGGCGCAGCCAACCGCGCTGAGCGAAGTCGGCGAGTGCCTTGTTGACGGTTTCGCGGGAGGCGCCGACGAGCTGCGCGATCTCTTCCTGCGTGAGGTCGTGCGTGACGCGCAGCGCGCCACCCTCCTGGGTGCCGAACCGCTGCGCGAGCTGCAGCAGCTGTTTGGCGACACGGCCGGGCACGTCGGTGAAGATGAGGTCGGCGAGGTTGTTGTTGGTGCGGCGCAGACGGCGGGCGAGCACGCGGAGCAACTGCTCGGCGATCTCGGGACGGTCCTTGATCCAGGCGCGTAGGGCGTCGCGGTCCATCGATACCGCACGCACCTCGGTCACGGTGGTGGCCGACGACGTACGCGGCCCCGGATCGAAGATGGACAGTTCGCCGAACATGTCCGACGGTCCCATGATGGTCAGCAGGTTCTCCCGACCATCAGGCGAACGACGGCCGACTTTCACCTTGCCGGACAGGATGATGTACAGCCGATCACCGGGTTCTCCCTCGTGGAAGATCACATGCCCGCGAGGGAAATCGACCGGTTGAAGTTGCTTTGTCAGCGCTGCGACGGCGGAGGGCTCGACACCCTGGAATATGCCCGCCCGCGCCAGTACGTCCTCCACCTAAGGAACCTTTCTCGTCCTAACCACACTCGCATGGCAACCCCACGCCGGTGGTGATCTATGCCGTCGGTCGCCGTGTTGCCTCGTGCAACGCTACTCTCGCCCCAAGCATATGTGTTGAATGGGTCACTGGCCGGTACATAGCGGTGAGTCGGGGCGGGTGTCGGCTATCGCCTCAGCTCGCCCGCTGCGGTGAGGCCGAGAATGCGCTGTCGCGGGCGGCGTCGGCCGCATCGGGCGCGCGGCGGGCACGGAACTCATCCAATGCGGCGGGAAAACCCTCTTTGGCCAGCGTGTCGACCTGCGCGGCGTCTGCCGATTCCAGGAACTCTTCGACGTGATCCTGGGTGACCGCGAGGCGGTCGATCCTGGCCTGAACCTTCTCCATCGCGAGTGCGAAGAGCATCAGCACAGCCGGGAAAAGCAGCGCGGCGAGTCCTTGCATGGGGACAGTAAACACAACTCGGGGAGCCTCTCGCCAACCAGAAGGACCGGCTTCACTGACTTGTTACCAAGGCGAAGCACGGTCAGGATCGGCAATTCACCACCCCGCCGGAGGCATCTCTTTGGGCTACTTCGCCGCGACGTGGCTAACCTGAATTGCGTGACCGCACGTAAGACCACCGACTCCGCAGAGGCGTCGGCGAGACAGACGCGCGTCCGCGGCGGTGGGCGCCGGTCGAAGACCGAGACCCATCTAGGGCTGGTACGGCGGGCACGTCGGATGAACCGCACGCTCCAGATCGCCTTCCCCCACGTATACTGCGAACTCGACTTCACCACTCCACTCGAACTGTCGGTCGCGACGATTCTGTCCGCGCAGTGCACCGACGTCCGGGTGAATCAGGTCACGCCGGCACTGTTCGAGCGGTATCCCACCGCCCGGTCGTATGCGGAGGCCGACCGAACCGAACTCGAGGAGATGATCAGGTCCACCGGCTTCTACCGGAACAAGGCCAACTCGATCATCGGACTCGGTCAGGCCCTGGTGGAACGGTTCGACGGCGAGGTGCCCGACACCCTCAAGGAGTTGGTCACCCTGCCCGGTTTCGGCCGCAAGACCGCCAACGTCGTACTGGGTAACGCCTTCGGCGTCCCGGGGATCACCGTCGACACCCACTTCGCGCGATTGGTGCGGCGGTGGGGTTGGACCGAGGAGACCGATCCGGTCAAGATCGAACGCGCCGTCGGTGAACTGATCGAGCGCAAGGAGTGGACCGACCTCTCGCACCGGGTGATCTTTCACGGTCGACGTGTGTGTCATGCGCGCAAACCGGCGTGCGGTGTCTGCATTCTGGCCAAGGATTGTCCGGCGGTCGGCACCGGGCCGATGGCCAAGGCCGATGCCGCGAAACTGGTGAAGGGCCCCGAAACCGAGCATCTGCTGGATCTGGCGGGGCTGGCGACGCAGTGAACCAGACTCCGAGGAGCGCGGAGTCGGGACCCGACGAGGACGACGATTCCGCCGCCGCGCCACCACCCCGCCGCACCAGCCGCTTTCCTTCCTCGGCGCGGTGGACCATCGTGTTCACCGTCGTCATCCTCGCCCTGGTCATCGCGATCTGGCCCCGCGGCGCCGACTCGGACTCCGGAGGCCCTGCGACATCGCCGACGGCGACCGGGCCGCGGGCAACCGACGCGCAGGCCGACGACGCCCAGATGGCGCAGGCCAGACAAGACGCCGCGTTGCCGCCGTGTCCGGAAACCGGACTGCCCCAGGCGGCCCGGTCCGCGCTGGCCGGAGTCTCGGTGCCGTGTCTGGCCGACGGCGCAGACTACGACGTCGGCACCGGCACCGCGGGTCGGCCGATGGTGGTGAACATGTGGGCCGTCTGGTGTCTGCCGTGTCGTCGGGAACTCCCGGTCGTCGACAGCTACGCCCAACGCGCCGGCGATGCGGTGACAGTGCTCGCGGTGCACGCTCAGGAAGGTGCGCAGAATCCTTATCTGGCGCTGCGGTTTCTGATCGAGAACGGCGTGCACCTGCCGTCGGTCCTCGACACCGACGCCGCGATCGCCGCGGCACTCGGCGCACCCCGGGTGTTCCCGTCGACGATCCTGGTGCGCGCCGACGGCACCGTGGCCAAGGTGCTGCCCCAGGTGTTCGACACCCCGGACGAGATCGCCGACGTCGTGCAGCAATACCTGGGGGTGAGCACGTGAGCGCCGAACACGATCCCGGTCCCGCCGCGGGTCGGTTGGTTCCGACCGAACAGGTTCCGCCCTGGATGCGTCGCCTCACCGACAACGTCGCCGCAGTTACCGACTCGGTGCTCAACCGCGGCGGCGATCGCACCAGGTGGGCGTCGATGCTCGGCCGCGACAAGCGGGCGGCCGCGGTGTTGGTGCTCATCGGCGGTGCGTGGGACGAGGCAGTCGACCATCCCGGCGGGCTCCCACCCGACGCCGAGATCCTGCTCACCGAGCGTGCACCCACCCTGCGTCAACACAGCGGGCAGGTCGCATTTCCCGGCGGCGGGCTCGATCCCGGCGACGACTTCCCGGTGGGCACCGCGATGCGCGAGGCAGCCGAGGAGACCGGACTCGTCCCCGAGGGGGTCGACGTGCTCGCCAACCTGCCGTCGTTCCCTGTGCCGGTGTCCAGTTTCGACGTGACCCCGGTGCTGGCGCACTGGCGTGAGCCCGGCGAGGTGCGCGTCGTCGACACGGGAGAGACCGCGCGGGTGGCGCGCGTCAACCTGCGGTCGTTGCTCGCGCCGGAGAGCCGGTTCCAGGTGCAGCGCACCGTGATGGGCGCACGTGCCTACAAGGGCCCGGCATTCATGGTCGACGGCCTGCTGGTGTGGGGATTCACCGGCGGGCTCATCGCCGCGATCAGCGAGGTCGCCGGCTGGGATGTGCCCTGGGACCACTCCGACGTCCGGCCGCTGGACCAGGCCATCGCGGCCGCCGGTAGCCCGCAGACCATCGGTCCGGGTGCGGTGTTGCCGGCCCACCTGCGTCACCAGGCAGAGGATCGCACCCGGTGACCGGCTCGGGGTGGGTCGATCTCATCGTCGTGGTGATCGCGCTGCTCGCCGCGGCCAGTGGTTTCCGACAGGGCGCGGTCGCCTCGGCGCTGGCATTCCTCGGGGTGGTGCTCGGCGCCGTCGCCGGCATCCTCCTCGCGCCGCATGTCATCTCGAATTTCGAGGATCGCACCACCCGACTGCTGGTCGGGGTGGTGTTGCTGGTGGGGCTGATCATCATCGGCGAGGTGTCCGGGATGATCCTGGGTCGGGCCGCGCGCAGCGGCATCCGGTCACGTGGCGTGCGCCGCGTGGACAGCGTGATCGGGTCGATGCTGCAGGTTGTCGCCGTGCTGATCGCGGCATGGCTGTTGGCGATTCCGCTGAGCAGTTCCGCCGAGACGCAGGTGTCCACCGCGGTGCGCGGGTCCAAGGTGCTCACCGGCGTGGACGCGTTGGCGCCGCAGTGGCTGCGTGACCTGCCCAAGGACTTCAGCGCGCTGCTCGACAACTCCGGTCTGCCGCAGGTCATCGGACCGTTCGGACGTACGCCGGTCGCCGAGGTGGGCCCGCCCGATCCGACGGTGTTGCAGCTACCGGCGGTGGCGCAGGTCCGGCCCAGCGTGGTCAAGATCGAAGGCACGGCGCCGAGCTGTCGGCAAGCGCTCGAAGGCAGCGGATTCGTGGTGTCCCCAGAGCGGGTCATGACGAATGCGCACGTCGTTGCCGGTACGCGGCGGCTGACGGTGTCGTCGCCGAACGGGCAACAGCTCCCGGCCCGGGTGGTCCTGTTCGACAGCGACAACGACATCGCGGTCCTCGACGTCCCCGGTCTGACGGCACCGGCGTTGAGGTTCGCCGACGGGGAAGCGCAGACCGGTGACGACGCGATCGTGCTCGGCTATCCCGAGGCGGGCCCGTTCGCGGTCAACGCGGTGCGGGTGCGCGACAAGATCAACCTGTCGGGGCCCGACATCTACCGGACCGGTCAGATCCTGCGGCAGGTGTACACCGTTCGTGGCGTGATCCGGCAGGGCAACTCGGGAGGCCCGATGATCAACTCGGCCGGTGAGGTCGTCGGCGTGGTGTTCGGCGCTGCCGAGGACACCAACGACCAGACCGGCTTCGTGTTGACCGCCGAGCAGGTGCGGCAGAACCTGACCGATTCGGAGGCGCGTTCGGCGCGGGTCAGCACGCAGACGTGCGTGCACGCCTGAGCCACCACCCGGGTTTCCCGGCGACGTCCGCGCCTGGTCCGCGGACCGGGCGGATCAGCCCGCCTCGGTGCGTAGCAGCCCCAGCAACTTCTCGGTCACCACATCGGGCTGTTCTTGGTGGGCGAAGTGTCCGCTGTGGGCGATCGGCCGATACTGCATGTGTGCCGCATACCGGTGACTCGCCGCCATCACATGATCGAGGATGTACGGGTCGTCGGCTCCCCGCAGCGCCAGCACCGGTAGATGCAGCCGCTGATTCATCAGCTCCATGAACCGCGATCCGTCGGGACGGAACTGGGACCGGAACGCCCAGCGCCGGTACTCCAGGCTGGAGTGCGCGACGTAGGGGATCTGCACCGCCGAGCGATTACGGTCCACGGTGACCGCGTAGTCGTCGGTGGCCTGCCAGCTCGGCGAGGCCCGCTCGGCGAAGTACTGCGTGAGGTAGCCGCCGTCGTGCGCCGCGAGCCGACGCTCACCCAGCTTGGGTAGCTGATTGTGCAGGAAGCCGGGCAGGAACGCACGGCGCTGATGTCGGTCGGCGATCACGGCGCGACGCAGTGCACGTGGATGTGGGGAGGCGATGACGGCCACCCGATTGACCACGCGTGGGTGCAACGTCGCGGTGGCCCAACACACCAGCCCGCCGTCGGCGTGGCCCACCAGGGTGGCATCGGGGTGGCCGAGCGCGCGGACCAGTCCGTTCGTATCACCGGCGAGGGTCCAGCCGTCGTAGCCGCGGGGCGGCTTGTCGGAGTCGCCGTAGCCGCGCAGGTCGACGGCCACCGCCCGGTATCCCGCTTCGGCCAGCGCCGTGATCTGATGACGCCAGCTCCACCAGAACTCGCCGAATCCGTGCAGGAGCAGCACCAGCGGACGGTTGGCGGTACTCGGGTCGGGCGCCTCGACGGCGTGGAAGCGCAGCCCGTTGGCGCGGACGTCGAAGTGATGCCAGTCGCCGGTGACGCGGACGCTCGACGGATCAGGCGGTCCGGCCACCACTCATCCCTTGGCGGGATCGTGCGCGCGCGGTATCGCCGGGTGCTCACCGTCGGTGGGTTTGGTCGCCGACGACGAGCTGGGATGACTGCCCGGCAACACGGTGGGCACTTCCTTCACGCTGGCGATCGTCTTCTTCGGGCCGCGGACCTTGCGGAACAACACATAGCCGACGAACGCCATCACGACGGTGATCAGCACCAGGATCGCGAACACGATCAGGAACGCCAGCCACCGCGGCATCCAGTTGTCCAGGAGTTCGGCGAGGAAGAAGAAAAAGAAGAAGCTGGAGTAGAGGGCCATCACGCCGGCCACCACCAGCAGCCCGGTTCCGGCCCCCGCCTTCTTGGCCTCCCCGACGAGTTCGGCCTTGGCGAGCGCGACCTCGGAGCGGAACAGCGTCGACACACTTGCCGAGGCGTCCTTGACCAGGTTGCCGATGCTGGGTTCGCCGTTGCGGCCGTGGGTGGGATCCGACAGCGGGATCGACGGGGCCGATCCGGCGTCCTGAGCGGTTTGGCCGGGCTCGTTGCGGCTCACAGAATCCTCCGTACCTCTGGTGTCGGACTCATGTTGCCATGCATGCGCTCGCGTGGCCGGTAGCGGGGGAGATATCTCGCGTCGAGTGGGCACCATTTTCCGTCGAGTGGGCGCCGCTTCTCGCCGAGTGGGTGCGCGTCAGAAAGACGCGCGCCCACTCAACGGAAAACGACGCCCACTCGACCGCCGTGCGGCGGCTTGGGTGCCTTGGGTGCGGCGCCGTGCGGCGGCTTGGGTGCCTTGGGTCGCCGCCGGGACGCCTGACTATGCGCGCTTTTGTCGGATGGCTTCGAAGACCGAGGGGTCGACGAGTGTGGAGGTGTCGCCGAGTTCGCGGCCTTCGGCGACGTCTTTGAGGAGGCGTCGCATGATCTTGCCGGAGCGGGTCTTGGGCAGTTCGGGGACGACGTTGATCTCGCGGGGTTTGGCGATGGGGGAGATCTCGATCGACACCTGTTCGCGCAATTCCTTGACCAATGCCTCGCCGGTGTTCTCCACGCCTTCACGCAGGATGACGAAGGCGACGATGCCCTGGCCGGTGGTCTCGTCGGCGGCGCCGATGACGGCGGCCTCGGCGACCCCGGCGTGTCCGACGAGTGCGCTTTCGACTTCGGCGGTGGAGATGCGGTGCCCGGAGATGTTCATGACGTCGTCGACGCGGCCGAGGACCCAGAGTGCGCCGTCGTCGTCGTAGCGGGCGCCGTCGCCGGCGAAGTACCACCCCTGCTCGGCGAAGCGCGACCAGTAGGTCTCGCGGAAGCGGTCCTCGTCACCCCAGATGCCGCGCAGCATCGACGGCCACGGCTGATCGAGTACCAGGTAGCCCTGCTCGCCGTGGCTGACCGGGTTGCCCTGGTCGTCGACGATGTTGGCGCTGATGCCGGGTAGTGGTTTCATCGCCGAGCCGGGTTTGGCCTCGGTCACGCCGGGCAGCGGTGAGATCATGATGGCGCCGGTCTCGGTCTGCCACCAGGTGTCCACGATGGGTGCGGTGTCACCGCCGATGACTTCGCGATACCACTTCCAGGCCTCGGGGTTGATCGGCTCGCCCACCGACCCGAGCAGCCGCACCGAGGACAGGTCGTGGGCGTCGGGGATCTCGCGGCCCCACTTCATGAAGGTGCGGATCAGCGTGGGCGCGATGTAGTAGATGGTGACGCCGTACTTCTCGATGATCTCGAAGTGGCGATGTTCGTTGGGGGAGTTGGGAGTTCCCTCGTAGACGACCTCGGTCGCGCCGTTGGACAGTGGCCCGTAGACGAGATAGGAGTGTCCGGTCACCCAGCCGATGTCCGCGCCGCACCAGAACACGTCGCGGCCTTCTTTGTGGTCGAACACGTTGTGGAAGGTGTAGGACGCCTGGGTGAGGTAGCCGCCCGACGAGTGCACGATGCCCTTGGGTTTGCCGGTGGTGCCGGAGGTGTAGAGCAAAAACAGCGGGTGTTCGGCGTCAAACGCCTCGGGGGAGTGGGTGGCCGACTGTTCGTCGACGGTGTCCTCCCACCAGACGTCGCGACCGTCGACCCAGGGCAGGTTCTCGTCGTGGTTGGTGCGGCGCACCACGAGCACCTTCTCGACGGACTTCGCGGCGTCGTCGCCGGAACCGAGTGCCTCGTCGACGGCGGCCTTGAGTGGGGCGGGCTTGCCGCGGCGGTACTGGCCGTCGGTGGTGATCACCAGTTTGGCCTCGGCGTCGTCGACGCGACTGCGTAGTGCGCCGGCGGAGAATCCGGCGAAGACCACCGAATGTGTCAGGCCGAGGCGTGCGCAGGCCAGCATCGAGATCAACGCCTCGGGCACCATCGGCATGTAGATCGCGACGCGGTCACCGGCGACCAGCCCGATCGCGGAGAAGTAGTTGGCGGCCTTGGACACCTCGTCCTGCAGCTGGGCGTAGGTGAGGTCGCGGGAGTCGCCCGGTTCGCCGACCCAGTGGATGGCGACGCGCTCACCCTTGCCCGCGGCGACGTGACGGTCCACACAGTTGACCGCGACGTTGAGTGTGCCGCCGACGAACCACTTCGCGAACGGCGCCCCCGACCAGTCCAGCACCTGATCGAAATCGGTGTCCCAGTCCAGGCGGCGGGCCTGCTCGGCCCAGAACTCCAGACGATCCGCGTCGGCGCGGTCATACATCTCGGCAGTGGCATTGGCCTGGGCGGCGAACTCCTTCGACGGCGGGTAGCCCTGCGCAGACGAAGTGGTGGCGGGAGACATCGGTCAGGTGTGCCTTTCACTCTCGACGACATTGGCGTGACGTGCGGTCATGCCGGTTTCTGATTGTGAGGGTAGTCACGTTGGAATCTCGTTGCAGGTGCCGATCGGCCGGACCAGCGCACATCCGCGACGAATGGTCCGGTGGACGCGACGAGCGGCACCCTCATTATGGTGGGAAGGCGTGAGTTCGGATCCGTTGGCAGCTGACCCGCTGGCACCGCTGTTGGAGTTACCCGGTGTCGTCGAGTCGGCCGATCGCGCACGTGACGCGCTCAGTGCCGTCCATCGACACCCGGCGAATCTGCGTGGTTGGGACAAGACCGCCACCGAGGCCTCGTGGCGCGCGGGTCGATCGTCTGCGGCCATCGACGGTGGCAGTGTGGAGCTGCGACGCGACGGTGACTTCGACGACCCGGTGCTGGCGGGGGCGATGCGAGTGGCCCAGGCCCTCGACGGTGACGCTCTCGAGCAACTCACCGCCGTCTTCCGTCGGGCGCCCGCCCAGGCCTTCGCCCGCCTGCACATGCTCGCCGCCGCCGGCCTCGTCGACGAACCGGACGAGCTCGGCCGACCCAGCGCGGCACCGGGCGTCGCGGCCCGGCTGGATCTGCTCGGCCAACTGGTGACCGGGGCCACCGCGGTCCCCGCGCCGGTTCTGGCCGCAGTCGTACACGGAGAGTTGTTGGGGCTGGCCGCTTTTCCGTCGGCCAACGGTGTGGTGGCGCGGGCCGCATCGCGTCTGGTGTGCACCTCGACGGGGTTGGACCCGCACAACCTCGGTGTCCCGGAGGTGACCTGGCTGCGGCGTGCCGATGAGTATCGGGCGTTGTCGACCCGCTTTGCCGAGGGCGACCCGGAGGGCGTGGGCGCCTGGATCGTGCTGTGCTGCGAGGCGCTCGAAGCAGGCGCGGGTGAGGCCCGATCCATCGCCGACGCCGCTCGCGCCGGCTGAGGCTCCGTTCGCGCCGGAGCGTTCTTCCCCGTATTCGCGTTCGTCCGACCGGAATACAGCGCGGTGGAACGGATTTCGGGTGGGAGGAACTGGAGCCGGGTAGTGACACAACGTCCCCCACAACGCACTGCGGGCGGGGGGCCCCCCCCCCCCCCCCCCCCCCGCCCCCCCCCCCCCCCCCCCCCCGCGCCCCCCCCCCCCCCCCCCCCCCCCCCCCCCCCCCCGCCCGCGTAGCACGGACCCAAGTTACCAAGCGTGCTTGGTGGGTTGTGGTACCGCCTCGGCGAGGGAAGGAGTGCCGATCGGTGCGCCCCGGTGTGAACCACGTGTGAATGACGGTGCCGTGCAATTGGATCGAGCTTATTCGGATCGATTCTTTCCGTCTGACGAACCTCTCGGTTCGCCTCGATCGGATCGATTCGTCCGGCTCGACAGGGATCCTTCGTGTCCCGGTCTACGGCCCGTTGGTGGTCACCGGCTTGCCCGTGTCGACCTACGATGTCGCAGGCGCACAACGCTTTTGCCTTATGCGGCGCGCTCCGCGTGGGTGCTTGCCGCCCGTGCTGGGAAGTGCTCGGCGTGGGGGTCCGTTCCTTCTCTTCCGGAGCGAACTTTGCCTTCCGAGATTCCGTAAAACCTTTTGTACACCGTGACCGCCATCACATCAAGGGTCTTTCGGACCAATATCCGATGGTGTCGTGGTGGCTCTCTCACACCACGTCGGTCGGCCGACCCGGGTGTCGTCGCGACGCGAATCCCGCCAAGCGTGCCGTCGCGACCGCGGCACCCACGGCCAGCGCGACCGCCGCCAGCGGCGATCCGAGGACCGTCCGGAGCCGCGCCGGCAACTGTCGCGAACGGCGCGACGCCGGTCGAGAGAACGTCAGGATCGGCCAGCCGGCGTCCCGGGCGTGCCGTCGCAGGTGTCGGTCGGGATTCACCACGTAGGGGTGACCGACCGCCGTGAGCATCGGGACATCGGTGATCGAGTCGGAGTACGCGTAGCAGGTGGAGAGGTCGTAGTCGTGCTGCTCGGCGAGTGCGATCATCGCCGTGGTCTTCGCCGCGCCGTAGAGGTAGACCTCGATCTCCCCGGTGTAATGGCCCTCCACGACCTCCATCTCGCTGGCGGCGACATGGTCGACACCGAGCATCGCGCCGATCGGCTCCACCATCTCGCGCCCCGACGCCGACACCAGCACCACATCGTCGCCGCGTGCGCGGTGGGTGGCGATCAACTCGGCCGCCTCGTCGAACACCAGCGGGTGGACCACCTCGTGCAGGGTCTCGGCGACGACGGCGCGCACCTGCGCGACATCCCACCCGCGGCACATGTCGGTGACGTGACGACGCAGCCGATCGATCTGCGTGTGGTCGGCCGCGGTCATCAGGAACAGCAACTGGGCCCAGCCGGATCGGATCACCGAGCGGCGGTCGATCAGTCCCGCGGCGAAAAAGGGGCGCGTGAAGGCGAGCACGCTGGATGTGGCGATCACCGTCTTGTCCAGATCGAAGAACGCTGCGCTACGACGTGTGGGGAGGACGGCATGGGCCGATCGGGCCTGGGGAGTGCTTGCCGACGAGGTGTCCGTCACCGGTTCAGGCTACGGCCCGATCGAGACCCCGGCCAGTGTCGATGCAACGTCGTTGCAGCGTGAAAGCGCAGGCAGCGATATTGAAATGTGACCTCGCCGGCCGGTTGTTTCTAGTTGCACAGGCCGAAATCCGATGTGTATAGTCGGCCTTAACCGGTTGATACCGGTGCCTTTCAGCCCGACCCCCCGGGGCTGAAACGCGATGACCCCGGCCTCCTCCCCCCCTGGCCGGGGTTGTCCTCTATCTAGGGCCCGTTACCCGGCGATCTGCCAAAACCGGGACACTTGACCAAGCAGTTGCTAGGTTCTCCCGCAGGTGCTGACGCGGGGGTGGTAGTCGAGGTGTCCACGAAACGAATGAACCGGTACGCGGTGCTGGTCGCGGTATTGGTGGCGACATGTGCGGTGGCGATGGTCGGGGTCGGCGCAGCCTCGGCCGCCCCCGAGCGGCCGCTGCCCGAGACCTACAGCTTCTTCGCCGGTATCCCTCCTGAGCTGGCTCATCCAGGCGGATCGTTGCCCGGATCGAATGACTTCGACTGTCGGCCCACACCACAGCACCCGCGGCCGGTGGTGCTGGTGCACGGCACCGGTGGTTCGCAGCAGACCAACTGGGGTGCCTACGTCGCGTTGCTGGCCAACCGCGGGTACTGCGTGTATGCCCTCACCTACGGGGCGATTCCCGGATCGCCCTGGCCGGTGTCGGCGATCGGCGGCATGACCCGGATGGAGCCGAGCGCAGCGCAATTGTCCCGGTTCGTCGACCGAGTCCTCGCTGCGACCGGCGCCCAGACCGTCGATCTCGTCGGCCATTCGCAAGGCACGTACATGCCGGCTTACTACCTCAAACGACTCGGCGGGGCGTCGAAGGTCACCAGGTACGTCTCGTTGGCGCCGCTGTGGCGTGGCTCGTTCGACGGTATTCCGTTCACCGAGATCACCCGGCAGCTGCTGCAGGGTGCGGATCTGCCGATCTGCGCGGCCTGCGGTCAGATGGCGGCGGGATCGCCGATGAACCGGGCGATCTGGAGTGGCGGCAGCCCGTATGTCGCGGGTGTGGACTACACGAACATCTCCACCCGCTACGACGAGTTCGTGGTGCCCTACACCAGCGGCCAGGTACCGGGCCGCTCCGGCGAGAGCGTCCGCAACATCGTCGTGCAGGACGGCTGCGAACAGGACCACAGCGATCACCTGGCGATCGCGGGGTCGCGCCGCACCGCCTACATGGTGCTCAATGCGCTCGACCCCGCGCATCCGGTTCGGGTGCCGTGTGAGTACGTGCCGCCGTTCACCGGTTGACCAATCCACAGGCCGGCAACGTATCCACAGATCTTCTCGCTTCCCGGGTGATCGGATCTGGGTCGCGTCGTCGTCGGTGACGATGTCGGGGTGACCGATGAACTCCTCACCCTGGTGGGCGCCGACCTGCACGACGAGGTCGCCCGGTGCGCAGCCGCCGCCGGCTACCGCATCCTGCCCGGGTCGACGTCGGAGTGTCGTCGAGAATGGTTGCGAGCCAGTGCGATCGCGGTGGACGGTCGTTCCGTCGAGGAGCTCAGCGGCCTGGCGCTGCCGCGGCGCGACGGGATCGTGATGGTCACCTCCGGCGAGCCGCCGGCGCAGACCTGGCGTGCGGCGATGAACCTCGGTGCCGAATACGCGGTGTCCCTGCCGGCCGAGGAATCCACCTTGGTGGGGCTGCTCACCGATTTCCGGGCTCCGCCCGCCGCGCCGGCCGCCGCCATCGCCGTGATCGGTGGACACGGTGGGGCAGGTGCCACCACCCTTGCCGCGGCCGTCGCGCTGGCGGCGACAGAGCTGGCACCGCGGGTGCTGCTGCTCGATGTCGACGATCTCGGCGCGGGTATCGACCTCGCGTTGGGCATCGAGAGTTGTGCCGGGCTGCGGTGGCAGGATCTGACCGTCACGGCAGGAGCTATGCGTGCCAGCGCATTACACGAAGCGCTACCCCACGTCGACGACCGGCTCTCGGTGCTCGCGCCCCGACCGGACAGCGCGGTGCCGGTCGCCGTCGAGCCGGTGCTGGCCGCGCTCGATGCCGGCCGAGCGGACGGGGACACGGTCATCGTCGACCTCCCGCGGGCGGGTGGGCCGGTGACCGATGCGGTGCTCGACACCGTCGACCTGGTCGTGGTGGTCACCACCGCCTCCGTGCCCGGCGCGGCATCGACGCGCCACGTCGCGACCCGGGTGCAGCGTCACGGGGTGTGGGCCGAACTGGCCGTGCGGGGACCGGCGCCGTCGGGTCTGCGGGCTGCACAGGTCGCCGCCACCGTCGGGTTGCCCTTGGTCGCCGCGTATCGCGCGGACCCGGGGTTGCCGGGGCGGATGGATGCCGGCAGATTGCGGATCACGCCTCGCAGCCCCCTCGGACGCGCCGCCCGCGCGGTCCATCGTGCCGCCGACCGCGTGGCGCGGGTGGCCGCATGACCGCACACGACGAGCTGCTCGACCGGGTGCGCGACCGGTTGGCCGCCGACGCGGCCGACCCGACGCCCGACGTCATCGCCGACGCGATCCGCGCCGAGTCGCGGGGCATGCTCGGCGACACCGATCTCCTTGCCGCTCTGCGATTTCTGCAGACCGAGCTGATCGGGGCCGGGCGTCTGGAGCAACTCCTGGTCGATCCTGATGTCGCCGACATCCTGGTCGCCGGCCCAGATAACGTCTGGATCGACCGCGGCCACGGCTTGCAGCGCACTGAGATCCGCTTCGACAGTGAGGACGCGGTGCGTCGTCTCGCCGGCCGGTTGGCGCTCAACGCCGGAAAACGACTCGACGATGCCCAACCATGGGTGGACGGGCAGCTCGTCGGCGTCGGCCGACGCGGACACACGGTGCGTCTGCACGCGGTGATCCCACCCGTCGCGCACGACGGCACCTGCATCTCACTGCGCGTTCTGCGCACTGCCACCCGCAACTTCGACGAACTCGTTTCGCTGGGCGCGATCCCCGACGACACGGTCCGACTCCTGCGTGACATCCTCGCCGCACGCCTGGCCTTCCTGATCGTCGGCGGCACCGGATCGGGTAAGACCACCCTGCTGGGGTCGCTGATCGGCGAGATGGCGCACACCGAGCGCATTCTCTGTGTGGAGGACGCGCTGGAACTGGACCCGCCGCATCCGCACATCGTGCGGCTGGTCGCCCGGACCGCGAACGTCGAAGGCGTCGGCGAGGTACCGGTTCGGGCCCTGGTTCGGCAGGCACTGCGGATGCGGCCGGACCGGATCGTGGTCGGTGAGGTGCGCGGCGCCGAGGTCATCGACCTGCTGACCGCGTTGAACACCGGACACGACGGATGCGCGGGCACGCTGCACGCGAACTCCACCGCCGAGGTGCCGGCGCGGATGGAGGCGCTCGCCGCGCTCGGCGGGATGGCCCGCGCCGCGTTGCACAGTCAGCTCGCGGCCGCGGTCCAGGTGGTCCTCGGCGTCGCACGCACACCGGGCGGTAGCCGCGGACTCGTCGAGATCGGGATGGTGGCGCCAGGCGACGACGGTCTGGTCCGCATTCGCCCGGTGTGGACCCGTGCCGGTGGATTCGGCGAGTCCGCCGGACGGCTCGACGAGCTCATCGGCAGCCGATCGCGGTGACCGCGCTGTACTTGGCGGTCGCGCTGGGGGTCGTGTGGTGGCCGGTCACCGGCACCGAGTCCCGGTTGCACCGTCTCCGGGACGCTGCGCGCAGGCGTTCGCCGATGCCGACGCCCGCAGTGCTGGTGTGCGCACTGCCGCTGGTGCTGACCGTTCTCGCCGGTGTCCCGGCCGGAGTGTCGTCGGCCGTGGTTGCAGCCGGTCTCATCTGGCAGTGGCAGCGCACCAGGCGGGTTCGGCGTCGCGACGGTGAGATCGCCGCCCTGCTGCTGGCGTTGTCGGTGATGATCGCCGAACTGTCGGTGGGTGCGCCGCCGGCCCGTGCGTGCACGGCCGCGGCGCGCGAACTGCGTTCGGCAGAGGGAGTTTCGGGGGCGGTGGCCGACGGGTTGGCCGCGATGTCCGGGCGGGCGGAGCTGGGCGGCGACGTCCTCGACACCGGGGCCGCCGGTCACCCGGATCGGGGTGATGCCGCGTCGTGGCGCCGAGTCGCGGTGGCGTGGCACTTGGCTGATCGACACGGTCTACCGATGATCGAGCTGTTGGAATCGGTGCGGTCGGACGTGCTCGAGCGTCGGCAGTTCGCGGCCCGCACCCACGCCGGCCTGGCCGGCCCGCGAGCGACCGCCGCGGTACTCGCCGGTTTGCCGGTGATCGGTGTGTTCCTCGGACAGCTGATGGGGGCGAACCCGCTGGCGGTGCTGTTGGGAGGAGGCCCCGGCGGCGTCCTGCTGATCGTCGGCACGGCCCTCTCGATGGCCGGATGGGTGTGGGCACAGCGCATCACCGAACGGGCGGCCCGACGTTGAGCGTCGCCGCCGCGCTGATCTCCACCCTGTTCGTGGCTGCCGCGGTCTGGTGCTGGCCTGGTCCGGACTGGGCGTTGCGGCGGGTCGCCGGGCAGCAACCCGCCGCGCGGCCGGTCCGGGCGAGTGATGCTCGCGATGACCCGTTCGGGGTCGCCGCGTCCCTGGACCTCTTCGCGGTGTGCCTGCGTGCCGGTCTTCCGGTCGGAGCAGCTGCGGCGGTTGTCGCCGATTCGGCGCCCCCGGGCCTGGCGCGACCGCTGTCGGTGACCGCCGAACTGCTGGCTCTCGGGGCCGATGCCGACCATGCCTGGCGCCGTAGTCGACCTGTGCCGGGGACCGATACCACCAAGGGCGCGCCAGGTCCGGGGGAAACCACCTCGGAACATTTCGACGCTGTGGCCACCCTGGCGCGGCGCTCGGCGCGAGCCGGATCGTCGCTGGCCGGCGGATTGACCGAACTCGCCGACGGTGTGCGCCGCGACGCCCACGACCAGGCCACTGCGGCCACCGAGCGAGCCGGTGTCGCGATCAGTGCCCCGCTGGGGCTGTGTTTTCTGCCGGCGTTCGTGTGCCTGGGCATCGTGCCCGTGGTCCTCGGTCTCGCCGGCTCCGTCCTGGGTGGGTGATGAGGCGATGGCGCACCGGTTCTCGTCACCGGGCGGGTGGTCCCCCGGGGTTTCTCCAAGTCCGATGGATCCAAATCGGGCTCTGGTGCGTCCAAAGAACCAGAGGACGCACCCGGCGTCCCAGGAGGGGCAACCTGATGACCGACAATATGTTTCGCCGACCCGTCGAGCGTCTTTCCGCGGAGGTGCTGCGGCTGATCACCGACGACGAGGGCATGAGTACTGCCGAGTACTCCGCAGTATCCAAATCATACCGCGTAGAATGACCCAGCATGAGGGGTAAAACACCAGTTCAGGAGCCTAAACGCGCGCTGATTGTCACGAGGCTGAGTCGCGTCACTGATGCCACGACTTCGCTAGAACGTCAGCGGGAGAAGTGCGAGGAGCGGTGTGTCGCGGAAGGCTACGAGGTCGTCGGTTACGCCGAGGATGGAGACACGAGCGGCAGCATTTCCCCTTTTGAGCGCAAAAGACTGGGCTCATGGCTGCGCCGACCGCACTCTTTCGATGTCATCATGTGCTGGAAGCTGGATCGGTTCACCAGGTCAGCGTCCGACTTCTGGCATTTCTGGGAATGGACCAAAAACCTCGCGACTGCGGAGAATCACCGGATCGAGCTTGTGACCGTCACAGACAAGATCGACACCACGACTGCAATGGGGCGGGGGTTCGCGGGCGTCATCGCCAGTCTCGGAGAAGCCGAACTGGAATCCATCTCAATCCGCAACCGAAATGCCTTCCGGTACAACTTCACTCGGGGCAAATGGCGCGGAGGCGTAGCGCCGTGGGGGTATGTGCCGGAGGTGATTGACGGCGAATGGCGGCTCGTCCAAGATCCTGCTCAATGCGCTGTGATCCGGGAAGTGGTGGATCGGGTCATGGCGGGCGAGGGGTTGAGTGCCATCGCGCGCGACCTCACGGCGCGGAAAGTGCCAACGGCAAAAGATGCCTTTTCCCTCCACCGGGGGCAACCCGCGCGTGGCTTCGAGTGGCACGTCAGCCCACTGCGCAGGGCGCTACGGTCGGAGACTCTGCGAGGTTGGGTCGTCACTAAAGGGGAGGTCATCCGCGACGCCTCAGGAAAGCCACGAGAGCGAGCCGAGCCGATTATCAAGGGCGGGGAATGGCGGCGGCTCCAAGCTCGGCTGGACGCGACTGCGAGGGCTAGCAATTCGCGGCAGCCGCAGTCTCTACTGACGGGGGCGATCCGATGCGCAGTGTGCGGGGATCCCATGTGGATCCTGCGCGGCGGAAGCGCAGGGAGAGTGGACCGATACCGGTGCAAGAGCGCCAATTCGGTTGCCCCCTGCGACAATCGGACAATCGTCGCGGGCGACGCCGATGAGATGTACCTCACGTATGTAGAACCAGTGATGGATCAGCGCGTAACGCGACGCGAATGGCGGAGCGGGGTCGATCGCCGCGATGATGTCGCCGACTTAGACGAGCAGATCACTGACCTGGTGAGGCTCCTTGGACGAGGAGAATACCGCGCGGGGACGATTGCGAGAGCCGCGCTAGACCAGAACATCTCGGCTCTAAGCGCCGAGCGAGATGAGTTAGCAGCGGAGCCCGTCGTTGAGGCGGGCTATGTCGAGGTCGAAGGCGAGGGGACGCTGCGGGACAAATGGGCGGAGTGGAGCCCCGAGGAGCGGAACCAGTGGGTGCGGACTGGTCCGATCCTTTTCATTGATGCTCGGGACCGCGACGATCTCGGCGTGCTGTGGGTCATGGGGTGGACTGCCGACGAACTAGGGGTAATGAGGAGAGCACCCGACGATGAGATGGAAGCGGAGCGCCTGAGATACATCACCGAGCGAAACTACAGGCTCGGGGAAGTACCCCTTGCTGACTTGGCGAGGGCATGGGGAGTACCCGAACGGGAGGCATGGTCGCGACTGCGATGGTCAGGATTTCGACCGTGGCAACACGAGCAGGGCGTCACTGATGACGCCTTGACGATAGATCACTACCGCGCCTACCCCGTAGAACGAAGCGGCTTACACGAGAATGATTGGCGTCGGTTCCGACACATCCAGGCTCCGATCTGATCAGCGGTCAGGTCGAAGCCTCCTCATCGGCTTATCAGTTCGATCCACAACCTGACCGTTCAGATTGTCGTCAACGTCGTGAACGGCGACGTACGCACTGTAAAGACGCGGGATCAGAATGATGAGCAACAGCAGAACGTAGGCGACGAGACCCACGACGATCGCGGCGATGATGCCATTGATTACCGGCAGATGCTTGTCGCCGAGTACCGTCGCCCCTACCGCGACGAATGTTGCTGTGAGCGCTATGAGCGCCGCTGTCAGCACATGAGCCACGCTCTCGTCTATCGCGTCCTTGTCGGTGCGATGCTCGATGTCATCCCGGTCATACCACTCGGTCAGTTTCAGCCGAAGCGTGGAGAGCTGTGTGAAAACCGTCAGTAGCGAGCCAGTCAGAAGTGAGAGAGCGGCGACCACGATTGCGGGCGACGACAAAGGAATTCTGAATCCTCCTACCGCGACAGCAGCAAGGACTGGGACGAGTATCAGAATGCAGCGCGCCGCCCTATCGGGGATGGGCTTGCCGCCTAAGTGCTCGCTCGGTTCGGAGAGCCCCTTCCAGTGCGCTGAGAGGACACTGCGAATGGAGAAGCGCTGACTCACAGACTCCTCCTCGGCGGATCGTGAGCTAGGCTCGGGACGCTACCAGCTAGACATGTCGATAGTAGCCCCGATGCTGCGCTGTATCCGCAGGACGGCGGCTTTGACTTCGGTACGGAACCGCTGGTCAGAGGGACGCTCGTTGTCGATCGGATAGACAAAAATCTCCGGAATTCGGCTCGGGCTGATCTGTTGACGACCCACAGCAGGAATGTCAACGACGACCCAACCGTCGTCAATGTCAAGCTCCTCGATGCCATGCCCAAGTATCTCACCGAGGTCTGACGCAAACTGGGCGTCAGCGTCTTCATCGGCTGCTTCGGCGACGATGGCGTCGCCAACGCGAGTCATCACGCTTTCAGACTGGTTGCTGAGGACCGCAGCCTCGATTCGAAACCTCTCGGTGTCTCTCCGGCGCGAGGCAGTTTCATGGCGCTGTACGAGAAATATGGTCTGAGCCTCGGCTTGTTGGAGATAGTTCTCAAGCAGACCGGGGTCCATCGCTGCGCGCGCGGTGACCTTGTGCCAGTCCTGGGAGTCCTGCGCAGGATCTGTCAGCGCATGCTCTTGAGCCCAACTCCGTGCCCACCTCACCAGGTATTTGCTCGGACAGGCTCGGGAGATCGCCTCAACCGCGAGCACTCCGCGAGTACCCGTGGAAGGCGGAAAGATGCCGATTCGGTAGCGGCGAGTTGGCGCAATGTCCGTAAGGTCCACCGCTACCCCAGAGTCGTCTGCGATGGGAAGCCCAACATCTTCATCTCGATGACGCCCGTAGCGAATCTCCAGGAAAATGCTCGGACCCAGAGCGTCGATGCGTTCGATCGTGAACACCGGGCGCGTCCGCCGCTCGGCGTCGGTTAGCGGTCTTGCATCTGGACCGAGTGGTAATCCGCGCTCGACAACAGTGCACTTTGCGGTGAGTAGCCTCAGCAGTTCAGCGGACCGGCTGAACTGCTGCCCATCCTTGTCGTACACCCACGGTTGCGGGGTGCGACCATCCCGACGAACAAGTTCGAGCTGAAACAACCGGAATCCGTAACTGGTCACCAACGACGCCCTTCAAATCCTCTAATAGTCCGAAGAAAGCAGACCACGCGAGCATTCAGCCGAGCGCCGACACGCCGGTGGGTCATCGCATTTCCGACATTTTGATTTGGCTGACTATCGAAGGATGGGTCCATGCCGGTTCGCCAGCGATGCGGCACCTACCGGTGTCATTTGCCACCGCTATGGGGCCACCTGGATTGCCACGAGCATGGGACCACCTTGGCGCGTTATTGAGGATGCTCTGCGGGGTTGGGTCGGTCAAGTCCGGGTCGGTGTCGTTGGCGGTAGGAGGGGCCCTCGATGACCAGGGTGTGCGCGCGTGAGGTGAGTCGGTCGATGGCCGATTGGGCGAGTAGCGCGTCGGCGGTCATGGTGAGCCATTCGGCGGGTTCTCGGTTGGATGTGACGATGGTGGTCTTGGTCTGCTGGTGGCGTTCGACGACGAGTTCGTAGAAGTCGTTGGTTTCGGTCGCGTCGAGGGCTCTGAGTGCGAAGTCGTCGATGATCAAGACGTCGATGGCGGTGATGCGGCGAAGTTCGGCGTCGACGCTGTTGTCGAGGCGGGCGGCTTTGAGTCGGTGGAACAGTTTGTCCGCCCGCGCGAACAACACTGTTTTGCGGCGGCCGATAGCCATGTGGCCCAACGAGTTTGCTAGATGTGTCTTGCCGACTCCGACGGGGCCGAGCAGGATTGCGGAGTGGCCGGCGTCGATGAACCGCAGGGTGGTGAGGTCCTCGAGCAGCGGACGGTCGTAGAGTAGATCGTCTGCCGCGCACCAGGTGTCGATCCGCATGCGGGGGTCGAGACCGGCTTTGGCTGATCGTCGGGCGGCGGAGCTGGATTCACGCCGTGAGACTTCATCGGCGAGCAATTGTTGCAGGAACGTCAGGTGCGAGGTTTTGTGTTGGCGGGCCAGGGCTGCGCGTTGGGGCAGGGTGTCGGCGAGGGCTCCGAGTTTGAGGGTTTTGAGCAGGCCGAGCATGTCGGCGCCGACAGGTTCGGGCACACTGTTGGTGGTTCGGGTCATCGGTTCACTCCTGAATGGTGTTGTCGGGGTTGGGAACAAGAGTCAACTGTGTTCTGTTGGTTGCGTATTCGGAGGGGTCACGGGCAAAGCGAGACGATTCCGACCCGGCGGCCACGGGCATGTCCGGGGTGGTGTTCTCGGTGGCCTGCTCAAGCATCGAGGCGATCTTGGGCACGGCGATGACATCGAACTCCAGGGCGGTGGCACAGGCAGCATCGACGGGTCCGGGCCCGTAGGTGCGCACCAGGCCGAGCAGGGTATACACCGCCCGCACCCGAGACCATGGGCGCGGGTCATCGACGATACGGGCCGCGTAGAGCCCGATATGGGGGCCGTGATGTTCGCAGGTGGATTGCAGCTTGCTGATGTTGCGCAGCGCGTAGGCAGCCTTGTCCGCGGGGTAGTCGTGGGGGTCGGTGCTCTGCCCGCCGGCGGGCTGGCGCGGGTGTTGCTTGACCAACTCGCCGCGGTGATAGAACTTCACCGCTTCGCTGTCCAGGCGCACATCCAGTGTCGAGCCGATCCAGGTTTCGGGCAGCGAGTACAGTGCTTTGCCGACCGAGGCGTGAAAGTCTCTGTGCACCTTGACCTGTTTGAAGATCGGTACGTCGTAGTCGGCCGGTATCGGTAACAGGTGGGTGCGTTCGTCGGTGTCGAACAGCACCGCCGGCGCGGCGGCGGTGGTGCCGTGAATCCGCAGTCCCGCAGTGCTCTGGCACCATGCCACCGCGGCGGCCTGGGCATCGGGCAGGCTCGAGAATCGCTCACCGGCCCAAAAGTTGTTCTGCACGTAGTGGATGGTGCGTTCCACCCGCGGTTTGTCGGTTGGTGTGGCGACTCGGGCGGTGTCGGTGACGAACCCGGCATGCTGGCCGTAGTCCAACCAGCCCCGAGACAACCTCGGATTGAGGATGTCGGCCTGGGTGACAATAGGTTTCATGTTGTCCGGAATGATCACAGCGAACACTCCGCCGAAGAACTCCCACGCCGCTGAACAGCCCTCGAGGATCGCTGACAGGGTTTGGGTATGCGTCAGCCACACGAACGTATGCCGCGAGTACACGGCGGTGAACACCAGCGCGAACACTTTGCGGCGCTTACCTGTTGACGCATCATCGAGCAGTCCGAGGTAACCGAAGTCGATCTGGCACTCCACCCCGGGATCCCCATCAGCCACCCGCACCGTGGTCGTGGTGCGTCGATACCCGCAGCACTCGGTCGCGAACCGCACCAGCGTCCGGTACGGGACCACACATCCCTGACGGGCGAGCAGGATGTGAATCTTGGTCACCGTCAACGGTTCTGGATTCTCCGGTGCCCCTCCCTTCACCCACTGCGTAATCTGTTCGGTGAACGGCACCAACGCTTCCCACGCCTGACCATGCCCATTCGGCCGCGCCGGACGCACCCCGGCCACCACCGCACCGAGCAACTCATCGGTCAGTGCCGCCGCGCCGGCCTCACGTGTCAACCCCGCCGCCTGCGCTGCCGCGATGTAGCGTCGCACCGTCTTCCTGTCGATACCCGCGCGCGCGGCGATCGTGCGCAGACCCGGCGCTGGTAACCCCACCGCCAGGCCCAACCACAACCGCAGGACTTCTCTGATCTCTTCCACTGCAACCTCCCGGTAGCCCATGCCGTTGGCCCCTTCCGTGAACATCGTCACGGCCGAGTCAACGGACAAATGAAGGGACCACCGACGCGACGCGCCGGTGGTCCCATAACTGGCAATCCAGGTGGTCCCATCCCCATGGCAAACAATCAGCCCAGGGTGGTCCCTTCACGGTGGCAAATGACAACCGGTCGACGTAACCGGACCGATCGGTCTGGATGAAGCACCAGCCGATCTGCCCAAGGTCGTAGTTGCAATCCGCGTCGGGGCGCAATTTCTCCCCACTGATCACGGCGGTCGCCTCAATGAAGTGCAGCGTTTCGCCCTCAGCGGCAGCAATCACCGATTCGAGCGTGGCACGCGTGACCACCGGAGTCGCCCATCCGTTCCACGGTCTCCCGTAGCGAACAGCTGTCCATACGTGTTCCGGCTCGAACCCGTCGATCGTGAATTCGTTGACGCGACACATACCTCTTAGCCTACGGGCACGATCTGACATTAGGCTCAAGGTCGTGGCGGACCACCTTTCGCGCGAGGGACGGTCGCGCAACATGGCGGCAATCCGATCCAAGAACACGAAACCCGAGCTGGCACTGCGCGCGGCGCTGAGAGCAGCTGGTGCCACAGGCTATCGACTGCACCGCAAAGACCTCGCCGGGAGACCCGACCTCGCATTTATCCGGTGGAAGGTCGCGGTTTTCGTCGATGGCGTGTTCTGGCACGGGCACCCCGACCATTGGAATCCTGAGAAGGCGTCGTCCGAATACTGGCGAGCGAAGATTGCGCACAACATAGCCAGGGATCGTGTTGCGGACGCCGCACTCACCTCCGCCGGGTGGACAGTTGTGAGGGTATGGGATACCGAGATCAAGAAGGACGTAAATAGTTGTGCAGCAAGAGTTCTCGATGCCCTGCATGCGAGTGGTTGGCGCGGCTAGACCGCTAAATCCAACGGAAGGTCGCTGATGTCACGCAGACGCTTACCATCCACGAGGATATGAAGCATACTGATCGCTTCATCGTTCTCGGTCTCGTGGACTGCGTCGACTAACTCTGGTAGCGCGAAGTGGTAGACCGTGTCGACATCGCCAGTACCAAGCGCCAGAGATGCGAGGCGGGATGGAGTCGGCTCCGCAGTAACCACGGCGATATGGGGAGTACGACCCTTGCGGTTACGGATGATGTTAAGCGCTTCGGACCGTGCGTTCTGCGCTCTATCCGACCTCAATGTCCACTTGCATGACACGATCGCGTGGACGATCGGTCGCGGCTGATTGCTCGCGCGAATCACCGCGTGGCGCGCGCTGCCGTCATCGACCAGGTAATCGTGCGCATTGATTTCATCGTCGGACTCAGGGTGCCGAAGAACGAGCACGTCGGGACTGATGTCGTACGAGTTTCCCAGCACTGACTGTAGTGTCGGGTCGGCGTCTATGGCGTTCGCCAGGTCATCCAGGTGCGTGTAAGGCTCGTACTTTGCGATTTGGTACGTTCCGCGTGATCCCCCGACGTTCATCACCTCCCAGGTGCCAGGGCGAAGCGTGCCCAGGTGAGGAAAAGTGGCACCGATGAATCCGGCGACAGCCCCCTCGAACTGCTTTCCGGCGCGCTGTCCATCTAGCTTGCGCTCAGCGGTACCTGCTCCAAGGCGTTCAGCGATGTTCAGAGCAATTGCCCTGCTAGTCCGCTGAGAAGCGTCGGCGTTGGACGCTACGCCCCCCGACACCGATAGCGTGTGATCACGGACCAGACGCTGGTAAAAGCTCCGCCGTTCCCCTGAAATCAGAGATATCACGCTACAACCTGGAGATTCGCCTTCTTGCCAGCGTCAATGACCTTCTTAATCTGCTTACCGACTGCCTGGGCGACCGGAGGAGGGAAAGCGTTACCCACCTGCCGGTAAGCGTTGGTCTTTCGACCCGTGATCTCCCACGAATCAGGAAACCCTTGGATCCGCGCAGCCATGCGAACCGTCAGACGCGGCATCCCGACAAAGCCGGGCTCAGGAGACTCTTCCGCAAGGGTTTTGCCGTTGACGCCCAGCATCTCCCATGCGCGACGCGCGCGCGTAGGACCAAGGTCAGGACCACCGTGCTTCTTCGAGCCTCCGACGAGCGTCGGCGCGATCGCGTTTGCTCTCTCCGCCCACTCGTCGGCGCCCTCCCAACCGTTGGCTGCCATGAGGTCCTTCAAGCACTCCCCGACAGTGGGTGCGTCTTTCTTCTGCGGCGTAGGCCACTCGAACTCCGGCAGTTCTTCCTTAACCGCGACGAAAATCACACGAGGGCGCAGCTGCGGCACGCCGAAGTCTGATGCGTTGAGGAGCTTCCATCCAGGTCTGTAACCAAGATCCTTCAGCTGCTGTTCGACCTCGGTCCGGTATGTCTCGAACACAATGTCGAGCAGACCGCGGACGTTCTCCAGCATGACTGCCTGCGGCTCCAGCGCTTCGACCAGTTCGATCGCACGCGGAAACAGGTCGCGCTCGTCATCTGATCCGAGTTGCTTGCCCGCCTTAGAGAAGGGAGGACATGGAACTCCGCCCGCCAATAGGTCAACACCCTTGTAGGGGGTGGGGTCCCAGGTGAGCAGGTCTTCCTCGTGAACCGTCCATTTCGGGCGATTCGTGCGCAGCGTCTCGCAGGCATGCTTGTCCAATTCGACAACCGCCCGGTGCTTGAAGCCCGCCTTCTCCAAACCGAGAGCCTGTCCCCCGGCTCCTGTGCAGATCTCAACCGAAGTCAGCACCCGTCCACCCTTCGCATAGTTACAAACACCCTAATTTAGGGGGTAGGTAGGACAAGCAAGGCGCGCAGCGTGTCTCTCGTCCCGTCGCGACGTCTACTGGCATGCTTCGACAACATGACGAGCGGCACGCCGATAGACCCGGATGACCCGATCGCCCCCGACAGACGCCCATGGTGGAAGCCGCGCAAGCGGCTAGACATGAACCGGGAGATGAGCGGGCAACACCTCATAGCTGCGTACCTATGGCACAACCGCAAAATTGGCGAGGTCTTCACAATGCGCGAGTTGCGGGTCGCGATTGGCGAAGACGGTAAGCCAAATGACGATGAGCACTTGAATCGACGCCTGCGAGCGCTGAAGGACCAAGGGTGGCTGTTTAGCTCGTACAAGAGCCGGGAAGGGCAAAACGTCGAGGATTACATCCTGGACGCCAAAGGGGCAAGGACCTGGCTAGGGGAGAAGGTCGCCAAACGCGATGCGGTTTCGGCAAAAACGCGTCGGGAGGTGTTTGAGCGCGACGGGAACCGCTGCGTCATCTGCGGGCGAGGTGCGGGCGAACCTTATGACGAGGATCAACCCGAAGTGACCGCACGTCTGACCATCGGTCACCGTGTCGCTGGCGCACGGCTAGCCGACGCTAGCGCTGACAACCTGCGCACGGAGTGCGCACGGTGCAACGAACCCGTGAACGACTCGCCACCAGACCCAGAGACCTACCGTGCAGTGATGGCGGAGGTCAGGCGGTTACCAAGCGCGGAGCGGCGCAGACTTCTCGAATGGATCGACGCGGGCTGGCGACTACCCACGAAGACTGACCAGATATGGGATCGTGTCCGTCGACTCGCAGTCAGCGAGAAGAAGCACGTAGCGGAGGAACTGCGAAACGGTCTCACCTGATTGCCGGAGGAAGAATTGCGAATGCCTGAGGACCGTGAACAGGTCGATGTACCTACACACGGAGAGGATGCTGCGCCCACAAGACCGATAACCACCGCGTTGCGTGCAGCAGTCGAGTTCGCGCTCTACGAGCCGGGCAAGTGTGATGAGCGCACAGTAGAGTCCCTACTTTGGGGCGCACTTGGCGAATCACCCGATCTAGCACAGGCTTTGACTGGTCGCCGCGACCTCATCTTCCGTCTCGGGATGAAAGACCGAGGCGACATCGCCGGTCTCCCAGATGAAATGACGCATGATGCCGCCGTTGTCATCGAGGTCAAACTCCGTGCGGCGTTCAATTGGCGTGAGGCAACTGACCGATCACAACTCGACGCCTACGCCGATCGCAGCCCTAACGCGATGCTGATTCTGGTCGCGTCGGACAAGTCGATCAAGGACTTCCACGCGCGTGGGACAGGCAAGTACCACGCGAATGGCTCGCGGGAGTTTGAGTCCTACGACCGATGGGCTGAGAACATCGTGCCACTTGGCGACCTGCTCAAGATGCTCATCAACGTGTTGAAAGGCAGTCCGCCGGACCTATCCGCAGAGACTGTCGGACGCATCGTGGCACGAAAGGGTGAGCAGTAGGGACACACGCGCGCAAGTCTTCTGCGCTGTGGACAGGTCCGCGGTCAATGCGCGGGAGTCGATTACCGTTACCCTGTGACTGACGAGCCCTCGCCACCGCCCGGTTTCTGGGAGAACCTCCATGCGCTGCTCCATCACGAACGTGAACTGTGGGAAGCAGGAATCGACCCTCCCCACTGGTGGCGAGCCGACCGCACCGAGGAGCCCAGTCGAGCCGGCGATTTGGACCCGCAGTGAAAATCGTTATCCAGCAACAAGAATCAGCTTGCTGCTCGGTAGTTGTAGACCGTCTGTCGGGTAACGCCGAGATCGCGCGCGACCTGAGTGACGGACGCGCCCGCAGCGAGGCGCTCGGTCATCTCCGCGATTTGCTCAGCGGAGAGTGCGGGCTTGCGCCCCCTGTAAGCCCCACGCTTCCTAGCCTTCGCGATCCCCTCAGCCTGACGCTCACGGATGGTCGCCAGCTCGAACTCCGCCACGGCACCGAGCATCTGCAGGAGTAGCCTGCTCATCGGGTTGTCATCACCAGTGAAGCGAAGACCTTGTGTGACGACCTCCACGGTGACCCCAGCGGTGTTTAGATCGCCAATGATTGTCTGAAGATCAACCACGTTTCGAGCAAGCCGGTCAAGCGAATGTACGAACACCGTGTCGCCCTCACGCGCGTAGTCCATAAGCGCTTCAAGTTGGGCGCGGTCGCGGGTCCGACCACTCGCCTTATCGGTGAATGCCTTGTCCAACTCGACCCCATCCAGTTGGCGCGCGGTGTTCTGTTCCACCGTGCTGACCCGGATGTATCCAATGCGCGCCATGATGCAATCCTTGCTGATCGGAAGTGTCAATTTAGAGTCTAAGCTCTCAGTAGACACATGTCAAATATATGGAAACCGGACCCTAATTTGACAAGCTCACCTGCAGTGGGTCATTGGCGAGGAAGTGTCAATTTGGGAGTACCCCAGATGGACGGACAGTTCATTCATCCTCCACAAGCGCCCGATCCACCGTCAGCCCACGCCGAAACGCATCACGCCGGATTGCCGCTGCCATCCGCTGAGCCGTAAGGCGGCGAACCGCGCGTCGGATCAAACCCCGCCCATGATCGCCAGTGGGATCGAGCGAAAAAGCGGCAGTAGCCACGCGCCGCTGCCAGGGGCGGAGGCGGGGGGTGTCGGGATCCTCATCCCCAGTCAATGCGAGTGCAGCGGCGAAAACTTCATCGCGGTGGGGCGGGTAGCGCGTGGTCAGAACCCGGCGCTGCCCCAGGATGTCAATGGTCGGCAAGGTACCGCGTGCGATCCGCGCATGGATCGCCCCCGGAGTTACGAGTAGTCGCTCCGCCGCTTCTGCAATAGTCGCGCTTGCCGCGATTTGCGCTGCGAGCCTTGGAATTTCGGAGTACGGCACGCGCTTCGGGCGCGGAGTCTCCGGGGTCACGCCGAGCATCGCGGCGACAGCGATGGCTGGCGCGAGGTCGTCCCGAGTGGGGTTCGTGTTCATGGGCGGTGTCCTTCCATTTCAAAATCGAACAGGTCGGGGGTGACCTGCTCGGGGTCTACGGGGTCCAGATCGAAATCTGAGAAGTCATCGGGAGTAGGTGTGGGGGCATCGGATCGACCCACTGCCGCCAGCACCGATGACGGCAATTCCGGCTCATCACGGTGGTGCAGTGACTCCGCGAGGTCAATGATCCGATGTGGGATTCCGAGTGGGTGATCAGGGTCAGATTGGGTTTCGAGATAGCTGGTTCTGATGCCGAAATAACCTGGCGCGCCATCGAAATCGAGGAAACCCACACCCGATACGCGGTTAGATCCCTCCTGGGCTGAGAGACCCCGGAAATGATCCACGATCTCCTGCGCGGTACCTTGATCCACACCGAGCGTCATCATCACGGTGGTGTATTCCCTTGCGCGAAGCTGGATACGGGTGGCGATCTGATCACGGATGTCGGTGCCACCCATGACCGCCGCATTGAGCACCTGACCGACGAGGATCAAGCTGATATTGGCGGAAGCAGCTTTCTTAGCAAGGGTGCCGATCCTGGACCAGATTTCGGATACAACCTCGCGCGTCTCAGGCACTTTCGAGGCACCTGGACCTGATACCGGGACGCTCGAAAGCTCATCCAGCACAACAAGAATAGGAGATCGGTCGTGGCGGTCGGTCGAGTTCCTGCGGTCCATGATCGAGATCACATGACCGAGCAGATCACGCATCTCATCGGGTGCGCCCGCATAGCCAGCACCGACATGGGCAGCAGCATAGGGAAGGGCAAGCTCACCCTTCAGATCACCGATGAACACTTTGGCACCGGCGGCAGCAGCTTGGAGGATGATGCCGTGGACGAGACTGCTCTTGCCGGATCGAGTCTGACCCGCGATCATCGCATGGCGCGCACCATCCGACAGGATCAGCGGGATCGCCGTGTTCCTCCCCTTGTCATCGTGCCCGATTCGCACTTTCGCGAGGTTAACCGAATCCAGGTCACCCTCATCGAATGGGAGGCTGACCTGTGTGGGGTCGTGGCTGAGCACGGTGCAGCGAACCGAGAATGCGCGCCCCGTGTCGGTCACAATCGGGGGTTCGACACGGAGGATCCGAGCACCCACGGTAGCCGCAATCCCCTCCCTCGCACGCTCAATCGCCGCACGATCGATGCCACCGAGTTGGGGCAAATCGACCGTATATCCAGTGATTCCGGCACCACCGCTGATCTGAAGTGCGGGGCGAGAGTGTGTGGCGATACCCGCAGCCTTGAGCGATCCGAACTTGATGCCAGGGACGATATCGGCTTTGCGTGGGTCAAGGCTCATCCCGAGAAGCCCGTTGTGAAGCATCGCCATTGACCAGGTGCGACGCGCCAGATAGGACCGCTTCGCCCGCGCCCACTTGGGATCAGAGCGACGGCGGTGCCAGCGGATACCCTGGGCGATCACCCAAGCCGCTGGTCCGATCACGGCACCGATCAGGGAGCCAGCCAGGACGATGCTCATCATCGTGCCGAGGATCATTGTGGGGATAATGCCCAGCGCCGCGAGGATCAGCGGGAAAGCCGGGTCAAATCGGCGCGCGTTCCTCGTGTTCCGCCAACTCACCGGCGTGTGCTGATCCCACCCCGCCAGTGGACCATAAGGGGGTACACCGCCTTGCCCTACGGAGCGCTGACCCCACCGAATCTTAGCGAACCACAAGAGGATTCGCTCGGATGGCGTGTCCACGAGCGCGTTGTGTTCGTAGTAGTTCGTCATGCCCCCTCCTTTCGTGTCTACTGGGGGTAACCCCCACTTGCGTGGGGAATCGTGATGCTCAGGCGGCAAGTGCGTCTCGGAGGGCGGTCACGCGGTCCTCGCGCATCTCGGACCAGGCATCCAGTGGTGACCCATCAGCCCCGTAGACCACAACGATGGGCGCGATCCGGCGAGCACCGGGGTCGATATCATCAAGGTCAGCGATCACGCCAGCAGCGGCATCAGTATCACCGGGGATCACCGTGACCCGACCTGCGGCAATCGCATCGGACAGTCGGCGCTTCGTCCGCACGCAACCGGGGCAGAAGCCCTTTGGTGCCACCACAATTCGAGCTGTGGCAGGCGCCACTGTTTCGCTCATCCAGGTCATGTCACTCATCCCCTAAGTCATCGAAATCGGTGTCCGAGTCGGTGGCTGAAGTGGCGGGGAGAGCGCCCTTGCGCGCCGCCTGGATAGCGGCAGCGCGCGCCTCTTTCGCCTGCTCAGCGGCGATCTCAGCCGTAATCTGGGCGCTCACCGTAGCGGCGATGGCATCGACCAGCGACTTCGCCGCGCCAAGATCGGAGATCACCTGGTTGGCGAAGTCCTCGATAGCGGTCAAGTCGGCGCTCGCCTTGAAACGGCTGCGCGCGATTGTGGACCGGGCGTACTCAAGGTCTGCGATCACGCTGGTCAGAGCGGGGATCACGTCCTCGGCGTCGGTCGTGGTGCGCCGAGCGCTTGCAATGGTAGTACTCATTTCTTGTTCTCTCACTTTCCATTTGGGGTTCTTCCCGCCTCGTTTTGATCGGGGAAGATTGGTGGTCAGGGCATCTTGTAGCGGACGATCCAGGCTGCGGCTGCGGAGCACGCCGGGTAGCTTTGGCGATTGAATCCAATCCCGCCCGTAGTACCCATATCGCTGAGCGGGACAATGCAATTGACTTGAAACTGGGCGAGTTGAGTAAGCGTCGGCTCAGGCAAGTTCGCGCTGGTCAGAGGCTGAATCGCATTGGTCCACGCCGTGCGCACATCAGCCTGATACTTGCAGAATCCTTTACTGACAGAATCATTCGGGCACACCGCAGTCGATGCCGACCACCATGCTTTGCTGGGCAGGAAAGCTGACCAAGGGGAGGTCGGACTATCCAGAATCTGCGGGAAACTGGTCGGAGAGGTCAGCAATGCCCGTTCGGAGACCGTCATCGTCGGAGGCTCCTGGTCCCTGGTAAGCACCTGGACCGGCGAGAACCACGACTTACCGGACGTCTTGCTGACCACCGGAAAAACGCTGCTATCCAGCGCTTTCGCTGCCGCGACGACCTCGGCTGGCACACTCCACCAGTCGGCGGTCTTCCGAGCCACACCGGGATTGAAGATCGAATCGACCGGGGTGCGGCGAACGACCTCAGCGAATGCCCCCTCTGCGGCTACATCGGCGGTCAAATAGGTTGCGGGATCGGATGTTTCAGCGGATTGAGGACGACCGTCCTTCACTGCGTTCCAGTCGACCGACGAGAGATCCTCGGATGCGGGCTGGAACGCAGCTCCGATCCCACCGATCACCAGCCCCGCAGCCAACCACACAACAAGGAACAGCCCGATCAACGGGAGAACGCGGCGGTTGCGATTCATCGCGCACCCCCAGCCTGCCGGACCATCGACTCGCGAATGGTCTTGGCGATGGCACCGAGGTCGGCAGGCGATGACTCAGCGCGCTGCTGCGTCTCCTGTTGCACCTGCTCGCGGTCGGTCTTGGAATCGCTCTGATCTGGGAAGATCCAACCCGCAGGGTTACAGCCCGCCGCGAGAATCAGGGCAAGGGCAATGACCAGCATGAACCGGGCTTTACCCCGGAAAAGCCACGCGGTTCCTCTGGCGATCCGCCGAGCATTACGCCCCGCCACGCCAGCAGACTCACGCCACTCGCCCTCACGAACCGGGTCCGCAAAGGGGTCATAGGTCGGACCTCTCAAGCTCATCGCGGTCTCCTCTCACATCGGGTATGCGTGGCTGCCTCAGCGGCACGAGCTACCGTCGTAAGGGGGCATTGTGGACGGCGAATCACCCGGCGCGCCTCCGTGATTCGAAGCGGGACCTGGGTCGAAGGAGTCGAGATCGCGGTCATGAATCATCGCCTCCACCTGTAGGCTGAACAGCGGCGATCTTCGATTCGAGCATCTCTTTGATCCAGTTCAGATTCCCCGTCGTATCCCCCCAACGCCCGCGTCTCCCTGTCATGAGGACTCGACCCTTCGACGTGATCCAGAAGCTCCACGAGGTCGCCCACAAGTTCCAAATGAAAGACATGCTCACGTCTTCGCCCGCGAAGCGATGACTACAACCTTCAGGGGGATTGACGCGGGAATCGGTCAATTCCTGCCAGTTCGAGATGTATTTACGAATGCTCCCGTTCCACTCGACCTCCTCAATCTCGAACTCGTCGGGAATCACGAGAATGTTCTTTGTGGTGCTCATTTGATTGCTCCTTCTGTTGGGTCGTGCTCTTCAAAGTCCGAGAAGTCGTCTTGAGTGGCGTTCTCGGTGTTCGGGGGTGCGGCGGGGGCGGAATCTGCGTCATCGGGCGTCAGCAGGGCACTCAGGGCGGCAATCGCGGTCTCGGCGACCTCACGGCGCACCTGCACAGTGACTTCAGCAGTCAGATCAGCGCGAAGCTGGGTCTCAGCATCGGCGCGGACCCGGTTGGTGATCGACTCGACCTCAGCGGGGGTAAGGGCAGCGGCAGTCTCAGCCTCAGCGCGCTCAGTGGCAGTTCGGGGGCGGACGAGATCGGCGGTTGCCTGCACCCACCGAGACTTCACGACTAGAGTTCCAGGAATCACTCGGACCTGAATCCCACGAGCAGCCAGACCATCCAAAGAAAGAGCGGGAAGCCAAAGCCGGAGGCGGATAGGGCTTGCGTGATCAGGGAATCGCGCCAAAACATCATGAGCAGCCAGCCCATCCGCAATCATCACCGAAGTATCAGGATCACTCTTACGGGAAGTCTTCGAGATATCCACATCAAGGATCTCGATCATGCCCCCGGTGCCGATCACCCGATGAATCTCCGCATCAGGCACTAGTGGCGGCTCGATCAAAACCGCATCCACAACTCGCGCCAAATGAGATTTCGGAATGCCTTGGGTGGCACTCCGCACAGTAACAAAATCAGTCATTCGGAAGGACCTTTCCATTTCTCTCACCGGTTAATATAGCCACGAGAATCTCGACAATCGGATCACCCAGAAACGCGCAGGTCACACCACTATCCAAGACGAATCTCCGCGAGAATTCAGGAAAGTCCACCGAGAGAAAACGCCGCGATCAAGCAGGGGGAAGCGCCGGGAATGACCACCGCGACCATCAGGGATCAGACCGGGAGATACACCAGGTGGGCGAGGGGATGAGGCAGCAGGCAGGGGTAGCAGAGTGACAGGGGCGAAGGGGTGGGGACAACACGCGGCGAAGAGCAACTGGGGAACTCACGCGGCGACTACCCAGTACACCCCATCCGCTATATGCCCAGGTACGCCATATCAATCTCCCCACCGAGACCGAGATCAGGCGATACTTCCCTGCGAGGTCGCCCAGTCGATAGAGCAGCGAAGCGAATGGCGTGCCGGGAGCCCGCGACCGAGCACGTCATTTCTCTTTCCTTCTCTTATTCGACGGGGCGATCCGAGTCAGGAATCATTGGTCAGATCATCGGAACGAGGTGAGGAGAATTTATACGGATCTACCTGGGTATATAGCGGATGGGGTGTAATTAGAGACTTGCCCCAGATTCTGCGTGCTTGGACTGCGCGCTGGCTATATTGGGTCGTGGAAGTTCATTTCGCTCACTCGCAAACCCCGGTTCATCATTGACCGGGGTTTGCGCTTTGACGACAGCGGTCCGCGCCTTGACTATTATCATCTGAGACCATCGCGGCGAATGAACTTCCAATTCACCCTCGCGTCCTGGTCGTCATCGAAATTTGAGCGGAGGTGATTCATGGTGAGCGACACTTTGACCGATTCGGTGATGAGATATGTCGGCACCGTCACAGGAATCCTGCCGAATGTCGATAACCTGAACGACATCATTGGTCGTCGCCGGGGCTCGACGCGGCGGGCGCTCGAAAGTGCTGCGGGAATGGTCAACCATCGGACTAACCCCCGACCCAAAATCGACATCGACCCGTACGGGCGTCGCGCGCTGATTACCGGCAGCGGAGCCCTGAACGCATGCGACTCGCAATCCCCTCTGTGCCCAAGGTGCGCTCATCGAGTCACCGAAGTTGCGTGGGATTCGGCGATGATTCACCTGGACGCCGAGGCGAACCCGTGGACTGGGAAGGTACAGGGAAAGCTGTGGCTGATCACCGCCCTGACCAGGGATGATTGTGGTTTGCGCGAGCAGTTCGAGGTGATCAAGCGGTATCTCGAAGCGCTGCGAGGGGACACCAAAGGCGCCGGGATTCGGCTGCTCCTCGGCGTCCGCGAGGTGAATGCCAGAATCACCTGGGAGAGCTTCCACCCCCACGTCCACGCGGTCATCTGGACGGCATCGGAAACCGCCCCTGATCTGCGAAATCTTCGCATGGCGCTGCGGCGACATCACGGCTCAGAACTCACTGTCAGCCACCTCGACATGCGCGGCGGGGCGGTCACCCCTGAGAACGCGAATGAGCTAATCCGATACTGCCTCAAAGAATTTCAGCCCATAGCATCGGATCGCACTATCGACTCCATCGCCACAAAGGGAGCGGGATTGCCTGGGCTGCTACGCCTTTCGGAGCTACCAGGTGGGCTCGGAGTCACAGCACGAGGCATGGTTGACCGACTCATGCTCGCGCAATACGGACGAGCACGGGAAGGTCATCTACCTGCATCGAGCTTGATGACAGCGCAGCGCAGACCCACAAAGAGTCCGGGTAGTAGCCACTTCCGTGGCATCAAGTTCCAAGATTGGGATGCCTACGACCGATCGCATCCCGCACAGGTGAAACAGGGCGTGAGGGATGCCGTGGACTGGGCGGGGTACTGGATGCTGCCTGAGGGGACTGACCCGCGTGCGATCCCAAGCGACGAGGAGCTTACCGACCGCTCGCGCTGGGCTGAGGAAATGGGTGATCCCGCCGCTGAGGCGCACGCGCTGGGCAACCGCTGGGATACCCTCATGGCGCAGGAGCGGGAGGACCAGGCGGACAATCACCCAACCCCAGAAATGATTGCTGACCAGGCGCGTGAGGCGGCTGAATGGGGTGATGGAGCGGACGCGGAACGCTGGGCGTGGGAGGCGTTCTGGGCGGCGGAGGCGGAGGGAAACAACTCGACCTCCACACCGGAGCGCGAGGGTCGAGAGTGGCGTGGAGAATCAATCCCCTTGGACACGAAGGGTTTTCGTGATCGCACGCGCGGCATCCGTCGCCGCACGAGGCGCGTCTCCATCACCACCCGATTGAATGTCAATCGCAGAGAGAGCAGGGATCGCGCTCCCCCTCGATTCTGCGCAGGGGTCGTCACGCGAGCCCGTCCACACGAAGTCCGTACCCCGCGCCGCATATTCGTACGAGTCGATGTTTTTCACCCCATCCTTCGAGCGGGTCCACCACCCTCCGGTGAACACTGAATCACTCGCGGTAGCCGCCTCCCCCGGCTCGGCACAGGGCTTAGAAGACATCACGACGATTGCCAGCGGTTGCCGCACGCCAGCTTCGCCAGCCAAGAACTTCCCGAGCACTTGATCCAGCTCTCCGGCGCTGCGGGGGTCCGATGTCGGGCTCGCGATTTGCAGGTCTTCGCCGGATAGCCCCCGCACCTGCCATCCTTCCGGCACCACGAAGTCCACGCGCAGTCCATCGCCCAGCGCGACCACCTGACGCTCCGACTCATCCCCGAAAGCCGCCTTCGCGCCGATCACGGCAACCGTGATCGTGAGGGTCGCGGCGAGAACTGCGGCGACAATCGCGGCGAGAAGACCACGAGGCGTCCGCAGAAACGCGAGTACGCGGTCCAGGAGGGGCTCAGACGGGCGCTGCGGGGATGGCGAAGGTGCCTGGGGTGGGAATGGGGGCTGGGGAGGATACGGGGACTGTGAGGGCTGCTGCGCGTACGCCCCGGTTGGACCCCACGGGGGCTGATGCGGTGGTTGTGGCGGCGGCGTGGTCATGGCGAGTCCTCCCTGTTACCCTATTTTGGGGTACACGATACACATTTGGGGTATCGCACCCCAGAGGGGAACACTTCCCCCATGCCCTTACGAGGAGCCGACTACTTGCAGCGAGCGGAACAGTTGTGCCGAATCCTCCGGTCGTACAGGGTTTTACGTGGTCTTACTCAGCAGCAACTCGCCGACGAACTCGGCATGGCTCAAACAATGGTCTCGAAGATCGAGTCGAGGGAGAGGCGGCTGGACTTGATCGAACTTGAGGGGTATCTGGCACCGCTGGGGCGAACGGTCCGAGACCTTCTCGCGGATATGGAGACCACTCCACTGCCGGAGATGCCCCAGCCGAAGCCGTCTCGTCTAGCAAGACAAGGGAAGTCGGCTTACGAGGATGTCATCCGAATCACGGCTCCGGCTGCGGTCCAGCGGGACATCGAAACGCTTATCGACGTGCATCTGGAAGCCGATGGGGTCGAGGTGACAGTGGACCTGCTCAACGCCATCGTCGGATACGTGTCGGAAGCGGATGACCCCAGTCACCACTACGCGGTGGATCTTTCCCAGGTCCCAGAGCACTCGCGAGACTCAATCGCGGCGGCACTGCGCTCCGATAAGCGGTGGACGATCGAATGACGCTGCCAGCCAGATTTCGGCTGGCAGCGCCGTTAGCAAATCGGCTCAGCGCTTGGGGGTCAGGCGAACATCAGCAGTCTTGATTCCCAAGAAGTACGCTTCCCCAACATAACCATTCCCCTTGGCGCGCAGGACAATTCGCCCACCCACGCCGTTATCCGCCCAGCCACCATTGCGAGACTGATGCAAGGCGTACTTCACGAACGGGTTGACGCTGGGGTCGGACAAGGATCCCTTCTGCCCACTCACGGGGTACATGGCGTTACCCGTCACCACCCACGTCGCCCGGGCGGAACCGGGGGCGCTGGTCGTGTAGATATACTTCCCAGCGTTGACCTGCGCGGACGCCTGCCCCGCCCCCGTGATCCCGGTGGCGATGGTCGCCGCGCTCCCAACGACGAGGGCGGCAGCGGCGAGTCTGGTCCTGGTCTTCATGATTCCTCCCTGATATGCGGTTCAGGGTTACCGTACCCGATCTTGGGGTAGAAGTTGCTGAGAGCTAAGTGAGCCCTCAGTCATTGCGGCTGGGGGCTCACTCGGCAGGAGGGGCGGGGGTTGCTCGCGGTGATTAACGCGGCGTCAAGCGAACCAAGCCCGTGCGGATACCCGCGAGGTACTGCTCACCCACATATCCACCATGACCGTTGGGGCGCAATACAATACGCCCACCCAGCCCATTGTCCGCGAAGCCGCCATCGCGGGTTTGGTGCACTGTTAGTTCTGAACCGGGTTCGAGGCGCTGGAGCCGACCAGCGAGGGAGGCAGATTATTACGGAGGGTGCCGGAGCCGATGTGCCAGGTGCCAGGGGTGCGCATGCCATTTTGAGACAGCGTGTAGTTGCCGGGGTTGACCTGCGCGCGAGCGGGGTTGGCGGCGAGAGTGCCGACGCCGATGGCGGCGGTGGCGGCGATTGCGAGCGTGGCGGATATCTGAGCCGCGCGGCGGGTGCTGAGTGTGTTCACTAGGGAGTCCTTTCGTCACTCCCATGTCAAAATAGCCGGGGAATGATTCGTGAACTGCGGAGTACGCGATCGGGACCATTGCTGCGGCGGCATTCGGAGCGATTCTCTACACGGTGGTGACCGGCGACAACATCGTCAGCGGCCTGACCGGCATCATCGGCAAGGCGCTCAACACGTCGGTCGGCTGAGGTCACCGTGCACATGGTGCGACGGAGCATCACCGCGATCCGGTTGGCGATCGCCGATGATCGCGGCATGGTCACGGTCGAGGGTGCATACGCGATCGCTGCGATCGTCTCCGCCGTGGTGATCGGTGTCGGCGTGGTGGCGGCGGCGGGTGCGCAGATCCGGTGCACCGACGCGGCGCGCGAGGCGGCCAGGTTGGCCGCGATCGGCGATACGTCGGCGCTCTCGACGGCGGTCTCCATCGCCGGGCAGGACGCGCGGGTCTCACTGCGCGACAGTGGCACACAGATCGTCGCCGAGGTACGCGACAACGTGCCGTTGCTACCGCTGGTGGAGCTGTCTGCGAGGGCCGTCGCAGCGAAGGAGTCCCTCGGCGCCGACTCCAGGGTCAAGCAGTCCGGGGTCACGCAGTTCGGGGACATCCCCGAAGACAGCGAGCGCCGTGATGCGTTGGTGGGCTGATGACCGCGGTTTCGCAACGCTGCTGGGTGCTTTCGCGGTTGCGGCGCTGGCTGCGGTGGCCGTCGCGATGCTCTACGTCGGTGGGGCAGTGGTGGCGCGTCATCGCGCGCAGTCGACCGCGGATCTGGCGGCGCTCGCCGCTGCACAGCAGCACGTGTTGGCCGCGCCGGACCCGTGCTCGGCCGCCATCGAGATAGCCGAGGCGCAGCGTGTCGGCGGGCGGATCGCGCGGTGCGAGGTCGACGGTATCGATGTGGTGCTCACGGTTGCGGTACCGGTGCGTCTCGGGCCGTTCGGGGTTCGGGAGGCGGTGGCGTCGGCCCGCGCCGGGCCCTGAACCGCACCGGCAGGTGCACGATCAGTGCTCGTCGGGGATCACGATCCGCTGCGGGTGCACCCGACGCGACTGCAGTGGCGCGAACCAGATGTGGCCGAAGTCGACGTTGTCGTCACCGAGGTGTGCCAGTTCGAAGACGGGAACCGCAGGGGCGTCGGGCATGAATCGGGTTGTGGCCCGCACGAACGAGGTCCAGTGAATGAGTTCCCCCTCGGTGAGGAAGCCGCCACCGACCGCGCGCCGGCCACCGGAGCCGTCGGTGAGCGCGACGTAGACATCGCCGAGTCCCGGGTCCACCTGGGGCCCGATCATCGCGCTCTGCAGATACCAATGTGCGCTGCGGACCACCGTCGCGTGGTACCCACCGCGCTGGGCCGCACACCACGCGTAATGCAGGTCGAGAGCGTCCATCGCGGCCTCGTCGTCGAAGAACACGTCGCGTTCGCCGATGGTGGCGGGCAGTTCGTCGACATTCTGGGTCGGACGTGCCAACAAGAACCACGCCGGGCGCACCGAGGTGATCGTGCGGGCCGCATGTTCGCGTCCGCCTGCGCGATCGTCAGTCATCCTTCGAGTATCTCCGACACAACAGCGTCAGCACCTTGATCGCGCCATCTTTGTCGAGCGGATCGTTACCGTTGCCGCACTTGGGGGACTGCACACACGACGGACAGCCGCTCTCGCATCGGCAACTCGCCACCGCGTCGCGGGTGGCGGCGATCCAGGTGTCGAAGGTGGTGAAGCCGCGATCGGCGAAACCGGCACCACCCATGTATCCGTCGTAGACGAACACGGTCGGCAGGCCGGTGTCGGGGTGCTGGTTGGTCGACAGGCCGCCTATGTCCCACCGATCGCAGGAGGCGACCAGCGGCAACAAGCCGATGGCGGCATGCTCGGCCGCATGCAGTGCGCCCGGGAAATCGCCGACTGTCACCCCGGCGCCCTCCAGCGACTCCGGGGTCAGCGTGTACATGACGGCGCGGGTGCTCAGCGTCTGGGCGGGCATGTCGAGTTCCACCGCATCGAGCACCTCACCGGACAGCAGCGTGCGCAGATACCCCACCACCTGATGGGTCACGTCCACCTCCACGAGGGAGACGGTGAGGTCCCCGCAGTCGCGCCGGTCCACCACGTCGGTGATGGAGACGTCGGTGAGTTCGCGGGCCGACGTGGTCCAGTCCGGCTCCTCGGGATGTGCCAGCGCCAGACCGTCGTCGAGGTCGAGTTCGTCGACCACAAATGACTCGCCCTGATGGATGTGCAGGGCGCCGGGATGCACCGTCGACATCGCGCGACCGGAGTCGACGGTGCCTAGCAACTGCGAGGTGGTGGTGTCGACGATCAGCACCTGACCGCCGATGCCGCCTCGGATGTCGATGTCGGCATGCGGCTCGATGCCTGCGGCGACATACCACCCGGCCTTGCGTCTCTTGAGTTTTCCCTCGGCAGTCAGTTCGGCGACCGCGTCGGTGGCGTCCCAGGCGGCGATCTCGTTCTCGCGCAGCGGGAGTTCGGCAGCAGCACACAGCAGGTGGGGTTTGAGGATGTACGGATTGGTGGGATCGGTGACGGTTGCCTCGACCGGCCGCCCGAGCAAGGCCTCGGGATGGTGCACGAGGTAGGTGTCGAGCGGGTCGTCGCGGGCCACCAGCACCACCAGCGAGTCTCCGGAAGTGCGTTGGCGCCCAGCGCGTCCGGCCTGCTGCCAGAAGGACGCAACAGTGCCCGGGTAACCGCCCACGATGACCGCATCCAGACCGCTGATGTCGACGCCCAACTCCAGCGCGTTGGTCGTGGCCACCCCCACCAGTTCACCGTCGGAGATGGCTCGTTCGAGTCGCCGCCGATCGTCGGCGAGATACCCGGCGCGGTAGGCGGCCACCCGGTCGACGAGCTCAGGAGCGCTCTGCGCCAGCAGATGCCGGGCCTGTCGTGAGGTCAGCTCGACCCCGCGCCGGCTGCGCTGAAAACACAGCGTCCGCGCTCCCTCGACAACGAAATCCGCGAGCAGTCGAGCCGATTCGGAACCGGCCGAACGTCGGATCGGTGCGCCGTTCTCACCCGTCACCGCGGGCAGAAAATCCGGCTCCCACAGCGCAACTGTCCGTTCGCCGCGCGGTGAGGCATCCTCGGTCACCGCGACGGCGGGTTCGCCGATGAGCCGCGTCAGCGCCTCGGCCGGCTTGGCCATCGTCGCGCTGGTGGCGATGACCACCGGATCACCACCGGCCGAGCGCGCGATCCGCAGGAGTCGGCGCAGGACCAACGCGGTGTGCGAGCCGAACACCCCGCGGTAATGGTGAGCCTCGTCGACGACGATGTAGCGCAGATGCCGAAAGAAGTGTCGCCATCGCGCGTGACCGGACAAGATACCGATGTGCAGCATGTCCGGGTTGGTGAAGATCCACCGGGAGTGTGCACGCGCCCACTGGCGTAGCTCCACGTCGGTGTCACCGTCGTAGGCGCACGGTTGCAGATGTGTGAACTGGCGTTGAACACCTGTCGCCGCTCCGCGACGACTGTCGCCGGCCGCACTGAGCAGTGATGTGACCGAACGGATCTGGTCGGCACCGAGAGCCTTCGTCGGTGAAAGATACAACGCTGTCGCATTCGGATCCTTCAACAGCGTGCTCACAATGGGTAGCTGATACGCCAACGATTTCCCGGAGGCCGTGCCGGTGCACAGGGCCACGTGTTTTCCGTTAAATGCATGTTCGGCAGCCGCCACTTGATGCACCCACGGTTTATCGATTCCGTCGGCACCGAATGCGGCCACGAGATCGGCCGGAACCCACTCCGGCCAGTCGGCGAAAGTGGCTGCGCGCGAGCCGATCACCGACATGTGTGTGATCGGAGAGGTGGACGGGTCGGTGCCGGCCGTGCTGCGTCGGAGCAGCTCGGACCCGAATGTGGGAGTGTGCATTGCCTGGAGAGTTCGATTGTGCTGTGTCGTGGTTCGACACGGATCTCCCATGTTACCGACGGATGTCGGGACCGCGAAAATCGGCAGGTTTGGAATCTGGTTGATCGGGGTGACTATCGCGCGCGCCGTGAACGTGATTGACTTATGGGCGGTCGCAGCTTTCGTGAGCCGCCGGGACCCCGGTGATCTCCCGAGATCGTGTTGTGACCGTGGTACTGAGGCAGGTTTTCGGGGATTCTTCCGTGGGGAACTATCGAGGTATGGCGGTCGGGACCGGCCACGACACGAGACCCATCGTGTCGCGTCTGTTGGAATGTATGTAAAGGATTGCAGTAATGGCACAGGGAACTGTGAAGTGGTTCAACGCGGAAAAGGGCTTCGGCTTCATCGCGCCTGACGAGGGGTCCGATGACGTGTTCGTCCACTACTCCGAGATCCAGGGCTCGGGATTCCGCACCCTCGAGGAGAACCAGCGGGTCGAGTTCGAGGTCGGCCAGGGAACCAAGGGCCCGCAGGCCACTGGCGTCCGCGCCGTCTAGGAGTCACCTCCTGCAAGCTGCGAAAGCTTGAGCGAAGTCGCTCCCGGTCACCGTAACGGTGGTCGGGAGCGACTCTTTTGTGGCCTTGGCCGACCGGTGGTGATCCGTGTCCGGCGCGATGCGTGACGCTGCACGCGGCCGGTCAGGCAGTAATCTCGGTGTGTGGGCCAGTTGTCGTTCTTCTCCGCGCAGATCGACCAACCCGCGTACGAGGATCTGTCGGGTCTGCTCGCCGCGCACGGACAAGCGGTCCGATCCGACGGCGGTACGCGGATCTCGGTCGTGGTGGCGCAACGCTGGCGCGCCGACGCGCTCGTCGAGGAGATGTCCGCGACCGGGGTGGATGCCGAGGTCGTCATCTCCGATGAGGGCAATCCGATCGCGCGGACGCAACCCTGCCATGATCTCGACGACCTGCATCGCCGGTGGTCGTCGGGTGCGGTCAAGGCGATGCCGTCGGGCTGGGTGCCGTCACCGCGTGCCCTGCGGCTGTGGACTCTCGCCGCCGGCGAACGCGACGGCGACCGATTCATGCTGGGTCTCGACAGCCACGCCCCCGACACGCATCCCGCCCTGGCGACCGCCCTGATGCGGGTCGGCGTGGCCCCCACCCTGGTCGGCCGGGGGCTGTCGCACGCCCTGCGCATCGCCGGCAAACGGCGACTCGGCCACCTCCTGGAGTACATCGGGGATCCCCCTGCGGTGCCCGACGCCGCCGTGCATTGGCCGCATGTCGACGGTCTGTGATGCCGCCGACCCACCCGAGGCCGCAAAATTCCTTGCATATTGCTCTGACCAGGAATTATGCGGCCGCGGCGCCGTAATTTGCCACACTGGGGGTTTGCCGACGGGAATCCGAGTGTGCAGACGACGCTATATATAAGGTACAAACCTGATCGAGTGTCGTGCGTGTGACGAGGCCGTTGGCGCGGACGACATCAGCGAATGCGAAGTAAAGGACGCCCGGTGGCCGATTCCAGCACCGCAACTCCCACCAAGGGGAGCTCGACCCGACGACTGGTCATCGTCGAGTCGCCGACAAAGGCCCGCAAGATCGCGGGGTACCTGGGAGCGAACTATGTCGTGGAGTCCTCCCGCGGCCACATCCGCGACCTGCCGCGCGGCGCCGCCGACGTCCCCGCCAAGTACAAGGGTCAGCCCTGGGCGCGTCTCGGTGTCAACGTCGACGACAACTTCGAGCCGCTCTACGTGGTCTCGGCCGACAAGAAGTCGACGGTCACCGAACTCAAGTCGCTGATGAAGGATGTCGACGAGCTCTACCTCGCCACCGACGGTGACCGCGAGGGGGAGGCGATCGCCTGGCATCTGCTGGAGACGCTCAAGCCGAAGATCCCGGTCAAGCGGATGGTGTTCCACGAGATCACCGAGTCAGCCATCCGGGCCGCCGCCGAGAACCCCCGCGACCTCGACATCGACCTCGTCGACGCACAGGAGACCCGCCGCATCCTCGACCGCCTGTACGGCTACGAGGTGTCGCCGGTGCTGTGGAAGAAGGTCATGCCGAAGCTGTCGGCGGGCCGCGTGCAGTCGGTGGCCACCCGCATCATCGTCGACCGTGAACGCGAGCGGATGGCCTTTGTCTCCGCCGAGTACTGGGACATCGCGGCGACCATGGACGTCGGTGCGGAGAGTTCGTCGACGCCGCGCACGTTCACGTCGCGGCTGGTGTCGGTGGATGACGCCAAGGTCGCCACCGGCCGAGATTTCGATGCGCGCGGAGCGCTCAAGAAGGCCGACGGCGTGCTGGTGCTCGACGGTGAGCGCGCCACGAGCCTGGCTACCGCCCTCGACGGTGCCGATATGACCGTGACGTCGGTGGAGGAGAAGCCGTATACCCGGCGTCCGTACGCCCCGTTCATGACCTCGACCCTGCAGCAGGAGGCCGGCCGCAAGCTGCGCTTCTCGTCGGACCGCACCATGCGCATCGCGCAGCGGCTCTACGAGAACGGCTACATCACCTACATGCGTACCGACTCGACGTCGTTGAGCGAGTCGGCAATCAACGCCGCGCGCAGCCAGGCGCGGGAGCTGTACGGCGAGTCGTTCGTCCATCCGACACCGCGGCAGTACAACCGCAAGGTCAAGAACGCGCAGGAAGCCCATGAGGCGATCCGCCCGGCCGGCGAGACATTCCGCACGCCCGGACAGGTCGGTGGGCAACTCGAGGCCGACGAGTTCCGGCTCTACGAGCTGATCTGGCAGCGCACCGTCGCCTCGCAGATGGCCGACGCCAAGGGCACCACGATGAGCCTGCGGATCAGCGGCACCGCCACCTCCGGCGAACGCTGCACTTTCGCCGCTTCGGGACGCACCATCACCTTCCCCGGTTTCCTCTCGGCCTATGTCGAGACCGTCGACGAACTCGCCGGTGGTCAGGCCGACGACGCCGAGAACCGGCTGCCCAACCTCACCGAGGGGCAGGCGCTGACGGCAACCGAACTCGACGCCGACGGTCACTCCACCAATCCGCCGGCGCGGTTCACCGAGGCGTCATTGGTCAAGGTGCTCGAGGAGCTCGGCATCGGACGTCCGTCGACGTATGCGTCGATCATCGGCACCATTCAAGACCGCGGCTACGTGGTGAAAAAGGGTAACGCGCTGGTCCCGTCGTGGATCGCGTTCGCCGTCGTCGGCCTCCTGGAGGCCTACTTCGAGAGTCTGGTGGATTACGACTTCACCGCCACCCTCGAGGACGACCTGGACCAGATCGCCGCCGGCCAGGCCAACCGCACCAGCTGGCTGACCGACTTCTATTTCGGCGACGCCGAAGCAGAGTCGGAGACGGCCAAGTCGGAGGTCGCCAAGTACGGTGGCCTCAAGAAGCTCGTCGGTGTGAATCTCGAAGAGATCGATGCCCGCGAGGTCAATTCGATCCGGTTGTTCGACGACGACGAGGGCCGGCCGATCTTCGTGCGGGTCGGCCGATACGGACCCTATCTCGAACGCAACGTCGCGGGGCCGGATGCCGAACCGGATCTCAAGCGCGCCAACCTCCCGGCCGACATCACGCCCGACGAGTTGACCTTGGCGGTCGCGGAGAAGCTGTTCGCGACTCCGCAGGAGGGTCGGTCGTTGGGCAACGATCCGCTCACCGGAAACGAGATCGTCGCCAAGGAAGGACGATTCGGTCCGTATGTGACCGAGATCCTGCCGTCGGACGACGATGGTGACGACGACGGTAAGGCGCCCGCCACGGTGCCGGCGGGTCCGACGCCACGTGACGGTGGGGCCGGCGGCGCCACCGGTGGTGACGGGGATGTTGTGCCGCTCGACGACACGTCGGGTGGCGCGACCAAAACCGCGGCCAAGACCGCCAAGAAGACGGCCAAGAAGGCAGCGAAGAAAGCCGGCCCGAAGCCGCGCACCGGGTCGCTGTTCAAGTCGATGGACATCTCGACGGTGACCCTTGACGACGCATTGAAGCTGTTGTCTTTGCCGCGTGTCGTCGGTGTGGACCCGGAATCCGGTGACGAGATCACCGCGCAGAACGGTCGCTATGGCCCATACCTGAAGAAGGGCACCGACTCTCGGTCGCTGACCAGTGAGGACCAGATCTTCGGCATCACCCTGGAAGAGGCGCTCAAGATCTACTCCGAACCCAAGCGTCGGGGTCGGCAGGCGGCCGCGCCGCCGCTACGGGAACTCGGCAAAAACGACTCGGTGTCGGACAAGCCGATGGTCATCAAGGACGGCCGCTTCGGGCCGTACGTGACCGACGGCGAAACCAATGCGAGCCTGCGTAAGGGGGACGAGGTCGACTCCATCACGCCGGAACGGGCGATGGAGTTGTTGGCGGATCGTCGTGCCCGTGGGCCGGCCAAGAAGTCGGCGAAGAAGGCCGCCAAGAAGGCTCCGGCCAAGAAGACCGCCAAAAAGACTGCGGCCAAGAAGGCAACCGCGAAAAAGACTGCGGCAAAGAAGAGTACGGCGAAGAAGTCGGCGGACTGATCTCGATACGCCTGCTCGCCTAACGGCTCGCACGCTACTCGATCCGAGGATCTCGACCAGCTAGACCTATTAGAGATACGCCTGCTCGCCTAACGGCTCGCACGCTACTCGATCCGAGGATCTCGATACGCCGACTCACTCCGTTCGCGGCTACTCGATCAGCGGCGGGGCGACGAAATCCGTCGGTCCACTGCGCCGCCGGGTGGCGCCACCAGTCGGTGGTCGAGTAGCTCCGAGCCGCTAGGCGAGGAGCGTATCGAGACCCCACACGGACCCCCTCCGCGCCCGTCAGATGTCCACCGGCTCCAACAGCGGCCGCGCGAGCAGGGTCTCTATCCCGCGTCCACGCAGCTCCACACCCTCACCGATATCCCAGTGTTCGGCTTCGGTCTGCGAGGCCAGGAACACCGCGCGCGCGGACCCGAGTACCCGGGTGGGTTCGTCCTTGGCGAGCTCGGTCAGTCGCGCCGCCTCGTTCACCGGGTCGCCGATCACCGTGTACTCCAGCCGCTGCTCGGAACCGATGTGGCCGGCGATGGCCTTACCGGCCGACACCCCGATACCGATGTCGGTGTCGCCGAGCGTGCGATAGAGCTCGGTGCGCAGTTCGCGTGCCGATGCCAGCGCGCGACCCGCGAAGTCGTCGAGATCCAGTGGTGCGCCGAAGATGGCGAGCGCCGCATCACCCTGGAATTTGTTGACGAAGCCTCCGTGGCGACCCACCACGGCGACCACCACCCGGAAGAACTCGTTGAGCAGGTTGACCACTTCTCGCGGCGGCCGGTTGACCGCGAGCCGCGTCGACCCGACGATGTCGACGAAAAGCACGCCGACGTAGCGTTCCTCGCCGCCGAGTTCGGTTCCGGTCTCGATGGCGCGGCGGGCCACATCCTCGCCGACGTAGCGGCCGAACAGGTTGCGCAGCTCCTGGCGCTCCCGCAGATCCGACACCATGTCGTTGAAGCCGGCCTGCAACAGTCCCAGGTCGCTGCCGTCGTAGATCTTGACGGCGACGTTCAGATTGCCGGCCGAGACCTCGCTCTGCGCCTTGCGTAGCTGCTTGATCGGGTCGTTGATGGCCGCAACCACACGCACGATGGCGATGACGCTGAACGCCAGCGCCGCGCCCGACATCCAGAGGATGGGGCGCTGCAGTCCCTCCGGGTCGGTCTCGATCCAGCCCAGACGCTGCAGGATGATCAACCCGATGATGACCGCCAGCGGGGCGACCACGCTGACCACCCAGAACACCGCGATGCGGGCGGTCACGCTCGGGGCCACGGCCGCGTCGGGTTCGTTGGCCATCGCCGCGACGGTGATGGGTCGCAGCACCTTCTCGGCCTGCAGGTAGGAGAGCACACAGGTCACCAGCGCGCCGACCGCGCTGGCCATCGCCACGATGAACGCATTCTTGTGCGAGACGGAGAAATTCACCATCGTGAACAGCACGCCGCCGACCGTCCACAGCCCGAGGTTGACCACCGACAGCACATACGGCAGCTTCAGCGCCCGGCGCCGCGCGTTCGCGTTGTCCAGGCGGGTGCGCCGCCGATGCCAGATCAACACCGGCAAGGACAGCTGGATGCTGAGGAACCCACCCACCAACATCGCGACCACCAGGTAGATCGCGAAGATCACCTGATTGAGCGCGGTGATCTCGTCGAGGCTGTAGGAATCCTCCAGTGGCATCCCGAACCGGAGGAACGCGAAGGTGAACAGGGCGCCGACGACGTTTGCGCGCAGCATGTCCAGCGCAAGGATCGGCCACGGGGTATGCACCAGCCAACGGGCCAGATGCAGGCCCTTTGACCACCGAGACCGACGTTTGATCACGCTTCAAAGGTAGCGGGCTGCTTGCAGTTGTTAAACACGCGTGGGTCTCGGGGACGTGTCTGAACTGCGCATTACGCTGGCACTGTGACAAATGTCTTCGACCGGATGATCGGCCAGGCACCGATTGCCGACGAACTGCGGTCTGCTGCCCGGGCTGCCCGCGGGGTGGCGGCGCGTCTTGACGAGGGCGATGCCGGGGCTGTTTCCATGTTCGCGCCGTCCGACGACCCCAACCGCGACACGATGGCTGGGGCCGTGCGGGCCTCGATGACGCACGCGTGGCTGTTCACCGGGCCGCCTGGCAGCGGACGGTCGGTGGCAGCGACCTGTTTCGCCGCGGCCCTGCAGTGCCAGTCGCCCGACGTCGGTGATGTGGGCTGCGGCGAATGTCGTGCCTGTGTGACGGTGATGGCGCAGACACACGCCGACGTGCGCCACGTGGTTCCGCAGGGCCTGAGCCTGTCGGTGCTCGAGGCCCGGGACGTGGTCCAGGCGGCCGCCCGGCGGCCCGGGACCGGACGCTGGCAGATCGTGATCGTCGAGGATGCCGACCGACTCACCGAGCAAGCCGCCAACGCGCTGCTCAAGGCGGTCGAGGAGCCGCCCTCGCGGACGGTGTTCCTGCTGTGCGCGCCGTCGGTCGACCCCGACGACATCTCGGTGACCCTGCGGTCGCGGTGCCGGCACATCGCGTTGGGCACCCCGGCGGTAGCCGACATCGAGCGGGTGCTGATCGATCGCGACGGCATTGATCCGCAACGCGCCGCGTGGGCGGCGGGGGTGTGCGGCGGCCACGTGGGCCGCGCCAAGCGTCTGGCCACAGACGACGAAGCGCGTGCACAGCGCGAGAAGGCGTTGGGCCTGGCCCGAGCGGCCGCCCGCGATTCGACCGCGTATGCGGCGGCCGAGGCGTTGGTGCGTTCGGCCGAGGATGCGGCCAAGGCGATCAGTGCCGAACTCGACGAGTCCGAGACCGAGGAGATGAAGACCGCGCTGGGCGCCGGCGGCACCGGCAAGGGCACCGCCCGTCCGCCGCGGGGTACCGCCGGTGCGCTCAAAGAGTTGGAGAAACGCCAGAAGTCGCGCTCCACCCGGGTTCAGCGCGACATGCTCGACCGCGCGCTCGTCGATCTGGCGGCACTGTTCCGGGATGCGCTGGTCATCTCGGTGGGTGCGCAGGTTGCCGCGATGCATCCGGACAAGACCGACGACATCGCGGTACCGATGGCCGGTTACGCGGCGCCGGAGCAGCTGCTGCGCTGTGTGGAGGCCGTGCTGGACTGCCGGACCGCACTCGACGTCAACGTGAAACCGAAGTTCGCGGTCGACGCGATGGTCGCGACGATCGGACTGGCACTCAACGACCGGCGTCGGGTCGACGCCGGCCGCTGATGTCGGCCCGGTCACTCAGGCGAGCGGACCCGTCGGCAGATTCCGGCGGACCAGCTTGCCGGTGGCGTTGCGCGGGAGATCTTCGACGAACACGACGTCGCGGGGCACCTTGTAGCGCGCCAGGTTCGACTTCACGTGCAGCTTCAGATCGTCGATCTGGGGGTCGGCGCCCTCGGCGCGAACGATGAACGCGCGCAGGCGGGTTCCGAACTCGTCGTCCTCGACGCCCACCACCGCGACGTCGGCGACATCGGGATGCTCGGCGAGTAGGTTCTCCACCTCGAGCGGGTAGACGTTCTCGCCGCCGGACACGATCATGTCGTCGTCGCGACCCTCGATGAACATCAGGCCGTTGTCGTCGAACCGCGCCATGTCACCGGTCGACATGTAACCGTCGATGACCTGCTTGTTGCGCCCGTCGGTGTAGCCCTCGAACGGCGCGCCGTTCTTCACGAACAGCCGGCCGCGCACGTTGGACGCGGTGATCCGCTGATCGTTGTCGTCGTAGAGCGCGAGATGGCTGCTCACCGGTGCACGGCCGACGGTTCCGGGCGCCTGCCGCAGCTCACTCGGCGTCGCAACCGATACGATCGCGACCTCGGTGGACCCGTACAGGTTGTACAAGACGTCGCCGAAGGCATCCTGCACAGCCTCCGACAAGGTCGGCGAGAGTGCAGAACCGGCGATGACGATGATCTTCAACGACGACAGGTCGTACTTCTTGATCACGTCGGGACCGAGCGCGACCATCCGGTGCAGCATGGTCGGCACCGCCACCAGCACGTCGGCGCGATTGTCGGCGATGGCGCCGAGAGTCTTCTCGGCGTCGAAGCGACGCATCACCACCGTCTTGTTGCCAAGCGCGGTCGCAACACCCCACAGGGCGAAACCGGTGGAGTGGAAGATCGGCGAGACGATGACCGCGGTGCCGTTCTGCGGGATCGGGATGCGGTCGAGTAGCAGGGCGCTGGTGAACGGTGAGAATCGGCCGCGCTGGGCACCTTTGGGGAGTCCGGTGGTTCCGCTGGTGAGGATGACCAACCCACCGACATCGTCGGGTTCGGGCGGCATGGAGGTGTTGCCGCCGTCCACGACGGCGTCGAGTGTGCGAACCCCTTCGGGGATCGGCCGGTCGCCGTCGACCCAGGTCAGATACCGCGGGAGGCTGTCGGGCAGACCGTCGAGCAGGTCGATGAACTCTTCGTCGTAGAACATCACCTGGACTCTTTCGCGTTCGGCGACCTCGGCGAACTGGGTCTTACCGAACCCGGTGTTCATCATCGCCAGTCGCACACCTGCGAAACCCGAGGCGGCCAGCACGGTGAGCAGTCCGCGATGATCGCGGGCAAGCACGCCGATGACGCTGCCTGGGGTGAGCCCGATCGCGAGGAGTTCGTTGGCCAGCGCCTTCGCGTTGTCGTTGAGCTCACCGAAGGTGAGTGTGCCGCGTTCGTCGGTCAGCGCCGGCGCGTCGGGGTGCTCTTCTGCGCCGTGCAGCATGATCGTCGCCGGCGCGCCGAGCGTCTTGCTGCGTTTGACCGCGGTCGCCAGTTCGCGCGGTTTGGTGAGGTCGAGTGCGCCGGATCGTTGCAGCACGCGCACCGCGCCGACCGTGTCGGTCAAGGTCTGAAGATGATCGCGGATCGATGCCATGCTCGGCGGCCTCCCGTTGTCTGTGTCACACACCTCGTGCTCTGGATGCCACTCTAAGGGGTCTGACACCCGGTGTGATCAGATTCCCCCTCCCAGCGAACCGAGCCGAAAGCGGACAGTGATAATTCAGCGGTAATCAGCCAGCAACACCCGGCTCCTAACGTCTCGCTGCATGAGTGCTGCCGCGTCACGGCCGCCGGGAACCGGCATCAATATCTCCGGGCTGACGAAGACCTTCTCGACACGCGCCCTGCGGGGCAGCTCGACGGTGACTGCGCTCGACGATGTGTCGATCGCGACGCCGGAGGGCTCGTTCCTGTCGCTGCTCGGGCCGTCGGGTTGCGGCAAGTCGACCGTGCTGCGGATTCTGGCCGGTCTCGAGGAACCGACCGCGGGCACCGCGTTGATGAACGGCCAGTCGCCAACCGACCTGCAACGCAACCACGAGTTGGGTATCGCCTTCCAGGATTCGGCATTGTTGCCGTGGCGGTCGGTGGAGGCCAACATCAAGCTGCCGCTGCAGGTGAGCCGGATGTCGGTGGACGACGACCTCGTGGCCGACCTCATCGAGCTCGTCGGACTGTCGGGCTTCGAGAAGTCCAAGCCGGCGACCCTGTCCGGTGGCATGCGCCAACGTGTCTCGATTGCCCGCGCGTTGGTCGTCAAACCCACCGCGCTGCTGCTCGACGAACCGTTCGGTGCGCTCGACGACATGACCCGGCAGCGACTCAACGTCGAACTGCTGCGGATCTGGACCGAGAAACCGGCGACCACGCTGATGGTCACCCACGGCATCGCCGAAGCCGTGTTCCTGTCCGACGAGGTGGCGGTGATGAGCCCGCGCCCCGGCAAAGTGGTGGAGATGGTCTCGATCGACCTGCCGCGCCCGCGGGTTCCGGAAATGATGCGCACCCCCGAGTTCCACGAAATACACGATCATCTGTCGGGTTTGCTGTTCGGCGGAGCCGACGACGGCAGGCGAGCGACCGCCGAGGCCACACGTGGCTGATCTCGGGAGTGCCAACCGTTGGTACGCCGGGCTGCTCGGCCTGCTCGGGTTGATCGCGCTGTGGTGGATCGCCGGTGCGCTGGACTGGTTCAGCGGCACGATACCCACACCGGGCGAGGTCATCTCGACGATCGTCGACACCGGCGCCGCGTTCTATGTCGACAACTTCTCGTCGACCGTCGAGCTCGCCGCGCGAGGGTTCCTGTGGGGCAATGGCTTGGCCATCGGCCTCGCTGTCCTGGTGGTGCTGATCCCGCCGATCGAAGGCTTGGCGACGCAGCTCGCGATCATCTCGTATTGCACCCCGATCATCGCGGTGGCGCCGATCATTCAGGTCGCCTTCGCCGAGGTGCAGACGATGATCGTCTTCCTCGCGGCGATCTCCGTGTTCTTCACGACGATGATCGGCACGCTGACCGGACTGCGCTCACCCCATCAGAGCAGCCTGGACCTGGTGAAGGTGTACGGCGGGGGACGCGCCACCCAGCTGTGGCGAGTCCGGTCGGTCGCGGCAGTGCCCAACACCCTTGCGGCGGTGAAGATCGCAGCACCTGCCGCCGTGCTGGGTGCGGTGCTCGGCGAATTCCTGGCGATGCCCGACACCGGGGCGGGCCCGGCGATGATCGTCGCCCAACAGCGCGGCGACATTCCCGCGGTATGGGCGATCGCGCTGATCAGCGGTGCGATCGCGGGCATCGCCTATGCGGCGATCAGCGTGGTGGCGCGGTTCGCGACGCGGTGGTCGGCCGGTCTGGCGGTCCTGCGGTGACGGCAACCGGACTGTGGAGCATCGGCCGCTTCCTCGGATCGTTGCTGTTGTCGTTTGTGCTGATCCTGGTTATCTGGTGGCTGTTTCTGCTCGCGTTCCCCGATATCGGCCCCATCATCGGCCGTACCCCGGTGGATGTGTTCGAGTACCTCTTCACCGCGCCGGATGCTGCTGAAGCGCGCGCGGAGATCCTGGACAACCTGTGGATCACGTTGACCGACGCGGCGATCGGCTTCGTCGTCGGGATGAGCGCGGCCATCGCGACCGCGGCGCTGTTCGTGCTGTCGCGGCCCGCCGCGCAGACGTTCATGCCGATCGCCATGCTGCTGCGTTCGGTGCCGTTGGTGGCGATGACGCCGTTGATCACGTTGATCGTGGGACGCGGTGTCGCGGTGGTCGCGGTGATGGGCGGCATCGTGGTGTTCTTCCCGGCTCTGGTGATGATCATGACCGGGCTGGCGAATGCGCCGCGACAGATCAACGATGTGATCACGGTGTATGGCGGATCGTCGGCGACCGCACTGCGGATGGCTGCCATACCGGCAGCGGTGCCGTCGTTGTTCAGTGCCGCAAAGGTTTCGGTGCCCGGAGCGATCGTCGGGGCGACAGTCGCCGAATGGTTGGGCACCAACAAGGGGCTGGGTGCCACACTGCAGCAGGCGCTGCCCGCCGCCGCCTATGACGAACTGTGGGCGTCGGTGTTGGTCATCACGGTCGCCTCGATCATCATCTACGCGATCGTCGGCGTCGCCGAGACCGTGGTACTCACCCGAATGGGTATGGAACAGAAGTGATCTCCGGATCAACCGGGGGGACATCGGAAAGGGAACACATGAGCAACACGTCGTCACGCGCCACCTTCGACCGGCGGTCGTTTCTGCGGTACTCGCTCACTGCCGGCGGTGCGATCGGTGCGCTCGGCGCCACCGGGGTGTTGGCCGCCTGCAGTAGCGGCAGCAGCGACTCCGGCGGTTCAGGTGCATCGTCGATGAATCCGAAGGTACAGCTGTCGTGGCAGAAGAACATCGAATTCGCCGGCGAATACTGGGCATTGGAGAACGGTTACTACGAGGCCGAAGGGCTCGGGACACCGGAGTTGTTGACCGGTGGTGGGGCCGGTACCGGTGTGGAGACCGGGCTGACGTCGAACAAGGTCTGGATCGGCATGACCGCGCCACAATTGACGGCGCCGGTCATCCTGCAGGGGGCGGCATTGATGACCGTGGCGGCAACCTTCCAGAAGAACCCATTCTGCATCGTGTCGTCGGCGGAGAGCCCGATCCTGTCGCCGGAGGAGATGAAGGGCAAAAAGATCGGGGTGCAGGCGTCCAATGAGAACGTCTTCGCGGCGTTGCTCACCGCCAACGGCATGACCGAGTCCGACGTGCAGAAGATCACCGTGCAGTACGATCCGACGCCGCTGACCACCGGCGACGTCGACGGATGGGTCAGCTACGTCACCAACGAGCCGATCACGTTGGAGGCCAGCGGATTCCCCAACGCCAACTTCCTGTTCGCCGACTTCAACCTGCCGCTCGTCGCCGAGACGTTGGTGGTGCGCCAGGAGACCATCGACAACGAGCGCGACAAGGTGAAGGCGTTCCTGAAGGCCGATATCCAGGGTTGGTACGACGCCGTCGCCGACCCGGCCGGTTCGGCGCGCCTGGCCGTGACCAAGTACGGTGCCGACCTCGGGCTCGAGGAAGGCGAACAGACCAAGGAGGCCATCGCCCAGAACGGTCTGGTCGTGTCACCGGACACCGACGCCAACGGTTTGCTGACGATGACCGATGCCCTGATCGAGGAGAACATCATCGCGCTGGAGAAGGCCGGCTATTCCATCAAGCCCGAGCAGATCTTCGACATGTCGCTGATCGAGGAGGTCTACGCGGAGAACCCGGATCTCAAGCGCTGAGGTGATTCAGGCTGGCCGGCCGTGCGCGCGGGCGATGTCGAGCAGCTCGCGGGCCGGACCACGCAACCGGATGTGGGACGACCACACCGCGCGCAGCGGCCGCACCATGCGCAGTCCGGCCACCTCGACCCGCACCAGCCGCCCCGCCTCGATGTCGTCGTCGACCGACAACCGTGACAACACTGCGGCCCCCGACGAGGTCAGCACCGACGACCGGATCGCGGTAACCGACCGTAGTTCGATGAGCGGTTCGGTCGGGCTGACGCCCGAATCCTGCAGAGCTGCTTCATAGGTCACGCGCGTACCGGAACCGGGTTCGCGTTGGATCAGCGGTGTGGCAGCGAGTTCGGCGATGTCGACGGTCCGCCCGTCCGACCACCGGTGGCCGGGTGCGACCACCACCACCAGTTCGTCGCGGGCCACCAGTGTGTCGGTGAGATCGCCGATGCTGCCGGGACTTTCGATGAATCCGAGATCGGCCTCGTCCTGGTGGACGGTCTCGATGACGTCGGCCGAGTTCATCGGCCGCACGGAGATCTTCACGTCGCTCTGATGGGTGAGTGTGGTGATCCAGCGGGGAACCAGGTACTCGGCCACGGTCTTGGAAGCGGCCACCACGAGCGTGGCATGGCGGGCGTCGATGAGTGTGTCCACGCCGGTCATGAACTGGGCGCCCCGCTCCACCAGGGCGTTGGCCCATTCGAGGACGGCCATCCCGTTCGCGGTGATGTCGACGCCACCCGCCGACCGGATGAAGATCTCGACACCGAGTTCGCGTTCCGCGCCACGTACGCGTGCACTCACCGCTTGCTGGCTGATCCCGAGGTCACGGGCGGCGGCCCCCATGCTGCCGAGGCGTGCCACGGTGACGACGATGTCGAGCGCCGCGAGGTCGGGCAGTCGACGGGCGACCACGCGGGCCTACTCCTTGACGGGGGTTCCGCCGCCCTCCGTGTCGTCGGAGGGGGTGTCGGCTTCGTCAGCGGTGTTGTCGTCGTCGGACCGCTCATCCTCGTCGCGCAGCGGGTCGTAGCCGTCGACGCCCTCGAGGACGGTCAGCTCCTGGTCGACCGCGGCGGAGAAGGCCTTGGCTTCTTCTTTGATCTTGTTGATGAAGTCCGACATCACTCGCTCCTTGCCGCTGTGCGTTCTATCGAAGAACCGATGCTCTCGACTCCACTATAGGGAGCGCGATGTTGTCCGGATGATCGATAGTCGGGCGAGTAAGCAGACGCCAGCGAGTGCCAAGGGAACCTCTCCCGAATCCCAGATGGAGCCGCCCAGGGGAATCGAACCCCTGACCTATTCATTACGAGTGAATTGCTCTACCGACTGAGCTAGGGCGGCGTGCTGCGCGGCGGCAGCGCCCACGAGTCTAGCGAGCCGGTGGCGCGCGACCAAACCGGGCCCCGGTGCGGACCCGTTTGGGTGCGAGACCACACGCGTTGGCCGGTTTCGGGGCCCGCCGGTGAAGCGGATGCTGCTTCCGGACGGGGTGCGATGCGGTGCGGTGCGGTGGGCTGGGTACGACTATGCGCCGCCCGGCCGGGTGTCCTCGAGCAGCGTCAGCACCGCGCGGCCGCGTGGGGACAATTCGTAGCCGACGTCGAGGCTGCGGGTCAGGCCGAGTTTCTTCAGCTTGCGCACATCGAGTTTGAAATCTGCGCGTGGCCTGCCCAATTCGGCTGCCAAGTCGGTCGAGACGACGGCCGGACGACGCGCGATCAGCTGCAGGGTCGCCCGTGTCCAGGGGCCGTGTGACGATCGATTGTCGAGTCGCTGCAACCGGGTACGCAGCTCGGCGATGTCGTCGTCGGAGAGGTCGTCGTCGGCTCGCAAGGCGATCCGCGGGTCGGGTCCGGCCCACCCCAGCTCGATCCGGAAGACCGGGTCGTCGGTGCGGCGGAGCTTCCCGACCGCCGCCACTGCGCTGGAGAATCCGGCGCGGTGCGCCTCATCGTCGGAAATCTCCTCGACGTCGACCTTCCGCACGGACCTGATCTCGATCAGCCCGGCCGAGCTGAGGAAGGTCGACCCGGCGCGGACTCGCGCCGCCTTCCACGTACGGAAGGCCAGGTCTACCGAGCCGTCCGCCACACCGTGGGCGACTCGCGCCGGAAGGAGCACGACGTGAGCGTACCGAGAATTCGGGTCACGAGGAGCGCGGTGCAGTCGTAGGGTCGAATCATGACCGGATCCAGCGGAACCCCAGTCAGCGCGGCAGCGGCCACCGAGGCGCTCTCGGACCCGTGGCGGGTATTGGCCGACACCGTCTACGCCGCCTTCCGGACCAAGAACATGGTGCGCGGCGGCGAGTTCGTCGCCCGGATCATCGAGGCCGCCGAGGCGGCCGGTCACCATCCCGACGTGGAACTGCGGTACGGCTCAGTACATCTGGCGCTCACCACGCACAGCGCGCACCGACTCACCGAAGCCGACGTCGCGCTGGCCAATCGGATCTCGTCGATCGCGGCCGACCTCGATCTGGAGCCGGCGGCCGCTCCGTCGGGACGCTTCGAGTTGGGGATCGACGTCCTCGACGTCGACAAGGTCCGCCCGTTCTGGAAGGCCGTGCTCGGCTACGACGACGAGCCCGAGCAGACGTCAATCGACCTCTCCGACCCGGCGGGCATCCTCCCCGGGGTGTGGTTTCAGCAGATGGACGAACCGAGGTCGCAGCGCAACCGCGTCCACGTGGACCTGTGGCTCCCTCACGACGCGGTGGAGGAGCGGATGGCTGCCGCCCTCGATGCCGGTGGTCGGCTGGTCACCGACGAGTTCGCGCCGGAATGGTGGGTGCTGGCCGACCCCGAGGGCAACGAGATCTGCCTGTGCACGTGGCGCGGACGGGAGTGACTGAAATCGGCCTCCATAGGCCCATCCGAGGGGATATCCCCTCGGTCGTCGCTCAGGAGTCTGATTTCCGTCGCTTCCGGCGCGGACGGTGCCGATCCGCGTCGGTGACGGCCCGGATGTCGGCGAGAGTCTCCTCCCAGCCGTAGAGCACGTCATCGTAGGTGACCCGGATCGTCAGCAACTGCTGCGCCAGCGACTTGCGGTCGCGCCGCCTGTCCTTGAGGTAGTTCTCTCTGCTCGTGTGATGGAGTTTGCTGTCGCACTCGATGAGAAGGCGGCCGACCTTGAGGTCGACATACCCGACCTCGTCGACTTTGGGTTGCACCTCGACGTGGAAGCCGCGGGCTCGCAGGCGCACCCGGACGGCTGTCTCGGTACCCGACTGCGATCTCGGGTCGCATTTCGCGAGCATGGTCTCGATCTTGGCGTTCACCTGCGGAAGCTCGGCTCTCAGGCGCTCGACAGTCCAGCCCCACGTGTTGAGCACCGAGTCGGTGACGATGATCCAGTCCTCGGCGGTCATGCACTGCGCGGCGCAGACCAGTGCGGTCGGGACGGGATCGAGTGACGTGGTGACCGGCAGCGGACCGCCGGGTGTGGAGCAGAAGTCGCGTCGTTTCGTGCGATTGTGGCGGGAGGGGCGGACATGCAGCTCGTGATATCCGGGCGGCACCCAAAACCCATGCTTACGCAGCGCTGACACGCAGCTCACGCAGCCGCCGCGGCGAGCCGCCTCGACTGCGTCGTCGTCGGCGGCCGGTGTGGCGTACCAGCCGCGACCGGGCCGCGTCAGTGCACCCACGCGGACCATCCGGCGTAGCGCGGCGTCACCGTGACCCAGTGCCGACATCTGCGCTGTGCTGTACACGCCGTCGGCGAGATCAGTGAGATCGAGTTCCATGTGTCTTGGACGCACGGGCACATCGATAGGCTCCGCGGAAACTGAAATCGGCCTCCTCAGGCCGATCCGAGGGGATATCCCCTCGGCCCGACCTGAGGAGGCCGATTTCAGGAACGGTCGACTGGTTTAGGCGACGCCCTCGGCCTTGGCGGCTGCGGCGACGGCCTTGGCGACCGCCGGGGCGACGCGGTCGTCGAGCGGGCTCGGCACGATCTTGTCGGCCCGCAGGTCGTCGGAGACTACCGAGAAGATCGCTTCTGCGGCAGCGAGTTTCATCCGCTCGGTGATGCGACGCGCACCGGCGTCGAGCGCGCCGGCGAAGACACCCGGGAACGCGAGCACGTTGTTGATCTGATTCGGGAAGTCGCTGCGGCCGGTGGCCACGACCGCGGCGTACTTCGCCGCGACCTCGGGGTGGATCTCCGGATCGGGGTTGGACAGGGCGAACACGATCGCGTTGTCGGCCATCGAGGCGATGGCGTTCTCGTCGATCTGACCGGCCGATACACCGAGGAACACGTCGGCTCCGTCCAGCGCCTCGGCGGCGCCGCCGGACAGGCTGCGCGGGTTGGTGCGTTCGGCGAGTTCCTGCTTGATCTCGTTGAGGTCGTCGCGGTGAAAGCTGACGATTCCCTTTGAGTCGAGCACCACCACATCGCTCACCCCCGCGTGTTCGAGGATGTTGGCGCACGCCACACCGGCGGCACCGGCACCGGAGATGACCACCTTGAGGTCGCGCAGATCGCGTTCCTGTAGAGCCATCGCACCCTTGAGTGCCGCCAGAACGACGATCGCGGTGCCGTGCTGGTCGTCGTGCATCACCGGGCAGTCCAGCGCCTCGATGACGCGCCGTTCGATCTCGAAACAGCGGGGAGCGGAGATGTCCTCGAGGTTCACCGCGCCGAAGCTCGGTCGCAGCCGGATGAGGGTCTCGACGATCTCGTCGGGGTCCTTGGTGTCGAGGACGATCGGGATCGAGTTGAGTCCGGCGAACGACCGGAACAGCGCCGACTTGCCCTCCATCACCGGTAGCGATGCGCGCGGACCGATGTCACCGAGGCCGAGGACGGCCGAGCCGTCGGAGACCACGGCCACCAGACGCTGGGTCCAGGTGTACTGATTCACCAGTTCGGCCTTGTCGTCGATCGCCCGTGACACCTGGGCCACGCCCGGGGTGTAGGCGATCGACAGATCGCGCTGGGTGTCGATCGGCGCGCGCAACTCCACCGAGAGTTTGCCGCCCACGTGCGCCATGAAGATCTCTTCGTCGGTGATCGGCAACTCGGCGATCGACGGCTCGTTGAACGCAGTGCGGTGGGTGGGGGCGTTGTCTGCCGTGCTGGCCACGGTTGTTCCTCCTGGATCACCCGCATCGAACGGCGGGTTTCTACGGTGGCGCCACAACGGTGGGGCGCCCCTACAACTGCCGGTCCGTGGCGCGAAGCGTGTGCGCTTCGGCACTACGGCGAACCGTCGCGACCCGGATCACGTTCGTGGCCGGGCTGCGGAACCGCCTCAGTGTCGCACCGTGTCCACAGGCCGATCAAGGTGCCCCCCGATTGATCGATCGGGTCGATAAGGTACAACTTGTATCTATGTTGTCCGCAACCGGTGAATCGGCAGCTGAACGCGTATATCGCGAGGTCAAAGGCCAGATTCTCACAAACCAGATCCTCGGCGGTGAGCTGATCAGCGAAGGTGACATCGCCACAGAATGTGACGTGAGTCGCACGCCGGTGCGGGAAGCGTTCCTGCGGTTGGAGGCCGAGGGCTGGATGCGGCTGTACCCCAAGCGCGGCGCACTGGTGGTTCCGGTTGCCGACCGAGAGGCCCGCGACGTGGTGCAGGCGCGCATCCTGCTGGAGGAACACGCCGTGCGCACGTTGGCCGGCGACCCCACCGGACGCGCCGATCTCGCCGCGCGCCTGGAACGCAATCTCGCCGCCCACCGCGCGGCCGACCCTGCCGACATCGCAGAATTCGCCCGCATCGACGCGGAGTTCCATCAGCTGATTGTCACCGCCGGCGACAACCCGCTGCTCGCCGACTTCTTCGTCAGCCTCGGCGAACGGCACCGAAGGATGACCACCACGAGCGTGCGCCGCGACGACACGGTTGCCGCCCGCATCCTGGCCGACCATCGCGAACTGCTCACCGCGGTCGCCGACGGCGACAGCGATGCGTACGCCGCGGCACTGGCCGCGCATCTGGCATCCGTGCACGACCTCGGTCCTCGGACATGACGCTGACTGACCAGACCTCGGTCGAGAAGCCCGCGTCGTCGCGTCCCGGTTCGTGGACGCCGGTGGCGGCTGCACTGTTCACCGCCGCGTGGGGTGGCAACGAGTTCACGCCGCTGCTGGTGATGTACCGCCAGCAAGGCGAGTTGTCGGCTGTCGCCATCGACAGTCTGCTGTTCACCTATGTGCTGGGCATCGTCCCGGCGCTGTTGATCGGCGGCCCACTGTCCGACCGGTACGGCCGGCGGCCGTTGATGCTGCCGGCGCCGGTGTTCGCCGGATTGGGGTCGCTGCTGCTGGCACTCGGACCGCACTCGTTGGCCCTGCTCAGCGTCGGCCGGGTGGCCAGCGGAGTCGCGTTGGGCCTGTCGATGGCGGTCGGGGGCAGCTGGCTGGCGGAGATCAGTCATCGCAACGGCGACCGCGCCGGCGTCGGGGCGCGTCGGGCGGCGATGAGCCTGACCGCCGGCTTCGGGGTCGGGGCGGGCATCGCGGGTGTGCTCGCGCAATGGGGGCCGTGGCCGACGGTGACGCCGTACGCGGTCAACATCGCACTCGCCTGCATCGCCCTCGTTGCATTGGCCGGCGCACCGGAGACCCGGTACCGGGGCACCGACCGTGGCCGACTCGCCGACGATCTGCGCATCACAGGTGTACTCAACCGGCGGTTCCTGCTCGTCGTGGTCCCGGTCGCGCCGTGGGTCTTCGGTGCCGCGGCGTCGGCCTACGCGGTCATCCCGGCGCTGATGTCGGCCCGGACCGCCGGCGCGCCGATCGCGTTCGCCGCGCTGTGCTGCGTGCTGGGCCTGGGCGCAGGGTTCGGGATCCAGTCACTCGGACGTCGGCTCGACGACCCGGACCGTGCACGCGGCCCGGTCCTCGCGCTGATCGTGCTCGCCGCGGGGATGGCCCTCGCGGCAGCTGCCGCACACACCCTCGCCGTCTGGGTGTCACTGCTGGCCGCGATCGTGCTGGGCTGCGGTTACGGGATGGCCATGATCGCGGGCCTGCTGGAGGTGCAGCGCATCGCCGGACCGCACAACCTGGCGGGTCTGACCGCGGTCTTCTACTCGGTCACTTACCTCGGGTTCGCCGTGCCGGTGATCCTCGCCTGGATCTCGGAGAACCGCCCGGCGATCACCTACACCGCGATGTTCGGGGTCGGGGTCATCGCGGCGCTGGTGTGCCTGGCGATCGTCGTCGCCGGGCATCGGGCGGACCGCCGGATCTTCCAGCAGCGTCCCGGCGCCGCGGCGTGCGAGATCCCCCGGACGACCGACCGGTAACCTCATCTCCGGTTCGCAGGCGACGGGAGGAATCGGGCGATGATGCTGGGGGCATGGGTCACGGTGGTGACGGCCCTGATGCTGGTGGTTCCCGGCGCCCTCGTCGGACGCCGCATGTTGCTGCCCTGGCCGGTGGCGATCGCCGCCGGCCCGCCGATCACCTTCGCCGTCGTCAGCGTGTTCACCGTGTTGTACTCGGCGATCGGGTTCGAGTGGAACATCGTCACCGCGCTCCTCGCGCTGGTGATCACACTGCTGTTCGCATGGGTGTATGCGGCGCTGCTCGCCACCCGCCGCTTCGCGACGTTCGCCCCGAACCGCGCAGACGACGACCCACCGCTCGGATGGCGTGCGGCAGTGCCGTTGGCCGCCGGTGCCGGTGTCGGCGCGATCATCATCGCGATCACCTGCATCCGGCCGCTCGTCACGACCGCCTTTGCCGGTCTGGGCAACATCTCGCAGGTGTGGGACTCCCTGTGGCATGCCAGTTCGCTGCGCTGGATCGACGAGACCGGGGTCGGTTCGGCGCTACGCATGGGCGAACTGATGAACTATGACACCCACGGCTTCAACTACTACCCGAACACCTGGCATGCACTGGGCGCCATCCTCTTCCCCCTCACCGGCGCCGACCCGGTAGAGCTCTACAACACCTACTCGCCCGCGGTGTTGGCGATCACCGTTCCGTTCGGGGCCGCCGCGCTGGCCTACTGGTTCGCCCGCCATCGCTTCGACCCGTCGCGCTCGGCGGTGGTGGCCGGGGCTGCGGCTGCGGCGTCGGCGTTGTTCCCGTCACTGCCCTATGTGGAGGTGCAGCTTACGTCGGTGCCCAACGCGGTGGGGGTGTCGATGGCGCCTATCGCCGCGATTCTGGTGATCAGTGCCGTCCGCGACCGGCGCCGAGTATTGGCGGCCGCCGCGGCGATGGCCGGGGTCACCGCGACCCATCCGTCCGGTCTGATCCTGGCCGGCGTGATCGTGGTGCTGTGGCTGCTGCTCGAGGGTTTGTGGCACCCGGCGTACGGGCGGCTGCGTGATCTGGCGACGCTGGCCGTCGCCGGGCTGCTCACCGTGGTGGGGATCGCGCCGGTCGTCTACGGCACCATCAAGGTCGCCGACACCAACGAACTACCCTTCTTCGACTTCCGCGAAGAAGGGGTCGGGGTGTCGTCCGGTCTGGCGCAGGCCGCGTTCAACGGCACCATTCCACTGGAGAAGCACTATCCGATCTGGGCGCTCATCGTCCTCACGGTGCTCGGTCTGGCGGTCCTGGCCTGGATGCGGTGCTGGGCGGGGCTGGCCGGCTGGCTGGTGTTCGTGCTCGTCACCGCCAACTCGGTCGTCTCGCTGGGTGTGCTGTCCTATCCGCTGGGCGCCATCGGTGGCTATTTTTACAACTCACCCCATCGACTGACCTTTGTGGTGGCGATGTTCTCCGCGGCTGCCGTGGGGTGCGCACTGGGCGCTGCGGCGGTGGCGGTCGCCGGCTGGGTGGCCGGACGTGACCGGACGTCGCCGCGATCGGCTCGTTGGGCGCTGCCCGCAGTAGCGGTCGTGCTCATCGCATTGATCGCCGGCGCCGGGGTGGTGCGCTACCCGGCCGACGCGCAGATAGCGTCGAAGGAACGTGGCGGCAAGTACATCGGGCCCGACGATCTGGACGCCTATCAATGGTTGGCCGAGCAACCCGACGCTCACGACGTGCTGGTGCTCAACAATCTCGATCAGGGCACCGGTTGGCTGTATCCGGTCACCGGGGTCACCCCGATGTTCCCGTTCTACCGGGCCAACGACTTCTCCCAACGGCAGCGCGACCTGTTCTGGGGCGTCTCCCAGATCGGCGCCGACCCCTACATCGACGACATCGTGCGCGACATGAACGTGCACTACGTCATCGACAGCCCGCCCAGCTATTGGGAGTTCCAGAACGGGGTGCCCGACCCGGAGAACGGGGTGCAGGGCGACCCGTTCCTGGCGCTGCGCAACTCCGGTGCACCCGGACTGACCGAGGTGTTCCGGCAGGGCAACGTGAGCGTCTATCGCGTCAACGAACAGGTCTACCGGCCGGCCGGCTGAGTACGCACTCAGGCGTCGGGATACCCGTTCGGGTTCTTCGACTGCCACCGCCAGGTGTCGGCGCACATGTCGTCGATGGTCTTGGTGGCCCGCCACCCCAAGTCCGCGTTGGCGCGGGCCGGATCGGCGTATGAGGCGGCGATGTCGCCGGCCCGTCGCGGCGCGATCTCATACGGGATCGGGCGGCCACTGGCCCGTTCGAACGCCTTGATCACCTGCAGCACTGACACACCCTGTCCGGTGCCCAGGTTCCACACCGACATCGGCTCGGCGCGGCTGCCCACGGTGTCGAGGGCGGCCACGTGCCCCGCGGCGAGATCGTCGACGTGGATGTAGTCGCGCACACCGGTGCCGTCGACGGTGTCGTAATCGTCTCCGAACACCGACAGCTGCTCGCGTCGCCCCACCGCCACCTGCGCGACGAACGGCATCAGGTTGTTGGGGATACCGCTGGGGTCCTCGCCGATGTCGCCGCTGGCATGGGCGCCCACCGGGTTGAAGTAGCGCAGCGCGGCGATCCGCCACCGGTCATCGCTGGCCGCGACATCGGACAGGATCTGCTCGATCATCACCTTGGTCCAGCCGTACGGATTGGTGGCCGAGGTCGGCAGATCCTCGGTCATCGGGAGTTCGGGTTCGGCGCCGTACACCGTCGCCGACGACGAGAACACCAGTGTCCGCACATCGTGGCGGTCCATCGCGCGTAGCAGGGAGAAGGTGCTGTCGAGATTGTTCTGGTAGTAGGCCAGCGGCTTGGCCACCGACTCGCCGACCGCCTTGAAGCCGGCGAAGTGGATGACCGCGTCGATCTGCTCGTGCGCGAACAGGTGCTCGGTCTTGTCGGTGTCCGTCAGGTCGATGGCATGCACGGGTATGGGGCGCCCGGTCAACGCCTCCAGCCGGCCCACGACGGTCGGCTTGGCGTTGCTGAAGTCGTCGACCACCACCACATCGTGGCCGGCCTCGACGAGACGGATGACGGTGTGCGAGCCGATGTAGCCGGCGCCGCCGCTGACGAGTACGCGCATGGCTCCACCGTATGCGTCGCAGCTGGCAGGCAGCGTGGGGGAGTCTGTGTGTTGTCCGCCTCATGCCCAACGGATACCGTCGGCGCATGGCGCGCGCAGACGTGGAGTTCGGTTCCAGAGGTGTGACGTGTCGGGCGTGGCTGTACCTCCCGGAGGCCGACCGGCCCGCGCCGATCATCGTGATGGCGCACGGGCTCGGCGCCATCAAAGAGATGCGGCTCGATGCCTTCGCCGAGCGATTCTGCGACGCCGGGTATGCCTGTCTGGTCTTCGACTACCGACACTTCGGGGCCAGCGATGGTCAGCCGCGGCAACTGCTGTCGGTGCGCCGGCAGCTGCAGGACTGGGCGGCGGCTATCGCGTTCGCGCGCAGCCTCACCGAGGTGGACAACCGGCGAGTGATCTTGTGGGGCACCTCCTTCGGTGGCGGCCACGTGATGGTGGCGGCCGCGCGCGACGGCGATGTCGCCGCGGTGATCGCGCAATGCCCGTTCACCAGCGGCACCGCGTCGGTGCTCGCGATGGAGCCGGCCACGGCGGTCCGGGTGACCGGGCGGGCCATCGCCGACCTCGCGGCGAAGCTTCTGCGGCGTGATCCGGTGATGGTGGGGTTGGCAGGCGAGCCCCACGATACGGCGCTGATGACGGCGCCCGATGTGGTCGCGGGGTATCTCCCGCTGGTACCCGATGGTCAGGCGTTCACCAACGAGGTCGCGGCGCGGGTGGTGCCGGAGATCGCGCTGCATCATCCAGGACGCGCGCTCGCCGAGCTCACCTGCCCGGTGTTGGTCTGCGTCTGTGACAAGGACAGTGTCGCGCCACCACGGCAGACGGTGCGGTACGCCCACCGGGGCCCGACGACGCAGTTGATCCGCTATCCCGAGGGACACTTCGACATCTACGTCGGCGACGCCTTCGAGGAGGTCGTCGCCGACCAGGTGGACTTCCTCGACCGGGTGGTGCCGCTGGGGTGAGCCCTGCCCACCCTCAGCCGATGACCCGCTCGGTGCCCGCGTAGTTCGCTTCGACGGCCTGCTTGTGCGGTTGCCACCAGTCAGGGTTGGCGCGGTACCAGTCGATGGTCGCCGACAAACCGGATCGGAAGTCCAGATATTGCGGCTGCCAACCCAATTCGGTGCGCAGCCGGGTGGAGTCGATGGCGTAACGGCGGTCGTGGCCGGGCCGGTCGGTGACGAAGTCGAAGGCGTCTGCGGGTTGTCCTAGCAATTCCAGGATGGTCTCGACGACGGTGCGGTTGTTCACCTCGCCGTCGGCGCCGATCAGATACGTCTCGCCGATCTCACCGCGTTCGATGATGGTCCACACCGCGTCGTTGTGGTCGTCGACGTGAATCCAGTCGCGCACGTTGAGGCCGTCGCCATACAGTTTGGGCCGCACTCCGGCGAGCACGTTGGTGATCTGGCGCGGGATGAACTTCTCGACGTGCTGATAGGGCCCGTAGTTGTTGGAGCAGTTGGAGATCGTCGCCCGCAGACCGAATGACCGCACCCATGCCCGCACCAGCAGATCCGAGCCGGCCTTGGTGGAGGAATACGGGCTCGATGGATTGTAGGCCGTCGCCTCGGTGAACCGGGTCGGGTCCTCGAGATCGAGGTCACCGTACACCTCGTCGGTGCTGATGTGGTGATACCGCACGTCGTGGCGGCGGACGGCCTCCAACAGGGCGAACGTGCCCACGAGGTTGGTCTGCACGAACGACGACGGATCGGCCAGCGAGTTGTCGTTGTGGGATTCGGCGGCGAAATGCACCACCACGTCGGCGGCCGCGACCAGCCGATCGACCAGCGCGGCGTCGGCGACATCGCCGACGACCAGATCGATGCGGTCGGCGACCGACTCCAGGGTGGCCGGGTTGGCGGCGTAGGTGAGTTTGTCGAGCACGGTGATCTCGACGTCGGGGCGTTGCGCGAGCGTGCGCAACACGAAATTGGCGCCGATGAAACCGGCACCCCCGGTGACCAGAACCCGCATGACTCGACCCTTCCGTTGGACGACCGTCACTGTACCGTCGGGCGCGGTGACCGGGTGGGACGTGTGCGCCATGCCCTAGGCTGGGCGCTATGCGCGGCATCATCCTCGCCGGAGGCACGGGCACCCGCCTGCACCCCATCACCCAGGGCGTCAGTAAGCAATTGGTGCCGGTCTATGACAAGCCGATGATCTACTATCCGCTGTCGACGTTGATGCTCGCCGGCATCCGCGACATCCTGATCATCACCACGCCGCACGACAGCGCCGCATTCCGCGGGCTGCTGGGCACCGGTGAGCAATTCGGCATCAACCTGACGTACGTGACGCAACCGTCGCCCGACGGACTCGCACAGGCATTCGTGCTCGGTGCCGATCACATCGGTGATGAGTCGGTCGCGCTGGTCTTGGGAGACAACATCTTCTACGGCCCGGGATTGGGCAGTCAGCTACAGGGATTCGAAAACGTGGACGGCGGCGCCATTTTCGCCTACTGGGTGGCCGACCCGTCGGCGTATGGGGTGGTGGACTTCGACGAAAGCGGTCGTGCGGTGGCGTTACAGGAGAAGCCGCAGCACCCGCGTTCCAACTACGCGGTGCCGGGCCTGTACTTCTACGACAACGACGTGGTCGAGATCGCGCGCAACCTCGCCCCTAGCGCCCGCGGTGAATACGAGATCACCGACATCAACGCGCACTACCTCGAGCAGGGGCGGCTGGCGGTGCAGGTGTTGCCGCGCGGCACCGCATGGCTCGACACCGGCACCTTCGACTCGTTACTCGACGCCGGCAATTTCGTCCGAACCGTCGAGCAGCGGCAGGGACTCAAGATCGCGGTGCCCGAAGAGATCGCCTGGCGACGCGGTTTCATCGACGATGACGAATTGCGGATACGCGCCGAGAAACTCCGCAAATCCGGCTACGGCGGCTACCTGCTGGAGCTACTCGACCGCGGAAAGGGCTTCTGACATGAAGTTGCGACCACTAGCGATCGACGGGGCGTGGGAACTGACCCCGGTGCAGCACGGAGACGATCGCGGTCTGTTCGCGGAGGTGTTCAAGGCAGATCTGCTCGCCGAGGCGATCGGCCATCGGCTCGACCTCGCCCAGGTGAACCTCTCGGTGTCGGCGGCGGGCGTACTACGTGGTGTGCACTTCGCCGACGTCCCGCCCGGGCAGGCCAAGTACGTGACCTGTCCGTCGGGCGCGATTCTCGACGTCATCGTCGACATCCGGGTCGGGTCGCCGACCTTCGGCACCTACGACACGGTGCTGCTCGACGACGTCGACCGCCGTGCGGTGTATCTTTCCGAGGGGCTCGGTCACGCCTTCTGCTCGCTCGCCGACGGCTCGACGGTCACCTACCTCTGTTCGACCGGCTACAACCCGGGCGCCGAACACGGCATCAACCCCCTCGACGCGGAACTGGGCATCGAGTGGCCGAACACCGCTCGTGACGGTAGCCCGTTGAGCTACGAGCTGTCGGCGAAAGACACTGCCGCGCCGGGCTTGTCGGAGGCTCGGGACTCCGGCCTGCTCCCGAACCACGACGACGTCACCACCTACCTGCGCACCCTCGCGACCTAACCTCCCCAAGTCTTGACACGGTAGTCGAGAGAACCCCAAAAATCGCCGAGAGAACCCAGCCCCACCACAATCGGATGCCGTCGGCGAGAAGCTGGGTTCTCTCGGCGATTTTTGGGGTTCTCTCGACGCGAAGGGGTCGACTACCGTGTCAAGACTTGGCGGCCTAGGGTTTCTGCTGATTCTCCGCGTCGCGCAGGGCAACCGCCCTCGCCAATCTCGCGTACTTGATCTCGAGCTCGCGGAATCGTAGGTAGGTCGACACGGTAGTGAACGCGAAGGCGATCACCAACAGGAACAACACGAGGTCGAGGCCACGTTGGATGCCGATCTTGTTGGCGAGCCAGGTGATGTCGTCCTGGCGAAGCATTGCGTACAGGCCGAATGCCACAAACACCACGAACAGGATCTTCACGCCCGCCGAGGCGCGAGCGGTGCCGCGGTTGACGACGAAGAACGCCACCAGTACCACCAGCCCGACGATGGCGAGGATCTGCAGCCAGATCATGTGGTGCTCACTTCCTCATTCGCGGGTGCAGCAGTCCGTCGGCGACGATGTTGACGCCATTGATCAGGGACTGTCCCTTCGCCCGGGAGTAGTCGGTGTACAAGATGGTGACGGGCTGCTCGGCCACCCGCCAGCCGTGATGGTCGATGAGGGCCACGAACTCCGAAGCATGACTCATCCCGGCCATCACCAGGTCGAGGTCGTCGGCCACGGTCTTGTTGAAGGCGCGTAATCCGTTGTGGGCGTCGGTCAGTCCGAGGCGTCGTGTTCGTGGGCTGAGAAAGACGATGGTGCGCAACGCCATTCGTCGCAGCAGCGGCACCGACTCGCTGCGCCCCTCGGCGAAGCGGGTGCCGACGATGATGTCGACGGGCTCGGTGCGCAGCCGCTCGATCATCGCGACGACGTCGTCGACCCGATGTTGTCCGTCGGCGTCGAAGGTGACGAAATACCGAGCTCCCGGTTGTGCGCGCGCATACTCGACGCCGGTCTGGATGGCCGCACCCTGACCGAGATTGACCGGATGCCGTACCAGTCGTACTCCCGCCGCTCGGATCTGCGCGGCGGAATCGTCGCGGCTGCCGTCGTCGACGCAGACGATGTTGGGAAAGGTCTTCGCCGCATTCGCCGCGACATCCCGGATCACCTGCGCCTCGTTGAAAACGGGTATCACCAGCCACACGTCATCGTTGCTGGTGGCGCCGGAGGTCATGCGGGTAACCCTAGCCGAGCGGACTGTCGCCATGACCTACCCTGGTCGGGTGCCGATCGACGTGATGATGCCGTTCTACGGCGACGTCGCCCAGTTCCGGCAGGCGGTCACCAGCGTGCTCGACCAGAGTGACGGAGACCTGCGGCTCGTCGTCATCGACGACTGCTATCCCGACCCGGAGCCCGCCGCGTGGCTGGCGTCTGTGGCCGATCCGCGCATCCACTACCTGCGCAACGAGACCAATCTGGGTGTCAACGGAAACTTCCGGCGATGCGTGGAACTGGTGGAGGCCGAGTACTTCGTGGTGATGGGCTGCGACGACGTGATGCTGCCCGACTACGTGGCGGGCGTGCGCTCGTTGGCCCGCGACCATCCGCAGGCGACGGTCATCGCCCCGGGGGTGGAGGTCATCGACGACGACGGTCGTGTGGTGCGCCCACTCGGAGACCGGATCAAGACCCTGTTGACGCCGCGCGCGCAGCCCGGCCGGCCGGCCGTGCTGCGCGGGGAAGCCATGGCGACCAGCCTCTACCACGGCAACTGGACCTATTTTCCGTCGCTGCTGTGGCGTACCGATCCGGTCCGCGAGGTCGGGTTTCGGCCGGGGCTGGACATCGTGCTCGACCTTGCCCTGCTCGTCGACCTGGCGGCCCGCGGCGGCTCGCTCGTGCACGATGCGCGCGTGGCGTTCCGATATCGCCGGCATGAGGCGTCGGTGAGTTCGGTGCAGGCCGTCGACGGACGACGGTTCGCCGAGGAGAACGCCTTCTTCGCCGAGGAAGCCCGCCGGTGCGCGCAGCGAGGCTGGCCGCGTGCCGCGCGTGCCGCCCGCCTGCACGCGACGTCGCGGCTCAACCACGCTCAATCGCGTGTGCTGGCCACCGCGGGCCGACTGCGCCCGGCCAACACCACACCGTGAACCGCCATCCCCACCACCGGGCCGCCGAGCAACGCGATCGCCACGCGGACCGTCACGTCGGTCGGTAGCAGCAACAACCCGATCGAGGCGAGCGTCGCCACCCACCAGCCGGCCGCATACCAGCGGTGTGCGCCGACGGCGATCGTGGCCGCCCCCGTCACGGTCAGCAACGCCAGTGTCGTCGCACCCAGGGTGAACGCGGCCAGCGCGGCGCCGCTGAGCCGAAAATCCGCGCCGAATACCGCCGTGAGCAGCCAGGGTCCGATCAGCCACGCGGCCCCCGACCCCACCACGCCGATCGCGGCGACGGCGACGAACGGGGCTCGCAACGCCGCCCCCAACCGTCGACCGGCGTCGACGAAACGCGTGATCAACACCCCTTGAAAGCTGTTCAGCGGCACCAACAGCGGCGCACGGGTCAGCGTCACGGCGAGCACTACCGCGCCCACCGCAGCGGGGTCGGCGTCGGCGCCGGTCGCGGTGATGAGCACCGGGAAACCCATCACCAGCACCGCGCTGGCCGCGGCGGCCGCCATCGCGGTCACCGTGTTGCCGGTGAATCGGCGCGCGGTGACATCGGCGGGCAGACAGACTGCCGCGCGGGCGGCAGGCGACGTCGCCAACAGCACCATCCAGGACACCGAGCCGATCACCGTGATCACCAGAAACGCGGTCACGTCGCCGTCGAACACCACCGTGAGCACGGCGCCGACAAGACGGATCACCGCGTCCACCGACAGCAGCATCGCGAACGCACCCCAGGACACCGCCCCCGACAATGTGCCCGCGAGGTGGGCGTACACCCCGAACGATGCGACGCCGATGGCCAGCAGCAGCACCGACAGCCCGCGCTGTTCGCCGAAGACCAGCCCGCTCCACAGCGGAGACGTCACTGCGACCAGCAGGCCGATCGTCACTCCGATGGCGCCGTTGATCAGCCACGGCCGACGACCCGGTGCGGTGGCGCCGTCGATACCGGCCCGGATGGCGCGGGTGGTCTCCTGCAACTGCCCGTTCTGGGCGCCGGTGACCATCCCGTAGGCGGCCCAGAACACCGCGAACACGCCGTAGCCCGCTGCGCCGAGCTGACGGGCCGCCAACAGCAGCACCACGTAACCGGACGCGGCCGCGATCAGCGTGGCCACGGTGACCCGGCCGATGGCGCCGGAGGTGCGCCGCGTCGCGGCCGTCTCGCCGGTCATCGGCCGAGCTCGTCGATCATGCTCAGGACGGACCGGGGAAGTCCGGCAACGCCGCGGTGAAGAGCCACTCGTCCCACAGGTGGGTCAGCGACATGGTCGAGTAGTTGGCGGCCAGCGCGATGAAGTCCTCGGTGGTCGCCGAACCGTACCGATATTTGTCCGTCCACCGTTTGAGCAGGGCGAAGAAGTTGCCGTCGCCGATGGTCAGACGCAGGGCGTGCAAGGTGAGTGCACCACGTTTGTAGACCCAGTCGTCGAACATCCGGCGCGGTCCGGGATCGGCGAGGGTGGCGCGCACGGGGTTCGCTGCGAGTTTGTCGTAGTAGTGGTGTGCCCATTCGGTGGCGCTCTTGCCGCCTGAACGCTGACTCCACAGCCACTCCGCGTAGCAGGCGAATCCCTCGTGCAGCCAGATGTCGCGCCAGCGTGACAGTGTGACGGAGTTGCCGAACCACTGGTGGGCCAGCTCATGGGCGACGAGCCGTTCGGCGCGTTGGGAGCCGTCGCAGTGATTGGCGCCGAAGGTGGAGAAGCTCTGCGCCTCGATCGGGATGTCGAGGTCGTCGTCGGTGATCACCACGGTGTAGCGGGGGAAAGGGTAGGGCCCGAACATCTCGACGAAGGTGTCGATCATCTCGACCTGGCGCCCGAAATCGACGTCGAGGTTGGACACCAGCCGTCCCGGCAGCACGGCGTCGACGGGGATCGGCTTGCTGGCCAACGTCTTCTTGACGTACGGACCGATCTGGATCGACGCGAGGTAGGTGGGCATCGGCTCGACCTGCTGGTACACCCAAGTGGTCTGTGCGGCCCGGGACCGTTTGGATTCCAGCACCCCGTTGGCGAGCGCGTAGTAGGGGCTGTCGGTGGTGATGGATATCCGGTAGGGCGCCTTGGCGCTCGGGTGGTCGTCGCAGGGGAACCACGATGCCGCGCCGTTGGGCTGGTTGGCGCACAGAGCGCCCTCGGAGAGCTCCTCCCAACCGACCTCACCCCACGCACCGCGGATAGGGCGGGGGGTGCCGGCGTAGCGGATGACTATGGTCATCGCCCCGCCCGGCGGTACCGGGGCATCCGGGGTGATCGACAGCTTGCGGCTGCGGTGACTGTAACGGGCCCGCTTGTCGTTGACCGTCACGCGCGACACCGACAGCGACGAGGCGAGATCGAGTGTGAACTTCCGCAGCGCGACAAAGGACGTTGCAGTCAGCGTCGCCACCCCGGATAGTCGGTTGGGTGACACCTTGTACTCGAGGTCGAGGTCGTAGCGCGAGATGCGGTAGCCGAGGTTGCCGTTGTCGGGCAGGTATGGGTCGAGTGCATCCAGCGGGGCGCCCAGCAGCGGTTCTCGTGGACCCTTCGCCGACTTTCCCGGCACTGACTCTCCGATCTGTGTTCGAACGCGGCGCAATGTGTCACGGCACGCGAACGGGGTATTCGCCTTGATGTCGCGTGGTGTTGCGGAGACTCAGGTTACCTGTCGGGTGCCGTGTGCATGCGACGGCGATGGCGTGAGAAAGTGTAGATCAAGCGGACCGTAGTCCGGTTGTGATGGTCGGGACGACAAGGGAGAGCAATGTTCGGCATTCGCAGTGGGACGTTTTTCTTGGCACGACTGATTCTTGGCTACATCTTCATCATGCACGGCTGGCAGAAGCTGCACACCAACGGAATCGACGCCACCGAGCGCGCTTTCGATTCGATGGGGATACCCGCGCCGAATCTCGCGGCGCAGTACGCCACGTGGGTGGAGTTCGTCGGCGGCATCCTGCTGATTCTCGGCCTGTTCCTGCCCATCGTCGCGATCCTGCTGATCGCCGACATGATCGGCGCCATCGCCTACGCCCATTGGGACGCGGGCTTCTGGGCCGCCGACGGCGGCTACGAGCTCCCGCTGGCGCTGATCGGTGGTCTGCTCGCGGTCGGCTTCGCCCAGGCCGGCTCCGCCGCCGCCGACCACTACGTCTTCCGCCGCCGGCGTCGCGGCGCAGTCGTCGACTGACGCACCAGCCGTCGGCGGGTCGGCGCGCGGTGTCATCCGTCGGCGGGGTCGACACACCGGTCCAGCGGTCGGCGGTTCCGTACGCGGTGTCATCCGTAGGCGGTTCCGCGCGCGGCTTTATCCGCCGATCGAGTAGCCGAGCCGCTAGGCGAGGCGTATCGAGATCCGGTGACGAGGATCTCGATACGCTCGCTCGCCTGGCGGCTCGCGGGCTACTCGATCATCGGTGGGGCGCGGTCACTTCCGCCACGGGGCGATGGGGTTGCCCTGCCAGCGGGTGTGAGCGGGGACGACGTCGCCGCGCATCACCAACGACGCGGGCCCGACGGTCGCGCTCTCGCCCAGGCCTGACGCGGGCAGCGCCACACAGTGCGGACCCAGCGTGGAACCGGCCTCCAGGGTGACCCGATCGATTGCCATCACCCGGTCGTGGAACAGATGCGTCTGCACCACACACCCGCGCTGGACCGTGGCGCCGTCGCCGAGGGTCACCAGATCGGCCTCCGGCAGCCAATAGGTCTCGCACCACACACCGCGGCCGATCCGGGCACCCAGCATGCGTAGCCAGAGGTTCAGGATCGGTGTGCCGGTGGCCGCATTGGCGAACCACGGGGCCGCGACGGTCTCCACGAACGCGTCAGACAACTCGTTGCGCCACACGAACGAACTCCACAGCGGATGCTCCGACACCCGGATCCGACCCACCACCAACCATTTCGCCGCCGCCGCGATGCAGCATGCGGCCGCGCCGGCCACCAACAGGAGCACACCGCTGAGCAGGTCCGCCGCCCACCAGGACACATGCTGACCGATGTACTGCAGCCCCAACAGCATGAACAGGCCGAGTCCGAACGACACCATCACCGGGATGATGCGCAGGGTCTCCACCACGGCGCGGGCCACCTTCAAACGCACCGGGGGATCGAACGTGCGTGACGTGTCGGTCTCGGCGGTGGTGCGCCGCAATCGGACGGGGGGACTGCCCAGCCAGCTCGACCCCGACTTGGCGCGATCCGGCGTCGCCGACAACACCGCGACCAAGCCGTTCTTCGGCACCTTACGTCCCGGTCCGGTCATCCCGGAGTTGCCCAGGAACGACCGCTTGCCGATCTTGGCCTCGTCGATGTGCAGCCATCCGCCGCCGAGTTCGTAGGACGCCACCATCGTGTCGTCGGCGAGAAACGCTCCGTCGCCGACCGTGGTGAACTTCGGCAACACCAGCGCGGTGGAGATCTCGGTGCCCGCACCCACCTTGACCCCGAGTAACCGGAACCACCACGGCGTCAACAGGCTCGCGTACAGCGGGAACAGGTAGGTGCGAGACGCGTCCATCAAGCGTTCGGTCATCCACACCTGCCAGCCGACGCGTGATCGCACCGGGTGATAGCCCTTGGTGAGCCCAATCGACAGCAGCCGCACCAAGATCGCGGTGATCAACGCGAACACGAGCAGGCTGGTCACGGTGGCGGCCGGCAGCAGGACCAGGCAGCGCAGGGCGACGCTGCGTAGCCGATCGGCATGGATGGCCCACGAGCCCATCACCGCGAGTCCGGCGGCCAGCGCGATCAGCGGGATCGCGGCCAGCACCATCGACGACAGTCCGAAGATCGGCACCCACATCGAACCGCGCGGTGGTCGGTGTTCGGGCCACGGGTGATCGGCCTTGCCGACCTTCACCGCCGGTGAGCCCGCCCAGTGCTGGCGTGCCTTGACCCGACCACGAACTGCCGACCCGGCAGCCACCTCGGCGTCGCGTCCGATCACTGCACCCGGAAGCAACGTCGATCGCGCCCCGATGGAGGCGCCGCGTTTGATGACGATCTCACCGATGTGGACGGTGTCGCCGTCGATCCACCATCCGGCGATGTCCACCTCGGGTTCCACCGACGCACCCTCGCCGATGGTGAGGAAGCCGGTCACCGGCGGAATGGTGTGCAGGTCGACGCCCCGGCCGACGGTGGCGCCGAGGGCGCGGGCCAGATAGATCATCCACGGTGCACCGGACAGGTTGGCCGCACCGCTCGCGTCGAGCAGGCGTTCGGCCACCCACAACCGCAGATGGGTGCTTCCGCCGCGCGGGTAGCTGCCGGGAGTCACCCCGGCCAGGAGCAGACGCGCGCCGGCCGCGGCGATCACCATCCGGCCGGGTGGGGTGATGAACAGCAGGAACGCCACGAGCAGTACCCACCAGTTCACCGGAACCAGCCACGGCACATCCCGGTCGGCGCGCGCCACCACCTCCACCGCGATGTTGTTGACCACGCCCAGCCAGGTCGCCCACTGCAGACCGGTGAGGGTGGTCAGCGGCACCGACAGCAGGATCTGTGACCACCCGGTGCTGCGCGGGGTCGGCGTGATGTCACGTTCCTGCACGACCGTCACCGGGGTGCGACCGTCGAGCAGTTCGGCCAGCGAACCCAGACGAGGATGGTCGTAGAGGTCGGCGACGGTGATATCGGGATAGCGTTCCCGCAGTGCGGTTACCAGCTGCGCGGCGGCCAGGGAGCCGCCACCTTCGGCGAAGAAGTCGGCTTTCGCGTCGTCGACGGTGACGCCGAGGACGTCGGTCCATCGTTGGGCCATCCAGGCCTCGGTGTCGGTGAGATCGTCACCGTCATCGTCTTTTTTTGCCGCACCAGAGCTCCCCGGGAGCGGCCAGGGCAGCGCATTGCGGTCCACCTTGCCCGACGTTCGTGTCGGGAGTTCATCCACCAGCGCCAGCCGAGGAACCATGGGCGCCGGCAGCTGTTCGGTGAGCAGTCGATGTGCGGCGGCGACGTCGAAGTTGGGGTGCGGCGACACCAGATAGCCCACCAACAGACTGTTGCCGGCGGCCGACTTGCGGACCGCCGCGGCCGCGCCACTGACGCCCGGAAGCTGTTGGAGCGCATTGTCGATCTCGCCGAGCTCGATGCGCCGCCCACCGACCTTCACCTGGTCGTCGGCGCGACCCTGGAACAGCAGACCGGCCGGATCGAGCCGCACGAGGTCGCCGCTGCGATAGGCCCGTTCCCAACCCAGGGTCGGCATCGGTGCGTACTTCTCGGCGTCCTTGGCCGGGTCCAGATAACGTGCCAGGCCGACGCCACCGATGACGAGTTCACCGACCTCGCCCTCGCCCACCGGCTGGCCATCGGCTCCCACCACGGCCAGATCCCAACCCGGCAGTGGCAATCCGATACGCACCGGGCCGCGGCCATCGAGCGGTGCCGCGCACGCCACCACGGTGGCCTCGGTGGGACCGTAGGTGTTCCACACCTCGCGGCCCTCGACGGCCAGCCGCTCGGCCAGTTCCGGCGGGCAGGCCTCGCCGCCGAAGATCAGCAGCCGCACGGCCTCGAGCGCTTCCGGCGGCCACAGCGATGCCAGTGTGGGCACCGTCGACACCACCGTGACGTCGCGCTGCACCAACCATGGTCCGAGATCCATGCCGCTGCGCACCAGCGATCGGGGTGCAGGCACCAGACAGGCCCCGTAACGCCAGGCCAGCCACATCTCCTCGCAGGAGGCGTCGAAGGCCACCGACAGTCCAGCCAGTACCCGGTCCTCGGGCCCCAGCGGGTCGTCGACGAGGAACATGCGGGCCTCGGCGTCGACGAACGCGGCCGCATTGCGGTGGGTGACGGCCACACCCTTCGGGGTACCGGTGGAACCCGAGGTGAAGATGATCCACGCGTCGTCATCGACCGTCGGGCGCTGCGCCGGGACCGGCGTGCGTCCTTCGGTCGGGTGCACACCCTCGGCGTCGATGATGGCGTCCACGCCCGCCTCACCGAAGACGAGCTCCGCACGTTCGGCGGGGTCGTCGGCGTCGACGGGAACGTAGGCGGCCCCGGCGTAGAGCGTGGACAAGATCGCCACGTACAGATCGCGGCTGCCCGAGGGCATCCGGATGCCGACACGCCCGCCGCGGCCGACTCCCGCGTCACCGAGGTTCTCGGCGCCGCGGCGTACCAAAGCGAGCAACTCGGAGTAGGTGAGAGTCAGGTCACCATCGTCGATGGCCGGTGAATCCGGGTACGACCGAGCGGTGTCATCGAGGACGTCGCACAGGGTTCGCGGTGCGCTGGCCTGCGACGACAACAGGAACTGGGCCGGAATGACCACGTATCACCACCATCGATTCGGCATGGAACGGAGAATATAACCGAGAGCTCCCAGCAGTGTCTGTGACGCAGGTGAACGGGGCGTGGCGCACGCACCGCGACGTTTGCGCCCATCGATGGTGTGGTAAACGGTCTACGAAACCGAGATCGGAACGCCCGATCCGTGTAGTTTTCGCACTGACGCCATCTCAGCATGTGAGCAACGGACGTGCTGCGTCGGCAATGCGTACCGCCGATCGCCAGACGACGAGGATGTGAGCCATGCCGATCGTGCATCACCGCGCCCCGAGTCTGCTGTCCTATGCCATGTGGGTCGGCAGCCGCGGTCTGCTGCGCCCCACACTCTCGCTGTGGCCGCTGAACAGGCCGGGGATGGCGGGTCTGTTCCTGATAGACCGGGCGCTCGCGGTCGGGCCGCGCCCGGCCGGCGTGGTGCGTGAGCGGATGACGCTGGCGGGTCGTCCGGTCGAACTCATCCTGCCCGCGGGACCATCGCGGCGCGATGCGGAGACGGCCATCCTCTATCTGCACGGCGGCGCGTTCGTGGTCTGCGGACTGGGCTCGCACCGCTCGATCGCGAGTCGGCTGTCGCGATCCTGCGAGCTGCCGGTGTTCTCGGTGGAGTATCGCCAGCTGCCCGCGGCCGGGGTCGGTACCTCGGTGGCCGACGCCGCCGGCGCCTACCGAGAACTGGTGTCGGAACGGGGCTACCGGCGCGTCATCGTCGCGGGTGACTCCGCGGGCGGCTTCCTGGCCGGCAAGGTGATCGAGGCCGCCATCGACGAGGGACTGCCGATGCCCACCGCCTTCGTGGGGATTTCGCCGTTGCTCGACCTCGACGTCGGCACCCACCCGGATCGGTCCAGCCGCTCCGACGCCTACATCCCGCGCAGCAAGATGGCCGAGCTCGCACCGCTGTTCGCGCGTGGTCCGGTGGTCTTCAACGGGGTGCGCCGCATCACCGACCTCGCCGATGCGGCGTTCCCGCCGACGGTGATGGTCACCGCCGAGGGTGAGATGCTCGAAGCCGACGTCATCGAGCTCGTCGAGACGCTCGATGATGCGGGTGTCGACACCGTGGCCCACAGCTACGCTTGGCAGGTGCACGCCTTCCCGGTGCTGTCCACCCGGCACCCGGAGAGCATGCACGCCATCGACGTGATCGCGGCGTTTGCCGCCGACGCCATCCGAAAGGCCAAGGACACTGAGCATCGAGAGGGCCAACGGGCCGGCTGAGTCTCAGACCGCCCCGACGACCACCGGCGCGAGCGCCCCGACGGTGCCCGGCGCCATCGATGCGCGTTTCACGCTGGCCGCCGAACGCACGGTGCTCGCCTGGGTGCGCACCGCGTTGGGGTTCATGGCGGCCGGGGTTGCCGTGGTCTATGTCGCCGCCGACATCGAACATCCCGTGCTGGAGACTGCGCTGGGGCTGGTGATGGTCGGATTGGGTTGTGCCATCGCCCTGCTCGGTGCGTGGCGGTGGCGACGCACGATGAACGCCCTGCGCGACGGTGGCGAGATGCCCGGCCCCTCGCATGTCACGTTCCTGATCGTTGGGATAGTGGTGGTGGCCGTCGCGATCGCGGTGGTGATCGTAGTCAACACCTGAGATGAGCATTTTTCGATGATCAACAACGACTTCGCACGCGGAGCGCAGACCTTTTCCCGCGGGATGACCATCGTCGGGTCGGCGATCTTGCTGGTCTGCGTGGCCTTGTTGACGGTCAATTGGTGGCAGGAAGGACGATGGGTCTGGGTGGGTCTGGGAATCGCCATCGTGGTGGTCAACATCGGGCTGATCGTGTTGCAGTTCCGGCGGCCGCGCCCGCCGAGCCGGCAGCCGCGCACCGACGACACCCGCCCCGGCGACACCCCGCCCGAATGACCCTCCCGTCGCCGACAGAACCCGAAATGTCACCGACAGAACCCGCGCTCGTGCCGCGAGCGTCGTCGGCGGGCAACTCCCGGTGATGTCCGCGCGAGACCGGTTCGCCTCGGCTCGAGTGGCGCGGCTGGCCACGGTGGGTGCCGATGCCCGCCCGCACCTCGTTCCGGTGGTCTTCGCGCTGTTCGACGACATCGTGGTGTCGTGCGTCGATCACAAACCCAAACGCACACAGCAGCTCCGGCGCCTTGCCAACATCGCGGCGAATCCGGCCGTATCACTACTCGCCGACCACTACACCGAGGAGTGGTCGGGCCTCTGGTGGGTTCGTGTGGACGGCCGCGCCGATGTGGCCGACGCCGAGAGTGAACTCGGCACACGTGCGATCGACCGCCTGGCCGCGAAGTACTCCCACTACCGCACCGACCGACCCGATGGTCCGGTGATCGTGGTGCGCGAACTCACTTTTCACGGTTGGGCGGCGACTCCGGAGCAGTGACCGGCGAGCGTGGGCCGGAGTCGCTCGGCGAGATGTGGGGCTCTCTCGGCAGGCTCAGGCGGTCAGTTCGTGCTCATCGCCGTCGGCGTCGTCGGCGAACTGGGTGCGGTACAGCTCGGCGTAGCGGCCGTTGCGGGCCAGCAGCGTCGCGTGATCGCCACGTTCGACGATCCGCCCACCCTCCAGAACCGCGATCTCGTCGGCGGCCCGGATCGTCGAGAGTCGGTGGGCGATCACGATCGACGTCCGACCGACCAGGGCCTCGGCCAGCGCCTCCTGCACCGCCGCCTCCGACGTCGAGTCCAGATGTGCGGTGGCCTCGTCGAGGATCACCAGCGACGGTTGGGCCAGCAGCAGCCGCGCGATGGTCAGCCGCTGGCGTTCGCCGCCGGACAGGCGGTAGCCGCGCTCGCCGACGACGGTGTCGAGGCCATCGGGCAGGGCCGACACGAGTGCATCGAGGCGCGCGCGACGCAACGCATCCCAGATCTGCGCCTCGGACACGGCCGGATTCGCCAGCGCCAGGTTGGCTCGAACCGTGTCGTGGAACAGGTGACCGTCCTGCGTCACCAAACCGACGGTGCGGTGGACCGAGGCGCTGCGCAGATCGCGCAGATCGACCCCGTTGAGAGTGATCGAACCGGAATCGACGTCGTAGAGCCTGGTCGCGAGATTGGCGATGGTCGACTTGCCGGCGCCTGAACTGCCCACGAGCGCGGTCATGGTGCCCTCCGGCACGTCGAGGTCGATGTTGTGCAGGACCGTCGAACCACCGCGGTTGTCCAGTTGGGCAACCTCTTCCAGCGACGCCAGCGACACCTTGTCGGCCGACGGGTAGGCGAAGGACACGTCGTCGAAGCGCACCGACACCGGGCCTGCCGGCACCGTGCGGGCGTCGGGTTTGTCGGCGATCAACGGCGTCAGGTCCAGCACCTCGAAGACACGCTCGAAGCTGACCAACGCGCTCATGATCTCCACCCGCGCATTCGCCAGCGCGGTCAGCGGCGCATACATCCGGGTCAGCAGCAGCGCCAGCGACACCACGGCGCCCGCGGACAGGTGCCCGCCGACCGCCAGCCAGCCGCCCAGCCCGTAGACCAGTGCCAAGGCGAGCGCGGACACCAGTGTCAGTGCCGTCATGAAGTAGTTCTGCAGCATCGCGCGCCGTACGCCGATGTCGCGCACCCGGTCGGCGCGATCGGCGAACTCCGCCGACTCCACCTCGGGACGTCCGAATAGCTTGACCAACGTCGCACCAGGAGCTGAGAACCGCTCGGTCATCTGCGTCGACATGCGCGCGTTGTACTCGGCGGCCTCGCGGGACAGGGCCGCCATCCGTTTGCCCATGCGCCGCGCCGGCACCACGAAGATAGGCAACAGCACCAGTGCGAGCAGAGTGATCTGCCAGCTGATCGCGATCATCACGCCCAGCGTGAGCACCAGCGTCACCGCGTTGGACACCACCCCCGACAGCGTGTCGCTGAACGCACGTTGTGCGCCGATGACATCGTTGTTGAGTCGGCTGACCAACGCGCCGGTCCGCGTGCGGGTGAAAAAGGCGACCGGCATCTTCTGCACGTGGTCGAACACCGCACGGCGCAAATCCAGGATGAGTCCTTCACCGATATTGGACGACAACCACCGCAGCGCGATCCCCGATCCGGCCTCGACGAGCGCGATACCCGCGATCAGCACCGCCAGTCCGGCGATGGCACCGCCACTGCCACCACCGGTGATCAGATTGACCACCCGCCCGGCCAGCAGCGGTGTCGCCACCGTCAACAAGGCGGTGAACACCGACAACCCGAGGAACAGGACGATGCGCCGACGATGCGGTTTTGCGAAGCCGCCGATCCGACGCATGGTGGCGCGCCGTTCACCGCGCAGCGTGCGTCCCTGCGGCGCGTTCATCGTTTTGTACATGGTGTCCCATGCGACCGACTGCATGCTCATCCCACCACGGTAGAACCTCAAGTCAACTTGAGGTCCACCGGCGCAAACGGTGCGTCCGCCGACACCTGTTCGTTGTCCTTCTGCCACCGCCGGAGGAAGCGGTACCCGGGGGACGAACCGCGTGCGCTGAGCCTGAGTAGGTTGGATACGGAGTGATCGATCGGGGACGAACGAATACGTGATGGACGAAAACGAGGTAACAGCGTGGCAGCAGAACTCAAACTCGGTCTCAAGGCGTCGGCGGAGCAGTTCGATCCGCGGGAACTCGTGGAGATCGCCGTGTTGGCCGAGGAGCACGGGCTCGATTCGGTGACGGTAAGCGATCACTTTCAGCCGTGGCGGCACAACGGTGGTCATGCCCCGTTCTCGTTGGCGTGGATGGCGGCGGTCGGCGAGCGCACCGAGCGGGTGCAGATCGGGACGTCGGTCATGACGCCCACGTTCCGCTACAACCCGGCCGTGATCGCCCAGGCGTTCGCGTCGATGGGCTGCATGTATCCGGGTCGGATCATGCTCGGTGTGGGTACCGGTGAGGCGCTCAACGAGTACGCGACCGGATTTCAGGGTGAGTGGCCGGAGTTCAAGGAGCGTTTCGCCCGGCTGCGTGAGTCGATCAGGCTGATGCGTGAGTTGTGGACTGGCGAGGAGGTGAACTTCGACGGTGAGTACTACAAGACGCAGGGCGCCTACATGTACGACGTGCCCGAGCAGCCGATCCCGGTGTACGTGGCCGCGGGTGGCCCGGTGGTCGCCCGCTATGCCGGTCGGGCAGGTGACGGGTTCATCTGCACGTCGGGCAAGGGTGCCGAGCTGTATCAGGAGAAGCTGATCCCGGCGGTCAAGGAAGGCGCGGAGAAGGCCGAACGCGATTTCGAGCAGATCGACCGGATGATCGAGATCAAGATGTCCTACGATCCGGACCCGGAATTGGCGCTGGAGAACACCCGGTTCTGGGCGCCACTGTCGTTGACCGCCGAGCAGAAGCACAGCGTGAACAGCTCGACGGAGATGGAGCGGTTGGCCGACGAGTTGCCCATCGAGCAGGTCGCCAAGCGGTGGATCGTGGCGTCCGACCCGGACGAGGCGGTGGAAAAGGTCAAGTTCTACACCGACTCGGGGCTCAATCACCTCGTGTTCCACGCGCCCGGGCACGACCAGCGTCGTTTCCTGGAGAACTTCGAAAAGGACCTGGCACCCCGGCTGCGCAAGCTCTCGGTGTGACGGGCGCTCGAGCGTAATCGGCCTCGGGGGGCGCTTGACGGTGCCGGTCGCGGTGGCCGCGGACCGCGCGATTCGTCCGATACCGTGATTGCCCATGGAACGGGACCGCATGGTGGACGTCGGCGTGGCGCTGGTGTCGCGATTCGGGGCGAAGGCGCTGAGCCTGACCTCGGTCGCGCGGCAGGCCGGGGTTGCGCGGGCGACGGCGTACCGGATGTTCGGTGGCAAGGATGCGCTGATCGCCGCGATCGTCGAGCGTGAGGTCGTGACCTTGCGGGTCAAACTGCGCGAGTGGGCCGACGCCGAGCCCGATGCGGCCGGCAAGGTGCGTGCGCAGGTGCGCAACGTGCTGCCCTACATCCGTGAGCACGAGGCCCTGCAGTACGTGCTGCGCAACGAACCCGAAGAGGTGGTGCGGGCGCTCGTGGCCACCGAAGCTGCGGCGGGCCCGACACTGATCCACCAGATCGTGGAGCAGACCCTGCCCGATCTGCAGCCCGAGATCGCCGCGCAACTCCGGCCCGACCCGCGCGGGGCCGCCGAGTTCCTGGTCCGCACGATCTACTCGTTGATGCTCATCCCGGACAGTGCGCTCTCCGACGATGACGTCGCCGACCTGGTGGTGCGCGCCATCGTGAGGTGACCGACGCCGCCACCTGAGTGACAGTTACGCTGAATGTGTAACGCACGAGGAGGTGGGCCGATGTCCGACGAACCGAGCTTGTCGAACACATCCGACGACGAGACCGCGCTGCGGGCCGTGACGATGCACCGCCCCCGGTGGGGTGATCCGACCACCCCGGCCGACCTTCCGGCCGCGGCCGCTGCGCTCGCCGGTGCCGATGCGGTCGCCGATACCGGTGTCGACCCCGACGCGGTCGTGCTCGCCGAACCCGTGGTGCCCGAGGCGGTCCGCACCGCGCTGGTGAAACTGCTCGGAGCGTCGAATGTCAGCGCAGACCACCGTGATCGCATCGATCACACCCGTGGATACTCGACAACCGATCTGCTCACGCTGCGCGGCGGTGACGGCAGCGACGCCCCCGATCTGGTCGTCGCACCCGCAAACCACGACGACGTGGTGCGGCTGCTCGAGTTGTGCGCCCACCACCGGGTCGCGGTGGTGCCGTTCACCGGGGGCACCTCGGTGGTGGGCGGTCTCACGCCGCAGCGTGCCGGGTTCGCCGGGGTCGTGTCGGTGGACCTGCACCGGCTCGACCAGCTCGTGGAGGTCGACGAGATCTCCCGCACCGCGACACTGCAGGCCGGCCTGCGTGGCGTGCGCGCCGAAGAATTGCTGCGCGCCAACGGGTTCACCCTCGGGCATTTCCCGCAGTCCTACGCGGGCGCCGGCATCGGCGGGTACGCGGCCACCCGATCGGCCGGTCAGTCGTCGGCCGGCTACGGTCGCTTCGACGAGATGGTGGAGCATCTGGTGCTCGCCACCCCGCGTGGCACCGTCGAGTTCGGCACGGCACCCCGGTCGGCGGCCGGCCCGGACCTGCGCCACCTCGTCCTCGGATCGGAAGGGGCGTTCGGGATCATCACCGAGGTCACCGTCCGCATCCACCCGACACCCACCCGTCGGGTATTCGAGGGCTGGCGCTTCGCCGACTTCGACGCCGGCGCAGCCGCTCTGCGGCGCCTCGCCCAGGACGGGCCGATGCCCACCGTGCTGCGGCTGTCCGACGAGGTGGAGACCGCCATCAACCTCGCCGACCCCGACGACCTCGGCGGCGATACCGGCGGATGTCTGGCGGTCGTCGGCTATGAGGGTGCGGCGGCCGAGGTGGACCGGCGCCGTGACGCGACCACCGAGGTGTTGGGTCAGGCCGGTGGCACCTACGCCGGAACAGAGCCGGGGCAGGCGTGGCGGGCCGGTCGGTTCCGCGCACCGTATCTGCGTGACCCGCTGCTCGACGCCGGCGTGCTGGTGGAGACCCTGGAGACCGTCACCTACTGGTCCCGATTGGCGGAGGTCAAAGCCGCGGTCACCGATGCGGTGACCACCACCCTCGCCGACCTGGGAACCGAGCCGCTGGTGATGTGTCACATCAGCCATGTGTATGCGGCCGGCGCCTCGCTCTACTTCACCGTCGTCTGCCCACAGACAGCGAACCCGATCGAGCAATGGGCAGCGGCGAAAGCGGCTGCCAACACCGCGATCCGCGCTTCCGGTGCCAGCATCACCCATCATCACGGTGTCGGCCGCGACCACCGCGACACCTACCACGACGAGATCGGCACACTCGCGGTCGAGGCGCTGCGCGCGGTCAAACGCACCTTGGACCCCGACGGCGTCTGCAACCCCGGCATCCTGCTCTGACCTGCGAATGCCGACCTCGTGCGTGATCGATCCAACTCGAATTCACCAGCGAGCACTCCCTGTGGTCGCCGGATCGTCGATAGGCTGAGTCCATGGGTGCAGACACCGTCGAGTCGCGCAGCATCTACCTCGCCTCGGCCGAAGGGGACACCGGCAAGTCGACCATCGCGCTCGGGTTGCTGGCGCTGTTGTCGGCGCGTGGCGGGCGGGTCGGTGTGTTCCGTCCCATCTCCCGGGCCAGCGGCGGCGAACGAGACTACATCCTCGATCTGCTGATGGATCGGGACTCGGTGGATCTGCCCTACGAAGACCGTATCGGCGTCACCTACGAGCAGGTGCACGACGACCCGGAAGCGGCGATCGGGGAGATCGTGGCCCGCTTCCACGCCGTCGAGGCGTCCTGCGACACCGTCCTGATCGTCGGGTCCGACTACACCGACGTCGGCAACCCGTCGGAGCTGAGCTACAACGCGCGGATCGCGGCAAACCTCTCGGCGCCGATCATCCTGGCGGTCAAGGCGTCTGGGCGCAGTGCCGTGGAGATGCACGGTCTGGCCGAGCTGCTGCTCACCGAGATCTCCGCCGCGCATGCGACCACGGCGGCGATCGTGGTGAACCGTTGCGAACCGGAGCTGCTCGACGTCACCAATCGTGAGGTCGCCAAGACCGGGGTGCCGACCTGGTGTCTGCCGGAGAACCCGGTGTTGTTCGCCCCCACGATCGGTGAACTCAAAACCGCGCTCGGTGCGCACATGTACAGCGGCGACGAGGCCCTGCTCGACCGGGAGGCCCTCAACGTGATGGCCGGTGGCATGACCGTCGAACACATCCTGGAGCGGCTGACCGACGGGATGGTGGTGATCACGCCCGCCGACCGTTCCGACGTCCTGCTGGCGCTCGTCAACGCCAATACCGCGCAAAGCTTCCCGAGACTGTCGGGAATCATCCTCAACGGCGGTCTGCGGCCGCATCCGATGATCGAGGCGCTCGTGAAAGGCCTCAAACCGACGCTGCCGATCATCGCGTGCGGACATGGCACCTACGAGACGGCGCGCACCGCCGCGCACACCCGGGGGCGGCTCGGTCGAGATTCGGTGCGCAAGATAGATGCGGCCCTGGGGTTGATGGAACGCAACATCGACCCGGAGGCGTTGCTGAAGGTGCTCGACGTGCGGGCGCCATCGGTGGTCACCCCACAGATGTTCGAGTACGGCCTCATCGCCCGCGCGCGGGCGAACCCCAAGCACATCGTGTTGCCCGAGGGTGAAGAGGACCGGATTCTGCGCGCAGCCGGACACCTGTTGCGACGTAGCGTCGCCCGCCTCACCCTGCTCGGCCCACCGGACCGGATACAGACGCGCGCACAGGAACTCGGTGTCGACCTCGACGGTGTGGACGTGATCGATCCCGGATCGTCGGACCTGCTGGATGATTTCGCCGCCCAGTACACCGAGATTCGCAAGCACCGCGGGATGGACGTGGAGCGAGCAGCCGAGATGATGCACGACGTCTCGTATTTCGGCACGATGATGGTACACACCGGAATCGCCGACGGTATGGTGTCCGGGGCGGTGCACACCACCGCACACACGATCCGGCCGGCCTTTGAGATCATCAAGACCAAGCCCGGCGTCAACACGGTCTCCAGCGTGTTCTTCATGTGTCTGGCCGACAAGGTGCTCGCCTACGGCGACTGCGCGGTGGTGCCCGACCCGACGGATCAACAACTCGCCGACATCGCCATCTCGTCGGCGCAGACGGCCGCGCAGTTCGGGATCGAACCCAAGGTGGCGATGCTCTCGTATTCCACCGGTGAGTCCGGCTCCGGCGCCGACGTCGACAAGGTGCGGGTGGCGACCGATCTCGTACGAGAACGAGCGCCGGAGGTCCTGGTGGAAGGTCCCATCCAGTACGACGCCGCGGTGGAACCGAGCGTGGCGGCGACCAAGATGCCGCAGTCGCCGGTGGCCGGGCAGGCCACGGTCCTAGTCTTCCCGGATCTCAACACCGGCAACAACACCTATAAGGCGGTACAACGCAGTGCGGGTGCGGTCGCCATCGGCCCGGTGCTCCAGGGCCTCAACAAACCGATCAACGATCTGTCCCGCGGCGCGCTGGTCTCCGACATCGTGAACACGGTGGCGATCACCGCCATCCAGGCCCAGGGTGAACCCGGGACCGTGACGGAGGGGCCGGCATGAACGCGGGGGCCGCCGGTGCGGTGCTGGTTCTCAACGCCGGTTCGTCGTCGCTGAAATACCAACTGGTGCATCCCGATAGCCAGCAGGTGGTGGCTGACGGCATCGCCGAACGGATCGGTGATAGCGGGTCTTCGATCACCCATGAACAAAACGGTGACGTCGAGACCGTGTCGGCGGAGCTGCCCGACCACCATGCGGCCATCGAGCGGGCGATGCGGTTCTTCACCGATCACGGCACGGATCTACGCAGCGCCGGGTTGCAGGCGGTGGGCCATCGAGTGGTGCACGGGGGACGCACCTTCTTCCGCCCGACCCTGATCGACAACGAGGTGATCGGGGAGATATCGCGAATCTCCAGCCTTGCGCCGCTGCATAATCCAGCCAACCTGATCGGCATCGAGGCAGCTCGGACTTTGTTGCCGGAGGTGCCATCGGTGGCGGTTTTCGACACCGCTTTCTTCCACGACATGCCCGACGCTGCCGCGACCTACGCCATCGACCGCGGCGTTGCGAGCATGCACGCCATTCGTCGTTACGGATTTCACGGCACCAGCCACGAGTACGTCTCGGAGCAGGTGGCCGGGTTCCTCGAACGCCCACTCGAGTCGATCAATCAGATCGTCCTGCATCTGGGCAACGGGGCGTCGGCGTCGGCGATCGCCGGTGGTCGGCCGATGGACACATCGATGGGGATGACCCCGCTCGAGGGATTGGTGATGGGCACCCGCAGCGGTGACGTCGATCCGGGCATCGTGCTGCACCTGCACCGTGTCGCGAAGCTCCGGGTCGATCAGATCGACACGCTGCTCAACAAGCAGTCCGGGCTGAAGGGTTTGTGCGGCGAAAACGACTTCCGGACCATCACCGAGAAGATGGCGCAGGGCGACGAGGCGGCACGACGCGCCTACGATGTCTACATCCATCGCCTGCGCCGCTACATCGGCGCGTACATGATCGAGTTGGGGAAGGTGGACGCAATCACGTTCACGGCCGGTGTCGGTGAGAACGCGGCGAGTGTGCGCGCCGATGCGCTTGCGGGCCTGGAGAACTACGGGATCGTCGTCGACCGCGATCGTAATGCCCTGCGCAGCAAAGATGCCCGGCGGATTTCGCCGGACGATGCCGACGTGTCGGTGCTCGTGGTCCCCACCAACGAGGAACTGGCCATCGCGCGACAGTCCGCGGAAGTCGTCAGCACCCCGCGTTGAGTGGCCGTCCTTTCCCGTCGAGTGGGCGCGGTATCTCGTTTGTTGGGCGCCGTATGTCGTTGACTGGGCGTTGTTTTGGGTCGAGTGGGTGCGTTGTCTGATCTCGATACGCCCTCGGCTAGCGCCTCGGGCTACTCGATCAGCGAGGCGGGGGCTTCACGCTACTCGATGAGCGGGGCGGGGGCTTCGGGCTACTCGAGGAGCGGGGCGGGGGCTTCGGGCTACTCGAGGAGCGGCGGCTTCGGGCTGCTGGATCAGCGGGGCGGGCTTTGGGTTGTTCTATCAGCGAGGGGTGGCGTGTTCAGAAGAGCGTGTCCGGCCGCACGTAGTTCGCGAGGTCGACGAGCATGAACCGGTGATCTCGGTTGGACCGGGTCTGTCGGGCCAGTGCTCGCAGACTGCGTTCGGTGCCGGCCCGCAGGCCCTGCTCGGTGAACGGATATCCCAGCAGCGTGGTCGGTTGAAGGGTGGGATCGGTGTCGGGATTCTCGTGCACCCAGCCCAGGGCGGTGCCGAGCACGATGAGCAGCAGACGCTGCTTGCGGGGTTCGCCCTCGGGCATCACGCCCACTCGTCGCGCGGCTTCGACGACCTGCTGGCGGGTGATCTCGCCGGTGGGTCTGCCGTGCACCAGTGCGATCACCGCCGTCGCGCGTGCGGTGTTGAAATGTCTGCTGGTGGGCGGCACTTCGTCCAGCGGTGCGATGGCCGACGCGACGTCACCGGCGGCCACCGCCAGCCGTGCCAGCCCGAAGGCCGCGGTCACGATCCCGTGGTCGGTGAGCCACAGATCGTGATAGTGGTGGGCGGCGACATCGAATAGTTCGGCTATGCGTGCGTCGTGACTCTCCGACGGCAAACCCTCATCCGACAGCCACCGGCCGATGAGTTCGGCCGTACCGGCCACCGCCAACTTCGGTGCCACCTCGCCGGGCATCGCCTGCAGCACATCGCTGAACCGCTCATAGGCCAGCTCTGGCTCGTCGTTCATCAGCGCGCAGATGGCCAGATACCATTGCACGCGCCACGAATCACCGTGGTGCACCGAGACATCCCGCAACAGAGCGAGGGCGGTGTCGACGTCGTCGAGTTCCAGATGCGCGCGCACCTCGGCGAGATCGATCTCCAGGGACGGGTGTTTGCGCTTGTCGGTGCGGCCGAGCAGTGACGAGAAGCCGTCGGCGCGGGCCGCATGGATGGAGTCCAGGGTCTGGCGCGGATCGGAGAACGCGGCCGAGGTGAGCATGCTCGACGCGGGATCGGCGGGATTGACCAGCGGCAGCGGCAACGCCCGGGCGATGTCGACAGGATCGTAGAACGCGGCCTGTTCGGGATCGAAGAAACCGTCGACCGGTGCCAACATCAGATCGGTACCGAACGTCGAGCGTTGCGGGGTGAACACCGTGGACAGCGATGGGCGCGGCACGCCCGTGTGCACGGCGACGATCTCGCGCAGCACATTGAGGACCTGGGTCGTCATCTCGTCGGTGGAGGCGAACCGGTCGGCAGGGTCTTCGGCCGTAGCTCGTTGCAGCAGAAGGTAATACGACGGATTATCTCGGAACACCGGGGTGTCTTCAGTGGAGGGCAGGCCGTCGAGGTAGCGGCCGTTGCGTTTGGGCATGTCCACGGTGAGCGCCGCGAGGGTGCGACCGATGCTGTAGATGTCGGAGGCCACCTGCGGGCCGGTCCGGACGATCTCGGGGGCCTGGAAACCCGGTGTGCCGTACAGGTGTCCGTACCCGTTGATCGCCGACACCGCACCGAGGTCGATCAGCTTCACCTCGTCGCTGCCGACCATGATGTTCTCGGGTTTGACGTCGTTGTAGACCAGGCCGACGGAGTGCAGGTAACCGACGGCGGGCAGTACCTCCAGCATGTAGGCCATCGCGTGCTCGACGGGCAGCAACCCGGTGCCGCCTTCGTCCTCGGCAGTGATCTGTTTGAGGGTCTGCCCGCCGATGTACTCCATCACGATGTAGCCGAAACGGTCACCGAATTCGTTGACGTGCTCCACGAAGTTGTAGATCTTGACGATGCCGGGGTGGTTCACCGACGCGAGGAACTGTCGTTCGGCGACAGCCACTGCCTGCGCCTCGGAGTCCGACGAATTGAGCAGACCCTTGAGCACGACGGGGCGGTCGGAGACGTTGCGGTCGATGGCCAGATAGATCCAGCCGAGGCCGCCATGTGCGATGGCACCGGCGATCTCGTACTGGTCGGCAACCAGTGTGCCCTGCTCGAGGCCGGGCACGAACGAATACCGCACCCCGCAGTGCGGGCACTCGCCGGTGAGATCGCCCTGACCGGGACCGGAGGTGCGTCCGACCGGTTTTCCACATCGCCAGCACGTGCGTTTGCTCTCCGCGATGACCGGGTGGGTCAGCACCGCATCTGCGGGCTCGATGTCGGTGATCTTGGGCAACTCGACGAGTCCACTGCCCAGACGACGATCGTGCACCATCGATCGGTTGCGCGGCACCAGTCGCCGACCTGAGCCGAGGGCGGAGATAACGTCGGTCGGGATCGTCGGTCCGGACCGTCCCGACACCCGGTCGGTGGGTCCGTCTTCCTGGTCATCTGCGTTCCCAACGTCGGCGTACTGGGTTCCGACGTCGAGATCGCCGAGGGTGGCCTGCTGGGTGCCGACATCGAGATCGTCAACCGACGCCTGCTGGGTGCCGACATCGAGATCGTCAACCGACGCCTGCTGGGTGCCGACGTCGAGATCGGCGGCCGACGCCGCCTGGGTACCCACGTCGGCGGGCTCGTCGTCGCAGAGCTCATCGCGGCTCACCGCCTGCGTGCCCACCTCGGCCCCGCCCGCGTCCGCTGTGGACGCCGGCGCCTGCGGGCGATACTCCTCGTCTGTCATCTCAGCCTGTCATCTCAGCACGTCACCTCGATCGGCCAGTGCCGCTCGGTCGGATGCTCCCCGTCGTCTCCTCATCGGTCATGCCGTCAGTCTCTGTACACCGGTTGTGGCGGTCCGTTACTCGGCCCCAGGATCGACAACCAGCGGTCGTACATCTCTTGCCACTGTCCTGAGCTGCGGAGCTGTTCGAGGACTCCGTTCACGAAACGCACCATGTCGTCTTGGCCCTTCGGGATTCCGACACCGTAGTACTCCACGCCGAGACTAGGCCCCACGAGTTGCACCCACGGGTCCTGTTCGGCGAGGCCGGCGAGGATGGCGTCGTCGGTGCTGACCGCGTCGGCCTGACCCTGTTGCATCATCACCAGGCAATCGGCCCACGTGGTGGTGGTGACCATTCTGACGCGCGGCACGATGGCCTGTATTCGGCCGATGGAGGTGGCGCCCCGGGCGGCGCACACGCGTTTGCCGACGAGTTGCCGAGGTTCGGTGACACCGGAGTTGCGGGTCGACAGAATGCGTTGGTAGGCAACGTAGTAAGGGGTTGAGAACGACACATCCTGCAGCCGGTCACACGTGATGCTCATCGTCTTCACCACCACGTCGACGGAGTGGTCGGCGAGCGCCTGGGTGCGGTCGGCGGAACTGAGCACCCGGAACTCGATGGTGGCTTCGTCGCCGAAGATGGCTTGCGAGATCGCGCGCGCGATGTCGACGTCGAATCCCTGGATGTCGCCGCTGATCGGGTCGCGGAAACTGAACAGATTGCTGCCGATGTCGAGTCCGACGATGAGCCGCCCGCTCTCCAGGATCTCCGCCATCGTGCTGCCCCGCGGCATCTGGCCGGGGGGTGGCATCGCACCGGGGCGCAGGCTCACCGTCGCGTCGCAGTTCTGCGAGGTCGGCACCGGCTCGCGCGGCACATCGGTCTGCGCACCGGGAGGCAGCGGACGTGCTCCGAACGCGACCGGTGGCGGCGATTCCGGTGCGGGGAACCGGGCGCAGCCGGTGGCGGCGGCACCCACCGCCAGGACCAGTACCGCCGACGTCGTCAGCTTCTTGATGCGTACCCGAACCTCGAACCGGTCGATCATCGGTACTCCCGGATACGCGGGATCAGTCCGATCACCACCGCGGCGCCGGCGAACAAGGTCAGTCCGAGGATGCCGGAGCCAGTGAAGCCGAGGACACGTTGGGCGGTGTTGATGTCGTCGCGGAAGGCCTGGCGGGTGGTGGTGATGCTGTCGACGAGCGCGCGGTCGAGGTCGCGGTAGGCCTGCGCGGTGGTGTTGCGCCCGTCGCCCATCGTCATCGTGCGGGCCTGTGCGAAGTCACCTGCCGACATCTGTGCGCGGACCTGCGCATCGAGTTCACGCCAGCGGTCGAGCACATAGTTGGCGTTGTAGATCTGCGCGTCGGTGACGACGCTGGAGTCACCGCGCTCGCGCTCCACCCGGTCGATCAGCCGCTCGATGGCGGCGGTGGTGTCGGTGAATGTGCGGTCCTGATCTTCTTGGTCACCGCGGCGCACCAATGACAGCGTCTCCGCCGACCGCGCCTGCTGGGTGAGAATGCGTGCCGAGGTGAGTTCGCGCAGTGGGGCCGCCCCGTCCACGCGCGCGTTGTTGGTGGCGGCCACCGACATCAAACCGGAGGTCAGCAGCCACACCGTCCCCACGACGACTGCGATCAAGGCCGACAACACACCGACGTTGAATCGACGTCGAGTGCGCCTGACCAGATAGCGGCTGGTGGCCAAGAGCCCGACGACCAAGGCGACCAACGCGATGTACACACCCCACGGTGGCTTCGTCAGCGCACTCTGCGGATCGGCGATTGCCATCGACCGACGCTGGTACAGGCGCTGGGCGGCCGGCAGGATCTTCTCCTGCATCATGTTCGACGCCTCGCCGAGGTACGCCGAGCCGACCGGGTTGCCGAGACGGTTGTTGGTCCGGGCGACTTCCACGAGGCCGCTGTATACCGGGATGCTGATGGCCAGGGTGTTGAGGTCCGAGTCGATCTCGCGAGAGGCGGCCGCGCTGGTGGCTCGCTCGACCTCTTCGGAGGACCCGGCCGCGATGATCAGCGACGACGACGCGGTGGCGAGCGCGTCGGCGTATCGCGTCCGCAACTCCGGCGATTCCAGGCCGCCGGAGATGAACGCCGAGTTGGCCGAGGCATCGGCGATCGACAGTGAACTGTAGAGAACCTGGGAGGCTTCGGCGAGCGGCTCGGTGCGATCGATCATCAGCCGAAGTGTCTGGGTGCGGTCTTCCAACGTTGTCGAGGCGTACAGACCGGTGGCCACACACGAGATCGCGAGCACCACAAGGATCAGGATGAGTTTTCCCGGACTGGTGACCGAGTAGTGGCGCAGCGTCGTCAGCGGCGACTGTGCCCGCTGGCGTGTCGAGGTGACGAGATTGCGGCGGTCGGAGAGCACCTGTCGGATCGGAGGCGCCGTGGGACTGGGCCGGATGGTCCGGCCCGCACGCGTGAGCGCGGTCCTCATGGGCGAGACGTCGCCGGTCACGTCAGGTTCCTTCCGAACTCTCCATATTTCCGGCGTCACTTTCCGATCGTGCCGGTCGCGCCGGCGTCGGGTTCACGGTCTCCACCTTGTCTGTCGCCGCGTGCAGTCCATATGTTTCGTCTCTCGGCAAGAGGCGAAACGCGATGTCCGGCGTTGCGTCGAAAGCTCGAGGACACGGTTCGGACATCTGCCTCAACCCTAGTCCTCGGGTGCGCGCCCGGCTCGACGTGCGGTGCCGTGTCCCCGCACTTCTCGGATTGCGGGCGGATCGGGTCGGCGGGGGAGTCGACCAGAGGCGGATCGGGTCGGCGGAGTGAATTCCACGTTCGCACTCTGGCCAGTACCGGCCGCCTCACATACGGTGGACGACGTCCGGGCCGCACGGTTGGAGAGTCGGGGCGACGACGAGCAGCAGGAGGCAGAGTGCGCGGAGACGGCGACGGTTGGGTGGTCGATCCGGACGGTTCGCGCTACTGGGGCCGCAATGGTGCGGCAGGACTGCTGCTGCGCGCGCCGCTGTCCGACGGGTCCACCGGGATCCTGCTCCAGCACCGGGCGGTGTGGTCGCACCAGGGCGGTACCTGGGGTTTGCCCGGAGGTGCCCGCGACTCTCATGAGAGTGCGATCGACACGGCGATCCGCGAGGCCGACGAGGAAGCCGGTATCGGGGACAGCGCGCTGCGGGTGGTTGCCGCGATCGTCACCCACCAGGCGCCCAGCGGGTGGACGTACACCACGGTGATCGCAGAGGTTGATCAACCGGTGGACACCGTGGCGAACTTCGAGTCCGCTGAGCTGCGCTGGGTGCGCGAGGACGACATCTCCGAGTTGCCGTTGCATCCGGGTTTCGAGAATGCTTGGCCGATGCTGCAGGAACGCATCAACGCTCTCGATCCGCGGAGCTGAGAATCGGGCCCAATTCTGCAGTCGGGCCCAGTTTTGGGATCGGGCCACCGCCGGTCACTGCGTCGGCCGGAGCCGGTTGGCCCCGGCGATGAGTGCGCGGACGTTGGCTTCGTCGGCGGTCTGGCCGGTGCCGTACGCCCAGCATCGGCGGTCGTCGTGTTCGCACAGCAGGAATGTGATGACGGTCCCGGCGACCTCGCGCTGATGGAGTCCGGCGATCTGGACCGGCGCCCCGATGTCGTGCAACATCGACGTCATTGCCCCGATCGGGCCGGCGGCGGTCGCCTGTAACGACATGATCTTGTCGGCGTGGGCGATGGTGGCCTGGCAGGTGACCAGGTCTTCTCGGTCCCGTCGGGTCGACCAGGTGCCCAGCCGGATCGCCCCGGTCGGGGCGTACTCGGCGAGGAAGCCTTCCCAGCTCAGGCCGGTCGCCTCCTCGCGCATGCCGCGTGGCAGCGACTGACCGAACCGAGCCGCGAACGGATCGGTGCGTGGATGTGTTGTGCGTCGGATGGTGTGCATGGAATTCGCCTGTCCGGTCGAGGAGCGACCGACGGGCAGATGCGCAACGACCCCGCAGCGGGGGGTCGGTCAGATTCAGACCCCGCTGCGGCGGGTTACGAGCGCGTTCTGCATGCACAACATGATGGCGACCACGATAGACCGCGCAGTTGCGACGCGGCAACTGCGTTGTCGGCGCAACGTCCTACAGCGCACCACGCAACTGCGTGGCGGCCGTGCGTGGATCGTCGGCGGCGGTGATCGCGCGGACCACCACTGCCCGGCGGGCTCCGGCATCGGTCACCGCAGTGAGCCGGTCGGCGTCGATGCCGCCGATGGCGAACCACGGCTTCTCGGTCGCGACCGCCGCTGCCTGACGGACGAGGCCCAGGCCGGGGGCGGACCGGCCGGGTTTGGTCGGCGTGGGCCAGCACGGCCCGACGCAGAAGTAGTCGACGTCGTCGTCGTCGACCGCTTCGCGTAACTGTGTTGCGTCGTGGGTGGAGATGCCGATCGCGATGTCGGCGCCGGCAATGTGGCGGGCCAGCTTGGCGGGCAGGTCGCCCTGTCCGACGTGCAGGACATCGGCGCGTGACAGTGCGGCGATGTCGGCGCGGTCGTTGACCGCGAGCATCGCGCCGTGCTGGTGGGCGATGGCGCGCATACGTGCCAGGATCTCGAGTTCCTCTCGGGCCTCGAGGGTGCCGAACTGCGCTTCGCCGGGCGAACCCTTGTCCCGTAACTGGACGATGTCGACACCGCCGGCGACTGCAGCGGACACGAAGTCGACGAGATCTCCGCGTTCCCGGCGGGCGTCGGTGCACAGGTAGAGGCGGGCGTCGGCGAGCCGCGCGGTCCGCGCGCTTCGGGTGTCGGTCACGGTGGCCACGCTAGCCGTGGGAGTCGAGACGACTGCGGCCCCGGGTCGCCACCGCCGTGCCAACGCCCAGAACGACGGCGGTAGCCTGGGGTGGAACGACACGGGAGCCCGGGGTGCGCCGGGCTGAGAGTGCGGATCGATCCTCCGCTGACCGTTTGACCTGATCCGGGTAATGCCGGCGAAGGAAGGATGATCGGACGTGATTGCTGACAATTCCGGCTCCGCCACCGGCCTGCTGGCGGTGATCGGTGGCGGTGTCATCGGCTTGACCTGTGCGTTGGCCGCTGCCGACGCCGGTTGGCGGGTTCGGGTGTTTGACGCCGGCGCCGAGCATCGGGCGGCATGGGTGGCGGCGGGCATGCTCGGGTCCCTGGGTGAAGGGCATCCCGGGGAGGACGAGCTGCTGGCATTGTCCACCGAGTCGGTGCGCCGCTGGCCGCAGTTGCTGTCCCGTCTGGGCGGCCACAGCGTTCTGGCAGCCGCCGACTCGCTGTTCGTCGCAGCGTCCTCCGCCGACGCCGAACATCTCGATACTCTCGCCGACTTCGTCTGGGCCCGCCGACCGCGCGCCCAGGACGACCTGCGCCGGGTGGGCCCGACTGAGATACGGCGACTCGAATCGGCCGTGAGCTCCCGGCTGCACAGCGGCTATCTGGCCATCGGTGAGGGCGCGGTGGACAACCGTCGATTGCTCGCCGCGTTGCGGGAGGCGCTTCTGGCGGCCGGTGGTGAGGTGATCGAGCGGCGGATCAGTGATCTCGCCGAGCTGGCCGACGCCGATGACATCCTCGTCGCCGCGGGATTGGGAACGTCCGCGCTGGTGCCGGAGGTGTCGTTGCATGCGGCCAAGGGAGAGATCCTTCGGCTCCGCCGGACCACGTGGTCGGTGCCACCGCCAACGCACGTGGTGCGAGCGCGGATGCACGGTCGGGCGGTGTATCTGGTCCCGCGGCAGGACGGCGTCGTTGTCGGCGCCACTCAGTACGAACCGTTCGACGAGACGGCCTTTGCCCCCGATGTCGGCGGCGTGACGGACCTGCTGTCCGACGCCGTCGACCTCATGCCCGGTCTGCGTACCTACGAGCTGGCCGAGGCCGGTGCCGGCATGCGTCCGTGTTCGGTCGACGGGCTCCCCATCATCCGTCGCATCGATGAGCGGGTGCTGGTTGCCACCGGTCACGGCCGCAACGGAATCCTGTTGGCGCCCTATACGGCTCATGTGGTCCTCGACGTACTCCGCGGCGCTGCAGGCCGGCGCACTGTCGGGGCCACGAACGCGAGCGACGCCATCAACCAAGGAGTGAACAGATGATGACGGTCACCGTCAACGGAGAGGATATGACCCTGCGGCCCGATGCCTCGGTGGCGGAACTGCTGAGGAGTATGGGTCTGCCGGACCGAGGTATCGCCGTCGCAGTCGACGGCGTGGTTGTTCCCCGGGGGAGCTGGAGCACGGCCCTGCATGCGGGTGCCGGTGTCGAAATCGTCACGGCGGTGCAGGGTGGGTAGCGCGATGCGGAATGATCCGACCACGGATACGAATGCCGAATCCGCGCTATACGGGAACGCGAAGGCCACTGACTGTCTGCGGATCGCGGACCGCGAGTTCGCTTCTCGGCTCATCATGGGCACCGGTGGGATCTCCAACCTGGCCGTTCTCGAGCGGGCACTGGTGGCGTCGGGCACCGAGCTGACCACCGTGGCCTTGCGGCGTGTGAGTCCGGACTCGCGTACCGGGATGATCGAGTTGCTGCGCCGCCTCGACATCGCGATCCTGCCCAACACTGCTGGTTGCCATACGACGGCCGAAGCAGTATTGACCGCACAGCTCGCCCGTGAGGCCGTCGAGACCCATTGGGTGAAACTCGAAGTGGTGTCCGATGAACGTACCCTGCTACCCGACCCGATCGAACTGATCGACGCGGCGAGGGCCTTGGTCGACGATGGCTTCGCCGTGTTGGCCTACACCAACGACGATCCGGTTCTTGCCGGGCGGCTGCAGGATCTCGGTGTCGCAGCCGTGATGCCACTCGGGTCACCGATCGGTACCGGATTGGGTATCGCGAATCCGCACAACATCGAGATGATCGTCGCAGATGCACAGGTGCCGGTGGTCCTCGACGCGGGTATCGGCACTGCGAGCGACGCCGCTCTCGCCATGGAAATCGGTTGCGATGCAGTCCTGCTCGCCTCCGCGGTCACGCGCGCTGATGACCCGGAGCGAATGGCCACGGCGATGAGGCACGCGGTGATCGCCGGGCGTCATGCCGCCGGCGCCGGCCGTATCCCGAAGCGCTTCTGGGCTCGGGCGTCCTCGCCGCAACGCGCCTGAATAATACCTCGCGATGTGACGATCATGGCGAAATACATTGGCGTGGAGCCGGTTTCGATACGCGGCGGGCTCGCAGGCTCGCTCGCCGCTACGCAACCAGCGGGTTGGGGCAAACTGCGGTTGGGCAGTGGGCCCGCATGCTGCTCGCCCGGCGTACGGTGTCGCGTATCGCGCACCACATGGGTTGCTGTGCAACCGATGTGGCCGTCGGGTACGCGACACCGTTGCGGCGCCGTTGGTTCACTCTATGGAGTTCTCAAGGGACGGTTGCGGTCCCGACCGGGGCCGGGTGCGTGGGAAGTGGTCAGCGTGGCTCAGGCGGCGGCGGGTAGGTTGTCGAGGTTCATCGTGCGTCGGTTGTAGGCCGGTATCGGCCGACGTGTCGGGTCAACAGCGGCGGGTGGGATGAGCCAGGGATGTCGGTCGTGACCCATGATCACCTCCCACCCGTTGTGGTGGATGTCGGCATGACACGACGGGCACAGCAAACATCCGTTGTCCAACACCGTGATTCCACCATCAGCCCAATGCACGAGGTGATGGCCTTGGCAGCGGGAGGCCGCCACACCGCATTTGATGCAACACTCGTCGCGTTTGTGCAACGCCTTACGGAGATGGGCTGGGAACAGGCGTTTGTCTTTACTCATCTCCATCGGCACCGCCTCACCGTCGACGATCGCGACCGTCGCGGTGGTGTCGCACGTCAACGTGCGCAGCATGGCTTCAGTGATCGACCCCAGGAACGGCAACTCGGCCAAATCAGGAGTATCAGCGGGCACCGACACCAGCAGTCGGTGACGCGGCGCGGACGCCACATCACCACTACGGGCAGCGATATCGAGTAATGCCTCCAACGCGTCGGCGTGGCGGCGCTCCGGGCCGCGGGCATCAGGCGACCCGTCGGGTTCGGGACGCGGTGCCGCCAACTCTTCCATCGCAGCCGAGAATTTTTCGCCGACCTCGGTGTTGAGGTCGGCGCGCACCTGCAGCCGTCCGTCACCATCGACATCGTGGGTGAGCGCATTGAGGTTACGGTCTTCGGAGGCGGGTAGCCCACCGGTGTCCTCAGCGGCCTGGTTACCCAGACGACGGGAACGTTTGCCGATGTCGGCGGGGGTGGCGCCGGAAAAGAATCGGGCGAGAAGTTCGGTCACGATGTTTAGACGCGCCACATCGTCGAGCGGTTCCGCCGATCTTTTCCCGACATGATCGACCCCTTTACCCACCGCGTCGACATGCTCGGCGGAGATCGCCCCATCAGCGGCATGCGCGGCCAGGGTCGGCAGTTTCTCGCGTGCGGCGGCGATCCGGATCAGACGGGTCGCCACCGCCGGCGCGAGCCCCATCACGATCAACAACTCACTGAGTTTGCGGCCGTGATCGCGGGCCACACCCAGTCGATCCAGATGGCCGACCACCGTCGCAGCGTGATGGTCGATCAGATTACGCAGCACGACCAGAGCGGTCATCGCATCGAACGCGGCACGCCCCGACATATCGTCGCCCAAGTGCAGGTCACGAACAGAATCAGTGATGGTGGTGAGATCCCCCGAAGCTCCCATGACTCCACTATGGTCGAACACCAGTTCGACGTCAAGGAGTTTCTTAAAGATAGTGCAGAAGATTTTTGAGCGGGTGGGGTGGTTTCGATACGCGGCGGGCTCGCAGGCTCGCACGCCGCTACTCAACCAGCGGCATGGGCTCGCTCGTCGCTACTCGACATGCGACAGGGAGTGTTGCTGCGGGGCGGGGGTTTCGATACGCGGCAGGCTCGCTCGCCGCTACTCAACAAACGACGGGGGGCGGCGGTGCATGGGCAGCACGCCGCTACTCAACCAGTGGCGGGGGCGGCGGTGCATGGGTCGGCACGCCGCTGATCAACCAACGGGCTGGGGTGCGTTGTCCACCAGTTCGTGGGTGACGCCGTAGGCGGCGCGCATGCGAGTCATCTCGGCGTCTCGGACGCGGTAGCCCCGTTGCGAGATGCGTTGTGGACCACCGCCGATGCGCATTCGGATGTGACCGAATCCTGCCATCACGGGCGCGCCCGCGCGGATGACGTGCTTGAGTCGAGTGTCGGGGATCTGTAACGCATCGGCGTCGGAATCCCCCAGGAACACCCGCTGGAGCGCATGGACCAATCGGGTGGCCGCCGCGCGTCGGGCGGTGGTGGGGCCCGGCAGCGTATTGGCGATCTCTGGGATCAGGTAATCGTCGGTGAGTGCGACCACGAACTCGCGGTCGTGGTCGTCAGGTCCGGGCGAGGTGAGTCGGTAGAGTTCCTCGATCCGGATGTGATCGGACTCGTCGGCCGGATTCAGCTCTGGCTCCATGCCGATCACGTGTCCGACGTAGCGCCATAGGTGATAGACGGCATCGAGGTCGTCGTCGCTGAGCCGAACCCCGAGGCTGTGCATGGCCTCAAGCGCGATGTGGCCGAACTCGGCCATCGTGAACGCCATGTACGGCTGCGGGATCGGCACACCCCACGCCGGCTCGTCCCATTTCCCGGACCGGTACAGGCCGCGACGCACGTGCGCATGGATCATCCGAACCCGGACGGTGTAGGCGAAACCGCCGCCTTCACGACGCATCCCGCCCGGCGTCAGGATCTGACGCATCCACTCGCCGACCTCGACCGACCGGACGGCGGGCATCGACGCGTACCGGCCGGTCTGCACCAACGGCTTGCCTGCGATGCTGTTGCCGGCTCCGCGCAGCAACGACGCTGCGGCCAGTACCACCCCCAGCGCCGCGGTGTGCCGGATCAGTGCGTCGGCAGCGCGGTCGAGCCGGGTGTGATCGACCCAATCGGGCTCGTCGTCCAGGAATTCGAAGAGGTTCCGCAGCGAATCGGGGGCATCGTCGAGGGCGTCGATCCCGTGCTCGAGCGCAGTGCGCACCGCGTCGGTCGTCGACGATCCGGCGAAGTTGTCGTTCGCCACGGCGTCCGCGAGTGCATCGCCTTGCCACATCGCCGACACCCACCGTTCGCCCGCCGCGCCGTAGCGTGCGACGGCGAGGTCGGCGTTCACCAGTTCTCCGGGCGGGTGCAGTTCCACGGCTTCAGTGAAACACGAGGAATCCTCACTTACTATTCACTTTCATGGCCGGTGCCGCGCGACGCTCTCCACCGAGATCCCGACGTGCCCGTCCGCAGCAGAATCGCAGCGTTGAGATGCGCAGACGACTTCTCTCTGGCGCGGTGGAGCTTTTGGTCAGGCGGCCGGGCATCCGTCCCACCACGCAGCAACTCGCCGACCATGCTCACGTCAGTATCGGCACGGTCTACCGCTACTTCGCCGACATCGATGCACTCATCGAGGAGTTGCGTGCGGCCGCGATCCACGACATCACCACGTCGTTGGCCACCGGCGTTGGCCGCGCGATGGACGCGGAACCCATGACCGCGATGGTGACCATCGTCGAGACGTTGACCGCCGCGTTCGAGAAGCACGACCCGGTCCTGCGCGTGTCGTACTCGACCACCGAGGCGGAGTTCGGCGACGCATGGGCAGAGGTCGAAGAACCTCTGGTCCCGCTGGCCCGCATCCTCCCCGCCCGACTGCGACCGGACCTCGAGCCGCATGAACTCGACGATCTGGTGTTCCTCACCATGGGCGCAACCGCCAATCTGTGTCTGCGCATCGCGCTGTTGCGGCCCGACGGGGCCGACCGCGACGAGTTGGTCGCCACCGCGGCCCGGATGTTGCTCGCCGCGGTGCTGCCGCCGGACGCGCCGCCCCGACCAGTCACACGGTGACCGGCCACATCTGTGTCCGCGCCACACATGCCGCGCGGCGATCGGCCATCGACATCCGACGCGGATCGGCCAGGTATGCGTCGGACCCGGCCCGGTCGTCGAACTCGATGACCTGGGTCTCCAACGGATGTGACGGATCGTCGTCGGTGCGGCGGGCCCGCACCAGCACACGACCGCCGTGCGCAGACACCAGCCGCAGCACGTCGTCCTCATAGGCGTGGAGCGCGTCGTCGCAGCCATCGACGGACCACAGCAGGACGACCAACGTGACCGGCACGCCATCACGCTACGCCCGCAAACGCCACCAGATGTCTAAGGTCGAGAGCGTGCTCACAGTCGAGAACTTGACGAAGGTCTTCGGGCCGGTGCGTGCCGTCGACGACCTCACCTTCGAGGTTCGCCCCGGCCTGGTGACCGGTTTCCTGGGACCCAACGGGGCAGGCAAATCCACGACGATGCGGATGATGCTCGGTCTCGACCGCCCCACCGCCGGAACCGCGACCGTAGACGGCCGGCCCTATCGGGAGCTCGACGCCCCGCTGCGCCAGGTCGGCGCACTGCTCGACGCGAGCTGGATTCATCCCAACCGCAGCGCGCGTTCGCATCTGCGCTGGATGGCCGCGTCCAACGGCATCCCGCGGCGGCGGGTGGACGAGGTCCTCGACATGGTGGGCCTCGCGTCGGTGGCCGGCAAACGCGCCGGTGGGTTCTCGCTGGGTATGAAGCAACGCCTCGGCCTGGCGGGAGCGATGCTCGGCGACCCGCACACCCTGCTGTTCGACGAACCGGTCAACGGTCTCGATCCCGAGGGCATCGTCTGGATCCGCGGGTTCATGCGCAATCTGGCCGCACAGGGTCGCACCGTGCTGGTGTCGAGCCACCTACTCACCGAGATGTCCCTGACCGCCGACCACCTTGTGGTGATCGGACAGGGCAAATTGATCGCGGACTGTTCGGTCGCCGAGTTCACCAGCCGGGCATCGAGCAGTGTGCGGGTGCGCAGCCCACAGCTCGACGCCCTGCACCGGGTGTTGGCCGAGGCCGGATTGCGGGTCACCCCCGCCGTGGCTTCCGATGGCCGTCCGGTGCTCGACATCGCCGACGTGGTCACCGATCAGGTCGGCGACATCGCCGCGCATGCCGGAATCGTGCTGCACGAACTCACCGGAGCCACCGCGTCACTCGAAGAGGTGTTCATGACGATGACCGCCGGTGCGGTCCAATATCAGGGTGGCGGGCCGGCCGGCACCGCCGCGCAGGGAGGACCGCGATGATCACGGCGATGGATGCCGAGCGCATCAAACTCACCTCCACGCGCTCGCCCTACTGGTGTGTGGCGATCGTCGCGGTGCTGACCATCGGATTGGCTTTGGTGACCGGGGCCACCACCAGCGGTCCGCTCGCGTCGACACCTGGTGAGGCGGCGTGGACGGCCCTCATCGGCCTCAACTCGTTCGGTGTGTTGGTGTTGATGATCATGGCGGTGCTGGCTGTGACCAGCGAGTACCGGTTTGGCACCATTCGGACCACATTCCAGGCCGTGCCGCGTCGGCCGGTCGTGCTCATCGCCAAGGCCGCGGTTTTCGGTCTGCTGGCGTTACTCGTCAGCGTGCTGCTGGCCATCGTGGGTGTCGCGTTGGCGCGTGTCGTCGGTGGCACGACGGTCGGCATCGAGTTCGGCGACAGTGTGGTGATCCGGCAGATCTGGGGTACCGCCGTGCTCGCGGCGCTCTACGTGGTCATCGGCCTCGGTGTCGGCGCGATCGTCCGTCATACTGCGGGCGCGATCGTCATCGTCCTCATCTGGAACCTGGCGTTGGAATCTATCCTGACCATTCTGCCCAAGATCGGCGACCACATCGCCCCCTTCCTGCCGTTCGCCAACGGCAGCCGGTTCCTCAACGGCGACCTCGCCGGCACCGACTACCACTGGAACGTCTACGGGTCCCTGATCTACTTCGCGGTGTTCGCGGCAGTGATCTTCGCGCTCGGCATCGTCGTCACCGACCGCCGCGACGCCTGAACTGTGTCGTACATCGGTATGTACGCGTACCGTCACCCACCCTGACCTGTGTCCCGACCGAGGCCGTGAGACTAAACTCTCCCCATGTCCTCCGATTGGCCTCTGGTCGAGCGCGAGAAAGAGTTCCGCATCATCGAAGCCGCACTGCGCGGCGAGACGAATGCGTGTGGTGTTGTGCTGACCGGCGATTCGGGTGTCGGTAAGACCACGCTGGCCCGCCACGTCACCGCCGCCCTCGACGGTGGCGTGCGGTGGGTCGCCGGTACCGAATCCGCCCGCAGTATCCCGCTCGGCGTGTTCGCCCATCTCGTCGGCCCGGCGACGTCGAGCGACCCGGTGACCTACCTGGCCGCCGCCCGCGAATCGTTGCTGTCCGACGGCAACGTCGTGATCGGTGTCGACGACGCGCACCTGCTCGACGAACTGTCGGCGACCCTGTTGCATCAGCTCGCCATCGATCGTGCCGTGCACATCGTCGCCACGGTGCGGTCCGGGGAGAGCGTGCCCGACGCCGTCACCTCGCTGTGGAAGGACAATCACCTCACCCGAATCACGCTGTCACCGTTCAGCAAACAGCAGAGCGTCGAACTGATCGAATCGGTGCTGGGTGGTCAGCTCGAAGGTCTGTCGGCGGATCTGATGTGGGAGGCCTCCGGCGGTAACGCGCTGTTCCTGCGCCACCTCGTGGAAGGGGCGCGCCAAGCCGAGACGCTCCGTCAGGTGAATGGGATCTGGCAACTACGTGGACGCGCCGCGATCACCTCCGAGCTGGCGTCGTTGTTGGAAAGCCGGATCGAGCAGCTCGACGACTCGGTGCTCACGGTCCTCAAGTACCTTGCCCTGTGCGAGCCTCTCGACATCGACATCCTCGGTGACCTCGCCGGCGACGAGGCGGTCGAGGAAGCCGAGATCGCCGGACTGGTGCGGATCCTGCGTGACGGCCGCCGACTCAACGTGCAATACAACCATCCGTTGTTCGGTGAGGTCATCCGGCACCGACTGGGCCTGGCCTCGTCGCGTCGGTTGCGCGGCAAACTGGTCAAGGCGTTGCAGACCCGCGGAACCGACACCGCCGCCGAGCGGATCCGGCTGGCCGACCTCGCGCTGGAGAGCGACGTGGGTGTCGATTCCGGGCTCATGAGTGCGGCCGCCCGCGATGCGTTGGCCTTCGCCAACGCCCCGCTGGGTGAGCGTTTCGCCCGCGCGGCCGTCGCCGAGGGCAGCGGCTTCAGCGCCGCCGAGCCGTTGGCACGGTCGTTGATGTGGCAGGGGTATGCGTCCGAGGCCGACGCGGTGCTCGACAGGTTTCGGCCCGAGGACCTCAACGAGATCGAACTCATCTTCTGGGGTGGGCTGCGGTTCGCGACCATCTTCTGGGCCATCGGCGATGCCGATCGCGCCGACGAGGTCCTCGAGATGCTGCAGGACAAGGTCACCGACCCGAACTTGGCCCTGGTGGTCAGGGGTTTCATGTCCGCGTGCGCCGCCTTCGAGAACCGAATCGACGAGGCGATCGCGCTGTCGGAGGAGGTGCTCGACTCGGCGGACCCGTCCCCGTGGGCGGTGGAGTTCGCCGTGCTGGGCGGTGGACTGGCCCGAGCTGTTGCCGGACGCGGGGACGAGGTGGCTGCTCTGGCGGCGCGGGCGCGCGTGGCCGAGACCCAGACCGACGGTCTGCTGCGGTTTCCGGCCGGACTCGGCGAGATCCTCGCACTCACCCTGACCGGTCAACTGGATGAAGCGGCGACCCGCGCCGACCGGTACGTACGGTTCTCCAACATCGGCCAGTACGTGGGTTGGGCGTTGGCTGGAATCCTGGTATCGGTCGTCGAGCTGGCGCGCGGCGACAGCGCATCGGTCGGCCGCCGGATGGAACAGACGCTTGCCACCCTGGACAGTGGCAACGGGGTGGCCGAATCCTGGAACTATCCCGCAATGTTCTACGTGGTGCAGGCGTTCAGCGCGTGCGGGCGGACCGACGACGCCGAGCGTGCCCTGCGTCGGGCGCACACCAAGTACGGCCGCCACATCGCCGTGTTCGGTCCGATGTTGGCGGTCGCGGAGTCGTGGCAGCAGGCCTCGGCCGGTACGGTGTCGCTGGCCGTCGAGACCGCGGTCAAGGCCGCCGACGACGCCCGACGAACCGCGCAGTTCGCTATCGAGGCCGAGGCCTTGCACTCCGCGGCCCGGTTCGGTGATCCGTCCGGCGCGCAGCGACTCCGCGAACTCGCCGGGATGATCGATGGACCGCTCGCGGGACTCTACGCTCGTCACGCCAGCGCGCTGGAGTCGCGTGATGCCGTCGAACTCGACTTGTGTGCAACGGAATTCGAGCGTTTGGGATTTCGGTTGTCGGCGGCCGACGCGGCGGCGCAGGCCAGTGTGCTCCATGAGGCGGAGGGCAGCCGGGCCGCGACGGTGGCGTCGGCGGCGGTGGCCAACCGGTTGGCCGCCGAATGCGGCGGTTTGCGGACACCCGCGCTGGTGGAATCCGCACAACCGTTGCCACTGACCACCCGCGAACGCGAGATCGCCAACCTGGTGGCGGCCGGTCTGTCCAACAAGGAGATCGCGCAACGCCTGACGGTGTCGGTACGCACCGTGGAAGGCCACATCTACCGCGCCTGCACCAAACTCGACGTCGCCGACCGGTCCGAGATCGCCGCGCTGCTGCTCAAGGCGAGCTCCGGCAGCAACTGAGGTCGACTCTCACCGAAAGCGCCCGACCGACCCGGTCTGCGCGCGACAATGGCCATGCCGTGGCGCTCGCAAGTGCGAGTCGCGGCGACGTCGGGGCCTGGACGCGAGAGGCGGTTGGCGTGGGCGAATCGGTGGTGCTGGCCGAGGTGCGGACAGCGTGCGAGTTGCGGGCGGTCAGCGAGTGGGCGGAGGTTCAGCACCCGGGCGCGCCGGTGCGGTCGGTGCGCGAGGCCGACCTTGATTCACTCGCCGACGACACCCTGCTGATTCCGGCGAGGGTGGCCTGGCTGCCTCCGGTCCGCAAAGGTGAGCGGCGGGTCACGATGGCCGACGTGCTCGTGCTGTCGAATCCGCGCCGCCCGGTCGCGCTCACCCAACCGGTCATCAAACGTCGCAGACCCGATCGGCTGCGGGTGGTGCAGGGCGAACCGGCCACGATCGCAGACCTCCGCCAACGTCATGCCCAGAATCTGGCCGAAGGCGAGTCGTTTTCCGCCTACGTGACGGTGCAGGCGGCGCTGTCGGCCGAACGTGCCGAACGTCAGATCGTCGGAGACCGCTACAAGGTGCCCCGACTGGTCGCCGAGCAGATCGGTACATCGGCGCGGTTCCAGGCGGGTGCAGCAAAACTCGCTGCCGAACTCGGTCGACCTGCCGCAGTCGTGGTGCAGGAGGCGACCGACAAGATGTCGACCTTCGTCGCCACCCAGAGCCGACTGATGGACGACGTCTTCTCGTCGATCTTCAGCAACCTGCATGACCGCACCTGGACGGTGTCGGTGGATCTCGGCACCCTCAACCGGCTCCGTGAGCTCAACAAGTCCACCGGTCTGATCTTCTTGCCGTCGCACCGCTCCTACGTCGATCCGCTGGTGCTCTCGGAGGTCCTGCGCAGCCACGACTTTCCACCCAATCTCGTTCTCGGCGGAAACAATCTGGCGTTCTGGCCGGTCGGTCCCATTGCCCGCCGCGCAGGAATGATCTTCATCCGCCGCAAGTTCGGGGCCGATCCCGTCTACAAGTTCGCCATGCGCTCGTACCTGTCGTTCATCGTGGAGAAGCGCTTCAATCTGGAGTGGTACATCGAAGGCGGACGCAGCCGGACCGGCAAGCTGCGCAAGCCGATGCTGGGTCTGCTCGCCTACGTCGTCGACGCGGTGGAACAGCTCGACGACGCCGACGTGATGATCGTGCCCACCTCCATCGTCTACGACCAATTGCACGAGATCGGCGCGATGGCGAAGGAATCCGCGGGCGGAACCAAGAAGCCGGAGGGCGTGGGCTGGCTGCTCAAATACGCGAAAGCCCAACGGCAGTATCTCGGCGAGGCGAGAGTCCGTTTCGGCGAACCGTTTTCGCTACGACAAGCGCTCGCCGATGCGGGCGAGGGTCCGGCGAAACTCGATAAGGTCGCTTTCGCGGTGATGGACGAGATCAATGCCGCCACACCGATCTCAGCGACCTCGCTGGCCGGCTTCGCGCTGCTCGGCGCCCGCGACCGCGCCTACACCGCGGCGGAGATCGAGACGATCCTGGCACCGTTGCTCGACTACATCGACCGCCGGGATCTGCCCGGGCCCGATCCCGATCTGTGTCGGGGTATCGGCTTGCGCCGCACCCTGGGGGTGCTCCACGACGCCGGTGTGCTCACCAGGTTCGATGGGGGCCCCGAGACCGTGTGGTCGATCGCGCCCGACAGCCACGCGGTGGCGGCCTACTACCGCAACGGGGCGCTGCACCATTTCGTCGACCGCGCCATCGTCGAACTCGGCCTGCTGGCCGCCGCGGGTGGTGCGTTGGCCGAAGACGGCTCCGGTGAACTGCTGCCGTCTGCTCAGCACGAGGCCCTGCGTATTCGTGACCTGTTGAAGTTCGAGTTCTTCTTTCCCGCCAAGGAGGTGTTCCTGCATCGGCTGGGCGCCGAACTGGACCTGATGTCCCCGGAATGGCGGACAGTCAATCCCGACCAGGCATGGACCGATCGCATCCTGCGTGAGCACGGTGGTTCGCTGGTCGCGCGACGAACCCTGCAGCCGTTCTTCGACGCGCAGTTGGTCGTTGCCGAAAGCCTGGTCGCGGCCGGTACCGACACCCCGATCGACAAGGACACCACGCTCGACGAATGTCTCGGCCTCGGTATGCAACTCGCATTGCAGAGCGTGGTCAAGAGTCGTGACTCGGTGTCCAGAGAGTTGTACGACGCGGCCTACCAGCTCGCCGACAACCGCCACCTCATCACCAGCGATGGAATCGAGGATCTGGCCGCCGGGCGCCAGGCGTGGCTCGACGAGGTGAACGTGATGCGGGACCGGTTGACGCGGATCGCCGCGATCGAGGCGGAGCATTTCGGGGAGGCCCTGCGCGGAGTGGCACGATGAGCACCTTCGCCGACCGGCTGCGGGAGATCCGGGCGGCACCGAGCGGCAAGAAGGTCGGCGCGTTCTTCGACTACGACGGCACCTTGATCGAGGGGTTCTCGGCGAGCGCCATCACGCGGGCGCGGTTACGCAGCATGGATTTCGGACTCGGCGAACTGACCGGTGCGATTCTGATCGCGTTGCGAGGGGTGACATCCGAACAGGACTACGCCGAGGTCCTCGAACTCACCAAACCCGCATTCGCCGGCAAAACCTATGCCGAACTGCTCGCGTTCGGAGACGACCTGTTCACCCATGAGACCGCGTCCTTTCTGCGGCCGCAGATGTGGCAGATCATCCGAGCGCATCGCGAGCGCGGACACCGGATTGTGATCGCCTCCTCGGCCACCCGGTTCCAGATCGAGCCGATCGCCCGCGAGATCGGCGCCGACCATGCCCTGGCCACCGACGTCGAGGTGGTCGACGGCGTCGTGACCGGCCGGGTGCTCGGCCGCCCGCTGTGGGGGCCGGGAAAGGCCGCTGCGGTCCGCGCATTGGCCAAGGAGCACGAGGTCGATCTCGACGCCTCGTTTGCCTACAGCGACGGCAACGAGGACATCCCGTACCTGGAGTCGGTGGGTCATCCGGCGGCGGTGTCACCGCGCTATGGGCTGCGGGCCGAGGCGGAGGCGCGCGGGTGGCCCATCATCGACCTGCGCAACCCCCGTCACAACCGGATGGCGATGGCCGTGCGGACCGGTGCCTTCTACGGGTCGTTCATCGGTGCAGCGGTGCTCGGTGCCGCCGGCGGGTTGGTGCGACGCGACCCGAGCGTGCTGGTGGAGTCGGCCATCCCGACCGGCAACGACGTCGGGCTCGCGCTGGCCGGGATCGACGTGGCGGTCCTCGACGGCGCGCAGTACCTGACCTCGAATCGGCCGTGCGTGTTCGTGTTCAATCACCAGTCCAAACTCGATCTGCCGGTGCTGATCCACCTCATTCGGCGCGACGCGACCGGGGTGGCCAAGAAAGAGGTCAAGCGGGTTCCGGTGCTGGGGCAGATACTCGACGCGGCCGGGTTGGTGTTCATCGACCGAGGCGACCCAGGTCGTGCGATCGAGCAACTCAGACCCGCCATCGGAAAACTTCGCGACGAGGGGGTCTCGTTGGTGGTGGCCCCGGAGGGCACCCGGTCGTCGACACCGCGGATCGGGCCGTTCAAGAAGGGGCCGTTCCACATCGCGATGCAGGCCGGCGTCCCGGTGGTGCCCGTGGTGTTGCGCAACACCGGCGAATTGATGTGGCGGGGTGCGCAGTTGATCGCACCGGGGACAGTCGAGGTGAAGGTTCTGCCACCCGTCGACACCTCGCGCTGGCGGGCCGAGACCGTCGGCGACCATGCGGAGGAGGTGCGGCAGATGTTCATCACGACGCTGGCCGACTGGCCGGTGGAATCCTTTGAGGACGGCCGTATGACGCGATCGACAGGGGACAACCGATGAGCGAACCCGATCGGCCGCTGGACTGGGCCAACGAACCGCACATGAGTGCGGTCGATGCGCTGATGTGGCGTGGCGACACCGACCGTCGACTGCGTGGCACCATCTGCATGATCGAGATCTACGACTGTGCGCCCGAGTGGGATCGGCTGATCGAAGCCCATGACTGGGGTAGTCGCATGGCGCCTCGGTTCCGGCAACGGGTGATCGATTCGCCGTTCGGGACCGGCACCCCGAGTTGGGCAGTCGATCCCGACTTCGACCTGCATTACCACGTGCGTCGGATGCGGTTGTCCGGCGACGGTTCGATGCGCGAGCTCTTCGCCATCTGTGAGCAACTCGCGATGACCGCACTCGACCCCGGCCGACCGCCGTGGGAGGGCACGCTGATAGAGGGGCTCCCGGACGGCAGGGCGGCCTACTTCCTCAAGGCCCATCACGCGCTGACCGACGGGATGGGCGCGATACTCGGTTTGGCACAACTCCATTCGACCTCGCGTGAGCCGATCCCGGGCAAGCCGCAACCGCCGCGCCCGGAGCCGGTCACCGTCTCGGCGCTCGACGTACTCGGCCGTCAACTGGCCGAAGAGGTGCAGCGGCTACCGCATCGCGTCGACACCACCTGGCGAGGTGTGCGCGCTCTTGCCCATCCGCGGCGAGCGCTGAGCACCGCGCTGCGGTACAGCCGATCGGTACCCCGGGTGGCCGGGCTCGTCAGCCCACCAGGGTCGCCGCTGTTGGCGCAACGCAGCCTCTCGTGGCGGTTCAGCGCGTTCGAGGTGCCGTTCGACGACCTGAAAGCGGCCGGTAAGGCGGCGCGGGCGTCGGTGAACGACGCCTACCTGGCGGGGCTGATCGGTGGATTCCGGCTCTATCACGAGAAGATGGGGCGGCCCGTCGACGCGATCCCCGTTGCCATCCCGATCTCGGTGCGTCGCCCCGAGGACCCGGCCGGGGGCAACCGGATCGCGGTGGGCCGCATGGCCGGACCGGTGGGGATCGAGGATCCGTTCGAGCGACTACTCACCATTCGTGAACAGGTGCGCGCCGCGCGCACCGAACCCGCCGTCGACATCTTCAACACCCTCGGCTCGCTGCTGGCCTGGTTACCGGGACAGGTACTGGCCCAATTCAGCGGTGCGACAACGCAGAACGATCTGCAGGCCAGCAACGTGCCCGGAATCCCCTGGGACACCTACGTCGCCGGTGCGAAGGTGGAGCGGATGTTCCCGTTCGGGCCGCTGCCCGGCTGTGCGGTGATGGCCACGATGATCACCCACAACGGCGTCGCCTGCCTGGGCCTGAACTCCGATGCCGCGTCCATCACCGAACCAGAGCTCTTCGCCGACTGTCTCGTCGACGGCTTCAACGAGATCCTTGCCCTGGCCGCCGACGGTGACGACCCGCGTGCCGCCGGGACGATGCGGCGGGTGATCTGATCGGTCACGGCTGCTGCAGGCTGCGACGCACCTCGTCGTCATCGACCTGCCGGAAATCGTCGTAGGAGCCGCCGACGGCGTAGAACGGCTCCGGGATGCTGACGCAGAGCACCTTGTCGACCTCGTCCTCGGCGGCGAACCGGTCGAGCACATCGCGCGGACCGGTCGGCACGGCGACGATCACGGCGTCGGCGCCTGCAGCACGTACCGCCCGCAACGCCACCTCCATCGTGGACCCGGTCGCCAGGCCGTCATCCACCAGGATCACCGTGCGTCCACGCACAGATAGCGGTTCGCGACCCTGCCGGTAGCGGCGTTCCCGGTCGACCCGGATCCGGTCCTCGCGGTCGACGATCTGCCGGAACTGCTCCTCGGACACCCCCAACCGGCGCGGCACGTCGTCGTTGACGACGATCTCGCCGGCAGCGATGGCGCCCATCGCGAACTCGGGGTGATCCGGTGCGCCGAGTTTGCGTACCACCAGCACATCGAGCCGGGCACCGAGCGCCGAGGCCACCTCCCGGGCGACGGGCACTCCACCGCGCGCCAACCCGAGAACCACGGTGCGGTCGGCCGCGTCCATGAGCGCTGGATCGGCGCTCAACATCCTGCCGAGCGAGGCGCCGGCCTCGGTCCGGTTAGCGAAGACCTCACTGCGGCGCCACATCGCGTCACACCTTGATCGCGGGGCCGATGTCGACGGCGAAACTCGGCAGGTCGGCCAAGCTCATCTTGGCCTCGTAGGTGCGGTCGTAGCCGGTGGCGCAGATCCGCCATCCCTGATCGGTCCGGCGATAGCGATCGCGGTAGAACGCTGCGCCGATCAGCATGAACTGGAAGTCGGGCACGATGACCCGATCCTGCAGATACCAACGGCCGGTCGCGCAATCACCCTCGACGTCGATCTCCGGATGGGCGACGCGATGTTCGGTGATCACCGCGGGCCCCACCGAGGTGCGCATGTAGTCGACCAGTTCGGCGCGGTTGCCGAAGTTCAGACTCGAGCCGTATTCACCGGTGACGTCGTCGGTGAGGGTTTCGGCGAACACATCCCAGTCCTTGGTGTCCAAGGCGCGCAAGTACCGGTACTTGAGCTGTTTGATCGACTCGAGATCATCCATGCACTCAACATCTACCGGGTCGACCCGGTCCGCGGAAGGGATTGGGTGCACGTACCCAGCCGGGTGGGTGCGGTGGTTGACAGGTCGCGGCGCCGACGCGAATGTGGACGACATGACCTCATCCGTCGGTGAATCCGATCAGCAACGGGCGCGACGCGCCTACGAGACCATCGAGCCGTTCCATGTCCTCGCGTACTTCAATCGGGGCCTGCGCGAGGCCCAGCAGGACACCGGTCTCGACGGCCACGGGTTCTATGTCGGCGCGCGCGGTGCCCCGATGGGTGACTGCGATGCCGCGGTGGTGACCGCCGCGTTCTTCAACTTCTCTGCCGATGTCATCACGCCGGCCTGGCAAGCGGCCCGTGACGTGGGGCTCGATCGGGTCGCCGCACGCCGTGACCAGATGCTCGACGAGCAATTGGGTGCAGTCCTCGGCGACCTGGTCGAGGACCCGGAGATCCGCGATCTCGAGAAGCGTTATCGGGAGATCGCGGCCGATCTGCCGATGGGCGGGCGGCCTCTGGCTGCCGGCTGGAACGCCTCCCCAGTGCCCGATGTGCCGCACGTTGCGCTGTGGCAGGCGATTGCGATCATCCGGGAGTGGCGCGGTGACAACCACATCGCCGTCCTGGTCAACCATCAGTTCGGCGGGCTCGACGCGGTCGTCTTCCACGAGGCTCAACTGCCCGACCCCACGATTCGTCGGCGGGTGCTGGGCCGCAAGCTGGTGCAGCTGACCCGTGGATGGTCCGACGAGGCGTGGGAGGGTTCGGTGGACCGGCTCGTCGCCCGCGGTCTGGCGACCCGCACCGACGACGGCCATCAGCTCTCGGATGCCGGGGTCTCGCTCTATCAGGCCATGGAGGCCGAGACCGACGCGCTTACCGCACCCGCCTGGTCGGGTAGCGGCGTCGACGATCTTCTCGAACGCACCCGCCCATATGTGAAGGCGGTCATCGACGCCGGAGTCCTGCCCGGCACCCGCAAGAAGGACTGATATCTCTGGCTGCAGTTCCGGGTTCCGGCTTGGGACCGGACCTGCGGCCACACCCGGCAGGCACGGCCAGAACTTCTGGTCACGAGGTGCTGCCAGGCGGCGGTGCGTCGATATCGTCGTCGTACGGCTCCGCGATGGGTTCGGGTTCGGATTCACGGCCGCGTCGCCAGCCACCCTTCTGCGGCGGGGCCTCGCCGAAGTGGTCGGGGTCCCCCGAGCCGTACCAGGCGACCAGTACCGCACCCACCACGGCGCCGACGAAGCCGACGATCGCCAGCCAGCCGAGCCCGGCTTTGGCGTTGTCGTTGAGGAACAGCACGCCGACCAGGCTGGGGCCGGCCGTCTCGCCGACCACCAGTACCGCGGTGACCCCGTTGACCGCACCGACCTGCAGTGCGACGGTCTGCACGAAGAATCCGACCGCGCCCGCGACCGCGATCGTCCAGGCGGCCGGATCGGTGATCAGCGCGATTGGGTCGAAGGGGTCCACGCCGTCGAGGACACGCACGGCGATCGCGATGACACCGAACAACAGGCCGGCGGTCGCGCCGCCGACGATTGCCGCATGCCTGCCGAGCCGGTAGACGCCGAACAGGGCGATGGCGCACAGGCCGAGCGTGGCGACGAACAACTCCCAGTGGAAGACGGCGCTTTCGCCGCCACCGGTGTGGTGTTCGGCCGACAGTCCGAGTAGACACAGCGACAGCACGACCAGCCAGATCGCGATCCAATCGCGGGTGTGCAGTGCGATGTTGAGCATGATCGTGCCCAGCAGGGCAGTCACCACGAGGTTGGCCGACACAATGGTCTGGGACAGGAAGAGCGGCAGGAAGCGTGCGGCGAGTGCGCCACCTGCGAAGCCGACGACGACCATCATGGTGCCGAGGATGAAGGCCGGATCGAGGAACGTGGAGGTGGTGGACCGCAGCGACGGACCGCCGGCGGCGTTGGTGTACGACGCCTCGGTGCCTTCCGCACGAGCAGTCATCGCCACTCGCCGCGCGCCCAGTGCACGCAGCACCGTGGACATGCCGTAGGCGATCGCAGCGAGACAGGCGGCGATGACGCCGATCACGAACATCCCACACCCTCCCCACACCTGGTCACAGCCGTTTCCCGAGTCACATCAGGATTGTGCAACGTTCTGGGCGGCCCGACTATTCCTTTTCTGCCGTTGTTTTCCGCGGCGTCGGCCGACTCCGGTGAGAGAGCCTAATGGGCCTCTCCTACACTCACGACGGTGGGCACTACCGGTAGCAAACGCGTCCTGATCACATTCGGGCGATCATTTCTCACCCTGGAACTGGCCCGGCTGATGTCGGCGGCCGGTCATCGCGTGACCATCGTGGACAGCATTCCCATCGGTGTCACCCGGTTCTCCCACGCCACGACGTCGTTTCATCGGGTCCCGGCACCGAAGTTCGAACCGCGGGCGTATTGCCATGCCTTGGCGAAGATCGTCACCGATGAACACATCGACATGGTCATCCCGATTCATGAGGAAACCGACATCCTGTCGATGATGGTGGATCTCTTCCCACCCGAGTGTGAACTGTTCCTGTCCGACTTCGATACCGAGAATCGGCTGCACAACAAGTTCGAATTCCAGCATCTGCTCGCCGACAAACAATTCCAGACGATGAAGTTCGCGCAGGTGCGCGGACCGCAGGATGTGGCCGGACTGGATTTTGACGCGCCGTTCGCACTCAAGGAGTGCTATTCGCGCGGATCACAGCAGGTGCACAAGGTGATGCCGGGGGATTCGCTGGACTGGCTCGAGTTCGATCCGCTCAACCCGTGGTTGGCGCAGGAGTGGGTCTCGGGCAAGCAGTACTGCACATATTCGATCGTCCGTGAGGGGCACATCCACGCTCACGCGACCTATCCGGTCGACTATGCGATCGGCGGAAGTTCGTGCCTCAACTTCCGGTCGGTTCGCCACGACGGCATCTTCGACTGGATCTCGGAGTTCGTGCGGGACATGAACTTCACTGGGCAGGTGGGTTTCGACTTCATCGAGCATCCCGGGCGCGGGCTGTACTGCATCGAATGCAATCCCCGGGCCACCAGCGGGATCATGATGTTCGCTCCGGCTGACGGCGTCGATCGGGCCTTCTTCGGTGAGAACGATGACGTCATCACCCCGGACCCCAACGTGGACAAGATGATCGGGTTGGGCATGCTGCTCTACGGCTGGCGCAAGGATTCCCGCGGCGACCGCAGCCTCCGAGAGTTCGTACGGGACTTCCGGGGCGCTAGCGATGTGATCGGTTCGCCCGGCGACAACCGTCCCGCCGTGCTACTACCGGTCGCTTACCTCGGAATCCTGCGCAGCTGCCTGAAGTATCGCGTCGGTCTCGCCGAGGGTTTGATGCACGATCACGAGTGGGACGGCCTCCGCATCTCCGAGTGACTCCTGCTCCCTGCGTAGAGGACCGTCGCGAAGGGCGCCTCACGCTGTGGTCGACACCTGCACCCGTCGACCACGCACATACACCTCGGCGATGGCCGGCTCCCGCAGACCCATCAGCAGCGCGAACAACGTCTGGTCGCGCGCGGTGCGGTCGTCGTCGGCGCGAATCCCTTGCGTCAGAATCGCTTCCAGTGGTGGCCAACGATCGGGTTCGATGACGAGGAAGTCCGCTTCCTTGCCGTCGTCGAAGTTCCCGAAGCGGTCCTCCATATCGAGCGCGCGGGCACCGGCGAGGGTGCCGGTGAACAACATCTCGGCCGGGTGGATCGCCACACCGGCATCGCCGGGCTCGCTCAGATGCACCTTGAAGGCGTCGGACAGCACCCGGGAGATCAACCATTCGTCGCCGGCGCCAACGTCGCTGCCGGCCGCGACCGTGATCCCGGCGGCGAGCGTACGCTGCCACGGCATGGTTCCGGAGCCCAGGAACAGTTGGGACACCGGGCAATGCGCGATCGACGTGCCGGTCTCGGCCATCCGGGCGAGTTCGGTGTCGGTGCAGTGCACCGCGTGCGCCATGATCGTGCGCCGACCCAGCAGGCCGGCACCGCCGACGCGGCTGCCCGGAAGGAACCGGCCGTCGTAGGTGTCGAGGTAGGACTCGACCCCGAAGAGTTTTCTGACGGTGTCGATCTCGCCGTCGCCGGGCCGGTTGTTCTCGTTGAGGTGGGTGTGCACGTAGACCCCGCGGTCGCGGACGTCGGCGTAGAGCTCGCCCAGGTTGGCCAGGGTCTCGGTGGTCACCGACAGGGCGAACCGGGGCACGATGGCTGAGTGCAGCAGTGCGGTGTCAGGAGCGCCGGTGTCCGCTGCGTGCCACTTCTCGATCTCGGCTGCGGTGAGCTCGATGGCTTCGCGCTCGGAGGTGAGCAGCGGCTCGGCCGACGGGCCGCCCACCGTTTGGATACCCCGCCCGCTGACCAGTCGCAGCCCCGCACGTCGGGTCTCGGTGAACAGGGCGTCCTGAGCGTGCGGAAAGGCGGAGCCGAACACCATCGCGGCGGTGGTACCGACCGCGACCCGACGGGCGCAGAAGTCGCGAGCGATCCGGGTGGCGAAGTCCGGATCGGCCAGCCGGGCCTCGGCCGGGAAGATGCACGAGTCGAGCCACTCCAGCAGTTGTCCGCCACCGTAGGCGTCGACCGAATAGGTCTGCGGAAAGTGGATGTGGGTGTCGACGAAACCGGGGATGAGGTAGGCGTCGCCGTGGTCGCGGATCGTCTCGGTGGCGTCGGCCGGTCGGGCATCGCGCGGCCCGCAATAGGTGATGATTCCGTCGTCATCGACGACCAGTGCGCCGTCGGGGAACCAGACCAGCGCGTCGTCGGCGGCGGATGCCCGGGGACGTCCGGCGATATGGAAGATCTGGCCGAGGTGGGTGATGCTCACCCGGCAACGAAAGCACAGGATCGGCTGTTCGGCCGGATGAGCGTGAGGGCTCGTGCAGGTAAGATTCGCTACACCGCGGCCAGACGGATCGCCGGTGACGCCACCTCAGGGGGTATTCATGAAGCGCAGGATGAGCACGGCCTTGGGGGTCACCGCGGCGGTGTTGGGCCTTGGTCTGCTGTGTGCTCCGGCAGCGAGCGCCGCCACCGTCGAGCCACACCAGGCTGCCAGTCCCTTCGGTTCGGCGAGTATCTGTGTCACCATTCCGATCGGGCCGGCGACAGTGAACATCTGCGTCTGACACCGGACGGAGAGCATCGGATGGGATCTGTGATCGGCGAGTTGGTGCCGCTCGCGGTCGGCGTGGCGATCTCTCCCATCCCGATCATCGGTGTCATCGCGATGATGCTCGGACAGCACGCGCGCACCACCAGTGTCGGCTTCGTGCTGGGTTGGCTGGTCGGGATCGTGGCGGCCACGACGATCTTCCTGGTCGTCGGTGGGGCGCTCGATGAAAGATCATCGTCGAGCGGATGGGTGAAACTCGTCCTCGGGGTCATCCTGCTGCTGTACGGGTTTCGGACCTGGCGCAGCCGCGACGCCGAGAGCTCGCAGCCGCGGTGGATGTCTGCGATCGACAAGATGCGCGCTCCGGCGGCCACCGGTCTCGGAGTGGCGCTGGCGGCGGTCAACCCGAAGAACCTGGTGCTGTGTGCATCGGCGGGTGTCACGATTGGCTCCGCGTCACTGGCGTGGGGAGCCGATGCGGCGCTCGTGGCGATCTTCACGGTGCTGGCCGCGACGACGGTGGTGGTTCCCGTCGTCGCGTACCAGTTCGCCGCTGATCACCTGCGCGACCCGATGGACCGGCTCAAGGTGTGGTTGGAGGCCAACAATGCGACGGTCATGGGCGTGCTGATCCTGGTGATGGGTGCAGTGCTGATCGGCAAGGGGATCTCGGGACTCGGCTGATATTTGTGGCCCTGCGGGTTCTCGGGTTCAGGACCGTAAGGACGGTGGTTGTCACTGCTCAGGCGGACGCAGGGAAGACGACGCGGACAGTTTCGCGCCGCCGATCACCTGGGGTAGGTGACGATGGTCTGTCCGGTGCGGGCGTTGCGCCAGGTGATGGTGCGGTCGGTGTGCATGGTCGGTATCCACGGCCCGTCATGTTTGCGGTCGTGGTCGGGGCGGCACAGGGGTGCGAGGTTGAAGGCCACGGTCCAGCCGCCGGCCAACGGGTCGGCATGGCAGAACTTGTGTAGGTGGTCGAGTTCGCACTCTTCGGATGGTCGCCCGCAGTAGGGATAACGGCAGCGCCGGTCGAGTTGAATGATCTCCGCCCGCAATGCCGCTGACGGTTTATAGGTCAGTGCCCCCGGTGGTGGGGTGGCGAATCCGCCGTGCCCGGTGGGGTCGATCGGTGGGGCCGGTGTGCGGTTGCCGAAGATGATCAACCCGCTGGCGGTACGGGTTTCACTCGGTCGGGCGGTGATGGTGCTGGCGTGTGGTGCGATCCGAGCGGCATGGGCCGGATCAATCGCCCCGTAGCCCATCAGGCGGGCCGGGTCGAGACCGGTCGGGTCGCGCAGCAGGGTCAGGCCGGGGACGACGAGGTCGGAATCGGAATCGGTGTCGGAATCGGTGTGAGCATCGGCCACGGCGGCGTCGTGCTCGGCAGGTGGTGCGGTGATGAAGTCTCGTCGCGGTTCCGGGAAGGGCGCGACATGATCGGCTTCGGCGTGATCGCTTCCGGTGTCGGACTGTTCGCTCTCGCCCTCGATGTCACGGTCGGCGTCGATGTCGGCGAGGGTGATCGGCTGTTCTTCTGCCGCATCAGGCCCACCCATGGCGGGTTCGTCGGCGCTCTGGCCAGATGCGCTGGCGTCGTCAGCCGTGCTGGAGTCGACCGACGACTCGCGCACACTGTCGGTGACCGAACCCGGGGTGGTGGCGGGTGCCGGGTTGTTGGTGCGGGTCTGGCGGGCGGGGCAGGTGTCGTCGCCGCAGTGGCAGCGCAGCTTGGCGCCGGGGGCTTTGATGATTTCGGCGAACGCGGCGACGCGTTGGGCTTTGATGCTGCGCCCATCACGGCGACACACCCGTCGGCTGATCAAGGCGCTGATGCGGTCACGCAGGTGCACGCCGTGTTCGGCGGGGATGCAGGCGTCGACGGTCATGTGACCGAACGCTTCGGCACCGATCGTCACATCCCCGAACAGATCGGTGATGTCCTCGCGGGTCTCGGCGGCTCGATCGGGGTCGAGGCTGATGATGATGGCGTCGAGATCATCTCGCAGAGCGGTGTCGGTGGTGGGTCGGCTGGCCAGATCGAGCACCACATCATCGAAATCCCACGGCTCATCCTCGTCGGCGGGATTGTCGGTAACAGGATCGGGGTCGGTGTCGGCCGCAGCATCACCAGCCTCGTCGGAGCCGACGTCGTCAGTGCTGTCACCGTCGGTGTCGGGATCGAGGTCGGCTGCGGGGTCGTCGAGGTCGAGGGTGAGTTCCTCCTCGACATCCTTGCTCTCGGTGTCGGGTTTGTCGGTGGTTTCGGCGTTGCCGGCGAGTTCGCCCAGTCGTGCTCGCAGGTCGCCGGTGGGGCCGGTGGCGGCGCCGCGGATGGCCACACCCAGCCGGTGGGGCCTCAGGTCGCCGGCACGGAAGGCATCACGAATCTTGGGGTGCTCGTCGAGCAGTTCGTCAAGACCAACCCATTCGCTGGCTTGACGTCGCGAAATACCCAACTGCAGCGAGATTTCGCCTTTCGCGGCCTTATCGGCGGCATTGCGGATGCGGTTCGGAACGTAATCGTTGTAGCCGGTGATGCGCTCGTTGTAAGTGGATTGACCGATCTGACGGGCGATCTGCATCGCCAGAGCCTGGGCTTGATTACTCAACCGCAACAAATCGCGACCGTACTGCGCCAACTCATCGAGACTGCTCGAGGCCAGCAGAGCGTCGTCGGCAGCACGGTCGGTGAAAGTGAACACGAAACACTCCTTTCCGGCGGCAACAGCGAGATCGGGTTCGGGATCAGTTGGTGGGGAATCGAACTGCTATCAGACTATCGGGAGGGTCTGACAACTTTGGTGCGCTGCGGGACGGCTGGGGATGGACTTGATCGGTAGGTGTTGGGTTCAGGATAGCGGCGGGGTCCGACAACTCTTGGTGCGTGAGTGTGGTTGCGGTGGTGGGCTCTTCGTGACACGGCCTCGCAAGCTCGGTCGCTCCCCAGGGGGCAGGAGCAGCGCCCGTTCCTCGGGCACTCCTCGGCGGCAGGAATCAGGTGAACACGATCAATCTCGAATCTCGATCACGGGGTGACGATGGTGAAATCCGGGTCCGGCGCGTCGAGGTAGCCGACCAGTTCGCGGAACCTGTCGATGTCACCCTCCACGGTGGCCGACCGGACCTTGACCGCGTCGTCGAGGTCGACTCCACCGAGCAGTATCCCCATCAGCGTCGACTTGCTCAGCGTGAATGTCACATCAGTGGCGTCGGCGGAATCGAGGGGGACGTCGAAGTGCACGAGCAGACCGTTGCGCAGTTCGGTGCGATGGCGACGATCGAGGCCCGTCAGCACCCAGTCGACGACGATGTGGGCGTCCCAACACGCCGGGCCGTCAACGCGGAGACTCACCGCATCGAACAACTGGTCCACCGACATCGCGCCCGCGATGTCCGCCGACGCGGTGGTGGTGGGCGTGCCGACGGGGCCGTTGCGCAATTCGTGGGCACCCATGAGATAGAAATTGCGCCAGGTGCCGTTCTCCGCGCCGTAGCCGAGCTGCTCGAAGGTGTCGGCCTGCAACTGTTTCGCTTCGTCGTTGGTCGGGTCAGCGAAGATGACATAATTCAACACGGTTGCCGTCCAACGGAAGTCGCCGTCGTCGAACGTAGCGCGCGCCTTGGTGATGACCTCGTCCGCTCCGCCCATGAACTCCACATGACGGCGAGCCGACTCCTCGGGCGGATGCTCCCAGAGGTGCGCTGGGTTGCCGTCGAACCAGCCCATGTAGCGCTGATAGATGGCCTTCACGTTGTGACTCACCGAACCGTAATACCCGTGGGTGTGCCAGGCGTTCTCGAGTGCGGGCGGTAGCACGATGTCCTCGGCGATCTCCAACCCGGTTCTGCCCTGGTTCAACTGCCGCAGTGTCTGATCGTGCAGATAGCCGTACAGGTCTCGTTGCAGCGACAGGAATTCGGTGAGTTGCTCGGTGCCCCAGGTCGGCCAATGATGGGAGGCGAACAGCACATCGGATCGGGCGGCGAACATGGTGATGGCCTCGGTCAGGTACTTCGACCAGACGTGCGGATCGCGCACGAGGGCGCCGCGCAGCGTCAGGAGGTTGTGCAGGGTGTGGGTGGCGTTCTCCGCCATGCACAGTGCCCGCATCTGCGGGAAGTGGAAATTCATCTCCGCGGGCGCCTCGGTGCCCGGTGTCATCTGGAACTCGATGGTCACACCGTCGACGGTCTCGGTCTGCCCGGTGGTGGTGATGTTGAGCGTCGGCAGGATCAGGGTTGCCGTTCCGGTGGACGTCGATTGCCCGAGGCCGGCACCCACGGCGCCCTGCGGCCCACGCGGCAATGCGGCTCCGTACATGTACGCGGCGCGGCGTCCCATTGCCGTTCCGGCATAGACGTTTTCTGCGACCGCGTGCTCGACCATGCCGACCGGCGCGATGATCGCGCACTCCCCGGCATCGACGGCCTCCTGGCTGATCACACCCTTCACGCCGCCGAAATGGTCGATGTGCGAATGGGTGTAGATGACCGCCTTCACCGGACGTGCGCCCCGATGCTCCCGGTACAGTCGCAATCCCGCTGCGGCGGTCTCGGCCGAGATCAACGGATCGATGATGATCACGCCCTCGTCGCCCTCGATCACCGTCATATTCGACAGGTCGAGACCACGCAGCTGATAGATTCGATCGGCGACCTCGAAGAGTCCTTGTTGTGCCACCAGACCCGACTGACGCCACAGACTGGGATTGGCCGTGGGCGGGCAGTCCTCGGCAAGGAAGCCGAATTCGTCGCAATCCCAGGCCGTTGCACCGTCGGCCCGCGAGATCACGGCAGGGTCGAGCTTCGCGATGAGGCCGCGGGCCGCATCGTCGACATCATGCGTGTCGTCGAAGGGCAACGTCGCGTGCGCGTCCGAGTTCGCTGCCGCCACTGCTTGACTGGCTTCACGGGGACTCCCCACGGAGATCACCTCTTCTGTGTTGTCATCGACATACGGGTTCACACCGCGCCTGGTGTAGCTCGCATCTCTACCATCGCAGAGCAGACGCCACGTCGTCGGCAAAGTGGCCGACAGGTGAAGATCAGTCGGCCTGCGTCCGTCCCCCGACGGTGTGCACCACGACGACCTGCGGGTCCCACGGCACCAGGTCGTCGACGGTGTGCTGGAGGTCGTCCACCGGTGGCAGTTGCTGTGGCGCCAGCACGCTGATCGTCACCGCATTTCCGCTCCACGACACATCGGTCACTTCCGCGGTGTCGTATCCGGCGTCAGACAGCCACTGGTCGGTCGCAGTGGCAATCTGGCGGGACCAGAGCGACGACAAGGAGTTGGCGACCATCGGGATCGCCACCACGACGAGCGCGACGGTCAGCACCACATACGCGCGTACACGCGGCCGCTGCGGACCCGCGCCGGCCTGCACGGCGAGTTCGGCGGCCTCGCGACCGTATCGTCCGATGGTCAGGATGATCGTGGCAGTGATGATCATGGCGATCACATTCGACGCGAACAGCACGAACGCGCCCAGCGCCAACGACGGCGCTCCCGAACCGAGACAGACCCCGACCACCCCGAGCGGCGGCACCAACGAGATGGCGATGGCGACGCCGGGCAGGACGTCGCCGACGTCGCGCCGGGTGATTGCGATGGCGCCGACCAGGCCGGTCGCGATGGCCGCCAAGAGGTCCACCAGGGTGGGGGAGGTGCGCCCGAGGACCTGCGAATTGGCCAGCACGTTGGTCGGGTTGGGCAACAGCTGCGCCATGACCGCGCCCAATGCGGTCACCAGCACCACCCCGATGACGATGTAGCCGACACTCGACAAGATCAGTCGTCCACGCGCGGTCACGATCCCGAGCCCGACGCCCAGGATCGGGGTGGACAGCGGTGCGACGATCATCGCGCCGATGACGGTGGCGGTGCTGTCGGCGACCACGCCGGCAACCGCGATGATCCCCGAGAGCGTGAGCATGATCCAGAATGCGGACTGCTTCGAGAGTCGTTCGCCGACCGAAAAATCGAGCCGTTCGGCCAGCTCATCGAGGGTGCGGCGTTGGGAGTCGGGGATGAGTGTGAGCACCGTTGTGGCGCCTTTCTTCTCGACGACACCACCGGGCCTGGTGTGTCTTTCGTCGGTGATCTTAGGCCGCAATCGCCGACAGGCCCCATCAGGCGGCGGAATGTCGCCCGAACGTGACTCCGGCAGTTCGAATTCCCTGGCGTGCGCATCCTCGGCGCTCGGATCGTCGTACTCTTGACGCGTGACGGCGCCCGTATCGAAGCCCGACGACGACGGTGTCGCGCCCGCGCGCGCGGGCCGAGTCCTGACCGCGCTGATCCTCGTGGCGGGGGTCGCCAACATCAATCTCGCGGTCGCCAACGTCGCTTTGCCCGACATCGGCGAGGCACTCGACGCCAGCTCCACGCAACTGAACCTCATCGCGGTCGGCTATTCACTCGGGCTGGCCGCCTCGGTGCTCTACTTCGGTGCCCTCGGCGACAGGTACGGCCGCAAACGCATGCTCGTGTTCGGTATGTCGCTGTCGATCCCGGCCTCGCTGGTGGCCGGATTCGCGCCGTCGTTCGAGGTGTTGTTCGGGGCCCGGGTGGTGGGCGGTATCTCAGCGGGCCTGGCGTTTCCCACCACTCTGGCGGTGATCACCGCCCTGTGGTCGGGCGCTCGGCGCACCAAGGCGATCGCGGCCTGGTCGGCTCTGGGCGCGGCCATCTCGGCGTCCGGCCCGGTGCTGTCGGGGGGACTGCTCGAAGTGTTCAAGTGGAACGCGGTATTCCTCGTCACCCTTCCGTTGGCCGTGATCGCCCTGATCGGCGCCTGGTTCCTCGTTCCCTCCGACAGCGGAGACACCGCCGCCACCGTCGACAACCTCGGCGGTGTCCTGTCGATCGTGCTCGTGGGCGCGACGGTGCTCGCGCTCAACTTCGCCCCGTTGGGTGACAAGGGCACCGCGGTAGTGATCCTCACCGCCATCGCACTCGTCGCTGCGCTGGGCTTCGTGGTGCGCCAACTCCGAGTCCGGGTACCGCTGTTCGACCTGCGGATCGCGCGTCGCCGAACCTTCTGGGTGGCGGCCGTCGGCGGCATCATCATTTTCGGCACCTTGATGGGTGCGATGTTCATCGGGCAGCAGTTCCTGCAGAACGTGTTGGGCTACTCCACGCTGGAGGCGGGCGCGATGATCCTGCCCGCGGCTCTGGCGATGGTGGTGGTGGCCCCACAGTCGGCCAAGCTCGTCGAGGCCCTGGGCTCCCGGTTCACCCTCCTGCTCGGCTACGCGTTCATCGTCGCCGGGTTGGTGGTCGCCTACCTCACCTGGGACGAGGGTGCGTCGGTGTGGGTCGTCATTGCCGCCTACTTCTTGATCGGTGTCGGTGTGGGCTTCGCCGGCACGCCCGCATCGCACTCGTTGACCGGGTCGGTGCCCGTGCAGCGCGCCGGCATGGCATCGAGTATGTCCGACCTCCAGCGTGACCTCGGTGGCGCCATCATGCAGTCGCTGCTCGGGGCCATCCTCACCGCGGGCTACGCGAAGTCGCTGTCGGCCTCGATTGCCGCGTCGCCGCAAGCCGACGAGATCACCGCGCAGAGCGAGGCCGCGCTCACCAAATCCTTCTCCAGCGCCGAGGTATTGGCGTCACGCTACCCGCAATATGCCGACCAGATCATCGCCGCTGCGCGAAATGCCTTCGTGGACGGCGATACTCGTGCCTACGGGGCGGCGATTGCGGTGGTGGTGCTCGGTGCCCTGATCGTTCTGTTCGGCTACCCCGGGCACGCCCGCGAGCGCGAGGCGATGGCGCGCTACGCCGCACAGCAGCGCCTGACGGACTGACCGGCCGCACCGCTTCGGGACCTCCTCTGGGCAGTGTCCGAAATGTGACGATAAGCATTGTCGCGATCGCACAGATCCGCACTTTCTGGGTCACTTGTCCCATCACTACCTGCGGGGTCACACTCGCGCACAGTGAATTTCACTTCGTGAAACAGCTTGACACCGGTGTAAGGCAGACGCTACTTTCCGAGTGGCCCAGATCACATCAGGCGGATCGGGCCACCGAACCGCCGCCGGTGGTCCGGTGCTCAAATCTGGAACTCGAAGCCCTACCGGGTCGAACAGTCGTGCCCGGAACCGGCGGGAAAGGCATGTGAGTATGCGTAGGAGAACTGGCCGCGTCTTCGCGGCCGCCGTGGCAGCGGCGTGTGTATTCTCCGTTGTCTCGTGCAGCAGCGACGATGACAGCGGTTCCGGCAGCACCGGGGTGGCCGAGGGGAGCGGAACCGCGGCCGCCGGTGACCCGATCCGGGTCGGCCTGTTCAATCCCTCGCAGGGGCCCGGCACCCAACCGGGTGTGACCACCGGCAAGGACGCCGCCGTCGAGTACATCAACAACCAGATCGGTGGGATCAACGGTCGGCCCATCGAGGTCATCGACTGCGGGATCGACCAGACCGCGCCGGAGTCCACGATCTCGTGCGCGAACCAGTTCGTCCAAGCAGGTGTCGTCGCCGCGATCGACGGATACAACTCCGAATCCCAGGCAGCGATGCCGATTCTCACCTCGGCCGGCATCCCGATGGTCGGCCAGATCCCGTTCAACACGGCGACCGGCGCCGAGGCGGCCAACCGGGTGTACTTCGGCCCGCCCGCGGCCGCGTTCCTCGTCGGATTCATGCAGTCCCTGAAGGCGGCCGAGAAGGAGTCCCTGACCCTCGCGAATGCCGATCTGCCGCAGGCGCATCAGGTGTTCGACACCCTCATGGTGCCGCTGGGCCAGCAACTCCAGATCGACGTCAAGGGGGTGTACTACCCGCCGGCCGGACCCAACTACACCGCGCTGGCCACCACTCTCGCCGACGGTGACCCCGCGGCTGCCGGCCTGATGACGTCGGCGAACGAGAACAACTGCACCAAGCTGTCGCAGTCGCTGCGGTCGGTCGGCTACCAGGGCACTATGTTCATGGCTGCGTGCACCGAGTTCATCGACACCATGGGTGCCCAGGCCGTGGGCGCGCAAACGTACTCGCCGATCTGGCAGCCGCCGGCGCTCGAGTCGGCGCCTGAAGAGGTCAAGGAGAACGTGCAGATCTCTGAGCAGTACGTCGACGAGGCCGGAGGCAGCGGCGGCTTCTACGCCTACGGGATGTTCGCAACGCTCGTTGACTTCGTGAACGGACTGAACACGGCCGGCGTCACCGACTTCACCGGGCCGGGCGTGCTGGCCGGGCTGAAGGGGCTCACCGACTTCCAGAGCTTCGCCGGTCCGACCCTCACCTGCGGCAAGGAGACGACCCCGAACTGCACCACCGAGATGCTGCTGTTCGAGGTCACCGGTGACAACAAGACCGAACCGGTCGGCGGTGGCTACATCACGCCGAACCCGGAGGTCCTCAAGATGATCCCGGGCGCCATCTGAGTCCTCTCACACCGGGTCGGGGGGGGGGGGCCGGCGGCCCCCCCCCCCCCCCCCCCGTCTCTTTCCGTGTTCGCGCGCTTCGCCGGCGCACCGATCGATTGGTTCGGTAATGGGGCAATTCCTGCAGTTCGTCTTTCTCGGTCTCTCGACCGGTGCGGTGTACGCCGTTCTCGCATCGTCGCTGGTCGGCGTGTACGCCGCGACCGGTGTCATCAACTTCGCGCAGGGCACGCTCGGGCTGTGGGCGGTCTACACGGTCGCCGCACTGCGTAGCGACGGAGAGCTGGTTCTCCCCATCGGTCACATCCCGATCGGTAGCGCCGACGACCCGGTCTCGATGGGCCCGGCGATCATCATCGGCGTGCTCTCGGCCGTTCTCTGGGCCATCGTCGCGCACTATCTCGTCTTTCGGCCGCTGCGGCATGCGCCGGTGCTGGCGCAGGTGGTGGCGTCGGTCGGTCTGATGCTCTTCATCCAGGCGCTCGTACATCTCCGCTTCGACACCGAAGGTCTGCTGGCCCTGCGGATTCTGCCCGACGACACGATCGAGTTCGCCGGCGCAGTCGTCAACGTCTCCGACCTGATCCTGGCCGGCATCGCGATCGTGATCGCCGCACTGTTCTGGGCATACTTCAAGCTCACCCGGCTCGGTGTGGCGACCCGCGCCGGCGCCGAGGACGAACTCGCCGCGCGGCTCGTCGGATACTCACCTGATCGTCTCGCCGCTGTCGTCTGGGTGATCACCGGCGCCGCAACGGGTCTGATCGCGGTCCTGGCTGCCTTCACGATCGGACTCAGCGTCACCAGCTACACCTTCTACGTGATCCCGGCTCTCGCCGTCGCACTACTCGGTCGACTCACATCCTTCGGAATCGCCTGCGCAGGTGGACTTTTCCTCGGAGCTTTCCAGGCGGTCATCACGTGGTTGACCACCAAGGACTGGTGGCCCGAATGGGCGCAGGCGGGCTTGGGTGATGCCGTACCGTTCGTCCTCATCGTCATCGCGCTGTTCCTGATGGGTGGACGGATTCCCTCCCGCGGTTCACTGGGCGAGGTGAAGATGCCTGCGGTCCGCATCCCACACATCCGTCCCATTCCGACGATCACCGTGCTGGCCGCGGTGACGGCCGCCATCTTCTTCACGGAGGGGACGTGGCGCTTCGGTGTCGTCACCTCGGTGATCTTGTCGCTGATCGCGTTGTCGCTGGTGTTGCTCACCGGCTATCTGGGTCAGATCTCGCTGGCGTCCATGGCTTTTGCCGGCGCCGCCGGGTTCGCGTTGTCGAAGCTGACGGTGAACTGGAATGTGCCCTTCCCGTTCAGCATCCTGTTCGCCGCGCTGATCGCCACCGGCTTGGGCATCCTGGTCGGCGTACCCGCATTGCGTATCCGTGGCGCCCAACTCGCCGTGGTCACCCTGGCCGCGGCGATCGCGATCCAGGGTTTCGTGTTCAACAATCCGGGAATCACCGCCTACGAGGGCAATCTGATCACGGATCCGACGCTGTTCGGCATCGATCTCGGTGTGCGTGACGGCACAAACCTGGTGACCCTGCGGTTCTCGCTGATGGTTCTCGTGGTGGTCACCATCGCCACGCTGGCGGTGATGCGTCTGATGGCCGGGTCCACCGGGCGTGCCTTCCTGGCGGTGCGATCCAACGAGCGAGCCGCGGCCGCGGTCGGGATCAACGTGGCATCGACCAAGTTGCTCGGCTTCGCGCTCTCGGCCTTCCTCGCCGGCGTCGGCGGCTGCCTGATTGGCTACAGCCGAGGCCAGCTGTCGGCGGGATCGTTCACCGTGATGGTCGGTCTGATCCTGCTCGCCATGACCTATGTCGGCGGCATCACGTCGGTGTCCGGTGCATTCATCGCCGGCATCGTCGGACCGCTTGGTGTGGGCTACGTCTTCCTCAACCAGACGTTGGCCCTCGGTGAGTACTACGAGATCATCGCTGCGGCAGGCCTGTTGCTGGCGGCGATCCTCAATCCGGTCGGCATGGCCGGCGCGTTCACCGAGCTCGGCGACAAGTTGCGCCGGCGACATACGCACGCGGACACCCCGGCCGACGACAGCGGCGATGGTGCGGCCGCACCGCTCGTCACCCCTACGACCTCAAAGGCGGGCCTTCATGCCTGACAGCGCGACAACCGTAGCCGCCCCCGACGCCGAGCCGTTGCTGCGCACCCGCGGGCTCTCGGTGCACTACGGCGGTGTCACCGCCAATGCCGACATCGACCTCACCGTCGGAGCGGGGGAGATCGTCGGACTGATCGGCCCCAACGGTGCCGGCAAGACGACCTTCGTCGATGCGGTCACCGGCTTCGCGCGCTCCAGCGGTGAGGTGACCCTGTCCGGGCGGCGCATCGACCGTGCCGGGCCGCACCGTCGGCGCCGCGCGGGTATGGCGCGTACCTGGCAAGCCGGAGAGCTGTTCGCCGACTTGACCGTCGCCCAGAATCTGGCTGTCGCGGTGCAGCGGGTTGGACTACGCGCCATGGTCCTCGACGTGGTGAACGGTTCCCGACCGCCGGCCGGTGTCGTGGAGAAGGCGCTCGACGTCGTCGGCCTGACCGACGTCGCCGATCGCCGACCGGACGAACTGACGCTGGGGCAGCAGAAGCTGGTCGGTGTAGCCCGCGCGCTCGTCGGCGATACCGGGTTGGTCCTGCTCGACGAGCCGGCCGCCGGACTCGACACGCACGAGAGTCGTGAGTTCGGCGGCGAGTTGCGCCGGATCGCCGCGACGGGTGTGGGCATCCTGCTCATCGACCACGACATGTCGCTGGTTCTCGATGTCTGCGACCGGCTGTACGTCCTCGATTTCGGGCGCGTGATAGCGGCCGGGCCGCCGGCGGAGATCACGAACGACCCGGCCGTGGTTGCGGCCTACCTCGGTAGTGCTGAGGTACAGGCCGAGTCGGATTCGGGCGCCGACGATCCGGCACCCGACACATCGGCCGGCACCGTAATGACCCCGGTGGAATCGACCACTACGGACGAGACCACGAGAGAATCGACCACTACGGAGGAGACACGATGACAACGCCGACAGTCGCCGACGGCGCGGTCACGGACTCCGCCGCAGCCGCTCCAGTTCTGTCCCTGGATCGAGTCACCGTCGGTCACTACGGCGTACCCGCGGTGCGTGAGCTGACCTTCGAGGTTCGGCCTGGTGAGATCCTTGCGTTGCTGGGGCCCAACGGCGCGGGAAAGACCACGACATTGCTGTCAGCGGTGGGCGCGCTCCCTCTGATGTCGGGTCAGATCACCGCATTGGGTGAACCGATCGATCATCGTGTCGAGCGCAATGCGCGCCGCGGGGTGACGCTGGTGCCCGACAACCGCGGCTTGTTCCACCGTCTGTCCGTCACCGACAATCTGCGGTTGGCGCGACGCAAGGGTGGGCCGCAGGTGGATGTGGTCTTTGAGTACTTTCCCAAGCTGAAGACGTTGCGCGGCCGACGGTGCGGCAACCTGTCCGGCGGTGAGCAGCAGATGCTGGCCCTGGCGAAGGCATTGTTGACGCGGCCGTCCGTGTTGCTCATCGATGAGCTGAGCCTCGGTCTGTCGCCGGTGGCCGTCCAGGATCTGTTGCCGCGGCTGCGCAGCATCGCCGACGAGCAGAGCATGGCGGTGGTGTTGGTCGAACAGCACATCGACCTGGCGCTGGGCATCGCCGACTCGGCCATCGTGATGCACCACGGGCGGGTTGCGTTGGGGGGCTCGGCCGATGACCTGCGGGCCAGTCGGGATAAGGTCGAGGCCGCCTATTTCGGTCGGTTGGGTGGCACGGACACCCCCGGCTGAGGGTGTCGGGGGCAATGGAGTCCACATCGGTCTGGCCACCCGGACCACGAGGTGATATCAGGAGCCCACAGTGAACAAGCCCGGGCGGACGGGCGCATCGCGTCGTCGTTCGCGACCGCGCAGCACCCGCAATCGACCCACCGATGACCAACTGTTGGACGCCGCCCGGGCGGTCATCTCCGAACACGGGGTCGAACGGTCGACGATGGACATGATCGCCGAACGCGGCGGCACCACCCGGGTGACGTTGTACGCACACTTCGGGTCGCGTGATGCACTGGTCGACCGGCTGATCGAACGGGAGTTGGGCAACTTCACCGACTGGATGGCGGCTGCCTACGACGAAAGCGAAGACTGGTCGTACGGCGCCCGGGCGCGACACTCGGTGGAGGCGACCTTCGACTTCGCGCGGAGCAATCCGGAGGGGTTGCGGCTCCTCCTCGGGCACCGGCAGGAGGCCGAGGATCCCGGCCGTCGGCTCTACACGACGCTCGAACCGCGGGTCGCCGCTCGTTTGCGTCAGAACTACGCCGAACGCGGCGCCGAGATCGCGGCGAGCGCCGATACCCTGGCGTCGCTGCTGATCGGGATCAGTCTCGATGTCGCATATCGTGCGTTGATCGTTGATCGCGCCGACATCGACGTCGCCTGCGAGATCGCGGTGTCGGCCACCCTCGGAGTGTTGCGCGCGGTCTCACCCGAGCAACTGCTCGCGTTGGACGCCTCGCTTGCCGAAGGCGTCGTAGACCCGGACTCGGCGACCGGGTCGTCGCGCATCCACATAGAGAACTGACAACCACGGGGGTTGCTACTCACGTGGATGTCAGCTCCCCATGTGGGTGTCGGCGGCCGATCGGATCGGATCAGCCAAACGCGGCGGCCACCTCGGCGGCACGTCGGAGCTGATCCGGATCAGAACTCGTCGGGATCAGCTGGACCTCGTCGGTGCCGATGGCAGCGAACCTCCGTAGTGTCTCGACCAGCTCGTCCTCAGTGCCGGCCCACCCCGTGGTGGGGGCCATGGCGTCGACGAACTCGGTCGGAATCCAGTTCATGTAGTGGCGGAGGTGTCGGTGGATCTGCTCTCGCGGACCGTCACCGGTGCCGAGTGCGAACCAGAACGAGGTCGCCAGATGTGGACGGCGCCGCCCGGCGTCGGCCCACGCGCGACGCGCGACGTCGAACAGTTCGGCCTGTCGATCCAGGTTCAGATCCAGGGTCACCCCGGCCACCCCATCGGCCCATCCGGCGGCGCTGCGAATGGTCTTGGGTCCGGTGGTGCCGACGTGCAGCTCGGGTCCGCCGGACTGCGGCGGCGTGGGACCGACGGGGAGCATCGAGTCGGTGATCTTCTCGCCCGCCCACACCCGGCGCATCGTGGTCACACGGTCGGTCAATCCGCGGATCGTCTGCGTGCCGGTGTCGGCGCCGACCGCGTGATAATCCTCATGCCGTCCGCCGATCCCGAGGCCGACGGTCAGCCGTCCGCCGCACAGCATGTCGCCGGTGGCCAAGGCCTTGGCCAACATCACCGGGTCATGGAGCTGCGGCACCACCACCGTCGTCACGAGCCGTACGCGCTCGGTCCAGGCGGCCAGCGCACCGAGCAGGGTCAGGGTGTCCGGGTTGTCGAAGGCGATGCGCTCTCCGAAGCACAACGATGAAAAGGACCCTCGGTCGATCTCGGTCGCCCACGTCCGCAGGACATCGGCGTCGAGCCCCGGTTCCATCACCGGCAAGGTCATTCCGATCTGCACGACACCGATTCTGACAAATCGTCGGGCTCAGTTGCCGGCGCTCGGGGCAAACGAATCCGGATCGGCGCGCGTCCAGTCGTCGATCCACGACTCGGGTGGGTCGTCGAGTAACTGACCGGGTGTCAACCACTCGTAGATCTCGGCGTAGGAACGTTGCTCGGTGGCCGAGACGCGTTTGCGGAGCAGATGCGGGCCGAGCTCGGCGGGGTCGCGCACCCCGAGAGAAGCCATCAACCGCATCGCTTCGTCGACGGTCGCCTGGTGATATCGAAACGCGCGGTCACTCTTGTCGTCGACGTCGAGCGCGCGGGCGCGACGCCGATCCTGGGTGGCCACGCCCACCGGGCAGTGGTTGGTGTGGCACCGCTGAGATTGGATGCAACCCACGGCCATCATCATCGGTCGTGCGGCATTGGTGTAGTCGGCTCCCTGGATGAGTCTTTTGACGATGTCGTTGCCGGTCGCGACCTTGCCGCTGGCACCGATCCGGATGATGTCGCGCAGCCCGGTCCCGACCAGCGCATTGTGTACCGTCATCAGTCCGTCGGTCAGCGGCAACCCGACGTGGTCCTCGTACTCCAGCGGTGCCGCGGCGGTACCACCTTCGGCGCCGTCGACCACGATGAAATCCGGCGCGATCGACTCCGCGCGCATCGCCTTGCAGATGGCCAGCACGTCGACTCGCGATCCCACGCACAGCTTGAAGCCGATCGGCTTTCCGCCGCTGAGCTCGCGCAGGCGGGCGATGAAGCCGACGAGTTCACGAGGCGTGGAGAACTCCGAGTGACCGGCCGGGCTGACACATTTCTGTCCCTCGGGCACGCCGCGGTAGCGGGCGATCTCTGCGCTGACCTTCGCCGCCGGCAGCACGCCACCGATGCCGGGTTTGGCGCCTTGGCTGAGCTTGATCGAGATGGCTTTGATCTGTTCGGTGGCCGCCTTGTCCGCGAACTGGTCGGGATCGAAGTGTCCCTCGTCGGTGCGGGTGCCGAAGTAGCCGGAGCCGATCTCCCAGATGACGTCGGCACCACCGAGGTGATACGGCGTGAGGCCACCCTCGCCGGTGTCATGGGCGAACTCGCCTCTGCGTGCGCCGTTGTTCAAGGCGCGCAAAGCGTTACCTGATAGTGCGCCAAAGCTCATCGACGAGATGTTGAGCAGCGACATGGCGTACGGTGCGGCGCAGTCCGGGCCGCCGACCGACACCCGGAATGGATGGGGCGGCGGCTCGACCGGCGCGGTGGAATGCACCAGGTATTCGTAACCGGCCCTGTCGATGTCGCGTTCGGTGCCGTAGGACAGCTCAGCCGCGGTGCCCTTGGCGCGCTCGTAGATCAACGAGCGGACATCCCGATCGAACGGCCGACCATCGACGTTGCGCTCGATGAAGTACTGCTGCAACTCGGGCCGCACCGATTCGAGCAGGAATCGCAGATGGCCGACGACGGGGTAGTTGCGCAACACCGAGTGGCGGCGCTGGACCAGATCGTAGACGCCGAGCGCGGCGAGCGCCCCCACAATCACCGTGGGAATGAGCCAGCCCCACCACACCGCCGACGCCGCGCCGCACCCGATGGCCGCCAGGACCAGAACCGCAACGCACAGGATTCGCACCGCTCGCACACCTCCCGCCCGAGCATAGCCAGGATGCTCCGGCCGCAAACCCGTTGCGTGCACCAGCCGTGACGACCGTGTGAGCTCCTCGGTGCGCTCGTGCTGCCTAGGTCGAAGGTGCGCGAACACAACGCGAGAGACGTCGGCGTCGGATCGGATGGTGTCGACGAATACCACCCGGATTCGTTTTCTGCACAAATGGTTTCACCCAATGACAACCCGATACCGTGTGTGCTGTCAGAAGAAAACGGTCGGACGGGGATGGGCTCGCGAAACCCGGAGGTGGGAAGCCCTTTTGGCGCCATCGTCAGGATGGGCGGGATGAGGGCCGCCTGAGCGCCACCTGAGATCCGTGTTAGGTTCACTAGGCGTACGAAGCGATCAAATCGGAGAAGTTGGGCGTCGGTTCGGTGACCGGAGCGCGGGCTCTGGCCTGTACGGCGGGTGCGTCCCGGCTGTTACCGGAAGGCTGAGTTCATGGCATTGTCTGCAATGAAGAAGACCCTGCATCGTCGATCCGTCCGGACCATGGCGGCTGCAGTCCTGGTGGGCGCGAGTCTCGCGGCGTGTTCATCGACCGATTCCGGCGGCGATTCCAGCCTGTTGGAACAGTTGCAGGACGAAGGGGTCGTCACGGTCGGCTTCGCCGGTGAGGCGCCGTATTCGTTCGAGGAGAACGGGCAGCTGACCGGCGCGACCGTCGCCCTGCACCGCGAGATCTTCGGCAACCTCGGCATCGAGACCGTCGAAGGCGTCAACGCCGACTTCGGTGCGCTCATCCCGGGTCTACAGGCCAACCGGTTCGACGTGGTCAGCGCCGGTATGTCGATCCTGCCCGAGCGTTGCGAGCAGGCCTCGTTCAGCGATCCCGAATTCAACTACACGACCGCTCTGATGGTGCCCACCGGCAATCCGATGAACCTCACCGACATGCAGTCGGTGGCCGAGAGCGGCGCCCGCCTGGCCACCATGACCGGCGCGATCGAGTCCGACTATGCGTCGAGCCTCGGCATCGACAGCATGCAGGTGGCCACCCCGCAGGACGGGATGGACGCGGTCACCTCGGGACGCGCCGACGTCTTCGCACTCACCGGCATCTCGCTGAACTGGATGAAGAATAACAACCCGGACGCCCCGGTCGATGTGACGCCGTCCTTCGTCGCCGTCATCGACGGAGTCCCGCAGGTCGGCGCGGGCGGCACGGTCTTCCGCACCGATGATCAGGACCTGCTCGACGCCTACAACTCCGAACTCGAGAAGATCACCTCCGATCCGGAGAAGTACCTGTCCATCGTCGGTGAGTTCGGGTTCACCGAAGAGGAGCTGCCCGATCCAGAGCTGACCACCGAGGATCTGTGTGCCGGCAACATCTGAGGGGCGACGAGTAACGACTCGTGGGTGACAACTTCGACGCCTTCCTGGATGCGTGGCCGCGCATCTGGGAAGGCATACTCACCACTGTCTACCTGACCCTCGGTGGGGCTGCGCTGGCGTTTGTGCTGGCGCTCGTTCTGGGGGTGGCGGCGGGGGCGCGTCAGATCGCGATCCGCGGGACCGCTCGGGTGATCGTGGAGTTCTTCCGCGGCACATCGCTTTTGGTGCAGCTGTTTTGGCTGTTCTACGTGCTGCCGTTGTTCGGTTACGAACTCGACCCGATGTTCTGTGGCATCCTCGCGCTCGGTCTGAACTACGGCGCGTACGGCGCGGAAGTGGTGCGCGGGTCGCTGGCCGCGATTCCCGCTCCGCAGCGTGAAGCCGCTGTGGCGCTGAACTTCTCGGCCTGGCAGCGGTTGCATCGGGTCATCTTCCCGCAGGCCTGGGTGCAGATGATCCCGCCGATGAACAACCTGCTGATCCAATTACTCAAGGGCAGTGCCCTCGCGAGTTTCATTCTGCTGCAGGATCTGACGTATCAGATCGAACAGCTGCGCCGCGGCACCGGTGACACGCTGTTCTCCTTCGGTATCGGTCTGATCCTGTACTTCTGCATCGCCTACGTGCTGACGCTGTTCATGAATCTCCTCGAGATGCGTGCCAAGTCGCGCCTGGGCGTGGGCCCGACGCTGCGCGAGGTGCTCAGCCTGCGACCCGAGCGGGTCGACGAGAACGTGGGGGTGGGCCGATGAACGTCGACTGGAGTTGGCAGCGCGCCTGGGACTGCCTGCCGATCTTGTTGGAGGGCTTCAAGATCACCTTGCTCGCCACGGTGCTGGGCTTTGTGATCGCGGCGGTACTGGGGTTGGCTATCGCGGTACTCCGTCGAACCGGGCCCGCTGTGATCAGCGTCCCCATCCGGGCGGTCTGCGAGTTCATCAGGCTCACCCCGCTGGTGGTGCAGTTGCTGTTCGCCTACTATCTGCTGCCGCAGTTCAGTGCGCTGCAGATCGGCATCGTGGTGCTCGGCATCCACTATTCGACGTACATGGCCGAGGTGTATCGCGCCGGCATCGACTCGGTGCCCAAGGGGCAATGGGAGGCGGCACACGCGCTGTCATTGCCCACCGCGCGAACCTGGCGTGCGGTCGTGTTGCCGCAGGCCATCCGCAACACGACGCCCGCCCTGGGCAATTACGCGATCTCCATGTTCAAGGACACGCCGTTCCTGTTCGCGATCACCGTGGTCGAGATGGTCACCGCGGCGCAACAGTACGGTGCCCGCACCTTTCAGTACCTGGAACCGATCACGATCGCCGGTGTCATCTTCCTGATTGCCAGCTATCCCACATCCATCCTGATCCGAAAGCTGGAGAAGTCCCTTGCCTACTGAGCTACTACCGACCGAACCGTCGTCGGATGCGATGATCGTGTTCGACAAGGTCGTCAAACGTTTCGGCGATCACGTGGTGCTCGACCACCTCGACTTCCGGGTCGAGCGCGGGGAACGGGTGGCCCTGATCGGTCCCAGTGGCTCCGGCAAGACCACGATCCTGCGCCTGCTGATGACCCTCGAGGACGCAAACGGCGGAGTGATCTGGGTCGAGGGTGATCCACTGACCCATCAGTTCAAGGGCGACAAGTTGGTGAAGCCCTCGCAAAAGCACCTGCGTGCTGTCCGCTCCAAGATCGGCATGGTGTTCCAGCAGTTCAATCTGTTCCCCAACATGACCGTGCTGGAGAACATCACCGAGGCGCCGATCCACGTGCTGGGCAAGAGCAAGGCCGAGGCGGCCGAACGTGCCCGGGAACTGCTCGCCACCGTCGGCCTCCAGGACAAAGAGGACGCGCACCCCACCAAACTGTCCGGCGGCCAGCAGCAGCGCGTGGCCATCGCCCGGGCGTTGGCGATGGACCCCGACATCCTCCTTCTCGACGAGGTCACCTCGGCGCTGGACCCGGAACTGGTGGCCGACGTGCTCGGCGTGCTGCGGCGCATCGCCGAGACCACCGACATCACCATGCTCATCGTCACCCATGAGATGGGCTTCGCACGCGACGTCGCCGACCGGGTGCTCGTCTTCGACCAGGGGCGCATCGTCGAGGAGGGCGATCCGAAACAGATCTTCACCGCCCCGCGTGAGGAGCGGACCCGGTCATTCCTGAAGGCCGTTGTGGATCACTGAGTGTCGCGGTGGTGTGCGGGTAGCAGCGCCCTCCGACCGGTTTGTGTCCGAGCAGACCCGTGATCTTGGTGAGTGCTACCAGATCATTGCCGAGATCTGGGACGTCCCCGCAGATCGTCTGGGCGACTGCGACCTCATGGTCTCACGAGGAGGCATTCGTCGGGGTGTGGTCCGCCGGTTCGGTGGTCCGCATCCGCTCAGGCCGGTGTAGTCGCGCATAGCTGCTGTGCCAGAGCCGTTCCAGGGGACCGCGATCGAATCGCCGGAGCCACAGCCGCGCGAGCACCATCAGCACTACGGTGATGCCGAGGAACAGCCCGATCGTCGCGGGCACGACCGTGGTCGGGTCGAGGCGTGCGGCCAGGCCGAGTCCCCACCCGTAGCAGATGGCGCCGGCCAGTGCGTTCTGGAAGACGTAGCAGCTCAACGCCGTCCGGCCGATCGGCGAGAGGGCGCGGCCGAGGATCCCGGGTGTCCGGCCGTCCGCGTAGAAAGCCGCGATCGCCGCGAGGATCCCGAGTGCGACGATCGGCGCGAGCAGGTAGCGGCCGACGATCAGGCCGGCGTCGCCGCCGGTGATGCCGACGACGAGGTCGAGCGGGAACGCGACGCCGAGTCCGACGATCATCAGCCGCCTCCGCAGCCGGCCGGCCGACGGTACGCGTGTCGTCGGCTCGAGGACGCCTGCCCGCAGGAGGGCGGCGCCGACGAGGAACAGCGCCACCGACATCGGCAGGATCAGGACGACCTCGGCACGGAACAGCGCGATGTGCGCGGCACGGAACACGACGAGATCGAGGAACGAGCCGTCGGCGTACGGATTGGGTGACAGCGGTTGTGCTCGGTCGGTCGGTGGGGCGGTCGCGAGCGCGGCGACGATCAGCGTCAGCAGCAGCACATGGATGACTGCGGCAGTGATCAGCGCGACGTGTTGTCGTCGGATGGTCGTCGACAGGATGAACGCCACGATCAGGCCGGTGACCGCGTAACCCATCAGGACGTCGAACTCGGTGAAGAGGAAGTAGTTGACCGTGCCGTCGACGAAGAGCAGTGCCGCGCGCCACGGATAGCCACCGGGCCATGATTCGCCACGACGTTCCGCGGAACGCTGTTGGATGGCGAGTCCGATGCCGAACATGATCGTGAGCAGGCCGAGGAACTTGCCCTGTGCGAGCTGTTGCAGGACGTCCTGGACCACGGACCATGCCCCGGTCGCCTCGTGGGTGCCGTTGAGATAGCCGACCAGACCGTCGACATTCGTGAAGATCCAGATATTGGTGGCCAGCGTCCCGAGAATGGCGACGCCACGCAAGACGTCGAGGGCGGCGAAGCGTCGGGGCGCGGTGGGCAGGTCCGTCACAGTTCCTTCGTCGTCGTCGGGAGTCGTCCGGGCAAGGCGCAGACGATTGTGGCGGCACGACTGTGTTGGCAACGCGACCTAAGCTAGCACAGTTGGGCTACCATGCGGAAGTGCCCAAGCTGATCGACCACGACGCCCGACGAACTGAGATCGCGGAGGCGCTCTGGCGGGTGGTGCTCCGCGAAGGGGTGTCGGGGGTGTCGATCCGGGACGTCGCCGCCGAGGCGGGGATTTCCGCCGGGTCGTTGCGACATGTGTTCGCCGACAAGGAGGAGTTGCTCGCGTTCTCGATGCGGCTGATCTATCAGCGGGTCGGGGAGCGTGTCGTCGGGCACGGGTCTGTCCGCGATCCGCTGCGGCGCGCGGAGGCGATGCTGTCGGAGGTTCTACCGTTCGACGACGTCCGGCGGGTCGAGATGCACGTGAACCTGGCGCTGGTCACCGATGCGGTCGCACATCCGGGGCTGGCCGAGGCCGGACTCGAGGCGCACGACGGCCTGCGGGCGCTGTCTCGGCGGGTGCTGACCGATCTGGGCGACCACGGGCTCGTCGACGCGCGGCACGATCTGGAGGCCGAGGCGATGAGACTGCACGCGCTTGTCGACGGGCTGGCGGTGCATCTGCTGTTGGGGCACAACGACGCGCCCGCCCGGGTACGCCGGCTGGTCCGGGATCACCTGGGGTCGTTGCGCTGAGGCGCGCTTTTCCGGAATGTGCCCGCCGAAGAATCCGCCGCGCCGGAAGACCGCCCCAGAAAAGCGCCCTGCGTAGCGGGGCAGCCGACGCATTGTTGACGGGTTCGCTACGGAGGGTGCTGTGTCGGGGCGCTTTTCCGGGGACGTGCACGGGCGGCCCGGACGGGCCGGTCCGGTGCCGACGCGCGCCGGACGATCGCTACGACACGACCGGCTTGTGTCCGGCGCCGAGCGCGATGTCGGCGGTGTTGCGTTGTCCGGCGGACACACTGACCGCGAGGGCCGTCGGCTCGTACATGTTGGCAACCACCGTGAACGCCGAGTCGGTGAGTCCCTCGATGCGGTAGCGGCCGTCGGTGTCGGTGGTCACCGACGCGACGATCGTCTGATCGGGTCCGATTGCCGATACCGTGGCGCCGACGAGCGGTGTGCCGTCGGGGGTGAGGACCGTACCCTGCACGCCACCGGTGGCGATCAGGACGATGTCGACCACGCCGGGTGCCGAGGCGTCGACGGTCACGAGTTGACTTGTCGGCTGGTAGCCGGGCGCCGAGGCCGTGACGGCGACAGTGTCCCCGTTCGACAGGCCGCCGATGACGAAGTCGCCGTCGGAGCCGGCGTGCGCCCGGGTGACCACCGCGCCCGACCGGTCGGTGACCACCAGGGCCGCCGGTAGCGGACGGTCCCCGTCGCGGACCGTGCCGCGCAGAGTCGATCCCCCGGCGAGGACGAAGTCGCGACGGAAGGTCAGCTCACCGACGACGGACACCGTGAGCGCCCGCGGCGACCGGCCCGGTGCGGTCGCGATGACCGTATAGGTGCCGTCGGCGAGATCACCCACCGCGTAGGACCCGTCCGGCCCGACCGTGGCCGTACCGACCTGGTGGCCCCGGACATCGGTCACCGTCACGGCGGCTTCGGCGGGCGCGACGCCGTCGGACCCGTTGATGTGTCCGGTGATTCGGGGGTCGCCGCTCGCCGCGGAACCTGCCGTCGACGGGCCAGGCTTGCGGTGTCGTGCCCCGGTCATGTGCGCTTCGTCGATCAGCTCCGCGGGTGTGCCTACGCCGGCATCGGCGGCGACGGCAGCCAGTTCGGCGCCCACCATCTCCGGTGTCGCCGACTTCGGCGATCCGGTGAACAGCGAGGCGATCGCACCGATCACACAGCAGATGAGAGCGAAGGTGAACGCGGCGGTGAGGCCATCGGAGAACGGATCACTGATCAGATGCGGGAAGAAGTCCAACCCGGTCAGGTGATCCACCGCCGACTGCGGCAGGCCCTGCAGCGCTTGACCGCCGACCTCACGGATGGGGTTGTAGCCGAGGAACGCCGCGAAAAGGATGCCCACGGTGGGCAGATGAGCAATCCCGTCGGCGGGCGCGTCGGGCATGCCGTTGGCAGTGAGTCCGCTGAACATCGCGTCGGGCAGATGCGCGCTGAGTCCGGCGATCATCAGCGAGAAGAACAACCCGATCGACAGCACCATCGCGGCGTTCTGGAATGTGGTCATCATCCCGGCGCCCGACCCGCGGGAGGTGATGGGCAAGCTGTTCATCACCTCGGCACGGTTGGGGGAGGCGAACAGCCCCATGCCGATTCCGTTGATGAGCATCACCAGAGCGAAGACCCAGTACTGGAAGTCGACCGGCATCGCGATGAGTGCGGCGAAGGTACCGGCGGTGATGACCATGCCGGTGGTGGTGAACCATTTGGTACCCAGCCGATCGGACAGTGCACCCGATACCGGTGCGCTGAGCAGGAAGCCGATGGTCATCGGCACCATGTAGATACCTGCCCACAGCGGCGTGCGCGAGTAGTCGTATCCGTGCTGCGGCAGCCAGATGCCCTGCAGCCAGATGATGAGGATGAACTGAAGACCGCCGCGTCCGATGGAGGCCATCAGATTCGCTATGTTGCCGAAGGCGAAAGAACGGTTGCGGAACAGGGATAGTTCGAACAGCGGGCTTGCGACCTTGGTCTCGATGAAGACGAAGATGCCCAGCACGACGGCACCACCGATGAGTCCGGTCAGGACCCACGGGTTGCCCCAGCCCATGTTGGAGGTGCCGTAGGGCTGGATGCCGTAGGTGATCGCGATGAGGATGGCGATGAGCCCGACGGCGAAGGTGATGTTGCCCCACCAGTCCATCTTGGCCTTGCGGCGTTCGCCGGTGTCGTGGAGTTTCAGGTACGCCCAGATGGTTCCGACCACGCCGAACGGCACCGAGACCAGGAAGATGTAGTGCCACTGGATCGGTGCCAGCACACCGCCGATCAGCAAGCCGAGGAACGACCCGGCGATGGCGGCAACGCCGTTGATGCCCATGGCTAGTCCGCGCTGATTGGCCGGGAAGGCGTCGGTGAGGATGGCCGACGAGTTCGCCATCAGGAAGGCGCCACCGACGCCTTGGATGATGCGCCAGAAGATCAGCCAGATGGCCGCTTCGCCACCGTCGAACCAGGTGATGGCCAAGAAGATCGACGAGACGGTGAAGATCGCGAACCCCATGTTGTACATCCGGGCGCGACCGAACATGTCGCCGAGACGACCGAAGCTGACCACCAGCACAGCGGTCACCACGAGGAAGCCCATCATCATCCACAGCAGATAGCTGGTGTTCTGCGGTTCCAACGGATTGAGGTGAATGCCCTTGAAGATGTCGGGTAGCGCGATCAGCACGATGGAGGAGTTGATGGTCGCGATCAGCATCCCCAACGTGGTGTTGGACAGGGCAATCCATTTGTAGTTGGGGCCGAGTTCGGCAAGGGAGCGCTGTCGGGAGCCGCGGGCGGTGGTGCCCGGGGCGACGGCGGTGCTGGTGTCGGACATGATGCCTTTCAGATCAATCAGGAACAATGTGGTTGCTCAGGGGGTACGGATGGCCTGGATCTCCAGATCGACCGATGCGGTGCCGCCGATCTGCGCCACCCCACTGATCAGTTTGTCGTCGAAGCTGATGCCGAAATCGTTGCGCTGCAACGTCCCCGTCGCGCGGAATGCGGCCCGCCGACCGCCCCAGGGGTCGTCGACCTCGCCGAGGTAGGACAGGTTGAGGTCGACCGGAACCGAGGTCCCGCGCAGGGTCAGATGCCCGGCCAGGCGCCAGGTGTCGTCGCTGCCCGGGCACACCCGCGTCGCCCGGAACTCGGCGAGCGGATACTGCTCGACATCGAAGAACGCCGCGGAGCGCAGGTGTCCGTCGCGGGTCTGGTTGTCGGTGTCGATGCTGGCCGTGCTGATCTGGGCGCTCACCGACGACGCCTCGACGTCCTCGGGCACCTCGATGCGGCCTGAGAAGTCGGTGAATCGGCCTTTGATGGTGGCGATTCCGAAGTGCCGGACGCTGATCTCGACGGTGGAGTGGCCGGGATCGATCTCCCATGATCCGGCCGCCGGCACCGGCGCTCCGCCGGAGCGGGTCACCGCGATCGTGCCGAGGCTCACCTGTCCAGCGCCGTTGACCACCGCCGTGCGGGCGGTGGGCGCGAAGCCGTCGGCGGTGATGACCACCGTGTAGGTGCCTGCGTCGAGGGCGTCGGTGGTGATGGCGCCGCCGTCGTCGCCGCGCAGGACGGCCTGCTGCTCGCCGGTGGCGGACATGACGGTCATCACCGCGGCCGGCAGCGGATGGCCGCTCGACGTCGCCACGCGCGCGGTGATGGTGCCACTCATGCCTGCCCCCGTGCGCCCAGGACGAATTCGTGGGTGACCACGCGCCCGGGCTCGATGTCGATGGTGATGGCCTCCGGCGCATAGCCGTTGGCGATGACGGTGTAGTCGCCGGGTGCGAGGTTCGCGAAGAGATAGCGGCCGGCGGCGTCGGTCAACATACTCGCCGCCATCTGCCCGGCATTGTCGAGTAGACCGACCTGGCTGTGCGGCACCGGTTGTCCTTCGGTCACGCCGTCTCCGTCGGTGATCACCCCGGCCAGCTCCGCTGCGGTCCGCAGCACGATGTCGGCCACGGCGACTCCGGTTCCGCCGACGGTGACCGTCTCGGCGACCGGGTCGCAGCCGGCCGCGGTCACGATGACGGTGTACGTGCCGACCGGCAGTCCGGAGACTTCCCACCCTCCGGTGGCATCGGTGACCGCGGTGGTGGTGACGTGACCTGCCCGGTCGGCCACGGCTACCGTCGCGTGTGCCACCGGCTCTCCGGTCGCCGACGTCGTGACCGTTCCGCCGAGTGCGGCCATGGAGGCGAGCGCCACCTCGATGTCGATCGGCGTGGCTCCCACGGTCACGGTCACCGCGGCAGGTTCATGGCCGGCCGCGGAGACGACGACCACGTAGTGGCCGCCGGCGGACACATCGACGACGAAGGTCCCGTCGCTGCGGGCCATCGAACGCGCGGCCTGCCGCCCACTCGGATCGACGACGGTGATCGTGGCGTCGCCGACGGTCGCTCCCCCGGAACGGATCTCGCCACGTATCACGCCACCGGATGCTCGGGAGGTGCCATCGCCCTCACGATGGCCGTTGGTGCCGGGCTGCATCAGGTTCCCTTCTGCTGAGTCGGGGTCAGGGCGCACACGGTGTCGGCGAGCAGCCGCATCGACCGTTCGACACACCGGCGATCCGGATCGGTGAGTGCATCGAGCGCGGACTCGAACAGCGCCGAGTTCCGTGACGAGGCACCAGCGAGATGCGCACTGCCGGCGTCGCTCAGCGCGAGCAGACTCACCCGGCCGTCGTGGGCGTCGGTGGTGCGGACCACCATCCCGAGGTGCTCGAGCGAGGCCGCCACCCGCGACATGGTCGGTGCCGCGACTCGCTCGCGGTCGGCGAGTTCGGTCGCCCGGATGGGTGCATGCTGCGCAATCGTCCACAGCGCCGACATCTGGCTCGGCGACAACAGGTTGTCTCCGGTCGTCGACCGGACGGCACGCCCGATCCGGATCAGGTCGCGGTGGATGGCCGCGGCGCCGCGCAGCGCCATCGTGTCGGCGGGATCGTCGACGATGTGACTCATCCCTGCCCTCCAAAAAACTTAGTAACACTAAATTAATTACTTAGCCACCCTAAATGGATCTGGTGGGCACAGTCGATTCGGATGGGTGTGAGTTGGGCGACATCGGAGCTGAAAATTGGGACAAAGCAGCATATTTCGGACAACCCACGTTGGCGGAGGCGGTGTTTTCGTGGTCGTCGGCGTCGCCGGAGCGCACGGGATCCGTCGACGGGTGTATCGATGTTCGCGTTGCCGCGTCGGCGATGTCGTAGCATCTCGGACACGTCGAACACGGTGCGACACATGGTCTGGGGAGCGAAGGGAAGGGTGGCGCCATGGGGAAGAAGTCGAAGAAGAAGCGCGACGGGGGCCGCGCCGGGCACGACACCTCAACCGGTGGCTCGGGCCAGTCGGCGCCGATCGACAACAAGCCTGGCGAGACCAAACCGGTCGAGGGCAAACCGATGAAGAACAAGGAGTATCGGGAACAGCTCAAGCAGGTGCACGCGGAGCTCGTGGCGATGCAGGAGTGGGTGCGCTCGACCGGCGCCAAGATCTGCATCGTCTTCGAGGGCCGCGACACCGCCGGCAAGGGCGGCGTCATCAAGGCCCTGACCGAGCGGGTCAGTCCCCGGATCTTCCGGGTGGTCGCGTTGCCGACACCCACAGAACGCGAGAAGTCCCAGATGTTCCTTCAGCGGTACGTACCCCACCTTCCCGCGGCGGGCGAGGTCGTCATCTTCGACCGCAGTTGGTACAACCGTGCGGGCGTCGAGCGGGTGATGGGTTTCTGCACCGAAGAGCAGTCGAAACAGTTCTTGTCCGATGCTCCCGAGTTCGAGCGGGCCATGGTGCGGTCGGGAATCCTGCTGATCAAGTACTGGTTAGAGGTCAGCGACGACCAGCAGACCCTACGGCTGCAGAGCCGCATCGACGACCCCCGTAAGTATTGGAAACTCTCCCCGATGGACCTGAAGTCCTACACCCGATGGGACGAGTACACCCGTGCCCGCGACGACATGTTCCGCTACACCGACACTGGCTGGGCGCCCTGGTATGTGGCCAACACCGACGACAAGAAGCGCGGTCGGCTCAACATCCTCACCCATCTCCTCGGGCTGGTGCCCTACACTCCGCTCGAAGCGCCCGACGTGGAGCTTCCGAAACGAACAGTGGGTGCCTACGAGGGGCCGTCCCTCCCGGTGACCAGGGTGCCGTCGGCGTTCTGAGCGCCACCAGCCGGGGCCCGATCACGGGACGGCCGAAACGCGAGCACCATTCGAATGCAGATCGATGAACAGTCCATGAACAGTGTCCGGTTTGTCGGGCCGCGTCTGATGGTGACCCCTAGCCTTGTCCTGTGGAGGACGCAGACGAACGACGGCAGATCGGCGAAGTGCAGGAACGATTGATCGCCGCCTACTCGGATCGTCCGAGTCAAACGGTGGCGGCCGCGGTCGAGGCCGCGTATCGACATTTCGACGGCATCCGCGTGCGGGACTTCGTTCCGCTGCTCGTCGAGCGTAGGGCGAACGCGTCGCTCAACGGCAACGGCTCCGCCCCGATGGCGGACTCGCACCTCGCGCCGCCGCATCACGAAGACTGACACTCGCCGACATCGCGATCGGCTCAGGAAATCGTCGGCTCAGCCGTGGGCGGCGTTCAGCCCGAACCGCTGCTGTAGGCGCTGGATGTAGCCGCGTACCTCGAACAACTCGGCCCGTTTGGCCGCGGAGGCGGCACTGCTGGGTACGCTCTCCATCTCGTCGACGAGAGCGTCGGCTGCGCGTTCCAGTTCGTTGACCAACTGGCGCGCCTGGGCACGTGCCGCAGGGTCGAGGTCGTCGAGCATGCGCACGAGCGTAAGTCACCTGAACGACCTGCGCCAACTCTGACTGGGTCGACGGTCCGGTTGTACTCCCACTCATCGCAGGCGTCACGCGGCTCAGGGCGCAAGCGCAGGCCGGAGTTCCGCCCGCCCGGATATGCCGAGCTTGCGGTAGGTGTGGGTCAGGTGCAATTCCACCGTTCGGCGCGTGAGGAACAGTTGTTCGGCGATCTCCCGGTTCCCGATGTCGGTGGCGGCCAACTGGGCGACGCGGCGTTCCTGCGGTGTGAGCGCCTGCAGTCCGGTCACCTGAGGTCGACGCGGTCGCGCACCGGTGGCCCGCAGTGCGCTCATCGCCCGCGACACGAGTCGCCACGAACCGCATCGATGTGCCGCGTCCATTCCGGTACGCAACAGGTCGCGGCGCTCGGCGACGTCGCCGGATTCGGGCGCGGCGCCGAGCTCGACCAGCGACTCGGCGAAAACCAGCGCGGCCTGCGACGGACGAAGAATCTCGACAGCCTCCCGCAGGTCCGCCACCGCTGCTGCCCCCGATCGGAGCTGTGCTCGCGCGAGCAACGCCTGGCCGACGGCTCGGGGTGCGCCGTAACGCCGGGCCTCGGTCAACTCCGCCTCGAGCAGATCCCGGCAGCGTGTGTCGAATGTGCCCTGCAGCGACCGGACGGTCGCGGTCATCGAGCGCCACGGCGACGCGACCGGATTGAGATAGGCAGACCGATGGCCGCGCTCGCTCACCTCGGCGAGGTCTGCCAACGCACGCTCGTGGTTGCCGAGTGCGGCGAACAGCCGGGCCCTCGACAGCAGCAACGTGTCGATCGTGCCGATGTCCGGAAGCTCACCGTTCAGTCCGTAGTGCTCGAGCATCGACATGGCGCCGGCGCAGTGCTCCCGCTCCACCGCGACCTCGATCTGCCATCCCACCGTCATCGCGAAGCACATCGGATCGACATTGGCCAACTCGTCGAGGACTCGGTGTGCGTCGGTCTCGGCTTGATCTATCGCGCCGCGGTAGACGGAGTTGCCCGCGCGCAACGCCGTCGCGTAGGCGACGCCGACCAGCGACCCGCTGCCGACTGCGGCTGTGATCCCGGCGGTGGCGAACTCGTCGACCTCCTGATACTCGCCGGTCCAGGCCAGGGCGCTGCCGGCGTAGATGAAGACCGGGGAGGCCGACCCGACCTCCGAGATCAGGGCTGTTCCACCGATCGCGCGCCGGGCGAGGTCGGCGACCTCCCGGTGACCGGCTGCCGCGCGCACCGCGGCATCCCACGCGACATGTGCCAGCACCGCACGCTGGGCAGGGGTGGTGGCACCGCACACCACGGGCCGCAGTTCTGCTGGGCGGCCGCGGTTGCGACGAGAGATCGCCTCGGCGTTGAGCGCTGCGGCCTCCAACCGCAACCATGATGTGTAGTCGCAGGTCTGGTCCACGGTGGCCAGCGCCGCGCGGCAGACCTCGCCGGCCTGCTCGAGTAACGCGGCATGAAAGAGTGCGGTCGCATACGCCTCGACGATCTCGATCGCGGGTGCGTCGGTGAGGTCTCGCGAGAGTTCCCACGCCCGGTGCAGGTGATCGAGCGCCTTCGGGTCCTTCGCCTCGTCGTACAGTCTGCCGAGCTGATGGCGGATCGTGATCTCGGCGCTTGTGTCCAACGATTCGCCAAGTGCGAGTTCGAGATAGGCGACCGCTCGCGTACTGCCGCCCTGCCCGCAGGTGACGGTGGCCGCAGCCGTCAAGGTGGGAACCACCCACGGGCGGTCGAACGGCGCGAGCTGTGCCGCCTGCAGCAGGTGTTCGGCCGAACGGACCGGGTGACGTGCCGAGTTCAGCTGTGCGGCACGAAGTGCGAGGTCGAGTCGATGACCGGGTGGTACGGTCCCGGCCACCGCGTCGCGCAGCAACGGGTGACGAAAATGTCGCGGGTCGGTGGGGTCGAGCAGTTCGGAGCCGATGAGTTCGTCGATGGCAGAGGTGGCTTCGGCCGTCGACACCCGCGCCAACTCGACGATGTCGCCGAGCACAGCGGATTCACCCAATGTCGCCGCCGCGACCGCGATCGACCGCGCTGCGCGGCCCACGGTGGCGAGCCGGCGATCGGTCGATTCGACGATGGTCGCCGGCACCTCGTCGAGGCGAGCGCCCCGCGCCGCGAGATGGCGGGCGAACTCGCAGACGTAGAACGGGTTGCCGCCGGTGCGTTCGGTCAGCGCGGGTAGTACCGCGTCGAGGGCGTGATCGTCGAGGCCGCTGAGGGTCGCGAGGAGGTCACGGGTTGCGTCCGGACTGAGTGGTTGCGGTTCGAGGCGTCGGTGCGCCGCGCCCGTCAGCTCGTCGAGTTCGGGCGGGGCGGGGGTCGCGCTGCGCGCGGCCACGACCACGGCGATCGGATGACCCGCGAGTCGGTCGGCCAGGTACCGGAGGAAACGCAATGACTGGGGATCGGCGAGCTGTGCGTCGTCGACGATGAGTAGCAGCGGTCGCTGTTCGCTGAGGCTGATGGTCAGCCAATGCAGGCCGTGGAGTAGTTGGAACTCGTGCAGATCGGTTCGCTCGCCCTCGAAGAAGAGAGGCAGACTCAGTGCACTGGCACCCCGGAACACCGCGGGATCGGTGTCGAAGACCGCCTGATCGAGCAAACCGACCATGGCGGCGAAGGGCTGGCCGGCCTCGCTGGCGCGACCCCGATAACGGCACGTCCGGAACTGTTCGTTCCGCTGCGCCAACGCCTCGAGCAGGGAGGTCTTTCCGATGCCGGCAGGCCCACGGACCACGACTGCCTCGCCGTCGCCGTCTGCGGCTCGCGCGAGCACATCGGTCAGGATGCGCAACTCGTCGTCACGCTCCATCAGGACCGGACTGCCGACACCCGCGGACCGCATGACACCAGATCCTATGTCGGATATGTCCCGTTGGCCTACGGACCGGCCGCCGAAACCCTTCGGTGCCGAGACCACTCGACGGGTGCGCGTTCATGACAGCCTTGAGATCGCCCCTTCCACGACCTGGCCCGCCCGCCGCGGCCGTCCTCGCGACAGGAGTAGCAGTGACCAGCAAACACCAATCCCTGAGCCGGTTTGCCATCCTTGCGGTGGCGATTGTTCTCGCCGGGTGCTCGGTGTCGGTCAGCACCGGTGACTCGCAAGGTCTCAGCGCCGATCAACTCGAGACCGAACTCGGTGACGAGGCCGCCGCCCAGACGGGCGACGCGCTCGACGCCATCGACTGCACCAATGGTCTCGACGCGGAGGTCGACGACGCCACCAACTGCTCGGTGACCGAGAAGGGGGTGGTCGCGATTTGGGATGTGAAGGTCACGAATGTGGACGACGACAACGACTCCATCGACTTCAGCTGGCAGGTACAGGACGGATCTCAGCGGCTGTTGGCGTCCTCGATCGTCGATTCGATCGGCGCGGACTTCGGTCGGCAGACCGGCTACACGTTGACCGCCGTCCAGTGTCCTCAGCAGGAGATCTCCGCTCAACCGGGCACCACCGTGACCTGCGACGCCTCGACGGCGGAAGGGGAGACCGGCCCGCTACGCCTGACGATGGACGGGGCCGAGGGGATGGTCGTCAACTTCTCGTGGGATCTGCCGACCGGCGCGTCGTGAGCGGTTGGCGAGCGGGCCGGCTCCGGGTGCATCAGAACGGAAGCCGACGCGATTGCGGCAATCGGGGCAAATGTAACGAAGCGATTGCATCGGTGGCCATCGTCGAATCGGGGGACGATGCTGGGGTTCTAGTCGACGGTTCACACGACATCCGACACGCGCGATCCCGACCCGACATCGAGCCGTCGAGGATGGAGACGGCGACCTGTGGACACACTCGCTCGAAAGCTCGGTCTCAAGACGAACCCGCAGATCTTCTTCTGGTCGGCAGGGCTCACCATCTTACTGCTGGTGCTGTTCCTGATCTTCCAGGATTGGGTGGGTGACGCATTCGGGTCCGGCCGTGAATGGATTGTCACCAACCTCGGTTGGTTCTTCATCCTCGGGGTGACGGTATGGCTGGTCTTCCTGATCTGGGTGGCCATCAGTCGCTATGGGCGGCTCCGCCTCGGCGACGACGATGACAAACCGGCGTATTCCAACCTGTCGTGGTTCGCCATGCTCTTCGCCGGTGGTATCGGCACGGTGTTGATGTTCTGGGGTGTGGCAGAACCGATCTCACATTTCTCCAATCCGCCGTTCGAGGGGGTGCAACCCTACAGCGCGGAGGCCGCCGAAGATGCCATGAGCATCTCGCTCTATCACCTGAGCCTGCACACGTGGGCCATCTTCACCCTGCCCGGCTTGGCATTTGGCTACTTCATCTATCGCTACAAGCTGCCGATGCGTGTCTCGTCGGTGTTCTATCCGGTCCTCAAGGAGCGCATTCACGGGCGTATCGGTAAGACCATCGACGTCGTCGCGGTGCTGGGAACAGTTTTCGGGCTTGCGGTTTCGTTGGGTCTGGGCACCTCGCAGATCAACGCCGGTCTCAGCGAACTCATCGGTCTGCCGGACTCGGTGTGGGCCAAGGTCATCATCATCACCACGCTGACGATCGTCGCGACCTCATCGATCGTGGTGGGCTTGGAGAAAGGCGTCAAACGGCTCTCCAACATCAACATCCTGGTGGCGGTCGGCCTGATGATCTTCGTGCTCATCTTCTCCGACACCGTGTTCCTGCTCCGGCAGCTGATCGAGAGTCTGGGCACATATGCTTCCGACGTCGTGCCCCTTGCCTTCTGGAACGACGCCATGGCCGAGTTCACCAAGGACGGCGGTTGGGGCTGGCAGGGCGGCTGGACGGTGTTCTACTGGGCGTGGACGGTGACCTGGGCGCCGTTCATGGGGGTGTTTCTGGCCCGCATCTCCCGCGGCCGCACCATCCGCCAGTTCGTGATCGGTGTGCTGGTCGCGCCGTCGCTGTTCACCCTGGTCTGGTTCGTGATCTTCGGCTGGTCGGCCATGGAGATCGACGGTATCGGCGGTGACGGCGGCCCGATCTCCGAGGCCGTCGCCGAGAGTGTGCCGTTGGCGATGTTCGAGTTCTTCGACAACTTCCCGCTGACCACGTTGATCTCGGGTATTGCCGTCGTGGTGGTGGCGTTGTTCTTTGCCACGTCGTCGGATTCGGCATCCCTGGTGGTGGACATGTTGTGTTCAGGCGATGCCGAAGCCGGCCCGATCCGTCAGCGCGCCTTCTGGGGACTCACCGAGGGCGCGGTGGCCGCAACGCTCATCGTCGTCGGCGGCGAGGCCGGACTCAGTGCGCTGCAGGAAGTGATCACGGTGGTCGGCCTACCCATCTTCATCCTGGTGACATTGATGATCCCGACGCTGTTTATCGGTCTGCGCCACGAGAAACACAAGGTCACGCCGATGACCCATCAGCACTTCGTGCAGATGTACTCCGATCAACTCAACGGCAACGGGAACGGGTCGGACACCGGAGAGGCATCCGGCGGGGGAGACGAGTCGGTGAGCGCGCCGAAGTCCGGTGCGGCGCCTAGCGCCTCGACAACGCCGCCATCGGAAACCGCGACACCCACCGCGAATCCGGAAACACGTTCTGACACCAGCTGATACGCACACTGCGGTGCCCCGCGCCGAGTGATCGATCGGAGGGGATCGATCACTCGGCGTGATCGGCTGCGGTGGCGCGTTGAATCAGCCCTGCCAATGCTTTCGGGTCGATGAAGGCCGACATGTGCGACCAGTCAGGATGCAGATCGAACTCGGCACCGTGGATGCGTCGGGCGAGATCGGCCATGACCTCGGGCGTGGACACGCCGTCCTTACCCGCGGCCACCACGGTGACCGGCATGGCCAGGGAGCTCGTCCGCGACCATCGGTCATAGGTGGCGATTGCGGCCAGAGCGGCAGCCCAATCCTCGGTGTCGGCCTGGGAGAGTTGTTCTCGGGCAGCACACACCGCATCAGAGTCGGCAATCAGTTCGGCGGCGGTGAACCAGCGTGCCAGCGACCCGACAACCGATGGTCCCGACCCCGCGCGGACCTGCGCGGCCACCGGTCCGAACGCCGGGAACGGGGTGTCGCGGGTGCACAGCACGGTCAGCGTCCGAACCCGATCGGGGTGCGCCAGCGCGAGGTCGATCGCGATCTGCCCACCGAACGAGTGCCCGACAAGATCGAGATCACCCTCGAGGTCGGCAGCCACCTGTTCGGCCAGGATCGATTGCGCATCACGGGAGTTCGGCACATGCGTGCAATCGGGCGTGATCACTGTCCGCCCACTCAGATGTGTGACGGTGTCCGCCCAGATCTCCGGTGTCAGCGGCGCACCGTGCAACAGCACGAGAGTGCGATCGGAGTTCTGGACGTGGTGCGCCATTGCCGGAGACTACCGCGCCGCGGTCGCACACGTCACCGGTGTGCCACCGACGCGGAACACCAGGTCGGCAGTGTCATTTCGGCACTTGTCCGTCGATGGCATTTCCGCACTGCCGTCGGACACGATATTCGATTGCACGAGTACGACCAAAAGTATTGCCGCAGGCCATCTTCGCGCAGTCGCAACTCAACGGGCGTGGAGAATGAGAATGGCGAAAAAGGTGACGAGAATGGATTGTTGGAGGACGTTCGGGCTGATACCTTCGGTCGCCATGGCAAAGAAAATTCTCTGTTCTGTAGTGGGTTTGTCGGCGGCCCTCGGAGTCGGTGTCGCCGCGGCGGGCAACGCGGCCGCTGCGCTTCCCGAATTCGGGGTGACGTCGGCGGGGGAGACCGCCAATTCGGTGACCGTGCAGGTCGCCCGAGGTGACGATGGCGCCGGCACATACCTGTGCCTCGCCGTGGCGCAGCCCGACGGACTCCCGGACGGTGTCAACGTGTCCATTCCGAGCAACCCGGTACCTGTTGCACCCAACCGAGCGACGGACCTGACGATCACCAACCTGCAGGCCGACACCGACTACACCGTCACCGTGACCTGCACCAGCATCGCCGACCTGGACATCGGCAGTGCCTCGGTGCGCGTGCAGACCACCTCGGGTGCGGGAGGTGGAATCGGGAGCGGAAGCCTCGACTTCTGAGTTGCGCTCACCGCGCGGTGGTCGGGTACAGCGGCTGCGGGCGAGTTGCCGCGAGGTCGCGGAGCACCGGCACCGATGGGCCACCGGTCGGTGTATCTGTCTGCGGTGCCAGCGGTGGGCGGCGACGATAATTGACGCTGGTGGCTGCTGAGGCTGCAGACAGATACACCGGACGGGCGTCGCTCTCGGACGGACGGCGCAACGGCTCAGGCGGGTTCGACCGCACGCAGGCAGTATCCGATCGCCTCCGGCTCGGAGAACACCCACGCGGTCTGATCGGCGGCGCAGGTGATCGAGTCGTCCGAACGGGTGACGGCCTTGGCGATGACGGTGTCGGTGGCCGCGGGGGCCGCGCAGTCCGACTCCCGGTAGTCGACGAGTTGTCCGCCCGGCAACGGGATCTGATAGCACCGGCTGTCGACGAAGTTGGGAGTCATGCAGAGCTTCTGCGGATCTCCGTCGAAGGACAGGCTTGCGCTGTTGTCCCCGGCGCAGTCGGCGTCGGCGGCGACCGTCTCGGCGGCGTAAAAGGTGAGTCCGTCGGCGTCGCAGGCGATGGTGGTGGCCCGGACGTTCCCCTGGTCATCGGCTTCGTCGTCGATCTGCAGGCAGTCACCGATCGTGATGTCGGAGGTGGATTCCACCGCTGAGTCGTCGGTACCGATCGAGACGCTGCACGCCGTCATCGCGGCGAGTCCGACCGTGGCCAGCAGGAGTGCGCAGTGTCGAGCAAGTGGCCACCGCGCGCTGGGGTGTGGGGGTTCGTCGGTGATGTAGGTGATGGGCGTTTGCGGGGTGGACGCGTGGGTGGACATCGGAAAGCCTTTCGGTAGCTGAGTTGCCGTCAGCTTGTCGATCGGCTCTTGCGGGGCGCTTGGAGTCGACTTGGTCGTGGACGCCGGGCTGGTCTGATTCCCGGCCGGGCTACCGCGGCACCACCGGTGGTGGCACGTATGTGTTGTTCGCCGCGGCTGATCCGGGCGCGACGCCATAGAGGCGCAGCATCACATTGAAGGGACGGAAGCCGACTGGCAACCAGTTCGCCTCTGGCACTCCGGGAGGCCGCACCCGCGCGATGTGAATGGAGATGGAACCGTCGCGGTCGCGAACCAGGCCCGGTGTGTAGCCGGCGACGACATACTTGTTGATCGGATTGGGGATCATCTCGATGGAATTCGGCGTGTAGGCCGTCAACAACCATAAGCGGGAGGCCTCGGGGATCACCGATGCCGGAAAGGTGAGGACGTAGCCGCCGGGCCTGGCTGCCGTCGAGCAGTACGCCGGCTTGGTCGCGGAACGCGTGGTAATAGGCGGCGGTGGCGATTCCGTTGCCGAACTGGATGAGCTCGGTGAGCGACGCGCGGTCGAGGACATTGTCGCCCCAGTTGCCGAGGTTGGTGAAATGGATCCAATTGTTGCGGTACCGGTTTCCGAGGTAGTTGTTGATCAGCGCGGATGAGATCGGTGCCGACGGCGAAGGTCCGATCGAAAGCGGTTGCCAGGGTGCGCTGTCGGGCGACAAAAGAAGGCACCCGCGCCGCATTGTCGGCCGCACGTTGGGTTTGACGCAAGAACTCGACTGGTGCGGTTTGGATCAGCGTGTCGGCGAGGGTCTTGACGGGAAGGGCGAACTCGGCCACCGGGCGGATGCGGTGGGGCGAGTCGTAGACGTTTCCGTAGGCATCGAGTAATAGGCCCGAATAGCTGACCGGTGTGTTGGGTACGGTCACCATCACCGGCCCGACCGAGGTGTCGACAGGCGAACTGGCATACAGGGTGTCGTCATTGATGTCCACGACGCCCTGATAGAGCGGCGAGATGGTGTCGGTCCGATGAGTCCGTTGTGCGGGGCGACGTCGAACTGGGTTTGCGCGAACCACAACGGATAGAACGTCTCCACCTACCGCTTCGTCAGCGCGGACACCGTGTCGGCATGAGCCGGCACAGAAATCAGCGCGGCGGCCGCGACACAAGACGACGGCGACCGCCATTGTCACCCGAAACGATACTCGCGCAGCAGATCTCGTGAACCGAGCAGGACTGGTGAACCGGGCAGGGCTGGTGGACATGGCGGCGGCCTCCGCACCTCGCGTTCGACGAAGTGTCCGCACGGAAATCGCGGCCGGGCCCGAGCCGACCTGCGCGATTTTGCTGCGAGCCGGGTGTTGCCGGTACCGAAATGTCGGAATCGGTTCTCTGCGTGGATGGTGACGGGCGCGTGCTCGCCGCGCGGTCAGAGCCGCACGGCGGGCGTACTCAGCGGTGGGTCGGAGTGTCGTCGGGTCCGGGCTCCACGGGAACCTCGGGCGATGCTCCGTTGCGAGTGCCTCGGTCGTTCTTGACGTCGGGGTCGAGCTTGTCGGCGCGCGCGAACTCGCGCTCGACCTCGGTACGGGATTTAGCGGCGTGGCCCTGGTGGGTCTGGGCCTCTTCGTTGAGTTGTTTGGCCTCGGCGGCCTTCGCGTCGGCTTCGGCCTGGGCCTTGCGAGCGCGGGCGTCGGCTTCCTCGGCGATCGCCTCGCGGTGGCGGACCTCGGACACCTGCGAAGTGGCGTTCTCGCGGATCTCGTGTGCTTTGCTGCGGCGCCGCACGGTGCGCTGACGCAAGAAAAGGGCGATGACTGCAAGTACGACGATCACGATGACGACGGCCAGAATGATCCAGACTGCGGTGTCCATGATGTTTCTCCTCACTCGAGTGCACCGGGAGATACCCAGACGGGGTCGATCTCAATCGCGAACCGCGAGGTGGTTTGCGATTTTGTGCGCTCGAGATCGGTGAAATCCGGCATCGCGCCCGATCGTCCGGCATGATTGTCTGGTGTTTCGCCGAGAAGGCGGGGCGGTCCTCGCCTGGTCGTGAGGCCGCCCACGGGCTCTCTGAGAGGACCACTTCCATGGCTTCCACTGGTGTCGCAGCGCCTTTGACCGATGCCTACCTCCGCGACACGACCGGCGTGGCCGCCGCGCTCGACGTCGACGCCCGCGTCGGGCTGACGTCCGCGGAGGCCGCAGGTCGGTTGGCACGTTTCGGCCCCAACGAGGTGACTCCCGAGCCGCCGCCGACACTCTGGGCGGTCTCCCGTGGTCAGCTGGCGAATCCGATGAACATCATGCTGCTCATCGTTGCCGTCGCCAGCTTCGCGATCGGCCAGTTCGCCACGGGCATCGTGGTAGGGCTGCTGGTTGTGTTCAACGTGGTGATGGGCACCAAACAGGAGATGAAAGCCCAGGCCAGCGTCGACGCGCTCGCCCAGTTGCAGGTTCCGGTGGCGCGGGTGCGCCGTGACGGACAGGTGGCCGAGGTGCCGGCCGCCGAGCTGGTACCCGGCGACATCGTGCTGGTGGAGGCGGGCGACCTCGTTCCGGCGGACGGACGACTCCTCAACTCCGCGACTTTGGAGGTTCAGGAGGCCGCGCTGACCGGTGAAAGTGCGCCGGTGCCCAAGGACTCGGCGCCGATCGCGGGCACGGAGGTCGCGCTGGGTGACCGCACCAACATGGCATTCCAGAACACCCAGGTCACCCGTGGGTCGGCGCAGTTCGTGGTGACCGCGACCGGAGCCGGCACGCAGATGGGCCGCATCGCCGACATGGTCACCGCAACCAAACGGTCCAAGTCGCCGCTGCAGCGCGAACTCGACGGGATGACCAAGGTCTTCGGTTTCCTCGCCTGGGGTGCCGTCGCGGTCATCGGCATCATCGGACTTCTGCGCGGACAGAACGGCGAAACGCTTGCGTTACTGTGTATCTCCACCGCGATCGCGTCCATCCCCACCGGTCTGCCGACCTTCGTGCAGACGATGTTGTCCTCGGGTGCACAACATCTCGCCGACGAGAAGGCGGTGGTCAAGTCGCTCGCCGACGTCGAGACCCTCGGCGGCACCACCGTCATCAACTCCGATAAGACCGGCACGCTGACGATGAACGCGATGACCGTCACGGCGCTGTATGCGGGGGACCAATGGTTCCGCGTGGAGGGTTCCGGCTACGCCAAGACCGGCGCAATCCTCGGCGCGGCAGGCGATCTGCCCGACTTCACGCCACTCGCGTTGGGGTTGTGTCTGTGTTCGGACGCCACAGTCGCCGACGACGAATCGATCATCGGCGATCCGACCGAGGCGGCGTTGGTCGTGTTGGCCGCGAAGATCGGGGTGGACGCCGAGGTCACACGCCGAGCCATCCCGCGCGTCACCGAGGTCCCATTCGACTCGGACTACAAGTTCATGGCGACATTCCACGACCGTCCCGACACAGTCCACGGCACCGTGGTGGACCAGCCCCATCTCGTGGTGGTCAAGGGAGGGCCGGACGTGGTGCTCGATCGGTGCTCCCACGCGCTGCGGCACGGCGATATCGTGCCCGTCGACCAGATGCGCCAGAACATCCTCGACGCCAACCGGGAGCTGTCCGAGAAGGGATTGCGCGTGCTCGCGTTCGCCGCGAAAGGGCTCGACGACACCGCAATGGCAGCCGCCACTGCTGACCCGATGGCCGCCGTCGGTGATCTCGTGCTGATCGGGCTCGTCGGCATCATCGACCCGCTGCGCGCCGAGGCGACCGCGGCTGTGCACACCGCGCTCGGGGCGGGGATCGATGTCCGGATGATCACCGGCGACCACACCATCACCGCTCGGGCCATCGCCGACCAACTCGGTCTGGGACCCGGCGTCATCACCGGCACCGATCTGCAACATCTCGGCGACGACGAAGTCCGGGCGCAACTGCCCGACCTGCATGTGTTCGGCCGGGTCGCGCCCGAGGACAAACTGCGGTTGGCCCGGCTCATGCAGGAGGACGGTGACGTGGTCGCGATGACGGGCGATGCCGTCAACGATGCGGCGGCTCTCAAACAGTCCGACATCGGCGTGGCCATGGGCAGCGGCTCGGAGGTGACCAAACAGGCCGCCAAGATCGTGCTCACCGACGATAACTTCGCCACCCTGGTGCGCGCGGTCGAACTCGGCCGCGACATCTATCGACGCATCTCCTCCTACATCCGGTTGCAGCTCACCGTGTTGTCGGCGGTGCTGCAGATGATGGTGTTGGCGACGATCCTCAACATCAACGGCGGCGTTGCACTGTTGCCGATGCAGCTGTTGTTCTGCAAGTTCTTCGTCATCGTGACGGTGGTGGTCGGGTTCATCGTCGACGCCTCCGATCCCGGCGTCATGCAGCGGCCGCCACGCGCCCCGGGAACACGGATCGTCAACGGCCCACAGATCGCTCGCTGGGTGATCAGTGGCTTCCTGATCGCGGGTAGTGCGCTCGCAGTTCTGCAGTGGGGGCCGGACGAGCCGTCCGCCGATCGCGGTTCGGTGGCGATGACGATGGCGTTCGCCGTGGTTGCCTTCAGCGGCGTCAACCTCGGCGTGGTGATGCGCCGGGAACGTGAGGCGCCGTGGTCGTCGCCGGTGTTCCCGTACTTCGGGTGGCTGATCGGCGGCTGGTCGCTGGCGTGGGCCGCCGTGGAACTCGGTATGCTCCAACGTCTGCTGGACACCGTGTCGCTTTCGGGTGGACAGTGGCTCGTCGTCCTCGGTCTGTCGCTGGTCGCGCCGGCCTTTGTCGGGATCGACAAGGCCATCCAGTTGCGGCGCATGGCATCTGTCTCCGGTGGCTACTGAGGCCCGTCACCACCTGTTCCCCCTGGAACGAGCTTCACCTCCGGATTCCTGGGGAGCGAGCTTGCGAGCGTCACCGTTTGTTCCCTGAGGAGCGAGCTTCACGAAGGGCACGAACAACTCCAACCGTCGCCGGCCACCGTGACACACTGGTCGCAGGACGTGAGGGGTCCATCGATGACGACGGCGACGAACCAGGAACGGGCCGGGAGTGTCCGGTCCGCGCTGGACAAGGTGCGTCCCGGCGCGTCGCCTCCGGACCTACTCGGGATGACGGCAACCGAACGCGCCCGCTGGTGGGCTGGGCTCACACCCACCGAGCAGGTCTCAGTCGGGCTCGCTTTTCCCGAGATCATCGGTGTCGGACAGGGTTTGCCCGCATCGGTGCGCGACAGGGCCAACCGCCTGCTGCTCGACCGCGACCTCGCCCAGGCGCAGGCTGTGGTCACGCTCGAGGATCGCAGCGACGATGCCCGGAGAACACTGCGCAACGCACAATCGGTGCGCGCAGGCCTCGTGAAGGCGCAACAGACGGCACCTGGCGCCGCGGTCACGCTCTATGCCTATGACCCGCACGCTTTCGGCGAGGACGGCAAGGCCGTCGTCGCCGTCGGTGATCTGGACTCCGCACGCAACGTCGCATGGTTGGTCCCGGGCGCCGGCACCGAGATCTCCACGACCCCGGGCAACGTGCAGAACGCGGCCGACCTGTACAAGCAGGCCGGCGGGGAGCTCGGTGATGTCGCCGTGGTGACCTGGATCGGCTACGACGCACCCAGCGGTGCCGATCTCGGTGCGATCGTGGGGACCGGTTCGGCCCGCGATGGCGGTCGGATGCTCGCCGATGACATCGGCGGGTTCATCGCCGCTCGAGAACAATTGGGGGTCGGAGATGACGACCACCTCAACCTCGGACTCATCGGCCACAGCTATGGATCGACGACGGTCGGCTGGGCCGGCGACAACGGGCGCCTGTCAGGTGCCCTCGACACGGTCACGATGCTGGGGTCGCCGGGTGCCGGTGGCGTCGCGACGGCCGATGAGTTCGGGATCGGGGCGCGCAACGTCTTCGTGGGTGCGGCATCCGACGACGCCATCGGACACCTGGGCGGGGCCACGTCGACCACCGGCATCGGCGGATTGGGTATCGATCCCGCCACAACCGCTTTCGGGGCGCAACGTTTCCGTGCCGAGGGCGGCGACCTCGCGCCGGTTGTCGGCAACCACAGCAGCTACTTCCAGATCGGTTCGGAATCGTTGGAGAACCTGGGACGGATCGTGTCGGGCCGAGGTGGTGACATCACGCGCGAGAACCGACGCAGCGTGGCAGATGTCGTGGCCGGTCAGCTGTCCGGCGGGCGTCGCGATCCGGCCGTCGACTCCCGAAAGGCAGGACGGTGAGAGCGAGTTCCTCAGCACCATTACCAGATCGGACATCAGCCGTCGACGATGAACGGCCACTGACCGCTGCGCAGAGCGCGGTGGTGCGCCGACGTGCCAGGGAGGTCACGCAGGCAATCATCGACCTGCTGGTCGACGCCGAACACGTCATCCTCGACGATCGGGCATCCACCGAGGAGTGGGCCGGCTGCTGCGCAGTCGCCGATTCGCTCACCTACGGCACGCATTACAACGGTGTGCTGTACTCCGCACACATCGTCTTTGCATCGGACGTCGGCATCGACGTCGGGCGCCTGCACGAGGTTCTCGCTCCGGTGGGTATCGGGTGGCATGACGATGACCCCGGCATCGGCGCGGTGGGGATCTTCCGGGTCGCTGTCGACACCACGCGGCTGCACATCCGGCTGACCACTCCGTGCTACTTCATCCGGGAACTCGGCGTTGCCGACGGCGGCACCTTGCCCGCTGTCGAGATCACCACGGTCACCGGGTTTCTCACCCGCTCCTGGGTTCGCCGCTAGCGATCTGCGCCGATCCCCCGGGCGAGTAGTCGGCCGATGAATCACGGCCGCGGGTTTTGTCTGTTCTTGTGGCACGCGATCGAGATCGAAGAGAGGAGAACACATGCGCAAGCTCGTCGTGACTCAGAACATCACCCTCGACGGTTCCATCGAGATGCTGACCACCTGGTTCGACCCGACCGAGGACGCCCCTGACCTCATCGAGGAATCGCACCGACAAGACGCCGCGGCGGAGGCCCTTCTGGTGGGACGACAAACCTTCGAAGATTTCCGTGGATACTGGCCACACCAACACGACGATCCGACTGGCATCTCCGACTATCTGAATGCGGTGCACAAGTACGTCGTCTCGTCGACGATGGCCGACCCCGCCTGGCAGAACTCGACTGTGCTGGCGGCCGAAGACGTGGCGCGGCAGGTGAACGACCTCAAGCACCGGGACGGCAAGGACATTGTGGTCACCGGCAGCATCTCACTGACACACGAGCTGATCTCGGCGCGGCTCGTCGACGAGTTCCGGCTCTTCGTTTATCTCACGGTGCAGGGACGCGGACGCCGCCTGTTCCCGCAAGGCGCTGAGCCGCCGCAGTGGTCTCGGTCAGCTGGATCCTGGCGGGTGCTGTGGCCATCCCGTGATCTGTCCGGCGTTGTGTCTCGACTTCACACCATCGGCGTCGTAGGCCGTTTCCTCGAGGCTGCGGCGGGGCATGCTCGTGACATGGCGATCAGCAAAGACGACAAGGTCGAATGGAACACGTCGCAGGGCACGACGGAAGGACACGCCCGCGAGAAGCGGGTCTCGGAGTTCACTTTCGAGGGGCAAAAGTTCAATGCCAGCAAGGAGGAGCCGTACTGGATCGTGGAGTCGTCGAAGACCGGCGCCAAGGCTGCACACAAGGAATCGTCCTTGACGAAGAAACAGTGATGCTCAGAAGCGGGTCACGGTGTCTCGGCCGATCATGAGTCCGTCCACACCGGATCACGCTTGCCGAGGAACGCAGACATCCCTTCCTGGGCGTCGCAGGTCAGTGCGTTCGTCGCCATCGTCTCCTGCATGAGCGCATACGCGTCTGCTTCGCTCTCATCGATCTGCTGGTAGAAGGCCTTCTTGCCGATAGCAACCGTCATCGCGCTCGACGCCGCCACCTTCTGCGCCAGGTCCATGACTGTCGAGCCCAGCGCGTCGTCGTCGACGACGTCGTTGACCAGGCCCCAGTCGGCGGCCGTGGTCGCGTCGATTGCGTCGCCGGTGAGCAGCATCTTCATGGCGCGTTTGCGCCCGACGGCCCGGCTGAGGGCGACCATCGGGGTGGAGCAGAACAGGCCGATCTTGACGCCCGGCGTGCTGAACATGGCCGAGCGTGCGGCGACGGCGAGATCACACGTCGCGACCAACTGACAACCGGCGGCGAAGGCAAAGCCGGCGACCTCGGCGATGACTGGTTGCCGAACGGCGTGCACCGCCGAGATCATCTCGGTGCACGCGGAGAACACCGCGCGTTCGTCGTCGAGAGTCCGGTCGACCAGTTCGGACAGGTCGTGGCCGGCGGAGAAGGCCGGACCGAGTGCCCGGATCACGATCACCCGGACCTCGGACGTGAGGCCGAACTCGTGCAGCGCGGCCGTAATCGCCGTCATCGTCTCGGTCGACAACGGATTGCGGCGACGTGCATCGGTGAGGGTGATCACCCCGATGCTGTCGTCGCGGGTGATGTCGATTCCGTGTGACATGACGGCCTCCTTGCCCGAGTCCCCCCGGACGGTTGTAGCACGCACGCCCCGCCCGGACAGGCCGACTGCCACACGTGTTCTTCCCCGGGTTTCGTTTCGCTCGCCGCCGAGTAACAGGCGGGAAGGAAACGATGCCCGGGGAAGAATGTCAGCTTTCGGCGATCGGGGTCACGGAAGCTTGGGTAGCGCGTCTGTGATGCCCTTGATGGCTCCGTTGAACTGCTTGTTGGCGTCGTCGAGCGTCTTGTCAATCGTCGTGCGTACCGTCTGCTCGACGTCCCGCTGGGTCCTGTGCCACTGTGCTGTCGTCGGCATGCCGAGGTTGTTGTTCCCGAGGGTTTTTGCTCCGTCGCCCTTGCGCAGGCCGAGTTTTTCGTCGTGAATCATCATCGCAGTACCGACGCCGCCCAGTGCCGCACCGACACCCGCAGCCGTCCAACTGACCGCGAGGGTCGCCGCCGCTCCGGCCACGAATCCGACCGGAACTCCGATCACTCCGCCGATGACACCGCCGGGAATCGCGCCGATCCCGCCGGCCAGGCCGCCTATGCCGGCACCGATCGCGGCGCCGATCACGCCTCCCGCTGCCGCGCCGCCGATGAGCGCCACGGTCTCGAAGGCCAACAGGGGCACCAAGATGACATAGCCCGCGACCTGCGCGCCGGTCTGCGCATCGCTGCCGATTCGCTGCCAGTCGGCGGGGGTGAAGGCCCACGGGTTGACGTTGGGTGCCCTGGTCGGAATCGCGGATGCCGGCAGCACGATCACCTCATCGGCGACATCGGTCGGAGTGGTTGCCGCCGGCTTCCCGGTGAGCCGATCCGACTGCGTCGACGGGATCACCTTCATCACCTGTTCGGCCGCACCAGTCGTCAGCTGCGCCGGCGCAGTGGTCACCGGCTGCACCGCCGGCGCAGCTGCGGCGGCAGGCCCGGCGAGCTGGCCGAACTGGACTGCTGCGGACACGGTGACCGCACCGGTGATCATCTTGAGCGACGTCGTGCGCACACGCGACAATTGCATGAGAGTTCCCCTTTGATTCCCCGACGGCATGATCGGCACGATCAGCCGGACGGGCCGACCGTAGCGGATGTGGAGGTCGGACTCTGCCAAGGGGGTGGTCGGGAGTTGTCTCGATCAGGAGTGTCAGCGGCCATCCGGGTCGGACCGGAAGCAACGACATTGCGGCGCATAATCTATTGGGGGACAGATGGTTTCGAGGTGGCTTTTGGTGGGTGCAGCCGAATTGTGCCGATGTACCGTCCGTGGTGCGGCCCCGCGCAGCCGATCACGAAAGGTCGGAAGTTCATTCGCGTGAACGAACGAACCTCCGATCCCCCGCACGCCGGAGTCGGCGTGGGGGAGACGGCGGCACCTTCGAGACCGGACCGCCATTTTGGTCCGTTGCCGGCGCTGCCGTACGGGAACCCGACGTTGCTTGGCCATGGTCGAAGTCATAGCCAAAACTTCCGCTCACCAGAACGCCGACGCCGTCAGGTTCACGAATCACGCCAGGCCCTTCGCGACGTGTCCAAGCCCGAACGCGCCGCTTTTCCCGCCTCTTGCCGCGGACAGCGTCTGTGGTTGGCATCTGCGCTCACAGTGAGTATTGAGCACGATCTGACTCAAACGTGGAGCCGATGACGGGAATCGAACCCGCGTATTCAGCTTGGGAAGCTGATGTTCTGCCATTGAACTACATCGGCGTGCGAGCCGAGACTCGCGAACGACAGCCTAGCAAACGGTCGGACATGCGGTGATGCCGACGCCCCGGTGGATGGTGTGACGGGTCGTTCGGTGGCGGTGACTGCCGTTCGGCAGACGTGGGGTGCAGGTGGGTTCCATACTCGACGGACCGCACATGCCCGACGAAGGAGTCACGCGTGGACTACCGCGACAAGACCGTCCTGATCGCCGGCGCCAGTGGAGGTATCGGCGCCGCTTTCGCGACGGGTCTCGCTGCCCGCGGAGCCAATGTCATCTTGGTCGCGCGCAATGAGGCCAAGCTCAAGGAACTCGCCACCGACCTGCACGACAGTCATGGCATACGTGCCGAGTACCTGGCGGCGGATCTGTCGGAGCCGTGCGCGTCCGATGACGTCGTCGAGGAACTCGATCGTAGGGGACTCGCCGTCGACATCCTGGTCAACAACGCTGGGTTCGGGATGCACGCCGATTTCGCGGACTCCGATCCGGCGCGGATTCGTGACGCGGTCGCACTCAATGTCGGGGTGTTGACCGACCTCTGCGCCGTCTACATGTCGCGGATGACACAACTGGGCGCAGGAGCGATCATCAACGTGGCGAGTGTCGCTGCTTTCCAACCGGTTCCGCACTTGGCCGTATACGCGGCCACCAAGGCCTACGTGCTGTCTCTCAGTGAGGCGCTGTGGTGGGAGGGGAAGCAGAACGGGGTCAAGGTGCTCGCCGTGTGTCCGGGGGCCACCGACACCGGGTTCTTCGAAGCTGCCGGCGCCAACGCCGATTCCGTCGGACCGCGACGGTCGACGAGCCAGGTCGTCAACACGGCGCTTCGGGCTCTCGATGCGGGCAAGCCCAGCCTCGTGGACGGGCTGTACAACCTGGTCGTCGTTGCAGTCAGCCAACTCGTCCCGCGGCGGCTTGCACTGGCCGTCGCCGAACTGGCCGTCCGGCCCAGCGCACAGGGCTGAGCAGGCGTCCGTCACTCCAGCACGGGCAAAGAACCTACCGGGAGGTTTGTAAAAACCAACCGACAGGTTTACTCTTGGCAGGTGTGAGCTCTCCACAACCTTCCACGGCCAAAGGCGCCGCAACGCGAGCCCGCCTGCTCGAGGTCGCGGCCATCGGATTCGCTGAAAAGGGCTATTCGGCAACTAAATTCAGTGAGCTCATCAAAACATCGGGACTCACCAAAGGTGCGTTCTACTTCTACTTCCCGTCCAAGGCGGCGTTGGCCTCGGCTGTCATCGCCGACCAAGAGCAACGATGGGTCGACCAGGTGGAGAAGCGGGTCCTGGCCCACCAGACACCGACCGAGCAGCTGGCCGACCTGCTCCCGGCGATGCTCGACCTGCTCAAGCACGAACCCGGTGCCTGGAGCGTCGTCCGGCTGGCCGGCGAACTCGGTGCCGACGGCGCGCTCGACGGGAACGTGGCCCAGCCGACCGATGCGTGGGTGGAGTTGCTCGCCGGCATCATCCGAGCCGGCCAGAAGACGCGAGAATTCCGTGCCGAACTCGACGCGGGCGGGGTGGCGACTGTCCTCGTGGGTGCCTTCCACGGCATCAAGAGTCTCGCCGACGCCGGCACACCCGCGGACCGCGGCCCCCAATTGGAGCGTCACGCCGAGATTCTCGCCGACCTCGCGTTCGCCGGGCTCGGCATCCTCAACCTTCCGGCAGCCTGACCGACAGGAGCGAACCGTGGACCACCGCGACACAACCGCACTCATCACCGGCGCCAGCGGCGGCATTGGCGCCGAGTTCGCCCGCACGCTGGCGGCCAGGGGTTCTCATCTGATCCTCGTTGCCCGCACAGAGGCCAAGCTCGCCGCACTGGCCGATGAACTGGCCGGCCGGCACGGCATTCGCGCCGAGGTCATCGCCTGCGACCTGTCGGTACCGGGGGCTGCGCACACCCTGATCACCGAGATCGACAAGCGAGAACTGACCGTCGACATGGTGATCAACAACGCGGGTTTCGGCACCCACGGTGATCTCGTCGACGCCGACCCAGGGCGGATCAGTGGCGAGGTGTCCCTCAACGTCGCTACCCTGACCGATCTCACCACGGTCTTCTTTCAGCGGATGGCGCAGCGTGGCGCCGGAACCATCGTCAATGTGGCCAGTACCGCAGGGTTTCAACCGATCCCACACATGGCGGTCTACGGCGCCACGAAAGCGTATGTGTTGTCGCTGAGCGAGGCTCTCTGGTGGGAGGGTCGGCAGCACGGTGTGAAGGTTCTCGCTCTGTGTCCGGGCGCCACCGATACCGAGTTCTTCGACGTGGCTGGTTCCGACGACGCGGCTGTCGGTGCGCGGCGCTCGACACGCCAGGTCGTCGACACCGCCTTGCGTGCTTTGGACGCCGGTAAACCGAGCGTGGTCGATGGCATGCAGAACCGAATCATGGCCGTCTCGAACCGGTTTGCGCCTCGGCGCGTGGTGCTGGCGATCACCGAGCGGGCCGTGCGGCCTCGCCGCCGGGCCTGACGGCGTCCATTACCACCGCGCAGCCGACACCGACCCTCGCTTCGTTGTCGCTCCCGCTCCAGCCGGACGCTTGTCCTCGGCCAGGCACATCGACCGCAATACGTTGTGGTACACCACAAGTCCATACAGGTTGGGTGCGCCGACGAGGCCGGTGGACTTCGGGATCATGTCCGCAGTGATGCCGGCGTCGGGAAGCAGGTCGTTGAGCAGGGCGGCGGCCGGATCGACCCCGGCTTCCGACCAGGCCAACTCGACCATGTGTGCGGTCAATGCGTACGCGTAGTAAGCCGCGGTCAACGTCTTCGTCACCGAAAGATCGGCGATCGGGGCCGTCGCCGCGAAGTCGGCACCCTGATTGCGGTTGTGGCTCAACCCGATCACCACGTCGAGTGGTGCGCCACCGACGTACGGGATCAACACGCCGATCTGTGAGATCGCGTACTCGGCGGTGTTGTAGTCGGCGGGATCGGCCGGGATGAGATTCTGATGGACCCGGGTGTTCCGCATCCACTGCGCCACACCGTCACCCATCGCAGCGATCCGGCGATCGGTTGCCGAATCAGTGGTGATCGACTGGAGATAATTCGAGGTACGCTCGACGATCCGCGACAGCGGCAGCGTGCCGATCGACGGGCAGTTCTCCGGGTCGGCGAGGTCCACCTGACCGGCGATGTCGCGCAGCAGGCCGGGCACGGCCCGGGTGAAGCGTAGATCCTTCACCGACTTGCCGGCATTCTCCTTCTCCGAATGCGTCACCGACACGATGCACGCCTCGACCAGACGTGCACTCACGGCCTGGTACACCTGTGTCGCGGCAAACACCCCCAGCAGGATCGGCAACGTGATCAACGTGCCGACCGAGATCGGCCCGGCGATCGTCGCGATCGACGGTATGGTCCGGCGTGCAATGGTGAGCGGAACCATCACCGTGACGTACAGGTACAGCCACACCGTCTCGACCGCCTGCGCGACGGTCAGGTTCTCCGCCGGAATCGCCTCGGTGGCCTCGCCGTTGCGCACGTTGAGCAACTGCGTGACGATCCACTGCGAGATCGGGTCCCGGTAGGTCATGATCGGGTCCTCGTCGTCGGCGCCGAGGTCGTAGGGGTGATTGGAGACCGCGAGTTTCGAGATTCGCAGCCCCTGCATATCGCGATGGGCGCGCGCCTTGATCGACGGTGCACGCTGCTGGATATCGGCAGGCATCGTCGGTAGCAACGAATCGAAGATCGCGTCGTAGACGGCGCCGAAGGTCGCGAACCGTGACCCGACGCATTCCTCTGGCTCGGCCGTCGTCCTCGATGGGACTGCAGCCGACGGTACGGTCGGCGCCGCCGAGGCCAGTGCGCCGACGCCCCGCTCGGTGCCGAACGACATCGCCACCGCGGTCACCACTACTACGGCGATCCCCACCACCAGCGCCCGCCGTCCGGCGTGACCACTCACATCCGACAAAGCCGACCCCCCACGCTTGCGCATGTGCCCCTTTTTCCCACACGCGACGCCGGGTTCGCCCCGGACCCACCTACGGTCGTTGTCTCGCGCATGTCACGCAGCGATCACGCGAGCATCACGCGGCTCACTGTAGAAGACGATTCGACCCGTTGACCATGCTTCGGAACGATTCGCATTCGGTTCGACAGCCGGCGGCCATCCGTCGTTCACCGGCCCGCGTCGGATAACCTCACAACGTGCTCCTCTCCGACCGCGACATCCGTGCCGAGATCGCCGACGGACGGTTGGCGCTCGAGCCGTTCGATCCCGCGCTGGTCCAACCGTCCAGCGTGGATGTGCGACTCGATCGGCTCTTCCGTGTCTTCAACAACACGAAGTACACCCACATCGACCCGGCGCAGCGGCAGGATGAACTGACGTCTCTCGTCGAACCCGCGGAGGGCGAACCGTTCGTCCTGCACCCGGGCGAGTTCGTGCTCGGTTCAACCCTCGAGGTCTGCACCTTGCCCGACGACCTCGCCGGACGTCTGGAAGGTAAGTCCTCACTGGGGCGCCTCGGATTACTGACGCATTCGACGGCCGGTTTCATCGACCCTGGGTTCTCCGGCCACATCACCCTGGAGTTGTCGAACGTCGCCAACCTCCCGATCACCTTGTGGCCGGGAATGAAGATCGGCCAGCTCTGCCTGATCCGGCTGTCGAGCCCGGCCGAACATCCCTACGGCAGCTCGTCGGTCGGTTCGAAGTATCAGGGCCAACGCGGCCCGACGCCGTCGCGTGCATATCTGAACTTCACCCAGCCCGCCGACTGAGGACACCGCGCCCGATTCGGGCCGCGTTCACCGTCGACGACCTGGTGTTCACCTGATCGATCGGGGCGGGTCACGTCACCGTAGCGTCGACGACGGATACCCCGCGTACCCACAGAACCATGAAGTTGACGGTGATCGGGTGTGGCTACCTCGGGGCCACCCACGCGGCCTGCATGGCCGAGCTGGGACATGACGTACTGGGTGTGGATGTCGACGCCGACAAGGTGGCGCGGCTCCAGAACGGCGAGGTCCCGTTCTTCGAGCCCGGACTGTCCGATGTGTTGCGTCGCAATCTGGCCGCCGGACGGCTGCGCTTCACCACCGATCACCGCGAGGCAGCCGACTTCGCCTCGGTGCATTTCCTCGGCGTCGGCACCCCGCAGCAGCGTCGCGGGTACGGGGTCGACCTGTCGCACGTCGAGGCGGCGGTCGACGCCCTGACGCCGCTGGTCCGCGGCGACCACCTCATCATCGGCAAGTCGACGGTGCCGGTGGGGACCGCGGCAGCACTCGCACAGCGGATCGCGGTGCTCGCCGCACCTGACACACACGTCGAACTCGTGTGGAGCCCGGAGTTCCTCCGGGAGGGTTTCGCCGTCGAGGACACCCTTGAACCCGACCGACTGGTGCTGGGCGCCGATCCCGACCGCGACGACACCCGCGCGGCGCGAGTGCTCGCTGAGATCTACCGAGACATGCTGCAATCCGGCGTACCGTTCGTTCGAACCGACTGGGCCACCGCAGAGTTGGTCAAGGTATCGGCGAATGCCTTCCTGGCCACCAAGATCTCGTTCATCAACGCGGTCAGCGAGATCTGCGAGAACGTGGGCGCCGATGTCTCCACCCTGGCCGATGCGATCGGCTACGACAACCGCATCGGTCGTCGATTCCTCAATGCCGGACTGGGATTCGGCGGCGGTTGCCTGCCCAAGGACATCCGCGGGTTCCTGGCCCGCGCCGATGAAGTGGGCGCCGGGCGCGCGCTGCGGTTCCTGCGGGAGGTCGACGCCATCAACACCCGTCGCCGCGGCGCGCTGGTCGACCTGGTCGCCGACGCGGTCGGCGGCGACGTGTTGGGCACCAACATCGCGATCCTGGGGGCCGCGTTCAAACCGGAGAGCGACGACGTGCGGGACTCGCCCGCACTCAACGTCGCCGGTCAGTTGGCGCTGCGCGGCGCCACCGTGACGGTTTTCGACCCCAAGGCGACGGGAAACTCGCGTCGTCTGTATCCGACGCTGGGCTATGCCGACAGCGCGGTGGAAGCCTGTGAGGCCGCCGACGCCGTCGTCGTGGCGACCGAGTGGGCGGAGTTCGTGCACATGGTGCCCGAGGAACTGTCCGACGTCGTGCGCGCTCGGGTCATCGTCGACGGTCGGCGTTGCCTGGACGCCGGCGCCTGGCGGTCGGCGGGGTGGCGGTTGCATGCGCTCGGCGGCCCCATGCGGCCTGCGGTCTCTTACTTTCCCGCAGACCTGGCATCCGGCGGCGATCCGATGGCTCCGGAGATCGCCCGACCGCACGTGTGAGGCGGTCATGTTAGTGTCGTGACCGCGTGCCATGGAGCGACGTTGTCGCCGAGGCGCGCACCCGGGGGAAGTGTTCACGGACGCAGGGCATCGGATCGGATGACAGACGACTCGACGGATGACGATCGGTCGGTCGACGCGACCACCGACTTCGACGCACGTCCGATCGACCGGTCGGTTCTCGCTGACGTCTCGGCCCAGCAGAACGCGCTCGCCATCCCGCCAGAGCTGCCGTTCGTCGTGATCGACGTGCGGCCCGGCGGTCTACGAGTGGGGCTGGCCGACCCGCGACTGGAAGCGGTGATCGGGGAGCGCACCGCCGCCGGTATCCGTCCAGACGTGCTCGATCAGCTCCTCGCCGATCATCTCGTGAGCACCGGTCGTGTTGCCGAGCCGACCGGTGACGAGTGGACCGCGGAGTTACTCACGCTTGCCGCACGAGCCCGCGCTCGGCTGGCCACCGCGGATGCGACCTTCATCATGGGCCGTGAGCACGTGCGGTTCTTTCGTGTCGCCCAACGTGACCTGGACGAGGCGACGGCATCCCTGGCCGACGAGGTCGTCCGACTCTGCGACGAGGTGGCCACGACCACCACCGAATCTGTGCGGTCGGTGGTGCTCGCGCCAGGACATCAGACATGGCCGGGTCTGCTCACGGCGCTCGCCGCTCGCACACCGTGGCCCGTCCTGGCGATCGGGACGGCGGTCGACGCGGGCCCGCGTAGCCGCCATGACGCGCACGATGAGGTCGGTGAATCGGTCGTCGAGCGGCCGGCCGGTCCGATGCCGAGCGAGGCGATCAGGGCGCAGCTCATCGACTCGGTGGCAACCGAATTCCCGCACAGTGACGGTGGTTCGGAGGCCGTCGACGCGGAACTCCTCGGCGCCGACACCGTTTCCCCCGAATCCGTTACCCCCGAACCGATTCCCGCAGAATCCGTTGCCCCCGAAACGATTCCCGCAGAATCCGTTGCCCCCGAAACGATTCCCGCAGAATCCGTTGCCGCGGAATCCGTTGCCGCAGAACCTGCTGACGCCGAGCCGGTCGCGCAACCCACTCAATCGGGGGACTTCCCCGTCGCGTGGATCGACGATGTGCTGACACCGATCACCGAGCCGATTGCAGTGGTGACCGCCACTCACGATCGCCACGGTCATCGGCCGGACGATGTCGCGGCGCGTGCCGGTCAGCCACCTTCGCCCCACGGCGAACCCGAGCGGAGCACAGCCGGCGACCCATATCTGCTCGATGCCCCCGCGACGCTCGACGACCCGGCACCGCGCACGGTCACCGACGTTCCGTCCCCGCCCCCGGGTGGTTACGACCCGCGCGACTGGTCTCTCGAACCCGCCGCTGCGGTGCCGTCGGTGCCCGCCGGAAAGTCGCGGCCGCGCATGCCGACAAGGCTGCTGGTGGGCGTCGGCGCTGCGGGAGTGGTAGCGGCGATCGCGGTGACTGTCGCATTCGCGGCCAGCGGTGACGGCGACCCGGCCGAGCGGCCGACCGCATCGTCGGCTGCCAGCCACACCACTGACGCCCCCACGCCGACCTATGCGGACCCGGCCGATGTGGTGGACGCGGGGGTGGCGGCGGCACGTTACACGCCGCCCCCGCCACCACCGCCGTCCACCACCACCAGCGAGCCGACCCAACAGCAGCAGAATCAGCCGCGTCCACGCCCGCGTCCGCGTCAGCGCGTGATCCCCAACCCGATTCCCGGGTTGCCGCCGATCATCTTGCCCGGCTGACGGGCACCGTCCCGGCAAGGCTGTGCCGGCGATGCGGCTGTAACTGTGTCCTGCGATGATGCGTGTTACTGTCGGGAACGCGGCACGCTGGGACGATCCGTCGTGCCGAGGTCGGTTGATCGATGATCGCCATGTCATTTGGAGAACCGGCAACCAGCCGGCGTGCGGTCCGGAACTGCTCGAAACCGCAGGGCATCAGGTCCCATGACTCATTCTGTGACAACCGTCGGTCGCGGCGCCACCGCCACGACCAGATCTCCGGTGCGCCGACTCAGTGCCGGCTTTCTGCGTGAGGTCGCGGAGAGTCAACGGGCGCGGGACATCGACCCGTCGCCGCTGTTTCTGCTGGTGAACATCACCGAGAACGGTGCGCACGTATCGACGATCGACCCGGAGACCGCGGCGGTGGTCGCTGATCGCCGCGACCGCATGCGCCGACCTGCCCAACGCGATGTCGCCGCAATGTGTCACACGGCGGAACTGACCGCGCCGGGACACGTCGGCTCGGTAGTGCTCTCGACCGGTCACGACTCATCTCCCGATCTCGTCGCGACGATCGAAGCGCAGACCGAGCTACCGGTCCTGGTAGTGGAGCCGCGCTCGCCGCATGCCGGTGGCGGCGCGATGCCGACACCGGCGCCCACGGCGCAGACGCCGCCCGATCCGGCCACGGATCCGACGTCGGATCGGCCTGCCGAGAAGCGACAGTGGCTCGCCAAACCTCGGGTCGCCCTCGGTATCGTCGCGGTCTGCGCCATCATCGGCGTCGGCACCGCACTGGTCTTCGCTGCGGTGATCGCAGTGTTCGCCGGCGACGACGTCGACAACCCCGACGGATTGTCCGCATTCGTCGGCGACGAACAGACGTCGGCCCCGGCCGACCCTGCCGGCGGTGGCGACGACGATTCGGGGCCGAAGCAGCCCGATCCGGTGAATCCCGGTCAGGTGGAGCCGACGCAACTCGACGCGGCGCGGCGACCGGCCGCGCAGTACGTCCCACCCCCACCGCCAGAGCCCACGTGGTCGGCCACCGATCCGGCGCCGGGTGGTCCGCCGCAGCGGCGTACTCCGGGCGAACCGGCGCCACCGCCTCCGCCGGCCCCCGCTCCGGCGCCGATCCCGGCACCGCCTCCACCCCAGCAGCGGACCATTCCCAATCCGATTCCTGGGCTTCCGCCGATCGTCGTGCCGTTCTGACGAGGCGGAGGTCGCGGGCCCCGGTCTATTGTGCGGGCGGAATGTCCGCGGGGCCCGTGGCCGACGCGCGCGCCCGGTTGAGGTAGTCGTTGAGCTGGCGAGCCAGGTCGCGATCGAGAGCACGGTCGAGCGCGTTGTGCGCCGACACCGAACCGGCTCGCCTCAGCTCCCCCAAAAGTTGTGCTGCCCAGTCAGATTCGGCTGCGGTGCGAGGTATCCACCCATCCTCGTGACCCTCGGTCACGGCGCGTCGGCCAGCCGAGATGACGATCTCCGCGACGGCCGACATCTCGTGGTCGAGCCGACCGTGTACATCAAGGATGCCGCTCAACGGCAGACCGAGCTTCACCAGACGTCCGTAGGCGGACACGGTCTCCTGGTCGAGGATCGTGTACCGCTCCGGTGGGTCGCCGGGTCCGTCGGCCTCGATCAGCCCGTAGGCGGCCAGCCGCTCGTAGTGTGCGGGGTTCCCCGAGTTGAGCAGGTCGCGCAGATCGTCGGCGGAGATCGTCGTCGAGGTCGCCGTCGACCACGGCTCGGAGACGAGCTCTTCGACACCGAGTACCTCGGCCAGATTCTCGCCACGCTGCAAACCCGACAGGAACTCGCCGATGTGGCGGATCGTGAAGCCTCGTTTGAGAAGGTCGTTGATCACTTTGAGGCGCGCCAGATGTGCGTCGGTGTAGATCGCGATCCGGCCGCGGCGCAACGGCCGGGGCAGGAGACCGCGGTCCTGGTAGCCGCGGACGTTGCGGGTCGTGGTGCCGGCGGCGCGTGCGAGATCGTCGATCCGGTATTCGGTCACCGCGACATTCTCCCAGATCGGGTGCCGATCTCGGGTCAGGGTGCGAGACCCCGGGCGATCAACAGCAGGACGTCCTCGTAGTTTGCGGCGGCGTCGACGAACGGCGGATGCGCCGACGTCAGTTCCAGGCTCACCGCCCCGTGAACGCAGGCCCATGTCTGCGCGGCCAGCGCCACGGGGTCGCCGTCGCGGATGACGCCTGCTGCCTGGCCGTATCGCACGATGTCGACGAGGACCCCGAAGGCGGCCGCCGCCACCTCGTCGTCGGCGTGGCACTCGGTGGAGAACATCAGCTCGTAGAGACGGGGGTGGGCCACCGCGAACTCCCGATACCTGTGCCCGCTGGCCAGAAGTCGCGCCGAAGCATCGGCGTCGACCGCCGCGATATGCGTGCTGAAGTCCCGGAAACCGTCGGTGACGACCGCGTCGAGGAGGCCGTCCTTGCCGTCGAAATGGTTGTAGACGCCCATCGGCGCCACGCCGGCTTCGGTCGCCACCGCCCGCACGGTCAAGGCCGACGGACCCTCCCGCTCGAGCAATGTGCGCGCCGCGGACAGCAGGTTGGCGCGAACCTCCGTCGCGCGGGTGCGCGGATTCTTGGTCGGCGACATGTTGACAACCCTACTAGCACGGCGTTCTACTTGAATAGAACAACGTGCTACAACACTATGACAACGTTCTAAATGTCCGCTTCTTCGGAGGAAAGACCATGCGTACTCGTTGGTGGGCCCTGGCGGCCCTCTGCTTTGCCGAGCTGTTGGTGATGGTCGACAACACGATCGTCAACGTCGCGCTGCCCACCATGGCGCGCGATCTCGATGCCGGGATTTCCGGGCTGCAGTGGATCGTCGACGCCTACACCCTGGTGTTCGCCGGGTTGCTGCTCACCGGCGGCTACCTCGGTGACCGCTTCGGACATCGGCGGATGCTGCTGAGCGGCATCGCCGGTTTCGCCGCGGTCTCCGCCCTCGCCGCGTCCTCTCAGACCCTCGGGCAGCTCATCGCGGCACGCGCCGGACTCGGCCTGTTCGCCGCGCTGGTGTTTCCCGCCACCCTCGCCATCATCGTCTCGATCTTCGTCGGGTCACGCGAACGTGCTGCGGCGGTGGGTATCTGGGCCGCGACCTCGGGTATCGCGGTGGCGATCGGTCCGGTGCTGGGTGGCTGGCTGCTCGAGCACTACACCTGGGCTTCGGTGTTCTGGGTGAATCTGCCGCTCGCCGCACTCGCCGTGATCGCCATCGTCGCGGTGGTCCCGGGCACCCGGCCCGCGCGCGTCTCCCGGTTCGATCTGCCCGGACTCGCCTTGTCGGTGGTGGGCCTGGGCCTGCTGACCTATTCGGTGATCGAGGGGCCGCACTTCGGGTGGACCGACCCGCGGACGATCGGCGGTCTGGTGGTCGCAGTGGTGGCGCTGGGCCTGTTCGCGTGGCGTGAGCTCACCGTGGACCATCCGATTCTCAACGTGCGGCTGTTCGCCAACCGCCACTTCGCCACCGCCGCAGCGATGATCAGCGTCGCCTTCTTCGCACTGTTCGGCTTCATCTTCCTGATCACCCAGTTCTTCCAGGCGGTCAAGGGCTACGGTCCGCTCGAGGCCGGCCTGCGCACGGTGCCGTTCGCAGTGGTGATGGCCGTGTTCTCACCGGTGGCGATGGCGCTGTCGCATCGGTTCGGGCCGCGACTGGTGGCGGTGGCCGGGGCGCTGCTGATGTCCGGCGGCTTCGCCCTGGTCGAGGTGTCGTCGCGAACCTCGGGGTATTGGGAATTGATCATCTGGTCGATGTCGCTGATGGCGATGGGCCTCGCGTTCATCTCCGGGCCGTGCACACAGGTGATCATGGACGCGCTCGACCCCGAGCAGGCCGGCGCGGGGTCGGCGGTCAACGACACCACCCGCGAGATCGGCGGCACCCTGGGCGTTGCGGTGTTGGGATCGGTGCTCACCTCGGTCTACACCACGGGGGTGGCGGATCGACTGTCTGCGTTGGGTTTGCCGCAGACCGTGTCGGGCCTCGCCGAGGACTCGGTGATGGCCGGCGTGGAGGTGGCGCGACAGGCGCCCGCGACGGTGGCCGACCCGATCCGGATCGCGGTGCAGGAGGTGTTCGTCGACGGACTCCACGGCGCGGTGTGGGTGGCCGTCGCCATCACTTCGGCCGCTGCGCTCGCTGCGTTGATTCTGCTGCGGGGCGCACCGCGCGGCCACCGCGCCCAGCCCGACACCGAAGCGTCACAGCTCGAGCGTGAGGTCCCCGCGACCGCGTGACACGCAGGTGAGGAATGCGCCGCCGGCTCGTTCGGGTTCGGTGAGGATGTTGTCGCGGTGATCGGGCTCGCCGGAAAACACTCTCACCTTGCACGTGCCACAGAAGCCCTGCTGACACGAGTACGGCACCAATCCGACCTCACGCCGCAAGGCCGCCAGCGCAGTCTCGTCGGCGCTCACCGCGACCTGCCGGCCGGTCGAGGCGATGGTGACCGTGAACGGCTCGCCGTCCTCGACCGGGGGCGGACTGAACCGTTCGTAATGCAGTTCGATGTCCGGTCGGTCGGCGAGATGGGCGCGTAGGGACTCCAACATGGGCACCGGTCCGCAGCAGTACACCGCGAGTCCGGACGGGGCGCGGCCGGTGTGCGGGTCGAGCGGTCCCAACAGGTCGTCCATCGAGGGTAGTCCGTGTTCATCGTCGGTGCGGATCACCACCCGATCGCCGTAGCGGGCCACCTCGTCGACGAACGGGATCGACGCGCGACTGCGCCCGGTGTAGACCATCGACCAGTCGAGTTCGAAGCGCTCGGCCGCGGCGAGCATCGGCAGGATCGGGGTGATGCCGATGCCGGCGGCGATGAAGCGAACCGTGCGTGCCGGCGATCCGTGCCCGGGGATCGACAACGGGAAAGCGTTGCGTGGTCCCTTGACCGACACATCGGTGCCCACGGTCACGGTGTCGTGGACCTCGATCGATCCGCCACCGCCGTTGGGGATGCGCCGCACCGCGATCCGGTAGTGGAGGCGGTCGGCGGGGTCGCCGCACAGTGAGTATTCGCGCATACGTCCCGAGGCCAGCAGCAGGTCGAGGTGCGCGCCGGGATGCCACTGCGGGAGCGGACCGCCATCCGGGGCGCCGAAGGTCAGGGCCACCACATTCTCGTCCTCGGCCACCACGGTGCGGTCGATGACCCGCAGAGTCCGTACGCCGTCGTCGGTGGGCGGCTCGTGCAGCGGTGCCAGTGGACGCCAGAACGGCCACCACATCTTCGCAATCATGGTGCCGGCCAACAGCAACGGATCGTGCCGCCAACGGCCATAAAGATGCGGTGGGGGAGAAGTCATCTCGGTGCTGTGCGGGTGCGCGCGCTGATTCACCGGATCACCTTGCGTTGCGCGCTGCCGGTGATGCCGCGAGGTAGGCCACCGCCTGCGCGGTGCTGCCGATCTCGTTGGGATGGAAACCGGGGCGGAAGTAGCTGAAGGTGGCCCACACGATCTTGCGCATCTTCGGCAGCACACCGGCACGCACCCCGCGGTAGTAATGGTACTGGCGCTGAAAGAAGTTGTAGTGCACCGTGCAATCCTGCTTCATGATGAATCCGAACCCTCGATGGATCAGCACGAGCAGGATGGGTAGCACCACCAGCATCGCGCGGCCGCGGCGGAGATAACTGTCACCGAAATGGACCGCCACATCGTGGGCCACCGCACGGTGCTCCACTTCTTCGGCGCCATGCCAGGTGAACAGGTCGGTCATTGCGGGGTCGGCACCTGTCTCGACCCAGGTGTTGTTGAGGGCGAAATCCCCGAGGATGGCGGTGTAGTGCTCGAGCGCCGCGATCAGCCAGAGGCGTTCGATCAGGTGCTTGCGCCGGGCAACTGGTGTTCCGGAGTCCATGGGACCCAACACTTTGCGGAAGATCCATTCCATCTGCCGCTGATATGGCCGGGGGTCGATGCCGTGGATGTCCAGGAATTCCCACAGCACATGGTCGTGGGCTTCGGCGTGCATGGCCTCCTGGCCGATGAATCCGCGCATCGACGCCGCGAGCTCGTCGTCGGCGACCAGGGGCAGCGCCTCGTTGTAGGTCTGCACGAACCATCGTTCGCCCTCCGGCAGCATCAGATTGAGCACGCTGATGAAGTTCGATGCGACCGGGTGGCCGGGTATCCAGTGCAGCGGGGTCTCGGTCCAGTCGAAGGTCACGTTGCGGGCATGCAACTCGACCGGCCCGGGATCGGAGCTGTCGACATCGAGCGGTTGGCCGATCATGGGGCTACCCCGTCACTTTCCGGCGCGCGGCGATCCGCGACAGCCACGGCGCGAATCGATAGATGCAATAACCGATCGCGGCTTCCGGGGTGACCGGCACGACGGCCTTGTTGTGCACGATCGCGTCGACGATGACGCGGGCGACGCGGTCGGGTGTGAATCCCCGGCGACGGTACAGGCCGTCGAGGCGTCGCCGTTCGGCGTCCTCATCATCGGCCTGCAGGCCCGCGATCGGGGTGGCGCCGACGATGTTGGTGTCCACGATGCCGGGGCAGATCGCCGACACCCCGATCCGATGCTCGCCGAGCTCGGCGCGCAACGATTCCGAGAACAGCAGCACACCCGCCTTGGAAGCGGCATACAACCCCAGGGAGCGCTGCGGGGTGAAGGCCGCCGCCGACGCCACGTTGACGATGTGCCCGCCGATCCCGCGTTCCACCATCTGCCGGCCGAACGCCCTGCTGCCGGAGATGACCCCGCGCAGATTCACGTCGAGTAGTCGGTCGACCTGATCATCGGTGGCGGCCAACGCGCCTCCGGCCAGTCCGATCCCGGCATTGTTGACGACGAGGTCAGGAGTGCCGTGTCGATCACGCACCCGCGTGGCGAACTCGGTCACCGCCTCGACATCGGCGACGTCGACCTCGTAGGCCGCGGCCTGCGCGCCCAGTGCCTTGCTCTGCCGGGACGTCTCGTCGGCCCTGGTGAGATCGATGTCGGCGACGACCAACTCACACCCTTGCTCGGCCAGGGCGAATGCGGTCTCGCGCCCGATGCCGCTGCCGGCTCCGGTGATCACGGCCAGCTTCCCCGACAACGCCTGCGGCGCACCGAACACACGGGTGCGGTCCATTCGGGCGGCGATGTCGGGCGTCGACCGCGCGGCCTGCGTTGCGATGAAGTCGGATGCGCTGCGCACCAGATGGTCTGGGTTGGTGTAGGGCAGCCAGTGACCGGTTGGGGTAGAGCGGCGCCACAAGCGCTGCGCGTACTGGTAGGTGTCATCGAAGATCGCCGGTCGCAAGGCGATGTCGCGTTCGTTGACCAATTCGAGAGTCGGGACCAACGTCGGTCGGGCCCGCGGATCGATCAGCTTGGCGCGAATGTTGGCGCGGTACAGTCGAAGCCCTGAGATCATGTCCTGGCGCAGGGTGTCGCCGACGATCACCTGGTCACGCTCAGTGCCCTCCACCCGGTGCAGGAACTCGCGCCACACCGCCGCAGAACCGGCGACTCCGAAGAATAGCCGCGGCAGCACCGGCAGCTGGAAGAACACGGTGTATGCCGACGAACCCATCTGCGCCGCAGCGTGTCTGAGGTTGCGTGGCGTCGGGCGGCGCAGCTTCGCCCGGGCCCACGTGCCGAGCTGATCGAGGTTGGGTCCCGATACCGAGACGAAGGACGCGATCCGGTTCTCCGCGCCAGGCCGGGTGACCGCCTCCCACGCCTGCACCGACCCCCAGTCGTGGCCGATCACATGTACCGGCCGGTCGGGGCTCACGGCGTTGGCGACCGCGAACAGGTCGTCGGCGAGCCCTTCGAGCCGGTAGGCGGCATCGCCGTCGGGACGGTCGCTCTCGCCGAAGCCGCGGCAGTCGTAGGCCACGACGTGGAAGGCGTCGGCCAACGCCGGTGCGACATGTGTCCACAGATGGTGGGTGTCGGGCCAGCCATGTACGAGCAGCACCGTCGGCCGGTGCCCGTCGTCGTCGGTGGTGGCCGACCCTGCCACCTCGAAGACGGCCAATGACACGCCGTCGTTGTTGACTCGCTGTATACGCCAATCGACCATGCGACTCCCCTTCGAGACGATCGAATGGTGCTAGACGTTACCAAGCGTCACAGCAATACGTCCAGAGTTGTCTGTGACAAGGAGTCACAGTGAAGGGGCGTCGGGTGAGGACTGGTCTCGATACACCACCTCGCCTAGCGGCTCGGCGGTTACTCGACCAGCGGTTTGGTAGTTACTGCGTGGATCGAGTAGCCGCGAACGAAGTGAGTGGCGTATCGAGATCGACCAGCGGTTTGGCGGTCACTGTCGGTACGACGACAGGAAATTGCCGATCCGATCGATCGCCTCGTCGAGGTCACGCGCCCACGGCAGAGTGACGATCCGGAAGTGGTTGTGGTCGGTGAGGTTGAAGCCGGTGCCCTGCACCACCAGGATCTTCTCCTGTAGCAGCAGGTCCTGGACGAACAGCTCGTCGTTGTGGATCTCGTGCACGTTGGGGTCGAGTTTCGGGAAGGCATAGAGCGCGCCCATCGGTTTCACGCAGCTGACACCGGGGATGTTGTTGAGCTTCTCCCAGGTCACGTTGCGTTGCTCGAACAGGCGTCCGCCCGGTGCGACGAGTGCGTCGATGCTCTGGTAGCCGCCGAGGGCCACCTGGATGGCGTGCTGGCCGGGGACATTGGAGCACAGGCGAGTCGACGCGAGGATGCCGAGCCCTTCGATGAAGCCGCGCGCATGGTCCTTGGGGCCGGTCAGTACCAGCCAGCCGGCGCGGTATCCGCACACCCGGTAGGCCTTGGACAATCCGTTGAAGGTCAGGCACAACAGATCCGGCGCCAGCGAGGCGACGTTGATGTGCTCGGCGTCGTCGTAGAGGATCTTGTCGTAGATCTCGTCGGCCATGATCAGCAGCGAGTGCTGCCGGGCGAGTTCGACGAGTTGCTCGAGTACCTCGCGGGAGTAGACCGCGCCGGTCGGGTTGTTCGGGTTGATGATCACGATCGCCTTGGTGCGATCGGTGATCTTGGAAGCGATGTCGGCGACGTCGGGGTTCCAGCCGTTGTCCTCGTCGCAGCGGTAGTGCACCGGCCGACCACCCGACAGTGACGTCATCGCCGTCCACAGCGGATAGTCCGGCGCCGGGATCAACACCTCGTCGCCGTCGTTGAGCAAGGCCTGCATCGTCATGGTGATGAGCTCGGACACCCCGTTGCCGAGGATGACGTCGTCGACGTCGAAGTAGGGGAACTCGGGGAGGAGCTCGTAGCGGGTGACCACGGCGCGCCGCGCCGACAGCACCCCCGCGGACTCCGAATAGCCCTGGGAGTAGGGCAGCGCATGGATCATGTCGCGCATGATCACGTCGGGGGCCTCGAACCCGAACAGCGCCGGATTGCCGATGTTGAGCTTGAGAATCCGGTGTCCCTCGGACTCGAGCCGCGCCGCGTTCGCGTGAACCGGACCTCTGATCTCGTAGCACACGTTCTGCAGCTTCTGTGACTGCTCGAGCGGCTTGAGGTTCTGGTTCAGGTGGGATACATGCGGTCTACTCACGAGTTCAATTGTGACAGTCCAGCGCAAACGGGTTTTCCGCGACACCGTGACCACGACGACGCGGCGAGCTCACGGTGTCACAACAGATACCCCGAAGCGCCAACACCACCTTGGTTCGGTTCCAAGGTGGTGTTGGCGAATAAGGGTGGCGACCCGATGACTAGGAGTGGCCGGGCCGCTTCTTGCCCGCGGCGATGCCGAATCCCTTGGCCTTGGATGCGCCGGTCTCGGCGATCGTCTTGTCCGACGACCCGTTCGGCGACGGGGCCGATTCCTCGGCAGGCGAATCGGCTTCGGTGTCGGCTGGGGTTTCGGCCGTCTCCGGTTCCGCCGGGGGTGCGGGTTGGGTCGGCTCCGGTTCGCTCGCGGGCTCCGGTGTCGCAGGCTCTGCTGTCTCGGGAGACGGTGCGGCTGCGGCCGGTGCCGCCTTGCCGATGCCGCCGGGACGCTTCTTGCCCGCCGCCATGCCGAAGCCCTTGGCCTTGCCGGGCTTCGCTTCCGTGGCAGCAGCTGCGGAGGTCGTCGCGGATGCATCCTCGGCTGCTGCGGCCCCGCCATCGGCAGGAGACTCGGCGGTCTCCGCCGGAGCGGACGCCTCAGCCGGTGCCGCGGTCCCCGCCGGTGCCGCCGACGCGTCCGGCGCGGCGGCCTTGCCGACGCCACCGGGACGCTTCTTGCCGGCGGCCATGCCGAAGCCCTTGGCCTTCCCCGCCTTTGCCTCAGTGGCTGCGCCGCCGGAGGTCGCGGCGGTCTCGGTGTCGGCCGTGGCTGCTGCCTCGGGCGCCGATTCCGCTTCGGCCACCTTGTTCTCCGCCGGCGCGGTCACCCCCGCGGCCGGGGCCGCGGCGTTCGACGCCGCACCCGGGCGCTTGGCCTTGCCCATGCCGAAGCCCTTGGCGGCCGGCTTCTTCTCCACCGGCGGGTTGTCGGCGGAGGTGGCCGCCGCGGTGGATTCGACTGCCGCCGACGACTCGGCCTCGGCGGGCGCGGGTGCCGCGGACCCGGCGTCGGCCTTGGCCGTACCGGGCTTCTTGGCTTTGGCGCCCATGCCGAAGCCCTTGGCAGCGGGCTTCTTCTCGGCAGGCTTGCTCTCGGCGGGCTTGCTTTCGGCTGGTGCGGAATCGGCAGGCTTGGCCTCGGCCGGCGCCGTGGCCTTCGCCGACGCCCCCGGCTTCTTGCCGCCCTTCATGCCCAGGCCGACCTTCGGTTTCGGCTTGGCCTCGGTGGCCGTCGCGGTTGCCCCCGCCGCCGTCGCAGCCGCAGCCGGCTCCGGTTCGGATTCCTGCGCTGCTGCGGGCTCGGGTTCGGTGGTCGGCGCCGATGCGGGACCGAGGTACCGTCCGCCACGCTTGACCTCGGGGGCGCCGCGCTTGACCGACTCCAGCAGCAGCTGGGCCACGTCGACGACCTCGATCTTGCCTTCTTGCTCGGTATTCGCCGTGCGGGCGGTCACGCCGTCGGTGAGCATCACGCGGCAGAACGGGCAGCCGGTGGCAACCTTCTGCGGCGCATCCCCGTTCGGCGTGCCGAGAGTATCGAGCGCCTCGTCGACCCGGTCGATGTTGATGCGCTTGCCGATCTGCTCTTCCATCCACATGCGGGCGCCACCGGCACCGCAGCACATGGACCGTTCGCCGTGCCGCGGCATCTCGGTGAGGTTCGAGCCGGATGCGGCCATCAGCTCACGCGGGGCGTCGTAGACCTTGTTGTGGCGGCCCAGGTAGCAGGGGTCGTGGTAGGTGACGCCCTCGCCGAGCGGGGCGACCGGCACCAGGCGCTTCTCCCGGACCAGTTTGTTGAGCAGCTGCGTGTGGTGTACGACCTCGTACTTCGCGCCGAGCTGCGGGTACTCGTTGCCCAGCGCGTTGAAGCAGTGCGCACAGGTGACGACGATCTTCTTGCGCTGCTGCGGCGCGGTGGCGAACACCTCGCCGAGCATCTCGATGTTCTGCTGGGCGAGCATCTGGAACAGGAACTCGTTGCCCGCGCGGCGTGCGGAGTCGCCGGTACAGGTCTCGCCCTCGCCGAGCACCAGGAAGTTGACGGCCGCGACGTCGAGCAGCTCGGCGACGGCCTTGGTGGTCTTCTTCGCGCGATCCTCGTATGCGCCGGCGCAACCGACCCAGAACAGGTACTCGAAGCCTTCGAAGGTTTCCACGTCCTGGCCGAAGACCGGGATCTCGATGTCCATCTCGGAGATCCAGTTGGTGCGCGCCGAGGCGTTCTGGCCCCACGGGTTGCCCTTGTTCTCCAGGTTCTTGAACATGCCGGCGAGCTCGGTCGGGAAGTCCGACTCGATCAGCACCTGATAGCGACGCATGTCCAGGATGTGGTCGACGTGTTCGATGTCGACCGGGCACTGCTCCACGCAGGCACCGCAGGTGGTGCAGCTCCACAGGGTCTCGGTGTCGATGACGGCACCGAGGGCGGCCGGATCGAACTCGCCGTCGGCGGCCTCGATGCCGTTGCCGCCGCCCAGCGCGCCGTGCGATTCGCCGACCAGCTTGCGCGCTGCCTCGGCGCGGGCTTCCTCGGGAATCGCGTTGAGCTTGGCTTCATCGACGTTGCCGTCGGCGTCGACCAGTCCCACCTCGTCGCCGGCCATGTCCTGCTTGCCGCCCGCGAGCAGGTAGGGCGCCTTGGCGTAGCCGTGGTCGCGCAGCGACATGATCAGCAGCTTCGGCGACAGCGGCTTACCGGTGTTCCATGCCGGGCACTGACTCTGGCATCGGCCACACTCGGTGCAGGTGGTGAAGTCCAGCCAGCCCTTCCAGGAGAAGTCCTCGATCTTGCCGGCACCGAACGCGTCGACGTCGGGGTCGGCGGTCTCCATGTCGAGGACCTTGCCCTGGCTCATCATCGGCTTGAGCGCGCCCAGAGCGACGCCCCCGTCGGCCTCACGCTTGAAGTAGATGTTGACGAACGCCGCGAACCGGTGCCAGGCCACACCCCAGTTGATGTTGCGCCCGACCACGGCCAGCCAGATCATCGCCGAGAGCAGTTTGATCACGGCCATCGCCGAGACGGTCCACTCGGGCGCGCCTTCGAACGGCATCGCCAGGTAGTGCAGCGTCGGTGACGCCCAGATCGGGGCGTGCTCGATGCCCGAGGCGATCTTGAAGAACTTCACCCCGAGCATGCCCAGGCCCTCGATGATGACGACCGCTTCGACGAAATAGGCGGCACCGAAATTCGAGCCCGAGAACCGCGACAGGCGCTCCGGGACACGGGGGTGGTTGAGCTGGCGCACGATCACCAGTGCGACACCGCCGATGACAGTGGCCCAGCCCAGGACCTCCTCGGCCAGCACGTAGGGGCCCCAGGTGCCCAGCCACGGCCAGTGGAAGTGCGGATCGAAGGCCTGCCCGTAGGCCTCGAAGACGAAGATGAAGCCGAGTAGGAAGCCCACCATCACCAGCCAGTGCGCCCAACCGACGGTTCGGAACTTCGCCATCCTGGTGTGCGCAGCGAACTCGACGACGACCGTCTTGATACGCGGCAGGATCGGGAAGATTCGCGCTGAGTCGATCTTCTGGCCGTGGCTGATGGTGCGGACCATCTTCCCGACGCCCTGGAAGAAGATCGCCCAGCAGACGAGACTGACGAGGGTCGTGATGGTACCGATGGCGATCGTCGTGGAAGTCACGGGCGCGTCCCGGCCTTTCTTTGGGTCGGCATCGGCCCATCTGCGCAGGGCTTTGGCGCACGCGGGCCGACGTGTACTACAGGTAACCGTAGTTCCTGGCGGTGGATCGGCGCTGCCAAGGCTGACCTAACTAACGCTCGGTGTCCACCGCCGTGGTCCACTGGATAATACTCGCGAGTAACTTACTGTCGAGTCAGGTCGCGGTAGGTGGCGCTTCTTGTGGCAAGCGTCACCGGAGGGGAGCGGCGATGCGGGTCTCATGGGGTGGATCTCATGGGACCGACCTCAGCGGGCGAACCCCGGCGACCTTCTCCAGATCGTCGAGCGCGGTGTCGAGGTGGGTGAGGATGCGCTGCAGGCTCGGCAGTTCCTTGCGAGCGCCGATCAATCCGAAATTCACTTGATCGGCGGTGGTGGTGAGGGTGATGTTGAGCGCTTGCCCGTGCATCGCGATCGACACCGGATAGCAGCCGTCGAGGGCCGCACCATTCCAGTACATCGGCCGCGACGGACCGGGCACATTGCTGATCAGCACATTGAACTGCGGCGGTGTGGATCGAACGAATCCCGGGATGGGCGCCAGCGCCAGCGGAGCGAATGTCGCCGCACCGAACGCCAGTGCCTGCAGCGGTGAGAGCCCGCGAATCACCTGTTTGGCCTTGCGGGTGGAGGCGATCACGGCGGCGAGGCGGCGCTCCGGGTCGGGCTGATCGGTCGCGAGATTCGCCATGATGGCGGTGACCGCGTTGCCCTCGGAGCTCTTGTCGGTGCGCGTCGAGACCGGCATCGCCGCGATCAGCGGGTCATCCGGAAGCGCGTCCTGGTCGATCAGGTAGGCGCGCAACGCGCCGGCGCACATTGTGACGACGACGTCATTGAGGGTGATGTCGAGCGCCTGACCGACCGCATCGAGGCGCTGCCGCGGCCACTGTTGGGCGGCGAATCGGCGAGCACTGCCGATCGGGACGTCGAGGATCGTCTTGGGTGCGGGCACGAACGGCGGCGCGAAGGCGTCGTCGGTGATCCCCGCCCATGCGATCTTCGCTGCGGCCGGACCGGCGCCCACGATCTGCCCCGTCAGGTTCAGCGCCTGACCGAGCGGGGCGGTGAGCCGCGAGCGCACGGAAGCGCCGGTGGTCTCGCGGGGCGGTCGGCGGCGCAGCAGTGCGGTGTCCCACCACGCGGTCCCGGTGCGGTCGTTGGGATCCGGCGACAGCGAGTTCTCCAACAGTCGCAGTGCGGAGATCCCGTCGACCAGTGAGTGATGGATCTTGGTGTAGATCGCCACCCGGCCATCGTCGAGGCCTTCGATGATGTGCAGTTCCCACATCGGCCGGGTGCGGTCGAGCAGCGCGCTGTGGTTGAGCGACACATAGCGCAGTAGTTCGCGGATCCGGCCCGGACGGGGTAGGACCGCGCGTCGGACGTGATAGTCGACGTCGATCTCGTCGTCGTACGACCAGGCCAGCGTCCCGAGCAGCGCGGCCGGTGACGCCGGGCGTTTGCGAAACAGTGGCCGAATGTCCGCGCATGAGTGAAACGTCTCGACGATTTCCTCGGCGAGCTCGGTCGCCGACTGCCCCTCGCGCGGGATGAACAATTGCAGTCCACCCGCATGCATCGGCTGTTCCCGGGTCTCGGCGATGAGGAACATCGATTCGGTGACCGGCATGTAGGGCATCGTTAGGACCTCCCGGGATCATCGAGCAGGGTGCTCCGCGACAATGCGTTGTTCCAGTATCGGCCCGGGTCCACGCCGCGCGGGCGTTTTCGGCCACTTGAGTTGGTGGGGTTCGTGTCACGGGGATCGGTGGCTGCGCTCGGGTATCGTGATCCCCGATGCAGTCGGCGGCGCGGTGGGTGGTGCTTATCGGGTTGGTGGCGGTGGAACTGATCGTCACCAGTGCGGGGACCTGGATCTATTTCGCTTCCGCCGGAAGGGTTCTCGAGATCGACGACGTGCCGGCCGGGTCCACTGCCCTCGTTCTGGGGTCGCTCGTCGAGGACGGTACACCCGGTTCCTACGTCCAGGGCCGCCTCGACACCGCTGTCGAACTCTACGAATCGGGCCGGGTCAGCCGCATCATCAACTCGGGTAACGGCACTGCCGCGGCCGGCGACGAACCAGCGGTGATGCGCCGCGACCTCAAGTCACGCGGTGTCCCGGCCGACGTCATCGTCGACGACCCGCTGGGTATGGACACCGATGCCAGCTGCCGCCGCGTCCACGACGACTTCGGCCTGCGCGCCGTGGTGATCGTCACCCAGGACTTCCACCTCACCCGCGCCATCGCACTGTGCCGGGCGCATGGGGTCGACGCGACCGGAGTCACGGCTCGGTGTGAGTGCGCCACCTGGACTGTCGTCCGCAACCATTTGCGCGAACTGCTGCTGGCGAGACCCCGTGCGTTGCTGGGATTGCCGGTTCGCGGCTCTCTGTTCTCGGCGGCTCGGTAGGCCGCAATCCGTCGACGCCTGGCAGTCAGATGAGGCCCACCGGCCCGGCCGGCGTCACGCCGCGGTGCGTCGCAGGCGCAGTCGGGGGCGACCGGTGAGATACACCGAACCGGGCAGGCGACGCAGTAGCTCCATCAACAGCAGCGAACCGGCGATGGTGAGCACGTAGGTGCCGATCGTGCCCCACGGCTGACCGAGGGTGGCCAGAATCCACGGCTGATCGCCGGACTGCGGTTTCAGTACGAAATACAACACCAGCACATGTGCCAGGAACACCCCGAACGACCGGTTGGAGGCGAAGGCGACGACGCGGGCGAACCGAGGCGTGAACTCGCGCCACGTCTTTCCCCAGTGTGCGGCCGCCGCGTAGAGGCAGGTGATGGCCACGATCAGAAAAGGCAACAGCCACGGGAAGAACGCGGAGTCGTGGTCGTGCACGGGCTGCCCGCCGAACCAGACGCCGCCGAGGTAGATGCCCACGGCGAGCGTGCCGGTCGCGACCAGCGCACCGAACAGCCACCACCCCTTGCCCTGCAGCCACCGGCCGATGGCGTCGCGGTGCACCGCGGCCACCGCGCCGTAGAGGATGAAGAACTGATACGGCACGAAGGTCGCGTAGTGATGCCACCAGTACTCGGCGACCGTCGGCGGGGGCGTCCACCAGGTGATCGTTATGGTGATGGCGACCTGCACGGCCAGGCTGGCGCCCAGCAACAGCGCGTGGCGGCCGGCGGTACGCCGCACCAGCCACAGGATGAGCGGAAAGAGTAGGTACACCTGCAGCATTACGAACAGGAAGTACATCTGGAAGCCCGACAGCCCCCAGGCCGCGAGCTCGGCGAACTCGCGGAGACCGCCGATCGGGTCGGCGGCCAGCTCGCCGATTCGGCCGCGCGCCCACACCTGCTGCACCAACCAGTAGATGGCCGACCAGATGAGGTACGGGAAGATCACCAACTTGATGCGGCGCCGCCAGAACGTCGTGGTTTGGAAGTCGGCCTTGTCGTAGTTCTGATACATCAACACGAAACCGGTGAGGGCGAAGAACGTGTTGCGGGTGAAGTGCAGCAGCAACGAGGTGGTGTTGACCGGCAGGTTGTTGAATTCGTCGGTGGTCTGGGTCAGGCAATGCACAAAGATGACCAGCGAGAATGTGGTCGCGCGGATGAGATCGAGATGGTGGAGGTAGGCACGTTTGCCGACCCGGTGGATTGTCGCGGCGGCCCTTGCCGCGCTGGTGTCAGTGGGAGCGGACTCACCGCCGGTGGACGTGGAGTCCCCGTCGTCGTGCCGTGGTGTGTAGGTCGTCATGCGTGTGCCAGGGCCCCAAAACCGTTCGATGGCCGATCCGCCGTGGCGCGGATCGCGTCGCTCAAGTTAGCAACCCGACCTGGGTGCAGGCTGAGGCGTCGTCGCCGGCCATCCCGCGGGCTGCATCCCATTGTCGGTGGTGTCGCGTGTCACCACCACTGCAGCGCCGGGCCGAGGTCGGCGTCGAGCGCGGGGACGAGACTGCGCACGAATGTCGCCGACAGGTGGTGATAGTCATGCCAGAGCAGGATGTTGCCGACCACCGCCGGACAGTAGGTGGGGTCGCACATGGCGTCGGTGTAGTCGAGGAAACTCATGTTCGGGTAGTCGGCCGCGATCGCCTGGGCCGGGTCGGTGGGGGCGAGCGCCACTTCGCGCGCAACCCCGCACACCTCGGGTTTCTTGCCTTCGGCCAGACATTCCGGTGGTGTCAGCTTGCCGTGCGCCCATGGGTTGTCGCGCACGGCGACTACCCGCTGACCGCGGTCGCGGAACTCGGCGAAGATGTCCTTGTAGTCCTGCGGGACGAAGTCGCCGCGAGCCCCCTTGCCCTCCACCGGGCGGGTCGAGTTGGTGAACACCACGTCCGGTTTGTCGACGGCAAGGCGGTCCATCACGCGCCGCGACCAGTCGTTGCACTGGTAGTACTTCTGGCCGAACCAGATGAAGACGTGGCTGGTGGTGAGCGCGCAACCTACCTTGAGGTAGGTCGTCACCTTGAAGCCGCGTTGTTTGCCGACGGCGTCGAGCGCGGTGATCCAGTACTCGGCGTGTGAACCGCCGACGAGGGCGACGGTTCGGGTCGCGTTGGGGTCGCCGTAGACGCCGACCTTGATCGACGGGTCCTTCCATCCGGAAATCACCGAGTCGTAGGAGGTGATCGGCCAGTCTTTGTCGACGACCTCGGGGCTGGGCTGCGGATCGACCTTCGGCACCGCCGCGCCGTCGAGGAAGGCCCGGGCACCCGGGTAGAGCCGCGGGTCGAGGTTCTCGGTGTTGACCGTCGCGTTGGCCGCGTCGCGCTGCCAGACGACGGCGGTGGTGCCGGCGATCACGGTGGCGATGACGATCAGCGCGACCAGGCCGCGTCGGACGCCTCGGGAAATGCCGCTGGTGCGACCGGCCCGCAGCGGCGCTTCGATGAAACGGGTGGTGGCCCACGCCAGCACCACCGATACCGCGAGGATGCCGGTTCCCTCGAGCCAGTTCACGTCGTCCTGGTAACGCCAGCTCAAGTAGAAGATCAGCAGCGGCCAATGCCACAGGTAGAGGGCGTAGGCGATGGAGCCGAGCCACACCAGACGGGGGTGGGCCAGGCCGCGGCTGACCGCCCCCGGCGCCGAGGTCGCATCCGGCAACGTGGTCGCCGAACCGGTCCAGATCAGCAGCAGGGTGGCGCCCACCGGCACCAGTGCCATCGCGCCGGGATAGGCCTGCACGCCGGAGATCCACCAGCCGCAGGTGACGATCAGCCCCAGCGCGATGATGCCGAGCGCGTTGCGCAGCCACCCCGGCATCCGTACCCGCGGTATCCACACGGCGAGCAGGCCGCCGGCAAGGGGCTCCCACAGTCGGGCGACGGTGTCGTAGTAGTTGAACGGTTGGTTGATGCCGTGCCGGTAGTTGGCCCAGGCGAAGGACACCAGCGCCACGGCCAGCAGCGACCCGCCCACGACGGCTCGGATGGCCGTCGGGTTGGCGAATACGGTGAATCGGCGCGACAACGCCCGCAGCACCCCACCCAAGGCGAGTGCGCTCAGCAGCGTCAGTAGGAAGAACTGTCCCTGCATCGACATCGACCACAGGTGCTGCAATGGGCTGATCGCCGAATCGGCGGCCTGATAGTCCTGCGAATCGAACGCAAGATGCCAGTTCTGGTAGTACAGCGCGCTGGCCTGGATCTCTGAACCCAGCGGACCCCACCGGGTCTTCGGCATGATCAGCGCGATCATCGCGGTTACGAAGACCAACACCACCAGCAGCGCCGGCAGGAGTCGGCGCACCAGCCGCCACAACCGCGGCCACGGGTCGATCGCGCGGCGCCACGACACCGTCGCCGGCTGGGTGGCCACCACGTGTTTGAGCAGTGATGCGACAAAGAAGTAGCCCGACAGGGTCAGGAACACGTCGACGCCGCCGGACACGCGGCCGAACCACACGTGGAAGATGGCCACCAACGCGATCGCCACACCGCGCAGGCCGTCGAGGTCATGCCGATATCCCGAGGTGTTGCCGGTGGCGGCATCCTCGTTGGGGGTCCGGGTAGGGGTGACGGCCGTGCTCACAGCCAGGGATGTTACGGGGCGCGGCCGCCAGAACCCGCATTTGGCGGCGACACTCCCGGGCTGTTGTGGGTGGTCAGCGGCGTCATTCGCGACCAACCTCACAAACCGGTCACACCCCGGAGGGCTTCGCCTATGCGCAACGTTTCGTCGGTGCCGTCGACGGGGACTCTGGGCTCATCTGATTCCGACAGCAAGGGGCCTGACATGACCGACCCGGAATCGACCAACGGCGGGGGCGTCCCGGAGGGTCACGAGGAGCAGCCGGACCCGCGTTCGGCCCGCGAGACCGTGGACCGACTCGAGGAGGAAGTGGTCAATCCGCCCACCGAGGAGACGACCGTCGACCCCGAGGCCGCCACCGATTCCGAGACCGGTGACCCGGACAGTCCCGAGGCCGGCGATGCCGAGCCGCCGGACTGATCATCGGTCTGGAGTGAGGTGAACGTGTCGGATTTCGACACGTTCACCTCACTGTCCGATGTGGACGCCCGGCACCGCCGGTAGAGCATGTATCGAAAGCGCGTCTGGTGGGTACGCTCGCCCGCGATATGGACAAAGCACCCACACCACGACGCCCCGACGGACTGCGCATCGTGACCGAACCCGGCTTGCCTGCGGCCCTTGTCGACCACGCCGATCTGCGTATTCATCAAATCCTCGAGGACAGCGCCGTCACCTACCGCGAGTTCGCGGTCACCGAGCAGACATCTCTGCACATGTCGCCGCAGGGTGACCTCGATTCGGGCTGGGCCGGAGAAGCAGCAGGTGAATCCGATGCGGTGATCTTCGTGACCGAACTGCCGCGCGCGCAAGGGCGCGATGTGGTGGTCGTCGAGCTCGACCACACGCGGTCGGCGGCGGTGATCTGTACGCCGGCACTGGGCCTGTTGCCGTCGCGCGCCTTTGTCGCGTGCATTGAGGCGGTCCTCGCAAGGCTGGCCGGTGGACCGCGTGACGCTACCGGGCCGGTGGGTGGTCGCTGGCGCAGCGAGGACAACGGGGACACGGAGCTGTTGATCGCCCGCGGTATCTCGAGCCGGGTGCGGTTGATCTGCGGAATGATCCGCGGAAATCGACCCTGGCGGATGATTCCCACCCTGACCGGGATGACCGCAGCAGCAGCCGCGACGGCGTCATTCGGCGTCTTCTTCTCGTCGATCTGGTCGATGGCCAACGCGCTGAGCCCGGTACGTCTGAGCCTGATCAGCGTGCTGTCGATCGCCATGGCGTCGGTCTGGCTGATCGTCAACAATCGGCTCTGGGAAACCGCCGGGGTGATGCCCAGGTGGCGGCGTGTGCTGTACAACACCGCGACCATCGGGACGGTCGGATTCAGCGCCATGGTGCTCTACGTCGGATTGTTCGGCGCGACGCTCGTCGCCGCATTGGTGGTGATCGAGTCGGATTTCATGGGCCAGACGCTCGGGCAAGACGTCGGAATCCGCGAATACGCTTATCTGGCGTGGTTGGCGACATCGATGGGTATGGTCGCCGGCGGATTGGGGTCCAGTACGGATAGCTATGACGACGTCCTGCGGGCCACCTACGGGCATCGTGAGCGCATCCGTCGTCAGCGCGCCGACGAACGGGAGCGACGCCGAGAGGAGTCGTGACGCCCTCGGGTGGTGACCCGCGGTACGCGCGCGGTTGAGGTTTTGGTTCCGCCGCCGAGGGGTAACAGTCGAGGGGTAACAATGGTTCGATTGCACCGAGACCGTCGTTTGAGGAGATTTCCAGTGGCCGACTTCGGAGGGATCACCGACGAGCACTCTGTGATCGACGTGATCACGGAGGCTGCTGCAGCCCCGGTGAAACTGTCGGTCGCCGCCGATGCCGATCGCTTGACTATCGTGCGGTCGGTGGTGGAACGGACCCTCTTCGTCGACGACTGGAACGTCGACGACGTGGCCGATGTGAAACTCGGCGTCGACGAGATCTGTTCGCAGCTGATCGCGGCCGCAGAACCCGGCAGCTGCATCGAGGTAGCGGTCGCGGCCGGCCCAGTCGGAGCGATTGTTCAGATCGACGGCTGGCCGGAGGGTGATTTCGAGGTCGACACCAACGGATTCGGTTGGCGCGTGGTGGAAACGGTCACCGACGCCCAATCCGTCGCTTATGTGGGGGACGGGCGTCGGCGTCAGGTCGTGGTGCGGGTGGCCAAGAGTCGTACGCCCTGACCACTGATCCGACCAACTTGGCCGACGCCGGGTTGGTCGGATCAATGATCGGGTGTCTACGCGCTCAGCGCGTTGCCCGCATCCTCCATTGTTTCGTACACGGCGATGAAATCGGTCAGTCCGCACGCCTCGAGCGGACGCGCAACCACGCGTGGGCACACCATGGCCACCGGGATGTGCAGATCAGCTGCATCAGAGGCGAAACGCGCCAAGACCGGAAGGCCCGAGGCGCCGAAGAAACCGATTCCGGTCATGTCGAGCACCACGCATTCGGGGTCTCGGCTGATCACCCGGTCCAACGCTGCCGCGAAGTCGGCGGCGCTGTCCATGTCGATCTCACCGGAGAAGCGTTGCACACAAAAGGAATTGTCTGCCCGCAGGCCGGCGGTTGAAGTGCGGTGACGCGACTCTGCGGCGGTGTGCGACGGCTGGAAGGTGGTTTGAGTGTCGAGGTTCATCGAGCACGCCCGTTCATATCGGGATGAGCGCGAGCGACCCGGCATCGACAAGGTCGTTCGCCTGCAGCTTTTCACTGAACCGCTTCGTCTACCGTACGGCGACGACGTCTGCGCAGCAACCCGTGTTTCCAAACGGTTCGCGCGGGGTAGTCGATAGTGTCTCAATCGTCGATACGCCACAGTCGACACCCAACGCCACGCAGATCGGAGGGCTCGCTTGCAGTCGTCGCCATCGGCCGAACAGGGGTCGGCCGTGCACTCGGAATCGGAAGGTGATTCCGCGTCCGAGACCGTCGGCAACGCACTCGACGACAGTTCATCTGCGCCCCGTCGGAGCTCGACAAACGACGATTACGCCGATGTGCCGGGATCTTTGCAGCGCATGCACGAGCAGTCCGATGACGAGCAGCGGGCAGCGCTGCGCGCGCAGATCGTCGAGCGATGTCTGCCCCTGGCCGAGCACGTCGCCCGTCGCTTCAGTGACCGCGGCGAAGCGTTCGAGGACCTGTTGCAGGTGGCGCGTGTAGGTGTGGTCAACGCCGTGGATCGGTTCGATGCGGATCGGGGCAACAGCTTCCTGTCTTTCGCCGTGCCCACGGTGATGGGTGAGGTTCGGCGGCACTTCCGCGACACCATGTGGTCGATGCGGGTGCCGCGACGGGCCAAGGAGACGTCGCTGCGCATAGGGCGGGCGAGCGACGAACTCGTACAGCAACTGGGTCGGTCGCCGCGGCCGACAGAACTGGCTGCGCATCTGGACATGCCGGTCGATGAGGTCATCGACGGGCTGATGGCGCGCTCGGCCTACAACGCCATGTCCATCGACGCCGAGCCGGAGGGCGACGACGACAGTCGTTCCATCCGGGACACACTGGGTGAGGAGGACGAGCGCTTCGACCAGGTGGAAGAGTTCGTGATGCTGCGCCCGGCGCTGGAGAAGCTACCGGAGCGGGAGCGAGAGATACTGTCGCTGCGGTTCTTTCACTCCATGTCCCAAAGTGAGATCGCTGCCAAGGTGGGGATCTCCCAGATGCATGTGTCGCGGTTGCTTTCGCGCACGTTGACCCAACTGCGCGCGGAGATGGCGCCGAAGGGCGCCGCGGCGGGCCCCGATGGCGAGGCAGCCGCCGCGGCAGCGACCGAGGCGTGAGCCGACGATCTCTCCGGGGACGATCAGGGCTTCAGGATCACCTTGACCGCTCCATCGGCCTTGCGCTGGAAGATGTCGTAGGCATGCGGCGCATCCTCCAACGGCAACTCGTGTGACGCAAAGGAATCCACCCCCAGTGGATCGTCGTCGCCGAGCAACGGCATGATGGACGGCACCCACTTCTTCACGTTCGCCTGGCCCATCCGGATCTGTATCTGCTTGTCGAACAACGTCATCAGCGGTAGTGGGTCGGCCGTGCCACCGTACACGCCGATCAGCGACAATGTCCCACCGCGACGGACGATGTCGATCGCGGAGTAGAGCGCGGACAGCCGGTCGAGGCCGGCATGCTGCATCAGCGGTTCGGCAACGGCGTCGGGCATGGCGCCGACGATCCGCTGCATCATCTTGTTGACCGGCGAACCGTGGGCTTCCATGCCGACCGCGTCGATGACGGCATCGGTGCCGCGCCCCTGGGTGCGCTCGCGGATCTCGCTGCCGAGGTCGTCGACCCGATCGAGGTCGATCGTAGTGATGCCACGAGATTCGGCCCGTGCCAACCGTTCCGGTACTCGATCGACACCGAACACCTGTGCTCCGCGGTGCTGGGCGATACGCGCGGCCATGTCCCCGATCGGCCCGAGGCCGAGGACGGTGACCGACCCACCCGGCGGGATGTCGGCGTACTCGACTGCCTGCCAGGCGGTGGGCAGCACATCCGACAGGTAGACGTAGCGCGAATCGGGGGCATCGCCGGGCACCTTGATATGGGTGAACTGCGCCTGAGGTACCCGAAGATACTCCGCCTGACCACCAGGCACGGATCCGTAGAGCTCCGAGTAGCCGAACAGGGCCGCGCCGCTGCCCTGTTCACGCACCTGCGTCGTCTCGCACTGGGTGTACAGGTCCTGAGAGCACATATAGCAACTGCCACAGGAAATCTGGAATGGGATCACCACCCGGTCGCCGACGCTCAGATCGCCGACATCGCTGCCGACTTCCTCCACGATGCCCATGGGTTCGTGGCCGAGAATGTCGCCGGGATTCATGAACGCGCCCAGGACCTCGTAGAGATGGAGATCGGAGCCGCAGATATTGGTCGAGCTCACCTTGATGATGGCATCGGAGGGTTCCTCGATCTTCGGATCGGGAACGGTGTCCACACTGACATTTCGCTTGCCCTGCCATGTGACTGCGCGCATCGCGTCACTCCTGTCTCCGGTCCGCGCTGCGGAGCCCGGTCGATGTCGGTTCGTGGTGAGAGTGCCCACCAGATGGTGGGGGCAAACACTTCTCGGTCACGTGTCGCAACGGTTTGTGCCCGCCGCGGCGCGGGTAAGCGTTGAAGCGTGAGTAGCGAGAAACCACACGCAGAGAAAACAATCGAATATCCCGGTCGAACGCAGGAGATGCCCGATCAGCCGCACGACGAGATGCGTGCGTATCGTGGTCGCGACCTGCTGGCGGGAAAGGTTGCCCTGGTGACCGGTGGGGATTCGGGGATCGGCCGAGCAGTGGCGGTGGCCTTCGCGAAGGAGGGGGCCGACGTGGCGATCGCCTACTTGACCGAGACCGACGACGCGCGCCATACCGTGGAGCTGATCGAGGCAGAAGGGCGTAGTGCGCGTTCATTTGTCGGTGACCTGGCGGATCCGGAGCACTGCGCCGATGTGGTCGCCCGGACCGCCGACGAGCTGGGAGGTCTCGACGTGCTCGTCAACAACGTGGCGTTCCAGAGCCCGGTCGACGATTTCATGGAACTGACGCCGAGTCAGTGGCGTCGGACGTTCGACGTGAACATCGACAGCTTCTTCCACACCATCCGCGCCGCGGTTCCGCATCTCACCGGCGGCGGGGCCATCATCAACACCGGATCGATCAACGGTCTGCGTGGCAACAAGCAACTCATCGACTACTCGGCCACCAAGGGCGCTGTCACCGCGTTGACCTATTCGCTGGCGCAATCGCTGCTCGAGCGCGGAATCCGGGTCAACTGCGTCGCACCCGGCCCGGTGTGGACGCCGTTGATTCCGGCGACTCTGCCCGCCGATCAGGTTGGCGAGTTCGGCCGTCAGGTGCCCTACGGACGAGCGGCGCAGCCGGATGAGATCGCGCCGTCGTACGTGTTCTTTGCTGCAGAGCAACTGTCGTCGTACTACAGCGGCGAGGTCTTGGCCCCGATCGGCGGTGAGACGCTTCCGGGGTGAGCGCCGCGATGCGTTTGTCGTGGCCGAGCAGCGGTACGGCTGTGTAACTGTCCATCACAGAAGCCAACATGTGGAACTGATCGACCATGGAAATCACTGGTGATGTCTCGGTCCAGGTCACGGCGCCGGCAGTGGCCGAGCAGGTCGGTCTGGTCCGGCATGCGATCTCCGGTGTACTCACCGATTCGGCCGTACCCGACAGTACCGCCCTGGACGTGCTGCTGGCTCTGGACGCGATGTGCAGCGTGGTCATCGCGTCCTCGGGCGAATCCCGTCGGCTGAGATGCGTCTGCACGGTGGGTGATGACTGTGCGGAACTGCAGGTGACCGGTCACCTCCTCGGTGATGTCGCTTTGGTGCGCCGCGGATACGCGTGGCGTCTGCTCGACCGCGCCGTCGAGGGCCTCATGGTGGCGACGCACGATGACGGCGTGGTGCAGCTGTCCGGACGCAAGGCCTATCGCTCGAACCGGTGACGGCTCGGTATCGTGAACCATCCGTCGATATCAGGGGTGGAGCATGGCCAGGAGTGGATGGGGACCGGCTCAGGCGCCGCGGCTGGACGGTCGCGTGGCGGTGGTGACCGGTGCCAACTCCGGGATCGGCCTGGAGACCGCCAGACATCTGGCCCGTCTGGGTGCCCGCGTTGTGATGGCCTGCCGCAACGTCGACAGCGCAGACGCCGCACGGTCCGACGTGCTGGCCACGGTTCCGGATGCGAATGTGCACGTGGTGCAGACCGACCTCAGCGAACTCGGATCAATACGCAAAGCGGCACATCAGATCGAGCTCGACCATCCCGTGGTGGACGTGTTGATCAACAACGCCGGCGTGATGGCCGGCCGGCGGGAATTGACCGCCGACGGTTTCGAGATGGACTTCGGCACCAACTTTCTGGGGCACTTCGCGCTGACGGGCCTGTTGTTCGAACGTCTGCTGGCCGCCGATGCCGGTCGGGTGGTGACGGTGGGCAGCAACGCCCACCGGGGCGGCACGGTGGATTTCGACGATCTGACCCTGGCCCGGAACTTCAGCACCTCGCGTGCGTATCAGCGAGCGAAGTTCGCCCAGCTGGTCTTCGCCGTCCAGTTGCAGCGTCGACTGACCGCGACCGGTCACACAACTCCGATCTCGGTGGCCGCCCACCCGGGCGCCACGCACAGCGGCGTCATGCGTGACTCCGGCCGGGTGCTGAGCTGGCTGTTCACCACACCGTCGCTGCATCGGGTACGCAGCACCTTCATCATGGAGGCACCTGACGGCGCTCTGCCGTCACTACGGGCGGCCACCGATTCGGAGGTCACCGGCGGACAGTACTTCGGCCCATCGGGTGTGATGGAATTCAGCGGGCCACCGGTGCTGGTGCGACCGAGCCCACGTGTGCAGGACCCAGCCCTGGGACGACGGCTGTGGGAGGTCGCCGAAGCGCTGACCGGTGTGCGCTACCCCTTCTGATCAGACGCTCACGGCGCTGAGCATCGCCAGCTTCTCGTGGTCGTCGCTTCCCGGGGTCGCCGTGTACACCAGCAGCACCTGCGCCGTATCCGGGTCGAGCAACGTCTGGCAGAACACCTCGATCACACCGAGCTCCGGGTGGAGTAGCCGTTTGCGCTCATCGGTGAGTCGGGCACCGACATCGTGGCGATGCCACAACTCGGCGAAGGACGGACTGATCGGCAGCAGTGCCTCGGCGATCTCCGCGGCGCGTGAGTCCGGTCCTTCGCGGGTTGCCGCCACGCGCAGACGACCGGTGTGTGCGCGAGCGTGATGATCGTGGTCCTCGGCCGGGAAACGGTCTCGGGTCGCCGGATCGGTGAACCACCGATAGGCGATGCTGCGGTCGAGTCCCCGGAACGCCATGTCGTCGCCGACGAGTGCGGCCGCCGGGCCGGTCTGGAACAGCGTCTCCCCGGCGCTGTTGACCACCATTGCCGGGGTGTCGGCGAGGCGGTCGACGATCCGCATCATGCCCGGCCCGATGTGGTCGATCCGTGCGCGCCGGACGGGGCTGTGCTGGCCCGCGAGCTCGAACAGATGATCCCGTTCGTCCAGCGAGAGATGCAGGGCGCGAGCCAGCGCGGCCAGCATCTGTTCGGACGGATGCGGTCCACGCTGCTGTTCGAGGCGGGTGTAGTAGTCGGTCGACATTCCGACCAGCATCGCCACTTCTTCGCGGCGTAGTCCGCGGGTGCGGCGCCGCGCGCCTACGGGCAGACCGACGTCGGCCGGTTGCAGGGCCTCGCGCCTGCGGCGGAGAAACCCGGCGAGTCCCGCCCGATCCATCGCCATCGGTGGCTCCTCTCCTGCGGTCATTCGTCGATCGCATCGTCGACATCCACTGTGGCTTATCGGCAGCCCGTCATCCAGGGATCGGCGATCCCCCGATCGGTGCGTCCTTGTTGTCACCGGCGACTCGGATTGGACTGGATCCCATCGATCGATGCACTGGCATCGATCGGGAACCGACAACGCAGGAGACGAGATATGCGCATCCACGACAACACCATCTTCATCCCGGGCGCCACCTCCGGTATCGGCCTGGCACTGGCGGTTCGGCTGCACCACGAGGGCAACCATGTGATCGTCGGTGGCCGACGCACCGAACTGCTCGCGCAGGTCGCACAGGAGTATCCCGGCATCGACACAGTTCGGATCGACGTGGCGGATGCCGCTGACGTAGATCGCGCCGCAACCGAGGTGCTCGAACGGTTCGGCGGTGTGAACGTGCTGATCACCATGGCGGGTCTGATGCGTGCCGAGAACCTTCGCGACCGCGACTTCCTGCCGACAGCGGTCACCGAAGTGCAGACCAACATCCTCGGCCCGCTGCGCCTGATTGCCGCCTTTATGGAACACCTTGTGGCGCAACCGCAGGCAACCATCATCACGGTGTCGTCGGGGCTGGCGTTCACACCGATGGCCACCACGCCCACCTACAGCGCCACCAAGGCTGCGATCCACTCCTTCACCGACAGCCTGCGCCTGCAACTCGCCGACACCGGTGTGGAGGTGCTCGAACTCGCACCGCCGGCGGTGCAGACCGATCTGATGCCCGGTCAGGCCGACGCCGAGTGGGCGATGCCCCTCGACGACTTCGTCGACGAGGTCATGTCGCTGCTGCCTTCCGCGACGCGCGAGATCCTGGTCGAGAATGTGAAGCCGCTCCGCTTCGCCGAGTCGGCAGGTAACCGCGACGACCTGATGGCGGCCCTGGCACATCAGGCCCACTGAAACACGCTGCAGATCACCGGGAGACATGACTCAACGACCGGCCAGGAAGGTCGGTTGTGGAGCGTCACGCACGGGTGCGGGGCGGGCCTTGCCGAGGCCCCTGCAGGCTAGGGGTGTCGGCAGCGGTAGTCGCGGTAGCGGACGATGCGGTGGGCGCGTGGGGTGCCCGCGCAGCGGGATTCGAGCACTGCAGGTGTCGGTGGGAGGACGGCAGGTGTGGACTCGTTCCAACGCACCCGCCGCACGTCGACTGGGCGTCGTTTCTCGTTGAGTGGGCGTCGTTTCCCGTCGAGTGGGTGCTGTTTTCCGTTGACTGGGTGCTGTTTTGCGTCGAGTGGGCTTTGGTGGCCTGATCTTTCGTTGTCGACTGTGCGTTCGGCGGCGTGGTGGTGTGCGAGTGGGTCGGCCTCGGTGGGGTTATGTGCAGACCCTACGTGGTCGGGGCCGGTGTGTGACGATGCGCGCTCGTCGGGGGTGGGCGCGTCGCAGCGTGCGGTCCAGGGTCGGGTCGATTCGCTACCGTCGCCGGGGTCGTCGGATGTCGGGTCGGGGGTGGTTTCGGCGGTATGTGACTGTGCAGCAGAAGGTTCGACAGTGGTGGTGTCGGGCTCTGCGGGTTCGGCGGAGTCCGTGCTGTCGGCGGTGTGCGTGGCCGTGGTCTCGGGTGTGACCTTGTCGTCGTCGTCGACCGCCACCGACGGGGTCGCGTCGTCGACCGCTACCGGCGGGGTCGTGTCGGCGGTCTGCTTGCGGGTGCGGGCGGTGCAGGTGTCGTAGCCGCATTCGCAGTGCAGGTGGGTGTCGGGGACGCTGTGGATTTCGGCGAGGGCGATGGCGCGTCGGTGTCCGACGCGGCGGGGGTCGCGGCGGCAGACGCGTTCGGCGATGAGGTCGGCGATGCGGTGTTGGAGGTGGATGGCGTGTTCGGCGCTCAGGCAGGCCGACATTTGCATGTGGCCGAAGGCTTCTTTGGCGAAGGTGACGTTCTGGAAGGCTTGGGCGACGTCTTCGCGGGCTTGGGCGTGCGCGTCGGGGTCCAGGCTGATCAGTGCGCTGTCGAGTTCGTCGCGCAGCACGGTGTCGGGGGTGGGCCGGTAGGCCAGTTCCAGGGCGATGTCTTCGAAATCGACGGGCGCCTGCGCTGGGTCCTCGGGTGCGTGGTCCTCGACTGCATCGCCTGTATCCGGGTCGTCGTCGGTGCACGCGTCGTTGTCGGCGCTCGCGTCTGCGTCAACGCTTGCGTCACTGTCGGCGCACGCGTCTGCGTCTGGGGTGGGTTCCTCGATTGGGATGTCGGGTCGGGGACCGAGCGCTTCGTCGAGGATGTCGTTGAGGCGTGGTCGCAGGTTGCCTTTCGGGGCGGTCTGCGAGCTGGTGGCCAGTTCGGTGACGCGGTGGGTGCTGAAGTCGCCGGCGAGGTAGGCCAACCGGATTTTGGGCAGGTCGGCCAGCATGTGTGCCAGCGACGCCCATTCGCCGGCTTTGCCGCGGGTGATGCCCAGTTGCAGGGAGATCTCGCCGATGGCGAATTTGTGGGCTTTGGTGTGGGAGCCGGAGTTGGCGTGTGGGCCTTGTCCGTTCATGCGGTCGTTGTAGGCGCGGTCGCCGATCATGCCGGCACCGAGCACGGTGCGGGCCTCGGATTGGCGGCTCAAGCGCAGCGTGTCGCGCACACCCTCGGCGTAGGCCATCTGTTCGGCGACACCATCGAGCGGCGCCGACAACACGGTGTCATCGGCGTCGTGATCGGTGAAGGAGAACACCAGAAGACCCTTCTTTTGAGACGGCGGCGGCCAACGAATCAGGAACTACCATCAGGCTAACGATGGGGTCCGACAACAACGGTCGAGCAGCATCGGAGGATGCGGCACAGGCGCGGCGTCGACGAACAGATTCAGAGTATCGAGGGGGTACGACAACAACCGATCGACGATCGGCACACTGAGGCAACGCATGAGAGCAGGGTAGGGATTACCCCCGACAAGGTCCCGCTGCGTGGCGTGCGCCGGTCGACCTCCGCGGCTACTTCCGGTTGAATGCCACTGCGGCACGGATCAAGTCGGCAAAAGCGTCATCGTCCACGGAGTCGGACTCTCTGATGTCGACGGCGCGGCGCGTACCGGCAGTCAGGCTGGCGTTGAAGACGCCGGCCGGATCGGGTAGTGAGGCGCCCTGGGCGAAGGTGACCTTGATCTTGTCCTTGTAGGTCTCCAGCGTGCACACCAGCCCGTCCAGCGAGAAGGTCGGCACCCCGCCCGGGTTGGACGGCTTGCGCCACTTGATCTCTTCGGTGATGTCGGGTTCGGCCTGGACGATGAGTGTCCGAATCTGCTGGGCACGCGTGTCACGCCAGTCGGTCGTCATCCGATCACAGTACTCGGCGGGGTGACCCGGTCCTGGCCGTTCGGCCGCAATCCGAGCAGCGACCGCACGCCCGATCGGACGTGCGGTCGCTGAGGGAATCCCTTCACCTACTGACGTCTCCCTTGGTTCCCGGCAGATACTGTTGCACCTTCTGTTTGGCGCCTTCGCGGATGATGCCCCAGGCGTCTTCGTCGCCCTTGACCAGTGCGGTGCTCAGCGACATCGCCTGCTCGAGCGTGGCGTGCGGCGGAATGGGCGGGATATCCGGATCGCACCGCACATCAAGGAGCGTGGGCCGGTCGGCCGACAGTGCGTGGTCCCAGGCGTCCCCGAGTTGGTCGGTCTCGTCGACGTTGATGCCGTGTAGCCCGATGCTGCGCCCGAAAGCTGCGTAGTCCATCTCGGGGAGATCCTGGGAAGCAGCAAATTTGGGCGAACTGGACATGGCACGCTGTTCCCAGGTGACCTGGTTGAGGTCGTTGTTGTGCAACACGACCACGATGAGGCGCGGATCGGCCCACTGCCGCCAATAGCGTGCGACGGTGAGCATCTCGGCCAATCCGTTCATCTGCATCGCACCGTCACCCTCGAAGGCGATTGACGGCCGGTCTGGGTGTGCCCACTTGGCGCCGATCACGTATGGCACGGCGGGGCCCATGGTGGCGAGGGTGCCCGACAGTGAGCCGCGCATCTCGTCGCGAAAAACAATGTGACGGGCGTACCAGTTGGCTGCGCTCCCCGAGTCGGCGGCGATGATGGCATTCGACGGTGCGCGCTCGGAGAACTCGTGGAAGATCCGCATCGGGTTGATCGGGTGCGCATCGGTCATCGCCTGGCGTTGCGCGGTCTTGTGCCAGCGCGCCACATTCGTTTCCACCGACTCGCGCCAGGAGCGGTCCTGCTTGTACTCGAGTTTGGGAATAAGTTGCTGCAGCGTGCGTTTGGCGTCGCCGACGAGGTTGACCTCGTTCGGGTAGCGCATGCCGATCCACTTGCCGGACCGGTCGATCTGCACGCCGCGCGCCTGGTCGAGTTGCGGGAGGAACTGGGTGTAGGGAAAGTTCGACCCGACGGTCAGCAGGGTGTCGCAGTCACGCATCAGGTGATAGCTCGCGGTGGTGCCGAGCAGTCCGATGGAGCCGGTCACCCACGGGAGCGTGTCGGGCAGGACATCGCGGCCCAGCAACGCTTTGGCGCACCCGGCCCCGAGTTTGTCTGCCACCTCGGTCAGTTCGTCGACGCATCCCCGCGCGCCCTGGCCCACCAACATCGCGACCGTCCCGCCCGCATTGAGGACGTCGGCAGCCCGCGCGACCCCAGCCGGATCGGGGTCCGGCGTGGCCTCCTCGATCCCGAGGCTCGACGGCACCTGCTTGAACTCGTGTTGTGGCGGCGAATAGTCGAGTTCGAAGACATCCGACGGGAAGATGAGCGCAGTGGGCGCCCGTTCGGTCATCGCGATCCGGAAGGCCCGGTCGATCAGATTGGGGATCTGCTCGGGCACCGTGCACATCTGCACGTAGTCGCTGCACACGTCCTTGTACAGCGAGAGCATGTCGATCTCCTGCTGATACGAACCACCCATCGCCGACCGCTCGGTCTGCCCGACGATCGCCACGACCGGCACGTGATCGAGTTTCGCGTCGTAGAGACCGTTGAGCAGGTGAATCCCGCCGGGGCCGCTGGTGGCCGCGCACACCCCGACGCGACCGGAGAACTTCGCGAATCCGACTGCTTGGAAAGCGCTCATCTCCTCGTGCCGGGACTGCACGAACTGTGGATCGTCGTCGGCGTCAACCCACGCAGCGAGGAGGCCGTTGATCCCGTCACCGGGATAACCGAAGACCTGCTTGACATCCCACTCACGCAACCTCGACAGAACGACGTCGGCGACCGTGTCACCCATGAAATCTCCTACGCATCTCGTGATTCGTGGTCGCCCTTCGACTACCCGGTCGAGACGGTTTTGACACCTACGGAAATGAGATCCGCGCAGACGTTATCCAGTTCGGGCGGTTCCTATCCGTCGCGCAGCGCGTCTGCCGCCCGCACGAACGCGAGATGCGACAACGCCTGCGGGGTGTTGCCCGCTTGGCGCTGTTCGTCGACGTTGTACTCCTCGGAGAACAGGCCGACGTCGTTGGCGGTGGCCAGCGCGGACTTCATCAGTGCGGTGGCGTCGTCGTGGCGCCCGCTGCGGGCATATTGGGTGACCAGCCAGAAAGTGCAGGCCAGGAAGGGATGCTCGTCGCCGGCCAGGCCGTCCACGCCTGTGCTTGTGCGGTAGCGCAGCACCAGGCCACCACGGAGCAGCGTGCGTTCGATGTGCTCCACGGTCGCCACCATCCGCGGATCATCCGGCGCACAGAAACCGACTTGCGGCAGCAGGAGCAACGAGGCGTCGACCTCGTCGGTACCCGCGTACTGCACGAACCGACCGGAGGCGGGATCGACGCATTCGGTGTCGATCTCGTGACGGAGCCGGTCTCGCAGCTCGCGCCAGTGATCGACCGAACCGTCGAGCCCGTAACGCTCCACCGCGCGGACACCCCGGTCGAACGCGGCCCACTTCATCACCCGGGACTGGGTGAACATCCTTGGCTCACCACGCATCTCCCAGATTCCGTTGTCGAGCCACTCGAGTTTGGCCTCCACCTGTTCGAGCAATGCCTTCTGCAGCGACCACGACAGCGGCGTCTCCGCCAGGCCGGCGGCGCGTGCGTCGTCGAGGCCCACCATCACCTCGCCGATCACATCGCCCTGATACTGATCGACCGCACCGTTGCCGATGCGCACGGGCGCCGAGTTCTCATAGCCGGGCAGCTGCGGCAGCTCGCGTTCGAGCAGATCCCGTTCGCCCGCAATGCCGTACATGATCTGGATGTCCTCGGTGTCGCCGGCGATGGCACGCATCAGCCACATCCGCCAGTGCTCGGCCACGTGCAGGAAGCCGTGATTCACCAGCGCTTCCAACGTCAGCGACGCATCACGCAGCCACACGTAGCGGTAGTCCCAGTTGCGGGCGCCGCCGAACTGCTCGGGAAGCGATGTGGTGGCCGCCGCGACGATCCCGCCAGTATCCAGATTGCTCAAGGCGCGCAGGGTGATCAGCGATCGGATCACCTGGTCGTGATACGGCCCGCTGTGGTCGATCCGACTCGCCCAGGTGGTCCACCAGTCGCGGGTGCGGGCCAGCGCGTCGTCGACAGGCAACGGTCCCGGTTCCTGGCGGTGCGAGTGATACCAGGTCAGCGTGAGATCCACGGTGACGTCGGGCTCCACCGTGAAGAACCCGCGATGAACGTCGCCGTCGGCATGCAGCGGTACACCCCGGACAACGCAGGCGTCCGGACCCGCGATGCCGCGCAGAGCCGGCCCACCGGTGTCGCCGACCTGCGACACCCACGGGATCGATCTCGCGTAGTCGAACCGCATCCGCAACTCGGTTTCGAAATCGACGTATCCCGACAGTCCGACGACCCGGCGGACCAGGTCGACCCGGCCGCCGTCGACCGGCATGAACTCGTGGACCTCGGCGGTGCCGGTGGACGTCACCCACCGCGTGACCAGGATCAGCGTGTCGTCGTCGTAGCGCCGGGTCATCCGGGCGTCGGGATCACGGGCAGCCAATCGCCACTGGCCGTGCTCCACCGAGCCGAGCAGGGCGGCGAAGATCGACGCCGAGTCGAATCGGGGGACGCACAGCCAGTCGATGCTGCCGTCCGCGGAGATCAGCGCGGCAGTCCGGCAATCGCCCACCATTGCGTAATCCTCGATGCGTGCACCCATGATCTCGATTGTCCTCATCGGTGACGATTCGTGCGGCAAGGCGACGAGATCCGCGCGCCCGAATCCGCTGGAGGGTTACCGTCGGGTATGGCGACCACGACGTTGTTCATCTTCGGTGCGATGGGGGACCTGACCTCACGCCTGCTGCTACCGGCCCTCGCCCAACTCCTCGCCCTCGAACCCGACCGCTCGGTGCGGTTGGTGGGAGTGGGCCGGCGCGACGTGTCCGACGACGAGTGGCGAGAACGGGTGTCCGGTGCGTTCGGCGATGACGTGGCACCGGCGGCCCGGCAGGTCGCCGACCGAACCACATTCCTCCAGGCCGATGTCGGCACGTCCGACGGTATGCGGAAAGTTCTCGATCAGGCGGGCGACGGACGTTCGGTGCTGTACTTCGCGGTGCCGCCGTCGGTGGCACAGCAGTCGTGTGACGCCATGGCCGAACTCGACGATCTCCCCGACGGCCTGATGCTCGCCCTGGAGAAACCGTTCGGCACCGATGAAGACAGCGCACGGGATTTCAATGCCCGGCTCGCCCGGCTCGTGCCGGAGAACCAGGTGTTCCGCGTCGATCACTTCCTCGGCCAATCCATCCTGCTCGACCTGTTCGGCATCCGATTCGCCAACCGTGTGTTCGAACCGGTGTGGTCGGCCGAGCACATCGAGTCGGTGGTCATCCGCTACGACGAGACCCTCGGACTCGAAGGCCGCGCAGGCTATTACGACAAAGCCGGCGCTCTGACCGACATGATGCAGAGTCACCTGCTGGAACTGCTGGCAGTGGTCGCGATGGACCCGCCGGCGTCGTTGAACGAACGCGATCTGCGAGACGCGACGGGAGCTGCGCTGCGCGCCACCCGTGTCATGGGCGGCGACCCCGTCCGATCATCGCGCCGCGCGCGCTACACCTCGGGTCAGGTCGACGGCAAACACCTTCCGTCCTATGTGGACGAGGATGGCGTCGACCCGACCCGGGCCACCGAGACGTTGGCGGAGGCGACCTTCGAGGTGAACACCGCCCGCTGGGCAGGGGTCCCGTTCACCTTGCGGTCGGGGAAGGCTCTCGAGCCTGCCGTGAAGGAGATCGCCCTGCACTTCCGTCCGGTACGTCACCTGCCGCAGCAGTTCAGCGGGGACGTGGCACCCAATGTGCTCCGCCTGACTTTCGGTCCCGACGCGATGTCGTTGCGGCTCAACGTACATGACGGCACCGACCCGTTCGATCTGGCGGCCACCGAGCTCGGCGCGGATCTGGGCGAGGGCTCCATCCGCGCCTATGCCGAGGTGCTCTCGGGCATCCTCGACGGCGATGCCACTCTCGCCGTCCGGGGCGACGCGGCCGAACAGTGCTGGCGCATCGTCGGTCCCATCATCGACGCCTGGCAGGCCGGTCGCGTACCGCTCGAGGAATACCCCGCCGGTTCGGCGGGGCCGGAGGGATGGCCTTCGGTGTGACCTGAAAGCACCGAACCCCGTCCGGCGCATCGACTGTGCGCACGAACGGGGTTGCGACGAGGCGACGGCGCTACAGCAGGTAGACCGCCACGATGGTGGAGATCACCAGACCCGAGACCACCGGGACGAAGCACTTGCGCGCCAACGTGAGTACCGGCACCCGGGCGAATCCGGCGACCGCCACGAGCGAGGACCACGCCACCAGCGTGCCGCCGCCGGACCAGATGTTGCCCATCTGCCCGATCGCGGCCAGCGTCGCCGGGTCCATGTCGACGCCGGGTGCCAGCGCGCCTGCCAACGCGCCGGTCAGTGGCAGACCCGAGAAACCCGAGCCGTCGAGACCGGCGACGATACCGACCAGCAGGACGCCGAGTCCGGTGAGGATCGGGATGTTCGGCAGGTGTGACTGGGCGGAACTGACCAGGTCGAAGAGGAAGGCCGGGCCGGTCACGTCCTCGGGCAGCCCCAGGATCTGGCTGGAGAAGTCGGAGTTGCCGATGAGGAAGAAGCCTGCGATCGGCAACACGATGCCCATGGCCTTGAACGCGAACACCAGGCCGTCGACCAGGTGATCGGCGGTCGTCTCCAGGAAGTTGCGCGGTTCGTGCGCCGCACAGACGGCAAACAGCATCAGGGCAGCGATCCCGCCGACCATCGCGGCTGCCTCACCGCCTTCGAGCGCGGGGACGACGCCGGCCTTACCGAGGATCAGGAAGACGATGAAGGCCAGGTAGGCCAACGGAACGAGCGCCGCGAACAATTTGGCGGTACGCGTTGCCCGAGGTTCGGCTCCCGGATCGTTCGGCTCCGGGCGGTCGATCACGGCGGTACCCGCCGAACCCGAACCGCTGCCGGCATCTGATCCACTGCCGCTGTTGCCGGTTCCGGCCGCGACCGAGCCGCCGGCCCCCGTACCGGAACGCCCCGCCGACCCGTCGGTCTCGGCGACCTCGAGTTCGGCCTCCACATCGGCGGCCCCGCGGTCGGCCTCGGCTTCCCATTCGCGCAGCAACTCCGCCGACGGTGCGCGCCACGTGCGACGCTGCATCACCCAGGTGATCACCACGGCGACGAACCCCACCACCAGCGACAGGACGAGTGCCTTGTCGGCGACGGCGTCGGTGTCCACACCGGCGGCGGTCGCGGAGATGCCCGGGGCAACCTTCATCACATAGTCCGACGACAGTGCCATCCCCTGTCCGGCGATTGCCACCACCATGCCGACCGAGATCGGTGACAGACCCGCCCGAATCGCGACCGGAATCAACACCGCGCCCACCAGGGGCACCGCGGGCGTCGGCCAGAAGAACAGCGAGATGAGGTAGGTGACCACCAGAAGAACGATGAAACTTGCTGTGGCACCACGCATCACGTGCCGGAACGGGGCGATCATCAGTCGATCGGCGCCCATCTGGCGCAGTGCGCCGAGCATCGCGGTCACCATCGCGATGATGAGGAAGATGTTGAACAGTTCCTTGGCCGCGACAAGGCTCGCGTTGAAGATCGACGCGATCGCGGTGACGATGCTGTTGGAGAAGGCGAAAGCGGTGAGGAACGTGGCGATCACGGCAGGGACGACGATGTTCTTGCGCATCACCATCGTCGCGATGATGACGAGTATGCCGGCCAGGTAAATCCAGTGGGCGGCGGTGAGATTGATGGGCTGCACGTTGAATCCTTAGCGGGAGATGAACGAAAGGGGCTGTGCTGGTGAAGACCCTCCTCCCGCCGTCATCGGCGGTCAATCGATACGATGCACACCTCCGGTCGGTGTTCGCTGTGCACGATGCCGTCGAACGACAGTCTCACGATCGGTTGTGTCACGCCGGTAAATCGTCGGATACCTCAGTGTTTCGTCACGTCCGCAGATCCTGGTGATGCTGACCAGTCGGCTGTGCAGGTTGTCCTCATCGGACGTGGCATCGTGTGCACTCTGACATGCGCACGAGGTGCCGACCGCTCCATTCGGATGGAAAAATTCTCGGTACCCACGGCGGTTGGTCGCGGGCGGATCGCGATGACCGGTAGGAGTGCACATGGTGGAGCGCCGTGACGACGAGCGGGCGCGCGGAGACGATGCAGGTACCCCGCTGGCCCTTGCCGCGTTGCTCACCGGCACGCTCGTCGGCACGGTCAGCAACAACGTCGTCAACGTCCCGCTCACCGACATCCTCGACGACTTCGACGCACCGTTGGGACGCGGAGTGTTTGTCGTTGTCGGGTTCCTGCTGACCTTCGCCGCCACCATGCCGCTGGCCGGCTACATCGCCGATCGATACGGCCGACGACGCGTGTACTGCGCGGCCCTGGTGGGCACGGCGGTGTGTTCGGCCGGCGCAGCCACCGCGCCGACGCTGGAGGTGCTGATCGCCTGGCGCGCACTCGGGGGGCTCGCAGTGGCGGTGTTCGCGCCGGCGGTGATGGGACTGATCGCCTGGCTCTTCGGCCCCCGACGACGAGCGCGGGCGGTGGGGGCGTGGGCCAGTGTGAACGGCATCGGCCAGGCCGTGGGGCCATCGCTGGGTGGGCTGATGGCCGACGCCTGGGGGTGGCGCTGGGTGTTCGTCCCGCTGATCCCGTGCGCGTTGATCGGACTGATACTGACGCTACGCAGCGTGCCCCGATATCCGGCGCGGGTGATGCGGTTGGACAAGTTCGGCGCCGCCACCTTGACCCTCGGTTCGGCGTTGCTGATCCTGGCGGTCACGTTGGTGGGGTCCGGCGGTGTGCCGCTGTGGATCTCCGGTGTGTTGGCCGTAGCCGCGGTGGTGCTGCTGACGGTGTGCGTGGTGCATTGTCGCCGCGTGCCCGTGCCCTTCCTCGATGTCGGCGACATCGTCGAACCGCGGTTCGTCCGGAGCGCGCTGGCCGCCTTCGCGCAGATGTTCGCACTGGGCGCGACACTGCTGGTCATCCCGCTCTATGTGGTGGGTGATGGCGGCAGCACCAGTTTCGCTGGGGCGCTGCTGTTCGCGTTGCCGGCGACCATGGCGATCCTCGCACCCATCGTCGGCGGGATCTCCGACCGCGTCGGCGCGCGCCGGGTGTTGCGTACCGGCCTGGTGGTGCTCTGCGCGTCGCAGGTCGCGCTGGGTGCGGTCACCCTCGCCGGCGCTGAATTCGTTTGGCTGGTCGTTGTTCTCGTGGTGAGCGGGGTCGGGATCGCGTTGGTGCAGACGCCTGCGGCCGCAGGTTCGACACGCTCGGCCGCCGGGGCACGCGGCACCGGGCTGGGCCTGTTCAATCTGATGCGATTCGGCGGGTCCGCGCTCGGTGCGGCGTGGGTGGCCGTCGCCTTGGCCCACGGTGGTCACGCCGTCCTGTTCGCGGTCACCGCCGCGATCGCCGCCGGTGGCTTCGCCGCCTCGTTCCTCGGTCGCACCCCCACCCCGCATGCGCCCGCCCCGGACGATCACCTGGAGCCGGCGGCCCGCTGACCGCAGGAACGGTCGCGGTCAGCTAGACGAAGTTGACCTCTCGGGCCACCGAGACGCCGAGATTGTCGAGCAGTTCGAGCCGAACGGCCAGCCACACGGTGAACTGATTCTCCGGCTCCCGGATGTCGAGTCCGATGGTCCGGGATATCCGGTCGAGCTTGGACAGCATGGTGTTGCGGTGCATGTTCAGCACGCGCGCAGCGGCATTCACGTTGCCACCCTGCTCCAGGTAGGCGAGCAGCGTGGCATGCAGTTCCGTGCCGAGCCGGATGGGGCCGAGCACGTCGGCCACGAGTTGGCGGCTCCGGTCGGTGTCGGCGATCTGCTCGAGCACGCCGTAGGACCGCAGATCGCGATACGCGACCGCACCCTGCAGGTGCATCCGCGAGGCGATTCCCAGGGCCACACGGGCCTCGCGATAACTGTCGCGGATCTGCGATGCGCCGACGGCGACGGCGCCGTAGGCGACCGGGGATCGCACGTCGTGACCGCGGGCGGTCAGTTCCTCGGCCATGGCTTGGGCGTAATCGGCCACCTCGATGTCCACCTCTGAAGGTGCCGTGGACCGGACGGTCCGCACCACCACGAGCACGTCGCCGAGCACGGTCACATATGACCGCACGTCGCGGTGGGGCAGCAGGCTGGCCGCAAACCGCGCCAGACGCAGCAACCGGCTGCTGCCGCGGGGATTCTCGTCGGAGTCCGGTGCGCGACTGTCGTCGCGGGTGATGAACACCGCAAACGTCGCGTCCAGGTCGATGTCGTGATAGCCGGCGCGCGTGCGCATCTCGAGGTCGGAGGCGAACCCGCCGTGCACCAGCGCCTGCACGAAATCGCCCCGCGCACGTTCCTCGGCTTCCTCGACGCTGCGTTGACGCAACATCTCCGAGCCGATGATCGCGGTGGCCTGCTCGGCCACCACGGCGTGCTGAGCGAGGTCATGTTCCCCGGGGCGTTCGCCACGGCGCAGGATCGCCACCCACCCCTCGAAGTACTTGCCGAGCAGGATCGGACTGGCCGTACATGTCCACCGCACACCGTCGGCCGTGAGGTCGGCAACGACAGCGGTGTGGTGGTTGTCGGGAGCGTCTCCACGCTCGAGGAGTGTCGTGCGTACCGCGGCGAGCACCGCCTCGGCGCAGTCTGCCGGGATGGCGTGGTCGGCGACGGGTTGGCAGTGCGAGTCGAGGGCGACGGCGGGGGAATGCGACAACGCCGACACCTCCCGTAGCAGTAGTGGCATCCCGGCGCCGCGATGCAGCATGCCCGCCAGCGACTGATGCACATGTGTCGCATAGCGCATCACGTGCACCTCCTGGGTGAGGGCACGTTCGGCGAGCAGTCGATTCAGCGGCCCGAAGCCGATGGGAAATCCCATCTCCACCACGACGAGGCCGGTGGGAAACGAGTCGGCGGTCATCGTGGACGGTAGTGGGCCATCGACGATGACCGCCGGGGCGCCGCGCGCCAGCAGCGAGCCGAGACTGGACGGCTTGGCGGCCAGCGACTCCGGCCGGGTGTAGACGACGGTGGCGGTGAGGTCGTCGTAACGACTCATGACCTCGGTGAACGGTAGCGCCCAGGTCACCGGGGTGTCGGTGGCGGCAGTGCCCGCCACCACACGGGCGCCCTCCATCAACGGTTCGTCGAGGAGGCCGGCGAGAGTCAATCGGGGATGCGGTTCCATCGGCCTGCTTCCTGTCGGGCCTGCGTTCAGCGCTCGTCCTATTGTGGATTACCAGGGCACTTCGCACCGCTCTATGTGCAGATTGGCCTATTAGACCACGATCCTCAGGTCACTGTGACCCTCACGCTTCGTGGCTCTGTCCGGTTACATGTCGAGTACGCCATTCCGGCGGCAATCCTCCCCGAGAAGCCTCACAGGAAAGACGACAGCCATGCATCGAATCTTGCGGATCACCCTCGACGACGCGCTCCCGGTCCTCGCGGCCGGCCGCGCCAAAGCCGAGGAGATCGGCGTCCGGCAAACCCTCTGCGTGTGCGACGACGGCGGCAATGTGATCGCGCTGCACCGACTTCCGGGGGCGCGGCTCACCGGTGTGGAGATCTCGATCGCCAAGGCGTTCACCGCGGCCGGCCACGAACGCGCCACCCACCTGTTCAACGAGCCGCCCAACGGTCCGGCCCTGCCGGGCAACGAGGCCTTCGGCATCAGCCACATGCTGCCCGGCAAGTTCGCCACCTTCGTCGGTGGGTTCCCGCTGCTGGTCGACGGGCAGATCGTCGGCGGCGTCGGGATCAGCGGCGGCAACGGTGAACAGGACAAGGCTGTCGGTGCGGCGATGCTCGCCGAATTCGACGCCGTCGTGGCGGCCGCCGCACACTGACCGTGCACTCTGGCCAGCCATCGGGCGGTTGTCGGGTCATTCTGACCGTGGAGACCACGCCGTCACGTCCCTAGCCTGAAGTTGGTCGAAACAGCCTGGTTTATATCGGTTTTCGACAGTCCTACTCGCAGTGTTGCGAGATCTCGGCCGATCCCCGGCCACCAGTCCATGAAGGGAACACCCATGTCGACTCTGCTCGGGCGCGATGAGTTCCGCGCCGCTCTCGAAGACGCCATCAAGGGCCGCGAGGCGAAGAACGCCTCGTTCAGCAAGGCCTGGGCCGAGGGCAAACTCGAGAAGAAGCACTTCGCGCGGTGGGCGGAGAACCACTTCCACTACGTTGGTCCGTTTGCCGACTACTTGGCCAACATCTACGCCAACACCCCCGACGAGTTCACCGATGCCAAGGATTTCACCTTGCAGAACATGTACGAGGAAGAGCTCGCCGACATCCGGCACACCGATCTGCTCATCAAATTCGGTGAGGCCTGTGGCACCACCAAGGAGCGGATCGAGAACCCCGACAACATGAATGCGATCACCCGCGGTCTGCAGTCGTGGTGCTACGCAGTGTCGCAGCGCGAACACTTCGTGGTCGCGACCGCCGCGCTGGTGGTGGGACTGGAGTCGCAGGTGCCCAGCATCTACAAGAAGCAGATCATCCCGCTGCGTGAGGTGTACGGCTTCACCGAGGACGAGATCGAGTTCTTCGATCTGCACATCACCTCCGATGTGGTGCACGGCGAGCGTGGCTACCAGATCGTGCTCGACTGCGCCGATACGCCGGCGCTGCAGCAGCGTTGCCTGAAGCTGGTGCAGTGGGGTGCGGAGATGCGGTTCTCCTACACCAAGGGTCTCTACGACACCTATGTCGCCGACGACCTGGAGTTGGCCACAGTGTGACCCGGTCATCCGTGGGAGACGTCGCCTGCGGTGTCTCCCACGGGTACTGCGATTCGACGAAAGTGAGTGACATGGCCAGCGAACCCATTGCGCCGTCCGGCGGCGACACGTGGCGGCCGGCGGCCACCATCAAGGAACTGGGTCGGCGACGCAAACTCCGCGTCGAGATCGACGACACCGCGATCGCCCTCTTCGCTGCCGGCGATCGCATCTACGCCTTCGCCGATCTGTGTGTGCACCAGGACCGTTCGCTGGTCAAGGGCACCATCCTGCACGGCCGGGTGATCTGTCCCGGCCACCAATGGCAATTCGACCTGGAGACCGGTTACGAAGCCGACCAGGATCTCTGCCAACCAACCTACGACGTACGTCTCGACGGCGACACCATCTATGTGAACCTGGCTGCGCGCGCTGCGGCCGCCGGCGACCAGAGGAAGATCTCATGACGATTCAGAGTGTGACCGTCGTCGGCGGCGGACAGGTGGCCGCGGTTCTCGCCCGCACCCTGCGCCGACGCGGGTTCGACGGTTCGATCACCATTCTCGGTGACGAGCGACATCTGCCGTATCAGCGACCGCCGCTGTCCAAGGAATTCCTCGCCGGCGACGGCGCACTCGAACCGCTGGCACTGCTGGCGCCGAAGTGGCTGGCGAACAACGACATCGACATCCGCACCAGCGCACGGGTCACGAGTCTCGACGCCGGCGGGCGGACGCTGACTCTCGCCGATGGTTCGTCGATGAGTGCCGATGCCATCGTGCTGGCCACCGGTGGCCGACCCCGGCGGCTCGCCGGGATCGCCGACTCGCCACACATCCATCATCTGCGCACCGTCGACGACGCGGAGCGCCTGCGTACAACACTGGGGGCCGGCAGTCGGATCGCGGTTGTCGGAGGTGGCTTCATCGGCCTCGAGATCGCGGCCACCGCCACCGGTCTCGGAGCACAGGTGACCGTTGTCGAACAGGAGCAGACCATCCTGGAGCGACGCCTCGGCCCGCAGATGGCGCGCTACTGTGCCGGACTCCACCGCAGCAACGGTGTGCGATTCCACTGTGGCGTGGGTGTCTCCGACGTCGATGCCGGAGCGGACGGGGTGCGCCTGACGTTGACCGACGGCACCGTGCTCGACGTCGACGACGTGATCGTCGGTGTTGGGATCGAACCGAATGTCGAACTCGCCGCCGAGGCGGGCCTGGCCGTGGGCAACGGCATCCTGGTCGACGCGGTCGGCCGCACCGATGCGCCGGGTGTCTATGCGGCCGGCGATGTGGCGGCCCGCTTCTCCGATGCCGCCGGCCGGCACGTGCGAGTCGAACATTTCGACAACGCCAACCGGCAGGCCGCCGCGGTGGCCCGAGCCATCCTGGGCGACCCGGTTGTCGAGGACGGACCGCACTGGTTGTGGTCGGATCAGTACGACCGCAACCTGCAGTTCGCCGGCAACACCGCCACCGCCGACGACGTGGTGGTGCGCGGCGACATGGCCGACCACGAGTTCACCGCGTTCTACCTCACCGGCGGGCAACTCAGTGGCGCGTTCGCCGTCGACCGCGGTGAGGACATCATGGCCGCGCGGGAACTCATCGGCCGCAGCGTCGATGCCACCGCGCTGACCGACGAGGACGTCGAGCTCTGGGAACTGGGCGAGGAGATGGTGAGCTGACATGACGAACATCGAGATCACGACCGGATCGAATCTGGTTGACGGCCAATGGGTGCCGTCTGCTTCGGGCCACACGTTCCGCAGCGTCGACCCCGCCCACCCGACGGAAGTGCTGGGCGTCTTTCCGGACTCGACCGCACAGGACGTGGCGGCCGCGGTCGACGCCCTGGAGAAGGCCGCACCCGAGTGGGCCGGGACGCCGCCGGAACGACGCGCCCGCATCCTCGAACGCGCTGCGGATGCCCTCGAGGCCCGAGCCGACCAGTTGATCACCGAACTGATTCGTGAGGAAGGCAAATCGCGGGCCGAAGCGACCACCGAGGTCGGCCGAACACCGATGAACATGCGCTTCTACGCCGCCGAGGCGTTGCGATCGGGTGGCGCGACTTATCCCGCGGCGGGACAGACGATGGTGTACACCGTGCGTGAACCCGTCGGCATCGTCGGCGCCATCACTCCGTGGAACTTTCCGCTCAACATCCCGTCCCGCAAGCTGGGGCCGGCACTCGCGGCCGGAAATGTGGTGCTGTTCAAGCCATCCGAGGTCACCCCGCTGATGGGGCAGCGGCTGGTGGAGGCGCTGATCGCCGGCGGATTGCCGCCGACGGCGATCGCGCTGATCCAGGGTGGCGGTGGCGCCGGAGCGGCCGTCGCCACCGACGACCGGGTGACCGCGGTGACCTTCACCGGCTCCACGGACGTGGGCGCGGCGATTCATGCCGGCGTCGGACCGCAACGCCGGGTACAGCTGGAGATGGGTGGCAAGAACCCGACCGTGGTGCTCGGCGACGCCGACCTCGACTTCGCCGCAACCGCCATCGTGAAGGGTGCCTTCGGCCTGTCCGGGCAGGCGTGCACCGGAACGAGCCGGGTGGTGGTGGTCGACGAGATCCACGACGCCCTGGTGGAAGCGGTGGTGGCGAAGGCCTCGGCGCTACGCCTCGGACCCGGCATCGACGACGACGTCACGATGGGTCCACTGGCCAGTGCGGCGCAGCTGGCCAAATACCGCGAGTACGTGTCGATCGGTGTCGCCGAAGGCGCACTGCGACACGATGTCGACGTCCCGGTCCCGGAGTCCGACGGCTACTTCGCCGCCCCCGTGGTGTTCACCGACACGACCCCGGACATGCGGATCGTGCGCGAGGAGATCTTCGGGCCCGTCCTCGCCTTCCAGCGGGCGCGGGACGTCGACGACGCCCTGCGCATCGCCAACGACACCCGCTTCGGCATGAGTGCCGCGGTCATCACTGCCGACCTCGGCCGGGCGATGGCGTTCGCCGCGGCGTCGAAAACCGGACTGGTCAAGGTGAACCAACCGACCACCGGGATGGCGATGAACGCCCCGTTCGGCGGCTACAAGGCGTCGAGCACGCAGACCTTCAAAGAGCAGGCCGGATCTTCGATGATGCAGTTCTATCAGGCCGAGAAGACCATCTACCTGACCCCGGCCGGCTGACGCCGACGGCACGACACGGAGTATCACCATGGATTTCAGAAGAGTCGCCCGATCGGGTCAGGTGCCCGAGGGAATCGTCCGCCGGTTCTACGCCGACGACTACGAGTTCGCCATCTCACGCCTCGACGGCACGGCGTATGCCACCTCGAACTACTGCTCGCATCTGGATTGCCTGCTCTCGTCGGGCAAACTGGTGCAGGACGGCATCGGGTGCTCCTGCCACGGCAGTGCTTTCGATCTGGCGACGGGTGAGCCGATCTGCCCGCCGGCGACCGAGCCCATCAAGACCTACCCGTGCGAGGAACGCGACGGCGAGATCTTTGTCGGTATCGACCCCGCCGAACCGCCGGAGGGACCGCGACGTCGCAAGGCCCGGCAGGCATGATCGCCGGGCAGGGCAGACCGCCGACCATCGCGACGCGCGGCATGGTGGCCACCAGCCATCCGCTCGCCAGCGCGGCCGGGTTGGAGGTGCTGGCCTCGGGCGGTAATGCCGTCGACGCGGCCCTCGCCGCGGCGGCGACCACCTGGCTGACCCTGCCGGGGCAATGCGGCATCGGTGGTGACGCGTTCGCCGTGGTGCGCGAACCCGACGGCCGGGTGTGGACGGTCAACGGCAGCGGCTACGGACCCGACGGCGGCACTCCGGAGTTCTATCGCGCGCAGGGTCTCGAGGCCATCCCGCTCGACGGTGCGCTGGCTGTGACCGTGCCGGGTGCGCCGGCTGCCCTGGCCGCCCTGCATGCGGGTGGGGCGTCGCGGCCGCTGTCGGAGTTGTGGGCGGGGCCGGCTCGGATGGCCGAGCGGGGCATCCCGTGTTCGGCGAAGACCCGCGATGATGTCGCCGACGCGATCGACGCCATCGGTGCCGATCCGCTGACCCGTGCGGTGTTCACCGACGACGGGCGGGTACCGATCGTCGGGCAGCGGCGTCCGCAACCCGAGTTGGCCCAGACGATCCGCATGCTGGCCGACGATCCCCACGCGATGTACACCGGTGAGCTGGCGCAGCGCTGCGTCGACGCCCTGGTCGCTGCGGGCGCCCCGTTCTCCGGCGACGAGTGGTGCGCCGGTGGGGATGTCGAGCCCGAGGATGCGATCACCCTGCGCTACGCGGGAACCGTCATTCATCAGACGCCGTCGCCGTCGGCGGGGTGGATGGTGTTGCACCAGGCCGCGTTGCTCGGCGACGACCTCGGTATGGTGCCGTGGCTCAGTGTCGAGGCGGTCGACCGGATGGTGCATGCCGCGCGGGTCGCATTCGAAGACCGATTCGCTCTGTGCGGCAGTGACAACGGCGGTATCGCGCAGATCCTTGACCCGGCCCGCCTGGCCGAGCAACGGATGCAGCTCGCCGACGACCCGGTCACCGAGCGCGAGTTCGCAGTGACCGGCGGCGACACCACCTCACTGGTCGTGGTGGACGACGAGGGACGGTCGGTGAGCTTCATTCATTCACTTGCGTTCACCTTCGGGGCGAAATTCAGTGTGCCCGGCACCGGCATCGTGCTGAACAACCGGCTCGGTCGAGGGGCCTATCTCATCGACGGACACCCCAACGAAGTGGCCCCGCGGCGCAAACCGCTGCACACGCTCAACGCCTGGGTGGCCACCGACGACGACGGCGGCCTGGTGTCGGTGGGCAACACCCCCGGCGGCGACGGGCAGGTGCAGTGGAATATGCAGGTGCTCTCGCATCTGCTCGACCACGGTCTCGACCCGCAGGAAGCGGTGGCGGCGCCGCGGTTCACGGTGTTCCCCGGCTCGGATGCGAACGTCGTCGGGGCGCGGCCGCGGCTGCGTGTCGAGGACACGATGCCCGAAAGCACACGCGTGGCGCTGGCCGAGCGCGGTCACGACGTGCGGGTGCATCCGGCCGGGTCCATCGGCGGCAGTGCCCAGGTGATCACGGTCGACCCCGGCGGGTCCCTGCTCGGCGGCAGTGACCCTCGACAGGAAGGTGTGGCTCTTGGTCTCGAATGAGACTGTCGCGGTCCCGGTTCCACGCGGAAACTACATCCCGGCGACCCGCTCGGGAAACACGATCCGCACCGCCGGGATGACCCCGCGCCGCTCTGGTGAACTCGTCGTGGTGGGCCGCGTCGGTGACCGGGTGGACCTGGACCGGGCACGGGAGGCGGCCGCGCTCGCGGTCACCAATGCGCTCGCCGCGGCGAGCGCCATGCTCGAGCCACACGAACACCTCCGTTGCGCGGAGATGACCGTCTACATCTCCTGTGCCGCAGACTTCACCCGCCTGTCGGCGGTCGCCGACGGGGCCTCAGATGTGCTGGCCGCGCATCCAGATCGGCCGGGCCTCCCGGCGCGCAGCGCCGTCGGGGTGTACGCCTTGCCCGACGCTGCTCCGGTCGAGGTCGCGCTGATCGCCGAGGCGGTCACCCGATGACGACGACCACCGTGAGCGCGACGGAGTCGGTGAGGCGCCGCGACGACGCGTCGCTGCACCTGGGGCTGATGGTGGCGCTGACCTTCGTGACCGGCATCGTCGACGCCGGCGGTTATCTCGGGCTCGACAAGGTGTTCGTCGGCAACATGACCGGCAACGTCGTGATTCTCGGCATGGGTGCCGCCGGTGCCGACGGCCTGCCCGTGTTAGGGCCCGTCCTGGCCCTGGTCGCGTTCGTCGTCGGTGCCGGCCTGGGCGGACTCGTGTTGCGCGGGCATGGGAGCGGATGGAGCACTCGGGTCACCGTGATGCTGTTGGCGTCGTATGCGATGGTCGCGGCCAGTGCGGGTGTCGTCGGTGTCGTAACGCTGACCGAGACAACGCAGATCACCGCGGCGGTGTTGACCGCGGCCGCGATGGGTGTGCAGGCCGCGGTGGCGCGCAAGGTGGGGGTGGCCGAGATGACCACCGTCGTCGTCACGTCGACGATCACCGTATGGGCCATCGAATTCTGGTCGCGACCGAGCTGGCGCACGTTGGCGAACCGGCGTTTGCTGGCGATCGGCGCCATCTTCCTCGGTGCTCTGGTCGGGGCGTTCCTGCTGACGATCGGGCCGCTGTGGCCGGTCTTCGTCGTCGCCGCCGCCGTGGGGGTGAGTGCCACCGTCGTCGGGCATGTCCGATCGCAGCACTGATCGGTCAGGAATCGAGAAGCCGAGGTGCCCTCGGGCCGCCTAGCGTCATCGTCTATGACATCCATCGACGCACTCACCCTCGACGTTCCCGACACTGCCGCTGCGAAGGCGTTCTACGACAGCGCCTTCGGCATCGGCGACCGCCTCCGGTTCCGCACCTCCGACAGTCCTTCCAGCGGCTTCCGCGGCTATGTGCTGTCGCTGGTGGTGCCCGTTCCTGCCGTGGTCGACTCCCTCATCGAACCCGCCCTCGCCGCCGGCGCCACCGCGATCAAACCCGCCAAGAAGTCGTTCTGGGGCTACGGCGGTGTGGTGGCCGCACCCGACGGGGCGTTGTGGAAGGTCGCCTCCTCGAGCAAGAAGGAGACCGGCGCGCCCGCGCGGCAGATCGATGACATCGTGCTGCTCATCGGCGCGACCGACGTCGCCGCGAGCAAGAAGTTCTATGTCGACCACGGGCTGACCGTTGCGAAGAGCTTCGGCCGCAAGTATGTCGAGTTCGCCGGCGGTGCCGACGCCATCACCCTCGCCCTCTACGGACGCAAGGCAGCCGCAAAGGACGCCGGTGTCGATCCCGCCGGTAGTGGCGCCCACCGTCTCGAGATCACCAGTGATGCAGGCGCGTTCACCGATCCTGATGGTTTCGTCTGGCAGGTGCACGCCGACGTGGCGGGCTGACACATCGATCAGCCCGGCCGCCGACTCTTCTACCGGTGTGGGCCGTCGGCGTAACCTGGGAGCGAGCAGCCCAGGAGCAGCACATGGCACTTCCCGATCTCTATCGCCGCTGGATCGACCAGCTGTGGAACGGCCCGACCGGCGCCGACGACCTCGCCGAGATCGCCCACGGCCTGGTGTCCGCAGGCTTCGTCGGGCACTGGCCCGGCCACGATGTGCACGGCCCGACCGAACTCGCCGCGGTCGTCGCCGAGACCAAAGAGATGTTCACCGCGATCGAGTTCACCATCGAGGTGCCCCCGGTGACCGACGGCGTGTACGTCGCCGCCCGATGGATCGGGGCGGGGATGCGCGACGGTCAGCGACACCGCTTCCTGGGCAACGACATCCTGCGTGCACGTGACCGCCGGTTCGTCGAGTACTGGGTGGCGACGGTGCAGGGATAGCCCGGGTACGGCGGCAACTGGGTCGATCGACCCGATTCTCGCGAAAACGCTCCGCGACCTGATTGGCACCACTACGGTGCGGCTTCAGGGGGAAACACCTGACCCAGGAGTCACGATGCGTCGCAATGTCCTCGTCTGTAACGTCCTCGTGCGCAGTGCACTCACGGTGGTGGCCGTGTTCACCCTTGCCTTCTCAGGCACCGCCGTCGCCCACGCTCAACCACTCCGACCAGGCACGACGCCAGTGGTGGGCCTGGCCGACGGCGTCGGCTACTCCATCGACGTGAGCGGTCGAACCATCAGCTACACAGTCACCGACGTGCCGCGCATCAGCCGACTGGTCCCGGGCTTCTGTACCTCGGCGGTGATCGACGCGGTCAAGGCGGCGCCGATCATCGGTCCCGACATCATCGCCCTGGTGCAGGGGCAATCGGTCAACGTGGTCGCCCTGCTGGAAGCGCTACGCGATGCCGACGCGATCACCGCCACCCACCTGGCGCGGCTTGCCAATCGCGACGGCGTCGTCACCGGCACCTTCGAGGACATCCCCGACGGACTCTATGCCGTGATGAGCGTCTGCAACCTGGACCCGGACCTCTACGGCCTGACCGGTGCATTCGTGCTGGGTGACGGCCTGGATTACGGGTCATCGGCCTAGTGCTCCGCGTCGGTGACACCACCTGTTGCCGGGATGTCGCGACGTAGACTCGCCGACGTGGGCAGATCATGACCGCGTCCGAGCCCGGCCGGGCAGAACTCCCCGGTGTCGCTGCCTCCTCTCCCGAAGGTCGATGGCTGATCGGGGCCGCCGTGCTCGGTTCGGGTGTCGCATTCCTGGACAGCACCGTGGTCAATGTGGCGCTGCCCGCCGTCGCTCGTGACCTCGACACCGGGCTCACCGGGCAGCAGTGGGTGCTCGACGGCTACTTGTTGACGCTGAGCGCGTTGCTGCTGGCGGGCGGTGTGGCTGGTGATCGATACGGTCGTCGCCGCGTGTTCGTGCTCGGGCTCGGTGTTTTCGCGATCGCCTCGATGGCCTGTGGCCTGGCCCCCACCGAAGGGGTGCTGATCGCCGCCCGCATCCTGCAGGGCCTCGGCGCGGCTGCGGTGGTGCCGGGCAGCCTCGCCCTGATCGACGCCGAGATCTCCGAGTCCGATCGCGGTCGCGCCATCGGACTGTGGGCGGGGATGTCCGGTGCGACAAGCGCGCTGGGGCCGTTCGTGGGTGGATGGCTGGTGGATACCGCATCTTGGCGGTGGGTGTTCTTCCTCAGCGTTCCGCTCGCTCTCGGCGCGATGGCGATCGCGCTGCGACATGTCGCCGAGTCGCGCGACGCCCGGATGGTCGGTCGCCTCGACATCGGTGGGGCAGTGGCGGTGACGCTGGGTTTGTCCGGCGTGATCTATGCCCTCATCGAAGGACCGACGCGCGGATGGGGCCCGCTCATCATCGGCTCGGCAGTACTCGGCTCGGTCGCGCTGATCGCCTTCGTCGTCATCGAACGGCGTGCGCAGTCGCCGTTGCTGCCACTGGGACTGTTTCGATCCTGGCAGTTCACCGGTGCCAACCTCACCACCCTCATGGTCTACGCCGCGCTCGGGGGTGCGCTGTTCCTGCTGGCGTTGCAGCTGCAGCAGAGCCTGGGCTATTCGGCGCTCGAGGCCGGCGTGGCGACGGTTCCGGCCACGGTCATCATGCTGTTCGGTTCGCCGTGGTCGGGCAAGTTGGCTCAGGTCACCGGTCCGCGGCTGCCGATGACGGTGGGACCGTGCATCGCCGCGGTCGGGTTGGCGTTGATGGCGCGCATCGTCCCCGGAGCCGGCTATGTGAGTGCGGTGTTGCCCGCGGTGATCTTGTTCGGGCTCGGCATGACGGTGACCGTCGCGCCGCTGACCGCGGCGGCGCTCGGTGCGGTGGAGCCCGGCCGGGCCGGCACCGCGTCCGGTGTCAACAACGCCGTGGCGCGGGTCGCGGGTCTGCTGGCCGTGGCCGTGCTCCCGGTGGTCGCCGGGCTCGATGCCGGCCCGGGCGCGCCGCTCGGCCCGGGCTTTTCGACCGCGATGTTGATCGCTGCCGGGTGCTGCGCACTGGGCGGCCTGATCGCGGCCATCAGTATCCGCACCGCCGCCGGGTTCACCCCGCACGTGCAACCCGCGGTCAATCACGGGTGCCAGCAACCCGAATCGGACCGCAGCTCGGTCCGGTGATCACGCTCGGCAGTGGTGGTCAGCGGACGGCCAGCTCGGCGAGATGCCGTAACGAGTTGACCAGATGGTCCGGCCCGAACGGCGGGAACTGCAGGTACTCCCGGATCCGGTCGGGTACCGCCGACCAGTCGTAGGTGAGTGTCACCGCGGTGCGGCGCGGCCCGATGACGGCGAGATCGTAGCGCCAGATCCAGCCGCCGAACTTTAGCGTGCCGTCACCGTTCTCGGTGCCGGGAGTCCACGCGATGGTGCGCGGCGGGTCGAACACCCGCACCTGATTGGCCACCTGGTAGTCGCCGTCGGGGTGATTGCGGTGAAACATCGACATCCGGAACACCTGTCCCGCGTGGTCGAAGGGAGAACGATCGACGGATGCCTGCACCCAGCCGGTGCCGTCGATGGCGGCATGCGTCCCGGGGTCGCACAGCACCGCGAAAACATGGTCGACCGCCGCCGCAACAATGAGCGTGGCGCTGGTCGTGTCGTCGGTGGGCATCGCGGTCACCTGGCGCCGGTTGCGATGACGTCGTAGGTGAGATGGGTGGCCGTCGACGTCGCGATCACGCTCTGCTGTTCCAGACCGCACGGCGCAGAGGTGAACAGCGGTGTCCCCGATCCCAGCACCACCGGCGCGAGATGCAGCGACAGCACGTCGACCAGCCCTGCTGCCAGGGCAGAACCGATGAGCGCACCGCCACCCATGAGCACCACGTCGAGATCGTTGTCGCTCGCCGCGGCCTCCACTCGATCGCGTGCGACAGCGACGGCATCGGATGGTCCGGTAGTGACGAACGTCCAGTCGAGGTGGGTGAGTCGGATGTCGGTCGGGGGTGTGCTGGTCACCACGACGAATGGTGGGGTGGCGGCTTCGGTCGCGCCGTAGCCGACAGTGTCGTCCCAGCCGCCCGGCCCGTCGACCACATCGAACAGATTCCGGCCCATCACCACCGCACCCGATCGCGAGGTCGCCGTCTGCAGGATGCGCTGATCCTCGGGATCGTCGGAGAATGCCCATGTGTGCAGGGCGTCGCCGCCGGTGCCCAACCCGTTCTGCGGCCCCGGGTCGGGGCCGGTCACGAAGCCGTCGACCGACATCGAGATGTCCGCGATCATTCGGGTCATGTTGATGCAGACCGAGCGGCGCCGCGTAAATCATCGCCGCCCCGGCGACCTGGTCAGTCGGCGGGGCGGCGATGGCTCGTTCGGTCGGGTCAGAGGTGCGCCTTCACATAGTTGGCGGCGTCGAGGGTCATCCCGTTGACCGAGTACAGCACGTGCAACCCGTTGGGCTGGCCCACCGGCGACCCGTCGCAAATGTTGTCCCCAGGGATGCAGTACGTCTTGGTCTTGCCCCGGTACTCGCGGTCGACCTGGATGGCCGGCGAGCCGATGTCACGCAGGAAGCGGTCCGACGGCGGCGCGAACAGGATTACCGAGGAGACGTTGTCGGCGACGTCGGCCGGCAGCGGCGGTGGCACCTGGTTGCGGTACTGGCGGTACTCGTTCGGGACGTCGATGCCGGTCGCGGTGGTGAACCCGGCGACGGCCGCGCCCTGCGAGTAACCGCCGAGCACGATCTTCGTGTCCGGGCACGTGGCGGCAAGATACTTTATGCGCGTCTGCGCCGACCGCACGCCCACGGCCACCGAGTTCGCGATGGCGAGGCGATTGTTGAACTGGTCGCTGGCGGGATAGTTCACGCCATAGCTGCTGACCGTCTTGCCGGGCAGCTGCGAGCGCACCGCCTCGGAGAACGACAGCCCGGTCAATCCCATCGGTGGTGCCGGTTCGATGGTGCCGCGCGCGAAGATCACCTCGACGTCGGCGCAGGATGCGGCTCTGGCGGGGGCATTCGAGAACACAAGTGCGCCGCTCAGTGCCGTGGCCAGACAGGCCATCGACACCGCGGCGCGGCGGGCGAAGGTCGAGATGGTCATACACGCACTCCTCAGGTGAGACAGCAGAACGGACCCATACGTGCTCCATTCGTCTGGGACTGAGCGGCGGATGGGTCGTTGTGATGTCGAATGTAATCGGCGCCACACGAACTGTCCGCTCCTGGCAAAATATCACCGGGAACAAACATCCCGCCAGCAAGGTTGAGCCCATCAGACTGAACTTTTTGGAGGTTTGATGTCGCACACATATTCCGTGCCCGTCCTGTTCGTTCCCGATCTGGTCGTCCTCCCCGGCATGGTGGTGCCGGTCCCACTCGACGACGCCGCTCAGGCCACCGTGGACGCCGCACGTGCCAGCGAGTCCGGCAAGCTGCTGGTCGCGCCGCGCCTCGATGACCGCTATCCCACCTACGGTGTGGTGGCCTCGATCGTGCAGGTGGGCCGCATCCCTGGCGGGCAGACCGCTGCGGTGATCAAGGGTGAGAAGCGGGCCCACATCGGTACCGGTACCACCGGTAACGGCAACGCTCTCTGGGTGGAGGTCACCGAGGTCGATGACCCCGCGGTCACCGACGAGGTGAAGAACCTGGCCGCCGAGTACAAGAAACTCGTCCTGGCCATGCTGCAACGACGCGAGGCGTGGCAGATCATCGACGCGGTCAACAAGATGACCGACCCGTCGGATCTCGCCGACACCTCGGGCTACAGCTCGTGGCTCTCCGACGAGCAGAAGCGTGAACTGCTCGAGACCCCGGACATTGCCGAACGGCTCACCCGGCTGATCGAGTGGACCGGCGAACACATCGCCGAGACCGAGGTCAGCGACAAGATCGCCGACGACGTGCGCAGTGGCATGGAGAAGCAGCAGAAGGAGTTCCTGCTGCGCCAGCAGCTGGGCGCCATCCGCAAGGAACTCGGCGAGGACGAACCCGACGGCGCCGACGACTACCGCGGTCGCGTGGAGGCCGCTGACCTACCCGACAAGGTGCGCGAGGCCGCACTGCGCGAGGTCGGCAAACTCGAACGCGCCAGCGATCAGTCGCCGGAGACCAGTTGGATCCGCACCTGGCTGGACACCGTGCTGGAACTGCCGTGGAACGTCACAACCGACGACTCCACCGACATCAAGGGTGCTCGCGAGATCCTCGACACCGACCATCACGGTCTCGACGACGTCAAGGACCGCATCGTCGAATACCTGGCCGTGCGCGCACGTCGCGCCGAGCGCGGCCTGCAGGTCGTCGGCGGCCGCGGCTCCGGTGCCGTCATGGTGCTGGCCGGCCCTCCCGGTGTCGGCAAGACGTCGCTGGGTGAATCCGTCGCCCGCGCACTGGGCCGCAAGTTCGTCCGCGTCGCCCTCGGCGGTGTGCGTGACGAGGCCGAGATCCGCGGTCACCGCCGCACCTACGTCGGCGCTCTGCCGGGCCGCATCGTGCGGGCCATCGGTGAGGCAGGATCGATGAATCCTGTTGTGCTGCTGGACGAGATCGACAAGGTCGGCTCCGACTACCGGGGCGATCCGGCGGCGGCGCTGCTCGAGGTGCTCGACCCCGCGCAGAACCACACCTTCCGCGATCACTACCTGGACCTCGATCTCGACCTGTCTGACGTGCTGTTCCTCGCCACCGCCAACGTGGTGGAGAACATCCCGTCGGCGCTGCTGGACCGGATGGAACTGGTGACTCTGGACGGCTACACCGAGGACGACAAGGTGGCCATCGCCCGCGACTACCTGCTGCCGCGGCAGGCCGAACGGGCCGCACTGACCGCCGACGAGGTCGACGTCAGCGACGACGCGCTGCGGGAGATCGCAGCGAACTACACCCGGGAACCGGGTGTGCGACAGTTCGAACGGCTACTCGCCAAGCTGCTGCGCAAAGCCGCGACGAACCTGGAGTCCGGAAAATCGCAGGCGCCCATCGCGATCGGTGAAGCCGATCTGAAGGACTACATCGGTCGGGCGCGGTTCACCCCGGAATCGGCCGAGCGCACCGCGGTGCCGGGCGTGGCCACCGGGCTGGCCGTGACCGGGATGGGCGGAGACGTGTTGTTCATCGAGGTGAACAGCGTCGACGGCGAACCCGGACTCAAGCTGACCGGCCAACTCGGTGAAGTGATGAAGGAATCGGCGCAGATCGCGCTGTCCTACGTTCGGGCCCACGCCGAAAAGCTGGGTATCGACCCGGAGATGCTGAACAAGACCATCCATGTGCACGTGCCCGCGGGGGCGGTGCCCAAGGACGGTCCGAGCGCCGGCGTCACCATGGTGACCGCGCTGGTGTCGATGGCGACCGGCCGTAAAGTGCGCGCCGAGGTGGGCATGACCGGCGAGGTCACCCTCAACGGGCGGGTCCTGCCGATCGGTGGGGTCAAGCAGAAACTGCTTGCCGCGCAACGTAACGGCCTGACGACGGTGTTCATCCCGCAGCGCAACGAACCCGACCTCGACGACGTTCCGGCCGAGGTGCTCGACGCGCTCGACGTGCGTCCGATGACCGACGTCGCCGACATCCTCGCGCAGGCGTTGGAACCGGCGGCCGAGTACGCGACGTCGGGACACGGCGCGTCGGATCACGCGGTGTCCGCCGCCTGATCGGCACAACTGACACCACAGCGGGCCACGACGACGATAATTGTTGTCGCGGCCCGCTCTGGTGTCAGCCGTGGTCCACCGGAACGTTAACGCTGTCGCGCCGACCCGAGGAGTGCTGATGGCCGATCTGCCCACCGTGACCGACGCCGAGATGCAGACGAGTCTGCAGTACGCGCAACCCTATTCGGTCGTGATCCTCCGTACCGGTCCGAACTACGATTCGCCGGAGGCCTCAGCCATCATCTGGGAACACGGCAGGCGCAACTTCGCCCTGCGCGCGGCCGGCGCGCTGGCGGTGGTGCTACCTGTCATCGACGACACCGACGTCTGCGGTGTGGGAGTCTTCGACCGCGACGTCGAGACCACCACCACGCTGATGGACGACGATCCCGGAGTAGCCGCGGGTGTGTTCACCTTCACTGTGCACCCTGCACGCGGCTTCCCCGGCGATGCGCTGCCGCCCGAAGCGCTCTGAACTGCCGGGGTCGGCGACAACGTCAACGCTGCCACCACCCTCGCCGGCGATGAGCACAACGTGGCTATGGCGTGATTGCCGTCCACTGCGATGTCTCGCTGCCGATCGTGCAGATATGTGACATCGCCATCTTGACCATCGGCCGGGTCACCGTGTCGAGTTTGCCGAGCACGAGTTGCTGGACGAGCCCGTCCATCAGCGCGACGACGAGATTGGCCGCTTCTTCCGGGTGTTCGGGCCGAAACGGTGCACCCACCGCGACCGACAGGTGGACGAGTTCCTGGCGGTGCGCCTCGATCATCTCCGCCAGGTCGGGATGAAACTGTGCCTCGATCAACAGTGCATGTCGTGCGGTCACGGTCTTGCGGCCCTGGGTGCGTGACAGTTCGACGAACTGCGTGCCGCACTCGACGACGTCGTCGGGCGTGTGCGGGCCCGGGGTCAGCAGGGGGCCGAAGGATTCCGAGGCGATGACCTGAAGCTGCGCGTGCACGGTCTCCAGGGCGAGCGCGAGCAGTCGGCTGCGGGTGGGGGCGTAGTAGTTGATCGAGCCGGGCGGGTAGCCGGCGGTCTCGTCGACCGTGCGATGGGTCAGGGCGTGCAGGCCCTGGGTCGCGATGATCTCGACAGCGGTCTCGCCGAACTTGGTCCGGCGTTCGCCACCGCGGCGTTGCCTCGACTCCACCATGGGAACGTTCCTCCTTCGCCGAATCTGCCGTGGATCGTGGGCCAGCGCAGCGCCCGGTGCTTGGTTCCTTTGTCTACTTTAGGGTGACCCGTCGTTACATCCAGCGAATGCGACGTCGGTCACGCCGTGTCCGTGGCTGATGGCGTCAGTGTGGGCGGCGGCGCCCGCGCTGACGCCTGTGTCGACGATCTTTGCGGCACCGGGAACATTCCAGCGCCTACTGCCGTTGCAGACTACGAGAAACTTGAGTCGATATCACTCAACTCAGTTGACTCCGGCTGATTCTTTCAGTAAGACATGAGTCGGATGCGCTGAAGTTCGGGTCCGACGAGGGTTTCGACAGCATCATCCGAGGTCCGTTCGCAGGCATTAGTTCGCGGACACCCCTCGGACCCGACACGAACTTGGGTGCACACCCATGAACTAGGAGGAACACACATGTCTCGTGCAGTTGGAATCGACCTCGGTACCACCAACTCGGTGGTGTCCGTGCTCGAGGGCGGCGAGGCCGCCGTCATCGCCAACGCCGAAGGCTCCCGCACGACCCCGTCGGTCGTCGCGTTCGCGCGCAACGGCGAGGTACTGGTCGGGCAGCCGGCGAAGAACCAGGCGGTCACCAACGTCGACCGCACCATCCGCTCGGTCAAACGCCACATGGGCGAGGGCGACTGGTCCGTAGAGATCGACGACAAGAAGTACACCCCGCAGGAGATCAGCGCGCGCACGCTGCAGAAGCTCAAGCGCGACGCCGAGTCCTACCTCGGTGAGGACGTGACCGACGCGGTCATCACCGTGCCGGCCTACTTCAACGACGCCCAGCGTCAGGCCACCAAGGAAGCCGGCCAGATCGCCGGCCTCAACGTGCTGCGCATCGTCAACGAGCCCACCGCCGCGGCACTCGCCTACGGCCTGGACAAGGGCGAGAGCGAACAGACCATCCTGGTCTTCGACCTCGGTGGCGGTACCTTCGACGTCTCGCTGCTCGAGATCGGCGACGGTGTCGTGGAGGTCCGCGCGACCTCCGGCGACAACCACCTCGGTGGTGACGACTGGGATCAGCGCATCGTCGACTGGCTCGTGGAGAAGTTCAAGAGCCAGAACGGCATCGACCTGACCAAGGACAAGATGGCCATGCAGCGTCTGCGTGAGGCTGCCGAGAAGGCCAAGATCGAACTGTCTGCCTCGCAGAGCACCTCGATCAACCTGCCCTACATCACGGTCGACGCCGAGAAGAACCCGCTGTTCCTCGACGAGCAGCTCTCGCGCAGCGAGTTCCAGAAGATCACCTCCGATCTGCTCGAGCGCACCCGCTCGCCTTTCCAGGCGGTCATCAAGGACGCCGGCATCGCCGTCGGCGACATCGACCACGTGGTGCTGGTCGGCGGTTCGACCCGTATGCCTGCCGTCACCGAGCTGGTGAAGGAACTGACCGGCGGCCAGGAGCCCAACAAGGGCGTCAACCCGGACGAGGTCGTCGCCGTGGGCGCGGCACTGCAGGCCGGCGTGCTGCGCGGCGAGGTCAAGGATGTGCTGCTGCTCGACGTCACCCCGCTGAGCCTCGGTATCGAGACCAAGGGCGGCGTGATGCACAAGCTGATCGAGCGCAACACCACCATCCCGACCAAGCGGTCGGAGACCTACACCACCGCCGAGGACAACCAGCCGTCGGTGCAGATCCAGGTCTATCAGGGTGAGCGCGAGATCGCCTCGCACAACAAGCTGCTCGGATCGTTCGAGCTCGGTGGCATCGCGCCTGCGCCGCAGGGTGTCCCGCAGATTGAGGTGACCTTCGACATCGACGCCAACGGCATCGTGCACGTCACCGCGAAGGACAAGGGCACCGGCAAGGAGAACTCCATCCGCATCCAGGAGGGCTCGGGCCTGAGCAAGGACGAGATCGACCGGATGATCAAGGATGCCGAGGCACACGCCGACGAGGACCGTCAGCGTCGTGAAGAGGCCGAGACCCGCAACCAGGCCGAGTCGCTGGTCCACCAGACCGAGAAGTTCCTGAAGGACAACGAGGACAAGGTGCCCGGTGAGCTCAAGGACAAGGTCACCGCGGCCATCTCCGAGGCTCAGGAGGCACTGAAGGGCACCGACATCGCGGCGATCAAGTCCGCGGTGGAGAAGCTCTCGACCGAGTCCCAGGAGATGGGTCAGGCGATCTACGCCGCGTCGGCCGCCGAGTCGCCCAACGGTGAGGCGCCGCAGGGTGACAACGCCGGTGGCGACGATGTCGTGGACGCCGAGGTCGTCGACGAACCGTCCTCCTCCGGAGACAACAAGTGACCGCAGGTGAGCCGGAAGGCGTCCAGGAGCAGGAACCGGTCACGGTGACCGATCGTCGTCGCATCGACCCGGAGACGGGCGAGGTGCGCGAGGAGCCGGCCGCCGGGCCCGGCCCTGCGGAGGCCGAACCCGTCGCCGATCCGCAGGCCGACGGCGAGCCGGAGGTGAGTGATCTCGCCGACGAGCGCGTCGCCGAGCTGACGGCAGATCTGCAGCGGGAGCGTGCCCAGTTCGCCAACTTCCGGCGGCGTGCCGCAGAAGAGAAGCAGGGCTCGGTCCTCTACGGCAAGCAGCTGCTCATCGACAAACTGCTGCCGGTGCTCGACGATCTCGATCGTGCCCGCCAGCACGGTGACCTCGACGAGGGGCCGCTACGCAGCGTGGCCGACAAACTCGTCGCCGCGCTGTCGGCCGAGGGCCTCACCACGTTCGGTGCGCCGGGCGATGTGTTCGACCCGGAACTGCACGAGGCCGTCCAGCACGATGGTGATGGGGCCGAACCCGTCATCGGCGCCGTCTATCGCACCGGCTACCGGCTCGGCGAGAAGGTGATCCGTCACGCGATGGTCACGGTCACCGATCCGTCGGACGTACCGAGCGATGCGGCCGAACAGACTGGTGCACAATAAGCGCACCGACGACGGGCCACGAAGGGTTGTGCACGGCAATCCTTCGTGGCCCGCTCCACACAACTTCATCCAGACAACTGAGATATCGAAGGAGGTGACGTCTGGTGGCTCCACAACGGGAGTGGTTGGAACACGACTTCTACAAGGACCTGGGCGTTGCTTCTGACGCTTCGGCTGAAGAGATCAAGAAGGCCTACCGGAAGCTCGCCCGCGAACTCCATCCGGACGCGAACCCGGGCGACACCGCGGCCGAAGAACGCTTCAAGCGGGTGTCCGAAGCACACAGCGTGCTGGCCGATCCAGAGAAGCGCAAAGAATACGACGAGACCCGCGCGATGTTCGCCGGTGGGCGATTCCGTGGCGGGGGCAATGGCTTTCCCGGCGGTTTCTCGGGAGGCGGTGGAACGCACTACACGACGACGCCGGGGGCCGACTTCAACATCGGTGACCTGTTCGGCGGTGGTGGTGGCGCCGGCGGCGAGTCGGCGGGCGGTTTCGGCGACCTATTCGACGGGCTGTTCAATCGCGGTCCGCGAACCTCCACGGCGACGCGGCCCAAGCGTGGCAACGACCTCGAGACCGAGACGACCCTGACGTTCAAGGATGCCGCGACCGGCACGACCGTACCGCTTCGGGTGACCAGCCCGGCGCCGTGCACCACCTGCCACGGCAGTGGTGCCAAACCGGGTACCAGTCCGCGCGTCTGCCCGAACTGCAACGGGTCCGGATTCGTCAGCCGCAACCAGGGCGCGTTCGGGTTCAGCGAACCGTGCCAGGACTGCCAGGGCACCGGGTCACGGATCGACGATCCGTGCACCGACTGCGAGGGCAGCGGCGTGAAGGTACGCGCACGCACCATCAATGTGCGTATCCCGGCCGGTGTCGAGGACGGCCAACGCATCCGGCTGGCCGGCCAAGGCGAGGCCGGTCGCCGTGGTGCTCCCTCGGGTGACCTCTACGTGGTGGTCCATGTGACCGCTGACAAGGTGTTCACTCGCAGCGGTAACGACCTGAAGGTGCAGTTGCCGGTCAGCATCTCCGAACTGGTCCTCGGCGCCACCGTGTCGGTGCCCACACTCGACGGCAGTGTGGGAGTGAAGATCCCCGCCAACACCACCGACGGGCGCACGCTACGCGTGCGCGGACGAGGTGTACCGAAACGTTCGGGTGGGGCGGGTGACCTGCTGGTGACGGTGAAAGTTGCCGTGCCGCCGAAGCTCGACGACGACGCAGTCGAGGCCATGCGTCGTTACGCCGCCGCGGAGAAGGCCGCCGGTTTCGATCCACGCGCCGGTTGGGGGCGATGATGGTGGCCGGTAACCACGACCGCAACAAGTTCGACGGAGAAGCCGCCGCGACCTTCATGATCTCGGTCGCGGCGGAACTGGCCGGCATGCACGCTCAAACGTTGCGGACCTACGACCGGCTCGGGCTGGTCACGCCGCAGCGCACCACCGGCGGTGGTCGGCGGTACTCCGCGCGCGACGTCGAGGTGCTGCGCGAGATCCAGCGCCTGTCGCAGGAGGAGGGCGTCAACCTCGCCGGCATCAAACGCATCATCGATCTGGAGAACCAGGTCGACGCCCTGCAGCAGCGCATCCGCGAGCTGCAATCCGAAGTCGACAGCGGCGCGGCTCGTAGGGGCGGCGAGCTGGTGCCGGTGCCGCGCACCAGCGCACTGGTGGTGTGGCAGCCGCGCCGCAAGCGCAAGACCAACTGATCGGTACCTCGGCCCACCCGTTACCCTGACTCGGGACAAAAGCGTCGTTGTAGACAGGACGAGGACATGGCCGAGACCAGAAGCGCCCAGTACGGGGGCGGTTCGAGCTCGGACGGATCGGTCCTCGGGATCTCCGTGGTCGAGGATCGAGTCGCCTCCGTGGTGCGCGGTGCCGACGGCGACATCATCGCCAGCAACCTGGTCGACCTTCCGGATCCGTCGGCGCAGAGCGCCGAGAACGCCATCCACGAACTCGTCGACTCGGTGCCGTACGAGATCAATCGCATCGGTGTCGCCTGCGCCCGACCCGCCACCCAGAGCTACCTGCAGGCCAATCTGGCGCCGGGTACGTCGCGGCCGGCCTGGTACGACAAGGTGGCCGTCACCGACATGCCGGCGGCGTTGGCCGAGGTGGCCCGGACTGCCGCATCCGGTACCGGGATCGTCGCTGCGATTGATCTGGATCGTGACGCCGTCCCGTCGCCGGGTTCGTCGGTCGTCAACCTCGATTCGGCAACCGGCGAGGTCCTGGGAACGGCCGAGTTCGCCTACGGGTCGCCCGGCCCGGTCACCGATCCCGCCCATGCGGGCGCTGTCGCCGACGCGGTGATGGCGGCACCTGGAGGGTCTGCCGTCACGTCGGTGGTACTCACCGGCCCCGGCGCCGAGGTGGCCGGAACGTCGGCGGCTCTCGAGTATGCGCTGGCGCGACCGGTCACTGTCGTTGATCAACCGGCGCTCGCGGCGGCGGTCGGCGCGGCGGTGTTGGCGCTGCGGCCGGGGGCGGTTGTGCGTACCCCGTCGACGCGTCGCTGGTGGCTCATCGGCGCGGCGATGGCGGCGGCACTGGCCCTCGGTGCGATTGCGGCGTCCGCGGTGTTCGCCGGTGTGGACGCCACCGAAGAGGAGCCGACACCAACTACGACGGTCACCGAGACCGCAGAAGCGTCGACGGTGACCCGCACCGCTGCGCCGGTCACCGAGGTCCGCACCCGCGTCGCCACCACAACAGTGACCGAATCGCGCGATGCCACGAGCACCACGACGGAGACCGAAACCGAGACGGAGACGTCGACGGAGACCGAGACGGTCACCGAGCAGCCGACTGAGACGGTCACCGAGACGACCACCGTGTCCGTCGCCGGTCAGACTCCCGGCCCGTAGGTCCGAGTCTTTCGTCAGACCACGGGGTCGTGCTGGATGAGGCTCGCCCGAGCACCTGCGATGAGCATTCGCCGGCGAGTCGCCTCGATCATCTTCGCCGATCCGGCGATGAGCACCTGGTGCTCGTCCCACGGGCCGGCGGCTGCGGCGACATCGGCGAGGGTGCCGATGTGGTGCTCGATGCCCAGCGCTTCGGGGGTGGCCACCGCGGTGATCCACCACGGATCGGTGGTCTCTTCGGAAACCGCGGTGACGCGCAGCCAAGGGTTGGTCGCCGCAATTCGACGCAATACGACGAGGTCGTAGAGTTCGCCCGGATAGCGCATGCCGTAGAAGATGTGGGTAGGCGGAGTATCGGCGCGCTTGGACATTTCGATGAGCAGCGCCCGCAGCGGCGCCAGGCCGGATCCGCCGGCCACCATCACCACCGGGCGGTCCGGTTCGATGTGCAGGGTGCCGTGCCCTTGTGCGAAATGCCAGACGTCGCCGACCCGCGTCTCGCCGACGATGGCGCAGCTCACAGTGCCGCCTTGCACGCCCCGCACGTGAAACTCCAGCTCACCGCGCGGGTTGGGCGGGATCGCCGGCGACAGACTTCGCCACGCTTTCGGGCGCTGCGGAATCTGCACCTCGAGGTACTGGCCGGGGGCGAACCGTAGAGGTGCCTTGGACAGCAGCCGCACCACCGCGAGGTCGCGGGTGATGCGGAACTTCTCCACCACCTCCGCCGACCAGAGCGCCGGGAACGGCGCTGTCTCGGCGGCGCCGCGCATCACGCCGGTGGTCAGCATCATCGCCTGAGTTACCGTCTGGGCGGTTTCGTCATCCCAGTAGTCACCCAGCAGCGATGCGAACTCGGCGATCAGTGCCCGATAAATGACACCGTAGTGCTCGGGGCGGACTCCGAATTTGCGGTGATCACGGCCGAGTTGGGCGAGGAACTCCACGAGCTCGGGGTGGCCATCTGCCTGCGGAATCACGTCGAGGACGTGGTCGATGACCCGGAAGAACGCATCGCGCTGACCGGACATGACCGCCGGGAACAGTTCGCGAAGATCGGGATCGATGGCGAACATGCGCGTGTAGATGTTGGCCGAGAACCGGTCGGGGTCGCGGTTGATCAGCTCGCGGAGCTGGTGGAGGACGTGTCGCGAATGATTGGCCACGGGCCGGTCACCTCCCCTGAGCGTGTCGCATGGTCGGCGGGATCGATGCCCGCCCCAGAGAGCCTAGCGGTCCATCGACGGCGACTTGCGATCGATCAATCGATGTCGGGTTCGCGACGACTGTGGCAACCTCGGGTACGTGAGCTTGCTCGATGGTGTTGTCAGGGGAATTGTCGACGCTCATCTGCACCAGTGGAATCCGCGGAGCACGCCGTGGGCGGCGAATCGGCTCTCGCGGCTGTATCGGTTCGTGCCCGCATTCGGCGACCGGGTTTTCCCGATGGTGGTGTCGCAGGCCGACCGGGAGTACGTTCTCACCCCGAGCACCGTCGCGCGCGTGTACGAGCCTATGCAGTACCTGGCCGACACCTCCCCGGTCTTCAAGACCGCCGGTGTGCGGGTGGACACCGTGGTGCACATGGAGTCGCACTGGCGCGGCGACGAGACCGCCGGCCGCGTCGACACTCCCGCGGGGAGGTCGGCCGTCGAGGAGACGCGGTACGTGACGACCCTGCCGTTCGGTGCGGATTCGTTGCCTCAACTGGGTGCGATCGTTGCCCACGCCGACCCGCGGGCCGAGCGTTTCGCCGAACTCATCGACGAACATGCCGCCTTGACCGACCGACTTCGTGGCATTCGGTGGATCACCACCCGTCACCCAGACCCCAAGATCCGCAATGGGGCCGATGCTGATGGCATCTTGTCCTCCCCGTCGTTCTTGAAGGGCTTCGCCGAGGTTGCCGACCGACGCCTGGTGTTCGACGCGTTCGTCTACTCTCATCAGCTCTACGACGTGGTGACTCTGGCGCGGGAGTATCCCGAGGTCACCATCGTCGTCGACCACGTCGGGGCGCCGGTCGGGGTGTTCGGACCCGTCGGCGCGCGAACCGGTGCCACTGCGGGTGCGCGCGCAGACATCATGCGGTTGTGGCGCGAACGAATGGTCACCCTGGCGGCCTACCCGAACGTGATGGTGAAGCTGTCCGGACTCGGGCTGCCGGTTCTGGGCTACGGACGGGAGCGGTGGGGCAATGTCGGCAGCCGGGCGACACTGACCGAGATGGTCGGCCCGCTGGTCGACCATGTGTTCACCCATTTCGGTGCCGACCGCGTGATGTTCGGCTCCAATTTCCCCATCGACAAGCCCAACGTATCGTTCGACATGATCGTCGGCGCACTGGTCGATCTGATCGCGCCGCTCGGCGGCGACTACGCACTGAGTAAAGTATTCCGAGACAATGCTTTACGCGTCTATAAGATCGAGACACCCGGCTGAGCGAATGTCCTGGCCGGCGTGTGGGGTCGCGTACCGCGCACCACAAGGGTTGCTGTGCAACCGATGTGGCCGTCGGGTACGCGACACCACTGTGGTGCCGGAGGGTTAACTCTATGGAGTTGTCAAGGGACGGTTGCGGTCCCGACCGGGGTCGGGTGCGTGGGAAGACGTGGCTGCGTGACCTACTCGCCAGTCAGCGTGGCTCAGGCTGCGGCGGGTAGGTTGTCGAGGTTCATCGTGCGTCGGTTGTAGGCCGGTATCGGCCGACGTGTCGGGTCGACAGCGACGGGTGGGATGAGCCAGGGATGTCGGTCGTGGCCCATGATCACCTCCCACCCGTTGTGGTGGATGTCGGCATGACACGACGGGCACAGCAGACATCCGTTGTCCAACACCGTGATTCCACCATCAGCCCAATGGACAATATGGTGGCCCTGGCAGCGGGAGGCCGCCACGCCGCATTTGATGCAACACTCATCGCGCTTGTGCAACGCCTTACGGAGATGGGCTGGGAACAGGCGTTTGTCTTTACTCATCTCCATCGGCACCGCCTCACCATCGACAATCGCGACCGTCGCAGTGGTGTCACAGGTCAACGTGCGCAACATGGCTTCAGTGATCGACCCCAGGAACGGCAGTTCGGCCAAATCGGGAGTATCAGCGGGCACCGACACCAGCATCTGGTGACGTGGTGCCGACGCCGCATCACCACTACGGGCAGCGATATCCAGGAGCGCTTCGAGGGCGTCGGCATGCCGGCGTTCGGGGCTGCGGGCATCCGGTGAGCCGTCGGGTTCGGGGCGGGGTGCCGCCAACTCTTCCATTGCGGCCGAGAATTTTTCGCCGACTTCGGTGTTGAGGTCGGCGCGTACCTGCAGCCGTCCGTCACCGTCGGCATCGTGGGTGAGCGTGTTGAGGTTGCGGTCCTCGGATGCCGGTAGCCCACCGGTGTCGGCGGCGGCCTGGTTGCCCAGACGACGCGCACGTTTACCGATGTCGGCGGGGGTGGCGCCGGAAAAGAATTGGGCGAGAAGTTCGGTCACGATGTTTAGACGCGCCACATCGTCGAGCGGTTCCGCCGATCTTTTCCCGACATGATCGACCCCTTTACCCACCGCATCCACATGTTCGGCGGAGATCGCCCCATCGGCGGCATGCGCGGCCAGAGTGGGTAGCTGCTCGCGTGCGGCAGTGATACGGATCAGCCGGGAGGCGACCGCCGGCGCGAGCCCCATCACGATCAACAACTCGCTGAGTTTGCGGCCGTGGTCGCGGGCCACACCGAGGCGGTCCAGATGGCCGACCACCGTCGCGGCGTGATGGTCGATCAGATTGCGCAATGTGACCAGAGCGGTCATCGCATCGAACGCTGCACGCCCCGACAGATCGTCGCCCAAGTGCAGGTCACGAACAGAATCAGTGATGGTGGTGAGATCCCCCGAAGCTCCCATGACTCCACTATGGTCGAACATCAGTTCGACGTCAAGGAAATTCTTGAAAATAGTGCAGAAGATTTTTGTGCGGGTGGGGTGGTTTCGATACGCGGCGGGCTCGCAAGCTCGCACGCCGCTACTCAACCGGTGACAGGGGCAGCACGCCGCTACTCAACCGGCGACGGGGCCTGTTCGCAAACTCGCTTGTCACCGCTTTACCGGCGAGGGCGCAAGCGCGAGCCGCGGCTCAGCCGGCGGGTTGACGCGCCCATGGCCACCACCGTCGGCGAGATGGTGTGGGAACCGGAACATCCTGCAACGCACGGCGAATGATGTCGGTGAACTCGGCACATGTCTCGTAGCGGTCGGCGGGATTCTTCGCCAGGGCTTTCGCGAACACCGAATTCAATGACGACGGCAGCCAGGGTTGCGCCTTGGTCAACCGAGGCACCGGATCATGCAGATGGGCATAGGTGATCGCGAACGCGGTCGCGCGGGGGAACGGGGGTTCGCCGGTGAACAGTTCGAACAGCCCTGCAGCGAAGGCGTATTGGTCCGTAGCGGCGGAGAGTCGTTGGGCGGTCAGCAGTTCCGGTGCCGCATAGGCGATAGAACCTTGGACGCGGCCGTTGCGGGCGAGTGGGCGGGCGTCGTCGAGCAACTGTGCGATACCGAAGTCGGTGAGCACCGCCCGCGGTCGTTCGGACCCCGTTGCGACCATGATGTTGGCGGGTTTCACGTCCCGATGCAGCACCTCTGCCGCGTGCGCGTAGTCGAGTGCAGCTCCGATCTGGGTTGCGATCGCGACGATGGTCTCGACGTCGTCTTCGGTGGGATGTGGTCCGACCAGGTCGTTCGCCGGCCGACCATCGATGTACTCCATCGCCATCCACAGAATCGTTGCGCGCGTCCGGGTCTCGTCCGACACCTCGGTGGGGTCAATCTCACCACGGGCGTACATGTCGACGATATTCGGGTGGTCGAGCAACGACGCAATGGTGAACTCTCGCTCGAAACGCTCCCGCACGCGTTGCCGGTCGCTGGGCCGGGTGTGTAGCACCTTGAGCGCGACCGATCCGGGCTCGCCGATGTGGCGAGCCCGGTAGACCTCGGCGCTGCTGCCGCTGCCCAGAAAGCTGTCGATGACGTATCCCGCCACCTCGTCGCCCGCCCCGTACACAACGTCAGCGTAGTCGGGCCCGGTCCGATCGGCGCGGCGGCTCGAAGTGGTCACGACCTGCACCGTCGCCTTCCATCGGGCTCGGTGGCGTCGTCGGTCACGTCGACCTATTCTGCCCCGGCGAGCTCGTCGCGGGGCCCGGATGCGGAATTGATGTGTCGGCATCGTCGGACAGACTCCGCGCGAACCACGCACCCATGGCCAGTAGCAGCAGTCCGGTGACGATGAACGCCAGCACGCGGAACATGCCGTCGAGGGTGGCGAGGTCGAACAGGAACAACTTCGCGAGCGCCGCGGCGACCACGGCCAGGCCGCCGGCCAGCAGCGGGGTGCGGGCCGCCGACGGCAACCGGCTGGCGTGGGCGAGCGTTGCGCCGCCGGCGATCATCCATGTGATGGTGGCCATCAGATGGCCGGCGAAGAAGCCCTCCTCGGCACCCGCGACCAGCACCCCGGCGGTGACGGTGAATTCGGTGACTGCATACAACGCCACCACTGCCAGCGTCAGTCCCCACAACTGTTCGGCCGACCGGTCGCTCCGTTGCCGGGTTCGGCTGGCCTTGATCCACATGCCGGCGAGTATCCAGACTGCACCGACCAAGAGCACACACTGAACCAGCGTCGTTGCCGCGATCGCCGGATCGATGACGCGGGCGACGGCGAGGTCGGCGGGCGGGGCCGTCGAGAGGGTGCCGATGCCGCCGATCGTCACGAAAGTGGTGGCGATGCCGCGCATGATGCGCGCCATCGACGTGCTGTGCCGCGCGGTCATCGCGACGACCGTGCCGAACCCGAGGATCGCCGCGACGTCGATGCCGCCGTTGAACGCGGTGGCGACCGCGACCAGCGTCTGCAGCGCCACCGTCATCGCCCAGATCTCGCGGACCGTCGTGGTGACACCCGGAATTCGCGGGCCACTGACCACCAGCAGGAGTAGCGCTGCGGCGCAGGTGGCGATCAGCGAGGCCGCGGACAGGTCGTCGACCAGGGCGCCAGACAACAGGACCGGCGCGGACGTGGCTGCAGTGATGGCCGCGAGCAGCGCCGGCTGCGACGAACTCGGGAGCGCGAGGAGGGCGCTGCCCAGACCGATCACCACGGTGAGCCCAGCAGCCAGGGCGTAGGTCCACATCGTCGTGTCGGGTCCGACCCCCACGCCTGCGAGGACGGCGATCAACACCAACGGCAACGTCGGCGCCGCCATCCGGACGAGGTACAGCCAGGTCCAGTCACGTCCGAGTTGAACCCAACCGGACGCTGCTGCCAGCACGAGCATGAACGACACGAGCACGATGTCGACGCCCTGGGTCAGAGCCGGGGCCAGCACGGCCACCGGGACAACCACCAGTACTCCGAGGGCTTGGCTGTTCCACATGCGACTGAGCGCCAGCCCGGCTCCGGCGATCACAGCTGCCGCGCTCAGCGCGGCCGGCACGCTCAGCCACTCATAGAACCGAGTGGCCGCCAGCACATCCAGATAGCCGGCCGCCACGCCGGTCGCGGCGAGCGCCACGGCGCCGGTGTGTCCGGCGGGCCGACGATGCCACCACGTCGACGCCACCACCAGCGCTATCGCGAAGACGGCGCCGCCGGCCACCCGAACCTCCGGACGCAGGATGCCGGCCTGGGCGGCCAGCACCAGCAGCAGCACGATGCCGATGAGGGTGACACCCACGCCGGCGGCCGCCAGCACACTCGCCACCGTGCCCTTGCGGAAGGCCGTCGCGATGCGGTCGGTCAGTGCCGGACGGGTCGACCGCTGCTGGCTCGGCGGCCACGGTGGTGGTGCAGCGGGAGGCGGCGGCGAGTAGCCGGCGGGCAGGTGGGTGGGGTTCGGCGGCATCGCCCGAGTGGCCATCGCCGGTTTGCGCATGGCTTGGTTGTATGCAGCCGGATTGGGTGCGGCCTGGTTGTGTGCCGCCGGGTTGGGCATGGCCTGGCCGGGTATCGGCGGCGCCGGCATCCACGTCGCCGGAACTCCTGCGGGCGTGGACGTCGCGTCCACCATGATCATCGGCGGTGTCGGCACCATCGGACCGGTCGTCGGCGGCACCTGCCGACCCGGCGGCGGGGACTGCATCGTCGGCGACGGCTGCGACGCTGTCTGTGTCGTCGGTTCGACGAGGACGGCTCGCAGTTCGGCGAAGTCGTCGGACATGCGGTGCATCTGCCGAGACATGTCTGCGAACTCGCCGGAGATCCTGGTCAGCAAGTGGGCGGTGGTCTGGTTCACCGGGGTCTGGTTCATGGCTCAAGAGTCGTCGGCGACGCTCCGTGGCACATGAGTAGAGCTACTCGGTCCGAGCGGGTAAACCTGCGTTCTGCTGGGCTTTTGGCGGTGCGGCGGTGGCCATCGACGTCATTCGGACGCCCGACGACCCGCCGGCCGGATCATCCCTGTTGCCGTGGCGGGGGCCCGCCCGACCCACCTGGTGGCATGCCCGGACCGCCCGGTCCACCCGATGGAGGCGCACCCATACTCTGCTGATTGTCTTCCTTTGCCGCCACGCCGAGGGTGATCGAGATGTCCATGCCGTCGGCGGGGGACCCGGCGACGGTCGCGAGTTCGGCGTCCCATCCGTCGCCGAACACATTGTCGGAAGCCAGCGTCACATTGGACATGTTGGAGATGCTCCGGGCGTAGCCGCTGTCGTAATCGAACACCTCGGTGCAGGCGTCTTCGGGTAGCGCGATCTGCGAGGTCAGTCGGGCATCCGAGCCGGCGACGGCCTGTTCGAGGGAGTCGAAGACCTCGAAGTGGATGTGCGGCCACCGGCCCGCGTAGCAGGCCGGGAAGATCGTGGTGAACCGAACGACGCCATCGGGGTCGGCGACCTGCACGCCGCGCAGGTAGTTCTCGTCGGCAGCGGCGTCGCTGTAGAGGGAGTAGTTGCCTTCGCGATCGCAATGCCACACGTAAACGGCCATACCCTCGCCCGGCGAACAGTCGTCGACCAAGTCCTGCAGGGTGATGGTCAGGGTGGCCGGCACACCCTCGGCGGTGCCCGACGAATCGCCGAAACTCGACCGGATGTCGCTGCGCACGATTCCCGACGCGATCAGCACGTTCGGTCCGTTACTGCCGTCGCCGGGGTACGGGCCGGCTGTCTCCCCTGGCGCGGCCGCCACGCAGCCGTCGGCCGTACCCGTGGCGCCGGCCGCGTCGGTGGACGATGCCCCGGCTGTGCCGGATGCCGCAGAACCGGACCCTGAGGTGTCGGTGCCGCAGGCGGCGGCGGTGGTGGCGACCGCGCCAGTGGCCAACAGCATCAGCGCCCGGCGGCGGCTCAGCGAACGCAGGTCGTAGCGGAGACCTCGGTCGTGTTCGTGTGTCTCATCGTGGCGCTGCATGGACACAACGTACAAACCGGACCTGCCCGTCGTCGGGAGTTCAGCTGTGCGGTTGCTGGGAGGTCTCGGTATGAGAGAACACCGGCGACGGGCCGACGGCGTCCTACAGTGAGGTCATGACCGACGTCGTGAGTCCTGAGTCGCTGGCCGCGGACCTCCCACAAGGCATGGTGGTCACCGACCCCGACATTCTGGAGGCCTATCGGCAGGATCGAGCGCAGGATCCCGCCGCCGGCACTCCGCTGGCCTTGGTCCGTCCGACGACCACCGCCGAGGTGCAGACCACGGTTCGATGGTGTGTACACCACCGCATTCCCTTGGTCACCCGGGGAGCCGGCACCAGCCTGTCCGGTGGGTCGACAGCGGTCGACGGCGCGATCATGTTGTCCACCGAGAAGATGCGCGACCTCCTCGTCGACACCGCCACGCGTACCGCCGTGGTACAGCCGGGACTGTTCAACGCCGAGGTCAAAGCGGCCGCGGCGGCCCACGGTCTCTGGTATCCGCCGGATCCTTCATCATTCGAGATCTGCTCGATCGGCGGCAACGTCGCCACCAACGCCGGCGGGCTTTGCTGCGTGAAATACGGCGTGACCACCGACTATGTCCTCGGACTCGAGGTGGTGCTGGCCGACGGGCGGGCGGTACGACTGGGCGGGAAACAGCTCAAGGATTCAGCCGGGCTGCCCCTGACCAAACTCTTCGTCGGCAGCGAGGGGTTGCTCGGCATCGTCACCGAGGTGACGCTGCGACTGCTCCCTCCGCAGGCGCCGGCGTGCACGGTGGTCGGCAGTTTCGGGTCGGTGCACCAGGCCAGTGAGGCTGTCCTCGCGATCACCTCGCAGATTCGTCCGGCGATGCTCGAATTCATGGATGCGGTGTCGATCAACGCTGTCGAGGACATGTTGCGGATGGGGTTGGATCGCGAGGCGGGTGCGCTCCTTGTGGCCCAATCCGACGCGCCCGGACCCGCCGGCGCGGCCGAGGTGGAGATCATCCAGCGCGCCTTCGAACAGCACGGCGCCAGCGAGGTTTTCGCGACCGATGACGCGCAGGAAGGGGAGGCGTTCACCGCCGCTCGTCGTGCCGCGATCCCGGCGGTCGAGAAGCTGGGATCGCTGTTGCTGGAGGATGTCGGGGTGCCGCTGCCACAACTGCCCGCGCTCATCGACGGGGTCGCGGGGATCGCGGCGGCACGCGACGTGATGATCTCGGTGATCGCGCACGCCGGTGACGGCAACACACATCCGCTCATTGTGTTCGACCCAACCGACTCCGACGAGGCCGCCCGCGCGCAGGCAGCCTTCGGAGAGATCATGGATCTCGCGATCTCGTTGGGCGGCACCATCACCGGCGAACACGGAGTGGGTCGGCTGAAGAAGGCGTGGTTGCCGAATCAGGTCGGCGACGACGTGATGGAACTGACCGCCACCATCAAAAAGGCTCTCGACCCGCACGGTCTGCTCAACCCCGGTGTGCTGCTGTAGGTTTGGCGGCTCTTCCCAGATGAGGGTGTAGGTCGGCCGGGCGCGTCGGTCCGCAGGTGGACGTCGAGGTCTCCCGACGATGGAGGTTCCTACGCCATCCATCCGAAAGACCTCGACGTGACCGACGCTACCCCGCCGGCCGGCTTCGGCCGCCCTGACCTGACCGCCTTCGCGTCTCATCCCAATCGACCCTGATCGAGTCTGCTGACCCCCTCGACGAGAACGCAGCGACATCACAGCCACCCAACCCCGACCGTCCGGGAAGCCGGGACACGTCACATGGCCTGTGCTGCGGGCGTGTCGAGTGGGTCGTCCAGGGGCGACGCAGGAGCGTCGACGCGACGTGCTGAGAGGTGGTTCAAGTCGAGCACTAGGACACCGGCTACAGGCATGGCGATAGGTCAGGAACGGCGTCGCTCCCTACGCAGGAGGGAGCGCAGAGTCTCGGCGTTCGCGTAGCCGACCCGTAGCGCGATCTCGGCGGAGGTGAGGTCCGTGGTTGCTGAGAGGTGCCGAGCTCGTTCGATGCGAAGCCGTTGGACGAAGCCGAGCGGAGTGAGGTTGAGCGCCGCACGGACTCGTCGTTCGAGGGTGCGCCGGCTGGTGCCGAGCGACTGCGCGACGAAGGCGACGTTGAACGGTTCGTCCAGGCGGGCGCGCACGAAGCGTTCGAACTCGACGACGATCGGGTCCTCGTGCCGGAGCTGTTCGTAGGCGACGAAGGCCGCCTGCGACGGACGCTCGTCGATGATGAGGAGCTTGGCGACATGTTGGGCCAGGTCGGGGCTGATCGATCGCACGAGTGAGAGCGCGAGGTCGATGTGGGCGAACGCGGCGCCGGCGGTGACGAGGTTCCCGTCGACCACGACCATGGTGTCGAGATCGAGGGCGACGGTCGGATAGCGCTTCAGGAACTCCGGCCCCAGGAACCAGCTGGTCGTCGCCCGCCGATGATGCATCCGTCCGGTCTCGGCGACAGCGAACACGCCGGTGCACGCCGCGGCGATCCGGGTGGTCGCGTCGTCGAGGCGCCCGAGCGAGGCGATGACCGAACGAGCATCTCGGCTCTGGAGGGCGTCGTTGGTAGCGGCGGCCGTGAGGGTTCCAAGCGCAGGGACGACGACCACGTCGAACTCTGCGGACTCCGACAGCGGGTGGTCCACCGACAGGGTCATCGATGCCGTCGTGGTCACTCTCCGTTTCGGTCCGAGGATGGCGAGTTCGATCGGGTCGATCCGCGGGTCGACATCGCCGCGGGCTCCGTCGGCCACCCGCACGATGTCGATGACCGACGCGACAGCCGAACCGAAGCAGCCGTCGATCGCGATCAGTCCGATACGCATGGCGTAAACAATAGCAATACTGCCGTATACGCCACTTCTCACATGCCCTTGCTCGTCATACGCTGAACTCGCTTCACCAAGAAACCTCGACACTTAGGAGAACCCCTCATGTCCACACCCGCATCACTTCCGTATGCCTTCGTCGCCAAGATCGTCGCGGCCGATGGACAGCACGACGCGCTCGCCGATCTGCTCGCCGGCGCTGTCGCGCTCGCCAACGAAGAAGTAGGAACGATTGTCTGGTTCGCGGTCAGGACCCACGCCGACACCTTCTGGATCTTCGATGCATTCCCCGACGAGGCCGCTCGCGACGCCCACGCCAACGGCGCCATCGTCGCAGCCCTGATGGCCAACCAGCACCTCCTCGGCGCAGCACCCGAGATCCTGGCGGCCGACGTCCTCGCGTCCAAGCTCCCGTAGTCCGCCAACGCACGAGACGACCGCGCCCCGCCGAGCCGTCGCCAGGTCGCGACGCAACGCAACGCCACGCTGCGTTGCCGAGCGGTGCGAGGCCTATCGGCACACGGACAGGATGCCGGCCGCGAGCGCTCAGCCGGCGAGGGGTCCGTCGCAGAGGAGAGCGACGTCGGTGTCGGGCAGAGCCGTGAGGCCAGCGCATCGCGCGACCACCAGAACCGAACCGCCCCTGCCCTGCGTTTCCGCAGGTCAGGGGCTGTTCGCCGGATCCGCCTGTCGGAATCGAACCGACGACCTAATCACGTCGGCTTTGCGTCTATCGCTTGATGCGCCCACTGGGCGAACGAGCCGCTGACCTGCGCAAACGCCGAGCGTGGGGGACGCCGCCATCCGGTGGTGACCGACGACGACCGACCAGTACCGACCGTTTCACCGGAGCTTGCGGCGGCGTCGAAGCCATCCATCCGAAAGACCTCGACGTGTCCGACGCTACCCTGCCGGCCGGCTTCGGCCGCCCTGACCTGACCGCCTTCGCTCGACTCGACGGCCTCGGTCTGAGCGTGACCGGACAACGACTTGAACCGGATCGTGCGGTCCTCGCGTGCCGCGTGGTGGAACCAGATCAGTGGTGCCGACGGTGCGGCAGCGAAGGCGCTGCTCGTGACACCGTGATCCGGCGGTTGGCCCACGAGCCGCTGGGCTGGCGACCGACCGTGCTGGAAGTTGTAGTGCGCCGCTACCGCTGTGCCGACTGCGGACACGTGTGGCGCCAAGACACCAGCGCGGCGGCGGAGCCACGCGCGAGCTCTCGCGCACAGGGCTGCGGTGGGCGCTGGAAGGGATCGTGGTCGCACACCTCATCGTCGCCCGTGTCGCCGAGGGACTCGGGGTCGCGTGGGACACCGCCAACAACGCGGTCCTGGCTGAAGGCAAGCGGCTGCTGATCAACGACCCCACGCGGTTTGAGGGCGTGAAGGTCATTGGCGTCGATGAGTACGTCTGGCGCCACACCAGGCGTGGCGACAAGTACGTCACCGTGATCATCGACCTCACCCCGGTCCGCGATGGCGCCGGCCCAGCAAGGCTGCTGGACATGGTCGAGGGCCGTCGAAGGCGGCGTTCAAGACCTGGCTCGCCGACCGCGACGACGCCTTCCGTGACGCGGTCGAGGTGGTCGCGATGGACGGCTTCACCGGGTTCAAGACCGCCGCTGCAGAGGAGATCCCGGACGCGGTCACGGTGATGGATCCCTTCCACGTCGTGCGCCTGGCCGGTGACGCCCTCGACAGGTGCCGGCGCCGGGTCCAACTCGCGATCCACGGGCACCGTGGGTTCAGGGACGACCCGCTCTACAAGTCGCGGCGCACGCTGCACACCGGCGCGGACCTGCTCACCGACAAGCAGAGCGACAGGCTATGCGCGCTGTTCGTTGATGACGCTCACGTCGAGGTCGAGGCGACCTGGGGTGTCTACCAGCGCATGATCGCCGCCTATCGCCACGAGGACCGGCAACGTGGCCGCGAGCTCATGGAGAAGCTGATCACCGACCTCAGCGCCGGCGTCCCCAAGGTGCTCACCGAGCTCACCACCCTGGGCCGGACCCTGAAGAAGCGAGCCGCTGACGTGCTCGCCTACTTCGAACGACCCGGCACCAGCAACGGGCCGACCGAGGCGCTCAACGGACGGCTCGAACACCTGCGCGGCTCCGCACTCGGGTTCCGCAACCTGACCAACTACATCGCCCGAAGCCTGCTCGAGACCGGCGGCTTCAGACCCCAACTCCTACACCCCCGATTGGGATGAGCCGGTTTGGCGCGGATGGGCTGCCCTTCGTGACGATCCGCCGCTAGCGCTCCGGACGTCCTCGGGCGTCACGAAGGGTCGCCGCACACCACTCGGTACGTGTCCCGCCCAGCGTTCTTCGCCTCGAATAGCGCGCGGTCGGCAGTCTTCAGTGCCAGGTCCACGAGCGCGCCGTCGGTGGCCGGGCGGAGTTTGCTCTCATAGACGACCGCGCCGACGCTCACGGTGATGCGAGGCTCGCAGGGCAGGCCGATCTGGGCGGCCCGGATGCGATTGGCCAGTCCGATGGCCGAAATGCGATCCAGGGAGCCGGCGATCGCGAACTCGTCGCCGCCGAGGCGCCCGACCACCCCTGACTTCCCAACGGCATCCACGAGCACCGCGGCCAACCGTTCGAGAACGTCGTCGCCAACGGCATGCCCGTGGCGATCGTTGATGGCCTTGTAGTTGTCGATGTCCACCACGACGATCGTGAAGGGCCGCGTCGTCTGCCGGGCTGCCGTTTTCGCTATGTAACGGAACCCGCGCCGATTGAGCACGCCGGTCAGCGGGTCGGTGTTGGCCGACTCGATCTGAAGGCGTAGAGCGCGTTTCGACTCCGCGCTGAGATGGCTATCAAGCCCACGGTGCCATTGGCCGCGAGCAACGACACCATGATCCCGTAGAGCGCGGTCGATCCGGGCAGCGTGTCGTCGAGTAACGCTCTCACGCCGATGGTGACGATCACGGCGGTCGAGAAGACGACATGACAGACCATCGCCTGGATGCGGAGAAAGTGCGCGACGTAGCCGCCGATGACCGCGAACAGCGCCGTGCCCTGCAGTGCCATGACCGGCGTCTGGAACGTGGCCAGCGCCGCGGTCAGTCCGAGGTCGGCGTAGATGACGAAGGCGGTGTTGGCGCCTCGCATAGGCATCGTCTCCGACAACCAAATGGTTCGCAGATCGATGCGCGCGATGAGGATCGCGACCGGCACCGTGGTGGCGCTGATGGCGATGAGCGCGCCCATCCGAACCGGGCTCCCCGCCGCACCATCCGGCGACGTCACCGCCAGGACACCCAACAGGCCGATGGCCAGCGTCAGGCCCGCTATTCCATATCGGGGTAGCCGTTCGGAGATCTCGATCTGATCCAAGACATATCGAGGATCCTCGTACGCTTTGGTCCGCGCGGTGTGGGTCGCCTCCCCAAGATTCCCCACGCCTGCAGACCGATTCTCATCGACAAACACCGTTCGCGTCCCGCCCCTGTGCACTGCTGACAACGAACGCGACTCCGTCAGACCCCCATGAAAGGGACACGTTCTTCAAGTTGCGATTGTAGAACGTACATCGCTGCCGCGGGTGGTGAGGGGCTGGCGCCGCGTTACTGCGCGACAGTCGAGTCCACGACGGCCACCGCGCTCAGTGCCGTTCCAGGATCGCCGCGAGATCCGCGCCGTCGGGCAGCGCGCCGTACTCGAACGCGCGGTCGTCGCCCAGGCGTGCGGCGATGAACGCATCGGACACCTCGGCCGGGGAGAACCGCACCAGCAGGGAGGCTTCCAGCGCCAAGGCCATGGATTCGACGACCCCACGCGCGCGACGCTGCGCCGTTGCCCCGTCGGCGCGCACAAGTTCACCCAGCTGATCACGCAGCCGTTCGAGGTGCAGGTCCAGGGTGCGGTTGGCTCCCAGTGCGATGTTGATCTCGGCGTCGAACGCCGCGATCGACTCCGGCTCGCGGGTCATCGCACGCAGCACGTCGAGGGCGATGACATTCCCGGAGCCTTCCCAGACGGCCATGACCGGCTGCTCGCGGTAGCGCATGGCCAGGGGGAATGCCTCGGTGTAGCCGTTGCCGCCGAGACACTCCAGCGCCTCGTAGGAGTGGTGGGGTCCGCGTTTGCAAATCCAGTACTTGGCGACCGCGGTGGCAAGGCGACGGAACGCCTTCTCCTGATCGGTGGCGTCCTCGTCATGGGCGCGAGCCAGGCGCATGGCGGTGATGGTGGCGGCTTCCGATTCCAGGGCGAGGTCGGCGAGCACGGCGGTCATCGCCGGCTGATCGGCCAGCGTCGCGCCGAAGGCGGCCCGGTGGCGAGCGTGCCACACCGCCTCGGCCACAGACTGTCGCATTCCGGCGGCACTGCCGAGGACGCAGTCCAGACGGGTCTGCGCAACCATCTCGATGATGGTGCGCACGCCACGGCCCGGTTCGCCGACCATCACCGCGACGGTGCCGTCGAGTTCGATCTCCGACGACGCGTTCGACTTGTTGCCGAGCTTGTCTTTCAGTCGCTGGATGCGGAAGACGTTGCGGGTGCCGTCGGGCAGAACGCGGGGCAGCAGGAAGCACGAGAGTCCCTCGCCGCCGGGGCCTTGCGCCTGCGCGAGGACCAGGAACGCATCCGACATCGGTGCCGAGCAGAACCACTTGTGTCCGGTGAGCAGATAGTCGGCGCCCGGCCCGCCACGGCCGACCGGTGTGGCAACCGTCGTGTTCGCGCGCACATCGGAGCCACCCTGCTTCTCCGTCATCGACATGCCGAAGATTGCCGATTCCTTGGTGGCCGACAGATCGGGGGAGTAGCTGCGTGACAGTGCTTTCGGCACCCAGTGCGCGGCGACGTCGGGCTGCAGCTCCAGTGACGGAATCACCGCGTGGGTCATCGACACCGGACAGGCGTGACCGGGTTCGATCTGCCCGAACAACATGAAACCCGCGGCACGGGCGACGTGTGAGCCGGGCTGCGGGTCGGCCCAGCAGCGTGTGTGCGAGCCGTGGGCCACCGACGCCTCGATGATCCGGTGGTAGGCGGGGTGGTACTCGACCTCGTCGATCCGGTTGCCCCAGCGGTCGTGGGTGTGCAGCACCGGGGTGATGGTGTTGGCCAGGTGCGCGTCGTGCTGAAACTGCGCACTGCCCACGTGGGCGCCGATCTCCCGGAGCTCATCTTCCGCCCAGCCCGCATCGTGGCGTCGGATCGCTTCGACAAGAACGGTATTCATGTCGAACTCGTTGATATCGACACGCGGGGCGGACTGGTTGAGGACGGTGTGCGTGAGATGCGGTTGCGGGTGGGTGGTGGTCTCGGTGGAGTGTGTCATGGGTTTTCCTTTCGAAGCGGCGCAACTGGTCTCGATACGCCGTCTCGCCTAGGGGCTCGACGGCTACTCGACCAACGACGGGGGAGGCGAATGCTCGATTGTTCCGACTGCTGTTCTCTTCGCTGGGCGATCTCGATGCGAGACCACGTCAAATGGCATGCGCCAACACCCGATCCGGGATCTGCAGGTTGGTGAACACGATCGCGACCGCGTCCTCGAGCCGATCCCCGAGGTGATCGCCGGCGGCCGCCTGCTGGATGACGAGCCCGAAGATGGCCGACCAGAACGCTTTTGCCTCCACGTCGATCGGTGCCCGCAGCTCCCACCCTGTCCGCACCAGAGTTCGCATCAACGCTTCGGCGCCGCGCTCGTGCAACACCTGCAACGTGTCCGCGATCTGCGGTCGAAGGTCGGAACGGCGCGACGCCATCGACATTGCGGTCGTGAACAACTCGACATTGCGGGCCTGCCCGCCGAGTAATGTCGAGATGAGGGCGTGGGTGTACTCGCCGACGGTCGTGGCCGTGCCGGCGGCTTCCTCTGCGGCGCGACCGGCGCGTAGTACCGCGGTGCACGCGACTTCGGTGAACAACTGCTCTTTGGAGCCGAAGTAGTACGTGACCTGGTTCGGATAGGCGTCAGCTCGGTGGCAGATCTGGGCGACCGACGCCGTCTCGCCCTGCTCAGTGAATACCTCGGCCGCCGCGCGCAGCAGGGAGTCGCGGGTGGCCTTGCCGGCTTCGCGACTACCGCGACGTGACGTGGTCATGTGATGAGGGTCGCACATTCTTGTTTGTATGACAAACAAGAATGTGAGGGTGTCGTCCAAGCGCACACCTTCGATATCATGTTCCTGATATCGAAGGTGGCAAAAAATGGAACAGATCCTCATCCGCAATTTACCCGCGGGGACCAAGGCCGCCCTGCGGGCGCGTGCCGAGCAGCATCGCAGGTCGGTAGAGGCGGAGGCTCGCGAGATCCTCGCCGAAGCGCTTGAGCGGGAGCCGGTCACGCTCGTCGACCTGCTGAGTTCCGATGAGGGTGCGGACATCGATTTCGAGCCCGAACGCCTCGGTCTGACTGTCCGATCTGCCGAGTTGTGAAGTACGTCTTGGATACCAACGTGGTATCCGCGCTGAGGGTCCGGGGACGCAACCGACAGGTCGAGATCTGGGCGGCGTCCGTATCGGTGACCGACCAGTTCGTGACGGCGATGACCATGGCAGAACTCGAGTGTGGCGTGGTCACCAAGGAGCGATCCGACCCAGCGCAGGGAGAAGTATTGCGCCGTTGGTTCGAGGAACGGGTCCTGCCTGCATTCGCCGACCGTGTGTTGCCGTTCGATCTGCCCGCAGCACGGGTCTTGGCGACCTATCGGGTGCCCGAGCATGCTCCGTTCGAAGATGCTGTCATCGCTGCTATCGCCCATGCCACCCAGATGACCGTGGCGACACGCAATACCAAGCATTTCGAGCCGCTCGGCGTCCGATGCGTCAACCCGTGGGAACCGAAGGTCTGAGGTGAAACTCAGAACCCGAGCCCACAGATCAAGTCGTTGAACGTGACGCGGCGATGCTGAGATCCGACCTGTTCCTCACCGTTCCACCCCCGCCGGCCACCGCTCGGTGATCATCTCCGTCATCGCGTCGACCCACTCCTCGTCGAGTGCGGCGTCGCGGCGGATGAGGATGCGGAAGATCGCGGTGCCTGCCACCACTTCGGCGAGCATGGGGAGGTGGTCGTCGGCGCGGCGTTCCTGGCCGAAGTGCGTTTCGAATGCGCCGAGGTTGCCGGCCAGCCGGGTGATCATCATGGTGTGGACCTGGGGGTCGGCGACGGTGTCGGCGATCAGGCCGGGTAGCGCCATGCGCACCTCGGGCCGGTCGAACATCGTGCGGACGGTGTCGACCACAGATCGGATGTCGGCGTGGATGTCGCCGGAGCTGAGAGGGGTCGGGATCGAGTCGGTGGGCAGGACCGCCTCGTGCACGAGTTGGGCTTTGCCGGCCCAGCGTCGGTAGATGGCGGCGGTGGTGGTTCCGGCTCGTGCGGCGATCGCCGACAGTGACAGGGCCGAATAGCCCGACTCGAGCAGCAACTCCCGTGTCGCCGTGACGATCGCCGCGTCGATGCGGCTGTCGCGGGGACGGCCCGGTGGGGATGAGGCGGGCGCGCTTGTCTCAGACCCCTTGCCTCGGCTGACGCTTTCTGCTGTCATGAGTTCCACCTTAGTTCCAATACAGTGTGCATCGTATTTGAGGGAGTGTCGGTGAAGCTGAGCCCGCTCGACGAGTATCCGATCCATCAGACGCCGACTCCGGTCTCCTGGCCGGCCACGTCCGATCGAAATTTCTACGACCGCTCGTATTTCAACGTGCTCGACCGTGGCGGGCGGTTCATGGCGCTCACCGGCATCGGCTACTACCCGCGGCTCGGTGTCAAGGACGCCTATTTCGTCGTCCGGCACGGCGATACGCAGACCGCGGTGCATCTGAGCGACGCCATCGACGACGATCGGCTGAATCAACACGTCAACGGCTACCGCCTCGACGTCATCGAACCCCTACAGCAGATACATCTGACGATGGACGAGACGGAGGGTATCGCCGCGGACCTCACCTGGCGCGGTGAGTTCTCCGCTGCGCTCGAGCGTCCACACGACATGCTGACCGACCGTCGAGTGACCCTGCAGGCGTGCCGGTTTGCCCAACTCGGTAGCTGGGAGGGGTGGATCGACGTCGACGGTGAACGGCTGATCGTCGAGCACGATGCCAGCGTGGCCAGCCGCGACCGTTCGTGGGGGATCCGTCCGGTCGGCGAGGCCGAACCGGGTGGACGTCCCGACACATCCTTCCGCGGGATGTGGTGGTTGTACCTGCCTTTGGCGTTCGACGACTATCAATTGTTCCTGATCCTGCAGGAGGACCCGGACGGTCATCGCAGCCTCTACGACTGCACCCGACGATGGCGTGACGGCCGAGTCGAACAGCTCGACGGGGTACGCGTCTCCGTCCACTACACGTCGGGCACCCGGATTCCCTACGGTGCGCACGTCGAGTTCCAGAACCGCGACGGTGATCGGTTTCAGCTCGACATCGAATCGAAGCTGTTCGCACCCATCGCTTTCGGTGCGGGGTACGGCGGTGACGCGACCTGGGCGCACGGCACCTGGAAAGGCGAGTCCTTCGTCGAACGTGTCGGCTTCGACCTGACCGATCCCGAGGTGATGGCCAAGGCTCCGTTCAGCCTCATCGACCACGTCGCCGAAGCAGTTTGCACCGAACCTGACGGTCGGAAGTGTCATGGTGCGGGACTATTCGAACACGGTGTCCTCGGGCCACATCATCCGTCGGGCTTCACCGACTGGACCGACGGAGCGAAGTAGGCAGCCGATGAAGGTCATGACAGCCCTGTTCGGGCCCACCGACGCCGTCGACCGCGCACGTGTTCTGCAGGAGGCCGGCGCGTCAGGCATCTTCACCTTCGAAGGCCCGCACGACGTGTTCACGCCGCTGGTGCTGGCGTCCGGGGTGCGCGGTCTCGATGTGATGTCCAACGTCGCGATCGGACTTCCGCGCAACCCGATCCAACTCGCTCACCAGGCCAACGACCTACAACTACTCAGCGAAGGCCGGTTCATCCTGGGCCTGGGCACCCAGGTGCGCGCCCAGATCGAGAAACGCTACGGCGCGCACTTCGACCACCCGGTGGCGCGGATGAAAGACATGGTGGGCGCGTTGCGCGCGATCTTCGCGACGTGGCAGGACGGTGAACGACTCGACTACCGCGGCGAGTACCACCGGCACACCCTGATGACGCCGACCTTTGTGCCCGGGCCGAACCCGTACGGTCCGCCACCGATTTATCTCGGGGCGCTGGGCCCGCGGATGACCCGGATGACTGCCGAGGTGGCCGACGGCTTACTCGTGATGCCGTTCGGCACCAAGCGATTCCTCCACGAGGTGACGATGCCGGCCGTTCGCGCCGGCTTGGCCGCCGCCGGACGCGTCGACGGCGACTTCGAGGTGGTGCCGGAGATCATCGTCTCGGTCGGAGACGACCATACCTCGACCCGAATGCTGTTGGCTTTCTACGGTTCCACCCCCGCCTACCGGCCAGTCCTGGACGCCCACGGCTGGGGCGAACTGCAGCCGGAACTCAACGCGATGTCCAAGCAAGGGCGCTGGCAGGACATGGCCACGTTGATCGACGACGACATACTGCACACCATCGCAGCCTGCGGCACCCCGACCGAGATCGCCGCGCACATCCGCGCCCGCGTTACCGGGGTGTCCGACCGGATCTGCCTCTATCAACCGGGGCCGATCGACGCCGATGCGTTGGCCGAGATCGTCGACGCGTTGCCCTGACCATGTCGCCGATGACGATTGAACTCGAGGACGTCGCCGGCGTCCGCTACGGCGGAAAGGCCGCCGGACTCGCCGAACTCGGCCGCCTCGGACTGCCGGTGCCGCCGGGGTTCGTCATTGCCGAGGTCACTGCTCAAGCCTCCGCAGATACCGCTGTGCAACGGTTCTCGCAGATGGTTGCGGCTGGTCAGGTCCCGGTGGCGGTGCGCTCGTCCGCGGTCGGCGAGGACGGCGTCGAGCAGTCCTTCGCCGGGCAGTACGACACCGTCCTGGGTGTCGATTCGGTCGACGACTTCGTCGCGGCCGTCCAGCAGTGTGCCGCCTCCGTGCATTCGCGGCGGGCCACCGCGTACCGCGCCGATCAGGACGCCACTATGAATGTGGTTGTCCAACAGATGGTCGACGTGCGCGCAGCCGGTGTCGTATTCACCGCGGACCCGACCACCGGACGTCGTGATTTGGTGGTGATCGACGCCGTCGGGGGTCTGGGTGAGTCGTTGGTCGACGGCTCTGCATCACCCGACCACACCGTCCTCGACGATACTGGTACACCGATAGTGCACGAACTCGCTGGTGCGCAACCGGTTCTGTCATCCACCGAGATCGCCGACATCCGCACCGGCGCACTGCGTGCCGCACACCACTGGGGTGAGCCGATGGACCTCGAATGGGCGATCGACCACGACGGACGGTTGTGGTGGCTGCAGGCCCGGCCCATCACCACCCTGCCCGGCGATCTCGGCGAGATGGACTCGCCGGTTGCCGGAGCCGATCACGTCTACACGCGCTGCAACATCGGCGAGATGATGCCCGGCGCATTCTGCCCGCTCACCGCGGCGGTGTCCGGGTACGCCATCGACCGTGCGATGCAGCAGATCCAAGTGGTCGCGCGAGCCCAGCCCGGCTACGAACGGCCGTGGCTGCAGGTCGGCTACTTCTCGGGGCACATGTTTCTCAACCTCACCGAGGGCACGGCCCTGAGCTCGGGCATCCTCGGCAATTCCCTCGAACAGTTCTCCACGTCGATCTGTGGGCGGGTGATCGACGAGTTGAAACCGAAACCGCCGCAACCATTCCGCCGAAAGCTCGGCAACACCATTCGACTCAGCGCCCATGCCCTGTCCGTCGGGCCGGCGGTCCGGCACCTGGGTGCCCAGATCGCTGAGTTCGAGATACCAACTGGCAACGATCCGCGAAGCATCCTGCAACAGTTGGAGTCCGGCGTCGAGCGCTACTGCGATGTCACGCTGACCCATGTGCGCTCCTCGTCGCGGGCCGCAGTGGCCGCCAACATCCTGGAGAGCGTGCTGATCCGGCGGGCGCTACGACAGGGGCAGACCGAGGAGGACGGGCGGACCGAGGCCGCGCAGCTGATGGCCGGCGCCAGCGATGTCGAGAGCGCGCTCATGCTCGGCGAACTCGATGCGGTGGTCCGGTTGATTGCCGCCGACCCCATGGCGGCGGACGCGTTCCTCTCGGTCACGCCCGAGCGTGCCGTCACCGCTGTGCGCGCCGGCGACGATGAGGCCGCATCGGCGTTGCGTCACTTCCTGAGTCGTCACGGACACCGCGGCTACCGCGAGTTGTGCATGCGCGACCCGTCCTGGGCGGAGGACCCCGCCGGACTGGGGACGATGATGCAGGCCATGCTGCGTGCCACGCACGATCGCGCAGAGCGCGCCCCGACCCGAGTGCAGGTCGACGCGCCCACATCCGCAACGATCCGACTGCTCGCCAGATGGGCGAAGGCCGGTGCCCGCGGACGTGAGGAGACGAAGTCGAGGATGGCGCTGATGGCCCACTCGCTCAAACTCGGCTATCGGCACCTCGGTGAGGTCCTCGCCGCGGCAGGGCGATTGCCCGACGCCGACCTCGTCTTCTTCTTCGACCGCGCCGAACTGCACCGCATCGTCGGCGTAGAGAACATCGACGGCCTCGTCACACGCGCGCAGCAGCGTCGCGCGGCCCTGGCCTACCAAGACGCGCTGGACTTCGACGACGTGTCGATCGGGCGGCCCACCGCGCGCATCGCGCCACCGCCACGGTTGGTGGGTGACGATGCGATTGTCGGCCGGCCCGCCGGGCGCGGGGTGGCCGAGGGGGTGGTGCGTGTCGCGAAGACCATCGCGCAGGCACGCGACGTCCAGCGCGGCGAGATCCTGGTTGCTCCGGTCACCGACGTCGGATGGACGCCGTACTTCACCGTCATCGCCGCTCTCGTCACCGACATCGGCAGTTCGGTCTCCCACGGAGCTGTGGTGGCCCGCGAATACGGGCTGCCCTGCGTCGTCAACACCCTCATCGCCACCCAGGTACTCGTCACCGGCGACCGGGTGCGGGTGGACGGGGACCGCGGGGTGGTCACCCGTCTTGAGAAGGTCTGAGGGCCGGAGTTCGCAGACTCCACCCGGTGCCGACGGCCGCCTACTCGATAGGGTGGCCGGATGGCCGGAACCTCGACGCGACTGCTTCCCGGCCTCGTCTACGCAGCACTGACCACCGCTGTGGTCAGTTCGCTCGGCATGCTGCTGGTGCCCAGCGTCGCCGAGGAATATGACGTCGCCGTCGGGACCGCGCAGTGGATGTTGACCATCAACCTGCTGGTCGGCGCGGTGACCACGCCCGTGATGGGACGGCTCAGCGACGGCCCGCACAAGAAACGTCTGCTGATCTGTGCGCTCGCGGTGATCCTGCTCGGATCGGTGATGGCTGCGGTCGCGCCGACGTTCGCGGTGTTCCTGGCCGGCCGCGCACTGCAGGGACTGTCGTACGGCATTGTGCCCGTCACGATCGCGCTCGCACGCCGTTATCTCTCCGACGACCTGGTGCGGCCGGGGATCTCGGCGCTGTCGGTGACGGTGGCCACCGGGCTGGGCGTCGGCTACCCGCTGACCGGTGTGCTCGCGTCCGGGTTCGGGTTCCGCATGGCGTTCGTCGCCGCCGCGATCTTCCTCGTCACCGCGATGGTGACGGTCTGGGCGGTGGTGCCCTCCGGGCCCGACGAACGTGCTCCCCGGCAACGGTTCGACGTGCCCGGAGCGGTACTCCTCGGCGCAGGCCTGTCCGCGGTGTTGCTCGCCGTCAGTGAAGGTCCCGATTGGGGGTGGTTGAGTGTGCGGACCATCGGGGCGTTCGCCGTCGGTGTCGCGGTGCTCGTCGGCTGGGGAGTGGTGGAACTGCGCACTCCGCATCCGATGATCAACCTGCGCATCTTCCGGCACACCGACGTGATCCTCGCCAACGGCACCGCGATCGGACTCGGTGCGGCCCTCTACATCGGGTTGTCCATCGCCAGTCTCATCGCGCAGGCACCCACCGACACCGGCTACGGCATCGCCCTGCCGTTGCTGTGGGCGGGTTTTGTGATGCTGCCGCTGTCGGTGGGGAGTTTCGGCGCGAATCGGGTGGTCCGACTGCTCGCTGCGCGCGTCGGCCTACCCACCCTGCTGCGGGTGGGTACCGCGACCATGGCCGTCGCGGCGTTTCTGATGTTGTTCGCGCACGACGCGTTGTGGGAGATCCTGATCGGGATGTTCCTGTTCGGCGTCGGCCTCGGTACCGCGTACGCCGCGATGCCCGCGTTGATCGCGCGCACCGTCGTCACCGAGGAGCTCGGCAGCGCGGTCAGCTTCAACCAGGTGTTGCGCACCGTCGGTGGTGCCGGCGGTAGCGCATTGTCGGGGGCGGTGCTGGCCGCGCATCCCGGGTTGGGGACGTTTCCGGACAACAGTGGCATCGTGCTCGCGCTGGCGTTGAGCGCCATCGGCTGTTCGATCGTTTTTGTCGCCCTGGTGGTGCATTTCGTGGTGCGGCGGTGAGCGTGTCGTTCAATCTGGGGTTGTTCAGGGGGACGAGGTAGGTAGGCTGCATCCCCTCTGCGCGAACTCACTCGGATCATCGCGTCTCTACCGGCTCACCGCAACGGTTGCGCATAGAGGTCGTCGATGACTTCCGCGTACTTTGCCGCCACGCCGCGGCGTTTCAGTTTCATCGTCGGCGTCAACTCGTCGGAATCGGGCAGCCACTCGGCCGACAGGAGACGATACCGCTTGATCTGCTCGACCCGCGACAACTGGGCATTCGCCTTCTCGACAGCGTCGTCGATCTCCGCGACGAGGGCTCGATCGGCGACCAGATCCGACGGTGCGGCACCCTCTAGCCCATGCGAGGCGGCGAAGGTTCGGAGGGCATCCGGGTCGAGCACCACCAGGGCCACGTTGTAGGGCCGCTGGTCACCGATCACGCATGCTTGACCGATCAGCGGTGATGCACTCTTCAGCTTGCTCTCGATGTTGACCGGCGACATGTTCTTGCCCGCCGCGTTGATGATGAGCTCCTTCTTCCGATCGACGATCGTGACCCAGCCGTCGTCGTCGATGGTCGCGATGTCCCCGGTGTGGAGCCAGCCGTGGTTGTCGATCGCCTCGGCGGTCTTCGCCGGGTCGCGTCGATAGCCTCGCATGACGTGGGGCCCGCGCAAGAGGAGTTCGCCGTCGGCGGCCAGCTTGGCCTCGGTACCCGGCTGTGCCAGTCCGACTTTGCCCACCCGGATGTCGGTGGGGATGTTGGTGAAGCCGAGCGCTCCGGTCTCGGACATGCCGAAGCCTTCCTGCAGTGGCAGGCCGAGCGCCAGGAAGAACTCGTGCACAGCGGGTGCGATCGGCGCCGCTCCTGTCATCAGGAGTTCGACGCGGTCGAATCCGAGCTGCGTTCGGAGTGCGGCGAAGATCTGCTCGTCGGCGAGTGATACTCCGGCGGCGAGATCGGGCGGTACGCTCTCACCTCGCTGTTCGAGACGGACCACGTTCTGTGCGGCATCGACTGCTGCGAGGGTGGGGGGCCGCTGTTCTTCGGGCAGCGCGGAGAACCGCGACAACAGGGCTGAGCGCAGCTTCTCCCAGATCCGTGGGACACCCAGGAACCATGTCGGATGAGCGTCTGCGACCGCAGCGAAGACGGTGCTCGCATCCTTAACGGTGGTGATCGGCCAGCCGGTCACCGTGGCAAGGTAATGCGAGAACACCCGATCCGCCGCGTGGGCGGTCGGCAGATACGAGATCGCGGCCCCGTCGGCCACGAACGGAAACCGGATGTTGCACGTGTGCATGACGAACATCAGGTTCGCGTGGGTGAGTTCGACGCCCTTGGGGGCGCCTGTGGTGCCGGAGGTGTAGATCAAGGTTGCGAGATCAGTGGGTTCGACGGCACGCCAGGTGGCCTCGAAGTCGAACTCCGCGGGACGACGGCGGCGCAGCTCGACCAATGACAATGACTGCGCGGCACCGATATTATGGCTCTTGGCGTCGTCGTCGACTACGACCACATGCTTTAGTTGCGGTGCCGCCGTGCGTCCGAGGACATCGAGGAATGCGTCTGCAGTCACGACCACCGCATTCCCGGCGTTGCCGAACAGGTAGCTGATCTGATCGGGCGCGGAGGTCAGGTAGATGGAGAACGGCGTTGCACCCAGGTGTAGTACTGCCATGTCGACGATGTGGAACTCCGGGCTGTTCGGCAGCATGATCGCGACGGTGTCACCGCGGGTGACCCCGAGATCGGCCAGGCCCGCTGCGACTTCTTCGACCGCGGCGGCATACTCACGCCACGTGAGCGTCCGATCCTCGCCGAATGCGACCAGGGCCGGGCTCGCGCCACGGTCCGCTGCGGTCGCCTGAAACGCTCCGACAAGCGTGGTCTCGGCGATCCCGGGCGCGGTGTTCGTGGTGGCGGATTTCGCGGTTTCTGCTGTCTGGGTCATGCTGGCCTCGCCTCGTTGATGGTGAACCGATCGAAATCAGTGTTCTATTGCGCGGGTACGGATTCGGCGTCAGCGTCGATGACCCCGAGGGACGGCGAGCCGTCGAGTAGGAAGTCGTCGAGGTGCGGTCGGTGAACGCGTCGCCAGTAATCGACGTAACGCCATGGACTGTTGGTGACGATTCGTCCACCGGCGTTCCGGTAGTAGGTCGTCGTTCCGCCGAAGTCCCAGACGGTATGGGCCAGCGCCTCGTCGAGTTCGTCGTTGTAGTGGTCATGAACATCTTGACGGACTTCCACCGTGGACAGCTCGTCGTCGACCATCGCACTGATGAGGGCGGTGATGTGCTGTATCTGCATCTCGGTACCGGCGATGACCGTTCCGCCGTGCCCGGTATTCGTGTTGGGGCCATACAGACAGAAGAAGTTGGGGAAGCCGGGGATCGAGATTCCCAGATGTGCCCGCCCGTCTCCCTCTCCCCAGACGTCGCGGAGCGACTTTCCGTCGCGACCGCGTACGGTCAACGACGCCAGGACGTCGACAGCCTTGAAACCGGTGGCCAGAACGAGGACATCGGCGTCGAATTCGGATCCATCGGCCGTACGGATGCCGGTCGAGGTGATCGATTCGATGCCTTCGGTCACCAGTTCCACATTGTCACGTGTGAGGGCCCGGAACCAGCCGGCATCGATCAGCAGGCGCTTTCCATACGGTGGGTAGTCCGGCAGGCTCTTGGCGAGAAGGTCTGGGTATCCGGCCAATTCGTGTTCGATATATGTGGTGAGAAGTGCCCGGAGCCGATCGTTGGCCTTGTTGACCGCTCTACCGAGATGCGGATAGTCGGGGTCGACCTGGAGCAACTTCCACACCTTGTCGCCCATCCGCCAAAACAGACGGACTCGGTACCACGCGAGGTAATAGGGAACGTGTCGATTGAGAAAGTGGAGAGATTCAGGGACGTCGGCGCCCTTCAATGGATGCGGCATCGCCCATTGGGGTGTCCTCTGAAAAACGGTGACCTTGTCGGCGATCTCTGCGCTTGCAGGCACGAACTGCATTGCGCTGGCGCCTGTTCCGATCACCGCGACGCGTTTGCCGGCGAGCTCGATGGTCGGATCCCATGTGGCGGTGTGCAGAGCAGGTCCGGTGAAGTCTTCGAGCCCGGGCAGACTGGGGGCACTCGGTTGATTGAGGAGTCCGACCGCGCTGATGACGACGTTGGCGTCGAGAACCTCGGGTTCGCCGTCCCCGGTGGCCGGACCGATCGTCACCGACCATCGTTCGGACTCCTCGTCGAACTCTGCTGTGTGTACCAGCGTGCCGAAACGACTGTGATCGAGGACCCCGTGTCGCTCAGCGAGTGCACGCCAGTAGTCCGCCAGCTCCTGCTGCGGCGCAAAGTAACTGGACCAGTCCGGCTTCGGGTCGAAGGAGAGTGCGTAGAGATAGCTCGGGGTGTCGACTCCACATCCTGGATAGACGTTCTCATGCCACGTGCCGCCGACCGTGGTGTTCTTGTCGATGAGTAGGTAGTCGATGCCGGCCTGACCGAGGCGGACGGCCATCGCGAGGCCTGAGATGCCCGCACCGACGATGATGACCCGGAAGCCCTCCCGGGGTGTTCGTGTGGGCTCCGTGTGACGGGCGTAGAGGCCCATCTCCTCGCCGAGCAACTGACCGTATCCGTCGGGGATGGGCTCAGCCAGCATCACCGACAGAATGCGCGCAAGACGTTCTGGATTCGCCGAGGATTCGGGCGTCGACAGTGTGCCGTCGCGCCATGCGAGCAGCGCATCGGCGGCTTCGACGCGGATCCGCTGTGCCGTCTTCTCGTCGAACCCGCCCATGTCGTGATCGCCGAGATCCTTCGGAGCCGTCGGCAGGTAGGGCTCGTCGATCCATCGATCGTCACCGGTCAGCAGGGCCAGCGAACCGAGCAGGGTCGGCAGATTCGCGTTCGCGAGGGCTGCGTGGAGCTCGTCGTCGCCGAAGTCGGCGCTCGGTTCAAAAGCGCCCGCCGGTCGACCGCCGGACAGGGATTCGCTGTGAGGTCTGGACTCCGCCATACATCTGACCATACAATCTGTTCAGACGTGGTGTCAATCACATCGCGATTCCCGACCATGCCGCGGTCAAGCGAAGGCTGAAGGCCTTGCGGCACTGACGTATACATAGTGTATGGATAGAATGTATGGTACGGACATGAATGATTCTCCGAGTTCTCGGCGCACCGTCTTCGATCACGAGCACGAGGCGTTCCGCGACAGCTTCCGCACCTTTCTTCACCGTCGGGTGATTCCCGAATACGACAAATGGGAAGCCGACGGACTGGTGCCTCGCGAGGTGTTCGTCGACGCCGGTGCCCACGGCTTCCTCGGTATGGCCGTCGACGACGAGTTCGGCGGGGGAGGTGTCGATGACTTCCGTTTCAACGCCGTCATGGCTGAAGAGGTCGCCCGTGCGGGGGTGATGTCATTCGGGATCAACCTGCACAACGACATCTGCGTTCCGTACTTCATCCGCTACGCCGACGACGAGCAGCGACGACGCTGGCTTCCCGGACTCTGCAGCGGCGAGCTCGTCGCCGCGATCGCGATGACGGAACCGGGTACCGGCTCCGATCTGGCGGGCATCACCAGTACGGCCGTCCGCAGGGGTGATCACTTCGTGCTCAACGGTGCGAAGACCTTCATCTCCAACGGGATGAACGCCGATGTGGTGATTGTCGCCGCCCGAACCCACAACGGCACGAATCGACATGGCGGACTGACTCTGTTCGTCGTCGAGCGCGACATGGCCGGCTTCTCTCGGGGACGCAATCTGGAGAAGATCGGAATGCACGCACAGGACACAGCCGAGTTGTTCTTCGACGACGTCGAGGTTCCGGTGTCCAACGTTCTCGGAGAGGTGAACGAGGGCTTCCGCTATCTGGTGTCCAATCTGCCGCAGGAACGGATGACGATCGCGGTGGCGAGCGCTGCTGCCGCAGCCACAGCTGTTGATCTGGCGGTCGACTACGTCTCGTCGCGAAAAGCATTCGGACGACAGCTCTCCGCGAACCAGAACACCCGATTCACGCTTGCCGACGCTCACGTCCAGACCGAGGTGGTCAGAAGCTTTGTCGACGACTGCTTGCGTGCCCACGTGGCCGGGGAACTCGGTGCCGACCGTGCCGCCATGGCGAAGCTCGCCGCGACCGAGGTCCAGGGCCGAGTGGTGGACAAGTGTCTCCAGATGTTCGGCGGATACGGATACATGGCGGAGTATCCGATCGCACGTGCGTATGTCGACGCCCGTGTACAGCGGATCTATGGGGGGACGAGCGAGATCATGAAGGAGATCATCGGCAAGTCCCTGTTCGACGGTGTCGGTCGGGGTGAAACCTCGTGAAGCGGACGATATTCGAACCAGAGCATGAGCAATTTCGCGAGTCGGTGCATGCGTTCCTGCTGAAAGAGGCCGTCCCCCACACGAAGCGATGGGAGGAGCGCGGAGAGGTCGATCGCGACTTCTGGACGGCGGCTGCAGAGCAGGGCATGGTCGGTTTCGCCGCGCCGGAAGAGTACGGCGGGGCGGGACTCCGGGACTTCCGCTTCAACGCGGTGCTGAACGAGGAAGTGGTGCGAACCGGAACAGTCGGAGACGGATTCTCTCTCACCAATGACATCGTGCTGCCGTACTTCCTCGACATCGCGACCGAGGAACAACAGGCGAGATGGCTGCCCGGCATTGTGTCCGGTGATATCGCAATCGCGATTGCCATGTCCGAACCGGGAGCGGGTTCAGATCTCCGTGCGATCAAGACTGCGGCGGTCAAGGTCGCAGACGGCTGGAAGCTCAACGGGTCGAAGACCTTCATAACCCGCGGCATTCAGGCAGATCTGGTCATCGTTGCTGCGCGGGTACCCGAAGACTTCGGCGGCGGGCTGGGTCTGTTCGTCGTCACAGCCGGTCACGATGGCTTCGTCAAGGGACGCAAACTGGAGAAGATCGGCCGAAAAGCTCAGGACACGGCCGAGCTCTTCTTCGAAGATGTCATCGTGCCCGACTCCGATGTGCTCGGTGAGCCGGGAAAAGGGCTCTCGTTGATGATGGGAAACCTTTCACAGGAGCGGCTGTCGATGGCCGTCGTCGCGGTGACCAATGCCGAGTACGCGCTCGAGACGTCGGTGGCGTATGGGCTGGAGCGCAGAGCATTCGGGCAGCCTATCGGAAGCTTCCAGGCGAACCGGTTCACCCTGGCGGAGCTGGCGACGCAGGTGTCGATCGCGCGGGTGTACGTGGACCGGTGCATCGAGGCGCAGAATGCCGGCGAGTTGACGGCCGCAGAGGCCGCGGGAGCGAAGTTCTGGACGACCGAGTTGGAGTTCTCGGCGCTCGACACCTGCCTCCAGCTGCACGGCGGTTATGGCTACATGGAGGAGTACGACATAGCGCGCCGCTGGCGAGACGCTCGGGTCCAGCGGCTCTACGGCGGCACGAACGAGATCATGCGTGAGATCGTCGGTCGGTCTCTGGGTCTGTGATGACCTGAACGGTGGTTGCCCGGGAGGGGAGGTCGACCGGGCAACCACCAGGTCTCATTCGCTCACAACGGTTCCGGATGCGGAGAGATCGTCGATCTCCTCCGTCGAGTATCCGGCTGATCGTAGGATCTCGATGGTGTCCGCACCCGGGGCACGGCGTGGCCGCGGCATGGTCGGCGGCCGGCCGTCGAAACGTGGCGCGGGCGCCGGTTGTACGACTCCGCTCACGGACGTGAATGTCCCGCGCGACACGTGGTGAATCGCCCCGGGTTTGCTGGAGGCTCGGTTAGTTGGTTCCAGCGTTTGCGGGGACCGGGTTCTCACGGTAGCTGGTGACGGTGTGGGTCGACCAGTAGGCGCTCTCGTACTCGACGGGTGGGACGTGTCCGATCTCGCCGTGCAGGCGGCGGTGGTTGAACCATTCGACGTACTCAGCGACGGCGATCTCGACCTCGCCCACACCTGCCCAGCCGCCTCGCGGGCGCATCACGGGGTTACGGATGCATTCGGCTTTGAACAGCGAGTTGAACGCCTCAGCCATCGCGTTGTCGTATGAATCCCCTTTGGAGCCAACAGATGTCACCGCTTCGGCTTCGGCCAGTCGTTCGGTGTAGCGGATGGCTCGGTATTGCACTCCGCGGTCGGAGTGGTGGATCAGCCCGGCCACGTCGTGGCCGGCACGCGACCGTGCCCACAATCCCATGTTCAGGGCGTCGAGGGCGAGGTCGGTGTGCATGGTGGTCGAGACC
>NZ_JAKGCU010000020.1 GCF_021556435.1 Gordonia tangerina
CCGGACCGGATCGGCCAGCGCCTTGAGCCGCAGAGCGATTTCTAGGGCGGTGTCGTCATCGAGAGGGGCCGCCGACACGGGCGCACAGCAGATCGGGGCACTGATGTCGACCATCGGCAGGGCCTTCGGCATGACCCGACCATACCCTGGTACTTGACATATGTCGAAAAGGTGGCACCCTGCAGGTGTCAGTAGTTCGATATATGTCTCACAGGTGAAGGTGATGGTCGTGTCCCGTATGCAGCTCGCGCTCAATGTCGATGATCTCGATACCGCGATCGAGTTCTACTCCAAGCTGTTCAACACCACCCCGGCCAAGCGCAAGCCGGGATACGCCAACTTCGCGATCGTCGAGCCGCCACTGAAGCTGGTGCTGCTGGAGAATCCCGGCCAGGGCGGCACGATCAACCATCTCGGCGTCGAGGTGGAGTCGAGCGAGAAGGTGCACGCTGAGATCGCCCGGTTGTCCGGGGAGGGTCTGTTCACCCAGGAGGAGATCAACTCGACCTGTTGTTTCGCGACGCAGGACAAGGTGTGGGTGACCGGGCCGGCGAAGGAGAAGTGGGAGGTCTACACCGTGCTGGCTGACTCCGAGACGTTCGGGACCAGCCCGAAACTGTTGGAACAGAACGCCACCGAGGACGCCGAGCAGGGTTCGGTGTGCTGCGGCGGCAACGCCGCAGACCAGGCCGAGGCGCGCACAGCCTGCTGCTGACAGCCTCGGTTCGCGTTCTCGCCTACCGCGCGATGCGGTCGGCGAGGGCGCGGATCCGGTTGGTGATGTCGTCGCGGATCAGCCGCATTCGTTCGATACCGTCGATGCCCCGTCCGGAGGGTTCGTCGGTGTCCCACACTTCGAGGGCGACGCCGTCGGGTGGGGTGACCTCGGCGGTGCCGACCACCACGACCAGGTCCACGGCTTGCATCAGTTCATCGGTGAGTTGCCGCGGCTGATGTCCGACGACGTCGGCGCCGACTTCGGCGAGTACCTGGGCGGACAGTTCGTTGACCTGGCCGCCGATTTTCGCGTTGGTGCCGGCTGAGGATGGGGTGATCCGGTCGGTGACTGTCGGTGTGAGGTGTTCGGCCATCACCGATTTGCCGCGGTTGGACACGCACACGAACAACACCTGCGGTGGTGTGCTCATTGGCCGACTTGCTGGTCGGCGGGTACCAGTTCGTCGAGGAGGTTCGCGACGAGTCCGCGGATCTGATCGCGGATGGGGCGGACCGCGTCGATGCCTTGGCCGGCTGGGTCGTCGAGAGCCCAGTCCCGGTAGCTGACGCCGGGGAACACCGGGCATGCATCGCCACAGCCCATGGTGATCACGACGTCGGAGGATTCGACGGTGTCGGGGGTGAGGATCTTCGGTGACTGTGCGGAGATGTCGATACCGACTTCAGCCATCGCCTCGACCGCGGCCGGGTTGATGGAGTCGGCGGGAGCAGATCCGGCGGAGCGGACCTCGACGCTGCCCTGGCTCAAGGCGGTGAGGAAACCGGCGGCCATCTGCGAGCGGCCAGCGTTGTGGACACACACAAATAGCACCCTAGGTCGAGATGTAGACATGAGACACAAGCCCTTTCAGCTGTGAAGGAACATCAGATACGTCACACACGTTCGGTGGTGAGTTCGGTGAGAAGACCACGAACTCGGGCGTCAAGATCGTCGCGGATCGCGCGAACCTCGTCGAGGGGACGGCCCTGGGGGTCCGCGACCGTCCAGTCCAGATAGCGTTTGCCGGGATAGATCGGACACGCGTCGCCGCAACCCATGGCTACGACCACGTCGGCGGCGGCGACTACATCGTCGGTGAGCGGTTTGGGGTACTGCGTGCCCATGTCGACGCCGATCTCGGTCATTGCTTCGACGACGGTCGGGTTGATCGAGTGCGCGGGGGCTGACCCGGCGGAGCGCACGTGTACCCGCCCGGCGGCGTGGTGGGTCAACAATCCGGCGGCCATCTGTGAGCGGCCGGCGTTCTGGACGCAGACGAACAGAACTTCGGGCACATCCTTGGGCACCGATCCATCGGACTGGGCCAGGGCGCGTAACCGATCAGCCGCGAACCTGCCCGCCAAGGTCGTCAGGTGCGCATGCACCCGGGAGGTGCGCCGTAAGGCGGTGTAGGACTCGAACACACAGCGTTCCACCGTCTGGCGAGACACCACCCCCTCATACTTGGCGGCCAGGTCAGCGGCGGTACGGGCGAGCACGGCATGGGGCATCAACAGTTCGGGCTGCGCGCGGTGTTCACTGCGACTTAGCTGCTCGTCCAACAGATCCTCAGGCATCGCGAGCCGGCTCCTTCGACACATCCGGGCTGGAGGCAGTGGTTGGGGTGGTGAAGCGTTTCCGCAGTGCCAGGGACACGTACACGAGGGCGACGAGGACGGGGACCTCGATGAGTGGTCCGATGACTCCGGCCAGGGCCTGGCCGGATGTTGCACCGTAGGTGGCGATCGCGACGGCGATGGCGAGCTCGAAGTTGTTGCCCGCGGCGGTGAACGCCAGCGTGGTGGTTCGCGCATACCCCAGCCCCATCGCGGCCCCGAGCACGAACCCACCGCCCCACATCACCGCGAAGTAGATCAGCAGCGGCAGAGCGATCCGCACGACGTCCCACGGCTGCGACGTGATCTGCTCACCTTGCAACGCGAACAGGATGACGATGGTGAACAGCAACCCGTAAAGGGCCCACGGCCCGAGACGCGGCAGGAACGAGGACTCGTACCAGTCGCGGCCTTTGGTTCGCTCGCCGATGCGGCGGGTGAGGAAGCCTGCGACCAGGGGTATACCGAGGAAGATCAGCACCGACTTCGCGATCTGCCACGGCGAGGTGTCGATGGTGGTCTGCTCCAGGCCCAGCCATCCGGGCAACACCGAGAGGTAGAACCAACCCAGCACGGCGAACATGACCACCTGGAACACCGAGTTCAGTGCGACGAGAACAGCAGCGGCTTCGCGGTCGCCGCACGCCAGGTCGTTCCAGATGATGACCATCGCGATGCATCGGGCCAGGCCGACGATGATCAGTCCGGTCCGGTACTCCGGCAGATCCGGGAGCAGGAGCCAGGCCAGCGCGAACATCAACGCCGGTCCGATGATCCAGTTCAACGCCAACGACCCGAGTAGCAGGCGACGATCACCGGTGACCGAGTCGAGTCGGTCGTAGCGCACCTTGGCCAGCACCGGATACATCATGATCAGCAATCCGAGGGCGATCGGCAGCGAGATGCCGTCGAGCTCGACCGCCGCCAAAGTGTCACCCAGGCCGGGGACGACTCGACCGAGCAGCAGTCCGGCGACCATCGCGGCGCCGATCCACACCGGCAGAAACCGGTCCAGCGTCGACAACTTGCCCGCGACCGCGGTGTCGGTGGCGGTCACTGGTCGGCCTCACACGACCGCGTTTCCCCCACGACCGTGGCGAGATCGCCCAGCAGGCCCGACAGTTGTTGCAGCGCTTCGGTGTTCACCCGGTAGTACACCCAGGTCGCGCGGCGCTCGCTGGTCACCAGACCCGCCTGGCGCAGCACCTTCAGATGGTGCGAGATCGTCGGCTGCGACAGCTCGAACGGCCCGGAGATGTCGCACACGCACGCCTCGCCGCCCGGATGCGCAGCGACCTCCGACAGCAACCGCAGTCGAACCGGATCAGCGAGTGCCTTCAACAGTGGGGTGACAGCCCCGGTCTCGTCGCTACTGAGGCCGCGGCCGGGTGGCAGCAGGAGATTCTTATTCGACACGCGTCAATATTGACACACGTCGATGCAGGCGACAAGGTGGCCGACCTGGAAGCAGGCTTGCGCTTTCGCGTTGGTGTCCACGACAAGCAACCGGTTGGGCTCCGATCGAACCGCCATCCTCGGGTCAGCTCACGTGCCGCATTCAACGCTCAGACGGTGGCTGTTAATGAACCTATCGACCCTGTCGTCCGGCTAGCTATCTCGCAGTGGCCTGATGATGCACCCCGCGGAGCGGTCTCAACATTCTGCGTCGAACACGGAATTTCTCGAAAGTCGTTCTACGAGCTGCGTAAACGCGCCAAAGTCGAGGGGCCCGCGGCAGCCCTCGAACCGCGGACCCGCCGCCCAAAGTCGAGCCCGTCAGCGCTCAGTGACGAGGTCAAGTCACAAGCGGTGGCGGTGCGCGCCGCCTTGGAAAGGTCGGGTCTGGACCACGGACCGATCAGCGTGCACGACAAGATGCGGTCGATGGGCATGGCACAGGTCCCCTCGACAGCATCGCTGGCCCGCATCTTCCGCGATGCCGGAGTAGCCCGGCGTGAACCGAAAAAGAAGCCCCGCTCGGCGTGGCGGCGGTTCGTCTATCCCGCACCGAATGCGTGCTGGCAACTCGACGGCACCGAATACGTTCTGACCGGCGGACGTACGTGCGTCATCCTGCAACTGATCGACGATCACTCTCGCTACGCCGTGGGCTCCCACGTGGCCGCCGGTGAGACCTCCGACGCCGCGATCGCGGTGTTCGACAAGGCGGTGACCGCTCACGGCGTGCCCCAGCGACTCCTCACCGACAACGGGCCCGCTTTCAACCCCTCACGCCGCGGCCGCATCGGTCAACTCGTCGAACACGCCCACGCGCTCGGAGTCGAAACAATCACCGGCAAGCCCTACAAGCCCACCACGCAGGGCAAGAACGAACGCTTCCACCAGACACTGTTCCGCTACCTGGACAAACAGCCACTTGCCGACACCCTGGCCGAGTTGCAGGCCCAGGTCGACGCGTTCGACCACATCTACAACACCGAGCGGCCTCACCAAGGACTGCCCGGGCGGGTCACACCGTTGACCGCCTGGCAGGCAACACCGAAAGCCGACGCGCCACACCCCAAATTCGGTCGGCCGTTGCTCGATCCGCCGACACCACGCCCTCGGCCCGCACAGCGGCAACCCACCGACCTACCCGACGGCGTCCTGGCCAGAACTGTCAGCACCTCCGGCACCATCAGCGTGGACGCAGTCACCTACTTGGTCGATGTGGACCACGCCTTCGACCAGGTCCTCGTTGTCACCGACGACAACACAATCGTCATCGCCAACACCGAAGGCGAAGTCCTCGTCGAACACCCCCGACCCGCCCCAGGAATCACCTACGTCGGAAATCGACAACCCCGCGGCCCACGCCCCACCAAGAAGACCGCACCGTCACCGAAGTCCTGACACACCAAGTGTCACCAATGTCCAGATGCAGAAACGTCACCGATGTCCCGATACATCACAGTTGCGGGTTCGACTGGTTGCGGCATTATCGAACATACGTTCGGAACGGTCAGTCGGGGGTGAGTATGGCCGAGTTTCATGAGTGTGATGCAACCGATGCCGCGCCCACCAAGTCTGCGCCCACCGACTCTGCGCCGCCTGATTCGGTGCCCCATGATTCGGTACCCCCTGATTCGGTACCTTCTGGGTCGGTGTCGGCGGGGTCGTTGTCGGAGGTGCCGGGTCTGCTCGCCGAGCTGGATGCGGTGGTGGATCGGTTGCCGCATGACAAGAAGGTGGCCGCCGAGGCCACCCTGGCCGGGTTGGCGCGTGAGCACACGCCCGCCGAGATCGGTGAACTCGGGCAGCGGCTACTCGACAACCTCGACCCCGACGGCGAGTTGTCCGACGGCAGTGACCGTAAACGACGTCGTAACGTGTGGGTCAACCGGCAAGACGCCCAGCAGATGTCGAAACTAACCGGTCACCTCGACCCGGAAACCCGCGCCCTGATCGAAACGCTGTGGGCGGTATGGGCCACACCCGGCCTCAACAATCCCGACGACCCCGACTCGCCACCCGCGCGCAACGGTTGGTGTCTTTCGCCCGCCCCGACGGGCACGTGTGCTCAGCACCCGACTGCGATCAGCCCGCCGCCCACGCGGAGATGCATCACGCCGTGCGTGACTTCGCCGACGGCGGCAACACCGACATCGTCGACCTCGCCCCCGCCTGTGGCCCCCACAACCGGATGGTCGGCAAAACCCGGGCCAGTTCACCGCCGGGGTCTACACCGACGGCCCCGACGCCGGCCGCGTGTGGTGGCGACGCAACAGCGAACCCGACCCTCGAACAGGCACGCGCCCGCATCCACCCACCACCAGCACAGGCGCCGCCGCAGCGTCTCAACTCATTCGAACTCACCGAGATGATCCCCCAACCCATCTCGGTCATGGAGGCCTGCCTCGCGCACCGCCTGTACACCAGCGCCACTGGCCGCGGGGCGGTCACTGACCGCAGGGTGGTCACACCTTCGATCGACCACGCACGAGGCCGACAATCCACAGCAGCAGGCAGGCCCCGGCGAGACAGGTCACGAAACTGAAGATCAGTCCGCCGCCCTCCACATCGACGCCGAACAGGGCGAGGATGAACCCTCCGAGCAGGCCACCGACGATGCCCACCACGATGTTGAGCAGAATGCCCATCTGAGCGTTGGTCTTCATGATCATGCTGGCGATCCACCCGGCAAGGCCGCCCACGATGATCCATCCGATGATTCCGAGTCCGAGCATCATTCCTCCACCTGGTCGGTACGCGGCGGCAGCTGGACCAGACCGCGTTCGGTCGCACACCCGACTCGACGCTACGCGGTGGACGAGACCTTCGCGGCCGCTTCGATCATCAGTGCCTGTGTCACGCCCCGGAACTGCTCGAAGTGCCCGTGATGGCCGTACTTGGCGCGCAGGTTCACGTACGGCCGGTACTCCGCTGCGGCACCGATCACGTTGGCCTCGTGGAGGTACGCGGGCAGTACGTTCTGTATCGACGGGTCCCGACGGAGCCGTAAGACCGTGTCCTGGTGAAGTGTCGCCGCAGCGCGGAACTTGGTCACCACCACACCCAATTCGGTGATCTTACGGCCGATTTCCCTTCCGAAGTCGGCGACCTGACGCTGAACATGACCGATCGCGTACGTCGACAACACGTCCGGGATCGTCGGAATCACATAGGCATCGGCCAGCGAGAGACCGTTGAGACTGAACGGACCGACATTCGGCGGGCAGTCGATGAGGATGAAGTCGTAATTGTCGGCGATCGCGGCAACCGCGCGACGCAGCACGTCGATCAGCGCGGCGTGGTCGTCGGCGGCCACACGGCGTGCACTCAGTTCCTCCTGCAACTCGATGAAGTCGAGGGAGGCCGGCAACAGGTCCACACCCCGCACCGACTCGACGGGTGACACATCGCGCTGAAGCGTCGTGTCGAGATCGAAACGCCTGGTGTCGTCGAGTGCGTCCGCGAACAGCGTCGCCAGTGTGTGTCCCCGCTTGTTGCATTGCAGCCACCGGTCCTGTCCGATCATCATGGTGGTGAGGTTCGTCTGCGCGTCGAGATCCACCAGCAGAACACGCTGCCCGAACTCGGCCAGGAATTCGGCCACACCGGCAGTCAGCGTCGTCTTGCCGACACCTCCCTTGAGGCTGATGGTCGCGATCGCCGTCGGCATGGCCCACCCCGTGTGCTGGCAGTTTCGGTGGACAGCGTATCCCGGATCGGCGGTACACCGGGCAGCTGCGAGCCCAGGGTCATTCGTGGAACTCGTTCTTCGGGAGTCGTGGGCGCGTTCCGGTCGGGCGCCGACGTCCCGGTATCCGGAGCGTCCAACGCGCCGGTGCGACCGTGAAGTCCATCCATCGCCCATCTCCGAGCCAGAGTGACCAGAGATCCTCATCGGGGAAATCGCCCATCCGCACATAGATCTGCTGATCGGCGGCGCGAGCGGTCAGCCAGCCCTGATCGTCCGGGTCGTCGGCGAAGACCGCGTCGGCGGCCAAGACCTGCTCGAGATCGTCCACTCGGTCGCTGCGTCGGACCATGTCCTCCCCTGTCGGTGTTGAACTGCTGGTGTGTCGACCATCGGCGAATCGGGCGGCTGTCCCGATCAGTCGTCGAATCGGACCGAACTGACGGCGGCGGTAATCGATCGGCGGAACGCAGCACCCTCGCGCGCCGGGGCGGTTCCGGTGGCGTGCAGCAGATATGCGACGTTTCCGCGACGGTAGGCGGCATACCGGATGGCACAGAACCAGGTCTCGTCATCACCGACGTAGGTTCCCGACTGGACCGACGATCCCTCGGTGCGGAAACCCGGCTGAGTACGCGTGGCTTCGCTCTCGTCCCACTCGGGCAATGAACGAGCCTCGACAAACGCGTGATCCATGAGCTCGGACACAGCTACGGCGTGATCGATGACGAAGCGGGTCAACACGATCGCGATGGTGCCGTCGTGGCCATGGCCGGCGAGGTACAACCGCAGATAGCCGGGCGCCAGCACGCTGCTCCAGGTGTCGTCGTCGACGTCTACCAGGATTTCGCCGGGAATGGTGTCGGCGTCGGTGACGCGACTTGCGCTCACCGACATCTGTGCGAGTCGATCCAGAATCGGGATGTCGGTCGACTGCGACTGCCGACGACCCGCGCGATGCCACTCGGCCGAGCTGTAGGCGAATCGAGGGGGTCGCAGGACGGTCGGCTCCACCGGCGGCGTGTCCGCGTCATCACGAGCACGTGCGGAAAGTGACTCGACATGAGCGGGGCAGTCACCTGACCCGAACACGGCGCCGTCCCCGACCGCACCGGGGGCATTGCCGGTGTCAGTGGTCATCGGCCGATCCGCACCTCAGGCATGCACCGTGCGCGCAGCGAACGGTCGCGCCGCATTCGGCTGAGTCAGGTCCCGTTGAGTCGGCCACGCACAGAGGATAGTCGGGCGACGCCCGATGTGGGGTTCAGGCGAGGATGCGGCGTGTGATGTCGGCGATCCGGCTTGAAAACGCCACGAGCGTAACGGATTCGACAGTCGAATCCGCACCTTTGACAGCGCGAACCTGCTGCTGGACGGCATCGTCGACCGGCCAGCCATAGGCACCGCCCGAGATCAGCGGAAATGCCACCGATGCCGCGCCGAGGGCGTGCGCCAACCGAAGGCTTCGGGTGTAGCAGGAACGGAGGACAGACGACCGGTCTTCGCCGGGGGCGTAGACCGGACCGACGGTATGGATGACCCATTGCGCCGGAAGGTCGCCCCCGGTGGTCGCGACGGCCGCGCCGGATTCGAGCCCGGACGGCAGCGACGTCTCCCGCAGCAATCGGCATTCGGCCAGGATCGCCGGGCCGCCCGCGCGGTGGATCGCTCCATCGACACCTCCGCCACCGAGCAGCGACGAGTTCGCCGCGTTGACGATCGCGTCGACGCGTTGGGTGGTGATATCGCCGATGGTGACCTCGATGGTGGTCATGCGTCCAAGCTATCGATCGGTCAGAAGGACGCAGGTCCGTTGGTGTTCTTTCGCGAGCGCGCCTTGTACAACGCGAATGCGCCGTAGATCGCCAATCCGAGCAGTGCGATCCAGAACAGGCCCTTGAGCAGTGGGCCCACCATCGCGAGCGCGAGTAGCACCACTGCGATGACGCCGAGGACCTTCCAGAAGGTCATGCCGCTGTTGGTGGTTCCGTTGGGATTCGTTGATGTCATGTCTCCACTGTGATCCGGTTGGCGCGAAAAATCACCTGTCTGCAGGCGAAATCGGGGAAAGTTCAGGGGTATCCCTGACGCTGCGCCGAGGGGTCGGTCGGCGCTGATCTCGGCAGGATGGTCGAGGCCTGATAGGAGCATCCCAACTCATCCGGCGCCGCGAATCCGCACCGATCCCGGAACCAGGTGACCACGATCTCGGCGACCCGCCGCCGTGAACGGCTCATCAGGAATCCGTGGGTGCAGTCGGCGAAGGTGTCGTCGTAGAACCACCTGTCGAGGGCGTCGCGACCGACGGTCTGCGAGGCGAGCAGCGGTACGGACATCAGCGTCGTCGACAACCGGACCAGATAGGTCTGCGAGGCCAGCACCTGGATCTGCGCGCAGTCGACGTCATGTTCGTCGTCGGGGTGCGCAACGGCCGGACCGATGTCGAGGATCGCAGCGCGCCCCATGTCGGCCATCGACTCCACCAGCCACCGCTCCATCGCCGGCCAGTCCACGGCCCGCCGCCGGGCGCGATGTCCGGCGTGTGCCGGGTGCCGGTCCGGTCGACGTCGATCGGCATGATCGTCGGTGTGGTCGGGCTGGTACTCGTCCATGTGCGCACCTCCTGTGAGTGAATCGCGGTCAGTGAATCACTTGGCACCGACAATTCCGTCGCGCGCGCCCGACCTCGCCTTTTGCCGGGTTCCGTCGGCACCGGCAGGATGAACGGGTGCCGATTCCCGAATTCATCCGCGATCTGCGCCATCACGTCGGCCACCGCCCACTGTGGCTCTCCGGCGTCAGTGCCGTCGTACTCGACTCCGATGGACGAATACTGCTGACCCACCGCGCCGACACCTGTCAGTGGGCGGTGGTGTCGGGGGTGTTGGAACCCGGGGAGGAGCCCGCACGTGCGATCCTGCGCGAGATCTCCGAGGAGACCGGGGTACGCGCCGAAGTGCAGCGGCTGACCAGTGTCGACGTCACCCCGATGATCACCTATCCGAACGGGGATCAGACGCAGTATCTCGATGTCTGCTTCCTCGCCCGCCACCGTGACGGGGAGCCACTTCCCGCCGACGACGAGAACATCGCCGTCGAGTGGTTCTCTCCGGACGCCTTGCCCGCTGACCTGGCCACCACTTCTCAGCTGCGCATCGACAAGGCGCTGCGCGACGATCAGGCAGCCTGGTTTCGTCGCTGATCGGGTTCTTCTGATCAGTTCGCCGACGTCGCGTCGTCGACGATCGCTTGCTGGATGAGCCGGTAGTACTCGCGCTGCGCCGGATAGTAGTCGTCGAAATCGACTGCGGCCGGGTCGGTTTCGTGCATCACGGCAGTCAGCCTGTCCAGGTAGTACTCCCAGCCCGGTCCGGTGTTCTCGATCGCCGTCGGGTCGTTGACCATCTCAGCGAGAGTCACGGTGGTGATGCCGTCGGCCTCGACCATCTCCACGACCAGATCCCAGGTGCCGAAGTCGTCGGTGGCGCGGATCTGGAGGACTCGCGGCGGTTCGCACCGACGGATGTCGTAGCGCACGGGGATCATGTTGTCCTCGCCCTCCGCATTCATGGTGAACTGGACGTAACCCTGCGTCGGGTCACCGGTGTAGAACCCGATCCACCGGGCCAGTCTGTCCGATTCCGTCACTGCCGCCCAGACGTCTGAAATCGGTGTGCGATAGGTGCGGGTGAACTCCACCGCGTCGCCCTCCGGGCGCAGTCGGCGGCGTCCGCTGGGGACGAGCGTCGTGCTGTTTCCTCCTGGTCATCACGTGCCCACCAAGTACTTGCCCACTCAATATGTGCCCACCGAGCCCACCTGCACCAGGCCTGCCGCGTGCACCTCGAGGCTTCGGCCGATTGTCCCCTATCGCGCCCGTCACCAGTGAGTCCGAGACTGCTGGAATACTCCGGGGGCGTCGCGACCTTGAACGGGGCATGGCCCACAGAATCGTCGCGACCCGTTACGGTCCCCCCGCCGAGGCCTTGGAGCTGGTGCAGACGGAGCCACCGTTGCCCGGCCCGGGCCATGCGATCGTCGAGACCAAGGCGATCGGGGTGAACCCTGCCGACGCCAAGACAGTCCGAGGTGAGATGGGCGGAGACCATTCCCGACTGCCGCTGCCGATCGGCTTCGAGGCAGCCGGGGTGATCTCGGCGGTCGGCGACGGCGCCGTGACCCCGGACGGCATGTTGTCCGTCGGGGACCGGGTGATCGTCTATCGAGCCCAGGGCGCTTACACCGACCGGCTGGCGGCCGACCTGACCTCCGTGCACCGCATCCCCGACGAGCTCGATTTCGAGCAAGCGGCCGGCCTCCTGTTGGTGGGGGTCACCGCAGCCGACACCGTGCGCACCGCACACGTCGAGAGTGGGGACGTCGTCCTGGTCCACGGCGGATCGGGGGCGGTCGGCGTCATCGCGATCCAATTGGCCCGGGCATCAGGTGCGACTGTGCTCGCGACTGCGTCTGCGCGCAACCACGATCATCTTCGGTCCCTCGGGGCGATCCCGGTGACCTATGGCGACGGGTTGCTCGACCGCGTCCGCGATGCCGCTCCGGGTCCGATCACATCGGTGATCGACACCACCGGTACCGACGAGGCGATCGACACCTCGCTCGAACTCGTCGACAACCCCGGCAAGATCGTCAGCATCGCCGCATTCGGCCGCGCGTCCGACGGCATCGTCCTGGTCAACGGCAGCACACCGAGTAGTCGCCGCCATCGTGCCGAAGCGGTGGAACCGTTGATCGCGAGCGCCGCCGACGGTTCGCTGGTCACCGAAGTGGCCAAGACGTTCCCGCTCGCCGACGCCGCGGTCGCGCTCACCGAGCTCGAGATCGGCCATCCGCGAGGCAAATTCATCCTCGTGCCCTGAGACCACCGGGTACGACCACACAGAACGGTGCAATTTTCGATTTGACGAGGAAGGTGACATCACCCATGTCAGTACCCACCATCACCCTCAACAACGGCGTCGAGATCCCACAGCTGGGCTTCGGCGTATTCCAGATACCGCCGGAGGACACCAAGGCCGCCACCCTTGCCGCGCTCGAAGTGGGTTACCGCCACATCGATACCGCCGAGATGTACGGCAACGAGAAGGAGGTCGGTCAGGCGGTCGCCGAATCCGGCATCCCTCGTGAACAGATCTTCGTCACCAGCAAGCTCAACAACGGCTACCACGCCCACGACGACGCGCTGCGCGCCACCGAACAGACGCTGGCCGACCTCGGTGTCGAGGCCGTGGACCTTTTCCTCATCCATTGGCCGTTGCCCGGCATCGATGTCGACTATGTCGAGACGTGGCGCGCACTGGAGAAGATCCATTCCGAGGGCAAGGCCCGCGCCATCGGCGTGTCGAACTTCCAGCAGGCCCACCTCGAGCGACTGTTCGCCGAGACCGACGTGGTGCCCGCGGTGAATCAGATCGAGGTGCACCCCTATCTGATTCAGAATTCATTGCGCGCGTTCAATTCCGAGCATGGAATCGCCACCGAGGCGTGGTCGCCGATCGCGCAGGGCGACGTCCTCGACGACCCGGTCCTCACCAAGATCGCCGGCGAGAAGAACCGCACCCCGGCACAGGTCACATTGCGGTGGCACATCCAGCGCGGCGACATCGTGTTCCCGAAGTCGGTGACCCGTTCACGCGTCGAGGAGAACTTCGCGTTGTTCGACTTCGACCTCTCACCTGAGGACATGGCCGCCATCGACGGGATGAACAAGGACCGTCGTCGCGGACCGAACCCGGACGAGTTCAACTACATCCCGTGATGAGGTCGGACCGTCCGTGACAGGAGGTCGGACCGGACACCATCTGCCGTACGCAGGGCGCGACCCCTGGACCCGCTCGACCTCGGCGCCAGAGCACAATGGCGCCATGAGGTTCTCGCAGCGGGCCGAGGCGGTCGCGCCCTTTTACGCGATGGAGTTCGGTAAGCGTGCCGCGCAGTTGGAGGCGGCGGGCCACCACGTCGTGAAACTCAGCATCGGCGAGCCCGATTTCGGTGCGCCACCGGCGTTCCTGTCGGCGGTACGCGACCTCACCGACGGCCGTCAGCTGGCCTACACCGCAGCGCTCGGCCTACCCGAGCTGCGGTCGGCGATCGCCGGGTTCTATTCACGACACTTCGGATGCGAGGTCGACCCCGACCGGGTGGTGGTGACCTCGGGGGCGTCGGCCGCACTGTTGCTGAGCTGTGCGGCGTTGATCGATCCGGGTGACGAGGTGCTGGTCGCCGATCCGTCCTATCCATGTAATCGCCGCTTCGCCGAGAGCTACGGTGCGCGAGTCCGACTGATACCGACGACACCGTCGACCCGCTTCCAACTCACGACCGAGTTGGTCGCCGACGCCTGGGGAGAGCGGACGCGGGGCGTGATGGTGGCCTCCCCGTCGAACCCGACCGGCACGTCGGTGCCGTTCGACGAGTTGGCCGGCCTCTGTGGCGAAGTGGGCACCCGCGGCGGATGGCGTATCGTCGACGAGATCTACCTCGGATTGGCCGACGACTCGGACGGCCACCCGCCACGCAGCATCCTCGCCGCAGATCCTGACGCGATCGTGATCAACAGTTTCTCCAAGTACTTCGGCATGACCGGGTGGCGGCTCGGGTGGTGCATCGTGCCCGAGCAGATGGTGCCGGTACTCGAACGCTTGGCGCAGAACTTTTACATCTGCCCGCCGACACCCGCCCAATACGCCGCCCTGGAGTGCTTCACCGACGAATCGCTCGCACTCACCGAGGCGCGCCGCGCCGAGTTCCGCATCCGCCGCGAACTGGTGATCGATGGTCTGCGTCGGATCGGGTTGTCGGTGCCGGTCGCGCCCGACGGCGCGTTCTACGTCTACATCGACGTCGCCCCCACCGGCCTGACCTCGGCTGAGTTCTGCGACCGGGCGTTGGCGCAGGCACACGTCTCCCTGACACCGGGCAAGGACTTCGGACATCACACCGCCGACGACCACGTCCGCCTGTCCTATGCCGCCTCGACGGACGATCTGACCGAGGGGCTGCGGCGGCTCGGCGACTTCGTGGGCTCGCTGCATCCCTGACCGGGGCGTGGCCGTCGGCTGTCGTGCGCCGCACACATACACTGCCGATCGTATGGAGGGGATCTGTCGGGGGCCGGGTTCGAGGAGGATGACAAGGTGAGCAGTCCGTACGAGGTCGACACGGCAGCCATCGTCGCGGCTACCGAGACGGCTGTCGCCGCAGCGACCGCCGGCGCCCCCCGGTTACCGGGCGTCGTCGCCGGCACCACCTCCGCCGAGAAGCTCCTCTCACTGACCGCCGGCGGAGTGCGCGCGGTCGACGGCGCCCTCGCCTCGACGTCCGACCCGATCGTCACCGACCCAGTGGCCACCGAGGCAAGGGCCACCGAGGCAAAGACTACCGAGGCAGTGACCACAGACAGTGTCTTCGCACTCTTCTCGACCACCAAGACGATCACGGCGACGGTTGCGCTGCAGCTCGTGGAGGACGGCAGCCTCGACCTCGACGCACCGGCCGCCGACTATGCACCGCGGTTGGGCGACGTGGCCGTCCTCGAGGGCTTCGACGGCAACGGGAATCCACGGTTGCGCGCGCCGCGATCGGCTGTCACGACTCGCCAGTTACTCACGCATACGGCTGGATTCGGGTACGACTTCTTCGACGAGTCCTATCGCCGTCTGGCCCAGGAGCACGGTGTGCCCGGCACCATCAGTGCCACCCGCGAGTCGCTGACCACACCGCTGCTGTTCGATCCGGGCACGTCGTGGTGCTACGGCAGCAACGTCGACTGGGCCGGGCAGGTTGTGGAGGGCATCACCGGCCGGCGGCTCGGCGAGGTGATGAGCGAGCGCGTGTTCTCCCCGCTCGGCATGGCCGACACGGCGTTCACACTCACCGGCGAGATGTCCGGCCGGCGTGCGCTGATGCATCACCGCACGCCCGACGGTGGTCTCAAGACCAACCGGAAATGGGCACTGCCCGACGAACCGGAACTGCACATGGGCGGCCATGGACTGTATTCGACGGTCCGCGACTACCTCGCCTTCATCCGGATGTGGCTCAACGACGGTCTGTCGGACGGCGGGGATCAGATCCTGCGGCCCGAGACGATCGAGATGGCCGAACGCGATCAGCTCGGCGACCGGCGGGTGGACCGGCTGCACGGCGCGATCCCAGCGCTGTCCCACGACGCAGAGTTCTTCCCCGGCGTGCCGAAGACGTGGGGGCTGACGGCGATGATCAACGAAGAGCCCGTGCCCACCGGCCGGCCGGCCGGCGCCCTCAGCTGGGCCGGGTTGGCCAATCTCTACTTCTGGATCGACCGGCGCAGCAGGATCGGTGGCTTCTGGGCAACGCAGCTGTTCCCGTTCTTCGATCCGACGGCGCTGAATGCGTATCTCGGATTCGAGACCGCCGTGTACGACGCCCTGAAGTGCACCTCGCCTTGATGATCACGCCCGGGTAGGAATGCGCTGACCTGCAGGTATGCCCGACCACGCCAGATCAATGTGCTCGCCGTCTCACACTGAGACGCATATGACCTGAATCACAGGGTTACATCGGAGGCGCTCCAGCCCAGCAGGCCGGCACCTCGTCGGCCTTCTCACGAGGAGGCGCACATTGAGCAGGCAGAGCTTGACCAAAGCACATGCGAAGATCACCGAGTTGTCGTGGGAGCCCACCTTCGCGACACCGGCGACCCGGTTCGGCACCGACTACACCTTCGAGAAGGCTCCGAAGAAGGACCCTCTCAAGCAGATCATGCGGTCCTACTTCCCGATGGAGGAGGAGAAGGACAATCGCGTCTACGGCGCCATGGACGGCGCCATCCGCGGCAACATGTTCCGGCAGGTCCAGGAACGGTGGCTGGAATGGCAGAAGCTGTTCCTGTCGATCATCCCGTTCCCGGAGATCTCCGCAGCGCGTGCGATGCCAATGGCCATCGATGCGGTCCCCAACCCGGAGATCCACAACGGTCTCGCCGTACAGATGATCGACGAGGTTCGTCATTCGACGATCCAGATGAACCTCAAGAAGCTGTACATGAACAACTACATCGATCCCGCCGGCTTCGACATCACCGAGAAGGCGTTCGCCAACAACTACGCCGGCACCATCGGCCGCCAGTTCGGCGAGGGGTTCATCACCGGTGACGCGATCACCGCAGCCAACATCTACCTGACGGTTGTCGCGGAGACCGCCTTCACCAACACCCTGTTCGTCGCGATGCCGGATGAGGCGGCCGCCAACGGTGATTACCTGCTGCCCACCGTCTTCCACTCGGTGCAGTCCGACGAGTCGCGCCACATCTCCAACGGCTACTCCATCCTGTTGATGGCGTTGGCCGACGAGCGCAACCGCCCGCTGCTCGAGCGCGACCTGCGCTACGCGTGGTGGAACAACCACTGCGTCGTCGACGCCGCCATCGGCACCTTCATCGAGTACGGCACCAAGGACCGGCGCAAGGACCGGGAGAGCTACGCGGAGATGTGGCGTCGCTGGATCTACGACGACTACTACCGCAGTTATCTTCTGCCGCTGGAGAAGTACGGTCTGACGATTCCGCACGATCTGGTGGAGGAGGCGTGGAAGCGCATCGTCGACAAGCACTACGTGCACGAGGTGGCCCGCTTCTTCGCCACCGGCTGGCCGGTCAACTACTGGCGCATCGACGCCATGACCGACAAGGACTTCGAGTGGTTCGAAGAGAAGTACCCCGGGTGGTACAACAAGTTCGGCAAGTGGTGGGAGAACTACAACCGTCTCGCCTACCCGGGTCGCAACAAGCCGATCGCCTTCGAGGATGTCGACTACGAGTACCCGCACCGCTGCTGGACCTGCATGGTGCCGTGCGTGATCCGTGAGGACATGGTCACCGACAAGGTCGACGGCCAGTGGCGCACCTACTGCTCGGAAACCTGTGCGTGGACCGACACCACCGCCTTCCGCGGCGAGTACGAGGGCCGTGAGACACCGAACATGGGTCGCCTCACCGGTTTCCGCGAATGGGAGACCCTGCACCACGGCAAGGACCTCGCCGACATCATCACCGATCTCGGCTATGTCCGCGACGACGGCAAGACGCTGATCCCGCAACCGCACCTCGATCTCGATCCGAAGAAGATGTGGACGCTGGACGATGTCCGCGGCAACACCTTCCAGAGTCCGAATGTGTTGCTGAACGAGATGTCGGACGCCGAGCGTGACGCGCATGTTGCGGCATACAAGGCCAACCGCAACGGGGCAGTCCCCGCCTGAGGCCGCGGGTTGCCAGGTGGTCTCGATACGCCGCCTCGCCTAGCGGCTCGCCGGCTACTCGACCAGCGAACCGGGGGTCCACCAGCCCAACCGGTGGTCGAGTAGTTCCGAGCCGCTAGGCGAGGAACGTATCGAGACCACGCCACACCACCACTCACACAGGAGAACCCGTGGCCGACACCCACCGCATCAACTTCGAACCCGTCGACATCGAGATGGAGGTCACCGAGGACGAGACCATCCTCGACGCCGCGTTCCGACAGGGCATCCACCTCATGCACGGATGTCGCGAAGGTCGGTGCTCGGCATGCAAGTCGTACATGCTCGACGGTGACGTCCAGATGGACGACTACTCGACGTTCGCGTGCAACGACGCCGAAGAGGCCGAGGGGTACGTACTCCTCTGCCGGACATACGCATACAGCGACTGCGACATCGAACTGCTCAACTTCGACGAGGACGAGTTGCTCGGCGGCGCACCGATCCAGGATGTCCGCACCCGGGTCACCGCGATCGAACCGCTGACCCGCGACATCGTGTCCTTGCGCCTCGACGTCGTGGAGCCCGCGGCATTCGAGTTCAAGTCCGGTCAGTACGTCGACCTCTTCATCCCGGGCACCGACGAGAAGCGGTCGTTCTCCATCGCGACCACTCAGCAGACGCCGGACAAACTCGAGTTCGTCATCAAGAAGTACGCCGGAGGCCTCTTCGCCGGGATGTTGGAGGAGGGACTCTCCGTCGGCGACGAGATCATGGTCAACGGTCCGTACGGGTCGTGCACGCTGCGCAGCGGCCATGTGCTCCCGATCGTGGCCATCGGCGGCGGCGCCGGCATGGCCCCCCTGCTATCGCTTCTGCGCCACATCAGCGAGAACGAGATCAACCGTCCGGTGCGCTTCTACTACGGCGCGCGGACGGCCGCCGACCTCTTCTATCTCGACGAGATCGCCTCTCTCGGTGCAAAGATCGCCGACTTCTCGTTCACCGCATGCCTGTCGGAATCCATGGCCGACGTCGGTGACGGCGTGCACGTGGTCGAAGGCAACGTCACCGACATCGTCAAGGGATGCGAACCCGACCTAGCGCGAACGGAGGTGTATTTCTGCGGGCCGCCCCCGATGGTCGACGCCGCCTTGGCCCTCGCCGAGACGGCCGGAGTGCCCAGGGACCAGATCTTCTACGACAAGTTCACCAGCCCGGCTTTCGACTAGAAGCCCGAACGACAGGAACGAAAGGTATGTCCGCACCAACCGAACCGCGGGAACGCAGCTTCCCCTCCATCGAATTCACCGACGCCGAAGCCGGCGCCAAGGAATTCCCGAGCAGTAAGAGCCGCAAGTACAACTACTATCAGCCGGCCAAGAAGCGTGCGACCACCTACGAGGACGTCACCGTCGACGTCCAGCCAGACCCGGAACGTCACCTGACACAAGGGTGGATCTACGGGTTCGGCGACGGACCGGGCGGCTACCCGCAGGAATGGACGGCCGCGAAATCCAGCAACTGGCATGCCTTTCTCGATCCCAACGAGGAATGGGATCAGACGATCTACCGGAACAACTCGGCGGTCGTACACCAGGTGGACCTGTGCCTGCAGAACGCCAAACGCGCCCGCGCCTACGACGTGTGGAACAAGCCGTGGCTGAAGTTCATCGAACGCAATCTCGGTGCCTGGATGCACGCGGAGAACGGCCTCGCGCTCCATGTGTTCACCTCCATCCAGCGGTCCGGCCCGACCAACATGATCAACACCGCCGTCGCGGTCAACGCGGCCCACAAGATGCGGTTCGCACAGGATCTGGCCCTGTTCAACCTCGACCTCGCCGAGGTGGAGGACGATTTCGACGGCAGCGCACATCGTGATGTGTGGATGAACGCACCCGAGTGGCAACCCGTACGGGAGACGGTGGAGCGACTGACGGCGGTCGGTGATTGGTGCCAGCTGCTGTTCGCGACCAACATCGTCTTCGAGCAGCTGGTGGGTTCGCTGTTCCGTTCCGAACTCGTCATGCAGGTGGCCGCGGGCAACGGCGACTACATCACCCCCACCATCGTGGGCACGGGCGAGTACGACTACGACCGCGATCTCGCCTACACCCGCAACCTCTTCCGCATCCTCACCCGCGACGAGACCTACGGCGAGTCCAACAAGGCCTTGCTGAACGAGTGGATGGCCGTATGGGTGCCGCGTTGTCTGGATGCAGCCCGGGCACTGCAACCGATCTGGTCGCAGCCTGCCGACAAGCCGGTGACCTTCGCCGCCAGCCTCGACGCCGCGATCGCCAAGTTCCGAAGCGTCCTCGAATCCATCGACGCCGACATCCCCGAGGAGTTGAACCAGTGAGCACCAGTATGCAATTCGGAGCCGAGACCGAGTTCTCCAACATGTGCGGTGTGACGCTCATGAACACGCCGATCGGCCGGGTGGTCGCCGACGTGATGGGCGCAAAGGAGGGCGTGGAACTCACCGAATACCCGTCGATGATCCGCGTCGACGGCGTCGACCGTCTCGATTTCGACTACGACGAACTGACCGACGCCCTCGGCCAGGACTTCGACGGATCGGTCTTCGAGGAGATCAGCTCTACGCATTACGGACGCATGGTCCACCTCGACGACCGCACGATGTTGTTCGCCAGCCCCGAGGACGCCGCGGAATTCATCGGTTTCGACCTGACCGCGTCCTCGTGAACCTCACCGCCCGGGGGTGGCTACCCACCCCCGGGCGGTGATCTCCACCCCGACCTGTTCCAGCCCAACAGAGAGAACGAGTGAGAAGCATGTACGAGAAGAACGGCGACAAGTACTTCATCGTCGACGGCCATGTCCACCTGTGGGATGGCCGCGAATCCAATCAGCGCAACATCCACGGCAAGCAGTTCATCGACTGCTTCTACGACTATCACAAGAACCTCAGCCCCGAGGAACAGGTCTGGGACTACGACACCTATTGCTACTACGGCGCAGATCGGCTGTGGAACGATCTGTTCGTCAACGGCCCAGTCGACCACGCGATCTTCCAGGCCACCATTCTGCGCGAGTTCTACGTCAACGGGTTCGCCCAGGTCGACGACTCACTCAAGCTGGCACAAGACAATCCGGACAAACTCACCTACAACCACGCCTACGATCCGCGGGACGGCGAGCAAGGACTGGTCCAACTCCGGCGCGACGCCGAGACCATGCAGCTGCAGGGCGTCAAGCTCTACACCGCCGAATGGCACGGCGACTCACGCGGATACAAACTCGACGACCCGTGGTCGCGACGGTACCTCGAAGAATGTATCGAGCTGGGCATCAAGAACGTCCACGTGCACAAGGGGCCAACCATCCGGCCGCTGGATCGCGATGCCTTCGACGTCGCCGACGTCGACAAGGTGGCCACCGACTATCTCGACCTGAACTTCATCATCGAACACGTCGGTCTGCCCCGGTTGGAGGACTTCTGCTGGATCGCCACCCAGGAGTCGAACGTGTACGGCGGCCTGGCCGTTGCCATCCCGTTCATCCACACCCGACCGCGCTACTTCGCCCAGATCATCGGCGAACTCCTCTACTGGATCGGCGAAGACAAGATCCTGTTCGCCTCCGACTACGCGCTGTGGACCCCGCAGTGGCTGGTCGAGCGATTCGTCGACTTCCAGATCCCTGAGGACATGACGGAGTACGCGCCCATCACCGTCGAACAGAAGAAGAAGATCCTGGGCCTCAACGCGGCCGCGTTGTATCCCAACATCGAAGTGCCAGAGGAGTTGCGAATTCCCACCGATGCCGCAGACCCCGGTGTGGAAGTCGCAGCCGGCGCCAAAGACGCGGTGAGCGCATGACCGCGGTGGCCGACGGGCCGGTGACCACCACGGTCACCGACGCCGTCCTCGCCGCGCTGGGCACGGTGGTCGATCCCGAGCTCGACGAACCGATCACCGACCTCAACTTCGTCCGCTCCATCCTGATCGACGACGACGGCGTCACCGTGCACCTACGGCTTCCCACGTCGTTCTGCTCACCCAATTTCGCCTATCTGATGGCCTCCGACGCACAGGACGCATTGCATCAGATCGACGACATCGGACTGGTCCGTGTGCTACTCGACGACCACCACGACAGCGACAAGATCAACGCCGGTCTGGCCGCGGAGGCGGGCTATGTGGGCACTTTCGGAGCGGAGGCCGACGACAGCCTCGACGAGCTACGGGAGATCTTCGTCCGCAAGGCACACACCGCCGCCATGGAGCGCTGCGTATCTGCGCTGCTGGCGTCCGGCGAGGTCACCATCGCCGACCTGGGGCATCTCACGGTGCGGGATCTGCCGCCGGGGCCGGCGAAAGCCGCGCTGCTACGCCGTCGGGTGAACGCTGGACTGAGCCTGTGCCCCAACAGTCTTGTCCTCGTCGATGACGACGGCCATCCCGTCGCACGCGACGACATCGCCATGGCCCTGCGCTTTGCCCGATCGGTCCGGATCTCCATCGAGGGCAACGGGCATTTCTGCCGAGGCCTGTTGGCCACCCGATACGCCGACGACACCGACTGCGATGGCCGCAGCGGCCCGGTCATCACCGACCTGCGATCGCCGAGGAGAACATCATGAAAGCCGTCCAGGTGGTCGGATACCACGACAAGCTACAGCTCACCGACATCCCCGATCCGGAGATCACCGGCCCCCTCGATGTGATCGTGAAGATCGGCGGGGCCGGGGTGTGCCGCACCGATCTGCACATCCTGGAAGGCCAGTGGGCCGAGAAGAGCCAAGTGACGTTGCCGTACACGATCGGCCACGAGAACGCCGGTTGGGTGCATGCGGTCGGTGATGCCGTCACCAATGTGGCCGTCGGCGACACCGTCATCCTGCACCCGCTCATCACCTGCGGATTGTGTCGGGCCTGCCGCGATGGCGACGACGTGCATTGTGAGAACAGCGATTTCCCTGGAATCGACACCGACGGTGGCTACGCCGAGTATCTGAAGACAACCGCACGCAGTGTCGTCCGCATCAACGACTCACTGCAGCCGTCGGATGTGGCGGCACTGGCCGATGCCGGCCTCACCGCCTACCACGCCGCGGCGAAGGTCGCGCGCATGACCCGGCCCGGCGACACCTGTGTGGTGATCGGTGCGGGTGGTCTGGGCCACATCGGCATCCAGGTGCTCGACGCCATCTCGGGAGTCACCATCGTCGTCGTCGACCGCAACCCGGCCGCAGTGGAATTGGCGGTCGAGGTCGGGGCGCATCACGGCATTGTCGCCGACGGCACACATGTGCAGCAGATCCTCGAGATGACCGGCGGTCACGGTGCCGAAGCAGTGCTGGACTTCGTCGGCGAGGGCGGCGCCACCGCGGAAGGTATCGCGATGTTGCGTCGCGCCGGCAACTACTTCGTCGTCGGATACGGCGAGAACATCGACGTCCCCACCATCGACGTCATCTCCACGGAGATCAACTTCATCGGCAATCTCGTGGGGTCCTACAACGACCTGACCGAGCTGATGACCCTGGCCGCCCAGGGCAAGGTCGCGTTACACACGACCAAATATGCCCTCGACGACTATCAGCAGGCGATCGACGACCTCGACGCCGGCCGAGTACGTGGTCGCGCCATTCTCATCCCCTGATTCCCAAAACAAATCACGAAAGGCAGTGACACCATGGCCAAAGAGTTGCGCTACAACGCCGAAGCGCGGCTACGGCTGGAACGGGGCGTCAACGCCCTGGCAGACGCAGTCAAGGTGACCCTCGGACCCAAGGGCCGCAACGCGGTCCTCGAGAAGCTCACCGGCCCACCCACCATCACCAACGACGGGGTCACCATCGCCCGGGAGATCCAACTGCGAGATCCCTTCGCCAACATGGGCGCCCAGTTGGTCAAAGAAGTCGCCATGAAGACCAACGGGGTGGTCGGCGACGGCACCACCACCGCCACGGTGCTGGCGCAGGCCATGGTCCGCGAAGGCCTACGTGCCGTCGATCAGGGCGCCAACCCGATGCGCGTCCGCCGCGGTATCGAACGAGCGGTCGCCGCCGTGATCGACGCGCTGACCGATCAGGCCGTGCAGATCGGCGGCCGGGCCGATCTCGAACGGATCGCCAGTCTGGCCGCCAGCGACGACGAGGTCATCGGGGCAGTGATCGCGTCGGCTGTCGAGCATGTCGGCCGCACCGGTGTGATCACCACCGAGGAGAGCGACGCCCTCGGACTGTCCGTCGACGTGGTCGACGGGATCGAGTTCGACCACGGCTACATCTCCGGCTACATGGTCACCGACCACGAACGCATGGAGGCCGTCCTCGACAACCCGGTCGTGCTGCTGACGAACAAGAAGATCACCTCGGTGCAGGAGATCATGCCCGCCGTCGAGTCGGCCAAGCGTGCCGACCGGCCGCTGCTGGTCCTGGCCGAGGAGGTCGACGGTCCTGCCCTGCAACTGCTGGTCGGCGGCAACATGCACAAGACGATGCAATCGGTGGTGGTGCGAGCCCCCGGTTTCGGACACCGGCGGGTCGCCGAACTCGAGGACCTCGCGATAGCGCTCGGCGGGCAGGTGATCGCCAAGGACACCGGACTCGAGCTCTCGGAGGTTTCGCTCGAGCTTCTGGGCACCTGCGACCGGGTCACGGTCACCGAGAACGAGACCACGATAGTCGGCGCGCATGGCGACCAGTCGATGGTCGACGCACGAGTCGGGCAGCTCGAGGCACAGTTCGGTCGGGCCCGTATCGATGCCGACCGCGACGTCCTCGAACTGCGGATCGCGCGGCTGACCGGCCGGGTGGCCGTCATCCGGGTCGGCGGCGTCACCAGCGTCGAACTCAAGGAACGCATGCTCCGCGTCGAGGACGCACTGGCCGCGACGCGAGCAGCCGTGGAGGCAGGCATCGTGTCCGGCGGCGGCACGGCCCTCGCCCAAGCCCATCGCGCGCTGGAGGCATTGACCACCGATGGCGACCCGGTGGGTGCCGAAGCGGTCGCCGACGAAGCGGTCGGCATCGACGTGGTGCGGCGCTCACTCGCCGAACCGCTGCGCTGGATCGCCATGAACGCCGGATTCGATGGGGACGAGGTGGTGCGTGTAGTGACCGGACTGCCCATCGGGCACGGCTTCAACGCGCTGACCGGTGGGTACGGCGACATGTTCGACGAAGGTGTGATCGACCCGTGCAAGGTGACGCGGGCAGCACTGGAGAGCGCCGCATCCATCGCGGCGCTGTTGATCACCACCGAGACCGCAGTGGTGGAGGAGGTGCTCACCCATCCCGGCGCGATCGATGCGCCCGGCTTCGGCGACCTGGCCGAAGGGATGGTGCGGCCGTCGAACATCTACTGACCGGCGGGCCCCGCGCGGGCCTCCCCTGAACTGGGCCGGCCGCGATCCGGACGAGTGCGTTCGCGGCGTTGATCGCGGCCGGCCCTCCTCGCCACGATGACCGCATAACCAGGTTCTGTGCGGTGCGCGAGACGTTAGACTCGAACCGGTGTGAGATCCGCATCACAGCGCGGTCCACATCACAGAGGAGTTTGTTTGTCTGTGGGATTTCAGCCGACATCACCGAAACCACCGACCGCGGTCGCTGCGGCACGGGAGCGATTCCTGTCCGACGACAACATGCCGGTCGGGGTACGCGAGAGCATCTCGACGTCGTGGCGCCGATCGCGTGACTTCAACGTGCACGCCGATCGTCTGGAACTACCGTTCGTGCGCGAACCCAACCTGGAGAGTCCGCTGGTCAGCGCGGCCCGTCCAGTCATCCGACAGCTCGCCGACGACCTGTCCGCCGAACCGGTCAGCATCATCCTGACCTCCGCGGATGGGGTCGTGCTGTCGCGGGCCACGGCACATCGGCCGCTCGAGCGCAGGCTCGACGAGGTGAGTCTGGCCCCCGGCTACAGCTACCGCGAGGAACACGCCGGCACCAACGGGATCGGGACCGCACTGGAGAATCGGCAGGCCACCCTGGTCCGCGGCTCCGAGCATTACGCCGGGGTCCTCGCCGACCTGTCCTGCGCAGGGGTGCCGATCGTGCACCCCGTGTCCGGGACGTGTGTGGGTGCGCTCGATCTCACCGGACTCGCCGACGACGGCGGCCCGTTGTTGCTGTCGCTCGCGAAGTCGGCGACGGCACAGATCGAACAGCGGATGCTGTCCCAGGCGAGCGAACGCGAGTCGCGGCTGCTGAACGCATACCTGACCACCTGTCGACGTGCACCGCAGATGATGGTGTTGGCCATCGCGGGCGAGGTCGTGCTGATGAATCGGCGGTTGCGGCTGGCCATCGATCCCCAAGATCAGATCTCGCTGCTCGAGCACGCCGTCGATCAGACGCTCGACACCACGGCATCGCGCCGGGTCGGCACGATGGCCAGCGGGCGGGTCGCGCGACTGTCACCGATCCCAGAGTTCTGGGATGAAACAGCGGGAATGGCCATCTTCCACGTGCACCTGATCGATACCGGCAAACACACAGAACCGCCCATGACCCGGCGCCGCGGCTCGGCGTTGCCCGGCGTCGTGGGGCGTAGTTCGTCGTGGCATCAGTCCTGTGATCGGGTGGTCCGCTACCTCCGCGCGGGTGACTGGCTCGCCGTGTCCGGCGAGACCGGCACCGGACGATCCACTGTGCTGCGCGCCGGAGCCGCCCTGACCCGGGGCAACGTTCGGGTGTTTGCGGCGGCCGATCTCCAGATACCGGAGTCCCTCGACGCCCTCGACAGCGAACTCGACCGGGACGACTTCAGCGTGATACTGCGCGACATCGACACGCTCGACGGCGACACGTTGGCCACGATCGCCGACATGCTGCAGGGCCGCGAAGGGGCCGGCTGGGTGGGGGTGACAGTCGGCGATGTGACCGTCGATGCACTGCACGACGCGGATGCCGCGGCCATCCTGCTCCCGTTCTTCACCCACACGGTGCCCATCCCGCCACTGCGCCATCGCATCGAAGATCTGCACGACCTGATCCCGGCGCTGCTGCGGCAACTCACCCGCGGGCGCGAGCTGACGGTGTCGTCGGCGGCCATGCGTCAGCTCACCAAGTACAGCTGGCCCGGAAACGTCGCCGAACTCCGGCAGATCCTGCGCCAGATCGTCACCCACCAACGATCCGGTGTCATCGACGTGAACCAGCTTCCGCCGACGTGCCGCGCCCTCAGTCGACACACGCTCACCCGGATCGAGGCCATGGAACGCGACGCGATCATCCGAAGCCTAGAGGAAAACGGTGGGCACAAACCGGCCGCCGCTGCCGCGCTGGGTATCTCACGCGCCACGATCTACCGCAAGATCAAGGAATTCGGCATCGACGTGTGACAGCTCGGATGGCGGTGGCACCACCCACCGCTGTGCGCACCCGGCGCTCTGCCTACTCGGGCGCACCCGGCAACGGCTTGCGCCAGGCACCGATCCGCACATCGATCCGGTCATGATGTCCGCCCGACCAGATCACCTCGAGGTCGTGGCTGCGCAGCACTGCGACGATCTGTTCGGCCAACATCGTCTCGGTCTGCTCGTAGGCGAGGTGTTCGGCGTCGGTGTCGCCGTCCGACATCGCATCCAGTACCGATTCCGATACGGATTCGTGCGGCCGGAAACCGCTGTAGGACAGGGACAGAACAGGGTCGTCGTCGGCGATGTGGCCTGCGTCGGCCTCGGCGAAGAAGACATAGGCCCACTCACGAAACTTGTACCAGTCGTCGCGCTCGGGCGCCGGGGTGCGTTCGGCGTCGATGAGCGCAGTCGCACAGCGCGCGCAGCAGGCGAAGTTCATCCGGGCCAGGACGCCTGCGGCATCGAGTTCGGCGAACGCGGCACTCAACCGGCCGAAGTCACCGGTGTCGTTCCACGCAGCCTCCTCCGCACGTCGGGCGACCCACATTCGTCGTACCTCGGCGGTCACCTCGTCGGCCGACGCACCGTTGTCCTCGGCCCAATCGCGCGCGTCGGACTCGACCTCGTCGAGGTCGGTGAACCCCGGCGCCAGTCGCGACCTGATCAGCTGTCGTAGATCGGTGAGACGTTCTCCCCGCATCACGCTCCCATCGTCGATCCCCACGAAGTTTGGACGCACCGGCAGGCGTCGGGGTTCCGGCTCGACGGGGTTTCGTTCGTTCGAAGGACCGCCGAGCACTCGTCGCCACCACGACTTCGGCTGTTCGACCGACACCGGTCGCGTACGCTCACCGACGTGTCCCCCAGCGATGCATCCTCCGGCCACGACCCGTCCGGGCCGCTGTCCTTCGTAGACGAACGCACCGCCTTGGCCGCTGCAGCGCACCGGCTGCACCGGACCGGGATGACACACGGTACCGGTGGCAACCTGTCGATCCGGTGTGGCGACACCGTGATCTTGACGCCGTCGGGCTGCCGATTGGCCGACGTCACCGCCGACCACATGGTCCTCGTCGATCTCGACGGTACGGTCGTCGAGGACACCGTCCACCGCCCGACGTCGGAACTGCGAATCCACCTCGACATCTACCGGCGCACAACGGCACGCGCGGTCGCCCATGCCCACCCGGTGGCGTCGATCGCGGTGGCCAACATCGTCGACGAGTTGCCGGTGGTCCACTACACGGCGGCGTTGACCGGCGGGTCGGTCCGGGTGGCCGCCTACGCGGTCTTCGGCAGCGAGGCACTCGGCGACGCGGTGGCCGCCGCGTTAATCGACCGGACTGCGGCGCTGATGCGCAACCACGGATCGGTCGCCTATGGCGATGACATCGACATGGCCTGCGAGCGTATCGAACTCGTCGATTGGCTGGCCGACATCTACCTGCGTTCGGCTGCGGTGGCGACGCCGGCATCCCTTACCTCCGACGAGGTCGTCGAGGTGATCGCCACGGCGCTGCAACGACAGTACTCACCATTTCCCGGGAGGAAGACATGAGGATAGCGACGCTCGGCGCGCATGTTCTCGACGTGCTGGCACAACCGGTCGATGAGATCCCGGACGGTCAGGGTGCCGTGCTGGTGCAGAGTATCCGGATGTCGGCGGCCGGCCCGGCCGGCGGCACCGCGATCACCCTGGCCAAACTGGGCGTCGAGGTCCACACCGTAGGCGCGGTCGGCGACGACGACCCCGCCGGCATGCTGAGGATGATGCTCGGACGGTTCGGCGTGCACACCGACCACCTGGTGGCCGTCGCCCAGCCGACCTCGATGAGCGTGCTGCCCATTCGCAGCAACGGTGACCGGCCGGCGCTGCATGTTCCGGGCGCCAACCTCGCCTACCCCCTTCCCGATGCACCTCGCGACCTGCTGACCACGGTCGATCACGTCCACGTAGGTGCTCCCGAACTGCTCAACCCGCCGGAGCTGGCGCCGCTGCTCGCCGACATCCGCGCAACCGGTGTCACCGTGTCCGCCGACATCCTCACCGACGGCGATCCGGGTGTCCTCGCCTGGCTCGAACCGGTGCTGCCCCACCTCGACTACCTGTTGCCCAACGACGATCAGATACGTGGACTGACCGGCGAGAGCGATCTGGTGGCCGCCTGTCGCCGGCTGATCGATCGCGGCGTCGCAACCGTGGCACCGACCGCCGGCGCAGACGGCGCCTATGTGGTTACCGCCGAGACCACCGACCACGCAGCCGCACACGATGTCGACGTCGTGGACACGAGCGGCTGCGGCGACGCTTTCTCGGCCGGTTTCCTCGCCGCGCGCGTACACGGACTCTCCCTACTCGAGTCGGCCGAGATCGGTTGCGCGGTGGCCGGAATCGTGGCAACAGGATTGGGTTCGGACCACGGCGAGATGTCGTGGGACACCGTGTCGCGCGAGCGCTGAGTCGGTGACCTGGGGGTCGGTCGGATGACCGACCCCCAGGTTTCTGGGTGCGCGATTCCCCGGTTGATCGGGATGGGCAACGTGGCGGCGACGAGCCAGGCTCATAACCATGAACACACCAACCGACACCATCGTTGCCATCAACCCGACGACCTGGAACGCCCCGTTCCGCTTCGACCACGCCCAGTTGCGACCTGCCCCCAGCCAAGTGCTGAGCATTGCCGGGCAGGCTTCTGTCGCCGACGATGGCACCGTCGTGCACGAGGGCGACGTGGCGGCCCAACTGTCGCTTGCGGTCCACCACATCGAAGAGATCCTCGCTTCGGCGCAGATGACCCTCGCCGACGTCTTCATGATGACCATCTACACCACCGACGTCGCAGCCACCCTGGCCGCGTATGAGGCGCTCACCGAACGACTCGACGTACACGGCGCCACCCCGCCGGCCGCCCTGGTCGGGGTCACCGCCCTCGCGCTACCCGGTCTCGCCGTCGAGATCGCGGTGCAGGCGGGGCGCTGAGTTTCGTCGTCCCAATCCCGTTGTGCGGCCCTCTCACCGCAACCACGGTCCCCCAACGTAATTCATCAACGCACACCGATTCATCCAAGGAGAAACCATGTCCATCACCACCCCCGAAGAACACATCCCGCCCGCCGGTCCCCTCGACGTCACAGAACTCGACGCGGCCGTCGCCGGCCCGGTGCTCACCCCCGACGACGCCGACTACCCCACCGAACTGGCCGGTTTCAACGCGGCCGCCACACCCGCGCCGGCCGTCGTCGTGGGCGCGACGTCGCCGGCCGACGTCGCCGAGGCAGTGCGCTATGCCCGCGCCAACGGACTGCGTGTGGGCGTCCGGGCCACCGGACACGGGCCCGTCATCTCCGGCCGTGGCCACCTGACCATCACCACCTCCCGCATGACCGACATCCAGGTCGACGCCGCGGCCAAGACCGCCCGGGTCGCCGCCGGGGTCCGGTGGCGCGATCTCGCTGCCGCAACGGCACCGCACGGGCTGACCGGGCTGGTCGGGTCGTCGTCATCGGTGGGCATCGTCGGCTACACGCTCGGTGGTGGACTCAGCCCGCTGGGACGGCAATTCGGCTTCGCCGCCGACCGGGTACGACGTATCGAACTGGTGACCGCCGACGGTGTCATCCGGACGGTCGACGCGGGTGCGGGTTCCGACCTGTTCTGGGCACTGCTCGGGGGCCGCGACGGGTGCGGCATCGTCACCGCGATCGAACTCGACCTGATCGATCTGGCCACCATCTACGGAGGTGGTGTCTTCTTCGCCGGCGATGCGGCCGAGCAGGTGCTGCACGCGTGGCGCGACTGGGCGCCCACCCTGCCGGACACCGCCGGATCGTCGGTGGCCATCGTGCGGCTCCCACCGGATCCGAATCTGCCGCCACCGCTGCAGGGACAAACTGTCGTGCACGTGCGTTTCACCTACACCGGCGATCCCGCCGTGGGTGCGCAGATGCTGGCGCCGATGATGTCCGCCGGACCAGTGTTGTTGAGCAACGTCGACGTCCTGCCGACGGCTGCCCTCGACGCGGTGCACATGGACCCGCCCGGTCCGCTCCCGAGCGTCGAGCGCGGATGCGGTATCCGTGATCTACCGGCCGAGGCCGTCGACGCGGTGTTGGCCGTCGCCGGACCGCAGGTCGCGAGTCCGCTGGCCATTGTCGAGATCCGACTGCTCGGCGGTGCGCTCGCCTCACCGCAGGGCGTGCCCAACGCGGTGACCGGGCGCGCGGCCCGCTATTGCGTGATGGCGACCGGGGTACCCGCGGGACCGCTGGGCGATCAGGCCGGCGCCCACGTCGCCGCCGTCAACGGCGCCCTCTCCCCATGGGCGAGCGACGGTCTGCTCAACTTCGCGGGCCAGACCCCGGCCGCCGAGCTGTCCACACTCTGGACAGCCGCCGACTGGTCGCGACTCGAGGAGATCCGACGCCGCCACGACCCCGCGGGGATGTTCACCCGGATCGGCTGATCACACACTGACGGCGAGGGTGCACCGCGCACCCTCGCCGCGGGCTGTCCGAATTCCCCCAAATTTCTGGGATAGACAGATGACCTGCGAAAACGGAGAATCTTTTCATGACGACGAGTCTGACTGCCGAGCGCGTTCGCAGTGATGTCGACGTACTCGCCCGCGCCGGTCTCGACGTCGGCGACTTTCTCGGTGAGGCGATCGGTTCGCTGATTCGCGCCGTACCGCACGCGGCGGCGTGTATGGCGACCGTGGATCCCAACACTCTGCTGCTGACCAGCACCCGCAAGTTCGGAAACCTGTTGGGGCGCAACGAGCACGACGACGAGTGGGGACTGCGGGAGTACGGGGCACCGGAGTGTTCGTCGTTTCGGCAGCTCGCCCGCGCCGGTGTCGATGCCGTCGGCATGCACGACCTGACGGCGGGCCGAACCCAGGATTCACCCCGCATGCACGAGTTCATGCGGCCGCACTATGACTTCACCGACGAAGCGCGGCTCATCCTGCGTGACGGCGACCAGGTGTGGGGTGGCATCGCCTTCTTCCGCGAGCTCGACGAGCAGCCGTTCATCCCGAGCGAGATCGAATTCCTGCGGACGTTGTCCCAGCCGCTCGCCCGGGGCGTCCGCACGGGTTTGCTCGCGAGCATCGTCGCGGAGCCGCAGACGACGCCCTCAGGACCCTGCGTACTCATCGTCGACAGTTCCAATCAGATGATCCAGATGAGCGCCGGCGCCGAGGAGCGGGTGGCCGATCTGCTGTCCGGGGCGAACAGTGGTGCCGCGACGTCGGTGATCACCAGCCTGGTGAGCGCCGCACGCCGTTACGGGCGGGGCGAATCCGATGTCCCACCGAGGCTGCGGGTACGCGGCGCATCGGGCATGTGGCTTCTCGTGCACGCCTCGCCCTTGTCGAGCACCGTCGATCGCGTAGGCGAGGTGGTGGTCACCATCGAGGAGGCACGGCCGCCGGAGATCGTGCCACTCGTGGTGGCCGCCTTCGGCCTCACGTCCCGCGAGCGCGACGTCACCCAGATGGTGCTGCAGGGGGTCGCAACCAAGGACATCGCCACAACGCTGCACGTATCCGCCTATACCGTCCAGGACCATCTCAAGTCGATCTTCGACAAGGCGGGCGTGCGCAGCCGCCGCGAACTGATCGCGCGCGTCTATTTCGACCAATACGCACCCCGGATGAACGATCCGCTGCTGCCATCGGGGTCTTACTCCGCCGGCCCATCCGAGCTGATGTGACCGACGGTGCCGTCAGTGGTTGATGCCGTCGAGTGCTCGATCGACTGTCGGACGAATGGGTCGTTCCGATCTTGCGCGTTCTGGGCGGCGATGGCCCGGACGGGGCCGGAAGTCGCCGAGATCGACTTCACTGCGTTCACGTCAAAGCCACAACACTGCAGGTCCCCGGGCGGCTGGTCTTACGCCGCATCCCGACCTCCGGTCGCAGGGCGACGGGCCTGTTTCAGATGTGTCGGTCTCATTCGTTTTTCACCACCAGCGACCTCGACACCGTGACCGCCGACAGGACCCACCGCGATCATCGAGCAGATCCACCCCGACGCTGGTGTGTGCAGTGATCGCGTTCAACCTCACCCGTGCCGCCGCCACGGTAACGGCAGATGGGCTAGAGCGGAGGCTTTCCGCCGCACCCCGATCTGCCCTAACCATTCGCGCCGACGGGCCCGAACCTGAAATCCATTGACACATACCGAAGTTCGAGATCGGCAACTCACACACGCCCGCCACCAGCCCCAGCCCGCTCAACACGATTCACCGCGACCGAATCATCGATCGGCGGCTCGAGGCCAATCCAGCCGAACTTGCCGCACGTTCGGGCGAATTGTCTTCTCGCGGTGATTTCTACCCACAACGCGAAACTCCTGTGACTCCTGTTCACCAAAGTCCACTGAAAACAGCAGTTTACACTGCGCACCCATCCAAAACTTCTGTCGCAGAATAATTCTCACCAGAACTTCCTTGACATCGAACATTCTTTCGATTACCTTGGAATCATGAGAACTCCGGGGGATCTCACATCCATCACTGATTCACTGCGTGAGCTGCGCTTCGACGACGACCTGTCCGGTCGTGCAGCGTTCGATGCGATGACCACACTGGTCACATTGCGCAATCTGATCGACCATCACGCCGCGACGGTGGTCGGCCATCTGGACCGACTCGGTGTGGCCCGCGACCACGGCCGCAAACTCAGCGAGTTGTTGATCGTGATGGGGCTCGCGCCGGCGGTGGCGACCCGTCTGATCCGCATCGCGACCGCCCGCGAGAAACTGCCGACCCTGGCCGCGCACGCCGCTGATGGGGCGATCTCCGCCGAGCATGTCGACGCGGTGGGTAAGGGTGTCGATCATGTCGGGAAAAGATCGGCGGAACCGATCGACGATGTGGCGCGTCTAAATATCGTGACCGAACTTCTCGCGCACTTCTTTTCCGGCGCCACCCCCGCCGACATCGGTAAACGCGCGCGTCGTCTGGGCAACCAGGTGGCCGAGGACACCGGTGGGCTACCGGCATCCGAGGACCGCAACCTCAACACGCTCACCCACGATGTCGACGGTGACGGACGCCTACAGGTGCGCGCCGACCTCAACACCGAAGTCGGCGAAAAATTCTCGGCGGCGATGGAAGAGTTGGCGGCACCCCGCCCCGAACCTGACGGTTCACCGGATGCGCGTTCCACCGAGCGCCGGCATGCCGACGCCCTCGAAGCGTTGCTGGATATCGCTGCCCGCAGCGGCGATGCGGCCTCGGCACCCCGTCACCAACTGCTGGTGTCGGTGCCCGCCGATACCCCGGATCTGGCCGAACTACCATTCATGGGGTCGATCACCGAAGCCATGCTGCGCACCCTGACCTGTGACACCACCGCGACCGTCGCGATCGTCGACGGCGAGGCGGTGCCGATGGAGATGAGCAAAGACAAACGCCTGTTCCCAGCCCATCTGCGTAAAGCGTTGCACAAACGCGACGAGTGCTGCATCAAATGCGGTGTGGCGGCCACCCGATGCCAAGGCCATCACATCGTGCATTGGGCTGATGGTGGAATCACGGTGTTGGACAACGGCTGTCTGCTGTGCCCGTCGTGTCATGCCGACATCCACCACAACGGGTGGCAGGTGATCATGGGCCACGACCGACATCCCTGGCTCATCCCACCCGTCGCTGTCGACCCGCACCGGCGACCGATACCGGCCCACAACCGGCGCACCCTCAACCTCGACAACCTACCCGCCGCCGCCTGAGCCACGCCGACCGGCAAGTAGGTCACGCAGCCAAGTCTTCCCACGCACCCGACCCCGGTCGGGACCGCAACCGTCCCTTGAGAACTCCATAGCGTGAACCGGCGACACCACGGTGTCGCGTACCCGACGGCCACCACAGTTGCACGCCAACCAGGGTGGTGCGCGGTACGCGACACCGTGCGCCGGCGGCCACATTGCCCGAAAACCGTATGCGCGTGGCGATCACCGCACCATACGGACCGCAAGCTCCCCGTAGGCTGCACCGAGCTCCACCGGATCCTGGTGAGTGCGCGACGGGAACCACCGGCACACGTCGACACACAACGACGACAGGGCCAGCACTACATCGTCCGCCGCGGTAACGGTGAACTCACCGGAGTCGATCCCGCGATGCACGATCGCGGCCAGCACGTCGGAGGTTTCGCGGCGGATCGCGGTGATCGTCCGATAGTGCTCGCGAGTGAGGCCATGCAGTTCGTATTGCACGACCTTGGCCAGTTCGTGATGCTCGGCCTGCCAGCGGGTGAACTCCTCGATCACGATCCGCAGCCGTTCGGCCGCAGGCAGCGAGTCGTTGTCGGCCTTGCGCAGTGCCGACAAAACGCCCTGATGACCATCCATTGCGATGGCGTAGAGCAGCTCTTCCTTCGACTTGTAGTGCGGGTACATCGCCGCGGCGCTCATGTTCAGCCGTTTGGCGATCTGCCGCGTCGACGTCCCGCCGTAGCCCACCTCGGCGAACGATGCGATGGCGGCCTGACGAATCCGTTCGGCGGCCGCAGAGTCCCGCGTCGTCACCGGCATCTCGCACCTCACTCGATCAAGGGCCTTGTTGACCTCATCGCACTGTACGATGCATCATAAGCGAGCGCTTAGGAGATGAGCGATCGCTTAGCCAACGAAGGAGCATCATGGCCGCACCACTCTCCCGTCGCGATCTCGAGTTCCTGCTCTACGAGTGGCTCGACGCCGAGGCCCTCACCGCTCGCACTCGTTTTCAGGAGCACTCCCGGGAGACGTTCGACGCGGTGCTCGAGCTCAGCGAAGACCTCGCCACCAAGCGCTTCGCCCCGGTGAACAAGCTCGGCGACCAGCACGAACCCTACGTAGGTGAGGACGGCAAGGTCGTGTTGCCGGCCGAGATCACCTCCGGCATCGCCGAGTTCGTCAAGGCCGGCCTCACCGCAGGCTCCTTCGACGAGGCACTGGGCGGGATGCAGTTGCCCACGGTGATCAGTCGTGCCTCGAGCGCCTGGTTCCAGGCCGCCAATGCGGCGATGTCGTCCTACGCATTCCTCACCGTCGGCAACGCGAACCTGCTCGCCGAATACGGCACCCCCGAGCAGATCGACACCTGGGTGCGACCGATGGTCGAGGGCCGCTTCTTCGGGACCATGTGCCTGTCGGAACCGCAGGCTGGATCGTCGCTGGCCGACATCACCACCAAGGCGCAGCCGCAGTCCGACGGCTCCTACCGCATCACCGGTACCAAGATGTGGATCTCCGCCGGTGAGCACGAACTGTCGGAGAACATCGTGCACCTCGTGCTCGCCAAGGCACCCGGCGGCGAACCGGGCGTGAAGGGCATCTCACTGTTCATCGTGCCGAAGTATCTCGCTGACGGCACCCGCAATGACGTGGCGCTCGTCGGGCTCAATCACAAGATGGGCAATCGCGCCACCACCAACACTCTGCTGAACTTCGGCGACGGAACGCACACCCCGACCGACATTCCCGGCGCGGTCGGATACCTCGTCGGCGCGGAACACCGCGGGTTGTCGTACATGTTCAAGATGATGAACGAGGCCCGCATCGGGGTCGGATTCCTCGCCACCGCACTGGGATACGCCGGTTATCAGGCGTCACTCGAATACGCCAAGGTGCGCACCCAGGGCCGTCCGGTCGATCAGAAGGACCCGGCGAGCAAGCCGATACCGATCGTCGAGCACTCCGACGTCAAGCGGATGCTGCTGGCGCAGAAGTCCTATGTGGAGGGCGCGCTGGCACTGGAGCTGTACTGCAGCAAGCTCGTCGATCTGCAACAGACCGGCTCCGACGAGGAGCAAGCGCGCGCGGGCCTGCTGCTCGACGTACTCACCCCGATCGCCAAGAGTTGGCCATCGCAGTGGTGTCTGGAGGCCAACAGTCTGGCCATCCAGGTGCACGGTGGGTACGGCTACACCAAGGAATTCGATGTCGAGCAGTACTACCGCGACAACCGTCTGAACCCGATCCACGAGGGCACCCACGGCATTCACGGCCTGGATCTGTTGGGCCGCAAGGTCGTCATGGCCGATGGTGCCGGGTTGGCATTGCTGACCGACACCGTCGGCGCCACCATCGATCGCGCCATCGCCGAGCCCGACACCGCAGCGTTCGGCGAACAGCTGCGCACCGCCGTCGACCACCTCGTGGCGACCACGGCGGCCGCCTGGTCGACGGGCGATCCGGCCGTCGCCCTGGCCAACGCCACCACCTATCTCGAGGCCGCCGGCCACATCGTGGTGGCCTGGATGTGGCTCGAACAGCTCCTGGCCGTCGGCGCGAAGACCGGGAACTTTTATGACGGCAAACGCGCAGCGGCTCGCTATTTCTTCGGCTACGAACTGCCCAAGACCCGCACACAGCTCGAGTTGGTCGCGGCACTGGACCGGACCACCCTGGACACCGACCCGGCCTGGCTGTAGCGGGGCCCGCCACGCCACGCCACGCCACGAGATTGAGGAGAACTGCATGTCTATAACAGATCTGTTCGACGTGACCGACAAGGTCGTGATCGTGACCGGCGCGTCGTCGGGGCTCGGGGTGGCGTTCGCCAAGGCCTTCGCCGAGGCGGGCGCCGACATCGTGCTCGCCGCACGGCGTGCCGAGAAGTTGGCCGACACTGCCGCCGAAGTGGAAGCACGGGGCCGCAAAGCCCTCAGCGTGCCCGCCGACATCGCCGATCCCGACCAATGCCAAGCCGTCGTCGACGCCGCGATGGAGGCGTTCGGCCACGTCGACATCTTGATCAACAACGCTGGTATCGGGACGGCGGTGCCGGCGACCCGCGAGACGCCCGATCAGTTCCGATCGGTCATCGACATCAACCTGAACGGGTCGTACTGGATGGCGCAGGCGTGTGCGCGCGTCATGCAACCGGGCAGCGCAATCATCAACATCTCCAGCATCCTCGGACTCACCACTGCCGGGCTCCCCCAGGCCGCGTACTCGGCCAGCAAGGCCGGTGTCATCGGGCTGACCCGAGATCTCGCCCAGCAGTGGGGTTCACGCAAGGGAATTCGGGTCAACGCCATCGCCCCCGGATTCTTCGCCAGCGAGATGACCGACAGCTACCAAGACGGCTACATCGATTCCCAGGCACCGCGCATCCTGCTCGGCCGCATCGGACAAGGCGAGGAACTGGCCGCCGCCGCCATCTGGCTGGCCTCACCTGCCGCCGGGTACGTGACAGGGCAGACCATCCCGGTCGACGGCGGCATCACCGTCACCTAAACCATGCGGCAGCAGACGAATCCAGTTCGATACGTCGCGGTCGGCGACAGTTTCACCGAAGGTCTGGGCGGAGCGCTGGTCGGCGAGCAGGCGCGGGGGTGGGCAGATCTGGTCGCCGACGGGCTCGCCCTGCACCATGGCCACATCGAGTACGCGAATCTGGCGATCCGTGGCCGGTTGTTGGCGCCGATCGCGACCGAGCAGGTCGACGCGGCACTGGCCCTCGATCCACTGCCGACGCTGATGACGTTCAACGGCGGCGGCAACGACATGTTGCGGCGCGGTATCGATCCCGACGGACTGATCGAACTGACCAGGATCGCGGTGCGCCGCTGCGTCGAAGCCGGGATCGACGTGCTGTTGCTCGCCGGCGCGGACCCGTCCGGCGGACTGCCGTTCGGTGACACCATCCGGACCCGCGGGGAGACGCTGACCATTGCGACGGCGGCGCTCGCCGAGGAGATGGGTGTGAGGTTCGTCGATCTCTTCCACGATGCCGAGCTCCGCCGACCCGGGTACTGGTCCGACGATCGACTCCATCTCAACCCCGTCGGCCATCAGCGTGTCGCCGCACAGCTGTTGGCTGCGCTCGGCGTGCACACGGTGCCGATCCCGGATCCACCGCTCGCCGCTGCCGGTCGCGGTCGCGCCGTGGAGGATCTACGATTCGTCCGCACCCATCTCACACCCTGGGTAATCCGGCGCCTGCGTGGTCGCTCATCCGGTGACGATCGAACGGCGAAGCATCCGACCTGGGTCACGGTCGACACGACGTCGGTCGGCTGAGACGCGTAGGGCACCGGAGTTCGTAGACTGTCGGTGACATGGCTGACACCCCTGCGCTGCTCCTGCGCGAACCCGCCCACCGAGTCGATCGACGGTCGATCACGATGTGGCGGATGACGCCCCTGTTGGCGGGGCTCCCCTTGCTCGCTGCCTGCGTCATCGTCGCGGCGCTCGTCGATCAGGTGCGGCTGATCGCCGTCATCGCCGCGATCGTCTGTGCGCTGGTCACTGCGTTCTACGTCACGGTCGTACCGATGTGGCGCTATCGGTTTCACCGTTGGGAGATCAGTGACGAGGCCGTGTACACCCAATCGGGATGGTTCACCCGGTCGCGCGTGATGATCCCGATCGCACGTATCCAGGTCGTCGACACGGCGGCCGGCCCGATCGAACAGTTGCTCAACCTCGCCACGCTTACCGTCACCACCGCATCCTCGGCGGGCACCATCCGTATCGTCGGACTCGACTCAGCTGTCGCACGCACCACCGCCGCCGACCTCACCGCGCGTACGCAGGCCGACACCGATGACGCGACCTGACCCCGGCGCCATCGTCGTCGACCGCCACGACCAGTGGCATCGTCTGTCCCCCTGGATGATGGCGGTCCGCCCCGTAGAGCAACTGCCGCAGCTGATCCCGGTGGCACTGGCGATCGTCTTCGCCGGCCGCAACGCGCCTTTGCTCATGCTGGCGCTCGGCGTCGTCGCCGTGGTGGTGGTCGCCCTGGTCCCGTGGCTGACGACCCGCTATCAGGTGACCGACGAACACGTGCGGGTGCGCAGCGGGTGGCTGACCAAGAAGGTGGCCACCGCCCGCCGGGACCGCGTGCGCAGCGTGGACCTCACCGCATCGCTCCCGCTGCGCATCCTCGGCCTGCAGAAGGTCCGGATCGGTACCGGCGGTGACAAGCAGTCGTCGGTGGTGGAACTCAACGCGATCGGTGCACCCGAAGCCCACGGATTGCACGAATCCCTGATGGCGACCGCGGCGCGCGACAGCGCCCAGACCGCTACACCCTCCGATCGCGTGTCGGCTCCCCAGCAGCTCTCACGCTTTCGGCTGTCCTGGCTGCGCTATGCACCGTTCTCGATGGCAGGGCTCGCCGCGGCCGCCGCCGTCGGTGGGCTCGCCGCGCAGATCGCCGGTGAGGCCGGCCTCTATGAACGTGGGGCCGACATCGCCGAGAGCACCGCCGACCGGCTCCGCGCGATTCCGGTACCGCTGCTCGTCACGACGGCAGTCGTGGCCGTGCTCGTCGTTGGTGCGGTGCTGTCGGTCGCGGGCTACGTACTCGGGTACTGGAACTTCGATCTGAGCCGCAACGGCGACGACGCGACGTTGCGGATTCGGCGCGGACTCCTGACGACCAACGCGACCAGCCTCGATGAGGAACGGATTCGCGGCGTCCACCTTCACGAACCGATCTTGATGCGGCCGCTGCATGGAGCACGTCTGCATGCCATCGCCACCGGATCGTCCAAGAGCCCACTGTTGCTGCCACCCGCACCGGCCGACGAAGCGATCCGTGTCGGCCGGCTGGTGACCCACGACGGCGACGAACTCACGGTGCCGCTGATCCGACACGGTTCCGGGGCCCGGTCGCGACGCCTCACCCGCGGCTTTCTCGGCGGCGCTCTGATCGCCGTCCTGGTGATCGTCGCCGTCGCGGGCCCGCTGACCTGGCCGTGGCTGGCCGTCGCCATCGCCGCTGCGATCGGCGGCAGCGGCCTCGGCGTGGTGCGCTACCGCAATCTCGGATACCGGATCACTGATCGGTCGGTGGTCGTCGCCCCACCGCGGGTCGCGCGTCATCGCTACGCCGTGGCCCGCGACGGTGTCGTCGGCTGGGCCTCGCGCGAATCGTTGTTCCAGCGTCGCCGCGGCGTCGAGACGCTGGTGCTGGCGACCGCCGCCGGCACCGAGGCCTACGCGATGGTCGACCTCGCACCAGAGTCGTCCGCACACGTCATCGACACCGTCTCCCCCGACCTCGTCGCGCCCTTCCTCAGTCAGACCCGTTGACTGGGCGCCGTTTCCCGTCGAGTGGGCACCGTTTACCGTCGAGTGGCTCCCGATGGCCTCGTCCACACGGCACCACGTGCCCACTGAGACACTTGACCAACTTTTTGAGACTGTTTCGCCAACTCGTCCCACGGTCGCTCTAAGAGTGGTAGAAATCACATCAGTCAGTACTGACTGGTTTGTCGAGGGACGGGGACCATGGACATCGACCGAAACGACATCAATCGACGTTCCGCACTCAAGGGTGCGGCTGCCGCAGCGGTGCTGGCCGGCACCGCGGTCGCCTTACCAAATGTGGCGGTGCCGTCGGCCCGAGCGGTCCCGCGCGTCGGCCAGAGCAAGGGCCGCGAGGTGGCCATCTTCGGCGGCGGGATGTCAGGGCTGGCGGCCGCGCACGAACTGATCGAGCGCGGATTCCGGGTGACCGTGTACGAGCCCGCCTTCCTCGGCGGCAAGGCGCGTAGCCACGATGTGCCGAACACCGCACGCGGCGGTCGTCACCATCTGCCGGGAGAACACGGCTTCCGCTTCTATCCAGGCTGCTACCAACATGTTCCGGACACGATGGAGCGCATTCCGCTCGCCGGTGGCGGCGACGTCAAGCACCGTCACCTGGTCAACGTCGAAGCCGCGGTCGTCGCATTCGACGACGCGGGGTACGCGCCGGTGTCGGCCCCCGCCTCGATCATGGGTTTCGTTGACCATGCCGCCGACATCGTCAACCTCGAGAACCTGCGCAACGCACTGACCACCGGTCTGAAGTTCGTGGTGGACATCCCGCCGCATGAGCTGGCCTACTTCGTGGCTCTCGAGCTCGTCATCGCTACCAGTTGCGAGGAACGACGCCTGGGCCAGTGGGAGAAGCAATCTTGGCTGCAGTTCGTCAAAGCAGACGGCAAGTCGCCCGCCTACCGCGCCTACCTGGCGGGCGCACTCACACGTGCCCTGGTCGCGGCGAAGTCACACACCGCGTCTGCTCGCACGATCGGCCAGATCGGCCTGGCGCTGGCCACCTCCGCCACCGGGCTGGTCGGGCAGTACGACGCGGAGCTGGTCAACGGTGGCGTCGACCGGATCCTCAACGGGCCGACCAATCACACCTGGATCGATCCGTGGGTCGCCTATCTCCGGTCGCGTGGGGTGCGCTTCGCCATGCGGACCGGCGTCAGCCGATTCCAGGTGGCGGGCAAACGCATCACCGGTGCCACCATGAGCGACGGCAGCACCGTGACCGCCGATTGGTTCGTCGCGGCGATGCCCATCGACCGACTCAAGCCGTTGCTCACCCCCGACCTCGTGGGTGCCGATCCAACACTGGCCGGAATCCATCGCCTACAAGACGATTGGATGGTCGGCATCCAGTACTTCCTGTCCCGCGAATCCGAGGTGCCGCCGAGTCACATCGCATCACTCGGAACCCCATGGGCGCTGACGGGACTGTTCCAGGCGAAGCCGTGGAATGTCGACTTCGCCAAGACCTACGGGGACGGCACGGTGCGCGACTGCCTGTCCATCGACATCTCCGAATGGGAGAAGCCCGGAATCCTCTACGGCAAGACCGCGAAACAGTGCACCCGCAAGGAGATCGCGCGCGAGGTGTGGGCGCAGATGAGCCGGGCGATGAACGCCGGCGGAAAGCCGATCCTGCGCGATGAGGAACTGGTCAGCTGGTCGCTGGACCCGGGTATCACCTGGTCCCCGACCATCCAGAACGCCACCCCGCTGATGGTCAACACCGCCGGCTCCTACGCGGATCGTCCCACCGCGCACACCCGGCTGCCGAACTTCTTCATCGCCGGCGACCACGTCCGGACCAACATCGATCTGGCGACGATGGAGGGAGCCAACGAATCCGGTCGACGAGCCACCAACGCGATCCTCGCGGCAGCCGACAGTCCCGCACGGCCCGCGCCGGTCTTCCCGTTGTGGGAGTTGCCGATGCTCGATCCGTTCAAGGACGAAGACCGCAAGCGTTATCGCGCGGGTCAACCGCATGTCCTCGACGTCTGACGCCGCAGCACAGCGCGCCGCGTCGACACTAGACTCGCGGCATGGATCCCTCGCCGCGCGCAACCGACCACCCGGCCACCCGGCCACGCGGTGAGCGCACCCGGTCCCAGATCCTCGATGCCGCGCTCCGCATACTGGTCGAACGCGGCTACGCCAAGACCAGCACACTGGCGATTCAGGCCGAAGCAGGTGTGACGCGGGGCCGGCTACTGCATCATTACCCCTCCCGAGACAGCCTTCTGATGGCCGCCGTCGATCATCTCGCACGCACCCGCATCGCGGAAATGCCCGAACAGGTGGACTGGCCCAGTGATCCCGCCGAACGGATCGGGCCCGCGATCGAACTGGGCTGGACCACGTTTCACCAACCGTATTTCGTCGCATCGATGGAACTGTGGATCGCCGCACGGACCAACGAGCAGCTCCGCAACGCACTGGTGCCGACGGAACGGCGCCTGGGACCGACGGTGCGTAGCGCCGTCGCCAGTTTCCTCGGCGACGAACTGACCTCCCGACCGCGGTACCCCGAGCTGTACCCGCTGCTGTTGTCGAGCATGCGTGGGGTGGCCACCACCTATCTCATCGACCGCCGCGATCCGACCACCGACCCACACCTCGAGTTGTGGAAGTCGATGACAAGGACGTATCTCCTGTGACTCCCGAACGGCGAGATGCCATCGATCAGGGGACGATGGTCACCGTCGTCCCGATGCGAACCCATTGGTACAGCTTGTCCATCTCCGGTCGCGGTACATGTATGCAGCCGCGCGATACGCGCGATTTGTATGCGGTTGTATCGCCGTAAGCGAAGTCCTGCCACGACGAGTCGTGGAATCCGTAGTCACCGACGAACGGCAGCCAATAGTTGACGAAGACCCGATAGTCCGGACCGGTCAGGAACCGATCTGTCTCGCGGCTGTTGATGTGCCAGGTGCCCAGCGGCGTTCCGTCACCGAGCGCCACCCGGCCCGTGGTGACCGGTGAGTATCCGACGGGATTGTCGTGTTCACACAGCGCAAGACTCTGCTCGCTCAGACTCACTGTGATCAATCGGGCATCAGTGTTGCCCTCACAGTTCAGAACCTGCGCCATCGGCGACACCTGACCGGTCGCAGCATCGTCGCTACTCTGCGCGGAACGTTCGTCCACGCTCGGCTGAGCGGGCGAAGCGCTGAGGTGAACCACCACGAGCGCGGTGACTGCCAGAGCAGCGACAACCAGCAGCAGCGACCAGGCAGCGTCCCTGGCGTCGGCAGAGTCTTTCGAGCGAATTGTATTGACCCAGTTCACAGTTCGATATCTCGCAGGTACGTATAGCAGTTGCGGCGCCGGCAGGTTGAGCGCCACGGCAATCACGCGACGTCGAGACCAACGCTACCCCTTATCGACAACGATTTCCGAATTGCCGGACGCTCATGCTGTAATGGAAACGATTCCGACAAGAATGACGTCGTATGGAAGTCTGTTTGCCGACGAATACTGCAGGAAGAACTTCAGTGTCGATCCACGGACTACTCGCGAAAGCGGGCGCCACCGTCGCCACCGGCTTGGTCGGCGCCGCCGCCTACGATGCTGCACGCGCCGTCGTCCGTCGGGCGCCGCTGCGCGAGGGCGCTGTCATCGCCACCACCTGGGGCATTCGCGGCACCCGCAAGGCCGAAGAGGTTGCCGAATCGGTCCGGCTGAACACCTCGGACATCGTGGCAGAGGCGAAAGGTCGCCTAGGCGAGGAGTCGACACCGCCCGGTACTGCAGTCACGCACGACCACGACCACTGACCGGGTGAGCACGACGACCACCGCCACAGCGTTGGACAATCCGACGGGACACATCGCCACTCGCTCCGATGCCGCCGGCCGAGTCCGCATGACCGTGCCGTGGCTGCGCTGCGCGGATCGCCACACCGGCGACCAGCGGGCGGTGGCGATCGAAGAGAGCGTCGCGCACGTACACGGTGTGCGCGCCGTTCACGCGTATCCGCGGACGGCGTCGGTCGTCGTCTGGCTACGGAACGGAACCGACCGTACCGCCGTCATGCACGCGATCGAAGCCGCTGCCCTCACCGACCCCGAGCATGTCCCCCAGCGCCCGCCGCACTCGGCGGAGATCACCAACAGCGATCTCCTCCGCATGGGAATAGGCGCGGGCGCACTGGTACTGCTCGGCGTTCGTCGGTACGTCTTCCGCCATCCCCCGTTCCTCGGACCGACGACCCGTACCGCGGCGACCGCGATCACCATCTTCTCGGGATACCCGTTCCTCAAGGGCGCTCTGCGGTCGCTGCGGGGTGGCCGTGCCGGTACCGACGCGCTGGTATCCGCGGCGACGATCGCCAGTCTGCTGTTGCGGGAGAATGTCGTGGCGCTCACGGTGCTGTGGCTGCTGAACATCGGCGAGTTCCTACAGGACCTCACGCTGCGGAGAACCCGGCGCGCGATATCCGATCTGTTGCGCGGCACCCAGGACGCCGCTTGGGTACGCCTCGACGACGGCACCGAGGTTCAGACACCGATCGACGCACTGCACGTTGGCGATCACGTCATCGTGCACGAACAGATCGCGGTGGCCGTCGACGGCGTCATCGTCGATGGCGAAGCCGTGGTCGATCAATCGGCGTTGACCGGCGAGAACCTGCCGGTCGCCAAACACACCGGCGACCGGATACAGGCCGGATCGGTCGTCATGACGGGCCGCATCGTCGTGGAGGCAGACGCCGTCGGCCCCGACACGGCCATCGGCCGCATCATCACCCGCGTCGAGGAGGCGCAACGAGACCGCGCTCCGATCCAGACGGTCGGCGAGAACTTCTCCCGCCGATTCGTACCCGCGTCGTTCGCGCTGTCAGCGCTGACCCTGCTGGCCACTCGCGATCTACGCCGGACGATGACCATGCTGCTGATTGCCTGCCCGTGCGCGGTTGGCCTGTCCACGCCGACCGCGATCAGTGGTGCCATCGGCAACGGCGCCCGCCGCGGCATCCTGATCAAGGGCGGCTCGCACCTCGAAGAGTCCAGCCGCATCTCCGCGGTCGTGTTCGACAAGACCGGGACGCTCACCGTGGGACGACCGATCGTCACCAATGTGGTGGCATTCTCCGACGACTGGCAACCCGAACAGATCCTCGCCTATGCCGCGAGTTCGGAGATCCATTCACGCCACCCACTGGCCGAGGCGGTCATCCGATCGACCGAAGAGCGCCGCATCGAGATTCCCACCCACGCAGAGTGCGAGGTGATCGTCGGACTCGGCATGCGCACCCGAGCCGACGATGGGCGCGAACTGCTCCTGGGGAGCCCGTCTCTGCTGGAGAATCACGGCGTCGCCATCGGCGAGGATGCCCTCGACTGGGTCGACAAGCTGCGGCACGCCAGCGAGACCCCTCTCCTCCTTGCCGTCGACGGACAACTCGTCGGCCTCGTCAGTCTGTCCGACGAGTTGCGGCCGGAGGCGCGGGCCGTCCTCGACGCCCTGCGCGCCGACGGTGTCACGGAGATCGCCATGCTCACCGGCGACCATCCGGTCACTGCCGCGACCATCGCCGGCCAACTCGGCGTCGACCAGTGGGCGGCCGAGGTCACTCCGGACGACAAGCTTGCGCTGGTCCACGAACTCCAGGCCCGCGGACACGTGGTGGCCATGGTCGGTGACGGTGTCAACGACGCACCGGCCCTCGCTGCCGCCGACGTCGATATCGCGATGGGTCTCGCCGGCACCGATGTCGCGGTGGAGACGGCCGACATCGCCCTTGCCGGTGACGATCTCCGCAAACTTCTCGACATCCGCGATCTCGGCGGCCACACGGTGGACGTGATTCGGCAAAACTATGGGATGTCGATCGCGGTCAATGCGGTCGGGCTCATCGTGGGCGCGGGCGGCGCGCTCTCTCCTGTCATCGCGGCGATCCTGCACAACGCCTCGTCGGTTGCGGTGGTGCTCAATAGCTCTCGGTTGATCCGCTATCGAGTCGTCAGTGACTGAGAAGCCACGCTGTCGGGATAACTCGCACATCGGCCAAATGGATCGAGACTCCGCCTCAACGGCGGTCTGCAACAGTCCTCCATTGAGGGCGCCGGACCCAAGGACGGCGGTGAACGGGTAGACGGGTGCAGTCATCGACGGCCGTGCGGCCTGATCACAACGGAGCGGAGCGTCCGCGGAACCTCTCGACACTCGGCGGGGTGTCCCTGATGGCGTGTTTGAGCTGATCCGAGGTGCGTTGGGGCATGACATCGTCGGGATCTGACGACGATTCGTCGAGCAATTGCCAGAGCGCTCTGCATCGGTGACCGGCACACACGGTCACCATCGGACCGCCTCGTTCGTTATCGACCTTCAAATCATTAATGGTAATCATTCCCGTTTGTGATGTGGAGCGGCATTCACCGACAACTCGCGGCAGATCATGCCGCGATCGATCGGCTCACCGCGGCGCGGCCTCAAATACCATGGGGTCCATGACATCGGCCCAACTGCGCGCATTCGTCGCCATCGTGCGGACCGGGTCGGTCAAGCAAGCAGCAGCAGAACTCGGCCTCACCGAGCAGGCGGTGTCGATGCATGTCGCCCAACTACGCAAGAGCCTGGGCGACCAGTTGTTCCGACGCACACATTCCGGACTGGCGTTCACCCCTGGGGGTTTGCGGCTCGCGGCGCGCGCAGTGGAGATCCTGGGCCTGCAAGACCAAACGGTCAGCGAAGTCGAAGCCGCTGCCGGTGGCCAGCGGACAATTCGCCTCGCCGCGTCGAGCCTGTTCGCCGAGCACGCCGCCGGCGGGTTGATCGATCTGTTCACGCGCCGCGCAAAGGACCTCGGGGTGGAACTCACCGTCCAGCCGCCAGATCAGTTCGCCACCCTGCTCGCCTCGCGTGCCGTCGACATCGCCATCGGACCGGCACCGCTGGAATCGGAGACGACGGCGGCCGTCCCGGCGCTGAGCAGCCGCGAGTTCCTGACCTATGACATCGAGGTGATGGCGGCCCCGAGCCATCGGTTCACCGAGCGGCGGGCGAGCCCGGAGGAACTGGCCTACGCCACCTGGAATCTCGGCCCATCGGCCACCGGAAAACGCGGCGCCATTCCCGAGATGCTGGCCGATCTCGGCATCGCCGAGGAATCCCAGCGGATCTTCCAGAGCGACGCCGCCGCCTGGGAGGAAACCCAACGCGGCACCGGATTGACGCTGGCGCTGACCTTCGCGGTGCACTCCGATCTGGCCGCCGGGCGCCTCACCCGCGTCTCAGGTGCGGGTGTGCACCGGCGCGCCACCTGGAGCGCGACGACCCTCGCCCACGACGCCACCCGCACGGCCGGTGAACTCATGCGCTTCGTCACCACTCCGAGGGCGATCCAGGCCATGCTGCGCGGTTCGGGTGTACCGGTGAAGAACTTCCGGCCCGCGGTCTATGTCACCCTGTGGAATTGACGTCACCTGGTGGAATCGAGTCCGTGAACCATTCATCGCCGGCGAAGCTCGGTCACCGCGGTGACCAGATCGGCGAGGTCGGCGACTGTCGCCGCCGGGAGCACGCGGTCGCAGTACGGCAGGGCGGCAGCCATGCCGCCCACGAGCGGCTCGTACCCGTCGGCACCGGCGCGCGGGTTGAGCCAGACCACCGCGAAGGTTCGGCGCGTTATCCGCGCCATCGCGCGTGTCATATGCGCCGGATCGTCAGAATCCCAACCGTCGGAGGCAATCACGCAGATCGCTCCGCGCAGCGTCTGCCCGTGGCGGGAGGCGACCAGTGCCTGCAGGCTCGACGCGATCCGGGTTCCGCCGAATCGGTCGGTCACCTGCGCACTCGCCTTCTCGATGGCGTCGTCGACCGAGGAGCGGGCCAGCATCGGCGTCATCCGAGTCAGCGTGGTGCCGAACGCGAAGGTCTCGCCGCGTCCGTATCGCGTCAGTACACGCATGACGTGCAGGTAGGCGCTGGTGTAGGCCTGCATGGACGCAGACACGTCGCAGATCATCACCACGCGGCGATCGCGCCACATCGCCCCGCGATAGACAACGTCGGCCAGCTCCCATCCGGTGTACCGGGAACGTGCCAATGTGGCGCGCAGGTCGATTCGCCTACCATCGACGCGCGTTCGTTCCCGACGCCCGCGTCGACGGGGCCACGTTGCGATCGCGCCGTCCAACCATGCCTCGACCTGCCGCAGTTGTGCGGTGTCCAACCGGTCGAAGGGCAGTCCGGAAATCGCTTCGATGGCGCTGGGACGAGGCACCCAGACCGGTGAACCATCGTCATCTCCGGCGGCCGACTCGTCGACGACCGACATGCGCGGCAGCGTCGCCCACGGCAACGTGTCTCCCGCACCCCCACGTCCGGCCGCATCCCTGGCAACCGGACGGTCCTGTTGCCCCGACCGAACCGTCGACCGACTGCGCATCGCGACCGGATCCAGCGAGAAGACCGCATCGTCGAACACCGCGGCGAACACGGCATCGAACGTCGACAGGTCGGATTGCCTACGCACCAGCGTGATCCGCATCGTCCAATACAGCTGCCGTCGATCCGACAGCACGGCTCGCCCCAGCACGTCGAGTGCGCGGCACAATACTGCGGCATCGGCGTGACCGACCGGCAGCCCCGCGGTTCGCAGCCGGTCGATGAAACCGGCCGCAAAAGCCGCCCGGTCGACATGCGCCACGATCGCCGCTCTGGTCATTCCGGGCGCCGTTTCAGAGCACGGAACCGTGTTCGAGCGCCGCCAGCAGCGTCTCGTGGTCGTCGGGCGTCTTGACCAGGGTGCCCAGCGTGGGCGCCACCGTGGTGGCGACCAACTCGGTGACACCGAGGGTGATCAGGGCCGACACCCAGTCGATCGCCTCGGCGATACCCGGCGGCTTGTCGAGGTCGAGTTCCCGCACCCGACCGACGAACACCGACGCGTCTTCCAGCAGGGGTGCCGAGGCGCCGGACACCGTGCGCCGCAAGATCGCGACCACCTGCGCCGCACCGGGATAGACGATCCAGTGATAGAGGCAGCGCCGCCGCAACGCCTCGTGGAGCTCACGACTGCGGTTGGATGTCAGCACCACCAGCGGCCGACGCTGCGCCCGGATGGTGCCGAGTTCCGGCACGGTGACCGCGCCCTCACCGAGGAACTCGAACAGCAATGCCTCGAATTCATCGTCGGCGCGGTCGATCTCGTCGATCAGCAGAACCGGCGGGCGGGCTCCGCGGTGCCGGATCGCCGCCAACAGCGGCCGTTCCGAGAGAAACTCGGGCGCATACAGATCCGCGTCGGAGAAATCCTGACCCCGCGACTCCGCCATCTTGATGGCCAGCAGTTGACGCTGATAGTTCCATTCGTACAGGGCGTCGTGGGCCGCCAGCCCCTCATAACACTGCAGGCGGATCAGGTCGGTGTCCAGGGCGGTGGCCAGTGCGGTCGCCGCCGACGTCTTACCCACCCCCGGTTCACCTTCCAGCAGGATCGGCATCTGCAGCGACGTCGCCAGGAAAAGCGCAGTCGCCAGACCTTCGTCGGCGAGATAATCCACGGCATCGAGGTGGCGCGCGACGTCGTCGGCCGAGGAGAACAACGGCGACGTCATCGAGCCGCCTGCAACCCACCCGCCGACCGCGCGACGAAGGTGTCCCGACATCCTTTGCAGCAGAACCAATGTGAGCCGGAATCGTCGTCATACTCGATGGTATCGGCGGACACCATCACGGTCATCCCGCAGATCGGGTCGACCTCGCGTCGAGGCTCGACTACAGCTGGGGCATCCTCGGGTGCGCCGGTGCCGGCCAGACCGTCGCGCCGAATGGCCGCCACCACCGCAGCCAGCACCGACAGCGCAATCTCCGGCGGCGTGCGTGCACCGATGTCGAGGCCGACCGGGGTGTGCACGCATGCACGGTCGGTCACCGACAGATCCATCGCGTCGAGTACCGTTGCGCCGCGCCTCACGCTTGCCACCAGTCCGACGAACGGCACGTGGTGATCAAGTGCCGTGCGGATCGCCGCGGCCTCATCACCGCCGTGACTGGCGATGATCGAGGCCACCACCCCATGGGGTTCGGTGAACTCCCACACGCCGGCGGCTTCCTGGTCCACCCGGCTCACCGCCCAACCCAGCAACCGGGCCTGGTCGACGATGGCCAACGCGATCGGCTTGTCCCCGACGACCTGAATGATCGGGGTGGGCACCACCGGTTGGATGAAGATCTCCAGCGCACCCCCGGACAGACATGGGTTGACCGCGACCCGCGCGCCAGAGGTCTCCGGATACGTCTCGGCGCCTTCGGGCAGAACCCGCAGCAGGACCCCTTCACCGGCGGCGATCGAGTCGACGGCACTCTGGCGCACCGATTCGACCGCGCACTGGCCGCCCACGAATCCGAACATCTCTCCGTCCGCCATCACCAACGCCTGGTCGCCCGCCCGGGCCGATGTCGGCGGCTGCGCCCGCACCACGGTGGCGCGCGCGAACGGTCTGCGCCGATCGGTGAGGTCGGCGGCCATCTCGTCCAGCGATCTGCCGTGTTCGGATGTCATGCTGCTCCTGTCGTCACGATCTCAGATCGGCGGCCGTGCCCTGCCCTGCATCGCCTCCCACACCCGGGACGGGGTCAGCGGCATGTCGGCATGGCGAATACCGAAAGGTGCCAACGCATCGACGACGGCGTTGACCACCGCGGGTGGTGACCCGACGGTCGCCGACTCGCCGACGCCTTTGGCGCCGATCGGATGGTGCGGCGAGGGTGTCACGGTCTGTCCGGTCTCCCAATGCGGCACCTCGAGCGCGGTCGGGATCAGGTAATCCATCAGCGACCCGTTGAGACAGTTGCCCGACTCGTCGAACTCGATGATCTCCATCAGGGCCATCCCGATACCGTCGGTCAGCCCGCCGTGCACCTGCCCCTCGACGATCATCGGGTTGATCCGGGTGCCGCAGTCGTCGACCGCGATGAACCGTCGCACTTTCACCACGGCGGTGTCGGGGTCGACGTCGACCACACAGATGTAGGCACCGAACGGGTAGGTGAGGTTGGCGGGGTTGTAGACCACCGACGCGTCCAGCCCGCCCTCGACTCCGGGTGGCAGGTCGCCCGCGCCGTGCGCCTTCATCGCGATCTCCGCGATCGTCACCGTGGTGCCCGGATCACCCTTGACGGCGAAAGTCCCCTTCTCCCATTCCAGATCGGCAACGGAGACCTCGAGCATGCCCGCCGCGATGAGCTTCGCCTTGTCGCGCACCTTGCGGGCGGCCATCGCCGCCGCCGCCCCCGAGACAGGTGTGGATCGGCTGCCGTAGGTACCGAGCCCGAACGGTGTGTTGTCGGTGTCACCGTGGACGACGTCGATGTCGTCGGGGGCGATACCGAGTTCCTCGGCGACAATCTGCGCGAACGTCGTCTCATGCCCCTGCCCCTGGGACTGCACCGACAACCGGACCACGGCCTTGCCGGTGGGGTGGACCCGCACGTCACATCCGTCGGCCATGCCCAGGCCCAAGATGTCCATGTCCTTGCGCGGTCCGGCACCGACCGCCTCGGTGAAGAAGGCCACGCCGATACCCATCAGCTCGCCGCGCTCGCGTTTGGCGGCCTGCTCCGCAAGCAGGGCGTCGTAGTCGGCGATCCGCATCGCTTCGGTCATCGCGGCGTCGTAGTCGCCGGAATCGTAGATCCACCCGGTCTTGGTGGTGTACGGGAACTGGTCTGGCTGGATGAAGTTCTTGCGCCGCAGCGCGATCTGATCCATCTGCAGTTCGTGGGCGAGGCAGTTGACCAGACGTTCGACGAGATAGACGGCTTCGGTGATCCGGAATGAACAGGCGTAAGCGACACCACCGGGCGCCTTGTTCGTGTACACCGCGGTCATCGAACAGTACGCGGCCTCGAGCTGATAGCTACCGGTGAAAACGCCGAAGAATCCCGCCGGGTATTTGACCGGGGCAGCTACCCCGTTGAAGGCCCCGTGGTCGGCGAGGACGTTGGTGCGGATGGCGAGGATCCGTCCGTCTTTCGTGGCGGCGACCTCGCCGCGCATCACGTAGTCGCGGGCGAACCCGGTGCTGGTGAGGTTCTCGGTCCGGTCCTCCATCCACTTGACCGGCTTGCCCGTGACGATCGACCCGACCACCGCGCACACATAACCGGGGTAGATGGGCACCTTGTTGCCGAACCCGCCGCCGATATCCGGTGAGATGACACGGATCTTGTGCTCGGGGATGCCGGCGACCAATGCGTACAGGGTGCGATGTGCGTGTGGTGCCTGGCTCGTCGACCACAGGGTGAGCTTGCCGTCGACGCGATCGAAATCGGCGACCGCGCCACAGGTCTCCATCGGTGCGGGGTGCACGCGCGGGTAGACCATGTCCTGGGTGACCACCACGTCGGCGTCGGCGAATACCGCGTCCGTGGCGGCCTTGTCGCCGGTCTCCCAGTCGAAGATGTGGTTGTCGCTCTTGCCCTCGAGATCGTCGCGGATCACCGGCGCCGACGGGTCCAATGCGGTGCGGACATCGTGGACCGCGTCGAGGATCTCGTAGTCGACATCGATGAGTTCGAGCGCATCCCGTGCCGCATAGCGATCTTCGGCGACGACAGCCGCGACCTCCTGGCCCTGGAAGCGGACCTTGTCGGTCGCCAGCACCGCCTGCACGTCGTTCGACAGGGTCGGCATCCAGTCCAGTCCCAAACCCTTCAGGGTGTCACCGGTGATGACGGCCTTCACCTTCGGCAGCGCCTCGGCCGCGGTGGTGTCGATGTTGACGATCTTCGCGTGCGCCACCGGGGACCGCAGAATCGCCATGTGCAGCATGCCGGGCAACTGCACATCATCGCAGTACCGACCCAGTCCACGGATGAAACGCGGGTCCTCCTTGCGCAGCATCCGGCCGTAGCCCATCGGCTTGTGATTGTTGTCGACCAGGTCGTCGGGTCCGGACGCCGATGCCGGTTCGGGTGGAGTGGTGATGGTCATCGAAGTGCCTCTTCCGCAACGTCATCGGCGGCCGATGCCTCACTCGTGCCGTCGGGTTGGTGTGCGGCCCCGTGCTGTGCGGCCCACTGCACCGATCGCACGATCGTGGTGTAGCCGGTGCAGCGGCAGATCTGTCCGCTGATCGCCTCCCGGATCTCGTGCTCGGTGGGATTCGGGTTCTCGTCGAGCAGTGCGCGGGTCGTCATCAGCATGCCGGGTGTGCAGAATCCGCATTGCAGCCCATGACATTCCATGAATCCCTGCTGCAGCGGATCCAGCGTGGTGCCCTGTTCGAGCCCCTCCACGGTCCGCACCTCGTGACCGCCGGCCATCGCGGCAAGCATCGTGCACGACTTCACCGGCTGTCCGTCGACCTGCACCACGCAGGTCCCGCAGTTGCTGGTGTCGCAGCCCCAGTGAGTGCCGGTGAGGGCGAGGTGGTCGCGCAGGAAGTGAACGAGCAGCAGGCGCGGCTCGATGTCGCGGGTCACCGACTCGCCGTTGACGGTCATCGTCACTTGCATCGGATTCTCCTTGCCGGTCGGCATCTTTCGCGGATTCGGGATGGGCGGGTGATCAGGTGGCCGGGGTCGATGCCTCGACCCCGAGTCGTTGCGCGCTGCGGCGCAGGGCTCGTGCAGTGAGTTCGGCCGCGAGATGGCGTTTGTAGTCGACGGTGCCCCGACCGTCGGCGGCCGGATCACAGGCCTGCGCGGCGACCTCACCTGCCTGCCGCCAAGTCTGCTCAGTCGGGTCCGCGCCACGCAGCGCCTCGGAGATCGCCGGGATGTCGGTGGTGTTGGCGCCGACCGCGGTCAGGCCGACGCGGGCGTCGGCAATGGTGCCGTCGGTCAGCCACAGCGCGGCACCCGCGGCGACCACCGCCCAATCCCCCGCGCGTCGCTCGACCTTCTCATATGCGCTGGCGCCGCCCGGCCGGACCGGAACCCGCACCTCGGTGAGCATTTCGTTCTGTTCGACGGCGGTCTCGTAGGGGCCGCGATGGAAGTCCGCCATGCTGATCACCCGCTCCCCGTCGGAGCCTCGGATCACGCAGCGTGCATCAAGGGTGGAGCACACACTCGACAGATCCTCCGACGGGTCTGCCTGACACAGTGATCCGCCGAGGGTGCCGCGATTACGGACCACCGGGTCGGCAATCACCCGCTCGGCGTCGCGGAAGATCGGGAAGGTGTCGAACAGTGGTTCGCTGGCCAGCAGTTCGTGGTGTCGGGTCATCGCGCCGATGCGTACATCGTCGTCGGTGAACCGGATGTAGCCGAGTTCGTCGTGCAGATCGTTGATGTCGATCAGGTACTCGGGTGTCGCGAGCCGGAGTTTCATCATCGGCAGCAGACTGTGCCCTCCGGCGATCAGGCGGGCTTCGTCGCCCAGCTGGCCGAGGAGTCCGATGGCGTGATCGACGCTGGTCGCGCGCTCGTATTCGAACGGTGCCGGTACCTGCATGATGACTCCTCTGCTGTGATCGGGGGATCGTCCGATCGGCCGGGTCTACCCGGTCATCCGCCCACTCTCGTCGGGTCCGGCTGGATCCGGCTGATGCCTGGATGGATGTGATCGGTGAGGTTGGTCAGGGTGACCCCGGTTCCGCCGCGCCGAACCGCGATGATCTCGGCCATGATCGACACCGCGGTCTCGGCCGGGGTGCGACCGCCGAGGTCGAGTCCGATCGGTGAGTGCAGGCGGGCGAGAGCGGCGTCGGTGGCGCCCTCCTCACGAAGCCGACGCATGCGGTCGTCGTGGGTGCGCCGGGATCCCATGGCGCCGATGTAGACACCCTCGGGCGACTCGAACGCGGCCTGCAGGGCCGGGACGTCGAACTTGGGGTCGTGGGTCAGCACGCAGATCGCGGTGCGCGAATCGATCCGGCCGGCAGCCATCTCGGCGCGCAGATAGCGATGTGGCCAGTCGACGACCACCTCGTGCGCGGCCGGGAAACGGGCCGGCGTGGCGAACACCGGGCGAGCGTCGCACACCGTCACGTGATAGCCGAGTGCGGCTCCGGCATGCGCGAGGGCGGCGGCGTAGTCGACGGCCCCGAAAACGATCAGGCGTGGCGAGGGCGCCATGCTGTTGACGAACACGGCGATGCCGTCGCCGGTGCGCAGACCCTGCGGGCCGTAGCGCAGGATCGAGGTCTCCCCCAGGTCCAGCAAGCCTCGCGCGTCCTGGACGACGACCCGATCGAGCTCGGGTTCACCGAGACTGCCCCGGGCGCGCTCCGGTGCGATGGTCAGGTGCGCCCCGACCGGCACGTCCGGCTGATCGCTGGATGTCACCGTCGCGACGGCCACAGGCCGTCGGGCATCGACGGCGGCGCCGATCTCGTCGAGGTCGGGCCAGGTCTCGCGGGAGACCGGCTCGCAGAAGACGTCGATGGTGCCACCGCAGGTGAGACCAACGGCGAACGCGTCGTCATCGGCGATCCCATACCGCTCGGTCTGCGCCGTCCCGGACTCGACGACGTCACCGGCGAGTTCGTACACCGCACCTTCGACGCACCCGCCGGACACCGAGCCGATCACCCCGCCGTCGGCCAGGCGGGCCGTCGCCGCCCCCGGTTGCCGTGGCGCCGACCCGTAGGTGGCGACGACGGTCGTCAGCCCGACCGTCTCCCCGTTGCGCCAGCGCTCCACGAGTGTGGGCAAGACGTCTCGCATAGACACATCCTCGACTCTGCGGACACGCCACTGTGTCCGACATCACACCATGGTGACCATTCTCAGTTTGCGCCGGATCGGCCGGGCGTCAAGACGAAACTCAGTAATCGCTGAGGTTAGGTCGCCCTACCCGACCTCCCGCTTGCAGATCAGCGTTGTGATGCGAGGGTGTCGAGCAGTCGATCGACGAACGCCACCTGCGCCGGATTGAGTTTCACCCGCGCCGTCTCCGGGTCCACCCATTCAGCCCGATCCACCTCCGGAAAGCTCTGAAGCTTCCCCGACCTCGGTGGCCACACCATCTCGAAGCTGTTGCTGACGACGGTCGAGCTGTCGATGTCACCTTCCACGGCGAACGCAGCGACCACTTTCCCACTGGCCTGGGTGACGTCGCCGAGTTCGATGACCGGGCCGGCCGGTGCCGGCGACCCGATCTCCTCGGCGAACTCGCGCCGGGCGGTCGTCTCAGGTTCCTCATCCGGTTCCAGCAATCCCTTCGGGATCGTCCACGCGCCGTCGTCCTTGCGCGCCCACAGCGGCCCGCCGGGGTGGGCGATCAGGATCTCGACGTCGCCGCCGCGGCGGCGGTACAGCAGGAGCCCGGCACTTCGGCGGCGACTGACCATCGCACCATTGTGCCCGGCCCGGCGGGGTGTGACTGTGGCCGATATATTTTCGCGGAAACACGGCCGTCACATGTCGGCGCACTGTCCGAAACGTCCGGCTCGTAAACATCTGCGTATGGCGGTTCTCGACCCGATCAGGCGCGGCAAGACCACAGCTCACCCGGTGGACGAGATACCGCCGTTGGCCAAGCTGCTGCCGTTGGGCATACAGCACGTGCTGGCGATGTATGCGGGCGCCGTGGCCGTACCGCTGATCGTGGGTGGCGCGATGGTCAGCGCGGGCCAACTCGAGCAGGGCGACATCGTCCACCTGATCATGGCCGACCTGTTCGTCGCCGGCATAGCGACGATCCTGCAGGCGGTCGGCTTCTGGCGTTTCGGGGTGCGGCTGCCGCTCATGCAGGGCGTCACCTTCGCCGCTGTCGGGCCGATGATCACCATCGGCCAGGCCCACGGCATCACCGCGATCTACGGTTCGGTGATCTGTTGCGGGTTGTTCATGATACTCGCCGCACCCGTCGTCGGAAAGCTGATCCGCTTCTTCCCGCCCCTGGTCACCGGCACGATCATCCTCATCATCGGCGTCTCCCTGATGCGGGTGGCTGCCGGGTGGTTCGGTGGCGGTACCGCCACCGGCGAGGACTTCGGCGAACCGAAGGCCATCGCGTTCGGCTTCTTCACCCTCGCGGTGATCATCGCGCTCGAACGGTTCGGACCCGAACCCATCAAGCGGGTGTCGGTGCTCATCGGTCTGGTCATCGGCACGCTGGTGTCGCTGCCGTTCGGGATGGCCAACTGGGACGCCGTCGGCGAGAACCCGTGGATCGGCATTCCGCAACCCTTCCAGTTCGGGATGCCGACGTTCGAGATCTCCTCGATCATCGCCTTGATCATCGTTGCGTTGGTGATCATGACCGAGACCACCGGCGACATCGTGGCCGTCGGTGAGATCGTCGACAAGAAGATCACCCCGCAGAAACTGGCCGACGGGATGCGCGCTGACGGACTGGGCACGGTCCTCGGCGGCGTATTCAACACCTTCCCGTACACGGCGTTCGCGCAGAACGTCGGGCTCGTCGCCATCACCGGCGTCAAGACCCGGCATGTGGCGACCTGTGCGGGCATCATCCTGGTCATCCTGGGGCTGCTGCCGAAGATGGCCGCCATCGTCGAGGGCATCCCCATGCCGGTGCTCGGCGGCGCCGGTGTCGCACTGTTCGGCATGGTCGCCGCCAGCGGTGTGCGAACCCTCAGCAAGGTCAAGTTCAACAACACCAACGTGCTGGTCGTGGCCATCTCGGTGGGTGTGGCGATGCTGACCGAGGCCAAGCTGTATTACACCAACCGCGACCTCGGCGACGCGCCGGTCAACGTGTCGCTGGACCTGTATCACCAGTTCCCGGATTGGTTCCAGACCATTTTCCACTCCGGCATCTCCGCGGGCGCACTGACGGCGATCCTGCTGAATCTGCTGCTCAACACCAGAAGCACCTCACCCGACCCGGCTGATTACCACAACACCGGTGAGATCGAGGTGGTCACCAAGGACGGCCTGGGTCTGTCGGCAGGCGACACGATGGGCGCCGCGGCCTTCGATCCCCGCGACGCGCTGGCCGCCGCCAACCCGGACAGCCCACCGGAGACGCTGCGGTACCTGGCCGAACACGACCCCGATCTGCACCAGTTCATCATCACCAACCCGGCCGCGCCGAAAGACCTGTGTGCCTGGATCAAGGAGCAGGGCGATCCCAAGGTGCTACGGCTGATCGAGAGCTGGGACTCGCACACCGACGGCGGATTCTCCCGGCGCGGATCCTGATCGGTCGAGCACAACTCGGTTTATCGTTTAGTCATGTCCGACAGCCCCCGCCATGATCATCAGCCGGCCGACGCCCTCATCGACGACGACCCAGACCAGCCGCACGAGTATCCGCACGACTCGACGTTCGCCTTCGGTGACGCCAAGCCCATCGGGGAAACCGATCGCATCGCGCGTGAGAAGGCCATCTACGAAGCGGCCCGGCATGGCAACGACCTGAACCGTGGCCATGCGCTCGGTGGCACCGACGGGTCCACCGAGGGCCAGTAGATGGAGGTACTGAGCAGCCGAATTCTGCTGCGTTCGGCCGATCCCGAACGCCTGACCGCGTTCTATCGCGATCAGTTGAAACTGGCCGTGGCCCGCGAGTATCCGGGCGGAGTGGTCTTCCACGCCGGCACCGGTTATATCGAGGTACCCGCACACATGAGCGACCAGGTGGCGACCGGCGGGGGCGCCGACGCCATGCTCTGGCTGCAGGTACGTGACGCGGCGGCCGCCACGGACGAGTTGCGGGCCGCCGACGTCCCGATCGTGCGGGAGGCACGCACCGAGCCGTGGGGTCTGATCGAGATGCATGTGCGCGACCCCGACGACCGTCGGATCATCATCGTGGAGGTACCTGCCGATCACCCGCTGCGACGGGACACCCGGTGACGGCTGCTCCCCGATCGGTGACCGTTGGCCCGTGACAGACTGGACCGCATGAGTGTCTGGACTGCGCCCACGGTGTCCGCCCCGGTGGTGGCCACCGTCGAGTTGCCCGGTTCCAAGTCGATCACCAATCGCGCGTTGATCCTCGCCGCCCTGGCGGACGGCCCCTCGGTGGTGCGTGGAACCCTGCGCAGCCGCGACACCAATCTGATGCTCAGCGGCCTGAGTGCGCTGGGCGTCGGCGTGCGGATCGATCCCGACGACGACACCGCGGTGACGATCGAACCGCACCCGATGGTCGGCGCCGACGTGTACTGCGGGCTGGCCGGCACCGTGATGCGATTCCTGCCCCCGGTGGCCGCATTCGCCGACGGGCGGGTCGCCTTCGACGGTGACGAGCAGGCCCGCACTCGCCCCCTGGCGACCATCCTCGACGCCCTGCGCGACCTGGGCGTGAAGGTGACCGGCGATCGGTTGCCGTTCACGGTCACCGGGACCGGGTCCGCGTCCGGCGGGGAGGTCACCATCGATGCGTCGGCCTCGTCGCAGTTCGTCTCGGGGTTGCTGCTGTCGGCCGCGCTCTTCGACGACGGGGTGACCGTGCGCCACGACGGCGGACCGGTGCCCTCGATGCCGCACATCGACATGACCGTGCAGATGTTGGCCGAGTGCGGGGTGACGGTGGAGCGGCCGGATGCGCAGACATGGCGGGTGCCGCCGTCGACGATCCGGGCGATCGACCGCGTGGTGGAGCCCGACCTGTCCAACGCCGCCGCATTCCTGGCCGCCGCCGCCGTGACCGGGGGTGCGGTGAGCGTGCCACGTTGGCCCGCGACCACGACCCAGCCCGGCGCCCAGATCGTCGACATCCTCGCCGAGATGGGTTGTGCGATCGAACTCTCCGACGGTTCGCTGACCGTGCGCGGGCCGGAGAAGCTCACCGGGATCAGCATCGATCTGCGCGACATCGGCGAGCTGACCCCCACCGTGGCGGGTCTGTGCGCGCTCGCCGACGGCGAATCGGTGCTGTCGGGCATCGCGCATCTGCGCGGTCACGAAACCGACCGGTTGGCGGCGCTGACCACCGAGATCAACCGGCTCGGCGGTGACTGCACCGAGACCGACGACGGTCTGCGCATCGTGCCCCGACAGTTGCACGGTGCGGTGTGGGAGTCCTACGCCGATCACCGGATGGCCACCGCAGGTGCGTTGATCGGGCTGGTGGTGCAGGGCCTCACGGTGTCCGATGTGGAGACGACCAGTAAGACGCTGCCGGACTTTCCGGGCATGTGGCAGAAAATGATCGGGCACCCCTGACGTGAGTCGGCGCGCCTCGAGCTACGACGAATCCGACGTCCGGATACGTCCTGGCAAGGGCAGCCGACCGCGCACGAAACAACGACCGAGCCACGACGACGCCCGCTCGGCCATGGTCGTGTCGGTCGACCGTGGCCGCTGGGGCTGCGTCCTCGACGGCGACCCGGACCGTCGGGTCACCGCGATGCGCGCACGGGAACTGGGCCGCACGCCGGTCGTCGTCGGCGATCAGGTGTCGGTGGTCGGCGATCTGTCCGGTCGGCCGGACACGCTGGCGCGCATCGTCAAGGTCGCCGACCGCACCACCGTGCTGCGCCGCACCGCCGACGACACCGACCCGTATGAACGCATCGTGGTGGCCAATGCCGACCAACTGTTGATCGTCACCGCATTGGCCGATCCACCACCGCGCACCGGATTCGTGGAACGCGCGTTGGCCGCCGCCTACGTCGGCGGCCTGACACCGATCCTGTGCCTGACGAAGTCCGATCTCGCCGATCCCGCCGAATTCACCAGAGCCTTCGCCGATCTCGACCTGCCGATCGTGCTCGGCGGCCGCGACGACGCGCTCGACGAGATCACCGCCATCCTCACCGGCCGGCTCACCGCGCTCGTCGGCCATTCCGGGGTAGGCAAATCCACTTTGGTCAATCGTCTTGTGCCGCAAGCAGAGCGGGCCACCGGCGTGGTGTCCGGGGTCGGCAAGGGCCGGCATACCTCGACGCAATCGGTGGTGTTGCCCCTGCCCGGCGCGGACTCGTCGCCCCAAGGCTGGGTGGTGGACACACCCGGTATCCGATCGTTCGGGCTCGCCCACGTCGGACTCGACGACATCGTCGACGCCTTCGACGACCTGCGTGAGGCCATCGACGACTGTCCCCGCGGCTGTACGCATCTGGGTCCGCCCGCCGATCCGGAGTGTGCGCTCGACAAACTCGCCGGCGCGTCGTATCGCCGCGCAATGGCGGTGCGGCAGCTCCTGCTCGCGGTCTCCGGACAGGTGGCCGAGGAGAACGAGGTCCCCGACGATCAGCCGGCCGAGTAGGCCCCAGACCCACTGGTCACCTCAGCCGAGGCGCAAGTCGCGTAGCACACGCCCGGGCCACTTACCGCTGGTCGAGTAGCCCGAACCGCACCACCCCGCAGGTCGACTAGTCCGACCCACCAAGCCACCAACCGCTGGTCGAGTAGCCGCGAGCCCCCTAGGGCGAGCGGCGTATCGAGACCACTGGCGACACACGAGTGATCTCGATACACGACCTCGGTCGGCGCCTCGGCCGCTACCCGATCACCGGGTTACCCACTCACTCAGCGGGGCTCAGCGATCCACCACCGTCGTCTCGAAGAAATACCGATCGGCCCGGTACGCGTGCCGACCCACCTCGACCACCTTGCCCGCGTCGTCGAAGGCCGTGCGCTGCATGGTCAGCAACGGCGACCCAGGTTCGTCGCCGAGCAGTGCCGCCTCGTCGGCGTCGGCCGCCTTGGCCCCAATACGTTGCCGCGCAAGCCGGATGTGCACACCCCGTCCACGCAAACCCTTGTAGAGGCCACCACTCTCGAGTTCTCCGGCGGGCGGGCAGATGTCGGCCGGCAGATGGTTGATCATCAGGGCCAGGGGTTCTCCGCCGGCACAGCGCAGACGTTTGACTGTCACCGACTCGGCCCCTACCGGCAAACCCAGCTCGGTGCGCAACTCCTCGTCGGGCGTGCCGATCCGATACTCGAGCAGCTGGGTGGTGGGGTGCATCCCCGCGGTCGTCAGATCGTCGTAGAGACTGGTCAGCTCGACCGAACGGTGCACCGGATTCTGCACCACCTGTGTGCCGACCCCCCTCTTGCGCACCACCACACCCTTGTCGACGAGCTCCTGGATCGCCTGTCGGATCGTCGGCCGCGACAGTTTGAGCCGGCCGGCCATATCGAGTTCGTTCTCCAGTCGATCCCCGGGACCGAGGTCACCCCGGACGATCGCGGCCTCGATGGCCTGGGCAAGCTGGTGGTAGAGCGGGACCGGCGTGGACCGGTCGAGCTCGACCGGGATCTGCATGATCTGGTCCGCCATCGTGTCAGTATGTCATAACAAATATTGTTCGGACCAGGTTTCCCACAGGCGCCCGCCGGCGCGCGTCACCCTCAGGTGACCACCTCGGCCGCCGAACCGCCGGACTGCCGACGACGGGACAGTGCGGCGGTCGTCAGCCAGGCGGCGATGACACCCAGCACCGCCGCAGGCGTGGCGTCGAGGCCGACCGAACCGGTCAGCAGCACGCTGAACAACAACGCGCTGAATACGAATCCGGTGCCGGCCGTCATCCCGGCCGCGGCTCCGACCGCCAGCGCCCAGGTGATGGAGCAGTCGAAGAGCAGACAGCCTATCGACGCGATGGCCACCCCGATGAAGATCGCCGGAAACACCGGACCGCCACGGAATCCGCAGCCCAAACAGACCGCGTAGGCGATCGCCTTGAACGCGATGATCACCACGAGTGCGCCGACCCCGCTCTCGGCCAGAACCATCGGCACGGCGGTCTGTCCGGAGAACAACACGTCGTCGATGTCGGCACCGAGGGCCCGGGCGATCAATGCCAACACCCCCACCGCGACGCCGCCCGCGACGAGGATGCCGTAGCGGCGGCGCTTGTCGATCGATGCGGCCTTGTCGACGAATGTGCCGGCCTTCTTGACCTGGAACATGATCACGCTCGCCAGCACGCCGACGACGATGGCGAGCAGCAGATCGATGATGCGGGTGCCGACGTAGTCGGGCATCTGCGGAACCGCCATCGACATGACGCCGAGCCCGCCCCAGTCGCCGAGTCCGATGAACACGACATAGCCGACAGCCGCAGCCACCAGCCCCGGCAGCAGTGCGGGCAGCAACGCCGCCCCGGCCGCCAGGCCGGCCTCGAGCAGCAGCAGTCCGGCCACCAGCGGCCCACCGAACAGCGCCGACACCGCCGAGAACGAGCCGGCGGTGGCCAGCACCCGATGCCCCTGTTCCGGGAGTCGCACGAACGGCACCACCACCATGCCGACCGCAGACCCCAAGGCGATCAGTGGCGCCTCCGGACCGAGCACCGCACCGAACGCGAGGGTGCCGATCGCCGCGAGTGCGATGCCGGGCGCATACTGCCACGGGGTCGGGGTCACGCCGACCCCGTCGAGCGGCGAGTGACCGCCTCCGCCGGGGAGGAATGCCGTCGCCATCGCGACCACGATGGCCCCGGCCACCGGAAGTCCGAGCACCAGATACCAGGGTGCTTCGTCGACTCCGAGATGCCGCGGCAGATCGGTCCACATCAGATCCTCGAGCCAATGCACGAGTCCGAGAAATCCCCACGCCAACAGAGCGGCCGGGATGCCGATCACCGCGCCCAGTCCGATCAGCTTCAGGTAGACGACGCCCTCGGCGCGATCGGGATGCAGTTCGGCGGTGGTGCTCGGCCGCACGCTCTGGGCGGTCACCTCGTCGGTACTCGATGCCGGCTGCTGCCCCGGGGCGCCGTCCTGGTCGTCTGCATCGCCGATCGAGCTCATGGGCATCATCCTCCGTCCGACGGGTGGCCGACTCACCTTATCGGCGATCGCCATGGGAGCGGAGATCCGTCGCATCCTCACGCGTCAGGAAGGTTGTACGGCGTGATCACGTGGATCCCCGATGCCACCGGCCGCTGATCACCCGGCAGTGCGCCGTGATAGCGCATCACCAGCTGCGCGACCTGGCGCATGTCGGCACGCAGATCGTGGTGCAGGACCGCGGTCAGGTGCCCGCTGAGCAGCAGGGTGCGGTTGGCGTCACCGAGGTCGTGCCCGATGAAAACCTCGCACGTACGGTTCGCGGTACGAAATGCCGAGACGATCCCTCGATTGCCACCGCCGATCGAATAAACCGCCCCCACATCGGCATTCGCGTCGAGAACCCGTGCCGTGAGCGCCGCGCACGTCTCGTCGAGTCCGTCGGAATCGGTCACCTCGACGATCCGGCGGTTCGGGTCGTGGCTGCGCATCACCGACCGGAAACCCATCTCGCGTTCCTCCTCACCGCGCGACATCGAACTACTGGTCAGCACCAACACGTCGACGTCGACGCGACGCAGCCACTGGCACATCAGATACGCCGCGGTGGCACCGGCCGCTCGGTTGTCCATCCCGACGTAGGCGATCCGGGTACTCATCGGCACGTCGGTGACCAGGGTGATGACGGGGATGCGCGCGGCGGTGAGTCGGCCGATGGCCGCCGCGATCTCCGGTGTGTCCGGCGCCTTGAGCACCACGGCGTGGCTGCCCTGACGGGCGATGGTGTCCAGTTGCGCGATCAACTCGCCGGTCCGCCAGGTTTCCCGCAGATGGAAGCGGGCCCGCATCACCGCGGGCCGCAGCCCCGGCAGTTCCTGCTCCAAGGCGTCGCGGACCAGACCGGAGAACTGTCGAGGCGTCTCCATGACCACGTCGATCAAGAACCGCCGACCTGACAACCGCAGCTGGGTGCGCTGCCGATCGAGGTCTGCGATGGCCTGTTCGACCTGCAGGACCGTGCCCTCCCGTACGCCGGGACGTTGGTGCAGCACCCGATCGACCGTCGCCTCACTCACGCCGGCCTGACGCGCGATCTCGCGTACGGGATAACGATGTGGCACGCCCCACTCCTGAGGGATTCTTGATGGAAATACGCTCTTGTCCGGACAATAGGATCTTGCCATTCTTGGTGACGTGATCACGGCGGAATCGCCGAGGGCCCGATCCACCCCACGACCACCGGCCAGAAACCTGGCTCGACCACCGACAAGGAGCGCGCGATGACCGTACGCAGCGCAGGCACCATCAGCAGCGCCCGGACGCCCCGGGCCGACCGGATCTCTGCGAGCGAGTGCAGCCTCGACGACTTCATCGCGGCCACCCGGCGCACCACCGACCTCGCCGACTATCCGCACGCCGCGAGCACCGAGCGCGGGGTTCTCTTCTACGATTCGGCCGCCGTGACCGCCCTGTCGGGCGAGGACCGCGCGGTCCTGTCCGATGAACTCGCCGATGCGCTGCTCAATGGCCCCGGCATCGTGGTGTTCACCAGCGCATTCGACAACCGCCATGCGCTCACCGAATCCACCGAGGTCTTCACCGAAATCATTGCCGACCAGCGTGCGGCCGGCGTCGCCAACGGCGACCATTTCGCCAAACCCGGCGCCAACGACCGCATCTGGAATGCATTGCAGAAGTTCGCCCAACGGGCGCCGGAACTGTTCACCCGCTACTACTCCAACGACGTCCTCAATCTGATCAGCGAGGCGTGGCTGGGTCCGTGGTATCAGGTGACCTCGGCGATCAACGTCGTCAATCCGGGTGGAGAGGCGCAGAACCCGCACCGCGACTATCACCTCGGCTTCATGTCCACCGACACCGCCGCGACATTCCGTGCCCACATCCACCGCCTCTCGCCCGCGCTGACCCTGCAGGGCGCCGTCGCCCACGTCGACATGCCGATCGAGTCCGGCCCAACGATGTATCTGCCGTACTCACAGACCTATGAGCAGGGATATCTCGCTTTCAACCTGCCGGAGTTCCGCGAACACTTCGCCCAGAACTATGTCCAGCTCCCCCTGCAGGCGGGCGATGCCGTCTTCTTCAACCCCGCCCTGTTCCACGCGGCCGGCCACAACACATCGTCGGACATCAGGCGGATGGCGAATCTGCTACAGGTGTCCTCGGCGTTCGGCCGCGCGATGGACGCCGTGGACCGCTCCGCGGTCATGCGGTGGATCTATCCGTCGGTACAGACGCTGGCCGGCACCGCCGACGATCGCGCGGTCGCGAACGTGATCGCCGCGTCGGCCGAGGGGTACCCCTTCCCCAGCAATCTCGATCTCGACCAGCCGTTGACCGGGTTGACCGGAGAATCCCAGGCCGAATTGTTCGCCCGGGCCATCGCCGACGGACTCGACGCGGCGCAGTTCGACGCCGAGCTATCGGCACTGGATCGCCGCCACATCGCCTGACCCGAGCTCTCCCGACAAGGACGTCACCGAAATGAATGATCAACCACGACACCGCAGCAACCTGTTGGCCGACAAGGCACTACTGGTCAGCGGCGGCACGCAAGGCGTCGGCGCCGCGATCGTGCGCGCTGCCGTCGACGCCGGCGCCTCGGTCGTGTTCAGCGGCCGCAACACTGAGAAAGGCAAGTCACTCGCCGCCGAGTTCAACGGCGCACCGGTGCGATTCGTGCACGCCGATCTCACCGATCCGCGCGCAGCGACCGGCTCCGTGGCGGACACCATCGCCGAATTCGGTCGCATCGATGCCCTGGTGAACGCGGCGGGCACGACCACACGCGGCAGCCTGCTCGACACCACCCCCGAACTCTTCGACAGCCACGTCGCCGTCAACCTGCGGGCCCCGTTCTTCACCATGCAGGCCGCCGTGGCCGACATGGTCGGCCGCAACGCGCCGGGCAGCATCGTCAACATCATCACGATGTCATCCCATGGCGGACAATCGTTTCTGGCGCCGTACTCGGCGACCAAGGCCGGGTTGGTCGGTCTGACCAAGAACGCCGCCCATGCCCACCGCTGGGACCGTATCCGCATCAACGGACTCAACATCGGCTGGACCGAGACCGAGGGCGAGGCCGACATCCAGAAGCGCTTTCACGGCGCCGACGACAGCTGGATCGACGACGCCAACGCGTCGGTGCCGATGGGCAAGCTCGGACAACCCGACGAGATCGCGGACTTCGTGGTCTTTCTGCTCTCGGAGCGCAGCGGAGTGGTCACCGGGTCGGTCATCGACTGGGACCAGATCGTGATGGGAGGAATCGACTGATGGGACTGACCGTAGGGGTCATCGGACTCGGGCGGATCGGCGGCTTCCACGCCGACACGCTCACCGCTTTGCCGTCGGTGGACGAGCTCGTGGTGACCGACGCGAATCCGGCGGCGGTGGCGACGACCACCGACCGGTTGGCCTCGGCACGGGCCGCCTCCGATGCCGACAGCCTGTTCAACTCCGGGGTCGACGCGGTGGTCATCGCCAGCGCCACCCCCACGCACGCCGAACTCATCGAGAAGGCCATCGCCGCAGGGATTCCCACCCTGTGCGAGAAACCCATCGCGTTGTCGGTGTCCGAGTCGGCCGAGGTCGTCGCCCGCGTCGCCGACACCGACGTCCCGGTGACGATCGGCTACAACCGTAGGTTCGATCCCGCGATGGCGGCTGCCCGCACAGCCGTCGATGCCGGCGAACTCGGCTTCATCACCACGGTGCGGTCGACGACGCTGGACCCGGCACCTCCACCGGCCGAGTACATCGCGGCGTCGGGCGGGATCTTCCGGGATTGCGCCGTACACGATTTCGACACCGTCCGTTGGCTTCTCGATGACGAGGTGGTGGAGGTGTACGCCACCGGCAGCAACCAGGGCGATCCGCTGTTCGCCGAGGTCGGCGATGTGGACTCCGCATCGATCCTGCTGCGATTCGCCCGCGGCACGATCGGCGTGGTGTCGGTGACCCGATACAACGCGCGCGGCTACGACTGCCGCCTGGAAGTTCACGGCAGCACCGACAGCGTCGTCGCCGGGTGGGACCCCGCCACCCCGGTACGGAACATGCAGGCCGACTGCGCTTTTCCCGCCGCAGCACCGCACCGGTTCTTCATGGACCGATTCGCCGCCGCCTATCGCGCCGAACTCGCTGCCTTCTGCGCATCGGTGATGGACCCGTCGACGAACCCGACGACATCGGCACCATGCACCGCACACGATGCGCTGGAGGTCTCGTTGATCGCCGAAGCCGCCACCCGGTCGGTCGACACCGGCCGGCCGGTCCCGATCGAGGAGATCCGGGACATGCTGGTACCAGCACGCTGACGCCGTCGCACGAACTCATCCGACGACCGGGCACCACCAGACCACCGAGCACCACCAAAGGGATTCATCGATGACTACAACTGACCTCCGCATCGCCGCCGCCCCCATCTCGTGGGGTGTCTGCGAAGTCCCCGGATGGGGATACCAACTCAGCCCCGAACGCGTCCTCGGCGAGATGCGTGAGCTCGGCGTCACCGCAGCCGAGACAGGCCCCGAAGGCTTCCTGCCATCGGCCCCGGCGCAACTGCGCGACACGCTGGCAGCCTACGACCTGCGGTGTGTGGGGTCCTTCGTTCCAGTGGTGCTGCACCAGGCCGACCACGATCCCGCTCCTGCGGTGAACGAGGTGCTCGACCGCCTGGAGACCTCCGGCGGTGACGTACTGGTGCTGGCCGCGGCCACCGGCGTCGACGGATACGACGATCGTCCCGACCTCACCGAGGTGCAGTGGAACACGTTGCTGGCCAACCTGGATCGGCTCGGAGCACTGGCCGCGTCCCGAGGGGTCACCGCCGCGCTGCATCCGCACGTCGGCACCATGGTCGAGCAGCGCGACGAGGTGTATCGGGTATTGGAGAACACCACCATCGGACTCTGCCTCGACACCGGTCACCTGCTGATCGGCGGGACCGACCCGCTGGAGATGACGCAGGCCTACACCGACCGCATCACCCACGCCCACCTCAAAGACGTCAGGATCGAGCTCGCCGAGAAGGTGCAGCGCGGCGAAATGACCTACACCGACGCGGTGGCGCAGGGGATGTACGTGCCCCTCGGCGCGGGCGAGGCCAAGATCGCCAAGGTCGTCGCGACGCTCGTCGACGCCGGGTTCGACGGCTGGTACGTGCTCGAACAGGACACCATCCTCACCGACGAAACCGACGGCGATGCCGCCGCAGGTAACGTGGCGGTCTCGATGTCGTTCCTGCGCAAGGCCGCTGCACGTCCGGTGCGGGTGTGACCGAGGTGACCGAACCGTTGCGGATCGGACTGCTCGGCGCGTCCCGGATCGCCGAGTCGGCCATCGTCGGGCCCGCCCGCACGCTGGGACACCGATTGGTGGCCGTCGCCGCACGCGACCGCGGTCGTGCCGAGGCGTTCGCCGACAAGTACGGGGTCGAGCGGGTACTCGACTCCTATGCCGCGGTGATCGACGACCCCGAGGTCGATGTCATCTACAACCCTCTCGCCAACGCGTTGCACGGGCCGTGGAACCTCGCCGCGATCCGGGCCGGGAAACCGGTGCTCTCGGAGAAACCCTTCGCACGGAACGAATCCGAGGCACAGGAGGTGGCGGCCGCGGCGCGCGCAGCCGACGTTGTGGTCCTCGAGGGTTTTCACTACCTGTTCCACCCGTTGATGGCACGCACCACTGAACTGCTCGACGCGGGTGCGATCGGCGACATCGCGCACGTCGAAGTGGTGATGGCCATGCCGCCTCCCGACGACAACGATCCGCGATGGTCCTACGACCTCGCCGGCGGTGCGTTGATGGACTTGGGCTGCTATTCGCTGCACGTGTCGCGCCTGCTCGGCCGCTGGTGTGGTGGGCCGCCGGAGATCACCGGCGGCCGCGCGTCGCTGGCCAGCCCGCAGATCGACGAGTCCTGCGTGCTGGATCTTCGCTACCCCAACGGCGCCGCCGGCCTGCACGCGGTGTCCATGGTGGCCGGCGAGTTCGTGTTCAGCCTGCGGATCGTCGGTGACGAAGGCAGCCTGTTCCTGCACGACTATCTGGCCCCGAACCGCGACGATCGGCTGACCATCGTGTCCTCGAGGGACGGCACGGTCGGAGTCGAACGGCTCGGCACCCGGTCGACCTACACCTACCAACTCGAGGCGTTCGCCGACGCGGTACGCACCGGTGCGGCGCTGCCCATCGACCTCGACGACGCGGTGGAGAACATGCGCTACCTCGACGCCGCGTACCGGGCGATCGGCCTGCACCCGAGGTGAGTGGTGCGAGTCGCGCTGCGGGGATCTCGATACGTCCTCGCCTGGCGGCTCGGACTACTCGATCAGCGACAGGGGAACGTCCCCGCCGGCCGCAAACCGACGCGCCCGAACCCGACCGCCCGACCACCGCGCACTGCTGGTCGAGTAGCGACGTGCCAGCGCAGCGAGCCCGGCTCAACCCCTGGCCGAGTAGCGACGTGCCAGCGCAGCGAGCCCGGCTCAACCGCTGGTCGAGTAACGACGTGCCAGCGCAGCGAGCCCGGCTCAACTGCTGGTCGAGTAGCGACGTGCCAGCGCAGCGAGCCCGGCTCAACCGCTGGTCGAGTAGCGACGTGCGAGCGCAGCGAGCCCGTCGCGTATCGAGACCAGACCCCCGTACACACAAGTGATCTACCCGAGGAATATCGGGTCGCGCCGCGGCCGTTGTCTTGGGTAGCATCAGAAATCGCGACTGGCGTAGCCGGGATCGACCGGCGTGGAGCGAACTGAGTCAGACATCGACCGCCTGGGTGTCTGCGACGGTGAACGCTGGAGGACAGTTGCCATGAATTCCCGCACGCAACCCGACATGAACGGCGCCCGCCATCGCGTCGTCATCATCGGATCCGGATTCGGCGGACTGACCGCCGCACGACAGTTGGCGAAGGCCGACGTCGACGTCACGGTGATCGCCCGCACCACCCATCACCTGTTCCAACCGCTGCTGTATCAGGTCGCCACCGGAGTCATCTCTGAGGGACAGATCGCTCCCCCGCTGCGAGTGATCCTGCGCAAGCAGGACAACGTGCGTGTGGTGCTCGGTGACGTGGAGTCCATCGATCTCGACGGTCACACGATTACCAGCCGACTACTCGAGCGCGTCACCACCACGCCTTACGACAGCCTCATCGTGGCCGCGGGTGCTGATCAGTCCTACTTCGGCAACGACCGGTTCGCCGAGTTCGCCCCGGGCCTCAAAACCATCGACGACGCACTCGAGTTGCGCGGTCGCATTCTCGGCGCGTTCGAGCAGGCCGAACTGTCCACCGACCCCGAGGAGCGGGCGCGCCTGTTGACCTTCGTGGTCATCGGTGCCGGTGCGACCGGTGTGGAAATGGCCGGGCAGATCGCCGAGATGGCCAACCGCACTCTGCGTGGCGCGTTCCGCAACATCGACTCGGCCGATGCGCGGGTGATCCTGCTCGACGCCGCGCCCACCGTGCTGCCACCCTACGGCGGAAAGCTCAGCAAGCGGGCCACGGACCGGTTGGCGCGCAATGGCGTCGACATCCAGCTGGGTGCGATGGTCGTCGACATGGACTACCACGGCCTGGTGGTCACCGACGCCGACGGCACGCGTCGACGCATCGAGAGCCAGTGCAAGGTGTGGTCGGCCGGTGTGGCGGCCAGCCCATTGGGACGCCAGTTGGCCGAGCAGAGCGGCGTCGAACTCGATCGGGCCGGCCGGGTGAAGGTGGGCACCGATCTGACGCTGCCCGGTCATCCCGAGGTCTTCGTCGTCGGCGACATGATGGCCGTCGACGGCGTCCCGGGTATGGCGCAGGGCGCGATCCAGGGCGCGAAGTACGCCGCATCGGCGATCAAGGACGGCCTCAAGGGCACGTCACCCGAGGCGCGGAAACCGTTCTCCTACTGGGACAAGGGCTCGATGGCCACCATCGCCCGCTTCAGCGCGGTGGCGAAGATCCCCGTTCCGGGCACCTCCGGCCACATCGAGCTCGCGGGTTTCCTGGCCTGGATCGGGTGGCTGGTGCTGCATCTGGTCTACCTCGTGGGCTTCCGCAACCGGTTCACCACACTCGTCGACTGGTTCTTCGCGTTCACCAGCCGCAGTCGTACGCAGCTGGCCGTCACCGAACAACAGGTATTCGCGCGCAATGCGATCGAGGAACTTGAGGAACGCACTCGGCTCGACGACGCCGCCTGAGCGTTCCTCGGTAGACGTCATAGAGTTCTTCCCCCGGGTATCGTTTCGTCCCCCTCCTGCTTGTGGGGGACGAAATGATCTCTGGGGGAAGAACTCTTAGCTGGCGTCGCGCGTGCGTACCACCTTGCCCGCCTCGCGGGCCTTGTGCGCCCAGGTGTCGCGGGCGTCGGGCGGCAGTGCGATGAAGATCGCGTCGATCTCCGGGTCATCGATGAGGTCTTCGTAGATGCCGTAGCTGACCATGATGCCGAGCCGATCGGCGATCTCCCAGGCCACCGCCGTCGACGAACTCGCCACCACTTCGATGGGTCCGGTCAGCACGCCGGGTGTGCCGAGTTCGTGCACCAGATGATCGTCGCATTCGTCGGCGAGCAGTCCCCAGCGGAGCAGGTCCGGCTGCGATGAGCCCGACAGCGCGTCGTCGGGCGGGGCGGTCGTCGCGCGGACCATCAGTTCAGGCTCGAGCGACCGGGCGCCGTAGAACCCGCACCCACCTGTGTCCGGGCGGTCCGGAGAATCCCCGACCAGCGACTTGACCGCGTCCACCGCCGCCGCGGCGAGGCCGGGTACGTTCTGGCGGATGGTGGTGAGATTGAGATGTCCGAGTACCGCGTGCGGCCCATCGTCGTAACCGACGACCGACATGTCGTCGGGCACCCGGATGCCACTGTGCCGCATGACGTCGATGAACCCGATCGCCATCCGGTCGTTGGCCAGGAAGACCGCAGTCGGCAGATCGCCCTCGGCGAGGAGCCGTTCGGCGGCCAACGCACCCGCTTCCTCGGTGTAATCACCCACCAGGGTTCGGCATTCGTCGCGGTAGCCGGCCGCCGCCATCGCCCCGAGATAGCCACGCAAGCGCTCTGACGCACACGGGTGATCGCCACCTTCGACATGCGCGATCGAGGTGTGCCCGAGGTCGATGAGATGCTGCACCGCCAACTGCGCACCGCGCCACTCGTCGGTTCCCACCGTGACCGCCCTCAGGTGGGGAAGTCGTTCGCCGAGCACCACGATCGGGACCTTCACGTCGAACCGGTCGTCGTATTCCGCACCGATCACGATCACGGCCACACACCCCTGCTCGACGAGATCGGCGACCGCGCGCGGTCGTCCACGCGACGATGTGTGCAGCCCGAGCGCAAGTTGATATCCGGCCGCGTCGGCGGATGCGTACAGGCGGTCGACCAGATCCGCCTCGAACGGGCTCGTCGCCCCGAACACCACCCCGATCAGCCGCGACATCGCGTACCTCTTTCTGTTGTCACACAACGTGTGTCACACAACCTGTGTCGCACGACTCGCGTCACGACCTCGCGCCCCGCACCGGAACACTAGCCCACCACGAGACCCGCCCGGCCAAGAATCGGCCGAGCGGGCCTCGGGCGGATTCATCGGCTCAGCGCCGCAGCTCGTGGCTCAACGTGTCGAGCTCGTCTCCGCCGGCCATCTGCTGGGTCAACTCCTCGAGCGTGATCTCGTCGTAGGTGCAGTCCAGCTTCTGGCGCCCACGATTGAGCAGGACGAAGTGGTCGCCCACCATGTGCGCATGATGCGGGTTGTGTGTGATGAACACGACGCCGAAACCCTGATCCCGGGCGGCCGAGATGTAGCGCAGCACGGTGCCCGACTGCTTGACACCCAGCGCGGCGGTCGGCTCGTCGAGGATCAGCACCCGAGCTCCGAAGTAGATGGCCCGCGAAATGGCCACACACTGACGCTGACCACCCGAGAGCGAGCCGATGGGCGCATCCACGTCGGGGAGGTCGATGCCCATCTTGTACAGCTCTTCCTTGGTCGTCGCCCGCATCGACTGGATGTCGAGCATCCGGAAGGGCCCCTTGCGGAGCTCTTGACCCAGGAAGAAGTTGCGCCACACCGGCATCAACCCGACCACCGCGAGATCCTGGTAGACGGTCGCGATGCCCTTGCCGAGCGCGTGCTTCGGCGATTCGAGATGGGTTTGGGCACCGTCGATGAGCAGGTCGCCTTCGGTCTGCTGATGCAGCCCGGCCATGATCTTGATCAGGGTGGATTTACCTGCACCGTTGTCGCCGAGCACGCAGGTGACCTCGCCGGCGTGCACGCGCAGGTTGATGCCTTTGAGCGCGATGATCGCGCCGTAGGATTTGCCGACGTCCCGGAGCTCGATCAGCGGTACCTTACCGCCGCTGGAGTCCGACTCGGAACGGGTTTCAATGGCTGAGCTCATTGTGCGATCACCTCTTGGCCGCGTAGTTGCGGAAACTGTTGTTGGCGATCACCGCGAACAGCAGCATCGCACCCATGAAGAATTTGAACCAGTCGGGGTTCCATCCGGCATACACGATGCCCTGGTTGACCATGCCGAAGATGAAGGCGCCGATGGCCGCACCGATCGCGGTGCCGTACCCACCGGTGAGCAGGCAGCCACCCACGACGGCGGCGATGATGTAGAAGAACTCGTTACCCACGCCCTGACCGGACTGCACCGTGTCGAAAGCGAACAGCAGGTGCATGCCGACGAACCAGGCACAGAAGCCGACGAACATGAACATGCCGATCTTGACTCGGGTGACCGGCACACCGACGGCCCGCGCCGAGTCCTGGTTGCCGCCGACCGCGAAGACCCAGTTACCCACGCGGGTGCGCATCAGCACCCAGGTCGCGACGAGGGTGAACAGAATCCACCACACCACAGTCATCCGCACCGACACCCCGAAGAGCGTGAACGACGAGGCGAACACCTTGTGCGCGGAGTCGAATCCCTGCATGTCGGAGATCGACGGGGTGGCCACCTGGCCGGTCACCAGCTTGGTGACCGCCAGGTTGATACCGGTGAGCATCAGGAACGTCGACAGTGTGATCAGGAACGAGGGGATCCTCGTCTTCATGACCAGAAAGCCGTTGAAGAAGCCGACGGCCAACGCCAGGATCAGCGCGAGGAACGCTCCGAGCCACACATTGAGATGCAGGTTGTAGGCGAGCATCGATGCGGCCAGCGACGAGAACGTCACCGCGACACCGGTGGAGAGGTCGAACTCGCCACCGATCATCAACACCGCGACCCCGCAGGCCATGATGCCGATCGTCGAACTCGCGTACAGCACTGTCGCGAGTGCCTCCGGCGTTCGGAACGGCGGCGCCACGATGAGGAAGAAGATGAAGATGGCAATCGCACCGAACAGCGCGCCGATCTCCGGCCGCAGCAGCAGCCGCTGCAGGGGCTTCTGGCGTTTCACCCGTTCGTCGGTGATGGGTTTGTGCGTGGACAGGTCGAGATCTGCTTGAGTACTCATGGTTTCCCTCCAGCGGCCCGCGTCAGCGGGTGCCGTTCTCGGCGTATTCGGCCACGGCGTCGATGTTCGACTCGTCGATGAAGGCCGGTCCGGTCAGCACGGCCTCGCCGCCGCCGATGGTGTTCGCATTGGTGAGGTTGAGCCAGAGAGCGTCGACGGCCTCATAGCCCTGCACGTACGGCTGCTGATCCACCGCCCACTTGACCTCACCGTTCTGGATCAGCGGAACCAGAGCGGCGTTGGTGTCGAAGGTGACGATCTCGGCCTGTGAGCCGGCGTTGCCCTTGGATTGCACCGCGGTCTGCGCAATGGGCGCGCCCAGGGTCACCACGGTGTCGATGGACGGATCCTGCTGCAGCTTCGCCGTCATCGTGGCCTCCACCGACGGCATGTCCTTGCTGTTCACGTTGAGGATCTCGAAGCCACCTCCGGTGAAGCCCTGACGCACACCGGCGCAGCGGGATTCGAGTGCGACCTGCCCCTGCTCCTGGATCACGCAGAGCACCTTCTTGCGACCCTCCTGGGTCAGACGTTCGCCGGCAGTGCGGCCGGCGAGGGTCTCGTCTTGGCCGAAGTACTGCTGCACGCCCATTTCCTTCCAGTTGTCGAAACCGGAATTGAAGGCGACGACCGGGATGCCGGCGTCGATCGCGCGTTGCACGGCCGGAGCCATCGCGTCGGGCTTGGCCAGGGTCAGCGCGATCCCGTCGACCTTGCTGTCGATGGCGGTCTGCACCAGGTTGGCCTGATTGGGCGCCTCCGGGTCCGACGAGTACTGCAAATTGACGTTGTCCTTCTGGGCGGCCATCTCGGCGCCCTTGCGGATCAGGTCCCAGAACGAGTCACCCGGCACCTCGTGGGTGATCATCGCGATCGTCAACTCCGGGGTGCCCGCGTTGCCGGTCCCGCCACCGTCGCCGCCGTCATCGTCAGGGGCACCACCCGTGCTGGAACAGCCGGCGACGATCAGCATCGCGGATGCGCATGCGGCGGCGATCGCGACGAGCCGACGCGGCCGCCGGATCCGACGACGTTCAGTGGAGTGCATCGTTGTCTCTTCCCTTCGATCCGAGAGTGTCATCGGCGCCCTGTCCGTGGGTTCCCGGATCGGGAACCTGCCGGGATGTGCTGTTCGGGCGAACACTCTTGTGGACTAGATGTAATACCCGTCACACCGACGATGTCAAGACTTTGTCCAGACATTCGGATCTAAGCGGTGGTAGGAACCGTCCGCAATGCTCGCTCACCGGCCGCCGTGGGCAGGCGCGCGGCCCCAACCACACAGACCGCCATCAGCAACCCGAGCAGCACGAAGGCCACCGAGTAGGCGCCGGCGGGCAGCATATCGAGACCTGCGAACACCGAGATCGCCACGGCGGCAAGCGCAACCCCGAACGCGGCGCCGAGTTCCTGCACCGCGGCGTGCACCGCGTTCGCATCGCTGAGCTCCGAGGGCCCGACGTCGGCGAACGCCAGGGTGTTGTACGCGGAGAAGCCGATCGAGCGGAGCACCCCGGAGATCACCAAGACCGTGCCGATCACCACCGCCGACGTGGTTGCGCTGAGCAATGCGAGAGCCCCGAAGGACACCACCGACGCCGTCAGGTCCGCCACCAGCACCCGTCGGATGCCCCAGCGCCGCATCAGTGGTGTGGTCAGCGGCTTGATGGCGACGTTGCCGACGAACAGCGCGGTCACCATCGCGCCCGCGGCCACCGCCGACCAGCCGAAGCGCAGCTGGAACAGCAACGGCAACAAGAACGGCACCGCGCTGATCCCGATGCGGTACACCGTGCCGAACCCCACCACCGCGGCGAAGGAACGCACCTGCAGCACGTCGAGATTCAGCAACGGATGCGGGGCCGACCGCATCCGCCGCAGCGCCACCACGCCCAGGACCGACCCCGCGAGTACGCCGATGGCGACCACCCACCAGCGCGGATCGTCAGCAGTCAGTTCCTGCGCCGCGAACATCGCCGCGCCGACCGCCGCGGTGGTGCACAGCACCCCGAGCACATCGAGTCGGCGTCGTGCCGTGTCCGAGTCCGCGGGCCGACACCAGCAAAACGCGGCAATGATGCCGACCAGACCGATCGGCAGGTTGATCGCGAAGATGACCCGCCATGATGCATGCGTGACGATCGCACCGCCGATCAATGGTGCCACCACCGGCGCCACCAGGGCCGGCCACGTCAGGTAGGCGATCGCCCGCACCAGCTCACCGCGCGGCACCGTGCGTAGGACCGCCAGCCGACCGACCGGCACCATCATCGCGCCGCCGGCCGCCTGCAGCACCCGCATCGCCACCAGGGCCGTGAGATCCGGGGCCAGCGCAGCGCCCGCCGACGCGAGGGTGAACACCGCGACCGCGACCAGGAACACGCGGCGCACACCGAACCGATCGGCAACCCACCCCGACAGCGGGATCAGCACCGCGAGGGTGATCAGGTAGGAGGTCGCGATCACCGTGGCATCGAGCGGACGCACTCCGAGATCGGCGGCGATGGCCGGCAGCGCGGTCGCGACGATGGTGGCGTCGAGGATCTCCATGAACATCGCCCCGGCCCCGAGCAAGGCGAGCGCATACGGGAAGTCCGCAGACACCCGGGCGGTGCCCGCCCGCCCGAGGAGACGCCGCACGCTCACCTCATCGACGCGGGAGCGACCCAGGTGCCCTCACGCACCGATGTGGTCATCGCATCGAGCACCTCCGCCGCGCGCACCGCATCGTCGATGGTGGCGCCGGCGCGCGTGGGATCGGCGATCGATCCACAGAAGCGGGCCGCCTCGATCACCTTCAGGTCGTCGTAGCTCATCGGATTGGCCGCGCCGGGCTGAAACGCCACGTAGTCGCCGCTACCGGGACCAACGAATCGCGTGGCCACCGACAGATCCTGATAGGTGTCGCCGGCACCGACCTCCAGTTCACCCATCCGCCGGTAGTCCCACCGCACGACCCCCTTGGTGCCGTGGATCTCGAACCCGTAGGAGTTCTGCGCACCGACGGACACCCGGCTGGCCTCGAGCACACATCGGGCACCGCCGGCCATGCGCAACTGCGCCGAGACATAGTCCTCGTTCTCGACCGGACCGCGCTCACCGCCGGAGGCGAGCTGGTGACCGGCCGTCGCTCCGGTCGGCCTGGGGCGCTCGGCGACAAAGATCGCGGTGTCGGCGACCAGGGACGCGATGTCACCCAACAGGAACCACACCAGATCTGCGCCATGGGATGCGAGGTCGCCGAGCACCCCGTTACCGCCGCGATCGCGCTGAAAGCGCCAACTCAAAGCACCGTCGGGATGTGCGGCATAGTCACTGAACAACCTGAACCGGGCGTGGGTGACCTCACCGATCTCGCCGGCGGCCACCAGCTCACGCGCCGCCGCCACCGCCGGCACGTTGCGGTAGTTGAACCCGACGGCTGTTCGGATCCCGGCCGTCGCGGCCGCCGACGCCACCGCCCGCGCGTCGGCGGCGGACAACCCGACCGGCTTCTCTATCCACAGGTGCTTGCCCGCCGCCGCGACGGCACAGCCGATATCGCGATGCAGGAAGTTGGGAGCGGTCACGCTGACCGCACCGATGGTCGGGTCCGCCACCACTTCACGCCAATCGGCCACCGTGGCCGGCACGTCGAACTGGACGGCGGCCGATGCCGCCCGATCGGTCACCTCGTCGGCGATGACCATCAGCCGCGGCACCGGCGTGAGGTCGGGATAGTGATGGCGGATACGCGCGTACGCCTGAGCGTGCGCCCGACCCATCCACCCGAACCCGATGATCCCGACCGGCAGGACGACGCCCGCCTCGTCGTGCACGTCGTCGCGTGCGGCCGCACCGGTAGCGGCACTGGCGGGGGTCTCCACGGTCATCTCATCAGCTCCATTTCGTCTCACCCGGGATTACGGTTCGGGGTCTGTGATCTCTCCCACTTCACTATGCCAGGTAAGAATGTCAGGACAAAGTCTTGACTTTGTGGTGTGGCCTGACGCACAGTGGATGCCAGTGGATACGAGAGCCCCGCTGATGCACCGCCGGGCCCCACCTGTCCAACCACGAGCAGGGAGCAGTACGTGACCGCACAACAGCCCTCCGACTCGGCCCAGGCGCCGACGTTCGACGTTGTCGCCATCGGCCGCAGCGGCGTCGACATCTATCCGCAGCAGATCGGCGTGGGCCTCGAGGAGGTGAGCAGCTTCGGCAAGTTCCTCGGTGGCAGCGCCGCCAACGTCAGTGTGGCCGCCGCCCGCCTCGGACACAGCAGCGCGCTGATCTCCGGAGTCGGCGACGACCCGTTCGGCCGATTCGTCCGCGCCGAACTCGCACGTCTGGGCGTCGACAACCGCTTCGTCGGCGTCGACGACGAGTACGCCACGCCGGTCACCTTCTGCGAGATCTTCCCCCCGGACGACTTTCCGCTCTACTTCTACCGCAAACCGACCGCCCCGGACCTGCAGATCGAGGTCGCCGACATCGACACCGCGGCCGTGCACGATGCCCGGTTGTATTGGTCGACGGTCACCGGCCTGTCCGAGGAACCATCGCGCAGCGCGCATTTCGCGGCGTGGGAGGCTCGCGGGCGGCAGTCGCTGACCGTACTCGACCTCGACTACCGGCCGATGTTCTGGTCCTCGCCGGCATCGGCCACCGAGCAGGTACGCCGAGCCCTGTCGCACGTCACAGTGGCAGTCGGCAACCGCGAGGAATGTGAGGTCGCCGTCGGCGAGACCGATCCGCATGCGGCCGCCGACGCGCTGCTCGACCTGGGTGTCGAACTGGCCATTGTCAAACAAGGGCCCAAGGGTGTACTCGGCAAGACCCGCTCGGAGAGCATCGAGGTGGCACCGATTCCCGTCGACGTCGTCAACGGACTCGGCGCGGGCGACAGCTTCGGCGGCAGCCTCTGCCACGGCCTGCTCCAGGGGTGGCCACTGGAGAAGATCCTCCGTCACGCCAACGCCGCCGGGTCCATCGTCGCCGGCCGACTCGAGTGTTCGACCGCCATGCCCACCGCCGACGAGGTGGCCGCACTCGCCACAAACGCACAGGAGAAACTCAATGTCTGAGCTCGCCACCCAGGCGGACTTTCCCGCAACCACTTTGGACACAGCTGCGTTGGGCTCCCCGCTGTGCTCCACCTACGCCGAGGTCACCGCGATCCGGGCCACCCGACCGCAGGCGATCGCCGAGGCGTGGGCGCAGCGGCGCCCACGCCCGACGGTCACCGGTGACGACCGGTTGATGATCGTCGCCGCCGATCACCCAGCCCGCGGGGCGCTGTCGGTCGGGTCGAACCCGACAGCGATGAACAGCCGATCCGACCTGCTCGACCGGCTGCGGACCGCGTTGGCCAACCCGGGTGTCGACGGCGTCCTGGCCACCTCGGACATCCTCGAGGACCTGCTGCTGTTGGGCGCACTCGACAACAAGGTGGTGTTCAGTTCGATGAACCGCGGCGGGTTGGCCGGGGCGTCGTTCGAACTCGACGACCGGATGACCGCCGCCACCGCCAAGTGGACCATCGACGCGGGCCTCAACGGCGCGAAGATGCTCTGTCGGGTCGACCTCGGTGATCCGGGGACGCTCAACATGATGACCGCGTGTGCAGCAGCCGTCGACGAGCTCGCCGCCGGCGAATCGATCGCGATGCTCGAGCCGTTCCTGTCGTCTCGGATCGACGGCAGGGTTCGCAACGACCTGACCGCCGACGCGGTGATCAAGTCGATGCACATCATCCAGGGACTCGGGTCCACCTCGGCCTACACCTGGCTCAAGCTGCCGGTGGTCGACGAGATGGAACGCGTCATGGACGCCACCACGCTGCCGACCCTGCTGCTCGGCGGCGACCCGCAGACGGCGCCGGACGAAACCTTCGCGAGTTGGGAACGCGCACTGCGCATCCCATCGGTTCGCGGACTGATCGTGGGACGCACCCTGCTGTACCCGGCCGACGACGACGTGGCCACCGCGGTCGACACCGCAGTCAACCTGGTGAGCTGAGAGGAGACTCGCGTGAACTCGAAGTACTACATCCCGGCCGGCACCGGCACTGTGCCGCTGACCGTCGACATCACACCGGAGTCGGCCGGCTGGACCGAGTCGTCGTTGTTCGTGGTCGAGCTTGGTGCCGGTGAGTCGATCACACGGCGAACCGGCGATGACGAGATCATCGTCGTACCGCTCGCCGGGTCGGCGAGCGTGTCCTCGGGCGGCGTCACCTTCGACCTCGCGGGGCGCGCGAGCGTGTTCGACGGGCCCAGCGACTTCGCCTACGTGGGACGCGACTCCGAGTTCACCGTGACCAGTGCAGCAGGCGGACGGTTCGCGCTGTGCGGCGCACGGGCTAAGGCCCGTCTGCCGTTCCGTTACGTACCGGCCGCCGACGTTCCCATCGAGTTGCGCGGAGCCGGCAACTGCAGCCGTCAGGTACACAACTTCGGCACCGCCGGCGTCTTCGAGGCCGACTCGATCATCGCGTGCGAGGTCATCACACCGGGCGGGAACTGGTCGAGTTATCCCGCGCACAAACACGACGAGAACTCCGAGAACGAATCACAACTCGAGGAGATCTACTATTTCGAGATCGATCAGGGCGCCGACGGCTCACCGGGATTCGGCTATCACCGGGTCTACGGCACGCCCGAACGTCCGATCGAGGTGCTCGAAGAGGTCCGCAGCGGCGATGTCGTCCTGGTGCCGCACGGCTACCACGGGCCGTCGATCGCGGCACCGGGCTACCACATGTACTACCTCAACGTGATGGCCGGGCCCGGCGACGAGCGCGCCTGGAAGATCTGTGACGACCCGGCCCACACGTGGCTGCGCGGCAGCTGGGAACACCTGGACGTCGATCCTCGGCTCCCCCTGCACGAGAAGCGGACACGCTGATGGATCTCGATACGCCACTCGCACGCTCGCGGCTACTCGATCAGCAAAACGGCACACCACTCGCGATCCTCACGACGCTGATCGAGTAGTCCGAGGCGCTAGCCGAGGGCGTATCGAGATCCGTGGATCGAGTAGTCCGAGGCGCTAGCCGAGGGCGTATCGAGATCCGTGGATCGAGTAGTCCGAGGCGCTAGCCGAGGGCGTATCGAGATCACCACCCCAACCACCCACCGACCAGAAAGAAGCCATCGTGGCACCGATCAACTCCGGACGCGCCGGCGGCGTCACCGGCCTCCGCACCCCCCACGGTGAATCGACCGTCCGCCTCACCGTCGCCCAGGCGACCGTGCGATTCCTCGCCAACCAGTACGTCGAGCGCGACGGCGAGCGGAGCAAGTTCTTCGCCGGATGCTTCGGCATCTTCGGTCACGGCAATGTCGCCGGTCTCGGCCAGGCGTTGCTGCAGAACGAGATCGACGACGTGAACAGTGGTCGGGAGCTGTCCCTGAAGTATGTCCTCGGACGCAACGAGCAGGCGATGGTGCACTCCGCCGTCGGCTATGCCCGCATGAAGGACCGGCTGCAGGCGTGGGCGGTGACCGCATCCGTCGGTCCCGGAGCGACCAACATGCTGACCGGCGCGGCGCTGGCCACCATCAACCGGTTGCCGGTTCTGCTCTTGCCGGCCGACACCTTCGCCACCCGCGCCACCTCGCCGGTGCTGCAGGAACTCGAACTGCCCTCATCGGGTGACGTCACCGTCAACGACGCGTTCAAACCGGTCTCGCGCTACTTCGACCGGGTGTGGCGGCCCGAACAGTTGCCGGGTGCCCTGCTCGGCGCGATGCGCGTGCTCACCGATCCGGTGGAGACCGGCGCCGCCACCGTCGCGATCCCCCAGGACGTCCAGGCCGAGGCCTTCGACTTCCCGGAATCCCTGTTCGCCGAACGCACCTGGCACGTCGCCCGCCCGCTCCCGGAGCGCCACGTGATCGCCGAGGCCGCCGAGATCATCGCCTCGGCACAGCGTCCGCTCATCGTTGCCGGCGGTGGTGTCATCTACAGCCACGCCACCGACGCCTTGGCCCGCTTGTGTGAACGGACCGGCATTCCGGTGGGGCAGAGTCAGGCGGGCAAGGGCTCGCTGCCCTATGATCACCCACAGTCCGTCGGCGCCATCGGCTCGACCGGTACCACCGCTGCCAACGCGCTGGCCGCCGACGCCGATGTGGTGATCGGTATCGGCACCCGCTACAGCGATTTCACCACCGCATCGCGCACCGCGTTCACCGGCGACGGTGTGCGTTTCGTGAACATCAATGTGGCGTCCCTGGATTCGGTAAAGCACAGCGGCTACAGCGTGGTCGCCGATGCACGCGAATCCATCGAGGCCCTCGACGAGTTGCTCTCCGAGTACGCAGTCGACCCCACCTACCGGGAGCGGGTCACCGCACTCGCGCAGGAGTGGGACGACATCGTCGAGCAGGCCTACTCCCCGACCTCGGTCGGCACCAACATCGCCACCGGCGACGAGGCGCTGACCCAGGGTGCGGTCATCGGGCTGGTGAACGAAACCTCCGATCCACGCGATGTCGTCGTCTGCGCGGCGGGCTCCATGCCCGGTGACCTGCACAAGCTCTGGCGAACCCGCGACGCCAAGGGTTACCACGTCGAATACGGCTACTCCTGCATGGGATACGAGGTGGCCGGCGGCCTCGGCGTCAAGATGGCCTGCCCCGACCGCGACGTGTTCGTCATGGTCGGCGACGGCTCTTACCTGATGATGGCCACCGAACTCGTCACGGCGGTCCAGGAGAATCTGAAGGTGATCGTGGTGCTGGTGCAGAACCACGGGTTCGCCTCGATCGGCTCCCTCTCGGAGTCGCTGGGTTCGCAACGGTTCGGCACCAACTACCGCTACCGCGGCGACAACGGGCGACTCGAGGGCGCGACCCTGCCAGTGGACCTCGCCGCCAACGCCGCCTCGCTCGGTGCCGATGTCATCCGGGCCACCACGGCCGCGGAGTTCACCGACGCCATCAAGGCCGCCAAGGCCGCCGAGCGCACCACCGTCATCCATGTGGAGACCGACCCGCTGATCGGCGCCCCGGACAGCCAATCCTGGTGGGACGTACCCGTGTCGGAGACCTCCACACTCGAGTCCACCCAGCAGGCCTACGACGTGTATGCGCAGTGGAAGGCCGTGCAGCGGCCATACCTGAACCCGACCGACCCGAACTCGACCGACCTGACCACGGGAGGAAATCAATGACCATCGACCTGCGCATCGCCGTCCTCGGCGTCGGCATGATGGGCGCCGACCACGTCGCCCGCATCACCGAGCGCACCAAGGGCGCCACCGTCACGGTGCTCAACGACTACCTTCCGGAAAAGGCCGAGGAACTGGCCGCCACCATCCCGGGCTGCCGAGCGATCAACGATCCGCTCGACGCCATCGCCGATCCGGACGTCGACGCGGTCATCCTCGCCACCCCCGGCCCGACCCACGAGAAGCAGCTGCTCGCCTGTCTCGAGGCCGGCAAGCCGGTGATGTGCGAGAAGCCGCTCACCACCGATGTCGCCACGTCCTTGGAGATCGTGAAGCGCGAAGCCGAGTTGGGCCGCAAGCTCATTCAGGTCGGTTTCATGCGCCGTTTCGATCACGAGTACGAGCAGCTCAAGGGACTCATCGACGACGGCACCTTCGGGCAGCCGTTGTTGGCGCACTTCGTGCATCGCAATCCCGCGGTGCCGCCGAACTTCGACAGCGCGATGATCGTCAAGGACTCCCTCGTGCATGAGGTCGACGCGACACGGTTCTTCTTCGACGAGGAGATCACCTCGGTGCAGATCATCGCACCCGGTTCGAATCCGAACGCTCCCGAAGGCCTCAAGGATCCGCAGATCGCCATCTTCACCACCGAATCCGGCCGGCATGTCGACGTCGAGTGCTTCGTGACCACCGGTGTCGCCTATGAGGTACGCACCGAGTTGGTGGGCGAGCTGGGCTCGGCATTCATCGGCCTCGACCAAGGTCTGATCCGCAAGCAGCGCAACCCCGTTCAATCCGACACGGGCGACGGCCGCAAGATCGCGGGGATCTCGACCGGGGACATCACGCCGTCATTCGTCGAGCGATTCGGCGTCGCCTACGACGTCGAGATCCAGCGCTGGGTCAACGCGGTCCGCCGTGGCGACAACGTCGATGGCCCGGGCGCATGGGACGGGTACGCCGCCGCCGCGGTGTGCGCGGCCGGGGTCAAGGCACTCGAGACCGGGCAGCCCCAAACCGTCGAGATGGTTTCGCGCGCATCCATTCCCGGCGCCTAGGCGCAGCCGATCCACCAGTCCGAATCCTGCCGACACGCACCGAGCCGACACCAATCCGCTGGTCGAGTAGTTCCGAGCCGCTAGGCGAGGAGCGTATCGAGACCGAACCCGGCGACGTCTCGATACGCCCTCACTCTGTTCGCGGCTACTCGACCGGCGCACCCATCCATCCAGGAGAATCACCATGACCACCACCATCACCCACTGGGTCAACAACAAGGCCTACCCTGGCACGTCGAGCAACACGGCGCCGGTGACCAATCCCGCGACCGGCGCTGTCAGCGGCGAAGTTGCGCTGGCCAACGTCGAGGACGCCCGCGCAGTCATCGACGCCGCCTCCGCTGCCTTCCCGGCCTGGCGTGACACCAGCCTGGCCAAGCGCACGGCCATCCTGTTCCGCTTCCGCGAACTGCTCGAGGCCCGCAAGCCCGAACTGGCCGCGATCATCACCGCCGAACACGGCAAGGTCCTCTCCGACGCGCTCGGCGAGATCAGCCGCGGCCAGGAAGTCGCCGAGTTCGCCTGCGGTATACCGCATCTACTCAAGGGCGGCTACACCGAGAACGCCTCGACCAAGGTCGACGTGCACTCGGTGCGCCAACCGCTGGGGCCTGTCGGCATCATCAGTCCGTTCAACTTCCCGGCGATGGTGCCGATGTGGTTCTTCCCGGTGGCCATCGCCGCCGGCAACACCGTGGTGCTCAAACCGTCGGAGAAGGACCCCACCGCCGCGATCTGGCTCGCCGAACTCTGGAAAGAGGCGGGTCTACCCGACGGCGTGTTCAACGTCCTGCAGGGCGACAAGACCGCGGTCGACGAACTGCTCACCAACAAGGCGGTCAAGTCGATCAGCTTTGTCGGGTCCACCCCGATCGCCGAGTACGTCTACTCCACCGGCACCGCGGCCGGCAAGCGCGTGCAGGCTCTCGGCGGAGCCAAGAACCACGCCATCATCCTGCCCGACGCCGACCTCGACCTCGCGGCCGACGCCATGGTCAATGCCGGTTTCGGCTCCGCCGGTGAACGCTGCATGGCGATCTCGGTGGCCGTGGCCGTCGGCGACGTCGCCGATGACCTCGTCGACAAGATCGCCGAACGTGCCAAGACCATCAAGACCGGCGACGGCACCCGCAACTCCGACATGGGCCCGCTGGTCACGAAGGTTCACCGGGACAAGGTTGCCTCCTATGTCGACGCCGGCGAACAAGCCGGCGCCACCGTCGTCCTTGACGGCCGCACCGTAGATCCCGACGGTGCAGCCGACGGCTTCTGGTTGGGGCCGACCCTATTCGACAACGTCACCCCCGACATGAGCATCTACACCGACGAGATCTTCGGACCTGTTCTGTCGGTGGTGCGCGTCGACTCCTACGACGAGGCGTTGGAGTTGATCAACTCCAACCCGTACGGCAATGGCACCGCCATCTTCACCAACGATGGTGGCGCTGCCCGACGCTTCCAGAACGAGGTCGAGGTCGGCATGGTCGGCATCAACGTGCCCATCCCGGTCCCGATGGCCTACTACAGCTTCGGCGGGTGGAAGGCGTCGCTCTTCGGCGACACCCACGCCCACGGCACCGAAGGCGTCCACTTCTTCACCCGAGCCAAGGCCATCACCACCCGTTGGCTCGACCCGAGTCACGGCGGACTGAATCTCGGCTTCCCCCAGAATGCCTGAGGCACAGTACGACTGATACGGCCCGCAGCCGACGTTGCCGTGTGACTCACCCCCTCGTGAGTCACACGGCAACTGGGCGTTGACGACCTGTCAGAGTCGGACGGTGTCACCCGTTTCGGAGCTGCGGCGCGCGGCGTCGAGTACGTCGAGCACGGCAATCCCCTCCGACGCCGGTACCGGCTGCGGACCTCTGCCGTCAACGGCGGCGGCGAACTGCCGGTAGTACTCGTCGTAGCGACCCTGTGCCGACGGAATCGTCATCGACCCCTTTGCCGTCGACAGCACGCCGAGGCGATCCTGGCGTTCGTAGCCCCAGGAGTCCAGGTTGTCGGCCGGCCGCAGACCTTGCTTGATCTGATCGGTCTGCACATCTGTGCCGTCGCTGACGTAGCTCCCCGCAGACCCGTAGATACGCCACTGACGTGCCGCCACGTGATTGATCTTGCTGGCACTCACCGTCGAGTGAACACCGCTCAGATGGTTCAACGAGACCGCGAATCCGCAGTCGGTACGACCCTCGGGCTGATCCACGACATCCAGATGCCCGTACACCGTGGCCGCAGGACCGAACAACGTCAGCATCTGGTCGACGAGGTGCGCACCGAGGTCGCGAAGCAGTCCCCCACTCGGGCCGGCATCGAGACTTCCGGGTTCGTCGAGATCGAACCGCGACTCGCAGCGCCGAATATCCCCCAGGCTCGGTAGCACTTCGGCGACTGTCGCGATGTCGGTGTCCCAGCGGCGGTTGTGGAAGACGCTGAGCAGGACGCCCGCCGACTCGGCTGCCGTCGCCAGTTCGCGCCCACTTGCGGCATTTGGCGCGAAGGGTTTGTCTGCAATGACGTGCACTCCTCGGGCCACCGCCTCGAGTACCAGATCACGGCGGGTGTCCGGAGGCGTGGTGATGGTGACCGCGTCGACCCCGGAATCGAGCAAAGCCGAGAGTGAATCGAAGGTCGGGACACCCGGCAGATCCCCACTGACCTCGCGGCGCCGTTCGGGGCTACGCGTGACCACACCTGCCAGTTCAATCTCGGGCACCGCCGCGATATATGGCGCGTGAAAGAGTCGTCCACCCGCTCCGTAGCCCACCAATCCCAGCTTCATTCGACCCTCCATCATGTCCGGACAAATATCAGGGCCAACCGTATCTATCCCGCACCATGAGGATCAATACCTTCATCAACGGAAAACCTTTGACCGTTTGTTAGGACATAGTCGAGATATGGGTTACGATCGCTTGTGACCGCCATCACGAGCGCCGGTCGACTGTAACGCAATAGAGGAGCCCCCCATGTCCACCACCGACAGTTCGGACCTGGTCAACGAGCGAAAAGCCCTGCCACCGCTGGGCACCGGCGCCTTCCGCAGGCGCCTGCACGCAGTGGCACTGATCGCGACCCTCGGCGGTCTGCTGTTCGGCTACGACACCGGCGTCATCAATGGCGCACTCGAGCCGATGAAAGAAGATCTCGGACTCACCGCATTCACCGAGGGTGTGGTCACGAGCTCGTTGCTGTTCGCCGCGGCGTTCGGAGCCATGATCGGCGGCCGCCTCTCCGATGCATGGGGACGCCGTAAAGCCATCATGCTGCTCGCCGTTCTGTTCTTGATCGGCGCGTTGACCTGTGTCGTCGCCCCAGGCTTCGGGGTGATGGTATTCGGCCGTATCGTTTTGGGCTTGGCTGTCGGTGCGGCCTCAACGGTGGTGCCGGTCTACCTCGCCGAACTGGCACCCTACGAGATCCGCGGGTCACTTGCGGGCCGCAACGAGGTCATGATCGTCGTCGGCCAGCTCGCCGCTTTCGTCGTCAACGCGATCATCGGCAATATCTGGGGCGAGCACGACGGGGTCTGGCGCATCATGCTCGCGGTGGCCGCACTCCCCGCGATCTGCCTGATGGTCGGGATGATGCGGGTACCCGAGTCACCGCGATGGCTGATCGCCCAGGACCGCCGCGACGAGGCGCTGAAAGTTCTGTCGACCATCCGCACGCAACAGCGCGCACAGGCCGAGGTCGACATGATCAGCGAGATCCACGACATGGAGAAGGACCGTGTGCGCGGCAGCTGGTCCTCCATCCGGGACAGTCGCTGGGTGCGTCGCATCATCCTGGTCGGTATCGGATTGGGCGTGGCCCAACAGCTCACCGGCATCAACTCGATCATGTACTACGGCCAGTCGGTCCTGAAGGAAGCCGGGTTCGAGTCGAACGCGGCACTCATCGCCAACATCGCGCCCGGTGTCATCGCCGTGGCCGGTTCGATCACGGCACTCTGGCTGGCCCAGCACATGAACCGCCGGACCACATTGATCATCGGCTACAGCCTCACCACCGTCTGTCATTTCCTCATCGGTATCGCGTCGATCATGTTGCCCGTCGGTAACCCGTTGCGGCCCTATGTGATCCTGATTCTGGTTGTGCTGTTCGTGGGTTCGATGCAGACATTTCTGAATGTCGCCACTTGGGTCCTGCTGTCGGAGATCTTCCCGTTGCAGATCCGCGGTTTGGCCATCGGCATCTCGGTATTCTGCCTCTGGATGGCCAACGCCTTCCTGGGGTTGTTCTTCCCCACGCTGGTCGAAGCCATCGGCATCACCGGAACGTTCTTCATGTTCGGCGTCGTCGGCATTTTCGCGATCATCTTCGTCTACACCCAGGCTCCCGAAACCCGCGGGCGCACATTGGAAGAGGTGGAAGATGACGTGACCACCGGCGCAATCTACACCCACCACCTCCGGGCCAAGTCCGCTCCGCACAGCTGAGCCGGGCGAGCGTAGACCGCCGACGGGATGCCGGCTTGCGGTGTCGCGTACCGCGCACCACCCTGGTTGGCGTGCAACTGTGGTGGCCGTCGGGTACGCGACACCGTTGCGGCGCCGTTGTTTCACGCTATGGAGTTTTCAAGGGACGGTTGCGGTCCCGACCGGGGCCGGGTGCGTGGGAAGACTGTGGCTGCGCCGCTCAGGCGGCGGCGGGTAGGTTGTCGAGGTTGAGGGTGCGTCGGTTGTAGGCCGGTATCGGCCGACGTGTCGGGTCGACAGCGGCGGGTGGGATGAGCCAGGGATGTCGGTCGTGACCCATGATCACTTCCCAACCGTTGTGGTGGATGTCGGCATGACACGACGGGCACAGCAAACATCCGTTGTCCAACACCGTGATTCCACCATCAGCCCAATGCACGATATGGTGGCCCTGGCAGCGAGTGGCCGCCACGCCGCATTTGATGCAACACTCGTCGCGTTTGTGCAACGCTTTACGGAGATGGGCTGGGAACAGGCGTTTGTCTTTACTCATCTCCATCGGCACCGCCTCACCGTCGACGATCGCGACGGTCGCGGTGGTGTCACAGGTCAGGGTGCGCAGCATGGCTTCGGTGAGTGAGCCCATGAATGGTAGTTCGGCCAGATCCGGGGTATCGGCGGGCACCGACACCAATATTTGGTGACGGGGTGCGGAGGCCGCATCGCCACTGCGGGCAGCGATATCCAGCAACGCTTCGAGGGCGTCGGCATGCCGGCGCTCGGTGGAACGCGCATCCGGTGAGCCGTCAGGTTCAGGGCGCGGTGCCGCCAACTCTTCCATCGCAGCCGAGAACTTCTCGCCGACTTCGGTGTTGAGGTCGGCGCGCACTTGCAGGCGTCCGTCACCGTCGACATCGTGGACGAGCGTGTTGAGGTTGCGGTCCTCGGATGCCGGTAACCCACCGGTGTCGGCGGCCACCTGGTTGCCCAGACGACGGGCACGTTTACCGATGTCGGCGGGCGTGGCGCCGGAAAAGAAGTGCGCGAGAAGTTCGGTCACGATACTTAGACGCGCTACATCGTCGATCGGTTCCGCCGATCTTTTCCCGACATGATCGACCCCTTTACCCACCGCGTCCACATGTTCGGCCGAGATCGCCCCATCGGCGGCATGCGCGCCCAGAGTGGGGAGCTGCTCACGGGCGGTGGCGATACGGATCAGACGGGACGCCACCGCCGGTGCCAGGCCCATCACGATCAACAACTCACTCAACTTGCGGCCGTGGTCGCGGGCCACACCGAGGCGGTCCAGATGGCCGACCACCGTCGCGGCGTGATGGTCGATCAGATTACGCAACGTGACCAGAGCGGTCATCGCATCAAACGCGGCACGCCCCGACATATCGTCGCCCAAGTGCAGGTCACGAACAGCATCAGTGATGGTGGTGAGATCCCCCGAAGCTCCCATGACTCCACTATGGTCGAACATCAGTTCGATGTCAAGGAGTTTCTTGAAGATAGTGCAGAAGATTTTTCTGCGGGCGGGGGTGGTTTCGATACGCGGCGGGCTCGCAAGCTCGCACGCCGCTACTCAACCAGCGACAGGAGGGGCGTCACGTAGGACGGGCGCCTCTACTCAACCAGCGACAGGGTCGGCGGGCTCGTACGGCGTTACTCAACCAGCGACGAAGGGCAGGCTGGGGAACACGTCCGGCGTCTTCGGAATTGGGGTGGCGAAGCCTGATCTGGATGCGTTCACGGCGGCATTTGCGTGATGCTCCGCAGCGGGCGTGCCAACTCCAGCACGGTTTCCAACACCGACCGCGCGGCCTGCGACGGCACCCGAGTCGACGAGTACGCGATGGCGATGTCCCACATCAGCGCGGTGTCCGAACACGGCAGTATCGCCGCACCGGACTGCATCCGGGCCACACTCAACGGAACGAGCGTCACGCCGAACCCCTTGACGGCCAGACTCATTCCGAAGAACTGATCGGCCACCTCGATCACGGTCCGGCGGTTCGGGATCTCCCGATCGACGACGGCCCGAGTCCCCCATCCCGGCGGGTAGTCGATCATCCGTTCCTCGGCGAGATCGGCAGTGGTGAACGATCCTCGTTGCGCCAACCGATGATCGCCTGCACACACCAAGACCAACGGCTCCTGCGCCAGCCTGTGCACGGCCAACCCCGGAAGCCGATCGGGATACGAACCCAGAAAGGCCAGATCCAGGGTGCCGGCGCGTACGCCGACGATGTTGCCCGCGGTGCCGCGCGGGTTCTGCCGCATCGCGATGGTGATTCCGGGATGGCGACGGTGGATCTCGGCGAACGCCTCGGCCAAGTCGATCGCGACGACGTTGACGAGTGCACCCACGGCCACCTCACCGCGGATGTCACCACGCACACCGTCGACCGCGTCGAAGACATCAGCGCGTGCCCGCAATGCCGCGCGTGCCGGACCGACCACCGCCCGGCCCGTCTCGGTGAGCACCAGCACCGTCGGGGTCCGGTCGAAAAGCCGATCCCCCACCTCTCGCTCCAACTTCGCCACCCCGGTCGACACCGCCGACTGCACGACGTTGAGCGATCGGGCGGCCGCGGTGAACGTGCCCTGGTCGACGCACGCGAGGAAGTACTCCAGATGTCTCAGTTCCACTGATGAACCCTCCCGCGTCCATCTCGATTTGCGATGTATACATCAGAATCTATCGCTTTTCATGAGACCGGTGCCGCACGATGATGAAAACATGTCCGCGACCGCCACCACACCTGCAACCACTACGCGATTGAGCCGAATCGTGGTGTTCCTGTTCGCGGTTACCGCCGGGTCATCGGCCGGGTGTCTCTATTACCTGCAGCCACTGCTGCATGAGATCAGCATCGACCTGTCCGTCTCGACGGCCACCGCAGGCCTGGTCGTGGCCATCACCCAGATCGGTTACCTGATCGGTCTCGCCCTGGTGGTGCCGTTGGGTGACTTCGTCAATCGACGGCGATTGGTGACGGGTCTGCTCGCGGTCTCATCTCTGGCTCTCGTAGGTGCCGGCCTGATGCCCGGGTACGCGGGCCTGTTGGTGATGGTCTTCGTCGTCGGGGTGTCGGCGTCAGCGGCGCAGGTCGTGGTGCCGTGGGCGGCCGCCATCGCCGGACCGGGAGAACGTGGCACGGTCGTCGGGCACGTGATGAGTGGCCTGCTCATCGGCATCCTGCTGTCCCGCGTACTGAGCGGCATCGTCGCCGAGGTCGGCGGATGGCGAGCAATCCTGTTCGTCGCCGCGGCATTGCAGCTGACGATGGCCGCCGCGGTCGGATTCCGTGCACCGACTGGGCCCGCCGAGGCGACGGATACCTCGGCGCACTATCTGCAGGTGCTGCGCTCGATTCTCACCCTGGTGCGGCAGCAGGAAGTGCTTCGGCACCGAATGTTGCTGGGCGGTTTGAACATGGCCGCTTTCAGCGCCATGTGGACGGCCATCGCGTTCCTGCTCGCCGGCGGCGGCGCGTCGGGTTACAACTACTCGGAGGCCGTTATCGGACTGTTCGGTCTCGCCGGCGTCGCAGGTGCACTGGCCGCGCCGGTGGTGGGCACGATCGCCGATCGCGGCTACCTCCGGCACACCCAGTACGCCGTCTGGGCCGTGCAGATCCTGAGTTGGCTGCTGCTGTGGGCAGGTGGCCACACCGTGATCGTCCTCGTAATCGCGCTACTGGTGTTCGATTTCGGCGTACAAGGGGTGCAGTTGGCCAATCAGACAGGGGTGTACTCGCTCGACGACACTGCCCGGTCGCGGCTGACGACCGCCTACATGGTGTCCTACTTTGCCGGCGGCGTGATCGGGTCGTCGGTGGGTGCATGGGCCTATCAGGTCGGCGGATGGTCGCTCGTGTGCGAGCTCGGGATCGGCTCTGCGATCATCGGTTTCGTCGCCTGGACGGTGTACGCGTGGTCTGAGCGCAACCACCCGGTGCAAGGGGTGTCGGCGCATGCGCGGCTGCGGGGGTTGGCCTGCCGCTGATCGAGACATCCCTGAAGGTTTGATGTCAAGCCGCGGCGGGGGTTTGGTCCTTCCATGCGGTGGCGGGGTCGTAGGGGATGCCGCGGGCCAGGCATCCGTGGAGTATGCCGACGAGGCGGTTGGCGAGTTGGCGTAGCGCGGCGTTGTGGTCGACGTCTCGTGCTCTCTGTTTGCGGTAGTAGGTGCGGGCGCCGTCGTCGTGCATGAAGGCTCCGTGGGCCTGGGCCATCAGCGCGTCGACGAGTCGGTCGTTGTGGATGTAACGCGCGGAGACGATCCGCGATTTACCCGACTGTCTCGTGATGGGGCTGGTGCCCGCCGCGTTGCGGCGGGCTTTGCTGT
>NZ_JAKGCU010000021.1 GCF_021556435.1 Gordonia tangerina
ACCCGATGACCCCGCCCGACAACGCATCGACACCCTCCGCGGCCAACGCGCGAAATCGGTAGAGCGCGCCGACACCCGCGCCATGGAACGCTGGAACACACAGAACCCACCACCGTACTGAGTGGTGCAGGGATCTCGATACGCCCTCGGCTAGCGCCCCGGGCCACTCGATCAGCAGCGGTCAACCCAGCGCCGGCACATCGGCCCACTCGATCAGCAGCCGGTCAACCCTCCGCCGACACATCGGCCCACTCGATCAGCAGCCGGTCAACCCTGCGCCGGCACATCGGCCCACTCGATCAGCAGCCGGTCAACCCTGCGCTGGCACGCCGGGCCACTCGATCAGCAGTCCCGTGGACCCCTCCGCCGGAACATCGGGCCGGAATCGTCGGCACCGGTGACGCGATACCGTACGCGCGACGGCGGCTAAGGTTGACCGCGTGCAGGACAAACTGGTGTGGATCGACTGCGAGATGACAGGTCTGCGGGTCGAGTCCGACAAATTGATCGAAATCGCCGCGCTGGTTACCGACAGCGAACTCAATGTGCTCGGCGACGGCGTGGACATCGTGATCCACGCATCCGACGAGGACCTCGCGGCGATGCCGGATGTGGTCACCAAGATGCATGCGGCCTCCGGCCTCACCGAGGAGGTGCGGGCGTCGACCACCACCCTCGCCGAGGCCGAGAAGCAGGTACTCGATTACATCCGCACCCAGGTGTCCACCGCGGGCGCGGTCCCGCTGGCCGGTAACTCCATCGCCACCGACCGGGGATTCATCGCCCGCGACATGCCCGAACTCGACGCTTACCTCCACTACCGGATGGTCGACGTGAGCTCGATCAAGGAGCTGTGCCGTCGCTGGTATCCCAAGATCTACTTCGGCCAGCCGGAGAAGGGCCTGGCCCATCGCGCACTCGCCGACATCCGTGAGTCGATCCGCGAACTGAAGTACTACCGTGCCGCCGCGTTCGTGGCGGCTCCCGGACCGGAGGCCGACGAGCTCGCGACGATCGTGAAAGACCTCGGACCTGCGTGAACACGCGCGATGCGGGACCGATTGGAGTTCGGCCACCTCGACCCGCTAGAGTAAGTCCCTGGCTCTGGGGCCCGGTGAGAAATCCTGGGTGACGGACGCCGATGGTGGATGTAGTTCAGTTGGTAGAGCACCAGGTTGTGATCCTGGCTGTCGCGGGTTCGAGTCCCGTCATCCACCCCGACATGATGGCCCCCGGGTCCGCATCGAGCGGACCGGGGGCCATCGTCGTCAGTGGACCAGGAGTTGTCGCGGCTCAGACTCCGGCCTGCGCCATCCGCGTGCTCGGACGGATGTAGTTGTACCAGGTCACCCCCAGCAGCGCGATGAAGAAGAAGACGTAAAACCACAGCGCGGGTTCGATGTTGCCGAATGCGCTCTTGGACCACGCGTAGGCCAGCGGCACGATGAAACCGCCGAACGCACCGACCGACGAGATGATGCCCAGGGCACCGGCCGCCTGGCGCCGCATGTTCGTCATGATCTCGGGCGTCCCTCCGGCATCCTCACCCTTGACGCGGAAGATCTTGGAGATCATCCGGTAGGTGGAGCCGTTGCCGATGCCGGTCGCGACGAACAGCAGCATGAAAGCGGCGAAGAACACCGGCAGGTTCTCGGCCTTGACCGACCACAGAGCGATGGCCGCACCCACTGCCAGTGCGACGAAGCTGAACGCGGTGATTCGCGCGCCGCCGATCACGTCGGAGAGCTTGCCACCCAGCGGCCGGGCGATCGATCCGATGCCGGCCCCCAGGAACGCCCAGGTGAGCGCGATGTCGCCACGGTCGAACACCGCCTTCAGCAGGCTCGGGAAGGCCGCAGAGTAGCCGATGAACGACCCGAACGTACCGATGTAGAGCAGTGACATCACCCACGTCTCCTGGTGGCGCAGCGAGTCCCACACCGGCTTCACATCTGCTTTCGCCTCCGACAGGTTGTTCATAAACAAGAACGCGAGCACTGCGGCGCCCACGGCCAGTGGCGCATAGAACAAGCCGGCATAGGACAGGGTGACCCCGCCGCCGATGACCACGATGGTCGGGATGATCTTCTGCGCAACCGCCACACCGATGTTTCCGCCGGCTGCGTTCAGTCCGAGGGCCCAGCCCTTCTCCTTCTCCGGGTAGAAGAAGGAGATGTTGGCCATCGAGGAGGCAAAGTTGCCGCCGCCGAAACCTGCAGTCGCCGCGATCACCAGCAGCAGAGCGAACGGGATGTCAGGATTGGACCGGATGCGGCCGCGGTGCCATCGGAGTTGGCGGTCATCTGCACCACCACGATGCTCCACAGCAACCACACCGAGAATCCGATGTGCTCGGCGAAGATCGAGAAGCAGAGGTTCTTGAAGGCGACCTTCTTGCCGATCCTGTTCCAGAACGTCGGATCGTCGGGCTGCCAGTGGCGGATCCAATGACCTTGCTGATCGAGCAATACCTCGTCGGAGGTGCGCGAAGATTCCAGGGTTGAAGTCATCTCAAGGTACTTTCGTCGGTGGGAAGTGGCGACAGTGAACTGGGCGACGCTGCCCGAGAAGTACGCGATGAAGGTATGAACGGTTCGTTACCAGGTATGCATCCGGTTACACGACCATCAAGGTGCCCGCACACCCCCGCGCACCGCGTGTGAGGTGCCGCCCCTCACCTCGACGTGACATCAGAACTGTTGTGATGCAACATTTTTCGACGACTCCCCACCCCTCAACGCACCCCTGGGCAACCCGCCGCTGCACCGGCACGAAACGTTCACGTTCATGCCGTACCATCGCCGCCATGCTCGAGGACCTGAACAAGGCAGCGAAGAAGGCCGGACTGCACGTCGCACACGCCAAGAAGGACGGACTGTACTCCATCCGAAAGACCAAAAACGCCAAGCTGATCGCCAAGAACGTCGACGCGGATCAGGCTGCATCGATTATTGCCGACCACGCCTGACACACCCGGACCTCATCCGGACGCTCTCCGAGATCCACCCTCCCGACCCGGCTGTCGCGTCACCACGACGCCCGCCGCGGACCCGAGAGGGTGGATCTTTCGTTGCCCTGCCTCCAACAGGGCGCATGCGCTGGCGATCGGGTACCAGCCAGAAGGTGCGACGAGCGCCACACCGACCTGTTACCATGCCGTTACTTCAGGTCAAATGACCTAAACATTGCGTCGATAGCGTTGCTCGCACACCCAGGACCAGCGGGTCCACGGCACGGAAGGTCGCCATGAGCCAGGACATCTCACGTCGGCGTTTGCTCGGTACAACACTGGCCGCGGCGGGGGCCGCAGTAGGTGCGTCCGCGTTGGGCGGGATCGGCCGTGCACGCGCCCTACCCGGCGACACCGTCGACGCCATCGTCGTCGGCGGTGGGCTCTCCGGGTTGGCCGCCGCCAAGTCCCTCGTCGCCGCGGGCGCCTCGGTGGTGGTACTCGAGGCTCGGGAGCGGGCCGGCGGCCGCGTCCACAACATCTCCTCACCGAAACTCGGGGCCACCCTGGATGCCGGGGCCGAGTTCATCGGACCGACGCAAAATCACATCGCCGCCCTTGCCCGCGAGTACGACGTGCGCACCATCCCCACCTACAACCAGGGCGACAGCATCTTCTGGAACAGCGGTCAGAGTTCACGCATGCCGGCCGCTTTGCCGCTGCCGCTGCAAGCCGAGACGCTGCAGGCGGGGGCTGGTCTCGCCAGGGCCCAGGCCGACGCGTTGGCCGGTTTCCCGGTCGGCGAGCCGTGGAAGCATCCCAATGCGCGCTACCTCGACTCGTTGACCTGGGAGCAGTACAGCCACCAGATCGCGACGACATCGACCGCCCGGGCGCTGATGCAGGTGGCCATGTCTGCGCCGCTGTCGGTCCGCCCGGACGAGGTCTCGGCTCTGTACTTCCTGAACTACATCGCCGCGTCCGGCGACGAGAACAACCCCGGCACCCTCATCCGCTTGTTGAGCACCGACGACGGCGCCCAGGAGAGCCTCTTCGAAGGGGGCGCCGCACTCATCCCACTGCGGATGGCGCGGGCCCTCGGCGACCGGATGGTCTACAACGCCCCGGTACGGTCCATCGACTTCACCAGCGAGATCGCGACGGTGACCAGCACCGCCGGAACCTTCCGCGCACGCAAGGTGATAGTCGCGATGTCGCCGGCCATCAGCGATCAGATCAGGTACTCTCCCGGACTCCCGGCCGCCCGGATCGGCATCACCAGGGGCTATCACATGGGCGCGGTCAGCAAGTTCGCGGCGCTGTACCGCCGTCCTTTCTGGCGCGACAAGGGCCTGTCCGGCCAGGTATACGGCAACGGTCGACCCATCGATGTCACCTTCGAAAGCTACGCCGAGGATCGACACATCCTGATGGGGTTCATCTCCGCGGACGCCATGCGACGGCTGGACCGGGCACCGGAATCCCAGATCGTCCGCGAGTGCATCGGCAACTTCGTCGACTACTTCGGCCCCGAAGCACGCGATTTCATCGATCACGGCATCTACAAATGGGACCTCGACCCGTGGGCCCAAGGTGGCCCGGTGGCGGTCTCATCGCCGGGAACCCTGACCACCTACGGTCCCGCGCTGCGCGCGCCGGTCGGTCCGGTCCACTGGGCGGGTACCGAGACAGCCGACTACTGGACCGGCTACATGGATGGCGCTGTCCGTTCGGGCAAGCGCGCAGCACAAGAAGTACTCGGCTCGCTGAACTAACCGATCCTCCATCCGGTACAGCAAGGACACATGATGGCTCGAATGCCCGTAGAGAAACGACGAGACCTGTTGCTCGACGCTGCGTTTCGGGTCATCGCACGTAGCGGCGTCGACGGCGCAACCACCCGAGCCATCAGCAGCGAGGCCCAGGTGACACTGTCGACCTTCCACTACGTCTTCGAGTCGCGCGACGATCTCCTCGCCGCACTGGTCGCACGTGGCACCGACAACGAGATCTCGGTGATCGCCGAGGCGTTGTCGGCGGCCGCCGAGGATCTCGTCGACGGATACGACGGCATCCGGCTCATGTTGCGGGAGAGTCTGTTCGGCTACATCGATGGTGTGGTGGCCGACCCCGACCGCGAACAGGCGATGATCTCGCTCAACCAGTACGCGCGCCAGACCAGCGATCTCGCCTGGCTCGGCGCCGACATGTACCGCCGGTACTACGCGGCCATCGCCGAGGGCCTGGCCCGGGCGGCGGCGCAGGCGCACGTCGAGTGGGACAGACCCGTCGTCGACCTCGCTCCCCTGGTGGTGGCGGCCACCGACGGGATCACGCTGGCCTACCTCAACACCCGGGACAGATCGATCTGCGATCGGATCGCCGAGGCGACCGTCACCTTGATGCTCGGACACGTCGTCCGGAGGTGACCGCGGCGTCATCGACCGCGACAGCGTCGTCGCACCACATCACAACCACACAGGGGGCGACATGGAAGTGACCAGGAGATCACTGCTCTTGGGAGCAGCAGCGACCACCGTCGGGGGCGGCGTCGCACTCGTTGCCGGACAATCGACAGCGAGTGCGACGCCGAGCGGTCAGGCGCCGGCAGGGGGCAACGGTGCCGACGGCTATCTGATCGGCCGGGGTATCGCCGACATGACCGGCGCAATCGCGGGCCAGGGCATGATGGGCTATTCCGACGCCGATCAGGTTGCCGCCGGCCTCCTGCAACGATGCTGGGCGCGCGCCTACATCATCGTCGATCGGGCGACCGGGGAACGCGTCGTGTTTGTCACCAGCGACATCGCCTGCCTGTTCCAGTCGCACCACATGGGTGTGATGCCATTGCTGCACAAGCGTTTCGGCGATCTCTACACCGAGCGCAATGTGAACCTCAACGCCACCCACACGCACGCGTCGTGTGGTGGCACCGCGTGGGATTTCGCGTATTCGCTGGCCGCGTACGGCTTCAAGAAGAACTCCTATGACGCAGAGGTCAACGGTATCGTCACCGCCATCGCCCGCGCCCACGACGACCTCGCGCCCGGAACGATTTCGCTGGGCCGCGGCGAACTGCACGACGCGAGCCGCAACCGTTCTCGGGTTGCCTTCGACCTCAATCCCACTGCCGAGCGCCGGCAGTTTCCCGGCGCGATCGACCCGGCTGTCACCGTGCTACGCCTGAGCCGGGGCGGCACCGACGTCGGCGCCATCACCTGGTTCTCGACGCACGGTACCTCGCTGACCGACCGCAACCGGCTCATCGCCGGAGACAACAAGGGTTACGCGAGCTACCGCTGGGAGAGCACATCGCCGGGATTCGTCGCAGCATTTCCGCAGACCAACAGCGGCGACATGACGCCGAATCTCAACCTGATCAAGATGCATCCGAGCGGGCCGACCGACGACAACAAACGCAACTGCGAGATCGTCGGCGAGCGCCAGTATCTCGCCGGCCGCAGCGCATTCGACTCGGCCCGGCCGATGACCCGTGGCGGTGTCGACTCGATCGTGCGCTACGTCGACATGTCCGCGATCCGGATCGACGGCATGTACACCCCGGAGGGTAAACCGGCCGCGACGACGCCGGCCATGATGGGCGCGGCCGGCGCGGCCACCAGCACGGAGGACAACTGGCGTTCCCAACTCGGGTTTCTTCAGGAGGGCGCCACGAACCCGGTGGTCGCGGCCTTCGGCGGCGACAAGCATCCGCCAGTGTCCCCGTGGATGCGCGACATGCAGGCGCCCAAGCTGATCGCCTTTCCACTCGGCCTGCTCCCGCCCGCCCCGTGGATCCCGCACGTGGTTCCACTGCAGCTGCTGCGCATCGGCGAACTCGTGTTGGTCGCCATTCCGGCCGAGGTGACCATCGTCGCCGGATTGCGGCTGCGCACCGTTGTCGCCGATGCGCTCCGGGTCAGCGTGGACAACGTCCTCATCCAGGGCTATTCGAATGCCTACACGCAATACGTGACGACGCCCGAGGAGTACGACTCCCAGCAGTACGAAGGTGGTGAGACACAGTACGGTCGCTGGACGTTGTCGGCCTATCAGCAGGAATTCCACTCTCTCGCCGCCGCCATGGCGTCGGGCACCCCGCCCGGCCGAGGGCCGGCTCCGCTGGACAAGTCCGGTTTCCAACCCGATCTGCTACCACCACCACCTCCCGACCAGCCCATGGCCGGGCACGCCTACGGCGACGTCCTGGCTGCGCCGGAGCCCCGCTACCGCACGGGTAAAGTGGCCGCCGTCGAGTTCGTCGGCGCGCACCCCAACAACGACTTCCACACCGAGGGCACCTATCTGGAGGTGCAGCGCAGAACCGCAACGGGTTGGGCCACCGTCGCCGACGACAACGACTGGGAGACCACACTGCGCTGGCGGCGGCCGGCCGGCCAGAATGACGCATCGATCGTCCGGATCGAGTGGACGATCCCGGCACGGACCGTCGGCCGCTTCCGCATTCGTTATCGCGGTGACGCTCGCGGCGCCGACGGCAGCACGCGCCCGATCCACGGCGTCTCCCCCGGCTTCGTCGTCGGCTGATCGGCCGCCACCACCCAACGCGATAGGGTCAACAGGATTCACCGGCACGCACCGGGATTCACCTTGCACCGCACGACACTCACGAACAGGAACGCCACCGCATGAAGATCATGAGACTCGTCGTCCTGACGCTTGCCGGCGTGGTCACAACTTTGCTCACCGTGGCCACCGCTACCGCACACGGCGCGCCGACATCGCTCGCAGCGAGCCATCACACATTCGCGTCCACCGACGGCGCGTCGATCACCTCGGTGCTGACCAACGCCACCTTTGGTCAGCACGACACCAATGGGCTGACAGTGCTCGACCGGCACGGCAACACCATCGACCGAATCGCTCTGTCGATCCCACTCAACGGGGTCGACGTCCCACTGCGCACAACGGTCAGCGCAGATCGGACCACCGCAACCCTGGCGCCGCAGATCACCCCGGAGATCCGCGCCGCGATCGCGGCAGGCATGCATCCGGCATCGGCCAAGAAGGATCGCGCCTACCAGAAGATGATCTGGCACATCAACAACGGGTGGAATCGCGGCGGCGGCGTGGCCACCGCAGTCGGCGCGATCGTCGGACTCATAGTGGGATGTCTGGTGCTGGTCGGCTGCATCTGGGGCGCCGGCGTGGGCGCGGCCATAGGAGCTGTCGTCGGGATCAACAACGGGGACCCGCAGGCCGGACAGGCAATCCTGACCTGGATCAATACGCCGTAATCCCGGTCCCCCGGGAGCATCTCAGGTCCCGCGGAGGCGTGTCACCGCAACGTGGCGCGCATCAGCGAGACGTTGTATTGCGTCCAGGTCGACATGGTGAAGTACAGGTCGCGACCAGTCGACCACGGGTGCAGGAACCCACCGTAGAGCTGGGCATAGCGGGCCGAGTGCACCAGTTCGGCGGGCTCCGACCACAGTCCCTGCGGTGAACGCGCCGTACGCAGCACAATGGCTCCGCGGAATGCGTCGAGGTAGCTCAGTTGCCACCGCTGCGAGGCGGTGTCGTAGCGCGCCGACACCTCTCCGGCGGCGCCGGCGAACAGCGGCGACGCCACGTCCCCGTCCCGGGTCGGCACCCATCGGCCGTCGCGCCAGTATTGGTAGGCCGTCTTGTTGAGCACGTCGTCGGCGCGCACGCGGGCCAGGCCCACCGTGCCGATGCGCGACGTGGGCGTGCCGAACATGTAGACGTAACCGGCGTGCGGAACCATTGACGAGACCTGGAATCTGCTGGTGCCCAACAGATTGTCCCAGCGTGCGTACGGATCCTTGGTCCAGGTGGAGCCATCGTCGTCGGAATAGGCCAACCCGCCGTGATTGGTCAGCCACACACCGGGGATCGGTCCCCACGTGCGAACCGACATGTAGCTCATGTACTGCCGGTCGCCGAGGGCGAAACCCGACGTCGGGATGGTGGTGATCTCGTAGCGGTTGACGTGACGGGCGCGCAGCACCTGCGCCGCATGACAGCGACTGTCCTGCACCATGGTGTCGATCGACATCCCGTCATCGAGCCGGCGGTCGGAACTGAAGCCGAGCACGTTGCTGCGCCAGTCACCACCGTTGGCCCCCGGCGGAGTGAACCCCCGACCGAAGGTGTCGCCGAAGGCGATCGCGATCCGACCCGGCTCGGACTCCCACATGATGCCCAAGTCGGTGCCGTTGACCTGCCACCGCTTGTCGGTGCGGCTGGTCGAACCCTTACCGGTGAGCGTCGACACGAAGTCGACCTCGGCGACCCGAGGTGCGCTCGGCTTGGCACTCACCGGCGCCGACGCCGTGCCCGGATGCACCACCGGCGGCCGCGGCGGGAGCGGCGCCGGGTCCGGGTTGGGGACCGGCACCGGGATGTCCTGGGGAGCGGGATCGAGGGTGATCTTGGGGAACTCGATGGACAACGCCGGCCCGACGTCGTGCGGCCCGGGCGGGTCGGTGATGTCCGGACACGGGTCGGTGCACGGGTCCTGCGGGGGCAACTCAGACGGTATGCGGGTAGGCGGTTCCGCCGCCGATTCGGGCTCCGGCACCGGCACGATGCGCGGATACGGCAGAGGGATGCCGATCCGGTCCGGGATCAGCTCACGTGGATCGAATGGCGCCGGCGACGGCTTCGGCGGTAGATCTGCCGCGCAGCCCGAGCTGGGTAACCACGGCGGTGTCGGTGATCCGTCGGCGACGGCCGGCGTCGTGCCGAGCATCGCCGCGGCCAGACCCACGCAGACGCCCAGCACACCCACCGAGCGCGCGCACCGCATCATCAGTCCCTCCTCGACCCCAGGTCAGGAGAGAATGTAACACCCGTCACGTCTGATCGGGTGGCACGCGCACCGATGACCTCACAGGGACCGGGCGATGATCTCCTTCATGATCTCGTTGGTGCCCGCATAGATCTTCTGTACCCGGTTGTCGGCCCACATGCGCGCGATGGGATATTCGTTCATGTAGCCGTAGCCGCCGAAGAGCTGCAGGCATTCGTCGGCGACCACCATGGCCCGATCACTGGTCCACCACTTGGCCATCGCCACCGTGGGGATGTCGAGACGTCCGTCGAGGTGCTTGACGATGCAATCATCGACGAACACTCGCGCGATACGCGTCTCGGTGGCCGCCTCGGCGAGTTTGAACTTCGTGTTCTGGAAGCCGAAGATCGGGCGTCCGAATGCGGTGCGGTCCTTGGTGTACTCCAGGGTCTGCGCCACGGCCGCTTCCATCCCGGCGACCGAGGCCACCGCGATGATCAACCGTTCCTGCGGAAGCTGCTGCATCAGCTGGATGAAGCCCTGCCCCTCCTCGGCGCCCAGCAGATTCGAGGTCGGTACGCGGACACCGTCGAAGAACAGCTCGGAGGTGTCCTGCCCGCGCTGGCCGACCTTGTCGAGGACGCGACCGCGTCGGAACCCCTCGCGTTCGGCTTCGACCAGAATCAACGAGATGCCCTTGGCACCCTCGCCGACGTCGGTCTTCGCGACGACGATGATCAGGTCGGCCTGGCCACCGTTGGTGATGAAGGTCTTCGATCCGTCGATGACGTACTCGTCACCTTGCCGGCTCGCCTTGGTCTTGACATTCTGCAGATCCGAACCGGTACCGGGTTCGGTCATCGCGATCGCGCCGACCACCTCGCCGCTGGCCATCTTCGGCAACCAGGTCTGCTTCTGCTCCTCGGACCCGTAGGCGAGCAGGTAGTGCGCGACGATGCCGTTGTGCAGGCTCGCACCCCACGACGAATCAGCGATCCGCGCCTGCTCCTCGATCAGCACCGCTTCATGGGCGAAGGTTCCGCCACCGCCGCCGTATTCCTCCGGGATCGACATGCACAGCAGGCCGAGCTCCCCCGCCTTGTTCCACAACTCACGGTCCACGTGGTGCTGGTCGATGAACCGCTCGATGTTGGGCTTGATCTCCTTCTCGCAGAAGCTGCGGGACAGATCGCGCAGAGCGGCGAGTTCGTCGGTTTCCCAGGCAGAGCGGTCGGTCATCAGGCATCCTTCACGATCGGCGAGATTGTCATCGCCGATCGTAACAGTGATCGATGGCATAGTTGGCGCGCGGCCGGAGCCCGACCGCTCCGGTTGACCGACTCAGGCGTCGGCGTTGCCCTTCGACCACTCCGACCACGGGATGTTCCAGTCGCCGAGACCGTCGGTCCCGGACAGGGTCCCGCCCCCGGTGTTCTTCACGATGACCGGGTCGCCGCGCAGGGTGTTCTGCATAACCCACAACGCGTCGTCGGGGCTCAGATTCAGACAGCCATGGCTGGTGTTGGTATTGCCCTGCGCCCACACCGACCACGGCGCCGAGTGGAAGAAGATGCCGCTGTAGGACATCCGGGTTGCATAGTCGACCGGCGTGCGATATCCCTCGGCAGCGTTGATCGGGACGCCGTAGGTCGACGAGTCCATGATGATGTGCTCATGCTTGTCCGACACCAGGTAGACCCCGTTGTCGGTCTCGTGCCCCGGCTTGCCCATCGATGTCGGCATCGAGCGGATGACGTTGCCGTCGCGTGCGAACGTCACCTGCTTGGTGTTGTCGTCGGAGGTGATGATCATCGAACGACCGATGGTGAAGTTGGTCTTCACATTCTGTTGACCGAACAGCCCGTCGCCGAGGTCGATGCCGTAGGTGTTGACCGCAACGTCGACCTTGGTGCCGCTCTCCCAATAGTTCTGTGGGCGCCACCGGACTTCGGAGTCGCTGATCCAGTAGAAGGCGCCCTCCACCGGCGGGTTGGTCGTGATCCTGATGGCGTCCTGGGCGGCCTTGCGGTTCGGGATCGGTTCGTCGAACTTGATCGCGACCGGCTGGCCGACGCCGACGGTCTCGCCCGGCGACGGAGTCAGATACGGCAGCGTGAGGTTGTTGGGGGCCTGAGTGGTGAACGACACCCGCTTGGTGGTGCGGCCGCCGATGCCCACGGCGTCGGCCTGCAACGTGTAGGTGCGGTTGTATCCCAGGGGCTCGGCACTGGTCCACGTGGTGGCGTCCTCCGACAACACGCCCTTGACCGGCGAGCCGTCCGACTTGTCGATACGAACTCCGGTGATCGAACCCTCGCTGGCCGCGACCGTGATCGGCGCACCCGGCTGGATACCGACCGCTTGGTCGGCCAACGGCCGGTTGGCCAACTCGGTGACGGTCATACCCGGCCGCAGCATGTCGTCAAACAGGTTGGAGCTGCTGACATCAGACGAGTACGTCGCGTCCTGAGAACACGCGGACACCATGGCGATGACGGCGGCGAGAACGCCGAACAGGGCCAGCGGTGACCGCCGGCCGGTGCGGGTACGACTGATCCGCATGAATCTCCTCCTGGGAACACCTACGAACTCACCGTGCGACGTCGACGACGTAAGGATCTCCCCCTCGAGAGCACGGTCGATCTCAAGTGTACGAGACAATCCGTGGCCGGATTGTCCGAGTCGATCGGGTGTCCGACTCGGAGCCTTCTCGACAGAAAAGACGCCCCGCGCTACGCGGGGCGTCTTGAATGTCTGGTGCGCCATCAGGGACTCGAACCCCGAACCCGCTGATTAAGAGTCAGCTGCTCTGCCAATTGAGCTAATGGCGCTTGCCGGTGCGAGAAGGAACCTTACATGTCGGGGCGACAGAAGTGAAATCGCCTCCTCGCAACGCCGGGAACCACAGGCGGATCAGGCGTTACCCTTCTTCCACACCGACCACGGGATGTTCCAATCCCCGAGCCCGTCGTCGCCGGGGAGCGGTGGGCCCACGGTGTTCTTGACCTGAACGATGTCACCGCGCAGCGCGTGATCGAGGAACCACTTCGCGTTGGCCGGGCTCACGTTCAGACACCCGTTGCTCACATCGTCGACCCCCTGATCGCCGAGGGACCACGGTGCCGAGTGCACGTAGATGCCGCTGAAGGAAATCCGGGTGGCGTCATAGACGGTCTCCCGGTACCCCTCGGCCGAGTTGACCGGCACTCCATAGGTCGACGAGTCCATGATCACGCTGGGCTCGCGTTCGGCGACGATGTAGGTGCCGGTGTTGGTGGGGGTGGCGTCTTTGCCCATCGAAGTGGGCATCGTCTTGACCACCTTGCCGTTCACCGACACGGTGATCTGCTCGGTGTCGTCGTCGGCGACCGCGACGAGGCTGCGACCGACCGTGAAATTCGACGTCAGATTGTTGTCCCCGAACACACCGTCCCCGAGATCGACCCCCTTGGCGTCGACGCTGACCTTGACCTTGGTGCCGGGCGCCCAGAAATGCTCGGGCCGCCACCGCACCATGCTGTCGTTGATCCAATAGAACGCGCCCTGCACCGGCGGGTCGGTGGTCACGGTGATCGCGTTCTGCGCGTTGCGTTTGTCGGCTACGGGTGTGTCGAAGTTGATCGCGACGGGTTGTCCGATGCCGACCGTCTCACCGTCGGCGGTCACCGTGGACGCATATGCCAGCGACTCGGCCGACGCGGTGGTGAAGCCGATCTTGCGCGCGCCGACGCCGTCGACACCGCGTGCCGCGGCGTTCAACGTGTAATCCGTCCCGAAGTCCAATGCCCCGGACGAGGTCCACCGGGACCCGTCCGCGGACGTCGATCCCGCGACCGGGCCATCGGGCCCGGCGATCACCACCGACGACAGACTGCCGTCACGAGCGGTCACGGTGATCGGCGCGCCGGGCATCACGCCGACGGCGTTGTCGTTCATCGGGGTGTCGCCCCACCCGGTCACCGAGATGGTCGGTTGTGCCAGCGAATCGAGGCTCTGCGCATCGGTGACGGTATCGGGGTAGCCCGGCGCCAGTGAGCATCCGGCCAGGCTGGCCGCCACCACGACGATTGCCGCCGCGGCGCCGCGGGCGCGGACGGTCCGCGGCGTCTCGCCGCGGGCCGGCGTCACTTCATGATCTTTCGAACCACCAGGACCACCACGACGGCACCGACACCGGCCAACGCATACTTGACCGCCGGCGAGTTCAATGTCGCCACCGCCTTCTCCTTGGCGTCGGCGGCCAGCCGTTGCGGACTCGTGCGCTCGGCCAACGTGTCCAGGGTCTTGGCGAGATCTTCTCGCGCCTGCGCGATCTCCTGCTCGATACGTTCGGTATCCCCGGACACGTGGTTCCTCCCAATGGTCGACGGCACTGCGGTTGCGTTCACCTGTTCACGACGGGCTCGAGTCACGCGGGCCCGAGAGTCTGCGACCCAGGTCGCCGCGCGTCGCACTCGACTTTTCGAGGGTACGGCATGGGCGACGTCGCGCCCGGTGGACGGCGCGACGAACCTCCGTGTCGGCCGACACCGATCCGGGCGTTCGCGACAACCCACCCCGGTGACCACAGGTGATCTCCATCGACGATCGACTAGCCTGACCTACATGTCAGCAACCACGCGGCTGTCCGTCGGAGACCCCGCCCCCGCGTTCACCCTTCCCGACGCCCAGGACAACGCGGTGTCTTTGTCCGACTACGCCGGCCGGAAGGTCATCGTCTACTTCTATCCAGCAGCTGCAACTCCCGGCTGCACCAAGCAGGCATGTGATTTTCGCGACAACCTCGCCGAACTCAACGATTCCGGCATCGATGTCGTCGGGATCTCCCCGGACAAACCGGCCAAGCTGGCGAAGTTCGTCGCCGACGAGGGTCTGACGTTCCCGCTGCTGTCGGACCCGGAGAAGAAGGTGCTCACCGAATGGGGGGCATTCGGGGAGAAGAAGATGTACGGCAAGACGGTCACCGGGGTCATCCGATCGACCTTCCTGGTCGACGAGAACGGCACGATCGCCGCCGCCCAGTACAACGTCCGAGCCACCGGCCACGTCGCCAAGCTGCGTCGCGACCTGTCGGTGTGACGGTCGCCCGCAAGACCGACGACGATGTCCGCACCCCTTGCCGAGCCGCTGCTCCCGCGTAAACGCCCCACACAGGAGCGCAGCAAGAAGAAGTTCTCTGCGATGCTGTCCGCCGCACGCGATCTGCTCATCGAGGTGGGCTTCGAGTCGCTGACGTGCGAGGAGATCGCATCGCGGGCCGAGGTGCCGATCGGGACGCTGTATCAGTACTTCGCCAACAAGTACGTCATCGTATGTGAGCTCGATCGACAGGACACCGTCGGCGTCCAAGACGAACTCGCCGCCTTCTCCACCGAGATCCCGTCACTGGAGTGGCCCCACCTCCTCGAGAGGTTCCTGGACCATCTCGCTGCACTCTGGCGCGACGATCCCTCGCGGCGGGCGGTGTGGCTGGCGGTCCAGTCCACGCCGGCCACCCGCGCAACGGCGTCGGAGAACGAACGCGCACTCGCCGATCAGGTCGCCCGCATCCTCGCCCCGCTCACCCCGACCCAGCGCAACCGGCGCGAGATGATGTCGCAGGTGCTCGTACACACGGCGTACTCGGTGCTCAGTTTCTCCGTCCAGGATGGTCACGACCACGACGAGACGGTCGCCGAACTCAAGCGCATGCTGGCCGGCTACCTGCTTCTCGAGGAGACCACAGCGGAGGAGTGAGGTCGGCTGGTTCGCGCGGGTCCACCCAGTTCGCGCGCCCGGCAACTTCTCGCGCGTGAAATTGCGCGCGCGGTTGATCAGCAGGCGCGCGACAAGAATTCGATGGCACCGCGGCGGTCGGTCTGCGTCCAATCGGTATGACCACCTATCCCACCGATGAGCACGGCCTCATCTTTCGTTCCACAGCCCTCGCCGCCGGATACACCGACAACGAACTGACCCGAGCGCGTCGACGCGGCGACCTGGTATCCGTCGGTTCGGGTGCCTCGGTGACACCTGCCGAACGTACACCCGAGCAGTTGCATCGGCTGTCGGCGATCGCTGCGAGTAAGCAGGCGACCAAGCCGATCACGCTCAGTCATCAGAGCGCAGCGACACTGCACCAGCTGGCGATGCTCAAACCCAACTTCCGGCGCGTCCACACCACGACCGGCAGAAGTCAGGGCGCGCATCGCAGCTCGACCCGGCACGAACACACCGGAACGTTGACCGAGTCCGAGGTCGTCGTTGTGGACGGCGTCCGGGTGACGTCGCTGGAACGCACCGCGGTAGATGTCGCGTGTACGACGCCGCACGGGTTCGCTGGTGCGCTGAGCGTGTTCGACTCAGCGCTGCGAGCAGGCGCCGATAGTGAGGTGATGCGCGCGATGCTCCGGCGTCGCCGGCATGGCGTAGGGCAGGCGCGACGCGCGCTGCACCACGCGGACGGCGCGTCCGAGAACCCCGGCGAATCGTGGTCCAGGGCTCAGCTCATCGAGGCCGGTTTACCGATCCCGCGCCTGCAGAACGAGTTCTACGACGAAGACGGAGAACACGTGGCCCGGACTGACTTCGACTGGGCAGGGCTCCTCGTGGCCGAGTTCGACGGGGACGTCAAATATCGCAAGCATCTCAAGCCTGGTGAGACACCATTTCAGGCGATGAAGAGGGAGAAGACCCGAGAGGACGCCCTTCGTAAGCTCGGCATCATGGTGATCCGGTGGACCTGGAAGGATCTCGAAAAGGGAGTCGTAGCGGCGCAAGCCCGCGCTTGGCTCGCACGTCTGAACCTGATGGCCGCCTGACTTCGCGCGGCCGCCGACCATTCGCGCGTGAAATTTCACGCGCGGTTGATCAGCGGCCGCGCGAACTCGTCAGATGCCCTCGAGGATGGCGACGGCAGCGGCGGTGTCACCGTCGTGGGTCAACGAAATGTGCACCCGGGTGTCGGCGAGCAGGTCGCCGATCTCACCGCCGAGCCGGATGGCCGGGCGGCCCCAGTTGTCGGTGACGACCTCGATGTCGCTGTGACGGATCAACGGCAGCAACGGCTGTCGGGAGAACCGACTCACCGACCAGGCCTTCACCACAGCCTCTTTCGCGGCCCAGCGCGCAGCGAGATGACGGGCCTCGTCTCCGGTTCCGGCGGCGGCGTCGCGACGTTCGCGAACCGTGAACCGGTCCGCGAACGTCGTACCGGGTTGGCGCAACTGCTCGCCGAACTCCGGGATCGACACGATGTCGATCCCCACACCCAGCACGCTCATCGCCGCATCCGCGCCCGCGGTCACACCGCCTCGCCGGCGTAGCTGCCGTCGGCGCCCAGGCGGACCGACGGGTTCAGGAGCAGGCCGGCTTCGGCGTCATGCTCGTCGAGAGCCTCGTCGAAGCGGCGGTTCGGCGGCCGCTTGTAGGCCGGCTCGACACCGCACATTGCTTCGAGTAGACGGTGATTGCCCTTGCGCGCCCGCTCGGCGGACACCTGTCGGTACTGAGCGGCCTGCTCTGCGTCGAGCGTCGCGATGAACGCCTCCGGGTGGACCACCGCGATCAGGCCCGACACATGACCGAAGCCGAGGCTGGTGAGCAGACCCGCCTTCAACGGGAACCGCTCCCCCAGGTGCAGGGTCTCACGCGCCCAGACCAGATGCGGGTATTCGCGCATCTGCTCGTCGACACAATCGAGGCTGCGGTTGGGCGGGATGACGCCGTCACGCAGCAGCTGGCACAGACCGATCAGCTGGAAGGCGGCGGCACCACCCTTGGCGTGACCGGTCAACGACTTCTGCGAAACCACGAACAGCGGTGCGCCGTCGCCTCGACCGATGGCCGACGCGATGCGCTCGTGCAGTTCGGACTCGTTGGGGTCGTTGGCCCGCGTCGACGTGTCGTGCTTGGAGATGACCGCGATGTCGTCGGGGCTGACACCGAGCGCGTTGAGTGCGTTGGCCAGCGGCGAGGACTGGTTCCCGCGGGCGGCACCGAGCGCACCCAAGCCGGGTGCCGGGATCGACGTGTGCACACCGTCGCCGAAGCTCTGTGCCCACCCGACGACGCCGAGGACCGGCAGACCCATCTGCGCGGCGACGTCGCCACGGGCGAGCAGGATCGTTCCGCCACCGGCGGATTCGACGAACCCGCCGCGACGACGATCGTTGGCCCGGGAGAACCGACGCTCATCGATCCCGCGCGCCGACATCTTGGCCGACTCGGCTGTCGCCGACATGTCACCGAATCCGACGATGCCCTCGATGCCGAGGTCGTCGAAACCACCGGCCACCGCGAACAGCGCCTTGCCGACGCGGATCTTGTCCACGCCCTCCTCGACCGACACCGCGGCCGTCGCGCAGGCGGCGACCGGATGGATCATCGCGCCGTAGCTGCCCACATAGGACTGGACCACATGTGCGGCAACGATGTTCGGCAACGCCTCCTGCAGGATGTCATTGGCCTTCGACTCGCCGAGCAGCGTATTGATGTAGAGCTCGCGCATCGAGGTCATGCCGCCCATGCCGGTGCCCTGGGTATTGGCCACCAGACCCGGGTGGACCCACCGCATCAGCTCGGACGGGGTGAATCCCGATGAGAGGAACGCGTCCACGGTCGCGACCAGGTTCCACAGCGCCACCCGGTCGATCGACTCGGCCATGTCCGGGGTGACACCCCACCGGGTCGGGTCGAAACCGGTCGGAATCTGACCGCCGACGGTACGCGACAGTGAGAACTGTCGCGGTACCCGGATCTCGGTGCCGGCCAGACGGGTCACCTGCCAGTCACCGGTCTCGGCGTTCTCGGCGACCCGGGTCTTCTCCGGGTTCGCCGCGGCGAATGCCCGGGCCTCGGCCTCCGAGCTCACCGTGAAGGTGAGGTCCTCGTCGAGGAACACCGAGGTGAGCAGCGGCGAGGTGTTGTCCACCATCGCACCCTCGTCGGCGTAGCGGCGGATGCCGCAGCGTGAGACGACCTCGTCGTGGTAGCGCTCGAAGATCTCGCTCTCCGGCACCGGGTCACCGGACTCGGTGTCGTACCAGCCCGGCTTGGGCGCGGTGTCCCAGTGGATCAGGCCGGTATTCCACGCCAGCTCCACAACACCTGCGGCCGACAGCTTCTCGTCGACCTCCATCTCGAACCGGGTGCGAGCCGAACCGTACGGGCCCAGCTCGCCGGCGCCGACGATGACCACGAGGTCTTCGGGTCGGGCGTCGATCGACGGCCACTGCGGGGTCATCGACTTCGGTGCACGGGCCGGTGCGGGCAACGCCGCGACCGTCGCCACCTCGCGCTCGTCGGCCGGCTCCTCTTCGGCTGCCGTCTCAGCGGCTGCCGATGCGAGGGCCTTGAGGTCGATAGACGGGTCGAGTCCACCGGTGAAGTCGGCGACGATGGCTGCGCTACGCGCGCTCTCCCGCTGCTCCGGCGTGCACAAGCCGAGCAGGTTGGCGGCCATCTCGTCGGTGCTCCAGGTGCGGACACCGGCAGCCTCCACCGCATCGACCATGCCGTCGTTGTGACCCATGAGTCCGGTTCCGCGGACCCAACCGATCAGCGCATGCGCGAGGGTCGTCTTCTGGTTCCAGGAATCCTCGGCGCCCCATCGGGTGACCAGGGCATCCAGTGCGGCCTTGCTCTCGCCGTAGGCGCCGTCGCCGCCGAACATGCCGCGGTTGGGCGAACCGGGCAGCACCACGTGCATGCGGGCAGCGATGTCGTGGTCGGCGTGGATATCGGCCAGACCGGCGATGAGCCGTTCCACCGACCACAGCAGCACCTTCATCTCCAGCTCGGCCCGAGCGCCCGCGTCGGTGAGGTCACCGGCGACCCGCGGCGCGGCGAACGGGAACAGCAGGGTGGGCTTCATCGTCGGCTTGATGACCGATGTGGTGCCACCGAGGTTCTCGGTCTGCTCCGCACCGATCCACTCGACGAGGTCGTCGACGTCGGTGTAAGAGGCCATGTTCGCCGGCGCCACCCACAGGGCGGCGTCGTAACGTGCGTTCTCCCGGTAGAGCTTCTTGTAGAACGCGAGCTTCGCCGAGTCGAGGCGCGAGGTGGTCGCGACCACGGTCGCACCGCCGGCCAACAGTCCACCGATCACGCCGGAGGCGATCGAACCCTTACCCGCACCGGTGACCACAGCGATCTCGCCGGCGTACTGCCCGGCACCCGGAGCCTCCGCAGCATTCGCGATGTCGGCGAAAATCCGTGCGTGCACGGCATTTCCACCCGACAACGCCTTGCCCTGCCACCAGGTGGCATGCTGCGCGACGGTGTCACCAGCCCCGGTGAAGCGCGCGACAACCGAGTCGTGATCGGTGTCGAGTTCACTCTCGGCGGTCAGCCAGATACGAACCAGGTCCTCGCGGCTGGTCGCCCACCGGTCGTCGACGAGGACGACCTTGGCGGTGTCGAAGGCCGGCGCGACGGTGCGCGCCCAGTCGGAACCGAGTTCGGCGCTGACGCGTTCGGCCACAGCGGCGTTCGGGTCATCGACGATCTCGGCGGTCGAGGCATCGTCGGCCAACCCGAGCTTGGCCAGGACGGTGTACGCGGCCGACGCCAACGCTCCCGAACGTCCGGTGATCTGCTCGGTGAACTCGCCGAGAGCCGCGGCGTCCACGGTGGCGCCGCCACCGCCCTCGGCGGCGGGCTTGGCCACCGAGATGCCCCGCTGCGCACCGACCGAAGTGACGGCGCGGTCGATCAGGGCGTCGAGCGCATCGGCGTTGGCCAGCGGCCCGTCGAGCAGGTTGCCCAGATCTTCGCCACGCACGCTGGCGCCCTCGCGGGTACCGAGCGCCACGGCCACAGCGGTGTGCAGACCCCAACCCTCGCCGAGCTGCCACACGTTGGTCACGCGATCGGTGATGTATGACTGGCGCTTTCCGACCGGTCCGAGGACCTTGCGGATTTGGTCACCGACGGCATCGGTGAGCACCGGCCCCAGCGGGCGGTAGCCGCGGGCCAGGGTGTTGACCGTCGAGGAGAGTGCGTTCATGTCCGCTTCGGCGGCACCGTCGATGGCACCGAGGCCGAGTTCGCCGCCGATGTCGAGCAGCAGCTGGTTACGACGTGACGAGACGCCATCGCACAGTGCCTCGATGGTGTCGGCCGAACCGATCTGATCGGTGCGCATCTTGGTCCACAGCGCGATCACCGAGCGGACCGCGTCGGCCGGGCCGAAGGCGATGTCGTCGGGCCGCGGTCCGGCGGCGGCCGCCGGAGCCGGAGCCGCTGCGGGCGCGGGTGCCGGGGCCGCCGCAGCCGCCTCAGTGGCCTCCGTTGCCGGGGCGGCCGACTCCTCGACCTCGGCCTCGGGCTCAGGACCGGAGTCCTTGGCCAGGATGACGTCCGAGTCGCGCTCGACGTTGACGACCTCGGTGGTCGCCGATGCGTAGTCGTCGAGTTTGAGGGTGTTGCCGGCGAGACCCGCCAGTGTCGGCGCTCCCTTCAGGCCGATCTCGACGAACCGCTGGATACCCAGACCGTCACGTTCGGTGCCGGCGAAGAGCAGCTCCTGGGTTTCGATCCAGCGCACCGGGCTGGCGAACTGCCAGGCAAGGAGTTCGATGAGGATGACGCGAGCCAGATCGCTCGGCCTCTCCGCCCACGAATCCCAATCGGCGAGAACCGCATTCAACGGGTCCGAGGGCACCAGTGCCGCGATCTCCTCGACGAACGGACGCTCGAGGTTGAACAGCCGCGGCACGAGGTTCGGGATGTAGTGGCCGACGAGGATCGCGGGGTCGAAGTGCTCGGGCAGCAGATCCTCGAGCTTGGACCGGAACTCCGGCACACCGGCGCGAAGCACACTGGAGTGGAACGGCACGTCGATGCCGGGCACCAGAATGAACGACTTCTTGCCACCGAATTCCAGTCGGCGACGCTCGATCTCGTTCTCCAGGTGCTCGAGCCCGCGGACCGTGCCGGCGATCGCGTACTGCGAGCCGAGCAGGTTGAGGTTCACGACCTCCAGGAACTCACCGACCGAGTCGCCGACCTCGGCGACGAATGCGGTCACCTCGGAGTCGGCCAGGCCGAACTGGCTCGGGCGGATGGCGGCCATCCGATAATCGCTGCGGCCCAGTTCGTCTCGCGGCACGAGATGGTGCATGGCCTCGCCACGCTGGAACACGACCTCCAGGACGGCCTCCAGCGGAAGGACGCCCGCGCACGCTGCCAGCGCGTTGTACTCGCCCACGGAGTGGCCGCAGGTGATGGCACCCTCGACGAAGCCACCCGACTCCTTGAGCTCGGCGATCTGCGCGACGCCCAGGGTCGCCATCGCGACCTGGGTGAACTGCGTCAGGTACAGCACGCCGTCGGGGTGGTTGTAGGTGGTCCCGTTGGCCACCAACGTGGTCGGGTTGTCGCGCACCACCGCGAGGATGGAGAAACCGAGCGCGGCGCGGGTGTGCTTGTCGGCACGGTCCCAGATCTCGCGGGCGGCCTTCGAGCGCGATCGCGCATCGAGACCCATCCCCTTACTCTGGATGCCCTGGCCGGGGAATGCGTAGACGGTGCGCGGCGCGGCGAGCAGGCCGGTCGCGCTCATCACCAGGTCGTCGCCGACCTTGGCGGACACCTCCACGACCTCTCGTCCGGCATCGAGTCCGACCCGGTCGACCCGGACCGTGATCGAGTCGCCGGTGCGCACCATGCCCAGATAACGCGCGGTCCATCCGATCAACGGACGCGGCGACGGGATCGGGTTCTTGCCGTCGGTGGCGGTGACGACCTGCTGGGCTGCGGCCGACAGCCACATGCCGTGCACGATCGGGTCACCGAGCCCGGCCAGTCGGGCCGCGTTGGCATCGGTGTGGATCGGGTTGCGGTCACCGGAGACCGCGGCGAAACCGGTCATCCTGCTCGGGGCCGTGATGGTCGCCTGCCGCACGAGTTTGCGGGTGGCCGACTGTTCGGCGCGGGCGGCGCCACCGGCCCGGGCGGGGTCGCTGAGCTGCTCGGCTCCGAGTCGCCCGCGAATGGCGAAGCGCTCATGCAGGTGCGCGATATCACCGGACGGCCCGGCGATGTCGACGCTCACCTCGACGACCCGGCCCACCTCGGTGTCGTGTACCGCGCCGGCACGTGCGGTCACGGTGAGTTCTGTCGCAGTGGTGGGGATATCACCGACCAGCGTGACGGCGTGGTCGAGATGGACCAGATCGAGCAGTCCTTCCACCACCGGCGCACCCGACGCGGTGCGTGCCGCGCCGATGACACTGAAGACACTGGGCCACGAGGAACCGACCAGCGTGTCCGGGACGGCGAAGCCGAAGGGTTCGGTCGGCGTCGTCGGACGCAGATGCGCGGGCATCGTGTAGCCGGTGACGGCGGCGTGATCGGCGACGTCATCTGGATTCCAGCCGACCGTGGTCACCGACACGCCGTCGGACACCTCGGCCAGCGAACCGCCGGCGGCGACGGTGAGGATCTCCGACATCGCGGTGGCGGCCTCGTCGACGCCGACGCGTGGGTTTCCACCGTCGCGGATCGTCTCGTCGACGTGCAACGGAATACGCACCGACGCACCGGAAATGGGGGTGATCAGATCGAATCGCGTCCCGTCGAGTCGCTCGGCGTCGCCGGCAACCCGCTCGAGGACCGATCCGGTCGGCTCGTGTTCTGCGCGGTCGGGATCGACCAGCTGCCAGCGATCCACGTCACCGAGAAGCGCGATGGGGTTGGGAACCATCCGACCGACCCAGTCGACGTCGTCGGCCTCGAGCACCGCGACGATCGCGCCGTCGCCGCGGACCATCCCGGCGTCCTTGCGGGTGTCGGTGGCGAGCGCCTCGACACCGGTCCCCTGCAGGTCGGTTACCACCTGTGCCTCGAAGCGGTCGAGCAGATCACCCACGGGCTCATCGACGCGGGTGATACCGGACACCGCAACCGGACCGGGGATCACGCAGACCGCGTCGGCCGGGTAGCGGGCATCGTGAGCCTGCCACAGGGAGTCGCTACGCCACCAGCGGCGCACGTCCTTGTCGATGACAGGCACGAAGTTCACCGGCTTGCCCGGGGTGCGGCAGAGCTCCAGGAAGAAGGCCACATCGGCCGGATGCAGCACGTCGCGCTCGATCTGCGGGTACACGCTGCCGATCGCGTCGATGGCGGCGTGCGGGTCGTCGGTGGAGCCCAGCGCGCCGAACATCGTCGGGATCTCGCCCGAGTCGGCCGGGTTCATCCGCGCCTCGGTGCGCTGCAGCATGTCGACAAACCGCTGCTGCCAGGTGATGTCGGCCCACGGGTACTGGTCGGCACGACCGTCGCCGACCGCGAGGGTTGCGTAGCGGTCCAGCCACTCGCGGTAGGTCATCTCGGCGATGTCGCCGAAGTAGGGCTTGGCGGTACCGGCCATCGCAGCGATGATCTCGTCGCGGCGTTCGGCGACGGCCTCGGCGTCACCGGCGACCTCGTCGAGCAGTCGGCCGCACTGGGAGGCCGTGTTGTCGATCTCGTGGATGTCGGCACCGAGTTGGCTGCGCCCCGATGCCATTCCGGCGGTGGCGTGTCCGGCACCGATCCATTCTTCGCAGCCGACAGTGTCCACCAGCAGCTGTTTGACCTCGGGGGCGGTGGTGGCCTCTTTGGCGGCCATCGCCGCGGTGCCGACCAGGATGCCGTCGAGCGGCATCGCCGGATATCCGTAGGCCGACGACCAAGCGCCGGTCAGGTATTCGCTGGCGCGCTCGGGCGTGCCGATGCCTCCGCCGACGCAGATGATGACGTTGTCGCGCGCGCGCAGCTCACCGTAGGTGGCCAGGAGCAGGTCGTCGAGGTCCTCCCACGAGTGGTGGCCACCTGCGCGGCCCCCCTCGATCTGCACGATCACCGGGTGATGGGGCACCTCGGCGGCGATCCGCACGACGGCCCGGATCTGCTCGACGGTGCCCGGCTTGAACGCCACGTAGTGCAGGCCGGCCTCGACGAACTCGTCGACGAGGGCGACCGCGTCCTCGAGTTCGGGGATGCCGGCCGAGACCACGACACCGTCGATCGGGGCGCCCTGCGCGCGGGCCTTCTGCACCAGGCGCTTGCCGCCCAGCTGCAGCTTCCACAGGTAGGGGTCGAGGAACAAGGCGTTGAACTGCGCCTGCCGACCTTCGTCGAGCAGATCGGTGAGACGTGCCACGTTGTCGGCGAAGATCTGCTCGGTGACCTGACCGCCACCGGCGAGTTCGGCCCAGTGGCCGGCGTTGGCGGCCGCGGCGACGATCGCTGGGTCGACGGTGGTCGGGGTCATGCCGGCCAGCAGCATCGGCGAACGTCCGGTGAGCCGCGTGAACGCGGTGTCGACCGCGGTGCGACCGTTCGGCAGCGTGATCAGTTGCGGGGCGAACTGCTGCCACGGGCGGGCGACCTCGGGGATGCCGCCGGGGCTGAAGAGGTTGCGTTGACCCTGACGCAGCGCCGCGGGTACCAAGCCCACGCCCTGTCCGCGTACCAGAGTCGACGTCAGCCGGGTGGCCAGATCACCGGGACCGAAGTCCAGGACCCACTTGGCCCCCTCCGACACGACGCCGTCGACGGTGGCAACCCAGTCCACCGGGTCCACCAGCACGGCACGCGCATGCCGCACTGCGGTGTCGACGTCGATTCCGCACGCCTCGGCCCACTGTGCGACCAAATCGACCGCGGGCTGCATCGTCGGATGGTGGAACGCGACGCTGACGCCCAGGTGATCGAACTTCGGCGCGAACGGCGCGCCGCCGGTGACCTTGCGCTTGCGCTCGTCGGCTTCGGCCTCGGCGATGCGCTCACAGAACGCGGCAAACGCGGCGAGATGACGCGGGGCGCCCGACAGGGCGACCGACCGGCGCCCGTTGTTGATCGCCAGAACCGGCGCGGCGGCCCGTTCGGCCTCGCTCAGCGCGGCGCGGTACTCGACGAGGATCTCCGAGACACGTTCCGGGGCGACTCCGCTGACCGCCAGCATCGGACTGCCGTCGGTGGAGGTCGCCAGCCCGCGGCGACGAGCGATCAAGGTGCCGGCGGCACCGATCAGCTGAGCAATCGCCAGTAGCAGCCCCTGCCCGGTCTCGGCGACATGACCGTCGGCACCGATCGCGTCGGTCGCGATCGCGCCCTGGGAGTGACCGATGACGGCGCGCGGCGCGATGGCCGCGGTGTCGAGGCCCTGCTTCTTGAGCGCTTCGATGGCAGCGAGTTGGGTGAGCAACACACCGGGGCCGGACAGGGTGAAATCGGCCAGCTCGGTATCGCTCGGGACCGGCTCTTCGGCGTCGAGTGCGCGGACCCAGGTCAGCGGGTGGAAACCGTCGGCCAGCGCGATGGTGACCTGATCGGCCACCGGATCGATGATGCGCTCGGCGGCAGCCACGATCTTGGCGATGCGGTGTTCCAGATCGGCATCGACGACGAGCTCGGCCAGGGTGGGCAGCCACGGCGAGCCCTGCCCGCCGAAGCTGATGGCATACGGCTCGCCGTCGGCGAGACGATCGATCAGCGTCGCAGCGGGGCGATTCGAGTGCGCGGCACCCTGCGCTCCGGAGCGGTAATGGTCGACGGTCACGGGCACTCCTCTTGTCTCGACACGTCACGGAGGTGTCGGGTCACGGGTTTGGGGCGGTTGTCGGCGGCGGGGGTGTCGCGGAGACTCACCAGAAGCTCGCGCGGGGGTCGTCGGATGGCCTGGTCACGTCCAGTGCAGCGGTCTCTGACACACTGGTGTACACGCCTGCCGCGCAACGGGTTTGGCGGCCGCGAGGCTCATCCATGAGCCTTCGCCGACGTGAACGTGACCCAATGATGACACACAAAAATGAGGCTTTCCTCATGTTCCGTTGTGACCCGTCGGTATACCCGTGGGTAACCCCGCCGGTAGGACAAGTGTTCACTGAGCGACGTTCCGGGCCGTACCGCATCGGTGCAGATAGGGACCGGCGGCCGAGCGCTCGATCGGCTTCCCGGGGCACGCTCGCGACCCGTTATGAAATCGTTATGTGATGTGTTCCACTCCTGGTGGCGGCTCGTGTCGAGGCTGGTTGCGACGCCACCGAACATGCGGAAAGTACGCTGGACAGTCATGTCGACTTGCGTGTTCTGCGCCATCGTCGAGGGCACCGCCCCGTCGCGCATCGTCTATCGTGACGATGCCGTCATCGGCTTCCTCGACATCCGTCCGGTGACCCGCGGCCACACCCTGATCGTGCCCCGGGAGCACTCGTCCGGCCTGGCCGATCTCGAACCCGACGTCGGCGCCCGCCTGTTCGCCGCGGGGCAGCGGCTGGCTGCGGCGATGAAGTCCTGCACGCTGTCGGCCGACGGCGTGAATCTGGTGGTCAACGACGGCCGCGCCGCCTTTCAGACGGTCTTCCACACCCATCTACACGTCGTGCCACGCCACGACGGCGACAAGCTCAGCTTCGCCAAGGGTCTCGTGGTGCGTCGCGATAACGATCCCGATACCACTGCGGAGATCCTGCGGTCGGCACTCGAGGGTGATCCACGGTGACCGACGACCGCGGGGCATCTGCGCCGCGCACCGTACTGCCCGCGGAGGTGATCGACGTGGTGCGGCGCGCCGAGGTTATCACCGTGTTCACCGGTGCCGGAATGTCTGCCGAGAGCGGAGTCGCCACCTTTCGAGACGTCGAGACCGGGCTCTGGGAACGGTTCGACCCGACGCAGATCGCCACACCGCAGGCGTGGGCGTCCGACCCCGGGCTGGTGTGGGCCTGGTATCAATGGCGCGCGCGGGTGGTCCATGCGGCGGCCCCCAACCCCGGGCACAACGCACTGGCTCACCTCGAGCGCACCCACTCCGTCCTCATCGCGACACAGAACGTGGATGACCTGCACGAACGAGCCGGCAGCAGCACCGTCAGCCACCTCCACGGCAGTCTGTTCGCCCCGCGTTGCAGCAACTGCGGCCGCCCGTATCACGGGGTCGACGCGCAACCCGAGCACGCCGTGCACGAACTCCGGGTCGAGCCGCCGGCCTGTCCGACGTGTCTGTCCCCTATCCGGCCCGGTGTCGTGTGGTTCGGCGAGGGACTGCCCGACGACGCCTGGCGCTCGGCAGAAAGCGCCTTCACCTTCGCCGACGTCGTTCTCGTCGTGGGCACCAGCGGAGGGGTCTACCCTGCAGCCGCGTTGCCCGAACGGGCGGCCGCACGCGGCATCCCGGTGATCGAGTTCAATCCGGAGCCCTCGGCTTTGAGCGCCATGGCCACCCACAGCATCCGTACGCCGGCCGGGATCGGCTTATCGGCGTTGGTGGATGCCCTCGACTCCGCGGCCTGAGCCGTGCGATATCGGACGGCGTAGCGCACCACCTCAGTCGCCGGCGCTGAGGTCGATCGGAGACCACGCCGACGTCGGCGTGGGCGCGCCGTCATCACGTGCAGCCACCGATCCTGGCTTGACGCCGCGACGGTCGAGAGCATGCCACAGTCCGGCGAGCGCAACGTCCGGGTCGAGTTCGAACTCCGACTCCCGGACCCGCCAGAACTCCCAGCCGCAACGGCGCAGTTCGCGTTCGCGCTCCATATCCGAACGGGCCTGCTCTCCGGTGGTCCGGAACGAATCCCCGTCGCATTCCACGGCCATCCGCGCATCGGCCCCGGTGACGACCAGGTCGATGAGCCGGTTGTTGACGGTCACCCCGGGCATCACGTGATAGCCGCGCTCGGCAAGCCGATTGAACACCCGTTGTTCGAACAAACTCGAGAACGGTTGTCTGCGTTCGGTATCGGACACATCGACCGGCATCGGCAACAGCGCCGGCCCCTGCGTCGACTCCACGTATCCGGCCAGCGAGCGGCGCAGGTCGTTGGCTTTGAGTTCATCGACACCGATGGACCGGAACAACCACATCTGGTCCATCGCCCGCGAAGCCGCCACATTGATCCGCCGCTGCGACTCGGCCCGGGTCAGCGGCGCGATCGCCGCCGCATCCGATACCACCATCGACAAGAGGATCACGCGTCGTTCGTCGCCCTGGAAGTCCGGTGGGGTTCCCACCCGGATCCGGCGGGAGTTCCATTGCTCGTCGGTCACCACCGCGCGCAGACGTCGGGTGATCTCGTCGACCTGTTTGCTGCCCTGAAGCACAATGACACCGAAATCGGCTGTGTCGTAGGCGGGATCGCCCAGACATCGCGCGAGAGTCTCGGCGATCGCCTCCGCTTCACGCTCATTCACCAGCGCTGCGCCCTGTCCGGTCGCCACCCCGTCGTCGACATGGACCGACCGCAATGGCGGCAACCGGTCGGCACCGAACTGGCGGACCGGTATCAGCGGCGCCCCAGCGTAGAACTGACGCGAGGAGAACTCGATGATCTCGGGCATCGACCGGAAGTGTTCCCGCAGCCGGATCAGGTGTCCGAACCGACTGCGCAGCAACGCGAACAGACTGGACCGAGGTGTCAAACCGTCGCGCAGATAGTGCGGGAGGTCGGGCAGCTGGGCGTCGAGCTTGGCAAATGCGTCGTCGAGTGTCGTTCCGATCAGGCCGGTCGGCGCGCATTGCCGGTCGTCGCCGACCACGATCACCCGCGGCGCCAACCAGAGCAGGAACGAGCTGGTGATGTCTGCCTGGCTGGCCTCGTCGACGATCACCACGTCGAATGCGTCGCGCCGCGGCTCCACCGTCTCCGCGACTTGCGAGATGGACATGATCCACGCCGGCACCGCGCCCTGCGCCTGCTCCATCGCGGCCCGGGCGGCAGCGCGAAACCTGTTGGCGTGCTTACCCGATCCCTTGCCCAGGTTGATCATGTGATCGCGGTAGGACTGCAACGCCTGGACCTCGGCCACCGTCATCCGTTCCAGACACGCCTGCCAAGCCCGGGCCGCGGTGACCCGCACGGTCAGCGCGGCGATGTCCGCCTCGATCTCATCGAGTTCTGCCTGCAGCCGGGTCTCGAGCGTGGGGTCGCTTCGTTCCTGCACCCAACTCTGCGCCCGCCGCCACGACCAGGCGCCGCCGATCTCGCGTAGCCGTGTGTGCCACACCGGATCCGCGGCGGTCTCGGCAAAGGTGGCGAAGAACTCCGGCGCTTTGCTGCGCAGGCGGAGCGTCAGCAGGTCGAGGGTGGTCTGTGCGTCGAGTTCGTCACGGGCGATATTCCATGCGCGCCGGGCGGCCCGGACCTTGTCGGCATCGGCAGTGGCCAATGCCGACAGCAATGCATCGCCTTCGGGCGATGGTCCCTGTTCGACCTCGGCGGACAGACGATAGGCACAGTCGGCGAGTTCGTGTTCGGCGAGCACCGCATCGTTCGTCGCGGCGATCGCCCCGGCCTGCAGCGCGACCTCGGTGACGTCGGCGACGCTGCGTGGCCGCGGCCCACCGGGACTGATCGCCTCGAGCTCGCGGATGAGCTGGTCACGTCCGGCCATCAGTTCCGAGATCCACGCCAACTGACTGTCGAGTCGCACCAGAGTATTGAGCTGCGCCGACCGAGATCCCGAATTGTCGACCGGCACATGCAAATCTGCGAGGACCCGCTGCACCTTTCCGACGGCGTCGAGCACCGCGAGATGATCGGCCACCAACTGCATCGCCCGCGCATCGGACGGTTCACGACCGTCGACGGTAGCCCGCACACCCGAGTCCTCGACCGCACGCTGCTGAGGCGACCGCAGCAGCCGGCCGCGCCAACGTCCTCCGTTCGCGAGATGTTCGGCGGCCTCGGCGAACACCGCATCGTCGCCGGGATGCGCCCCGTCGACGACGATGACGTGGCCGCCGATCGCCCGGTCGCGTTCGGCGGCCTCCCCGATGACCGGCGACAGTCCGATGACCCGCGACCAGAGATGAGCCGCGTGTCCGGCCAGCAGGCGGTCGGCCATGTCGACCATCGTCGGCGGGAAGGCGGCGACCTCGCCCGCGGCGACGGCGAGTCGCTCGCACACCTCCTTGATCCGCACCAGCCGAGCACTGTCGACATCGGCCAGGATCGACAGCAACGAGCCGCTGCCGACCATCGGTTCACTCGGGCGTTGCGCTATCCGCGCACAGATGTCGTCGAGCACCGACGGCTCGGGCAGATGGTCGGACAGATCCGGGAGTCGCTGCCCCAGACGCGACACAGCGCCCACCGCGGGGTCGACGAGCAACTCGCGAAGTGCCTCGAACTCTTCGGCATCCAGCGGTGGTGTCGCGCCCTCGACCGGCCCCGGCAACCAGTCGTAGCGCGACGCATCCGACATGCACTGTCGTACCACTTCGGCGGGGGTGCCCCGATAATCGCCGGCAACCCATTCATGCACCTCGGTCTCGGATTCCCGAGCGACCCAGAGCTCGCGGAGCACGCGCTCACGACGGCGGACCGCTTGATCTCGCTTGCCCAGCTGATCGGTGATCTCCGCCGCGACCACCCGGGGCTGGTGTCGTGATTTGCGGTCGGCGATCGACTCGACGCTGGACGAGGTGGCCTCGAAATCGTCGGCGCCGACGTCGGCGATCGACACGGTGAGATCCCGTAATTCGGCTGGCAGCATGGCGCGCAGCACATGCAGCGCGTGCGCCTTTTCGCTGGTCACGAGCACACGCTGGCCCTTGGCGAGCAATGCCGCCGTCAGATTGGCGATGGTGTGCGTCTTGCCGGTGCCGGGCGGCCCCTCCACCACCACTCCACTGTCGAGTCCGAGCTGGGCCAGCACGTCGCGTTGCTCGACGTTGGCGGGCAGCGGATACAGGGCATCACGAACCAGGTCCTCGGGCGACAGCGCGCCGGTGGCGTCAAGCGCGGCGACCCGTTCGGGCGCCTCGATGGGCGCGACGAGTTGGGCCAATCCCACCGGCAGCTCGTCCGGGGAGTTGCGCAGTTCGTCGAGGATGGCGTCATAGAAGTCGAGCACGGCAGCGACACCGCGGTTGCGCAGCACCAACGCCGGACGCAGGTCGGTACTCAGGGTGAGCGTGTCGCCGTCGACCGCGATCTGGTGTGTCCAGGTGTCAACGGCATCACCGACCCGCGCACCGACCGGGCTGGGAAGTTCGGTCAGCTTGGCACGCGCCTTCAGCGCACCGGACAGGTCGATACCCTCGACGGTCGCCAGCAGTGCGGCGTCGTGGACGACGGGCGCCGACCCGGTGCCGAGTGCGACCCGCACAACACCGGTGGCGGCGTCGCGTTCGGCGACGACCTGCTGGGTGAGGAGATGTTCACGCAGTCGCCGAGCACCGACCTCGGTCGGGCCGTCGGACTCGTGCCGATCGTCGACGTCGGATACCGACACCAGCACGTTGGCCAGCACCAGCTCCAGGTTCTCCGGGTTGTCGCGAAGTGTGGCGAGGATGCGCTCGATATCGGCGTGGGCAGGATTGTCCGGCGCGATCTCGCAGACCGTCTGACCGGACACGGCACCCGCGCGCACCGCCACCGGCGTGGATTTTCCGACCCACAACACATCCGGATGGTCATCGACATCGGTGACGGCCTCGAATCGGGCCCGGACGAGTTCGCGCAGGTAGCCGAGAAGCCGCCGGACCTGATCGGTCCGTTTCGCCTCCTGCGTGTCGGTCCCCTCGTCCGCCATGGTTGCTCGATCCCTCCTCGGTGCGCCGGGTCCGGCGTCGTCGGCTGGATTCACGGGCGTGGATACCTGCAGAACGCTACCAAGTCAGGCCCGTGGAGAGGGATGTCGGCTATGTCGGCAGTTCGGACCGCAGAGCGCGGAAACCGCCATCGATGTAGCGGACATTGGTGTAGCCGAGGCCGGCGATCTCTTCGGCGATCACCGGTGCCTGCGAGCTGACCGAGACCACGGCGATCTCTGTGTCGGGATTGCGTACCACGGGGAACGTGCCGGAGGGCGTGGGCGTGAACCGCTCGCGGACGTCGGCCGGATCCACCACCACCGCCCCGGGAAGGCTGCCCTGGTGGCGCATGATCTGCGGTCGGGCATCCACGAGCACCGCGTGCTCGTGCTCGCAGTGTTCGCGCGCGTCGGCTGCTGTAATCGAATTCACCACTGACACTGGTGACTCACCGTTCCTATGTGTATCGCGTTGTCGAATAGCGGGACCGTTCAGGAATGAACGAACCCCTCCCAAAAGGTTACGGATTTATCTCGATCCGGCAAGTTCGATACCACGCGTCACCGAATTCTCAGTGACTCCAAGGCATTCCCTCAGTTACGTCCGCGACCTGCGATGTGGCGGGTTCCGCGTTTGCCCCAGCTCTCGTTGCGCTTGGGGTGGCCGTCACGCCCCTGGCCGCCGCGCTGGCCTCCCTGCGCACGTTTGGCACCGCCCCGCGTGCGAGGTGGCCCGTAGTCACGACGGATGTCGATGGGATTCTTGCCGATCTTGGTGTGCCGCAGCGACGCCAACGTCTCGTTGTCGAGATTCTCCGGCAGCTCCACCAACGAGAAGTCGTCGCGGATGCTGATGTTGCCGAAGTCGCCGCGGGTCAGACCACCTTCGTTGGCGATGGCGCCGACAATCGACCCAGGCGAGACCTTGTGCCTGCGGCCCACCGCGATGCGATAGGTCGCGAACTGACCACCGGAACCACGCGGTGCACGCTCCCGGCGCTCCGGCCGCTGACCCTCGGGAGGATCCGGGGCCATCAGGAACCCGCCGTCACGCGTCTCCAGTGCCAATGCGGCTGCCACATCGGCCATCGCGACGTCGTGTTCGCCGGCGTAGTCCTCCACCAACTTGCGGAACAGGTCCAGATGATCTGAAGAGAGGTTCTCGGTGATCGAGTCGGCAAACTTCGCCACCCGCTGCGCATTGACGTCCTCCACACTCGGCAACCCGATCTCGGTGAGCGTGGAACGCGTGGCCCGCTCGATGGCACGCAACAGGTGCCTTTCGCGCGGCGAGACGAACAGCAGGGCGTTGCCGGAGCGGCCGGCTCGACCGGTACGGCCGATCCGATGCACGTAGGACTCGGTGTCGTGGGGGATGTCGTAGTTCACCACATGCGAGATCCGGTCGACGTCGAGTCCACGCGCGGCCACATCGGTGGCCACCAGGATGTCGATCGTGCCGCCCTTGAGCTGATTGATGGTGCGCTCGCGTTGTGCCTGCACCATGTCACCGTTGATGGCGACCGCCGAGAATCCGCGCGCACGCAGCTTTTCCGCAAGCTCTTCGGTGGCCGACTTCGTGCGGACGAACACGATCATCGCGTCGAACGTCTCGACCTCGAGGAATCGCGTCAACGCGTCCAGTTTGCGCTGGTGAGAGACCTGCAGATATCGCTGGGTGATGTTCTGGGCCGTCGCAGTCCGCGCCTTGACGGTGATTTCCTGCGGGTCGTTCAGGTAGCGCTGCGCCAGCCGACGGATGGCGCTGGGCATGGTGGCCGAGAACAGCGCCACCTGCTTGTCGTCGGGCGTCTCGGCCAGGATGCGCTCCACGTCCTCGGCGAAACCCATGGTCAGCATCTCATCGGCCTCGTCGAGAACCAAGAAGTCGAGCTCGGAGATGTCGAGGGTGCCCTTGTCGAGGTGATCGATCACACGACCGGGTGTGCCCACGATGACCTGTGCCCCCCGCCGTAACCCGGCCAGCTGGACGCCGTAGCTCTGCCCCCCGTAGATCGGCAGTACCCGCACCTCGGGGAGATGCGCGGAATAGCGACCGAAGGCCTCCGCAACCTGCAACGCGAGCTCACGCGTTGGCGCGAGGACCAAGGCCTGCGGCCGGCGCGCGGATGTATCGAGCCGCGACAGGATCGGGATGGCGAAGGCCGCGGTCTTGCCGGTGCCCGTCTGCGCCAGGCCCACCACGTCGCGACCGCTCATCAGCGGCGGGATCGTGGCCGCCTGGATCGGCGAGGGAGTTTCGTAGCCGACGTCGACGATCGCCTGCCGGACCTTCGGCGCGATGTCGAGGTCGTCGAATGAGACGTCGCCGCCCGGTGCGTCGCCGCTCGCCGCGTCCTCGTTGCCACTCATGCGCATCCAGTCCTGTTCACGCTGACAACTCTAGTGGTCCGAGGCCCCACGAGAGGAATCCTCGGCAACGCGGCCGCCAAGCCTGTGATCGGCGATACGCCCTACGGTCACCGTTCTGTGATGGTCGCCACGGATACTGGTACCGTCAGTCCCACTCAACAGAAGTTGACGTGTCGTCGCGGAACTCACGGATGTCCGTTATGACCGGTAATGTGCGCGTAGGGGAGCCGCCATGCAGCAGTACACCACTCCGACCGACCTCACCATCGAGGACAAGGCGACCACGATCGACAGCATTCTCCGCTATCGGGCGGAGCGGCCGACGATGCCGCTGCTGAAGAGACGGTCGGGAAACCAATGGATCAACGTCACGGCGAAGCAATTCGCCGACGAGGTCGACGCCGTGGCCAAGGGGCTCATCGCCTCGGGCGTCAAGTCCGGTGACCGCGTGGCGATCCTCTCCTCGACACGGTTCGAGTGGACGGTTCTCGACTACGCCATCTGGCGGGCCGGTGCCACGACGGTAGCTATCTACGAGACCTCGGCACCCGACCAGGTGAAGTGGATTCTCGAGGATTCCGGTACCTCACTGCTGTTCGTCGAGGCGCACTCCCATTACACCCGCCACATCCGGGTCATCGAGGAAGCGCCGGAGCTGCGCGAGACGCTCATCATCGACGATCACGCGTTGGCCACCGTCACAAAGCGCGGGGCCAAGGTCGACACCAGCGAACTCGACACCCGCCACGCCGACGCACTGGCAACCGATGCGGCCACCCTTATCTACACGTCGGGCACCACGGGTAAGCCGAAGGGTGTGGTCCTGACCCACGCCAATTTCCTCGCCGAATGCGCAGCCACCCGCGATGCCGTCGGCGCCGGCATGGTCGAGGGCAAGTCCACGCTCCTGTTCCTGCCCCTGGCGCACGTATTCGCACGCGTCGTCGCCGTCGGGTGCATCGAGAACGGGGTGATCCTCGGACACACCAACGACATCCCGAACCTCATCGAGGATCTGGGCAAGTTCCAACCGAATTACGTGTTGTCGGTGCCCCGAGTCTTCGAGAAGGTCTACAACTCCGCCAAACAGAAGGCCTACGACGGCGGAAAGGGCGCGATCTTCGATCGCGCCGCCGACACCGCCATCGAGTACAGCAAGGCCCTGGAGAACGGCGGGCCCGGTCTGGGCCTGAAACTCAAGCACGCACTGTTCGATCGACTCGTGTACGGAAAGTTGCGCGCCGCGCTCGGCGGCAACTGCGAGGGCGCCATCTCCGGTGGTGCGCCGCTCGGGGCCCGCCTCGGACACTTCTTCCGCGGTGTCGGAATCCCCGTATACGAGGGCTACGGATTGTCGGAGACGACTGCGGCCGTCACCGCGAACAATGAGGAACATCAGCGCGTCGGCTCGGTCGGTCGACCGATCCCGGGCGTCTCGGTGGCCATCGCCGACGATGGCGAGGTGCTGCTGAAGGGCCCGGTCGTGTTCGGCGGCTACTGGAAGAACGAGAAGGCCAGCACCGAGGCGATCGTCGACGGCTGGTTCCACACCGGCGACATCGGCAAACTCGATGACGGCTATCTCTTCATCACCGGCCGCAAGAAGGAACTGATCGTCACCGCCGGCGGCAAGAACGTCTCGCCGGCACAACTGGAGGACACCATCCGCGCCCATCCCATGGTCAGTCAGTGCCTCGTCGTGGGTGACAACAAGCCGTTCATCGCGGCGCTGATCACCATCGACCCGGAGGCGGCACCGGGGTGGCTGGAGCGCCACGACCTGCCTGCGGACACCTCGATGTCGGATCTCGCGACCAACGAGACGCTGCGGGCCGAAATTGACGAAGCCGTGACGAGTGCCAACACCACGGTGTCCAACGCCGAGGCAATCAAGAAGTTCGCCATTCTGGAGGGTGACTTCACGATCGAGTCCGGTGAACTGACGCCCACGATGAAGCTCAAGCGCAACGTGATCCACGACGCGCACAAGGCGGCCATCGCCGACCTGTACACCTGATCGGATAGCCGACGCGACGCCCGGCTTCCCGCCACTGACACAAGGCGGGAGCCGGGCGTTGTCGTCGCCGACATCACTGTCGCGCGATGACGAGTTCCGACGTGAGCGGCGGTATTCTCACTCGCGATGAATCGAGATCTCGCCATCGACGCGACGCGGGGGCTCGCGATCTGGAGCATGATCTCGCTGCATTTCGCCGCCGGCACGCGTATCGCCGCGCCCACCCACATCTACCCGTACGTCGACGGGATGTCGGCGTTCGTCCTGTTGTCCGGCCTCGTTCTGGGCCTGGTCTATCGGCGGTGGATCGAGCGGCACTCGTTGGGTTTCGCCTACCGACGACTCGCGCGTCGGATCGTGGTGCTCTATCTGTGTCAGCTGACGATCGCGCTCACTGCGGTCGCTGCGGGGATGGCGGGTCATCGATGGCTCACCCTGCTGTTGCCGGTCGATGATTGGTGGCACGGGCTGGAGCTCGCGATCACCATGCGGTACCTGCCCAGCGGCGGCAACATCCTGCTGCTGTACATGCTGCTGATGGCGTCGGCCTACCTGCTGTTCCCACTGCTGATGCGCAACCGGTGGCAACTCATCCTCGCGGGTTCGGTGCTCGCATACGCCATCTCGCTGGTGTGGTCACCGCACTGGTTCTACGTCACCTCGTTCACGGCCGGACACCGGATCCAGAACTGGGCGGCCTGGCAGATCATGTTCGTCCCGGCGGTCGTCGTCGGCTGGAAGTGGCGCGAGTGGGATGTTGCCGGTTTCGTCGACCGCCATCTGGCACCGATCATCGTGGTGGCCGTGGGGTTCGCCCTCGTTCTCCATCTCGGCGTGGATGCCGGACCATGGATCAGGTTCGAACCCACGCTCGCCGACAAACTCGACTTCCGCCCTGCCCGCGCCGTCGGCGCATGGCTGGCGGTACCGGCGGTCTACGGCATCTTCCGCCTCCTGCTGCGCCACTGGCACCGGGACTGGGTACGCCCACTGGTGATGACCGGCACGCGCAGTCTGGATTCGTATGTCCTGCAGGCGCTCGCGCTGGTGGTTCTGCCCATCCACATAGCCCACCGGCCGTGGAACACCGCCACCTCGCTGTGCGTCGTGGTTCTGGTGTTCGGGTTGTGTTGGGCCTGGGCGGAGTTCCGCCAGGAATTCGGTATCGACAAGCTCCACCGGCTACCGATGGTGGTTCGTGATCGCCTGTGGGCAGCCCGAAAACCGACAGCGCCCATTCAGATTCCGGAGCCGAGCTCGCCCGCGACTGTCACCCCTGACCACTGAGGAGCGAGCCTGCGAGCGTCACGAAGGGCGTGGTCGACTCACGTCGCCTCGTACAGAATCCCCCGCCCGATGGCTTCGCGAACCACCGGCAGAGCGGCTGCGGCGAGGGCATCGGGTTCCACTCCATGGAAGCCCGCGAGCAGTTCGAGCAGCGCGCCCAGCGGCACCTGTCCCCGGCACCCGGCCAGCAGGGCCCGCGAGACCTCATCCACCGCGAGGACCGCACCCGGACCGCCCGGACGTCGCACCGTCGCCGAGACCTGTTGCCACCCCTCACCCCCGGGCAAGGACTGTTCCTCCAGAAACACCGGCGATGTCGACAACCGAGTGGCAAGCAACCGTTCGTCGGAGATGTCGCGCAAGTAGTGCCGGCGAGCAAAGAACGCCTCGGCCTCGACCCCTGTCACCTCCTCGCCGGCGCCGGTGATCTCCTCGATCGTCTGATCGGGTTCACCGCCGTCCCGGGAGCGCCTGCGCAACGTGATCGAGCCCATGCCGATTCCGTCGATACCGTTGGCCGCGAACCAGTCCAACCATCGCGCACCCCGGTCGGCCGCCTGTTGTGCCGATTCCCCGGCGTCCGAGAGCCATAACGAGATGTAGGTGATGGGATCGGCGAACTCGCATTGTACCACCCAGGCGTCCAGGTCGGTGCCGGCCAGCCAGCCGCGCACCCGCTCGCGCCAGTCGGTGTCATGCGGCACTACCCAGTTGGCCAGGATCTGCGCGGTCCCACCCGGATTCAGGTGATCGGGAATCTGCCGGATCAGGTCCGCGCACAGCCCATCTCCGGCAACCCCCGAATCACGGTAGATGTAGTCCTGGCCTCCGGCACCCACCACAAATGGCGGGTTGGAGATGATGAGGTCGAACCTCTCCCCCGCCACCGGCTCGAACAGGCTGCCCGCACGCAGATCCCAGGCCATCTGATTCAGACGCGCTGTAGCCGCGGCCAACGCGAGGGCCCGCGGGTTGGTGTCGGTCGCCACGATCTCGTCACAGTGGTTGTCCAGATGCAGCGCCTGGATACCGCAGCCCGTGCCGATGTCGAGGGCCCTACCCACCGGCGTGCGGATCACCGCCCGCGCCAACGACACCGACGCCCCACCGATCCCGAGGACATGGTCGGCGGCCACCGGACCGGCGCGCATTGCGGAGTCCTGATCGGACACCACCAGGTACTCCCGGACATCGTCGGCGTGGGGGCGGATGTCCAGGGCGGCGCGCAGCGAATCGTCTGCGCCGCCGACCGTCAACACACCCGCGTCGACGAGCGCGTCGGGACGCACCGACGGAAAGGCCCGCGCCACACCATCGGCGGGTTCGTCGGCACCGAGCAAGAACAGCCGGACGATGGCGGCCAGCGGCGCGTCGTGGTCGGGGGCCGCCCGGGTGGCGGCAAGTGCCGGCCACCAGACGCCGCGGCCCAGTGCCTCATTGGCGGATGCGCCGATCAGTTGATTGACGCCTTCGGATGTGTACCCGGCGGCCCGCAGGTCCTGACCGAGACGATCGACGACGGCGTGGTCGGCCAGTGGGTGTGGCCCGGTCATCCGAATCTCCGATACTTATTGCGCATCGCCTGGGTGGACACTCCCAGCACCCTGCACCAGCCATCGTCGATCGTCAACATTGGTTGACATCGGGCCGAGATCTGCCACAACTATGTTGTGCACAACATAAATCGTGTAGGGTCGGATCCGTGACCGACGTTCGACTCGACGAGCAACTGTGCTTCGCGCTCTACTCCGCGTCTCGTGCCGTGATCGCGGCGCAACGGCCGGGGCTCGCCGAACTGGGTCTCACCTACCCGCAGTACCTGGCGATGCTGGTGCTGTGGGAGGAGGACGAGATCACCGTGTCCCGGTTGTGCCGTCGACTGCAGTTGGATTCCGGGACCGTGTCACCCCTGCTCCGCAGGCTCGAGACGCTCGGATACCTGAGCCGGCGGCGGTCCGCCTCCGACGAGCGCTCGGTCACCGTCGCCCTCACCCCCGAGGGCGTCGCACTCGGAGCCCGCGCGGATTGCGTCTACGACTCGCTGACCGCGGCCATCGCGGAGGCGGCCGAAAACCAACGAGACGACGAATTCTCCTTTGACATAGACGATCTCGCCCAACTGCGCTCGACCCTGCATCAACTCACCGACGAGCTCCGTCGACATCTCGACGAACCCACGAAAGGACGCCCGACATGACCCCGATCTACACCGCGGAGGCACTCGCCACCGGAGACGGCCGCAACGGTCACGCACGGACATCGGATGGCAAAATCGATCTCGACCTGGACATGCCCAAAGAATTGGGCGGGTCGGGGGTGGGCACCAATCCCGAGCAACTGTTCGCCGCCGGGTATGCGGCGTGTTTCCACAGTGCGCTGCGTCTGGTCGCCGGACAGGCCGGCGCCGACGTCACCGACTCCTCGGTCGGCGCTCGGGTTTCCCTCGGTTCCAACGATTCCGGCGGTTTCGAGCTCGCCGTGGAACTTGAGGTGATCCTGCCCGCCGTCAGCGCACCCGAAGCTCGCCAACTGGTGGACAAGGCGCATGAGGTGTGCCCGTACTCCAACGCCACCCGCGGGAACATCGAGGTCTCACTCTCCGTGGCCGAAGACTGATCACCCGAACACACTTTTGACCGGAAGGGCACCATGGCCTCCATTCTGCCGAGCAGTGAACCGACGTCGCGGCGAGCCGCACGACTGATTCTGGGCACCATCTTGACGACCGCCGGCATCGGCCATCTCACCTTCCAGCGCAAGGAGTTCCAGGCCCAAGTGCCAGACTTCGTGCCGTTGGACCCCGACCTGACCGTGGTCGGCTCCGGGGTCGCCGAGATCGCCCTCGGCGCCGGATTGATCGCACTGCCGAAGCATCGTCGGATGATCGGAACCGTCGCCGCCGCGTTCTTCGTGGCGGTGTTCCCCGGCAACATCCATCAGTACCGCAACAAGATCGATGCCTTCGGGCTGGACACCGATCGAAAGCGATTCATCCGCCTGTTCGGCCAGCCCGCGCTGGTTGCCGCCGCCTGGCACGCTCGCGGCTGACAATCGACGTCACGGCCGAGTCGCGATTCACCGCGGCTCGGCCGTGGTGCGTCGCACCACCAGTTGCGGTGTGTGCCGATATATCTGCTGCGGGGCGTCGAGCCTGCCCATCCGCCGCAGCAAGAACTTGGCCGCTTGCGCGCCGACCGTGAAGTTGCCATTGTCCACAGAGGTCAACGAAATGTGCCGCAGACTGGCCAATTGCGTGTCGTCGTAGCCGATCAACGACAGATCGCGCGGTATCGACAATCCGCGATCGTCGGCGGCCGACATCGCCCCCAGCGAGGCCATGTCGTTGAACGCCAGGATCGCCGACGGCGGCGACGACGAGTCGAGTAGGCGTACCGTTGCCGCATATCCCCCCTCCTCGGTGGTCCCGCCGTATTCCACCACGCACTCGTCGGCAGCACCCGCCGCGGCAATCGTCTCCTCGAAGCCTTCGCGGCGCAGCCGGCCGACCATTCCCGGCCCCTGGATGTGGCCCAGCCGGCGATGCCCCAGTGTCAGCAGGTGTTCGGTCGCCAGGCGCGCACCGACCCGATCGTCGTCGACTGCGATGTCGACGGTCGGCAGGTCGGGCTCCAGCGTGCCCGCCAGCACCACCGGGATCGATTGCGCCGCACGCTCCACGTCGACCCGCGCGTCGGTGGTGCCGACCACGACCAGCCCGTCGACCTGCCGCGACAGCAGCGTCTCCACGGTGTCGCGGCCGACTTGGTGGTCCAGACGACTGTCGACCAACAACGGCGCGATGTCGACGGCGTCGAAAGTCGTCGCGAGGCCCTCGAGAAGGCTCACGTACCAGGGGTTGCGCAGATCGTTGATGACCACGCCGACCGTGCCGCTGCGCGACTCCGACAGTCCGCGGGCGATGGTGTTGGGCCGGTACCCGAGTTCGGCCATCGCGTCGCGGACCCGCGCCCGCCGCTCCGCACTGACATTCGGCTCATCGCGCAGCACGCGTGACACCACTGACTTCGACACCCCCGCATGAGCGGCGACGTCCCGGATCGTCGCCGGTCGCCGGTTGCCGACGAGGTCGATCTCCGCTTCGTTCTCACTCACGATCGATCATCCTATTGCCTCCGTGATCCACACCACGTATCGTGACTGGGACCGGTCCCAGTCATGTCCCACAGCTGTCTCACACAGGAGTCCCAATTGGTACGCATCGCTCTCGTCGGCGCCGGCTTCATCGGTTCGGTGCATGCGCGGAACCTCGCCGAGCACCCCGAGGTGCGGTTTGTGGGTGTCGGAGACATCGATGCTGCCCGGGCTGGTGACCTCGCCGTCCGGATGGGAACTCACCGGCTCACCGACGCCGAGATCTACGACTCCGACCAGGTCGACGCGGTCCTGATCGCATCGTCGACCGATACCCACGCCGACCACCTGCGTCGCGCGGCCGTAGCGGGACTGCCCACCTTCTGCGAGAAGCCGATCGATCTGGATCTGGCACATGCAATCGACACCGTGGCGCGGGTGACCGCGTCCGGCGTGGCGACCATGGTGGACTTCAACCGACGATTCGATCGCGATCACAGCGAGTTGCACCGGTCGGTCCGTACCGGCGAGATCGGCGGAGTGGAGCTCGTCCAGTTGACCTCGCGCGGCCCGTCGCTTCCGCCACTGGACTACATCGCGACCTCCGGCGGTCAGATGCGCGATCAAACCGTGCACTTCTTCGACCTGGCCCGCTGGATCACCGGCGAGGACCCGATCGATGTGTTCGCTGCCGGGTCCGTGTTCACCGACCCGCGAATGGCCCAATTCGGCGACGTCGACACCTCGGTCGTCACGCTACGGATGCCCAGCGGCGCACTCGTGCAGATCGACAGTGCACGGCGAACGGGGTACGGCTACGACGAACGTATCGAGGTTCTCGGTTCGGATGGCATGATCGAATCCGGCTGCCGCCCAATCGGATCGGTATCCCGTTACGGGCCCGGCCGCATAGTCGGCGACGGGCTGCATGCCGGTTGGTTCGAGCGTGTCGCACCGACCTACCGCGCCGCACTCGATCATTTCCTCGCGGCCCTCACCACCGGCGCAGACATCGGCCCCACGCTCGGCGAGGCGCTCAAGGCGCAGGCCATCGCCGAGGCCGCCGCGCGCTCGCTGCGGACCGGCAACCGCGAAACCATCACCTACCCGGTGACGCCCAGCGCAGTCACCACGCACTGATCGACCCGACCCACCGAAGGGATACACCCACATGAGCAACATCGTCGTCGGCTCCGCACCGGATTCCTGGGGCGTCTGGTTTCCGGACGATCCGCAACAGACCCCGTACACCCGATTCCTCGACGAGGTCGCGGCATCGGGCTACGAGTGGATCGAGCTGGGCCCGTTCGGCTATCTGCCCACCGACCCGAAGCAACTGCTCGATGAACTCGGCGAGCGTGGACTGAAGCTGTCGGCCGGCACTGTCTTCGAGCACCTGCACCAGGACAATTCGTGGGACGCGGTATGGACCCAGATCGAGGACGTCGCCAAACTCACGGCGGCGGTCGGGGGCAAGCACGTCGTGGTGATCCCGGAGATGTGGCGCGATCCTGCGACCGGTGACGTCCTCGAGGACCGCGACCTGACCGAGGAGCAGTGGCGCAAGAAGACCGAGGGCATGGACGAACTCGGCAAGGCGATGTTCGAGAAGTACGGTGTGCGTGCGCAGTATCATCCGCACGCCGACAGTCACGTGGACACCGAGGAGAACATCTACCGCTTCCTCGAGAACACCGACGGTGAGTTCGTCAACCTCTGCCTCGACACCGGTCACGTGAGCTATTGCGGCGGTGATAATCTCGCCATCATCCGCAACCACCCCGAGCGGATCGGCTACCTGCACCTCAAGCAGGTAGACGAAACGGTACGCGCCAAGGTGGCCGCCGACGATCTGCCGTTCGGTGAGGCCGTGCGCCTGGGCGCGATGACCGAACCGCCACGTGGCATCCCGGAGATGCCGCCGCTGCTCGAGGCGGTCGCCGACCTCGACATCGACATCTTCGCCATCGTCGAGCAGGATATGTACCCCTGCTCCCCGGATGCTCCGTTGCCCATCGCCCAGCGGACCCAGAAGTACCTGGGTTCCTGCGGTGTCCCGGCCGTCCGCTTCCGCTGACCACGCTGAGGAGTTTCGACGATGAAGGTTGCACTCGACCCCACCCCGTTCCACCACAGCTATTCACTGCTCGAATTGCCCGGCGTCGTTGCCGATCTCGGCTACGAGTACCTGCAGTTGACGCCGCACGTGGACATGATCCCCTTCTTCAATCACCCCAAGGCCGACGACGCCCTGGTGGCGAAATTCCGCAAGGCCTGCGCCGACGCGGGCGTCGGCATCGCCTCGGTGCTGCCGGTGCTGCGCTGGTCGGGGCCCGACGAGGACGCCCGCGAGGCCGCAGTCCGCTACTGGAAACGGGCGATTCAGATCACCGTCGACCTCGGCGTCAACGTGATGAACACCGAGTTCTCCGGCCGCCCCGAGAAGCCCGAGGAGTCCGAACGGGCCTTCTTCCGGTCGATGGAAGAACTCGTGCCGATCATCGAGCGCGAAGGCATCGACGTCCGGATCGATCCGCACCCCGACGATTTCGTCGAGGACGGCCTGGCCGCCATCCGGATGATCCGCGGCATCAACTCGAAGAACTTCGGGCTGGTGTACGTCGCCTGCCACAGCTTCCACATGGGCGGGAACATGGCCGAGATCATGACCACCGCCGGTGACATGCTGCGTCTGGTGCATGTCGCCGACACCATGGATCATCATGCCTCTCATGGTCTTCGCTACATCACCAATCCGCCCGGAAATGCGGTGCGCGTACATCAGCACCTCAAGATCGGCGATGGCGACGTCAATTGGGACGAATTCTTCGGCACCTTGGGTGAGATCGGCTTCTACGATCGCGACGACACGGTCATGGTCTCGAGTGTGTTCGCGGAGAACGAGAATGCCCACGAGGTCTCGCGCTACCAGTTGTCCGCGATGACCGACTACGTCGCCAAGTACCGGGGCTGACGTGCTGACACGGTTGCCCGCACCTCGCACCCTCGATCCCATGACCGCCCCGGTACTACGTTGGGGTGTCATGGGTCCGGGGTGGATCGCGCAGCGCTTCGTCGAAGCCCTCATTGAGAACACCACCCAGCAGGTCGTCGCGGTCGGATCGCGTTCCGCCCAGCGCGCCGATGATTTCGCCAGGCGAATGGGGGTCGAGGCGGCTCACGGCTCGTACGAGTCGTTGCTTGCCGACCCGCTCGTCGAGATCGTCTATGTCAGCACCCCGCATCCACAGCACCATCGCTGCGCACTGGACGCGATTGCCGCAGGGAAGCACGTGCTGATCGAGAAGCCCTTGGGTATCAACGCCAGTCAGGCGCGCGAGGTGTTCACGGCCGCCCAGAACGCCGGCGTCTTCGCCGGTGAGGCGATGTGGACCCGCTTCCTACCCAAGTTCGACGCGCTCGGTCAGATCCTCGCCGACGGCCTGCTCGGCGAGATCCGCACGGTCGCCGCCGATCACGGCGAGTTCTTCACCACCGACCACCGCATCTACGACACCGCATTGGCAGGTGGACCGATGCTCGACCTCGGCACCTATCCGATCGCCTTCGCTTACTGGACGCTTGGTCACGTCGCTACCGTGTCGGCCATCGGTCAACCGGCGAACGACGAACTCAACGGCCAGGTCTCGGCGACGCTGGGACACGTCGGGGGCAGCCAGTCGTTGGTGCACACGACGATTCTGTCCAACACGCCGACGACGGCCTTCGTCGCCGGCGAGGACGCTTACCTGGAACTGCCTGGGCCGTTCTATCAGCCCGGGCCGTTCCGGCTCGTGCCGCGGACCGGCGACGTGCTCGTCCACGACGAGGAGCCGGGTACCCACACAGACGGGCTGCATTTCTCCGCGGTGGACGCTGCCCGACGGATCGCCGCGGGAGCAGCCGACTCCGAGGTCCACCCGGCTGCCGACGTGATCGAGACGCTCGATGTCATGGATCGCATCAGAGCGCAGGTCGGGATCCTGTTTCCTGGTGAATGATGTTGTGGTGGTGATGGTCTCGATACGGGATCTCGCCTAGCGGCTCGCCCCCTACTCGACCACCAGAATGCTCAACGGCTCCGTTCGCTGATCGAGAAGCGCCGCGAACTCCCGCTGATCGAGAAGCCCGCGAACTCCCGCTGATCGAGTAGCCCGCGAGCCGCCAGGCGAGCGTGCGTATCGAGATCACGCCCGAGGCGCAGCCGTCGTGCCGCGCACCCGCAACGACGGCTCGAGCACCACGTCATTTTTTGCCAGCTCCGCGCCGGTGAGCAGGTCGACGGCGAGTTCCACCGACTGCTCGGCAAGGCCCTGCGCGTCCTGATGGATCGTGGTGAGGTCAATACGGGGGTTGTCTGACAGTCGGCTGTCGTCGTAACCCATCAACGAGACCTCTCCGGGGATGTCGACACCGGCGCGGGTGAAGACGTCGAGCAGACCCAAGGCACATCGGTCGTTGCCGGCCAGTATCGCGGTGGGCAGGTGATCGCTGTCCAGGATCACTTGCGCTGCAACGGCCCCGGCCGCTTCGTTGTGCGCTCCCGACACGATGCGGATCTGGCCCTTGAGCCCACGGCGCCGCATCGATGATCGATACGCGGCCCGCCGGTCGTCGGACGCCGGGTCATTGCCGCCGTCGACATGCAGGATGTCGCGATGCCCGAGGTCAACCAGATAGTCGACGGCCAGCGCCACCCCCTCGGCGTCATCGGTGCGCACCGTCGCAACACGTTCGGTGACCACATCGTCGGGTAACCGCCGTCCGACCACCACCAATGGGGCACGCCCACCCAGCGCGACGAGCTCCGCCGGCGACGCCATCGGTCCGAGCAGGATCACCGCGCCACAGCGATGGTCCAGCAGCGTCTCGACTGCCAACGTCTCGTCGCGACCGGCGAGATTTGCGGTCAGCAGCACGTCGTAGCCGAGCTTCTCGGCCGCTGGATAGATGCCGCTGACCAGTTCGGCCTCGAACAACTGCGAGACATCCATCAGCACACCGAGTGTCCTACTCGTGCCGAGTGCCAGCAGACGCGCAGCGGCATCGGGACGGTATCCGAGCTCATCGGCGACCCGAAGGACGCGTTGCCGCGTGTCCTCACTGGCACCGGGTTTGCCGTCGAGCACGAACGACACCAGCGTCCGCGAGACCCCCGCCCGAGCTGCGACATCGGCCATCGTCGGACGACCGTTGCGGTTCTTGGCCGGCATTGCGCACTCCCTTCGATTGCACCGTGACGGTTGACACAGTGACCCAGATCTCACATGATAGTACTTACGCGCGTTACTAACGCGCGTTAGATGGTCCCCGACACACAGAGGTTCTCCCATGTCCGCTCCGACAGGTACTGCCGCCAACGGGCGTTTCCTGACCAAACTCACCGTCATCGCAACACTCGGCGGCCTCCTGTTCGGCTACGACACCGGAGTCATCTCCGGTGCCCTGCTCTACATGAAGGACGACCTCGCGCTGAACTCCTTCACCGAGGCCATCGTCGTGAGTTCGCTGTTGTTTCCGGGTGCGGCGTTCGGCGCACTGTTCGGCGGCCGTATCGCCGATCGCCTCGGCCGAAAAAGGACCTTGCTGGTATGTGGCGCCATCTTCCTGCTCGGCGCCCTCGGATGTGCGCTGGCACCCACGGTCACCGCAATGGTCGCCGCCCGTATCCTGCTGGGCTTCGGCGTCGGCGCAGCAGCAGTGACCTGCCCGCTCTACCTGGCCGAGATGGCCCCCGCCGACCGCCGCGGCCGGATGGTGACGATCAACGAGTTGATGATCGTCACCGGACAGATGCTCGCCTTCGCGACGAACGCACTGCTCGATCACGTCATCGACGACCCGCACGTGTGGCGGGTGATGCTCGCGGTGGCCGCCATCCCCGCCGTCGCCCTGCTGATCGGTATGCTCGCCCTGCCCGACTCCCCGCGCTGGTATGCCCTCAAGGGGCGAATGGATGACGCCCGAACAGTGCTCGGACGCAGCCGGACACCGGCTGAGGCCGCCGCCGAGTTCGACATCATCGTCGGGCACACCCACCACATGCTCTCCGCCAACCGCACCCCACTGTCGGTGATCCGGGACGTGCCATGGATTCGACGCATCGTGCTGATCGGCTGCGGCCTGGCGATCGTGCAGCAGGCCACCGGTATCAACACCGTCAACTACTACGCCCCGACCATCCTCGAACAGAGCGGACTGGGGGTCAGCGCAGCCTTGGTGGCGACGATTGCGGTGGGCGTCACCTCGGTGGTCACCACCATCATCGGGATCATCCTGCTCGGCTATATCGGTCGCCGCGCCATGCTGCTGACCGGTTTCGCCGGGGTCGCCGCCTCACAGGCCGCCCTGGCCGCGACATTCCTACTCCCCGAATCGACCACGCGCAGCTACGTGATCCTCGCGTGCATGGTGGCATTCGTGGCCTTCGTACAGATGTTCATCGGGACCTGCGTCTGGTTGCTGCTGTCTGAGATCTTCCCGCTCAGCGTCCGCGGATTCGCCATGGGGATCGCCGTTTTCGTGTTGTGGTGCACCAACGCGCTGATCTCCTTCGTGTTTCCGTTGCTCAACTCGGCCCTGGGCTCCACCGGCACATTTGCGCTGTTCGTGCTGGTCAACATCGCCTCGTGGCTCTTCGTCTTCCGCACCGTGCCGGAAACCAAGGGCACCACGCTCGAAGAGCTCGAAGAGCGACTTGAGGCCGACCACACGGACCGGTTCGCGAAGGTCACCGTCGCGGCCTGATCGAGCACACCTCGACCTACACGAAACGATCATGATCATTGGGTACCATCGGGCTGTTCGCCACCACCGGCGGACAGCCCGATACTCACTACGCGCCAAGGATTGACGATGCCCGAGCCGCACGACCCCGAGACGTCGGGATCGCACGGCTCCGGAACGCCTGACATACCCGCCCTGTCACCCGAGATCTGGCGACGCCCCGAGGGCCTGCCCGGTACTGTGCCCGTCGGCCACTCACGTGCCGAGCAGGCCGCCAACCAGATCGCCCGCGTGGCTGCCGGTTTCGAGGCCGGTGAGCGCATCGGCAGCAAGGACGAGATTCGCTCGATGTGCTCCGTGTCGGTCGGCACGGTCAACGAGGCGATCAGACTTGCCCAAGAACGCGGAGTGATCACCTCCCGGCCCGGACCCGGTGGCGGGATCTTCGCCGCCGACCCCACCCCACTGTCACGCATGAACGGGTGGTTCCGAGACGCCGCCGGCGACCTGGCCGCACTCGAGGAGTCCATTCAGATCCGCAACGCCCTGGCCCCCCTTCTCGTCGACGAGGTGCTCGCTACCATCACCGATGCTGACCAGGCGTCGTTGGAACTCCTGCTCACCCACGTCGATCGCACCCGCGAGGCCAGAGACATCGCCGGCTTCATCTGGGCCGTGTGGAATGTTCACGCCCGCTTCGCCGAACTCGGTCGTAGCCAACTACTCGACAGCCTCTACCTGAGCATCATGGACGTGGGCACCTCACACCTGCGCGCTCGCCTCGAGGCCGACAGCGACAGCGGTAACACCCACGTCACCGTCTACTTTGACGGACTCGCCGAGGTCGCCGCAGACTTCGTGCACGCTCTCGGCCGACGTGATGCCGACGCCGCGGTTGACGCTCTGCGCCGCACAGATCCCACGATGACGCTGCGTCCGCCGACACGCTGACCCGCCCGCTGACCCGCTGCGCTGGAAAACAGTCAACCGCGCGCCGGTCGCGTGAAATAACCATGATTAATTTCACGGAATCTATTGACAAGTGAGTCACGTCACCCGCACGCTGTGATCCAAGTAATTAATCATGTTTATTTGGAGGCCGGGCATGTTGGACCAGAAGTTCCGAGATCTGATGGCCGGGGTGTGCGCACCTGTCAGTGTGGTCACCACCGCCGACATCGAAGGCCCGCACGGTGCGACCGTCAGCTCGCTCGCATCGCTGTCGCTACGACCGGCCCTCGTCTCGATCGCGCTGGACCGGCAGTCCGCACTACTGTCTCGAATCCTGCGCAGCAGGTCGCCACCACCACTCGGTTCGTGTACGTCGGACTCGAGGAGCCCGACAAGTCAGAGGTCCTCGCAGATGAGGCCGGAGACGGTCCCACACCCGACCGCCGAGCCCGGGTCATGATGCTCGACATGGCCTCTGGCGCCGCCACCGATGCGATCGTCTCGCTGACCGACGCGACCGTCCTCGGCGTCGAGAACGTCGACGCAGAGGTCGGACAACTCCCCATCCTCGACGCCGAGTTCGAGATCGTCGCCGAATTCCTTGCGGGCGAACCGCAGTGGAACGATGCGCTGCGCAAACGCGGCGTCGATCCAACGAAAACGGTCGCCGTGCCGTTGTCGGCAGGCACCTACGACAATCCCAACGAGGCCGGCCGCCGCATCATCCGGTCCTTCGCCTTCGTGCAGGACCACGAGAAGGATCTGCCGTGGGCGCACCCCGTCGACGGGTTGTGCGCTTACGTCGACATCATCAACCGCGAGATCGTCGACCTCGTCGACTACCGGATCTTCGACGTGCCCGCCGAGTCGGGCAACTTCGACACCCCCGAGGTCGCCGGTCCGCCGTTGGAGGGGCTCAAGCCGATCGAGATCACCCAACCCGAGGGCCCCAGCTTCACCGTCGACGGTGAGCACATCGAGTGGACCAACTGGAGCCTCGACATCTCCTACGATCAGCGCGAGGGCCTGATCCTACGCAAGCTCACCTACCAGGGGCGCGACGTGATGTATCGCGCGTCCATCAACGAGATGGTGGTGCCCTACGGTGACCCGTCGCCGAACCGGTATTGGCAGAACTACTTCGACACCGGCGAATACGTCTTCGGCCCCTACGCAAACGAATTGACTCTGGGCTGCGACTGCCTCGGAGAGATCTACTACTTCGACGCCACCCTGGCCGACGAGCAGGGCAGCCCACGCACCATCTCCAACGCAGTCTGCATGCACGAGGAGGACTACGGCACCCTCTGGAAGCACACCGACATCTTCACCGGGATGAGCGAGGTACGCCGGCAACGACGCCTGGTGATCAGCTTCTTCACCACAGTCGGCAACTACGACTACGGCTTCTACTGGTACCTCTACCTCGACGGCACCATCGAACTCGAGGCCAAGCTCACCGGCATCGCGTTCACCGCCGCCTACCCGGAGGAGGGCTCGGACTACCAGAGCTTGGTGGCACCCGGATTGGGACTTCCGTACCACCAGCATCTGTTCAGTACCCGGCTGGACATGGCGGTGGACGGTGTGCGCAACGCCGTCGAGGAGGTCGAGGCGGCGAGAGTGCCCATGGGCGAGGGTAATCCGTGGGGCAACGCGTTCACCGTCGCCAAGACCCGGATCGGGTCGGAGGCCGACGGTGCCCGCGGCGCCAACGCGGCCACCGGCCGGACCTGGCACATTCTCAACACCGAGAAGACCGGCCGAATGGGCCATCATCCCGCCTATGCGTTGCACGCCGAGCAGACCCCGACCCTGCTGGCCGACCCCGCATCGTCGATCGCCGGGCGCGCCGCATTCACCACCAAACAGCTGTGGGTGACTCGCTATGACGCCAAGGAGCGTTATGCGGCAGGCGATTTCGTCAATCAGAGTGCTATGGGTGGCGGCCTACCCGCTTATCAGTCGGCCGACCGTTCCCTCGACGGTGAGGACATCGTCGTGTGGCACACCTTCGGTCTGACCCACTTCCCGCGTACCGAGGACTGGCCGATCATGCCGACCGACTACGCCGGTTTCACGCTCAAGCCCTACAACTTCAGCGACGCGAGCCCGGTGATGAACGTTCCGCCGACCACCGCCAAGCACTGCCATGGTCATGGCAGCTGACCTCGTGGCCGTCGGTCACGCCGCACCCGTTGTCCGCGCCACCCGCGGTCCGCGGATCGCCGGCGTGATGGCCCTGCTGATGGCGCTCGTCTCCGCGGGCGCACATCTGAGCGCACTCGGCCATCTCCGACCGCTCGCCGACGTGCTCTCGGTAGCCATGACCATCTCTTGCGTGGCCTGCGGTGTGCATCTGGTGCGGACACCGTCGGCACGGGCATGGGCGACCACGGCGGTGATGGCGACGGCGATGGTAGCCATCCATCTCACTGCGATGGGCGGGTCGGGTTCGGCGGGGGTGCACCAACATCACCACGGCATGGCCACCGCGGTCCCCGACGCGATGGGCGAGGACACGGGCACAATGGCTGGCTCGCAGATGACAGTGCTCATGGCGACGACCGCAGCGGAGTTGGTGTTCGCGCTGGGCGCGCTGTGGTTCGTCACCCGGTCGCGAGTGCAGCACTGACCGTTGATGGACCAGATCGATGATGCCACGCACGCCGGCGGTGTGTGCGGCATCATCGTGTCGATGACGGCGAGTGACGCGGAGCTGATCTTCTATCACGGGCCGATGGGCGCCGGGAAGTCCACTTTCGCCTTGCAGACCCACTTCAATCAGGGGCAGCAGGGACGATCGGGGCTACTGCTGACCACGATGGACCGCAGCGCGGAACCGGTGGTGACCAGTCGCATCGGCCTGCGCGCGCAGGCTCTGGCACTCGGGGCCGATGACGACGTGTACGCCATCGTCACCGATCGGCACCTCCACGACCCACTCGACTACCTCGTGTGCGACGAAGCCCAGTTCCTGACGCCCGAGCAGGTGGAGCAGCTGGCGCGGGTCGTCGACGACTGCGGCGTCGACGCGTTCGCCTTCGGCTTGCTCACCGACTTCCGGTCGATACTGTTCTCCGGTTCGGCTCGTCTCGTCGAGATCGCCGACGAGGTGCATCGGATGCAGGCGATCGTGCTGTGCTGGTGCGGGCGGCCGGCGTTTCTGAACGCGCGCATCGTCGACGGACAGATTGCCCGCACGGGAGAGGTGGTCGCGGTCGGCGACACCGGCGACGGACCGGTCATGTACCGAGCGCTCTGCCGTCGACACCATGTGGCGGGACGCACGAAACCCTGAGGCCGCATCGTCGGGGGCGACGACCGGTGGTGCGCGAGGGGGGACTTGAACCCCCACGTCCTAAGACACTGGAACCTAAATCCAGCGCGTCTGCCAATTCCGCCACTCGCGCGTGTCGCCGGCCACACCGGCGCCCGAGACAGCCTACCGCCCGTGGGCCGATCAGTGCTGGCCAGGTACCGTCGATGGTATGTCATCTGGTTCCGCCACCCCCGGACGTCGACATCGTCCGGCGCTCATCGCGCTGGTGGTCGTTGCCGCCACCGCGTGCCTGGCGCTCGCGTGGTGGCAGTGGGATCGCTACGAGTCGTCGTCGGGCACGGCGCAAAACCTCGGCTATGCGTTGCAGTGGCCCGCCTTCGCCGTAGCCGTGCTGTGGGCGTACCGACGCTTCGTGGTGCTGGAGGGCGACCCCGACGAACAACGCAAGGCGGCCAACGAGGCGAGCGGACCCACCGAGATCCCGGCGGGAATCCTGCCGGACCGGCCCTCGACTCCGAGCGCGTCGTCGCTGACCGGCGCATCGTCGGCGGACGACGACTCCTCGCTGGCCGAATACAACAGCTATCTGGCCGACCTGGACAGGTCCGACACATCCCACAAGAGCAGTGAGGAACACCTGAGGTGACCGAGACGACCGACCCCACCACCGGAACGCCCGTGGCCAAGGTTCGTGGTGCGCTGCTGCGCTACCGCGTGCTGGCCTGGATCACCGGTCTGTGGTTGCTGCTGCTGGTCGCCGAACTGGTGCTCAAGTACGGCTTCGACGTCGACGCACTGGACTTCGTTCCGATCGTGCACGGCTGGGTCTACTTCGTCTACCTCATCTTCACCATCGACCTCGCCATCAAGGTGCGGTGGCCGCTCGGCAAGATCATCCTCACCTGTATCGCGGGCACCATCCCGTTCCTGTCCTTCTGGTTTGAACACGTCCGGACCAAGGAAGTGAAGACCCAGTACGGGTTGTGACGTTCTCGCGCGTGCGATTCCCTTTCGCGCGCGCAACGTCACGCGCGCGTGATCAACCGGCGCGCGCGAGCTCGTCGGCGCCTCCGATCGACCGGAGCCGCCAGAGCTTCACCAGGTGATCGCCATCGCGTGACCCCGTCGTCGTCGTGCGTTCACGCGCTGCGGACAACACTGAGCGCGTGCGCATCGTGCAGTTGGCCAACTTCTACGGCACCCGATCCGGTGGACTCCGCACGGCGGTCGATCGTTGGGGCGCCGGCTACGTGGCCGCCGGCCACGAGGTCGTATTGGTGGTGCCCGGGGCTCACGACGGCGCCGAGACCCTCGCCAGCGGCGTGCATCGGGTGTCGGTGCGTGCGCCGCGGCTCCCGATGTCGGGCGGGTACCGGGTGGCACCTCCCGGCCGGGTCGCCGACATTCTGCGGCACATGCGCCCCGACGCCCTCGAGGTGTCGGATCGCCTGACGTTGCGGGGCTTCGGGCAGTGGGCACGCACGCGTGACGTCCACTCGACGATGGTGTCGCACGAACGCCTGGATCGACTTTTCGGGATGGTGCTGCCCCGTGCCGCGGCCCGGTCGATGGCCGACGAGGCCAATCGACGCACCGCCCGCTCCTTCGATGCCGTGGTGTGTACCACTGACTTCGCCGCGGCGGAATTCGGGAGGATCGGCGCCACCAATGTCCGACATGCTCCACTGGGCGTAGACCTCGAGGTATTCGATCCGCGCCATGCCGACCCCAATGTCGGCGCGCGCTACGCCGACGACACCACCACACTCATCACCCATTGCGGACGGCTGTCGCCGGAGAAACGCGCCGACCGCAGCATCGCAGCGATCGCCGAACTCCACTCCGCACGGCGCCGGGTGCATCTGGTCGTGGCCGGTGACGGGCCGCGCCGTCCCTCGCTCGAACGCGCCGCCCGGGGCCTGCCGGTGACCTTCCTCGGTCACGTCGCCGATCGTCGGCAGGTCGCCGCCCTGCTGGCGACCACCGAGATCTCCTTGGCACCGGGCCCCCACGAGACCTTCTGTCTCTCGGCGTTGGAGTCGTTGGCGTCGGGCACACCCGTCGTCGCGTCACGCTCGTCCGCCGTTGCCGGCCTGGTGGATCCCACGTGCGGTGCGCTGGCCCACAACACCCCCGCCGGATTCGCCGCCGCCATCGAACAGGTCCTCGAACTACCCCGACCGGAACGGGAGTGGGCGGCCCGCCGACGCGCGAGCGGCTTTCGCTGGCCGGATTCGGTCGCCAGGCTTGCCGTACATCGCGGCGCCGACGACGGGCCGATCTCAGCCGGCCAGCGACCGTAGGACGGGCACCAACTGCGCCAACGCTTTTCCGCGGTGGCTCAACGAGTCTTTCTCGGCGGCCGACAATTCCGCCGACGACCGGCCGGCGGCCACGTCATCATCGGGCACGAACAACGGGTCGTATCCGAAACCGTTGTCGCCCCGCGGCGCCCGCAACAGGGTGCCGCGCCATTCGCCGCGGACCACGGTCTGTTCGCCGGACGGGGTCACCAACGCACATGCCGACACAAAGGCGGCGCCACGACGCTCGTCGGGCACGTCGCCGATCTGAGCCAGCAACAGATCGTTGTTGGCCCGATCATCACCATGGCGACCACTCCATCGTGCCGACAGCACCCCCGGCATACCGTTGAGTGCGTCCACGGACAATCCCGAATCATCTGCCAGACAGGTCATTCCGGTCGCGCGCGCACCAGCGACGGCTTTGATCAGCGCGTTGTCCTCGAAGGTCGCGCCGGTTTCCGGTTCCTCCGGGTACTCGGCGACCGCATCGAGTCCGATTACGTCGACACCGGTGATACCGGCACCGTCGAGGACGCGGCGCAGTTCGGCGAGCTTCTTAGCGTTTCGGCTCGCGACCAGCACTGTCGACATCAGGACGGGCTGGGCAAGGTGCCCGGATAGGGCTCGGCCAGCACCTCGCGCTGCGCCTCGAAGAGCTTGTCGGTGCCCACCATCGCGATGTCGAGCAGTTTGTCGAGGGTGGCGCGCGGGAAGGTGGCGCCCTCACCGGTGCCCTGCACCTCCACGAGCGTGCCGGCGTCGGTGGCGACCACGTTCATATCGACCTCGGCGCGGGAGTCCTCCTCGTACGGCAGGTCGAGACGGACCCGGCCGTCCACCACGCCGACGCTCACCGCGGCGATCATGCACGACAACGGCTGCGGGTCCTTCAGTCGCCCGGCCGCCTTCAGATAGGTGACGGCATCGGCGAGCGCGACGTAGGCGCCGGTGATCGCCGCGGTTCGGGTTCCGCCGTCGGCCTGCAGCACATCGCAGTCGATGGCGATCGTGTTCTCTCCGAGGGCGGCCAGGTCGATGCACGCTCGCAGCGAGCGCCCCACCAGCCGACTGATCTCGTGGGTGCGGCCACCCACCTTCCCCTTCACCGACTCGCGACTGGAGCGCTCATGAGTCGACGACGGCAACATCGCGTATTCGGCGGTCAGCCAGCCCAATCCAGAACCGCGCCGCCAGGGCGGCACGCCCTCGGTGACGCTGGCCGTACACATCACCCGGGTGTCGCCGAATTCGACCAGCACCGACCCCGCCGGATGCGAGGTGAACCCGCGGGTGAAGGTGATCGGTCGCAGTTCGTCGTCGGCCCTGCCGTCAGCTCGTGTGGTCACGGATCCAACTGTAACGATCGGCCTCCCGCGCCGATCGAGGCGGGAGCGCGCTCACTCGACCAGGTCGAACACCTGTCCGGGCCGCACCAGGTCGACGGGCCCGGCGAAGGTCGACCTCGCCTCCGCGAGAATCTCCTCGGCATCAAACCAGGGCGCGAGGTGCGTCAACGCCAGGCTGCGAACACCGGCTTTCGTCGCGATCTGACCGGCTTCATACCCGGACAGGTGCAGGTTCGGTGGCCGCTCGTCGGGTGCATGTGTCCAGGTGGCCTCACACAGGAACACATCGGCTCCCTCGGCGACCTCCACCACCTCGTCACACATCCCGGTATCGCCGCTGAAGGCCACCACTTGCCCCTGCGGCCCGGTCACCCGCAGCCCGTAGGTCTCGGGTGGATGGTTCACCCGGACGGGGGTGACCGTGAGACCGTGAAGCTCCACATCGACGCGGTCCTGCCACTCCACCGCGTCGAAGGTGTCGGAGATGTCGTCGACCTCGCCGGCGACCTCGGCCGACGCCGCCCCCACGCGCACCGCGGTGCCCGACGGCCCGTACAGGCGAGCCCGGTTGCCGGCCGGATTCGGCGCGTACCGACGCCACACCAGCATGGCCGGCAGATCCAGACAATGGTCGGCGTGCAGATGACTGAGCATGACGTCGACGTCGACGGGATCGACGCGGCTCTGCAGTTCACCGAGGACCCCGGGTCCGCAGTCCATCAGGACCGGTCGTTGTCCATCCACCGCGACGAGGTATCCCGAGCAGGCGCTCCCGGGCCCGCCCACACTTCCGGAACAGCCGAGGACGGTGAGACGCATACGCCCTACTGTGCCACGCCGCGGCGCCGCGATGTCCGGCTACGGGGTCACGAGTGTCCAACGATGGTCTGGGCGCGAGCTGAGAATCTGCTCACGAATTACAGGTGCTGCACCTGTCCGATCGTGGGACCGAGGAAGCGGGTCGACAGGCGGGCGAAGAACTCCGGGTCGCCGGTAGCCCGGAACTCACGTACCGCATCGCGATCGCCGTGCGGGTGCAGCAGATCGAGCTCGGTGAGTACCCGGAAGAGGTCTTTGGCGGTCTCCTCGGCGCTGGACACCAGGGTCACCTGATCGCCCATCGCGAGTTGGATCACCCCTGACAACAGTGGGTAGTGGGTGCACCCGAGTACCACGGTGTCCACGTCGGCCTGCTGCAGCGGTTCGAGGTAGCCCTGCGCCAAACCGAGGATCTGGCGCCCGCTGGTGATCCCGCGCTCCACGAAGTCGACAAAACGCGGACACGCCACGGCGGTGATCTCCGCGTCGCGGGCCGCGGCGAACGAATCCTGGTACGCACGCGAGGCGATCGTTGCCTGCGTCCCGATCACGCCGATGCGTCCCGTCTTGGTGGCCACCACCGCACGCCGCACCGCCGGCAGGACCACCTCGACCACCGGAATCGGCGCGTAGCGTTCGCGGGCATCGCGCAGACAGGCGGCCGAGGCGGTGTTGCACGCGATGACAATCGCTTTCACCCCCCGTTCGGCCAGGTCATCGCCGATCGCCAGGGCGTGCCGCCGGATGTCGGGGATCGCCAACGGGCCGTAGGGACCGTTGGCGGTGTCACCGATGTAGACGACGTCCTCGTCGGGCAGGAGGTCGATGATGGCGCGGGCCACCGTCAGACCACCCACACCGGAGTCGAAGATGCCGATGGGGGCCTGTTGTGCCGTTATGAGCGCACCCCCGGGAACTGCTGGGGCGCAGACTTCTTGGCCTTGCGACGGTCTCTGTCGGCGAGGTACCAGGCGGCCAGGATGCCACCGATGGCACCGAACAGATGCCCCTGCCACGACACGGTCGGATTCGTCGGGAGCACTCCCCACAGAATCGAGCCGTAGATGAGGAACAACACCACCCCGCCGAGAATCTGCCAGATGTCGCGGTTGAACAACCCGCGCACCAGCAGGTAGGTCAGCCAGCCGAAGATGATCCCGGAGGCACCCACGGTGACCGTGTACGGCGGCGCGAACAGCCAGACACCCAGACCCGACACCAACCAGACGATGGCGGTGACGATGACGAACCGCCGCGTCATCAGCAGCAGAAAGCCCAACACCAGTCCCGGCACCAGATTGGCGAACAGGTGAGCCCAGTCGTCGTGCAGGAACGGCGCCCACAGGATGCCGTCGAGCCCGTCGACCTGACGCGGGACGATACCCGCCTGGTCGAGATCGTAATTGGTGGCCGCGTCAATCCCCTCGATCACGAACATCAGTGCGGTGATCGCGGCCATGATGATCACCGACCGCTGCCAGAGCGGGCGGTCGCCCGTGGTGGCTGTGCCAGGCGACGCGGGATTGACGGTCATGGCTCTTCCTGTCGGTGCGATCACGCCCAGAGCTGGCCTTCGAGGGCCTGCTCTGCTTGTTCCAGGCTACCTTCGTACGCCCCGGTCGACAGATACTTCCATCCCGCGTCCGGGATCACCAGCCCGATGTCGGCGCGCTGACCGTTCTTCATCGCCTTGCGGCCGATGCCGCGCGCGGCCTGCAGGATGGCTCCGGTCGAAATCCCGGCGAAGATGCCCTCGGTGTCGATCAGTTCACGCACCCGGGCCACGGCGTCGACCCCCTGCACCGAGAAGCGGCGGGTGAGCACTGCGTCGTCGTAGAGCTCGGGCACGAAGCCCTCGTCGATGTTGCGCAGGCCGTACACCTCGTCGCCGTAGCGGGGCTCGGCCGCGACGATCTCGATGTCGGGGTTCTGCTCACGCAAGTAGCGACCCACGCCCATCAGGGTTCCGGTGGTCCCGAGGCCCGCCACGAAGTGGGTGATCTCGGGCAGATCCGTGTACAGCTCGGGGCCGGTGCCCTCATAGTGGGCAAGCATGTTGGCCGCGTTGCCGTACTGATAGAGCATCACCCAGTCGGGGTGTTCGGCGGCCAGTTGCTTGGCCATGGCGACGGCGGTGTTGGAGCCACCCGCCGCCGGCGACGAGATGACCTGCGCGCCGAACATCGTCAACAGCGATCGGCGTTCTTCCGAGGTGTTCTCGGGCATGACACAGATCAGCTGATAGCCCTTGAGTTTGGCGGCCATCGCCAACGAGATCCCGGTGTTGCCGCTGGTGGGCTCCAAGATGATGGAGCCGGGCGACAACAAACCGTCCCGTTCGGCCTGCTCGATCATCCGCAAGGCGGGGCGGTCCTTGATAGAGCCGGTCGGATTGCGGTCCTCGAGTTTCGCCCATAGCCGCACGTGCGGACCGCCGTCGGGATCACTCGGGTCCGATGCGTCCCACCGTGGTGACAGTCTCCGCAGACCGATCAGCGGGGTGTGCCCGACCGAATCGATAAGTGAGTTGTAGCGCGCCACGGCCTACTGGCCGCCGGCGACGGCGGGCAGAATCGTGACGTCGTCGCCGTCGTCGATCGCGGTGCCGAGACCTCCGGAGAACCGCACGTCCTCGTCGTTGACGTACACGTTGACGAATCGGTGCAGCTTGCCGTCGGCGACCAGGCGTTCCTTGATGCCCGGGTTGGCCGACTCGAGGTTGTCGATGACCTCCGACAGTGTCGAACCGTTCGCCTCGACACGCTTCTCACCTCCGGTGTGGGTGCGCAAGATGGTCGGGATGGACACGGTTACGGCCATGGTGGCTCAGCTCCTGATCTCGATCGGTTCTTCGGTCACCACGCCATCGACGATGCGATAGCTGCGGATCTCCGCGTTCTCGGCGTCCCGCGTGGACACCAGCACATAGTGGGCGTTGGGTTCGCTCGCATACGAGATGTCGGTGCGACTCGGATAGGCCTCGGTCGCGGTGTGCGAGTGATAGATGACCACGGGTTCCTCGTCGAGCCGGTCCATCTCTCGCCAGACCTTGAGTTGCTCGGCAGAGTCGAAGCGGTAGAACGTCGGTGACCGCTCCGCGTTGATCATCGCGATGAACCGCTCCGGCTGATCCGAACCCTCCCGACCCGCGATCACACCGCAGGCCTCATCAGGATGGTCGGCACGCGCATGCGCGACCATCGCATCAACCAGTTCCTGGCTGATCGTCAACACTCGTGGTCCTCCTGCTCCACCGCTGTCGGTCACCGCTTTGGGGTGCGGTTGCACGGTCAACGACAACGTCGCCGCCGACCACGCTATTCCCCGCCGACCGGCCGGGTATACGGACCCGGCGGCTCGACGAGCTTCGTCCACAATTTGGCACACTGGTCTCCATGGCACAGATCACATTGGGCGGCAACCCGATCAACACCGTCGGCGACCTGCCCACAGTCGGCTCACGCGCTCCGGAGTTCACCCTGACCGGCGGCGACCTGTCATCGCTGACGAGCGCCGACTTCGGGTCGCAACCAGTGGTCCTGAACATCTTCCCCTCCGTCGACACTCCGGTGTGCGCCGCGAGCGTGCGTACGTTCAATGAACGCGTCGGCGAGTCGGGGGCGGCTGTCGTGTGTGTCTCGAACGACCTGCCGTTCGCGCAGCAGCGATTCTGCGGCGCCGAGGGAATTGAGAACGTCACGGCAGCGTCCGCGTTCCGCGACACGTTCGGCGCCGACTACGGGGTGACCATCGCCGACGGACCGATGGCGGGGTTGTTGGCGCGTGCGATCGTGGTGATAGCCGACGGCATCGTCACCTATACCGAGTTGGTCCCCGAGATCGGCCAGGAGCCGGACTACGACTCCGCGCTGCGTGCGGTTCCCCAAGCACAATAGGCCCCCGCGTCCACCAAACGGAGGGGCAGAAACGCCGAAAGCCACTTCAGTCGCGCGACGGCAGATGTTTCCGGGAACCGTTCAGCACGACGGCGAACGACACCCCCAGCAACGCCGCGAGGATCAGCAACAACCCGATGGTGGTGAAGGGCGGCGTCAGGGCTGCGAGGATGGTCGGAGCCGCGAATCCGGTGTAAGCCACCGCATAGAACACCCCGGTCAGCTTCGCCATTTCGTGTGGTGGCGCGATCCGCTGCACCTCCATCAGCCCGGACACCAGGCCGATGCCGAAACCGCAGCCGAGTACCACACTGGCGGCCACGCCGACCAACAGATCCTCCGTGGAGACCGCGAGAATCATGGCCGCAAGCCCGCCGACCAGGGTCAGCAGCGCGACGATGAGTCCACGCGCACTCGAGTGTGAATCGATCCTGCGGGCCACCGGCTGGATGAGCGCGCCTGAGCTCAGCGCGATCACGCTCAGCAGTGTCGCGTAAGCCAGGCCCAAACCTCCTGCGGCATCGGCCAGGAGCACCGGCTGATACCCGTAGGACAGACCGCAGGCGATGAACAGCCACGGCCCACAGATCATCACCACACGAACGAACCGTCGATGACGCACGGACGTGACCCGCAGCCGGGCCAACAGCGGGGCCGGTGGCCCGGCGGTCACCGTCTCGGGCGGTCGCCGGAGCACCCACAGGAATGGAATGGTGACAATGATGTGGACCACGAACGGCAGGATCTGTGGGTAGGGGCCCCACTGTGCGATGCAGCCGGCGACGAGTGCCCCGAGGGCGGAGCCCAGTGTGAAGGCAAGCGACGCCCGACGCGCGCCCGCACCGGCGTCAACGCCGACGTCGTGCGGCGCCATCGAGAGTTCCTTGAGCCAGCTCGACCCGACCGTCATCGCCGTGCCCACCGCCATCCCTGCGAACAACCGTCCGAGGATGATCGGGACCTGCCCGTACTCGTCGAAGGCCAGCAAGAGGCTGCCCAACACGCCGAAGGCCACACCCGCGATCATCGACGGCCGCCGACCCTGATGATCGGAGACCGCCCCCGCAACGACCAGTGCCGGCGCCAGACCCGCAACGTACACAGCGAGAAAGAGGGTGACCGTGGCCGCCGAATAGTGTTCGACGTCGCGATACATCAGCAGCAGCGGGCTGAACTGGTTGCCCGACCACGCGCACACGAACAGCGCGCCGAAGACCAGCAGCCACGGACGAGTCGTCTTCGCATCCGAAGTGCCTGCCGACACCGAGATGTGTTCCCGCACAGTCACATCGCACCCCGATACCGAGCGAAATGCGCTGTGAGCAGCTCACGGTATCGCGACTGATCTCCGTCGAACAGCGCCTGGGCCAGCTGTATGTGGTCATCATGGGCCGCCGCCAGATTGGCCGGATCGACCGCCAGCAGTACATTGCGCAATCGCTGCTGGCGGCTTCGGAGCTGTTCGTAAAAGTGTACGGCGATGGGGTTTGCCGAGGCCGCCACGATGTGCGCATGGAACTCGTCGTCGGCGACAACGAAACCGGCGAGGTCCGATTGCGCGACACAACGCGCCTGTCGAGCAAGGTTGTCGCGGATCGCCGTCTGCTCGGAATCGCTCGGGCCCCCGGCTACGCAGACCTGCCCGGCCGCAGCACATTCCACGCCCTCGCGCATGGCCAACACATTCGAGACTTCCGCCGGATCGACCGGGGTCACCACTGCTCCCCGACGCGGGATCAACCTGAGCAGCTGCTCGGCGCCGAGCCTCAGAAAGGCCTCGTGCGTGGGGGTCCGGCTGATGCCGAGTTCGTGGGCGATCTCAACCTCGCTGAGCAGTTCGCCGCCGGACCACTCGCCGGTGACGATCCGGTCACGAACCGTCGAGTACGCCAGGTCGACGGCATTGAGGGCTTGCTTAGCCATGCGAAGCACCGTAGCACCATCTTGCATGCAAGCATGCATCCAAGCTCTCGGATCGAACTGCGGCGCTCGACCTCGCGACCGTTCAGCTCAGCGCCGACGGCAGTACCTCGACAAAGGAAGGAATTCCCGCCACTGACCGCGCACTGATCACCGCGTTGACGATCGCCCGCTGCACGACGATCGCGGCCACCCGACTCACCTCTGCCACCACCGCGACGTCGGGATTCATCCCCGCCGGAACCTCGGCGACCCGCTCGATCCGACGGTCACCGGTGGCGACGGCAAAGATCGTGTCGCCGTCCAGCGGTGAATGCGCCGGCACGATCGCTCTGGCCAGCCCGTCATGTCCGGCCATCGCGACGCGCTTCAACGAGGCCGAGTCCACCGCCGCGTCGGTCGCGACCACGCCGATCGTGGTGTTGAGCACGCTCTGTTTGGCCGCCAGTTCGGCGTGACGGCGAATCTCCGCAGACACCGGCGCGACCAGCCCGTGGTGAGCCGCGTCGGCGGCCGTCACCGACCACGGCAACCCGGTCGCCGGGTCGATCACCGCACCGACCGGATTGGCCACCATCAACGCACCGATGGTGACGCCGGCCGCCGGCCCGTGCTCGATGACGATCGACGCGGTCCCCACACCACCTTTGAGAGCACCCGCCCGCGCGCCCGCACCCGCGCCGACACTACCGACGGCCACCTCCGCCGACGCCGCCGACAGCGCCTCGCGACCGAACGCGGCATCGGGCCGGTGATCCCATGCCCCCACCGGAAGGTCGAAGACGACCGCGGCCGGGACGATCGGCACCACGTGGCCCGCGGTGTCCATCGCCAGTCCGCTGCCCGACTCCTCCAAACCGGCCATCACTCCGTCGGCAGCCGCCAGACCGTATGCGCTCCCGCCCGACAGCACGATGGCGTGCGCGGTCTGCACCGTGTTGACCGGGTCGAGCAGGTCTGTCTCGCGCGTACCGGGGCCGCCGCCGCGCACGTCGACCGCGCACGTCGCGGCGCACGAAGCGATCCGCACCACGGTGGTACCGGTGGCCCAGCCTCTACCCTCGACACCGTCGTCCGGCGAGGCGACCACCGCGTCGTCGTCGATCCGATATGCGTGACCGACCTCGATGCCGACGACATCGGTGATGCGGTTGCCGGCAGGCGCCAGAGTCTCGCCCGCGTGTGACGACCTGGTCACATCAATGCCTCGACCAGCAATTCCTGCATGACCGTGAGCCAGTGATACACGTCGAGGTGGGCGGCATGCGGATGTTCTGGCGGAAGTTGATCCGGCGTGTCCTCGGAAATGCCGAGCATCGCGCCCAACGCGAGCCGCACATCGTTGAGCGCGGTCAACCACTGCATCGCCTGCTCTTCGGTGAGCGCCAGATCGCCACCACCGCGCGGCAAGGTCTCGAGCACGACCTGCCCGGCAGTCAACTTGGCCTCGATGATGTGCGGCTCGTGCACACTGCGCAGCGCACTGTTGACGTCTCCGTTCACCACATCGGCCGACAGCTGCCGATCCTGGTCGGGCCGATGAAAGTCCGGTAGCAGCCGCCCCAGCGTGACGTCGGAGGGAGCTTCGGTGTGCCCGACCCGAATCCCGGTGATCTCCGACAACTCGTCGCGGGGTGCCGAGGCGTCGCGTTCGGTCAAGAGCTCCTGCATCGAGCCGATCATCGACACCAACAGTTCGACCTCATGAGGATCGAGTTGTGAGCAGATACGCAGCGACGAGCCGCGGCCCTTACGTTTCCAAGTTCGCACGTGGTTGCCGATTCCCCGCTCAGCTGTCCCGCTGCATCGTCGCCCACAGCCCGGCCGCGTGGAGTTTGCGGACGTCGCCTTCCACCTTGTCGCGCTCACCGGCCGACACCACGGCCTTCCCCTCGGTGTGAACCTGCATCATCAGCTGATTGGCGTGCGACTCCGAATAGCCGAAGACCTTCTGAAATACGAAGGTGACGTAGCGCATCAGATTGACCGGATCGTCCCAGACGATGGTGACCCACGGCCGATCGAGGGCCGCGGCGTTCTCCGCGACCTCCGGGTCCGCAACGGTGGCACCTCCGGGCCCACCCACGTCGCTTCGCTCGCTGCGACAACCCCCGTCGCTTCGCTCGCTGCGACAACCCCCGTCGCTTCGCTCGCTGTGGAATCTCCCGTCGCTTCGCTCGCCCTGGAAGGTAGCCTCGTGCGCACTAGTCTCGTCAGGCGCCATACGACATAGGGTAAGCGATTGTGACCGTCGACAACACCGCCCTGCTCACCGACCAGTACGAACTCACCATGGTCTCGGCAGCGCTTCGCCATCCGATGGCGCATCGGCCGTGCGTCTTCGAGGTCTTCGCGCGCCGACTGCCCGACGGTCGCCGCTACGGCGTCGTCGCCGGCACCGGCCGACTGCTCGAAGAACTGGCGCGGTTCCGCTTCGGTGAGGACGAATTGGCGGTGGTCAGCCGTTTTCTCGACGAGGACACCGTTCGCTGGCTGGCCGAGTATCGCTTCTCCGGAGACATCGACGGATACCGCGAGGGTGAGCTGTACTTCCCCGGCTCCCCCATCCTGACCGTGCGGACGACGTTCGCCGAAGGGGTGCTGCTGGAAACGCTGGTGCTGTCCATCCTCAACCACGACAGCGCGATCGCGTCGGCCGCCGCCAGGATGGTCAGCGCCTCGGCCGGCCGGCCGATCATCGAGATGGGTTCGCGCCGCACCCACGAACGTGCGGCGGTGTCGAGCGCACGCGCGGCCTATCTGGCCGGGGTGGCTGCCACCTCCAACCTCGAGGCCGCGCGCACCTATGGCGTCCCGAGCGCCGGCACGGCCGCGCATGCCTTCACGCTCGGGTTCACCGGGCCCGACGGACCGGACGAGAAAGCGGCGTTCGCCGCGCAGGTCGAGGCCCTCGGCGTCGGTACGACCCTGCTCGTCGACACCTACGACATCACCCAGGGCGTCCGCAACGCGATCGAAGTCGCGGGGACCGGCTTGGGCGCGGTGCGCATCGACTCCGGCGACCTGGGAGTGCTCGCGCGTCAGGTGCGTGAACAACTCGATTCGCTCGGCGCCCCCGACACCAAGATCGTGGTGTCCGGCGACCTCGACGAGTACGCCATCGCGTCGCTGCGCGCCGAACCCGTCGACACCTACGGGGTGGGCACGTCGTTGGTGACCGGCAGCGGCGCACCAACCGCTGGCATGATCTACAAGCTCGTCGAGGTGGACGGAATGCCGGTGGCCAAACGGGCCAGCCACAAAGAGTCCAAAGGTGGCGCGAAACGCGCGGTGCGTGCCGCACGACCGTCCGGCACGATCGTCGAGGAGATCCTCTACCGCTCCGTCGACGAGCCGCCGTCGGTGGATGGATTATCGTTGCGGCCGTTGCAGATCCCGTTGGTGGCCAACGGCGAGGTGGTCGGCGCTCTGCCGACACTCGAAGACGGACGCACACACCTCGCGGATGCATTGGTGAGCCTGCCGTGGGAGGGTTTGGGCCTGTCGCACGGAGATCCAGCAGTGCCCACCCGCTACGTACTCGGCTAGGAAGGACACCCGCACAGTCATGGCAGAGCACGCCCCCAAAGACCACGCCCTGATCGTCGTCGACGTCCAGAACGACTTCTGCGAGGGCGGAGCGCTGGGCGTCAACGGCGGCGCGGCCGTAGCGCGCGCCATCACCCAGATCCTTGGCGATTACCGGACCGTGGTCGCCACCCGCGACTACCACATCGATCCCGGCGATCATTTCTCCGACAAACCCGACTACGTCGACTCCTGGCCACCGCACTGCCGGGTCGGTACCGATGGCGTTGCCTTCCATCCCGACTTCGACCACACCGTCGCACAGCAGGTTTTCGACAAGGGCCATTACACTGCCGCATACTCGGGCTTCGAGGGTGCCGACTCCGACGGCACCGCACTGGCCGATTGGCTGCGCAACCGACGCATCACCCACGTCGACATCGTCGGAATCGCCACCGACCATTGCGTTCGGGCGACCGCACTCGACGCGGTCCGCGAAGGTTTCGACACCCGAGTGCTGTTGAATTTCACCGCCGCCGTTGCCTCCGAAACCGCCGAGGAAGCGCTCAAACAGATGCGTTCGGCGGGTGTGGCACTCGACGGCGACCTGCTCTACGACGGTTCCTCCGGCATCGGATGACAACCACCACATGACCTCCACCCCCTCGGTGACCTCACTGCTCGACAGCGCCGTCACCGCCCTCGGCGGACGCCGGCGCGACGGCCAGGTCCGGATGGCCTCAGCGGTCGCCCACGCCATCGACACCGGCGAACATCTCGCCGTCCAGGCGGGCACCGGAACGGGAAAATCGCTGGCCTACCTGATCCCGTCCATCCGTCACGCGATCGTCTCCGGGCGCACCGTGGTGGTGTCGACCGCCACGATCGCGCTGCAACGACAGCTGATCGAACGTGACCTGCCGCGGGTGGCGGCCGCGCTGGCCGGCCCACTCGGTCGCGAACCCACCTTCGCGATTCTCAAGGGACGCGGAAATTATCTGTGCCTGAACAAGATCCACAGCGGAACCGCGGAGGAACCGGCGAGCGAGCTGTTCGACGCGTTCGAGTTGTCACGCACCGGACGCGAGGTGACCAGGCTGCGGGAATGGACGTCGGACACCGAGACCGGCGATCGCGATGACCTGACCCCGGGGGTCTCGGACCGATCCTGGCGGCAGGTGAGCGTCTCGGCTCGAGAATGCCTCGGCGCCGGCAATTGCAGCTACGCCGACGACTGTTTCGCTGAACGGGCGCGCCGCGCGTCGGGCCAGGTCGATGTCGTCGTCACCAACCACGCCCTGCTCGCCATCGACGCGACCAGTCCGGCCAATATCCTCCCCGAACACGACGTAGTGGTCATCGACGAGGCCCACGAGCTCGTGGACCGCATCACGTCGGTGGCCACCGCCGAGCTGTCGGGGGCCGGCATCACACTGGTCGCCCGCCGCTGCGGCAAGCTGCTCGACGACGAGACCACCGACGCACTGCTGGGTGCGGCGGAGATGCTCGACGGACTGCTCACCGAGCTGCCGCCACGAGAGTGGACCCGGCTCCCCTCGGGCGTACCCGAGACCCTGGCGAGCCTGCGTGATCGGTTGTGGCTCGCCCGCAACGAGATCGGTCCGGTGCGCATGCCCGGCAGCGGCGGCGCCGACGAATCGGCCGCGGCCCGCTCGGCGGCCCTGACGTCGTTGGAGGACGCCCACGACACCGTCGTGCGCCTGCTCGGTGCATTCGACAACCCCGACGAGTCGAAACGGCGCGATGTCGTGTGGGTCGCCCACGACCGGGTGGGTAGCGACACCCGGGCGATCCTGCGCATTGCACCGTTGTCGGTCGGCGGACTGCTCCGCGCCTCCTTGTTCGCCGACGCCACCGTGGTGCTCACCTCTGCCACCCTCACGATCGGTGGCAATTTCGACGCGCTCGCCGCGACCTGGGGACTGCCGGCAGCAGGCCGCCGCGACACCGACGGCGCCGATCCACAGTCCGAGGCGCCGCCGGTGGCCGACATCGGCGCCATGGCACACGGCGCCCCCGCCCCCGCCGACAACGCTCCGCCGCGCTGGCGTGGACTCGACGCCGGCTCACCGTTCGACTACCCGAAGTCGGCGATCCTCTACGTCGCCCGGCACCTGCCGCGACCGGGACGTGACGCGATCGCCGAGCAGACGCTCGACGAACTGGCCGGGCTGGTGACCGCGGCCGACGGACGTACCCTCGGGCTGTTCTCGTCGATGCGCGCTGCCCGCGAGGCCGCCGAGGCCATCCGAACGCGCTGCGATCAGCCGGTGCTCTGTCAGGGCGAGGACACGACCGCGGCGTTGGTCAAGAAGTTCGCCGATGATCCGCAGACCTGCTTGTTCGGCACCCTGTCGTTGTGGCAGGGCGTCGACGTGCCCGGTGCGTCGTGCAGCCTGGTGGTGATCGACCGCATCCCGTTCCCTCGCCCGGACGACCCACTGCTCACCGCACGGCAGCGGGCTGTCGAAGCACGCGGTGGCAACGGTTTCCTCACGGTCGCCGCCAACCACGCGGCGCTGTTGTTGGCCCAAGGTGCGGGACGGTTGTTGCGCTCCACCGACGACCGCGGTGTCGTCGCCGTACTGGACTCCCGACTCGCCACCGCCGGATACGGTGGATACCTGCTGGCGTCGCTGCCGCCGTTCTGGCGCACGACCGATGGTGATCTGGTTCGTTCTGCGTTGGGCAGACTGGCCGAGATCCCCTACGGTTGAGACGGGCAGGGACGCCGGCGCCACCGAGCACCGCGGACATGGGTCATGTCAGGGGTTGGATGAGAGGAGGCCGCCGGTGATCGGGCGGATGGGGATCGACGATATCGCGCCTCTGGTGTCCGCCGGGCAAGTGCCGGCGAAAGCTGTTGTCGGTGAGCTGATCCCGATATCGACCACGGCGTGGCGGGAAGGTCACGACGCGATCGGGGTGACCGTGCATGTGGACGGTCCCGATCGACGCAGCCTGGACGTGCGGATGGAACCGGCGAGCGAACCCGATGTGTTCAACGCAGCCTTCGTCCCCGACGCCGTGGGCTACTGGGTGTTCCGGATCGAAGCGTGGAGTGACCCATATACGACGTGGCGGTCCGCGGTGCTCAAGAAGGTCGATGCCGGCCAGGGAGCCGGTGACCTCGCCAACGACCTCGAGGTCGGCGCACGGGTACTCACCGCCGCCCGTGATGTGGTACCGGTCGACGCCCTGGAGATCCTCGACGACGCCATCGACCAGTTGCGCGCCCGCCGCCGCCGGGTGGAGAACCGGATCAACCTCGCTGTCTCCGACGAGGTGGCGGACCTGCTGACGACCTATCCGGTCCGCGAACTGGTGACCAAATCGCGGTCTTACCGGGTGTGGGTCGATCGCCGGCGCGCACTGTTCGGATCGTGGTACGAGTTCTTCCCGCGGTCTACCGGCGGGTGGGACAACGAGGGCCACCCGGTGCACGGAACGTTCCTGACCGCCGTCGACGACCTGCCGCGCATCGCGGGGATGGGGTTCGACATCGTCTATCTGCCGCCGATCCATCCGATCGGCAAGGTCAACCGCAAAGGCCGCAACAACACGCTTGTCGCCGGTCCCGACGATGTCGGCTCACCGTGGGCGATCGGCTCCGACGAGGGTGGTCACGACGCCATCCATCCGGCGCTCGGTACCCGGGAGGATTTCGCGTACTTCATCGCCCGGGCCGCCGAACTCGGCCTGGAAGTTGCCATCGATCTGGCGCTGCAATGCGCACCGGACCATCCGTGGGCCCGCGAACATCCCGAGTGGTTCACCACCCAGCCCGACGGCACGATCGCGTTCGCGGAGAACCCGCCCAAGAAATATCAGGACATCTATCCGCTGAACTTCGACAACGACCGCAACGGCCTCTATCGGGCGGTGCTGACGATGGTGCTCGGCTGGGTCGACCTGGGTGTCAAGATCTTCCGCGTCGACAACCCGCACACCAAACCCCCGAACTTCTGGGAGTGGCTGATCACCGAGGTGAAGAAGCGCAACCCGGAGGTGCTGTTCCTGTCCGAGGCATTCACCCGACCGGCGCGCCTGTACGGACTCGCGCGCATCGGCTTCACGCAGTCCTACACCTACTTCACCTGGAAGACCGAGAAGTGGGAGCTCGAACAGTTCGGACGCGAGATCGCCGACCACGCCGATGAGGCACGACCCAATCTGTTCGTGAACACGCCCGACATCCTGCACGCCAGTCTGCAACACGGCGGCCCGGGCATGTTCGCGCTGCGGGCCGCGCTGGCCGCCACACTCGCACCGACCTGGGGTGTGTACAGCGGATACGAACTGTACGAACACGTTGCCGTCGCCGAGGGCAGCGAGGAGTATCTGCACTCGGAGAAGTACGAGCTCCGGCCGCGCGACCACAAGGCCGCGACGAGCCGAGGCGAGTCGTTGGAGCCGTGGATCACCAGCCTCAACGAGATCCGGCGGCGCCATCCCGCATTGCAGCAACTGCGTCACATCACCTTTCACCACATCGACAATTCCGCGCTCATCGCCTACTCGAAATTCGACCCGGTCAGCGGTGACCGGGTCATCGTGGTGATCAACCTCAACCCGTTCGGTACCGAGAGCTCGACCGTCTGGCTGGACATGCCCGCGCTGGGCTTCGAATGGCAGGACCGTTTCACCGTCGTCGACGAGGTCTCCGGTCAGGAGTTCCATTGGGGGCAGGCCAATTACGTGCAGCTGGAGCCATGGCATGCGGTGGCGCACATCCTCGCACTCCCGCCCCTGGACACCGCCGCGGCCCGACGACTCGCCTACCGGATGCAGTGAGGTTGATGTGACCACCACCGACAACGGCCCCCGCCCCGAACCCTCGGCGTCGGATCACGACCTACGCCGACTGTTCAGCTTGACCCATCCCGACCCGCACGCCTTCCTCGGCGCGCACGAGGCGTCGGGTGGATGGACCATTCTGCGGACGCTGCGTCCGGACGCCACGACCGTCGTCGCGGTGATCGGCGGGGTCGATCACCCGATGGCGCGCCAAAGCGACGACCTGTGGGTGGTCGCGGTGCCGTACTCGGATCTGATCGACTATCGACTTCGGGTGACCTACCCGAACGCCCGCGGCGGGAATGACGAGTACGTCGTCGCCGACGGCTACCGGTTCCTGCCGAGTATGGGCGAACTCGACATCCATCTGTTCTCCGAGGGTCGCCACGAGTCGCTGTGGGATGTCCTCGGCGCACGGATCGTCTCGTACACGACGCCCGACGGCGAGGTACGCGGAACCGCCTTCTCGGTGTGGGCGCCCAATGCGCACGGTGTCGCGGTGATCGGCGATTTCGACAACTGGACCGGCCGGCAGGCACCCATGCGGATGATCGGCAGCAGCGGTGTCTGGGAGGTCTTCATCCCCGATGTCGCCGCCGGTATGCGCTACAAGTTCCGCGTCCATGGCGCCGACGGCGTGATCCGCGACAAGGCCGATCCGATGGCCCGGCAGACACTGCCACCACCGTCGACGGTCTCGGTGGTCGGCGAATCGTCGTACACCTGGTCCGACGACGACTGGATCGCCCGTCGTGCGGCCACCGACGTCGCAGCCGAACCGATGAGCGTTTACGAGGTGCACATCGCGTCATGGCGTGCAGGTCTGTCCTACCGGGAACTCGCACACCAACTCGGCGACTATCTCGTCGAGAAGGGTTTCACCCACGTCGAGTTCCTGCCGGTCGCCGAGCATCCGTTCGGCGGATCGTGGGGGTATCAGGTCACCTCGTACTACGCACCGACCGCACGCTTCGGCTCTCCCGACGACCTGCGCTATCTGATCGATCACCTACATTCTCTGGGCATCGGTGTGATCGTCGACTGGGTACCGGCGCATTTCCCGAAAGACGATTGGGCGTTGGCCCGATTCGACGGGACCCCACTGTACGAAGACGGCGACCCCATGCGCGGCGAGCAGTTGGATTGGGGCACTTACGTCTTCAACTTCGGCCGACGCGAGGTCCGCAACTTCTTGGTCGCCAACGCGCTGTTCTGGTTCGACCAGTTCCACATCGACGGCCTGCGCGTGGATGCGGTGGCCTCGATGCTCTATCTCGACTACTCCCGGCCGGCCGGCCAGTGGCGACCCAACATCTACGGTGGGCGCGAGAACCTCGAGGCCGTCCAGTTCCTGCAGGAGACCAACGCGACGGTGCACAAGCACTTTCCCGGCGTGGTCACCGTTGCCGAGGAATCCACCGCGTGGCCGGGCGTGACCCAGATGACCAATCTCGGCGGCCTCGGGTTCACCTTCAAATGGAACATGGGGTGGATGCACGACACCCTCGGCTACCTCGGTCGCGACCAAATTCATCGCAGCTTCCACCACCACGAAATCACCTTCTCGCTGATGTACGCGTGGAGCGAAAACTTCGTGTTGCCGATCTCCCACGACGAGGTGGTGCACGGCAAGGGCACCCTGTGGAGCCGGATGCCCGGCGACTCGTTCACCAAGGCCAGCGGGGTCCGGGTGCTGCTGGCCTACATGTGGGCGCACCCCGGCAAGCAACTGCTGTTCATGGGCCAGGAGTTCGGTCAGACCGGTGAGTGGGCCGACAACCGCAGCCTCGACTGGTTCCAGATGGAGGGATGGGAAGGCGAACTCCACTCCGGCATCTCGGCATTGGTGGGCGATCTGAACCGGGTCTATCGCGCCAGCCCGGCTCTCTACAGCCAGGACACCACCCCTGACGGCTACGAGTGGATCGACGCCAACGACACCGCGAACAACGTGATCAGCTTCTTGCGGTTCGGCCGTGACGGCTCGGTGATGGCGTGTCTGTTCAACTTCTCCGGCAGCGAACGCGCCGACCACCGCGTCGGGCTACCCCGGTCGGGGACCTGGAACGAAGTCCTCAACACCGACTCGACCGACTACAGCGGGGCGGGCAAGGGCAACCTCGGCAGTGTCGTCGCCGATGGACCCGGCTGGCATGGGCGCGAGACGTCGGCGCAGGTGACGATCCCCGCCAACTCGGCCGTCTTCCTGGCGCCCGCAGAGGCTCGTCCCACCACCACTCCCTGACGAGGGCCACACCCGCGAACGCCCCGCAACCACCCCCGCCCACAGGAGGGCCGGGCCCGTCACCCCCGCCCCCTGATGACGGCCGGAGCCTGCGGAGGCCCGTCACGACATCGCAACCAAGCTTCCTCAGCTGCCAATCGACGGAAAACGCCGCCCAGTCAACGGAAAACGCCGCCCAGTCAACGAAAAGCGGCGCCCAGTCAACGAGAAACGGCGCCCAGTCGACGGATAAGGATCAGTAGAGCGCGGTGGCCAGCTTCCGGCGCGCCGAGACGACGAATGGCTCCGCCGGGTCGAAGAGCTCGAACAGCTCCAGCAACCGGGTACGCGCGCGAGTGCGGTCGTCGCCGGCGGTGACCTTCACGACCGCGATGATCCGGTCGAAGGCGGCCTCGGGCTGCTGGGCGAGCAACAGTACGTCGGCCGCCGCCAGCTGAGCGTCGACGTCGGCGGGCGCGGCGGTATCGACGATGGCCGGGTCATGGGCCTGCGCGCGCAGCACGAACTCGAGGTTGCGTGCGGCCGATGCCGCCTCCACGTTCTGCGGCTCGGCTTCGGCGATCGCCCGATAGTCGTCGAGTGCACCGGCGAAGTCGCCCGCGTTGAGCTTCTCCTCGGCGGCGACCATGCGCGGATCGTCGGCTTCCGGCTCGGCGTCGACTGGGGCGGCGCCGGGCAGCACATCACCGAGTTGGGAGAGGATCTCCCCCACCCACTGGGAGATCTCGGCCTCCGAACGGACGCCGTTGAACGCCGCGACCGGCTGCCCCTGCGCGATCGCCACCACCATCGGGATGGACTGGGCACGGAACGCCTGCGCGATCCGGGGATTGGCGTCGACGTCGACCTTGGCCAGCACCCAGCTTCCCTGCGCCTGCCCGGCCAGCTTCTCCAGCACCGGCGACAGTTGTTTGCAGGGTTCGCACCACTCCGCCCACAGGTCCACCAGCACGAGCTGCTGCTGTGATCGCGCAAGCACCTCGGTCTCGAACGTTGCCTCGGTGATGTCGAGGACTGCCCCGCCATGCGCAGCTCCCGAGGCCGGTGCACCGTCGTCGGTCGGCGGTGCCGGGCGTGGGGTCTGGTTGGGGCGCTGCGCCTGCTGTCGCTGCGCGTCGGCACGTTCCTTGAGGGCGGTCAGGTCGACCGCTCCCGACATGGCGACGGCCGCCGCCTGCTGTCGGGCGGCTGCGGCCGCCTGCTGCCGATTCGTTGGTCGAGTCACCCCTCTAGTGTGTCATGCCGCGATCGCGGGGAGCTTCCGCGGCGGCCGGTGCACGGACCACGCCCGCCGCGGCCGCAGCAAAGGCGAGGGCACCCACCGCGACGAGCAGGCCGATGCCGAGACTGGTACGGCTGCTGATGAACCCGACCACCGCCGGACCGGCGAGCATTCCCAGGTAACCGCATCCGACCACCAGGGAGATGGCGCGTCCGCTCGATTCGGTCGTCAGGTTGCCCGCAGCGGTGAAGATCTGCGGGATGAGCCCGGCCAGGCCGATACCGAACACACTCCATCCGGCGATCGCCCATCCCACTGACGGCGCGAGAACAGCCATCCCCATGCCGACGAGGCCGATCAGGGCACCGACGCGCACCACCACCATCGGTCCGACCGCCGCCGCGATGGGATCGATCCCGAATCGCGCGACGGTCATCGCTGCGCTGAACGCACCGAAGGCCACCGCGCCGAGCGATTCGGCAGTACCGAACGTGTCGACCACGTGCAGGGCGCTCCAGTCGTAAGCGGTGCCCTCGGCAAGCATGAGCGCGAATGCCACCGCCGCCAGCAGGACCAGTCGCCGACGATCGATCCCGCGCCACCAGCGGCCAGACGATTCGGCCGGCCGTGACCCCGACGGTGTCCGCATCGAGGCATCCACCGTGACCAACAGGTGTGCACTGGTGATCGCGGCGACGGCGAACCCGACGATCGTGGCCGCACCGACCGTGGCAATGACACCGACATCACGCCAGAGGGTGAGTGCCACCACGCCCGAGCCGATGAGGCTGCCGATGGAGAAGAATCCGTGAAACGACGACATGATGGGCCGGTCGTACCGCCGCTCGACGGCCACTGCCTGTGCGTTCATCGAGACGTCGAGAGCACCGTTGGCGAAACCGAACCCGGCCAGCGCCAGGGCCAGGGTCGCCAGGTCGTGCGCGGCCACCGGGCCAAGGATCACCGCCGACAGCACGGCTGCGGCGACTGTTGTAGTTGGTTTCGATCCCCATCGATCGATGATCGGTCCGCACACCTGCATGCCGACGAACGCGCAGCCCCCGAGCAACAGCAACAAGGCGCCGAGCTGATCCTCCGACACCCCGGTCCGATTCACGATCACCGGGATGTGGGCGACCCACATCGCTGCCAGAAAACCGTTGAGGGCAAAGACCGCGGACGCCGCGGTGCGCGCTCGGCGGTCACGAGTCGTCGTGTCGGCGCGAGTGGACCTCATGGCGCCATCGTGTCAGTCCGGCTGCCGGGTCAGTCCAGCAGCCGGTCGACGCGGGCGACCTTGCCGGCGAGTTCGTCCGTGTGGCCCGGACGGATGTCGGCTTTGAGGACAAGGCCGACGCGCGGCGCCTGGGCCGCGACGGCGTCGGTGGCACGTTTGACCACCGCCATCACCTCATCCCACTCGCCCTCGAGATAGGTGAACATCGCGGTGGTCTGATGGGGCAACCCCGATTCGCGCACCACGGCCACGGCCGCAGCAACCGCAGCGCTCATCCCGCCGTCCGAGTCGACGGCATCGCCCCCGGAGGGGCTGAGGCTGAAGGCGACGATCATCGCGCCACCACTCCTCAGGCGGCCACGCGCTGCGGCGTGGTGTCCGCCGACAACTCGGCCAGATGACCATTGCGCTGCGCCCACCACTCGAACACCAGGGTGCCGAAGGGCGGGATCGAGGACACCAGCGCCCATGCCGTGACCTTCAGACCCCACCGCAGCTGCACTGCGGTGATCAGTGAGACCACCACGAACACGACGAAGACGATGCCGTGAACCATCCCCGGGATCGCCACCGCCTCCTCGTGGCCGAGAACCCACTTGAAGAACATGGCGATCAACAGGGCCAGCCACGTGATGGCCTCGAGGACGGCGACCAGTCGGAAGCGCTTGGCCGGAGTGGTGAGATCAAAGAATTGCGACATGTGTCCCATTGTGCCGAATCGGACAGAAAACTACGACGATGTGTAGTAGAAATCTCGCCAGAGACCGTCGGGGCTCAACTCTTGGGCACCCGCACGATCAAGGCATCGCCCTGGCCACCGGCCCCGCAGAGCGCGGCCGCACCGACGCCGCCGCCGCGTCGCTGCAGTTCCAGCGCCAGGTGCAGGGTGATGCGGGCACCGGACGTCCCGATCGGATGCCCGACCGCGATGGCCCCGCCGTTGACGTTGACAATCTCCGGGTCGACGCCGAGCTGCTTGGTGGAGGCGAGTCCGACCGCCGCGAAAGCCTCGTTGATCTCGATGAGATCGAGATCAGCGGGCGTGATACCCGCCCGTGCGCACGCCTTCTCGATCGCGTTGGCGGGCTGGGCCTGCAAGGTCGAGTCCGGTCCGGCGACCACGCCGTGCGAACCGATCTCGGCGAGCCAGGCCACCCCCAGTTCGGTGGCCTTCGCCTTGCTCATCACGATGACTGCGGCCGCACCGTCGGAGATCTGCGACGAGTTGCCCGCGGTGATGGAGCCGTCCTTACGGAAGGCCGGTCGCAGCCCGGCCAGCGAGTCGGCGGTGGTGTCGGCGCGCACACCCTCGTCCTCGGCGAACGAGATCGGGTCACCCTTGCGCTGCGGAATGCTGACCGGAACCACCTCGTCGGCGAAGACACCGTTCTTCCACCCGATCGCCGCACGCTGGTGGCTGCGCGCCGCAAATTCGTCCTGCTCGGCCCGGGTGAACCCGTCGGTGTCGTTGCCCTGTTCGGTCAACGCACCCATCGGCTGATCGGTGAACGCGTCCCACAGGCCGTCGTAGGCCATGTGATCGACGAGTTCGGTGTTGCCGTACTTGAAACCATCGCGGCTACCGGGCAACAGGTGCGGGGCCTGCGTCATCGACTCCTGACCACCGGCGACCACGCAGTCGAACTCGCCGGCCCGGATCAGCTGGTCGGCCAATGCGATCGCGTCGATGCCCGATAGACACATCTTGTTGATGGTCAATGTGGGCACATCCCACCCGATGCCCGCCTTGACCGCGGTCTGGCGGGCGGGCATCTGGCCGGCTCCGGCGGTGAGGACCTGACCCATGATCACGTACTCCACGGCCGAGGCGGGCACTCCCGAACGCTCCAGCGCGCCCTCGATGGCCACGGCGCCGAGATCGACGGCACTGAAACCCTTGAGTGAGCCCTGCAGTCGACCGAAGGGCGTCCGCGCCCCGGCGACGATGACCGTCGAGAACTGATCGGTGGACGTGGACATATGAGGACCTCCAACATCGGCCGAGCAGGCAGACCGAGCGCCCGCTCTGTGAGCTTCTACCCTCAACGCTACCGTTAGGACATGAGCACCTCAGCAACAGACCCCGCAGCCTCGGCGACCGCCGTCATCGCCGACCTCGTCACCGCCATCGACCATGTCGGGATCGCGGTCCCCGATCTCGACGCAGCCAAGAAGTGGTACCTCGACCATCTCGGCTTCGCGACGCTGCACGAGGAGACCAACAGCGAACAGGGCGTCATCGAGGCGATGGTCGGCCCGCAGTCGGCCAGTTCCACTGGCGGCGCGGTGATCCAGCTGCTCGCCCCACTCAACGACGAATCGACCATCGCGAAGTTCCTCGACCGCAACGGACCGGGACTGCAGCAGCTCGCGGTGCGGGTCACCGACGTCGATGCCGTCACCGAGCGTCTCACCGCAGCTGGCGTGCGAGTGCTCTACCCGCAGCCGCGTCGTGGCACCGCGGACTCGCGGATCAACTTCGTGCACCCGAAGGACGCCGGCGGGGTACTGCTGGAATTAGTCGAGCCTGCGACCGGTGCCGCAGCGCACTGAACTGCCTGTGCACTGATCGCCGCAGCTCACCGATTCCTGAGGTCGCGGCGGTTCGCCTCTGAGTTAGACTGTGCCGCATGTCAGCTCCGGCACCGCGAAACCTCCCGTTCGCAGTCGTCATGCGTGGTTTCGACCGTGAGCAGGTGACCGAACATCTGCAACGGGTTGATGCCGAGTTGCGGGTGCTCGCGGCCGATCGCGACGCCGCCACCGCGAACGCGCACGAACTCGTCGCGCACCTCGAGGAAGCCCGCGACGAGATCGAGGAGTTGCGCCGTGAGGTCGACAAGCTGTCGGTCCCGCCGACCACTGCGCAGGGGATGAGCGAGCGTCTCGGTCGCATGCTGCAGCTGGCGTCCGACGAGGCCTCCGAGATCCGCGCGGACGCCGCCGCCGAGGCGGCCGAGCTCACCTCGATCGCCCGGCAGGAGGCGGCAATGGCCCGCGACGATGCCGAGGCCGACGCCACACGCATCCGCGAGGAGGCGCAGGAGACGGCTCGCAAGACCATCGCCAAGGCCGACGAGCACGCCCGCAAGGTCCGCGAGGACGCCGACGCGTTGGCGGAACGGTCTGCGGAAGAGGCGGACGAAGCCGCGCGACTCATCGCCGAACGGACCGCGGCGATGGAAGCCGAACACAAGGAAACGATGACCGCCGCCCGCGACGAGGCGCGGCGGATAGTCACCAAGGCCAAGGGCGAGGCGGCCGAACTCGAGCTACAGAGCACCCGCGCGCGCCAGTCCGAGCGCGAGCGCCATGATGCCGAACTCGCCGCGCAGCGCGACCGGGCCCGCCATGAGGCGCAGCGGATGAAGGACACCGCGCAGGAGATCGCCATCGAGCGACTGGCGCGATCCCGGGAACTCGCCGCTCAGGCCGACCAGGCGCGGAAACAGATCGCCGAGCAACTGAGCCGGGTCCGTGATGAGGTGGCCAAGCTGCCGGTGCAGTTGTCCGAACGGCATCAAGACCTCGCCGACCTCACCGAGACCGACGACGCGGAGCTACTCAACCGCGCACTGTCCGCGCAGTCGCAGATCAAGCGTTCGGGCGCCAATGGAACAGGTGCGTCGTCGAGCGCATCCCCGGTCGGAGCCGGCGGCGAGGCGTCAGCACGCTGACCCTGCACTGATCGCGGACGGGCGACGCTCTTCGAAACGGCTGCGCAGAGCGGCTGCCGGAGTCAGAACAGTCGGAACTCGGTGCTCTCGGCACCACGCAGTTCGTCGTAGTCCAGAACCAGGCACCGAATTCCGCGATCCTCGGCAAGGGTGCGGGCCTGCGGTTTGATCTGCTGCGCGGCGAACACCCCGGAGACCGGGGCCAGAATCGGATCCCGGTTGAGCAACTCCAGGTAGCGGGTGAGTTGCTCGACGCCGTCGATCTCCCCCCTCCGCTTGATCTCGACCGCCACCGTCGCCCCTTCCGCATCCCGGCACAACAGATCCACCGGGCCGATCGCGGTCATGTATTCGCGACGGATCAGTGTGTGTCCGGTGCCCAGCGTGTCGACATGTTCGGCCAACAGTTCTTGCAGATGCGCCTCGACCCCATCCTTCACCAGGCCTGGATCCACCCCGAACTCGTGGGCCGAGTCGTGTTCGATCGAGGCGATGGTGATGCGGAGCTCTTCGCCGGTCTTGTTGGTGACCACCCAGTAAGCCTCGGCGTCGACCCCGTCGGGCACCGGGGCCTCGGTCATCCAGCACGGCGGGCTCATCCAGTTCAGCGGCTTGTAGGCACGGTCGTCGGCGTGCACGCTGACCGACCCGTCGGACTTGATCAGCAGCAACCTCTTCGCCATCGGCAGGTGTGCGGTCAAACGGCCGACATAGTCCACTTGGCATTCCGCGATAACCAGACGCACGGGGGTCAGCTTAACGGGGACCGCCCGCGCCACCGGTCACGCCCCGCCGAACATCTCGCCGCGGCCGTAGCGACGTTTGAGTTGAAATGCCTCGGCATCACTCACCGCATCCTCCATCGTGGCGTGCACGTGCGGCAAGGTCGGGTCAAATCCTCGAAGCGCTTCGGGCGCAATGAGATCAGGGACGCTGTGATCGTGCCGGTGACGTTCCACACTGGCCCGCAGCACCCCGTCGGGGTCGACGACCATCGCCTTCTGTGCGCGCTCGGTGAGCCGATGCTTGAAAGACAACACCATGGTTCGTGCCACGGCATCGATGATCCCGATGCGCGAGATGTCGATGACCACGACGTCATAGTGGTCGGAGTCGGTTTCGAGGCGCCGCATCGCCGACTCCGCTCCGGAGAAGGTCAGGTCGCCCTGCAGTTCGTAGACCCGCACGCGATCCCGGCACGTCCGCAGATAGCCGCGCTCGCGTTCGCTCCAGTCCGCGCCGACCTCGAACTCCCCGATGTCATAGGTGGCGCGCATGGTCACCCGGCTCTCCCGCGTCACGTTGAACATGTGTAACCCCAGATCGGTGGACAGATGCCGACAGGTGTCGATTCCCCGGACGCTGTTGCCGTGCGCATCCAGACGCGGTGAGTACACCCCGATCCCCAGCTGCCCGGGCAGAATGGCCAGGATTCCGCCGCCCACGCCGCTTTTGGCCGGCAGCCCCACCGACGACACCCAGTCCCCCGCGCCGTCGTACATTCCACAGGTGGTCATCACCGAGAGCACCCGCTGCGCCACCTCCGGAGACACGATCTGACGACCGGTGCGCGGATTGACTCCACCCGTGGCGAGCGTGCAGCCGATCACCGCGAGGTCGTCGGTGGTCACCCGCAGCGAACACTGCCGCAGGTAGAGATCGAGCGCCGCCTCCGGATCGGCGTCGAGAACCCCGAAGCTGTCGAGCATGTAGGCGATCGCCCGGTTGCGGGCACCGGTACGCCTCTCGGACCGATAGACCGCGTCGTCGATGTGCAGTCGCCGACCCGCGCATGCCGAATAGAACGACACGAGGTCGTCGAAGACGGCGTCGACAGTCCGGACCTCGGGGGATTCGCTGTCCATGGTTGCGGAGTCGGCGTCGCGGACCTGCGGCAACAACAGCGACGCGGACATGATCGCACCCGCGTTGATCATCGGGTTCTTCGGTCTGCGAGCACCGTCCACGCTGATCTCGTTGAACGCCTCCCCCGAGGGCTCCACGCCGATCTTGGCGTCGACCTCCCGCGGACCGAGCCGCGTGAGCACCAGCGCGTAGGTCAACGCCTTCGAAATCGACTGGATGGTGAACTGCTCGGCACTGTCGCCGTGGGAGTAGAGATGCCCGTCGTGCATACACAGCGACAACCCGTAACCATCCGGGTCCACCCGCGTGAGTTCGGGAATGTAGTCGGCGACCGCGCCCGCCCGATCGGTGGCGCACAGAGTCATGATGTGGCGGAGATATCCGTCGACAGGGGTGCTCACCCACCGAATGTAGCGAGCCGACGCGCCCCGGCCCGAGTTACCCGACGCGCAGAACGCGCCGGGTGGCGTCCGGTCAGCCGACGGACGCGTCGGGGCCGTGGTCGACCCGAGCCGAGACACCAGCCACGAAGCGATAGGGGTTGGCCGCGAGCAATCCACCGAGATGCTTTCGCAGCCGGGACATCTCAGCCCGCACCGTGATCGTGCGATCGTCGACGCCGAACAGGTGCCGCGACATCTGCGCTGCGCTGCAGCCGTCGGGATGGTGCGCGAGGAGCGCCAGGATCTCCGCGTGCCGGGGCGACGGTGTGATCGTCCATTGCCCGCTGCTACCGGTCACCGTCACCGACGGTGACCGGCGATCACGCCAGTCGAGGTGCAGCACCGTCTCCGACGCCACGGAGTCCACCGCCGCGACCCGCACCAGCCAGCCACCGGGCAACGGATCGAGGTCGCATTCGCCCAGGCTCCGCACCCAGACCCGGCCGGGTTCGGCATGGCGGGGCAGACTCAGCCGGCTGCACGGTGTGACGGCGTCCACCGCCGCCACCCATCCATCGTTGTCCACCGCCAGCGCAGGACTGTTCAGGCGCGAAAGCATCGGCGCCGCGACGGACCGGAGCTGATCGAGCGAGCGACGGTGGTGGTCACGCAGGTGCGCCTCGGCGAGCTTGGCGACCACGTCGACCAGGGCGACGGTGGTCGGGTGGATGGTGGCTGCCGGCCCGCTCACGTCGACGACGCCGATCAGATCACCGGTCCGCGGATCCCGGATCGGCGCCCCGGCGCACGTCCACGAATGGTGGGTGCGCACGAAGTGTTCCGCGGAGAAGACCTGCACGGCGTGGCCGGACATCAGTGCGGTGCCGATGGCGTTGGTGCCGACCGCATTCTCTCCCCAGTTCGCACCCTCGACGAACCCGAGTCTGTCCGCCCGGTGCATCACTCGCGGCGCCCCGCTGCGCCAGAGCACGCGCCCGTGCGCATCCGCGACGACGAGGATGTTGTCGCCATCGGCGATCACCGAGTCGAGCCCGGCGGTGAGGTCGTCGAGCACGGGCGCCAACCCGGAGTCGAGTCGGCGGGCCTCGAGGTCGGCGACGTCGAGACCGGCCCCGGCGGCTCCGACATCGGGATCAACCCCGGCGTGCAGTACGCGATCCCACGACTCGCCGATCACCGATCGCGGCCGAGCGGGCATCTTCTCACCGGCCATCGCGGCGTCGTACACCGCACAGAGCAGCTGTGCGTAGTGCCGCGGGTCGTCGGCCGCGGACACCGCGGGCTCGATTCCGGCGTGCGCATCAATTGTCGACACACCTCGATTGTGCTCCGGATCACAGCCGCGCCGCAAAATTCGATCGGGGTTGCAGAGGGTTGCAGCCGCTCGACCCTGGGTCGCAACCCGATGCAACCCTTTCGCAACAACCTAGGCGCACGGTGTGCTGTGGATCACACAGAGCAACGTCAACCCGAGGAGAAACCATGACCCAGACCTTGGAGCCACCGGTCACCGGGACCGTGAACGACCCACAACAACGCGTCGACATCTGGCTCACCGAATTCGAGGCCGCCCTCGTCGCCCGCGACGTGGCCCGCGCGACCGGCCTGTTCGCCACCGACAGCTTCTGGCGCGACCTGGTGGCGTTCACCTGGAATCTCAAGACCGTCGAAGGTCGCGAACAGATCGGCGACATGCTGAACGCGCGTCTCGACGACACCGCTCCGCACGCGTTCCGGACGAGCGAACCCCCAACCGCCGACGACACAGGCGTGGTCACCGCCTTCATCGAGTTCGAGACCGCAACCGGGCGCGGCGTCGGGCACCTGCGCATCAAGCCCGACGACGAGCAGGGCACGGATCTCGGGTGGACGCTGCTCACGACGTTGCAGGAACTCAAGGGACACGCGGAACCGGCCGGTCCGACCCGCGTGATGGGTGCCGTACACGGCTCCGACCCCGACCGCCGATCCTGGGCACAGAAACGCGACGATGAAGAGGCTGCGCTGGGCCGGACCGTCCAGCCGTATGTTCTCGTGATCGGCGGTGGGCAGGGCGGTATCGCGTTGGGGGCGCGCCTGCGTCAGCTCGGCGTGCCCTCGATCGTGGTCGATCGACACGACCGCCCCGGCGATCAGTGGCGTCAGCGGTACAAGTCGCTGTGCCTGCACGACCCGGTGTGGTACGACCACCTGCCCTATCTCCCGTTTCCCGACAACTGGCCGGTGTTCGCACCCAAGGACAAGATCGGCGACTGGCTGGAGTTCTACACCAAGGTGATGGAGGTGCCGTACTGGAGCAAGACCACCTGCACCTCGGCGTCCTACGACGAAGATGCCGGGCAGTGGACCGTCGAGATCGACCGCAACGGCGAGCCGATGACGCTGCATCCCACCCAGTTGGTGCTCGCGACCGGCATGTCGGGCAAGGCCCACGTGCCGACGATCGCCGGGCAGGACGTCTTCGCCGGCGACCAGCACCACTCGAGCCAACATCCGGGTCCGGACGGTTACGCGGGCCGCAAGGTGGTGGTGATCGGGTCCAACAACTCCGCTCACGACATCTGCAAAGCCCTGGTGGAGAACGGGATCGACACGACCATGGTGCAACGGTCGTCGACCCACATCGTGCGGTCGGATTCGCTGATGGAGATCGGCCTCGGCGCCCTCTACAGCGAGGAGGCGGTGGCGTCGGGGATGACCACCAAGAAGGCCGATCTGACCTTCGCGTCCCTGCCATACCGAATCATGCACGAATTCCAGATTCCGCTCTACGATCAGATCCGCGAGCGCGACAAGGACTTCTACGATCGTCTCGAGGCCGCCGGGTTCGATCTCGATTTCGGCGACGACGACTCCGGGCTGTTCATGAAGTACCTGCGTCGAGGGTCCGGTTACTATATCGACGTCGGCGCGTGTGAGCTGATCGCCGATGGCTCGATCACGCTCGAACACGGCGAGATCGACCACCTCACCGAGCGCAGCGTGATCCTCGCCGACGGCACCGAACTCCCGGCCGACGTGGTGGTCTACGCGACCGGGTACGGCTCGATGAACGGCTGGGCGGCCGACCTGATGGGCCAGGACGTGGCCGACCGCGTCGGCAAGGTGTGGGGCCTGGGGTCTGACACCACCAAGGATCCCGGCCCGTGGGAGGGCGAGCAGCGCAACATGTGGAAGCCGACACAGCAGCCGGGCCTCTGGTTCCACGGCGGCAATCTGCATCAGTCACGCCATTACTCGCTGTACCTTGCCCTGCAGCTCAAGGCCCGCTACGAGGGCATCCCGACGCCGGTGTACGGCCTGCAGGAGGTCCACCACCTCAGCTGATCACGACCGACCGGGAGATCATCGCGCCACCGCGCCGGGTCCGCCACGAGCGGGTCCGGCGCGGTTGCATCGTCAGGCCTCCATCACCTTCTCGGTCGGCAGGTCGTAGACCGGGCACTCGGCAACCCCGATCGTTTCGCGGGTGATGGCCTCGACCTGTCGCTGGGTGGCCTCGGCGTCGGTTACCCAATTGCGGTAGAAGTCGAAGGGGCACTCGGCAACCCCCTTGTCGCCATCGCCACCGGCGAGTACACCCGTGTAGCCACGGTGGAGCAACTTGAACAAGTGGTTCTGCGACTGATCGTGGCGGCGGGCGTCACGGATCGTGGACAACGACAACTGCGCGTACTGCACCCCGTACTCCTCCTCGCCGCATTCGCCGAGGGTGCGGCCATCGAAGCCGATGATCGAGCTGTGCCCGAAATAGGAATACACACCGTCCCACCCGGTGGCGTTCGCGACGGCGACGTAACAGTTGTTGGCCCAGGCCATCGCCTTGGCCATCAGGACCTGCTGGTCCTTGGCCGGATACATGTAGCCCTGCGGCCGGACGACGAGTTCGGCGCCCTTCATCGCGCAGTCCCGCCAGATCTCCGGATAATTGCCGTCGTCGCAGATGATCAACGAGATCTTGAGACCCTTGGGCCCGTCGGTGACATAGGTTTGGCTGCCCGGATACCACCCCTCGATCGGCGTCCATGGCAAAATCTTCCGATACTTCTGCACGATCTCGCCTTCGTCGTTGATGAGCACGAGCGTGTTGTATGGCGGCTTGTTCGGATGGTCTTCGTGCCTCTCCCCGGTGATCGAGAAGACACCCCAGGTCCCGGCCTCCCGGCAGGCGGTGGAGAAGATGTCGGTTTCGTCGCCGGGAACCGTGGCGGCGGTGGCGTACATCTCGTCGTTGTCGTACATGATGCCCTGCGTCGAATACTCCGGGAACACAACCAGATCCATGCCGGGTAACCCGGACTTCATGCCGCGCACCATCTCCGCGATCGCTTTGGCATTGTCGAGGACCTGCTCGCGGGTGTGCAACCGGGGCATCTTGTAGTTCACCACCGCGACGCCGACGGTGTCCGGGCTCGATGAGATGTCGCCGTGACGCATAACAACTCCTTGTTGTGGTTGATCGTGAACTGATGTCGTCGTAGCGGAAATTACTTTCAAACGGAAGCTTGTCCGCGCTCGACACATAACCGGTCCGGTGTTGCCACAAAGTTTCCACGCCATGGAGATCACATGAAGCGCGCGCACGGTGGGCGCACGGGCCGCAGATGATCTACTTTCAAACGGAAGCGAAGGAGGAAGACCATGTCGGGACATGCCGCGGTGAAGTTCTCCGACCTCGACACCACGAACGGATTCCGCCTCGGTGACCTGCGCTCCCCGGCCTACCTCGCCGCCTCGCTGCGAGGGTCGATCATCGGACAGGACACCGCGGTCGACGCGGTCGTGCGCGCCGTGACCATTGCCGCGGCGGGCTTGCATGATCCGCACCGGCCGATCGCGTCACTGCTCCTCGTGGGTCCGACCGGGGTGGGCAAGACCGAGCTGGCCCGACAGGTCGCACACCACATCCGCGGGGATGCCGACAACCTGTGCCGGGTCGACATGAACTCATTGGCGCAGGAGCACTACGCCGCATCACTGTCGGGCGCCCCACCCGGCTATGCCGGTTCCAAGGAACAGTTCACGCTGTTCGATCGGGACAAGGTCGAGGGCAGTCTCTCGCGTCCGGGAGTGGTGCTCTTCGACGAGGTCGAGAAAGCACACCCCACCGTGCTGCGGTCGCTGCTGCAGATCCTCGACACCGGCACCCTGCGTCTGGCTTCCGGGACCACGACCATCGACTTCCGTAATGCGATCGTGCTGTTGACATCGAACCTCGGCTCCCGCGAGGTGCACGACATGCGACGCCCGTGGCGCGAGCAACCGGCTCGACTGCTGACCCGCAACGCGCTCGACGGCGTCTTCGGCCGACGCCGGGACGAAACCCGCGTCGTGCTGGATTCGGTGCGGGCGTTCTTCGACCCGGAGTTGTTCAACCGCTTCGACGAGGTCATCACGTTCACGTCGATCGACGGCGGCGTCGCGCATCGAATCGTCGATCTGGAGGTCGACCGCCTGGTCCGCTCCCTGGCCACCCGCAATGTGCAATGTCAGGTCAGCACGGCCGCACGCGAACGGCTCGCCGAGGTCGGATTCGACCCCCGGTACGGCGCGCGAGCGCTTCATCGGGTCCTGCGACACGAGCTCTGTGCGCCGATCGCGACGCTGATGGTCCGGCCCGACCGAGACCCCGCGCGACCCGTGCGCATCATCGTGGATCGCGACGGGGACAACCTGTCGTTCTTGGATACGACCGAGGAGAGCATCGATGCCCGCTGACCCGAATCCCGACCCGATGCTGCTGCAACTGCTGCGCGCGGTCGCGCTCCTCGAGGACCAGATGGCACCGGTGTTCGATGAGCTCGGCGTCACCGCCGAACAGTGGCGGATTCTGGTGATCCTCGCCGGGGCAGAGGGCGACGGACACACGATGACCGAACTGTCCCGTCTGGCCGTGTTGCCGCCGGCCACGACCACGCGCGCAATCGACAAACTGATCTCGCTCGCCCTCGTCTACCGCCGCGTCGACCCCGCGGATCGACGGCGCGTGATGGTGTTCCTGAGTCCGCACGGCTCCGGTGCGCTCGCCGCGGTCGACGATCGCCAACGGCAGATCGAGCGCGACTTGGCGACGTCAGTCGGCTCTCGCCGGTATCTCGCACTCGGGGACGGCCTGGCCCACTTGACCCGGTGAGCAGCACCCGGCATTCACTGCGATCGCTTCCGAAGGACGACACCCGACAGACGCAAATGTCGCGCAACGACCTGATCTGTGCGAAACCCGCTGGAAACGCGTCTGGCGCACACTGGAATCGGTCTCCACAGCACACGAGGACTCACACTGATGCACCTGGGCATGGTCATTCCGCAGAGCGGTCCCTCGGGGATCTTCGGGCCGTCCTGCGCGGCGAGCGCGCAACTGGCCGTGGAGGAGATCAACCAGCGCGGCGGAATCCTCGGTCGCGAGGTCACCGTGACGACGATCGACGGTGGCGCACCGGTCGAGCAGGTCGCCGCCGCCGTCAGTACACACCTCGGCCCGAGTTGTGGATCGATCCCCCGATTCGATGCCGTGATCGGCTGGCACACGTCAGCTGTAAGACGCCGGTTGGTCCGTGTCCTGCGCGGCGAGATCCCGTACGTCTACACGGCGGTGTACGAGGGCGGCGAAGGTGCGCGGGGCACGTTCATGACCGGCGAGGTGCCCGACGCGGCCCTGCTGCCCGCATTTGAGTGGCTGTCCCAGCAGCTCGGTGCGCGCCGATGGGTGGTTGTGGGCAGCGATTACATCTGGCCGCGTGCCACGGCAGCGACGGTTACCGCGCACCTCCATGCCGACTCCTCGCCGACGCAGGTGCAATCCCAGATCTTCTGCCCACTCGGCACCTCCGAGTTCGGCGATGTTCTCGACCATATCGAGGCGTCCGGTGCGACGGCAGTTCTCGTGCTGCTCCTGGGCGAGGACGCGGTGCAGTTCAACCGTGCGTTCGGCGCCCGCGGGCTCGACGGACGCTGTGTACGGCTCTCATCGCTCATGGACGAGAACATGCTGTTGGGTTCCGGCGACGGCGGTACGCGAAATCTCTACTCGGTGTCGGGGTACTTCGAGTCGCTCGCGACCCCGTACAGTCTCGACTTCGAACACCGTTACGTGCGGCGCTTCGGGGTGGCCGCACCGCCGCTGACCTCACCGGGCGAGTCGTGCTTCGAGGGCGTGACGTTGCTCGACGAACTGATCCGTCGGGCCGGGTCCACGCATCCGCGGGCGATCGAGCGGGCCGCAGGCGAATCGCCGGTGTATACGAGTCCTCGCGGCGAAGTGCGATTCTCGGCACGGCATCTGCGTCAGGCGATGTACGTCGCGCAGGCCGATGGCCTCGAGTTCGACATCCTGGCCCAGGTCGGCGACCCATCAACGGCCGCCTGACCTCGCTCTGGCGGCCATCGCGACGGTTTCATCATCGCGCTCCATGCATCCCGCAGCGGTGAATGTGTCCCACAGCGCTGCGTGGCACAGTGGTCGCATCGTAGGATTTCACGGGCCCACGATCGGAGTACACGATGAAGTTGCTCGTCGCCTACCTGGCCACACCCGGCGGGGAGGACGCAGTCGCCTTCGGCGCATGCCTTGCCCGGACCTTCGGCGCCTCACTGGACATCGCGGTCGTCATACCTCCGGACCCGCCCGAGACCATCACGAGCGCGGCAGGGTTCGCCGAGGCGCTGGACGAAGCGGCCAGACAGTGGGTCGCCGGCGCCGCAGACCTGGTGCCCGGCGATGTCGTCGCAGAAACGCATGTCGTGGTCGACGAGCATGTCGCCCACGGCCTGATCACCGAGATCGAACGGGTCGGCGCCACGATGCTGGTGGTCGGTGCGTCCGGGGGCGGCATCACCGGGCGCCATTCGCTCGGTTCGGTTGTCAACGACCTCTTGCATTCATCACCGGTTCCCGTCGCGCTCGCGCCCCGAGGCTTCAGCCACACCGGGGCAGAGCGAATTCGCGAGATCACCACCGCGATCGGCAGTCGCCCCGGCGCCGAGATCCTCCTCGACACCGCCCTCGCCCTCAGTGCTCGCGGCGACCTCCCATTACGCCTGCTGTCGCTTGTTTCCCGCGACGACATCACCGGCCGCACCACTGACGACGAGGCGGTTGCCCGTGCCGTGGATCTCGCCAACACTTCGTTGGAGACGGCCCACAAGCGGCTGTCCGATCAGACACCGATCGCGTCCACCCTCGCTCAGGGACGCAACATCGAGGAGGCGGTCAGCAGTGTCGAGTGGCACGACGGAGACATGATCATGGTCGGTTCGAGCAGACTCGCGGCACCGGGCAGGCTGTTCTTGGGTGCCACAGCCGCCAAGATGCTGAGTGTCCTAGCGGTTCCCTTACTGGTGGTGCCCGGACCCGACCGCGAGTGACCGACTCGCGTCGACGCGGTGAGCGCCGTCGCAGCGTTCAGAGCAACGAGGGAACCGCCGCGCTGATCGCGACCTCCAGCAGCGTCGGTCCCGAACGGGCCCGTGCTGCGGCGACCTCAGTGGCCACCTCCGCCGGAGTCGATGCCCGCACACCATGGCACCCGTATGCCGTGGCCAGTGCCACGAAATCGATACCGGGTATGTCGAGACCGGGCACGCCGGGAGTGTCCTCCAGATCCGCGAAGGCTTTGAGGATCGCGTACTCGCCGTTGCGTGGCACCACGAACAGGATGTCCAAGCCGTGTTGCGCGGCGGTCCAGATCGACTGCACCGAATATTGGAAGGAGCCGTCACCGATGATGGCGACCACCGGTCGCCGCCGCCCGCTGTCAGTCTCCGCGAGCGCGATCCCGACACTGGCGGGCAAGTTCCAGCCCAACCCGCCACTGGCAAAAGTATAGAAGGCGTCCGGTTCGGTGATCGGCCACTCCGCGTGCAGGTCGGCCAGGTTCGACGGTGACTCCTCCACCAACACGGTGTCCGCCTCGCACGCACTGCGCAACGTCGCGAACAGTTGCCGCGCACTCATCACCTCGTCCGCGGCCGCCGCGACCGCCGGCGGGTGCGGCGCCATCCGATGCTCCTGCGGGGTCAACGGCTCCAGCTCACGCCGGTCCCGCCGCAGTGCCCCGACCAACATCTCGATCGCGACACCTGCACTCGAGACCAGGCTGTCGCCGACGGGCGCCCGCGCCGCCTCGGCAGGGTCGTCGGTGATGTGCAGCAGACGCAGGCCGTCGGGCAGGTAAGGGCCGGGCACGTACGGGTAATACCGGAACACCGGCGCCCCGATGATCACCGCGAGGTCGTGCCCGCGCAAACGCTCCGCGAGTGGACCCGTTGCAAACGGCAGCCCACCCATGTACAGCGGATGGTCCTCGGGAAACGGGGCACGCTCCGATGCCGGCGCGGCCCACACCGGGGCCCCGACCCTCTCCGCGAGCTCCACCGCGACATCCCATGCCCGATCCCGGGCGACCGCTGCGCCGAAGATCAACACCGGACGCTCCGAGTCGTCGACGGCGGTGGCGAACTCCTGCAGTCGAACCGGATCGGCGGCAACGCCGGTGGCAACCGTACGCATACCAGCGCCCCCGATCGCCGGCTTCTCCCAATCGTCGAGCGGCAGCGAAAGAAACACCGGCCCTGCCGGCGGCTGGACCGCTGTGGCATAGGCCCGCATGAACGCAGCCGGAACGTCCTCGGCGCGCACCGGTTGGTAGGCCCACTTGACCCACGGCCGCGGCAACATCTCCGGCTCAACATTGGTCAGCCACGGCTCGAGCAGCAGCATCTCTCGAGTCTGCTGACCCGCCGTCACAATCAACGGCGTCCGATTCATCGACGCCGAAATCAGGTTGCCCATCGCATTGCCCAAACCCGCCGCGGTGTGCACATTCACCAGGGCGGGATGAGCGGTGCCCTGGCTGTAGCCGTCCGCGATCGCCATGACCGAGGCCTCCTGGAGCGCCAGGACAAACCGGAAATCGGACGGGAAGTTCTTCAGGAAGGTCTCTTCGGTGGAACCCGGGTTGCCGAAAACAGTGGTCAAGCCGAGTTCACGCAGCAGTTGATTGGGTGACGTCCCGGACGGTCGGCACGGCTTACCTCGTCTCGACGAAGGCGAACTTCGGAGTGCTCCTGATTTCAACGCTAAGCCATCACGGCTGCAGGTGTCGTCGAACCGCACAGAACGGTCAGAATCGCGGCCACCACGTGCCTGCAGACTGTGGGTATGCCGAAGGCCCCCAACGGTGTTGGGGGCCTTCGGTGAAGGTTAGTTCGGCGGTGTCCTACTCTCCCACACTGGTTAGGGTGCAGTACCATTGGCGCTGGAGGGCTTAGCTTCCGGGTTCGGAATGGGACCGGGCGTTTCCCCTCCGCTATGGCCGCCGAAACATTG
>NZ_JAKGCU010000022.1 GCF_021556435.1 Gordonia tangerina
GGACCCTGACCACCGCCTGACCCCGCGGGGCAAGCGCCCGAGCAACACTCGCCCGTGATCAACAGACCCAGCATTACCGACGGCCAGCCGCACACAGACCACTTCTTCAGCAGCCTCCTAGGCGAGCGGCGTATCGAGACCACGTGAGCCGCAAGCGATCTCGATACGCCCTCGCCTAGCGGCTCGGGCTACGCGATCAGCGGGAGTGGTGCCAGCGGCTCGGACTACGCGATCAGCGGGGTTCTGCCTTCGCGCGTGCCAGATGACCCCGCATTCGCCAGACTTCACGAACGATCGCTCGGTCGTCGAGTACGTTGAGTCGGTGACCTCTCCGACCGAGCAGACCGCCGAACAGCACATCGTCCTCGAACGCGACGGTGACGTCGCGATCATCCGCCTCAACCGGCCCGACCGGCTCAACGCCTTCACCCACCAGATGGGGGAGGAGCTGATCGCGGTTTTCGACGAGACCGACGCCGACGACACGGTGCGGGCAGTGGTGATCACCGGGACCGGCCGTGTCTTCTGCGCCGGCGCCGACCTCGGTGGCGGCGCCACCACGTTCGAACTCGAACAGCAGGAACCGGGTGAGGTGCCCCGTGACATGGGCGGGCAGGTCACCCTGCGCATCTTCGAATCACTCAAACCGGTGGTGATGGCCGTCAATGGTGCGGCCGCCGGCGTCGGGGTGACCATGACCTTGCCCGCCGACGTTCGCATCGCCTCCGACGACGCGAAGTTCGGTTTCGTCTTCGCCCAACGAGGATTGGTGCCCGAGGCGGCCTCGACGTGGTTCCTGCCGAAACTGGTCGGACTGCCGACGGCCCTGCAGTGGACGATGGGCGCCAAGATGGTGCCCGTCGCCGAGGCGCATGAGCGGGGGCTGGTGCAGCAGGTGGTGCCCAAGGACGAGGTGCTCTCCACGGCGATCGCCACGGCGCGTGAGATGACGTCGACGACGGCTCCGGTCTCGGTGGCGTTGACCAGGCAACTGCTGTGGCGGATGGCCGGCGCGCCCAGCCCGTGGGACGCCCATCGCGCCGACTCCAAAGCGATCTACTACCGCGGCACGATGGACGATGTCGCCGAGGGCGTCACCTCGTTCTTGGAGAAGCGGCCCGCCACCTTCACCGACCGCGTCTCCACAGACCTGCCGGACATCTTCTGACGGTTCGGGGTGTCACGTCGGCAGGGGCTGTGCGTCACGCTCCCGCAGCATCAGTGTCATCTGGCCGATCTCGTCGCCCTGCTCCCCGATCATGGTGAGCGCGAGCTGTTTGGTCGGCGAGCTCGACCGAGGGTCGTTGTATGCCGCCTGGGCCATATCCAGCCCTCCACGATGATGTCGGATCATCAACTGCAGGAACAGAATCTCCGCGTCGCGGCCGTGTGCGGCGGCCAGTCGGTCCAGTTCGTCGATGCTGGCCATGCCGGGCATCGGCGGTGCGTCGGCGGTCGGCGCGTGGGAGTGCCCGTCGGTCGTGGCCATCCAGGACATCGGTTGCTCGGTGGTCACGGGCAGTGAGAACCAGGTCAGCCAGCCGCGCATGGTGGCGACTTCCGCGGCCTGCGCAGCCGTCATGCGGTCGGCGAGTCCGCGAATCCGCGGGGCAACATCACGGGACAGGCTGGTGCACATGAGAATCGCCTGATCGTGGTGTGTCGACATGTCCTGGGCGAAGCCCACATCGACGACGCTCGGCGCCGGTGGCTGTGCGTCGGAATCACGGTGGGTTTGCCAGGCCATGCCGAACACCACACCCACCGCGACCAGCAGTGAGGCGACGCCCAGGGCGCCGACGATCCGTACCGCAGAACTCATCCGAGATACGAGTCCTGGTCGGGCGGCGGGGTGTACACCCGGGGGCTCAACGTCATGGCATAGAAACCGCCGTCGGCGCAGGTGGTCCAGATTTGATTGCCGCGCCACTCCGGTGGTGAGAAGCACCAGTCGGTGGCCATGTCGCCGCCGACCAGCATGCCTGTGCGCGGCCCGATCATCTCCTCGAACCGGACCTTCCCATTCAGGATCGACATGCCCAGGCTGAGAAACTCGACGGCGGGCACACCCGACGCCGACGCCAACACATGCGGAGAGTTGGGTAGGTCGACGACGGTCGCGTTCTTCTGGGCCGGCGGATTGAAGTAGCCGATCTCCTTGATCTTCTTGATGTTCTGGATGTCGAACACGCGAATGCCCGACGACTCCCAGGAACAGGCGAGTGCGGTGGGGTTGTCGCGTCGGTCGACCGCGCAGTAGTGCGGGTTGCTGCTGAAGACGCCGCCGCCCATCGACGACCGCAGGTTGGTATCGAGGTTTTCGGGCAGGTTGATCTCGAGTTTGATCTGGGCGACGTATCCGGGCTTGTTCACCCGGCTCACATCGAAGAATTTCACACCGCCGGAACCGAGTTCGTCGACGGTGATGATGTGCGGGCGGCCCCGGTAGGTCACCGGGATGGTGTGCTGATTCACCTGCCCGTCCGGCCAGAGGTATGCCGCCTCGTGCGGCACCTGCGGGTAGGGCGCGCGGCGCTGTACGTCGCTGATGTCGAGGACGGTGACACCGGCCGCGTTGGACAGGAACATCCGGTTACCGTCAGGGGTGATTCCGAACCCGTGTCCGACGAAGCTGTGCAGTCCTTGCCAGATCACGTGTGGTGCAGCCGGATTAGAGATGTCGATGGCGGTCAGATGGCCGGGGGAGATACCCGAGGCCCAATAGGTTCGGCCATCGGGGGAGAACCCGCCCTCGTGCGAGGTGAACGGCAGCGGTGTGGCCGTGCCGGGGCCGTGGTTGAGCAGTTTCGGGTGCGCGCAGTCGGAGATGTCGTAGACCGAGAAGAATCCACCGCCCCACAGCAGCGGAACGGAGGTGGCGGCCAACAGTTTGCGTTCCTCGTTGACCTTGAGCGTCTCCCAGGTCCCGCCGCGCATGGCGGGTTCGGTCAGCGAGCCGACGATCCTGGGATTGCGGGGATTGGCGACGTCGACCACCTGCACGCCCGGCTGCGGCACCAGGTTGGTGCCGGGGAACAGGCTTCCGGTGTAGCTGCAGTGGTCGAATGTCGCCGAGACGATACCGCCGCCGGAGCCACGCACCTGACCGACTTCTGTCATGTTGCAGCGGTAGCCGAGGCGTGTTCGACCCGAGTTGCGGTCCTCGGCGCTGACGTCACCCTGCAGACCACGTTCGGGCAGGTCGCCGGGGCCGCATTCCGCTCTCGCGACCGACTTCTCCGAGATGTCGGGGAAGTAGTGGGTCGCGGCGCTCGCGGCAGCGGCGCCCATCGTCGCGAGCGTCACGGCAATGGCGAACAGTGCGCACGACACCAGCGCCCGGTGGCCGGGCGAGGATCGATGCGCGTCGATGAGTAGCGATCGGTGGGACACAGCCGACTCCCCCCCAGAGTAGGACAGTTGATCCGCTCAACCTAACTGCACGAGTCGGTTTCCATGGGCGGTTTCGTCGATATCGGCACGACCGGATGACAGGTCATTGAGAGCACCGGGAGCGTGCGAGCGTCGCGAAGGGAGTCCCTTCGTGACGGCCCTCCGCAGGCTCCGGGCCTCCTCAGGGATCAGAGAATTCTCACCTGGTCCCTGAGGCGCCTTCCTGAGGTGCGAGCTTGCGAGCCTCGGAGGGAGCGAGCTTGCGAGCGTCACGAAGGGCCACCCTCCGTCGACCGCATCCGCACCGGTCGACGACGATTCCCGCGCCGCCACACCGCGGCACCGAGCGCGGCCGCGACGAAGCACGAGACCGCGCCCACTCCGAGACCCACCCGCGCATCGGTAACCTCACAGATGGCGCCGATGATCGGTCCGCCGATCGGGGTCGACCCCATGAACGCCACCGACCACAGCGACATCACCCGGCCGCGCATCCGCGGATCGGCGTTCAACTGCAGCGTCGCATTTCCGGTGGACATGAAGGTGACGCTGAGCCATCCGACAAAGAACAGTGCGGCGATGGCGATCGGCAACGACGGGGCGATCGCGGTCGCGGCGATGGTCACGCCGAAACCGGCCGCCGCAATGGTCAGCGGGCGCAGGCCGGTGGTGCCACGTGCGGCGACGAGCAGGCCCCCGACCACAGCGCCCACCCCCATGGCCGAGGTCATGAACCCGAGGGCCTGCGGTCCGCCGTCGAACGTGTCCGCTGCAGCGGCCGGCAGCGACACCTGGAACTCGTAGGCCAGCGTGCCGACGAGGGCCATCATCACCAGCGGGATCCAGAGGGCGGGAGAGCCGCGAACGTAGCGCAAACCCTCGCGGAGCTGGCCCTTGGCGCGGGCGATGGGCTCCTCGTGTTCGATCGTCGTGGTGTTCATCGCGACGAGCGAGACGACCACCGCGACGAAGCTCAGCGCGTTGATCGCGAAGCACCATCCGGCGCCCACGGCCGCGAGGACGAGACCGGCGACGCCGGGGCCCACGGCTCGGGCCGCGTTGACCATCACCGAATTCAAGGTTACGGCGTTGCGTATCAACTCCTCGCCCACCACCTGATGGATGAACGCCTGGCGGGCCGGGTTCTCGAAGGCGTTGTTGAGGCCGACGAGCAGAGCCAACACCGCGACATGCCAGATCTGCACCCACCCGCCGAGTGTCAGTGCCGCGAGGATGCCGGCGAGAATCCCCATGATGGTCTGCAGCACGATCATCAACCGGCGGCGATCGACCCGGTCGGCAATCACACCCGCGTACGGGCCGAGCAACAGGATCGGCAGCGCCTGCAGGGCGACGATGGCACCGAGCACAGATGCCGACCCGCTGAGCGTCAGCACGAGCCAGGCCTGGGCCGTCATCTGCATCCAGGTACCGGTGAGTGACAGCGTCTGCCCGGCGAAGTACAGCCGATAGTTCGGATTGGACAAAGAGGCCAAAGCGCCCTTCGGTGCCACGCCGTCCGTACTCACTTCGGGCGTACGACGGAGGGACACAAGGATCCATCCTATGCCGCCGAATGCCGGTCACCCGATCCGCGGATGAGTGCGGTCACCGTGCCGACGCACCCACCCAGGGCGTCGACGAACGTCCGGTCCAGTTCGCCAACCGTTCGGTCGGCCCGGCCTCGGGGCGAGGCTCGACGACCGGTCCGAACGGTACCTCGGGGTTCTCGCGGATCTCGGCCGGGATGAACTGGCGCGCGATGGCCAGTACCGGTTCGACCACGGCCGGATCGGTTTCGGCCGATTGGCCGGTGGCGACGGCCAGGTCCCAACCGTGTACCAGGGTCTCGCTGACGTAGCCCCACAGCGCACCTGCTCCCGGGACCTCACCCCACGGGACAGTGACGGGGGTAGTCAGGGTGGCGTCGTCGGACCACAGCTCGATGGCTTTGCCGACGGTGACGGCGTATGAGTGTGCGTCATAGGTGTCGGCGAGGCGGGGCAGTGCGAGGGCGTCGGCGCCCTCGGCGAGCGCGACCGCTCGGTTGGCCGTGGCGATCAGGTGTGCGGCGAGCGTGCGGACGTCGAACTCGTCGCACGGTGTGGGGGCCGACCATTGATCTTCGGACACACCGATGAGCAGTTCGGTGACCCACGCGGTTGCGGCGGCGTAGGCAGGGCGAGGGTCACCGATCGTGGCGTTCGTCATTGTGGTTCCTTCCTCCTGATGCGTGTTCGGTGATCCCAGTCAAGCTCCTAACTACGACACCCTCTGTCATGTTTCTGCGTGATGCTCCAACTCGTTCGAGTCGAATGCTTGCGCGGTCTGCGCGATGGGCACGGGTGCTGGTGGTCCTCGTCGGATGCCGGTGATCGTCGTCGAGACTGCCGATAGCCGACGGACGAGTCGCAGGCGGCGACGGCCTCGGTTGATGCATCGTCGGCCACCGGCGCCAACGCCACTACGGGCTGATGGACCCAGTAGGCATGCTGAAATGTGATGTGCCATGTCGCGGCTGCGTCGTGGAAATCATCGAACGTGACGACGACGGGTCCGGAATGTGTCGTCGTCCCCGCCGGATCTGTGATAACTGGGCAGGTTGCGGTGTGGGTCAGTCGATCAATGACGCCGGTGCCGAAGCGTCGTAGACAACCGTGGCCTCGCCGACGGCCGACAACGAGGGCATCGATACCTGCCGAGACCCGTTGGAGCAGAGTTAGAACCAGGGCGGATTCTGAAATGTTCGTAGCCGGACGTCCGGATGATCGCGCTGGATGGCTTCAGCGATCGAATCGAGGAGCTAAGGGTTTTGTGCATGACGTCCGGCGAAGTCGGTGTCGGCGTACGGCACCCGTGAAACCGAGCGGTAACCATGGACGAGCAACAGCTGCCCCTGCGCCTGAGTCAGACTCGTGGCCGTCCAGCGAACGGCTCCGGTGAGCGACGTCGGCGTCGCTCACCGGAGCGCAGCCGGCGCACAGTCGGTGAGGTCCTCCGGTGTCACACCAGCGATGCGGTCAGGCCGCCGTCGAGGACATAGCTGCTGCCGGTCACCCAGCTCGCGCTGTCTGATGCCAGGAATGCAACCACGTGGGCGATATCCTCCGGTGTGCCCAGCCGGCCCTGTTTGGCAGCGACCAGGTCACCGAATGGGACCTGGGTGGCGGCCTCGAAATCCGGTACGAGCCTCGAGACCATGGCGGTGTCGGCAAAGCCCGGACACACTGCGTTCACCCGGACTCCGGCGTCGCGCATCTCGATCGCCGCCACCCGCGTCAGCTGGATGAGCGCGGCCTTGCTGGCGCAGTACGACCCCAACAGCGGGCTTCCCCCCAACCCGGCGACCGAGGCCATGTTGACGATGTTGCCCTTGGATGCGACAAGGTGTTCGGCTGCCGCCTTCATCGCCACAAACGGCCCACGGACATTGATCTGATGGATCAGGTCGAAACTCTCGGTCGACTGTTGCAGCAGCGGTGAGGAGATCTCGATTCCGGCGTTGTTGACCAACACGTCGAGACCGCCCAAGATCCGGACAGCCTCGGCGATCGCGGTCTGGACTTCCGGTTCGCTGGTGACGTCGCAATTTGCGATTCCGGCCGCACCGATCTCGGCGGCGGCCTTCTCGGCTGCGTCCTTGTCGCGGTCGCTGACGACCACACGCGCGCCGCGTTCGGTGAACAACGTGGCGATGGCTTTGCCGATGCCGGCGCCTGATCCCGTCACGAAACCCGCTTGCCTTGCAGTTCGGACATGGTGTTCCTTTCAGATCTCATACCGTGAGAACAGTGATTTCCAGGTGATTGGTGGTCGGATCGGTCATTTCTGCATCGACGCGCGCACCTCGTTCTTCAGGATCTTGCCCACCTTCGATCGCGGCAGGTCGTCCCAGATCTCTATCTCCTTTGGTGCCTTGACACTTCCGATTCGCTTCTTGACGAAGTCGATGAGCTCCGCATCGGTCACTGGTCGACCGGGGCGAAGTTGCACCGCTGCGGTGACGCGCTCGCCCCATTTGTCGTCGGGTAGACCGATGACCGCGCTTTCCTTCACCGCCGGATGGGCCAGTAGGGCTTGTTCGACCTCGGCGGAGTAGACGTTGAAGCCGCCGGTGATGATCATGTCCTTCGCGCGATCCACCACGAAGAGGAAGTTGTCTTCGTCGAGGTATCCGATGTCGCCGGTGTGATGCCAGCCGAAACGATTCGATTCCTCTGTTGCAATGGGGTTGTCGTGGTAGCCGTCCATGACCAGCGGTCCTTTCACGACGATCTCACCGCGCTCCCCGCGAGGCAGCAGGGTGCCGTTGTCGCCCATGATCGCCACCGTGGTGAGTGGCGTCGGACGACCGGCAGAGCGTAGTCGTTCCGTCGCCACCGAACCGTCCGGTAGGAAGTGCTCGGCCGGCGCCAGGGTCGCAATCATGTTGGGCGCCTCGGTTTGACCGAACAGCTGTCCGAGGACCGGACCGATTCGCGTCAATGCCTCTTCGAGGCGTGTCGGTGACATCGGCGCGGCGCCGTACCAGAGGCACCGCAGGGAGGAGAGATCCGTGTTGTCGAGCGCAGGATGATCGAGCAGTCCGTAGATCACGGTCGGGGGCAGGAACGCGTGGGTGATGCGATGCCGCTGCGCAAGCGCCAAGAATTCCCCCAGGTCCGGCCGAGGCATGACGACCACTTCGCCGCCCAGACTCAGGATCGGGAAAGTCAGCACACCCGCCGAATGGGTCAGCGGAGCAAGTGCGAGGTAGCGGGGACGCTCCCCGAACGGATAGCTCATCAGCGCCAGTGCGGTGGACGTCATCAGGTTGTCCGCGGTGAGACGCACCCCCTTCGGCTTGCCGGTCGTGCCCCCGGTGCCGGCCAGAAGGCACAATCCGTTCGGTGGGTGCCTCCCCTCGTCCGGTTCGCCGCTGTGCTTCGAGAGCCAGGTGTCGAAGTCCATGGCGTCGTCGAACTCACCGTCGAGACAGACGAGCCATTCGAGCTGCGGCAGGTCGGTTCTGATACGGGCCACGAGTTCGCCGAACTTCTTTTGGAAGAACAGGAATCGACAGCCGAACAGGTCGAACAATTGCCGGTTCTCCTCGGCTTCGTTGCGAGGATTGACCGGGCACCACACGGCACCCGCCCGCGAGATTCCGAACACGCACGTCAAGGCCAGGGGATCGTTCGTCGACAGCACCGCGACGCGATCGCCGGTCTCGATCCCGGTGCGCTGCAACGCCCCGGCGACCGCGATGGTCTGCTCTCGGACCTCGCCGTAGGACCGGGTCACGCCGTCGGCGGTCAGGCATGGGCGGTCGAGTCCCAACGACGCGCCCTTGTCGAGGTAGTCCGCTAGTCGCATCGCCGAACTCAACTGTGCGCGGTCACGATCGGATCGAGCACGAGGCCGAAGGCCTTCAACACTCCGAGCAGTTCCCGGTACCCGAACGCCTCGCAGCTCGATGCGAAACCGACCGCTCGCGGTGGTGCCTTCAACAGGTGGGCGGCGGCGTGCACGTTGAGCAGCGCGGTCTGCTTGTAGTTGCAGTTGCCGTGAATCACGCAGTGCACGCGGCCAAGTGGGCCGGAAGCGTACACCGAATCCAGTGAGGTGTTGATCCGCGGGTTCTCCCGCGGCGGGGTCTCGCTGCGGATGGAACCGGAGATCGCGTCGATGATCTGGTACTTCTCGGTCTCCGTCTTTCCTTCCATCTCGGCCAACGCGGCGGCCACCATCTGGGGGACGCCCTCCATCAGCGGGCGATTGAACACTCCGCCGAGTGCACGGGCATTCGCGACGCGGGGATCATTCTTGAACCACACGGGGTGCGAGGTTCCGCCCCACGGCAAAGCCAGTCCCAGTTCGTGCTGCCCCGGCACGACGACCTGGGTCAGGCCGTCGTCGGCAGGCCATTCGACGTACTCGTTCTGCTCGAGGTAGTACGCCTTGGAGAAAGCTGCGTTGGTCAGGATTGTGTTGGTGGATGCGACGGTTGGATGGCCCTTCCAGAACACCTCGATGTCCAGCGTGTCCAGACCGGGGGTCTCGAGGCAGATATTCGCGGCGATCTCGCCGATCGAGTACATCTGGGCCAGCCCCGGAGTGAGGACGAGGCCTCGGGAGGAGAACTCCGCGGAGTACTTCGCCTCCACGTCGATCATCCAATTCTGTTCGCCGTTGCTGTCGGTGTAATGCGCGCCGATCTCCAGGCAGGCCTCGACGACCGGATGACCCCACCGCGCGAACGGGCCGACCGTATTGAGCACGACATCAGCACCGCGAAAGGTCTCGACCAAGGCATCCTTCGAGTGCTCGACCTCCACGATCTCGTGGTCGACGGTGTCGATGCCGGGTACCGCCTCGACGACACTTTTGAGGCGACTGAGGCTTCGGCCTGCAGCAAGGAACGGAATGTTGTATTCGCGCAGGTACTCGCAGATGAGACGGCCGGTGTAGCCCGAAGCGCCGTATACGACGACGCGCTTGTCGGTTGCCATGTGAGTGTTCCTCTCGTCTTCGGAGCTCGGCCGCGACCCGGCCGGAACCGTAGATGCGCACAGGGGAGTGATGCGCCCTGAAGTCGACATCGGATGTGCCGTGGCTCACACTAGTGATAGAGCTTGACAGTCGTCAAGAAAAATCTTGACGACTGTCAAGATGTCCCGCCGGCGGGTGGAGCTAGACTCGCTGCCAGGCACGAGGTGGATAGGCAGTGCAGGACGGAGTTCGGTATGACGCAGGTCGTCGACCCCAAGGCGCGAGTTGAGGAGCGTGCGCGCGACAAGTTTCACGCCAAGCGTGCGGAGTTGGCCGCAGCCACCCTCAACACGCTCGCCGAGCTCGGCTACGCGCGCACAAGTCTCCGTGAGATCGCGCAGAACTCCGAGTATTCCCACGGGGTCTTGCACTATTACTTCTCCGACAAACTCGACCTGATAGCGGAGGCGGTGCGTCAGTTCGAGACGCTATGTGTCACTCGCTACGACGAAGTCGTCGCCGATGCGGAGACCGCGGAACAGCTCCATGAGGCGTTCCGGGACAAGTATTTCGGCACGCTCGTCATCGATGCGCCCGTTCATCGCCTCTGGTATGACCTGCGTAATCAAAGCTTCTTCGATGACGCTTTCCGGGCAGATGTGCTCGAGATCGAGGTGCGCCGGGAAGAGATGATCTGGCGGGTTGTCGCACGATACTGCGAGCTACGACGCGTCGAACCCGCGATCGACTCGTCGACCGCATATGCGGCGCTCGACGGCATCTTTCAGCGCGCTCTCTTGCAGCATTTTGCAGGACGTGCGGCCGGGGTCGATGCGGCGAGAACGCAACTCGATGCGGTGTTCACCGCGGCCGTGGGTGGAGCCACACGCGGACAATGAGGCTCGCCGGGGTTGCGAATCGCTGCGCGATGTCAGCTGCCGCTCTGCGTCGCGTCGCGCTTGGCACGCGGACCCATATTGCGGGAGAACACGACCCCGGCCAACAGGAGCGTGGCGACCACGATGATGAACACACCGGTGCGGTGTAACCCGGCGTCACCCAACCGCGCCGCCTGCGGTGAGTTGAAGGACCGCCACCACGAGGGTGGCGCCGACGAATGAGACGGTTCGGTACATCCCGATCGCGGTGCCCACCTCGCCGACCGGGGTGACCTCGTTGAGTAGGTTCTGATCGCCGAACTGCAGCCGCTGCGGGATGCCGAAGTACACGCAGTAGAAGCACATATACGTCAGCAGGGTCGTGCAGCATTACCTCCTCTGATACGTGACACTACTTGTCGTGATTTTCTGGACAATGGCTACATGCGAGCCGAACGTCTCATCGCGGTGCTGATGCTGTTAAAGAAGCATGAGCGGCTCACCGCTGCGGCCATCGCCGAAGAACTCGGAGTCTCGGAGCGGACGGTGCTGCGCGACATCGACGCGCTGTCGTTGTCCGGCGTGCCGGTGTATGCCGAGCGTGGTCGGCACGGTGGTTTCGCGTTGCTGCCGGGCTATCGCACGGATCTGACGGGGCTGACGGTCGACGAGGCGACATCGTTGTTGGCCGGCACCGGGCGACTGGATTCACCGGCATTCGCCAGCGCGATGCGCAAGGTGGCCGCCGCGCTGCCCGAGGCTCATCGTAGCCGGGCGGTCGACGCGGCTCAACGTGTCCTCGTCCGGCCCGAGGGCTTCGTGCGTGAACCAGAAGAGGTGAGCGCGTTGGGGGCCGTCCAGCAGGCGGTGTTCGATGGTCGACGACTGCGGGTCGGCTATCGCAGACGCGGCGATGATGAAGCACGCAAACGCGTTCTCGATCCCATCGGTCTCATTGTGGCCGGCGACACCTGGTACCTCGTCGCGACAGTGGACGGTGACGAACGCATGTATCGGCTGTCGCGGATGTCCGCCGTCGAGGTCCTCGACGAGCCGGCTCAGCGGGACCATCAGGTCGACCTCGACGAGATCTGGCAACGACATCGGAGCGCGTTTCGGGCATCGTTCGAACCGGTCGATGTGGTGATCGACTGTGCTGCCGAGGATCTGGATCGGCTCGGGCGTGCCGTGGCGATTCACGACACGACGATGCCCAGCGCGGCGACCGTGCGAGCCCGGCTACGGTACGGCGACCGGACCCGCGCATTGAGAATGGTGTGGGCTCTGCTGCTCGAGCACTCCTTTGAGGTCGTCGAGCCCGACTGGATGCGCGACGCCATTAATGCGCGGGCGCGCAATGTGTTGCGGAAGCCGTGACCCGCCGACGAGGTCGGCGGCAGATGTCGATCAATTACGCGACGCGTGACGCATCCGATACCGAATAGGATCTGGCAAGCATCTGTCCCGCCTGAAAAGGAGATCGACTCATCATGCCGAGACGGCTGATCGTGTGTTGCGACGGCACCTGGAATGTGTTCGGGCAGAAACACCCGACGAACGTGGTCAAGCTGTATCAGGCGATCGCCGGCACCGACGATGCCGGCGTCATCCAGGACTCCGTTTATGTGGCCGGAGTCGGGACCAAGCCATGGCACAAGGTTCGCGGGGGAGCGCTCGGTCTGGGACTGTCCAAGAATGTGAAGAACGGGTATCGCGAACTCGTCGAGATGTACGAACCCGGCGACGAGATCTTCCTGTTCGGGTTCAGCCGCGGCGCGTACACGGCGCGTAGTATCGCCGGTTTCATCCGCAACGCCGGCCTGCTGACGCGAGAGCACCGCGGCCGTCTCGACGAGGCCTTCGCGCTGTACCGCGATCGGGACCGGTCGTCGGCGCCGAGCGGCGAACGTGCCGTCGAGTTCCGTGAGCAGTATTCACATGAGGTGCCGATCCGCTTCATCGGGGTGTGGGACACCGTCGGCTCGTTAGGAATTCCACTCAGCGGCAAGGTCTTCGAATGGATCAATCGACGGTGGGCATTTCACGACACTCAGCTCAGTTCCACCGTCGCGGCCGCTTATCATGCGTTGGCCATCGACGAGAAGCGCGGACCGTTCAAGCCGACGCTGTGGCGGGCGCAGCCGGATGCCCCGGACAGCCAGATCATCGAGCAGGTCTGGTTTTCCGGAGTGCACTGCAACGTCGGCGGTGGCTATGCCGACAGCAAGATCAGCAACATCCCACTGGTGTGGATGATGGATCGGGCGCGGCGTCACGGACTCGCGTTCACCGACGACAAGGAAGCACCGGCATCGGGACCGGCGACCGTCGGGGTAATCAGCGCGATCAGCCAATTCCTCATCGACACCGACGCGTTCGCGGTCCCGCTGCAGGAGTCGCGGAAAGGTCTCTACCGCTTGATCGCTGGACTTTCACGCCCTATGGGGGCCGTCGACTCCGGGCATGAGTTCGTCGCATCGAGCGCGGCCCGCCGGATGGACACCGTCGCCGCCTACGGTCCGGCGAACCTCGCCGCCTATCGGGAGAATGGTGGGCCAGAGCTGAAGGTCGATTTCCACCTGACGGCGACCTGAGCCAGTCTGGTCGGAATTTCCGGCCGCAGTTCCAGGTTCCGGCTTGGAGTCGGAACTGCGGCCAGAACCCGCAGGTGCGGCCAGAACCGTTGCGCCGCAGACGGCGGGCGACTCCGGCTACGACGTGGTGGCGATGAGGCGTGAATCAGCCAGTGCTGCAGTGCGATGGCGCGACAACGACTGGTACTCGGGGTCGGTGACCATGTCCAGGAACGCTTTCGGATTCGGGTAGCGCACCATCAGTATCGAATCCCACGTTTCGTCGGCCGGGCCGATCACGGTGGGACCACAGTCGCCGTGGTACACCACCTCGGCGCCCGCCTTCTCGATATGGGGCGTCGCCGCCGCACCGTAGCGGCGATATGCCTGCTCGCCCGAGATCGGCTGCTCGGGGGCGAGATCATCGGCGGCCGAGTAGTCGGCCACATCGCGATACCGCAGCAGATTGAGCATCGTGACCGGCTGATCGGCAGGCAACTGCATGACCTCGGCGAGCTGGTGACGGCGCGGATCGAGGGTGCGGCGGTCGGTGGGTGGGAGGTCCGTGCTCATTGGTCCACTGTAGGTTGTCGCTCCCCGGCGATTGCGACGAATAGGTCGCCAAGGCTGGCACGGCCAACCCGCCTCCCGCGCAGTAGCGATCTACCACATGGAGAACTGACATCCACACAGGGTTGTAACCGCCGTGGATGTCAGTTCCCCGTGTGGTTGGCGTCGGGTCCGCACACCGGTGGAAACGACGGACCACCATCGACGTGGCGTCGAACGCGCCGAGCGGTTACCGAAGCACCGAGGCTTCCTCCTGCGTGAACATCGTGACTCCGCCGGTGGCGAAATTTGCGACGTCGGCGCCGGCGGCGGCCATCTCCTCGGAGCCCGCAGCCGCCATCAAGGCCTCCTGATCGGCGAAGTAGAGGTTCGCAACGGCGTAGTACGGCGGCTCCGAACCGTCGAGCGTTGCGACCTTGCCCCAGGTGTAGTCGGTCAATCCGGGCACCTTCGACGCGAGGGGGATGTGGACCTGCTCGTAGTACTCGTCAAATGCGGCGGGATCGTTGGGTTGGCAGTAGCAGACGGCGACGCGGATGGTCATGTGGGTACTCCTTATCGACGGTGGGACCTCGTGGCACTGTCCCGGTGAGCTCACCGTAGGTGGGTGGACTGAGTGACAGGGCCGGGATCGTCGGAAGAGATCGGCGGCAAGCGCATCGGCGGCCACGTCGGTGCGAACGAGGCCACCTGCGTGCGGTCTACCCGGCCGCTCGCATCCCATCCGGCAACGCCCGATAGCGTTACCGCGGTGACCACGGAATCCCGCGCCTCTGCCGACGACCTCGAAGTGGGCCGTCGTCACGAGTTCGAGACCTTCACCATCAGCGAAGGCGACCTGGTGGACTTCGCCGCCCAGTGGGACCCGCAGAGCTTCCACGTCGACCGAGAGGCAGCCGAGTCGGGAGCCTTCGGCGGACTCATCGCCAGCGGCATCCACACCTTGGCAGTGTTCCAGAGGTTGGCTGTGAGTGCGGTCTTCGATCACTGGCAGGTGATCGCCGGACGCCGCCTGGTCGACGTCGCCTTTCTGCGTCCGGTCCGGCCGGGCGACACCCTCACCGGGTCGATGACCATCGACGCTGTCACCTTCGACAAGCCCGGTCGTGCGCTGGTGGTCTGCGCCGGACGCCTGGTGAACGGTGACGACCGCGAGGTCCTGTCGACGACGATGGAGGTGTTCGTTCGCGCCCGCGTCTGAGGGGCCCGGGACCTGCCCTGTACTCCTTTACTAGGATATGCAACTATCTGATGGGTAATCGGACGAATCTGCGCGAGGGAGATCTGGTCATGGTGGACGAACCGTCGGTGCTGTCTGTGATCGACGACGGGGTCGCGACCCTGACGTTGAACCGGCCGAAATCGATCAATGCGCTCGACCATCCGATGGTGACCGCCATGGACGAGCTGTTGCGCGATTGGGCGGCCGATGCGCAGGTCGGCGCGGTGGTGCTGGTCGGTGCCGGCGAGCGCGGCCTGTGTGCCGGCGGCGACATCGTGGCCATTCACCGTGACGCCTCGGCGCTGAGCAGCTCCGGTGCCGGTGACGCCGAGGCCGCAGCGTGCCCATCCGCACTGTTCTGGGCCGACGAGTACCGGCTCAACGCCGATATCGCGCGCTACCCCAAGCCCTACGTCGCCATCATGGACGGCATCGTGATGGGTGGCGGTGTCGGAGTCTCTGCCCATGCCAACACCCGGATCGTCACCGACCGCACCCGGCTCGCGATGCCTGAGGTCGGCATCGGATTCGTGCCCGACGTCGGCGGCACGCATCTGCTCGCCCGCGTGCCGGACAACCTCGGTGTCTACGCCGGGCTCACCGCGGGGCAACTATCGGGTGCGGACGCACTCGAGCTCGGTCTCGCCGACCACTACGTGCCTGCCGGCGATCTCGACGCGTTCCGACGGGCCATCGGGGAGACCTCACTCGCCGATGCGCTCGCCAAATACGCACAAGAACCCCCGGAGTCGAAGATCGCCGGGCAGCGGGAGTGGATAGCTCATGCGTTCGCCGCCGACTCCGTCGCCGCGATCATCGACCGATGCCGGGCCGTCGGCACCGAGGATGCCGTGAAGACCGCCGACACCGTCGCCGCGAAAAGTCCGCTGGCGCTGGCCGTGACCCTGCGATCGCTGCGTCAGACCGAACCCACGCTGGCCGACACCCTCAAGCGGGAGTTCCGGGTGTCGATGCGCAGCCTGCTCAACCCCGATATGGCCGAGGGGATCCGCGCTCAGGTGATCGACAAGGATCGCAACCCGGCGTGGCGTCACACCGATCACACCGCCGTCACCGTCGCCGAGGTGGACGCCTTCTTCGCGCCACTGCCTGCCGGTCTGGAATTGACCATCAACCCTGCTCCCCGGGAGGATTCGAGTGTCTGAGCACGAGACCATCATCGTCGAGCGTGAGGGGCGCGTCGGCGTCATCACACTGAACCGGCCGAAGGCGCTCAACGCGCTCAACACCACGCTGATGACTGAGGTCGTCTCCGCTGCAACCGGGTTCGACAAAGATCCGGACATCGGTGCGATCGTCATCACCGGTTCGGAGAAGGCATTTGCCGCCGGCGCCGACATCAAGGAGATGTCGTCGAAGTCCTACAGTGACGTCGTTGGCGAGCAGTTCTTCGCCGCCTGGGACGATCTGGCCCGCCTGCGCACGCCGATGATCGCATCGGTGACCGGGTACGCCCTCGGTGGTGGCTGCGAGCTGGCGATGCTCTGCGACATCCTGATCGCCGGTGACAACGCGGTGTTCGGTCAGCCGGAGATCAATCTCGGTGTGATCCCGGGCATCGGCGGCTCGCAGCGCCTGACCCGCGCGGTCGGCAAGGCCAAGGCGATGGATCTGATCCTCACCGGCCGGAACATGAAGGTCGACGAGGCCGACAAGCTCGGCTTGGTGTCGCGGGTGGTTCCAAAGGAGAACTGCCTGACCACGGCCAAGGAAGTGGCCGAGACCATCGCATCGAAGTCGTTCATCGCGGCCTCACTGGCCAAGGATGCGGTCAACCGCGCTTTCGAGTCCGGCCTCGGCGAGGGGATCCGCGCCGAGCGGGCACTGTTCTACTCGACATTCGCCACCGACGACCAGACCGAGGGGATGGCGGCGTTCGTCGAGAAGCGTGAGCCCAAGTTCACCCACTCCTGACAGATACTCCCAATCGCCAACGCCACCTTGCTTCCGAAGCAAGGTGGCGTTGGCGATTCGGGGTGGCGTCGCCCAACCGGGCACCAGGTGACGGCGTGGGACATCCTCACCGTGCGAACATTGTCCGTAGTGCCGGCGCAACATCGTGATCAGTGCGCACCGGGATGCACCGTCCGTGCCCGACGGCGGCAAGGTCTCGACCGAGGTCGATGTCGTGCTCACCGGAGATGTCGAGCAGGACGTCGAGCCGCGGCATCGAGGCGGCAACCGAACGCGGGTCTGGCCCCGCGTTGTGCACACAGTCGCTGAGCAACAGAACTCGGGAGTCGCGCGCCGGGGTTGCGCGCAGTTCATCGGCGGCCGTGGCCAACGCGAACGAGATGTTGGTCAGTCCTCGTGCGGGCAGGGACAGTAGTTGGTCGATCACCTGGTCGGGCTCCACCGGTTCGCCGAGTGGAGACAGGATGGCTGCCGCCGACCAGAAGGCGATGACGCCGACGGCATCCCGGTTGAGTTCGCCGACCAGGGCGCCCACCGTTGCGGCGGCCGCGCGAACTTGTTTGCCACGCGTCGAACCCGAGAGGTCGACGACCAGCACCACCGATCGTCGGCGCCGAACGCGTTGCCGGACCAGGATGTCGTCGTCGGACGGGATCGGGTTGGCGGCCACCGCCTCAAGGGTGGCGTCTAAGTCGATCTCGTCGGAATCTCCTCGCCAACGCCGGGTGGCCAATAGGCCGGTGGCCGATCTAGGTGTTTCGGAGGTGGCCAGCACCTGGGACAGGGCCAGCTTTCGAGCGATTCGGCGCGCGCGGGCGCGCGCGTCCGCATCGCCGTCTGCGGTGCCCGATTGCGGCTGATCGAGGGTGCCGTCCTCCTCGGTGGCACCGGCCGGTCCGGTCGGTCCGGAGGGCGCGGCGCGGCGACCGTCGCGATGGCTCGGCGATCCGGCGAGCACCAACCCGCCCCCGCCGTGAGCTGCGATGAACAGTTCAGGAGCTTCGTCGAGCTGTTTGGGTTTGCGACGTAGGGGTTTGAGTTGTGCTCGAGGCGACTGGTGCAACGCGTGCCGGGTCAGCGGCGAATCAGCCTCGACGGCTCTTCAACCCGGCTCCGCGGCCGCGGGTGATAGGAGGAAGTGATCCTGCCAGATCTCGGTTAGAACGCCTTCTGCGGTGGTGAATGCGGTGTCGTCCAGATGGATTCGTCCCGACAAGGTCACGAGCATCGCGTCGAGGAAGGCGCCCGTGTAGTCGGTGGGTAGATCTCTCGATGGTGTGGCCGAAGGGTCCTCGGGCACCTCGACGCGACGCATCGCGCACAACTGTGTGGCCACCAGCGCGAGGTCGATTGCACCGCGTACGCTGCTGCCTTGCGCGATGTCGTCGCGCTTGCGGGTTGCCCGCGTGACCGCCACCGCATCGGCGCAGACCCGAACCGAGGCAGTGTCAGCCCGGCGGACGACGATCTCGCGCTCGGCGTCCGCATCCTGATAGTCGACAACCAGGCGGCACATGCGGTCGTGCACCGATGTGGACAGTCGCGTGGTGCCGACGTTGTCGTATGGGTTCATCGACGCCACGACGCGAAAGGTCGGATGTGCGTCAACCGCGCCCACCCGCGGCACCGTGATGACCCGTTCGGCCATCGCGGTCAGCAAGGTGTCGATGGTGTCCTCCGGTGCACGATTGAACTCCTCGACATACAAGAAGCCGCCGACCCGCATGGCCTGCAGCAGCGGGCCATCGACAAAGTTGTCCGGGCTGTAGTCTTCCCGCAGCACGCGAGACGGGTTGTGATGACCGACGAGTCGGCTGGGAGTGAGATCGGCATTGCCTTCAACCAGTACAAAGGGCACATCCCATTCCGAGGTGATCGCGCGCAGCAGGGTGCTCTTCGACGTCCCGGGTGGTCCCTCCAGAATCAGATCCCGCCCTGCCGCAACGGCGGCGAGGATCAGATCCAGTTCACGCTCGCGACCCACGACCCGCGCCGCGATCCGGGATCTGATCGCGGCGAGGTCGGTGATCGGGGCCACCGTACTCGAGGTCGCCGAAGTCACTGCACCGGTTCCTGATTCACACCTGTCAGCAACATGTGGCCGGCGTCGACGGGAATGGTTACGCCGGTGACGGTGGCAGCGAGATCGGAGTTCAGATACAGTGCCGTGTTCGCGATGACCTCCGGCGGCATGAACGTGGTTCCCTTCAACGCGTGGAAACTGTAGCCTCCGGCGATCAAATCGTCGCGAGTGCCGCCTTCGTGTCCGGCAAACATGTCCCAGGCGGCCTGCTGATTGGTCATCGGGGTGAGGATCGCACCCGGATTGATCGAGTTGCAACGGATTCCATGCGGTGCCAGTTCCAGCGCGATGTTCTTCATCAAGCCGATTACGCCGTGTTTGGTGGCCACATAGTGGGCGTAGTTCATTCCGGGTTCCAGACCGTTGACCGACGAGGTGATCACAATCGATCCGCTCTGTCGGTCGATCATGTGTGGGGTAACCGCCTTGGCCGACCTCCACACGCCGGTGAGGTTGACGTCCACCATGTCCTGCCACATCGCATCGGTCATCTCCCAGAACGGCGCTCGGGTCCAGATGCCGGCATTGGCGATCAGGACGTCGATCTTGCCGAACTCGGCTATGCCCGCCGACACCACTTCATCGAGCTGCTGCTGATCGCGGACGTCGGCGTCGAAGGGCAATGCTCGCCGGTCGAGTTGCTCGACCTGACGAACGGTTTCGGCCATGTCGTCCGCAGTGGCGAGGGCGTAGTTGGCCGAGTCGATCTGCTCGGTGATGTCGAGCAGGATGACATCGGCGCCTTCACGTGCCGACGTCACCGCATGTGCGCGGCCTTGGCCGCGTGCTCCGCCTGTGATCAGTACGGTCTTTCCATCCAAGAGGCCCATCGATACTCCTTGTCGTGTGGTCCGGGCTCGTCGTGGCGTGCGGCCGAGAACTCAGAGGCGTCCGCCGGCATCGACGACGTGGGTGGTGCCGGTGACATAGCGACCCGCGTCGGAGACGAGATAGAGGATGGCGTTGGAGATGTCGACGGGTTCGACCATGGCGACGGGCATGGTGTTCATCTCCCGTGCGGCTTCCTCATAGTCGGCTCGCGTGGGATGGTCCAAGTCGGGTCGGAAGAGTTGATAGGTGGCGTCATTGAGCACCATGTCCGTGGCGACCGTGGTGGGGTGGACGGTGTTGACCCGGATATTCTGTGGGCCGAGCTCTTTGGCAAGTGTGCGCATCAATCCGATGAGTCCGTGCTTGGCTGCGGAGTAGTGGGCGATGTTCTCGTATGCGATCACTGCCGCGAGTGAGCTGGTCAACACCACAGAACCGCCGCGCCCACCCTCGACGATGTGGGGAACGGCGGCCCGCACGGTCTTCCACACGCCGGTGAGGTTGATCCCGATCATCGTGTCCCACATCTCCTCGGACATCTCGAGTGTCGGTGCCATTGTGCTGATTCCGGCATTCGCCAGCACGATGTCGAGGCGACCCAGCGCCGCGACTCCGTCGCCTGCGGCCTTCTGTAGGGCGCCGAGATCGCGGACGTCGACCTCTGAGGCGATGATTCGACGGTCGAGTGCCTCCACCTCCTTCACGGTCTGCTCAAGGTCGCCCGGACGCGCCGTGTCGTAGGGGACGGTTGCAATCTGCTCGCTCACGTCTACGGCGATGATGTCCGCCCCCTCTTGGGCGAGGCGGATGGCGTGGCTGCGGCCCTGTCCACGCGCAGCTCCGGTGATGAAGGCGACTTTGCCCTCGAGTGTGCCCATCAGAAACTCCCTCCGAATATATGATGTGGATCTCAAGTCGAGGATATGTCACCGAGTGTCACAACGCCAGGCCTCGTTGTTGCGATGCCGATGCTCGGGGAGTGGGACCATTGCCAGATGGTGGAGGATGCGGGGGCTTCGGCGAATATCGAACTGGACCGGGGCGGTCGGCCGGCCAGTACCAGTGCTCATGCGTTGGCCGCGGCAGCGCAGCGCTTGTTCCTCAGGAACGGGTTCGACCAGACAACCGTCGAGGACATCGCCGCGTCAGTCGGTGTCAGTCGACGCACGTTCTTCCGATACTTCGCAACGAAGGCCGATGTCGTCTGGGTCGAGTCCGACACGGAGATGGCGCATTTCTGCGAGTTGTTGGCTACGGCGCCCCGATTCGCGGATCCCGTCGACGTTGTCGAAGACGCGTTCATCGCCGCCGTCGATCACCGCGGTGATGAACTCGAGTGGGCTCGTGGGCGGGCCGAGTTGATCCTCTATGCCCCGGCGGTGCAAGCACACGCCAACGCTGTCTACCGGCAGTGGCGCGTGGTGATCGCTGATTTCATCGCCGAGCGCACAGGTGTTGCGGCCGACTCGGACCATCCCCGTGCTGTTGCCTACGCGGTCCTCGCTGCTTCGATGGCCGGGCATGAGCGCTGGTTGTCGGATCCCGGCAGTGATCTGGCGGACTGTCTCCGAGCCATGTTCGCCCTGGTCATTCCGCGAGGGTCGGGCTCGACGGGCGGTTAACCGTCACGAACGCCTAACGAGAGGCGCCCTTCGGCTGTTGGTTGAGCTGTTCAACGGTTAGCATCTGTGACAATTGTGGCGGGTGAGGCTGAAGGGACTTTTCGTGAACAATGTTGGACGACGTCGGTGGCTGGCCGGCATCGCCGCTGCGACGGCGGTGACCGTAGGGCTCACGCTTGGCGCGGCCGCCGCCTCGGCCTTGCCTGAGCCAGACCGGGCGATCTCCCGCATCGACACCGTCATCCACGACAACCCACAGCACACGACGCTGATCGTGTGGTCGGCGTCGATGCAGAAGATGATTCCGATCACCGTGCTGCGCCCGCGCAACACCAGCAAGCCGCGTCCGACGCTGTACCTGCTCAACGGGGCCGGTGGTGGTGAGGACTCCGCCACCTGGACGGCCAAGACCGACTATGTGAAGTACTTCGCCGACAAGAACGTCAATGTGGTCACCCCGATCGGTGGCGCGTTCTCCTACTACACCGACTGGCAGCGCGACGATCCGGTGCTGGGTCGCAACAAGTGGCAGACGTTCCTGACCAAAGAGCTTCCGCCGCTCATCGACAAGGAGTTCGAGACCACCAAGGTCAACGCCATCGCCGGGATCTCGATGGCCGGCACGTCGGTGCTGAACCTGGCGATCGCCGCTCCCAAGTTGTATCGGTCGGTGGCCGCCTACAGTGGCTGCGCGCGGACCAGTGATCCGCTGGGACAGGCCTACATCCGGATGGTGGTGGCCGACCGCGGGCAGGGCAACCTCACCAACATGTGGGGGCCGGTCGGTGGACCGGGTTGGCGAGCCAACGATCCCTACCTCCGGGCGGCGAAGCTGCGCAGCACCAAGGTGTACATGACCAGCGGTACGGGTCTGCCAGGAAAGTACGACCAGATGAATGCCGAACTGGTGCAGGGAAATCCGCTGGTACTGGCGAATCAGGTGGTGCTCGGCGGCGCGATCGAGGCGGCGGTCAACCAATGCACCCAGGACATGGCGGCGCGGCTTCGGTCGCTGCGCGTGCCGATGAAACTGATTGCGCGACCCAACGGGACGCATTCCTGGCAGTACTGGGAATCCGACCTCAAGCGCACGTGGCCGATGATCGCGGCGGATCTGCGGCGGTAGGAAGCGGCTGATCTCGATACGTTCTCGCCTAGCGGCTCGAACTACTCGATCAGCAGTTGGGTTCGGGCTCTAGCGAATAGACCGGATGACTCCGCAGACCTATTGAATCCGATCCTTCAACAGCAGCCGAACCGTCAGCTCGAGGCGGTTGGTGACGTCGGTGGCCGAGGCGCGGCGGGTCAACCACTGCACCAGATTCGACATCCACACATCGGAGATGACACGGGCGATCGCCAGATCCTCTTCGCCGGGCTCACCGTCGTCGACCATCGCGCCCGCGAGGAGCCGATCGATGATGCCGGCGACCTGATCGACCTCCGCAGTGGCCGAGGCGTCGGCGAACATGAACGCCCGCGTCATGGCCTCGGTGAGCAGCGGATCGCGTTGCATCGCATAGGTGATCATGTCCAGCACATGACGCAGCCGCTCGATTGCGTTGTCGCCGCGCAGCTGTGAGCGATCCACTCGCGACTCGACGCGTTCGAACTCGCGCGCGAGGGCGGTGACCAGCAGATGCACCTTGGAGGGAAAATATCGGTAGAGCGTACCCACGGCGACGTCGGCCTTGTCGGCGACGGTGCGCATCTGGACCGCGTCGTAACCACCTTTGGATGCCAACGCCAGCGTCGCATCCAGGATGCGACGACGCCGTTCGCGCTGCGCCGCTGAACCGGTCTCGGTGCCGCTCGACGCTGAACCAGCTGCCGAGGCGGTGGGGGCCGCGGGCTCGACGGGCGCCTTGGCCGCTGCAGATCGTGCCATGTGCTCGAAGACATCCTCACGTGGTCGGTTCGAACGGTGCCTACCGGTTGGCAAACACCCATGGCATATTAGAACAGGTTCTATTTGCCCGTCACAACCTGACATACAGAGGATTCACGTGACAATCGCCACGTCAAGCGAACAGATCGCCGTCTGCGACGCGATCGATACCTGGGCGCGCAGCGTCTCGACCACCGAACTGGTCCGTGCCGACATCGACAAGCCTGCCGACCAGTGGACCGGTCTGTTAGCGCAACTCGCCGAGTTCGGTGTCTTCGCGGGCGCCCTGCCCGAGGACTCCGGCGGCTTCGGTGCGACCTTCATCGATGTCGCCGCCATGATCGAGCAGTGCGGTATCAGCCTGGTGCCTGGCCCTATCGGTCCGATGGTCGCTGCCGCGCTCGGGCTCTCGCGGTCCGATGACGCGCGCGCCGGTGACCTGCTTGCGCGGGTCGCCTCCGGGGCAGTGGCCGTGGTCGCTCCGGCAGCGGCGTACGCCGAGATGGCGGCAAATCCTCCGCACGACGGTGCGCTCGACCTGGGCCTGGTGCCCGGTTACGTCGACGGCTGCGCGGTGGTGATCCCGTTCGAAGACGGAGGCGACGGGGTCTCCTGGCGAATCCTGCCCCCGGGCGTTGGTGCCACCACCGCCGAGGCACACGGCGTCATCAGCGGCACCGTGTCGGTGTCGCGGGTGCAGGTCACCGGCGTGCAGGGTGGGGACCTCATCGACCTGCCGGACGGTGATCTGGTCACCGCGAGTCTGTCGGCCGCGACCGCCGCCTACCTGAGCGGCATCGCTCGGTGGTCGCTGGACACTGCCGTCGACTACGCCAGGGTGCGCACCCAGTTCGGTGCACCCATCGGCTCGTTTCAGGCGATCAAACACATCTGCGCCGACATGCTCTGCCGCAGCGAAGAGCTCACCGCGGTCGCATGGGATCTGGCGCGCGCGGTGGACGAACGTCTCGCGACCGACGACGAGGAGGTCATTGCCCAGCTCGCCGTCAGCAGGTGCGCGGCGGACGTCATCGCGGCCGAAGCCGCCACGACCAATGCCAAGGACTGCGTGCAGATCCTCGGTGGCATCGGCTTCACCTACGAACACGACGCTCATCTCTATTTGCGGGCAGCGCTGACCGCTCGCGCCGCCATCGGCCAGGGAATGTCGTCGGCTCGGGAACTCGCCCGGCTCGGAATGGCGGGGCACCGAAGGAACTTTCGGATCGATCTGTCCGCAGTCGAGGACCGGCGCGCGGAGGTCCGGGCATCAGTGGACGACATCGCCGCCCTCGATCCGTCGCGACGTCGGGCGCGACTGGCCGATTCCGGCTATCTGATGCCGCATTGGCCCGCGCCCTATGGGTTGGGTGCCGGCGCGGCCCTACAACTGCTCATCGACGACGAGTTCGAGCGCGCGCGGATCGAGCGGCCCGACCTGGTGATCGGCGCGTGGGCGATCCCGACGATCCTCGAACACGGCACCGACGAACAGCGGCAACGATTCGTGTCGCCGACCCTGACCGGCGACATCGTGTGGTGCCAGCTGTTCAGCGAGCCCGAGGCGGGCTCGGACCTCGCGGCGTTGCGTACCAAGGCCACTCGCGCCGACGGCGGCTGGCGGCTGCAAGGGCAGAAGATCTGGACCTCCCAGGCGCACAACGCATCCTGGGGGGTGTGCCTGGCGCGCACCGACGCCGACGCACCGAAACACAAGGGCATCACCTATTTCTTGATCGACATGAACACCTCTGGTATCGACATCCGGCCGCTGCGTGAACTCACCGGCCGCGCGAACTTCAACGAGGTGTTTCTCGACGACGTGTTCGTCCCGGACGAGTGCGTCGTCGGCCCGGTCAACGGCGGCTGGCGGCTGGCCCGTACGACCCTGGCCAACGAACGCGTGGCGATGGGCGGTTCGGGCTTGGGCAAGGAGATGGATTCCCTGCTGCGTCAGGCCGAGGCGATGGCCCGCGAGCTGACTCCCGACGAGTTGGCCGGCCTCGGGCACCTGGTGGCCGAAGCCCACACCGGTCGCGTCATCGATGCCCGTGCGGTCACCCGGCGTCTGGAAGGTCACGACCCGGGGGCGTTGTCGAGCGTGCGCAAACTGATCGGCGTCCAGCATCGTCAGTCGGTTCCGGAATTCGCTTTCGATCTGCTGGGCGTCGACGGGGTGGCCGCCTCCGACGCGTCGGACGCATTGCTGCAGAACCGGTGCCTGTCCATCGCCGGGGGTACCACGCAGATTCTGCGGACCGCAGCCGCGGAACGGATTCTCGGTCTGCCCCGCGGCTGACCTGTGACGACGCCCGGAGCGCGCGGGAAATCTGCAGTTGAGAGGCCATTACTCCCACACCGGACACGCCATCTGATACAACTAGAACAAGTTCTAATTTGTGGCAAGGAGGCACCGGGGTGGACTTCGCCCTCGACGACACGGCGGTAGCAGTTCGTGATGCCGCCGCAGAGGTATTCGCGCGGCACCAACCGGACTGGGAATCCACGTTCGGTCGGCGCGATCGGCAGAGCAACGCGCCCGGCGGATTCGACACCGCGTTGTGGCGGTCGGTTGTGGACGCCGGACTCGCCGCGCTCGCATTACCTGCCGATGTCGGAGGCGACGACGTCTCCGTGATCGACCTACTGCCCCTGCTCCGACGCATGGGGGAGTCGGCGGCTGTGACGCCAGCCGTGGGATCACTCGTGTCGGCCCTGGCGCTTGGTGCCGCCGGGCGGTCGGTCCGCGGGACGTGGTCGCCTACGGTGGCGAACGGCGCCTGGCATGCCATCGCCATCGGCGAGCTCGGCGATGCCCTCACCGAGACGCCGCGCACCACCGTGCGCGACGGCCGGCTCACCGGCATCAAGACGGGAGTCCTGCATGCGGAGGGATCGTCGGCGCTGCTGGTGACCACCGACGATGGCGCGGTGTTGGTGGCCTCCGACGCGGACGGGGTGAGCATGACGCGCACACCGACCTCGAGCGGGTGGGGCGAGTACACCGTGCGCTTCGACGGCGTCGCGGTCGGCACCGACGACCTCGTCGCCACCGAAGCCGGAGCCGTTCGCGATCGGTATCGCCTGCTGCTGGCAACGTATGCGCAGGGACTCGTCGCCGGTGCCGCTCGACTCACCGCCGACCACGTCACCCATCGTGAGCAGTTCGGCAAGCCGATCGCGATGTTCCAGGCCGTCGGACAACAACTCGCCGACATCTATGTGGTCGCCCGGTCACTGGATCTATCGACGACCGCGGCTGCCTGGCGAATGAGTGAAGGACTCGACGCTACACAGGATCTGGGAATCGCCGCCTACTGGGTGGCTACCGAGATACCGGCAACCCTGCGGACCATGACCCACCTGCACGGCGGGATCGGTGTGGACGTGACCTATCCGTTGCACCGGTACTTCTCGATCGCCAAGGACCTCGCCCGGCTCGTCGGCGGGCCCGACGCCCGTCTCGACGAGATCGCCGACGATTCCGACGCCCGTCTCGACCCGAAAGGGCAGGCAACAGATGTTCATTGATCTCACCCCCGAGCAGAAGGCGCTGCGGGTCGAACTGCGCGAATACTTCACGAATCTCGTGAGCGCCGAGGACGCGCGGGTGATGCTCACCGAACGTCACGGCGAGACCTACCGCGCGGTGATCCGACAGATGGGCAAGGACGGGTGGCTCGGTGTCGGGTGGCCGAAAGAATACGGCGGCAAAGGTTTTGGTCAGATCGAACAGCAGATCTTCACCAACGAGGCCGTCCGCGCCGACGTCCCGTTGCCCTCGGTGACCCTGCAGACCGTCGGACCCACGTTGCAGGAACACGGCACCGACGAGCTCAAGCGAAAGTTCTTACCCGACATCCTCGCCGGTGAGGTGCACTTCGCGATCGGGTACACCGAACCCGAAGCGGGGACCGACCTGGCCTCGCTGACCACCAGCGCGGTGCTCGAAGGCGACCATTATGTGGTCAACGGGCAGAAGATCTTCACCACCGGCGGCCATGACGCCGACTACATCTGGCTGGCCGTCCGGACCGACAAGGACGCACCGAAGCACAAGGGCATCTCGATCCTCATCGTCGACACCCGCGACCCGGGGTTCAGCTGGACCCCGATCATCACCGCCGACGGTGCGCACCACGTGAATGCCACCTACTACAACGACGTGCAGGTGCCGGTGTCGATGCGGGTCGGCAATGAGGGCGACGGGTGGAAGCTGATCACCACCCAGCTCAATCACGAGCGGGTGATGCTCGGGCCCGCGGGCCGGATCGACGGACTCGCCGCGCGGGTACGAGCCTGGGCTCAGCAGTCCGGCGCGGACGGCACCGTCATCGCCAAGCACTCCGACGTCCGGCGGGCCCTGGCCGAGATCGATGCCTACGCCCGCATCAACGAACTCCTCAACTGGCAGATCGCCTCGACCGGGGAGGCGATCTCCATGGCCGACGCCGCGGCCACCAAGGTGTTCGCCACCGAGCGGCTGCAACACGTCTGCCGACTGATCAACGACATCGTCGGGCGTTACGGCGATTTCACCGATCCCGAGACTGCAGCGTTGGTCGACTGGCTCGACGTGCAGCAGAAGCGAAACGTCGTGATCACCTTCGGCGGTGGCGTCAACGAGGTGATGCGCGACATGATCGCCACCGCCGGATTGGGATTGCCGAGGGCCAAGCGATGAGGGCGAGGGTGTCACGAGGTCTCGATACGCCTCCTCGCTGCCGCTCGTCGGCTACTCGACCGGTGGGGAAGGACTCGTCCCGCCGGAGGGCTGCCCTCGGGTGGTCGGTGTCTCGTCCGGTGGGGACGGGGGCTGTCCTCGGGTGGTCGGTGTCTCGTCCGGTGGGGACGGGGGCTGTCCTCGGGTGGTCGGTGTCTCGACTGGTGCGGACGGGTGCTTCCCTCGGGTGGTCGGTGTCTCGTCCGGTGGGGACGGGGGCTGCCCTCTGGTGGTCGAGTAGCTGCGAGCCGCTAGGCGAGCGGCGTATCGAGACCACCCCCGCCGACCTTCGATTGCGAGGGCGATGATGAGCACACCCACCGACATCCTCTCCGCAGCTGAGGCCATCAAGGCCGACGGACCCAGCGCCCCCAGAGCGGGCCGAGATCCCATCAACCAGCCGATGATCCACAACTGGGTGGAGGCGATGGGGGACCGCAATCCCGTCTACGTCGACGACGACGCCGCTCGCGCTGCCGGACACCCTGGGGTCGTCGCGCCGCCGGCGATGGCGCAGGTGTGGACGATGCGCGGACTGCACGCACAGCGGGCCGCCGACGATCCGCTGGGACGTGCCACCGAACTGTTCGATCAGGCCGGTTACACCTCGGTGGTCGCGACCAACTGCGACACCGTCTATCACCGCTACACCCGGCCCGGCGAACAGGTCACCATCTCGTCTGATCTCACCGACGTCGTGGGCCCCAAGCAGACGGCTCTTGGCGAAGGTTGGTTCTTCACCACCCGCAACGTGTGGTCGGTCGGTGACGAGGTGGTCGCCGAGATGTCTTTCCGCATCCTGAAATTCCGGCCGTCGGCGAAAACCCAACCGGCGGAACCGGCGGAACCGCAAGTACCGGATGATCTCGATCCGACCCGGATGCTCAAGCCGAGCGCATCACGCGACACCGCGTTCTTCTGGGACGGTGTCGCGTCCCATGAACTGCGCATCCAGCAGCTCGACGACGGCACGTTGCGCCACCCGCCGATTCCGGCGACGTGGAAACCGCGCCAGGCAGACGGAACCGTACCCACCACCGACTACCTCGTCGCCTCCGGCCGGGGCACGGTGTTCAGCTACGTCGTACACCACGCCCCGAAGGTGCCCGGTCGGCAGTTGCCGTTCGTGGTGGCGCTGGTGGAACTCGAGGAAGGTGTCCGGATGCTGGGTGAGCTCCGCGACGTCGACCCGGCGGTTGTCACGATCGGGATGGCGGTGGAGGTCACGTTTCTGGACTTCCCGGCCGACACCGAGACAGGAACCGACCCATGGACCCTGTATGCCTGGACCCCTGCGACAACGAAGGGACAGCCGTGACCAGTCTTGCCCCGCAACCGGTCCGGATCGCGGACACGTTGCCACCGCTGACCATCGACGCATCGCCGACATTCGTGGTGGCGACGGCGCTGGCCACTCGCGACTTCCAGGACGTGCACCACGACCGGGACCTGGCACAGGCCAAAGGGTCCAAAGACATTTTCGTCAACATCCTCACCGACACCGGGCTGGTGGAGCGGTTCGTCACCGACTGGGCCGGACCATCGGCACGCATCCGCTCGATCAATCTGAAACTCGGTGTGCCGTGGTACGCCTACGACTCGGTCACCTTCACCGGTGAGGTGTCCGACATTGCCGACGACGTCCTCACGGTGTCGGTGACCGGAACCAATTCACTGGGCAAGCACGTGATCTCGACGGTCACCCTGACGATCGGGGGTGGTGCATGATGGGCGGTTTGTCGGGCAGAGCAGCCATCGCCGGCATCGGTGCCACCGAGTTCTCCAAGAACTCCGGACGCAGCGAACTGCGGCTGGCGGCCGAAGCGGTCCAGTCCGCAATCGCCGATGCCGGACTCACACCGGCCGATGTCGACGGACTGGTGTCATTCACGATGGACACCAACGCCGAGATCGCCGTCGCCCGTTCGGTCGGTATCAAGGAGATGACCTACTTCTCCCGCATCCACTATGGCGGCGGTGCGGCCTGCGCGACGGTTCAGCAGGCGGCGATGGCGGTGGCCACCGGTGTTGCCGATGTCGTCGTCGCCTACCGTGCGTTCAACGAACGATCGGGCTTGAGATTCGGCCAGGTCAACAGCGCGGTGGCCAATCAAGAGAACTCGTCGGGCACCGACAACGCGTTCTCATATCCACACGGCCTGTCCACGCCGGCGGCTTTCGTTGCGATGGTCGCCCAGCGCTATATGCACGAATACGGTGTCACCAGTGAGGATTTCGGACAGATCGCGGTGGTGGACCGCAAACACGCCGCAGTGAACCCAAACGCGTTCTTCCACGGCAAACCGATCACCCTCGACGACCACCAACAGTCGCGCTACATCGCCGAGCCGCTGCATCTGCTCGACTGCTGTCAGGAGTCCGACGGCGGTGTCGCCATCGTGGTGGTCTCCGCGGAGCGGGCCAAGGACCTGCCGCACACCCCCGCGGTGATCGCGGCGGCCGCTGCCGGCAGCGCCGACGACCAGTTCATCATGTCCAGCTACTACCGCGACGACCTCGCCGGCCTGCCCGAGATGGGCCTGGTCGGCCGTCAACTGTGGAAACAGTCAGGTCTCGGCCCCTCCGACATGGACCTCGCCATTCTCTACGACCACTTCACCCCCTACACCCTCATGCAACTGGAAGAACTCGGGTTCTGCGCACGGGGCGAGGCGAAAGAGCTGGTGCGAGAGCCGGGTGCGCTCGAGGTCGGTGGGCAACTGCCGCTGAACACCCACGGCGGTCAACTCGGTGAGGCCTATATCCACGGTATGAACGGCATCGCCGAGGCCGTCCGGCAAGTACGCGGAACCTCGGTCAACCAGGTCGACGGCGCCGCGCAGGTCGTGGTCACCGCCGGCACCGGAGTTCCGACCAGCGGCCTGGTCCTCACCCGAACCATCTAACACCGCGCGCAGCAAGGAGACGACATGAAGTTCAATCTGGCCGACGTGTTCGAGACGGTCGCCGATGCGGTACCTGACCGGATCGCGTTGAGCTACGAGGGCCGCCAGATCAGCTATGCCGAACTCGACCAGCTGGCCAATCAGGTCGCGCACCTGTTGTCGGAGTCGGGAATCGGCGCGCACGACAACGTGTCGCTGTTCCTGAAGAACAGCGTCGAGCATGTCACCAGCCTGCTGGGCCTGCTCAAGATCCGCGCCGTTCCGGTCAATATCAACTACCGGTACACCAACTCCGAACTGCACTACATCTTCGACAATTCCGACTCGCGGGCGATCATCGTCGAGCTGGAAGAACACCAGCGCAGTGTGGCGCAACTCCTGCCGGAGCTGCGCAATGTGCGGGTGGTCTTCGTCATCGGCGAGCTGGCTCCCGAGTTGTCCGACGCGGCGGTGGACCTGCCCGGCGACCGGTCGGTGGAGATCGTGTCTTTCTCCGACGCGGCGACGACGCCCACGCAGCGTGACTTCGAACCGCGCACCGGCGAAGAGCTGTACCTGCTCTACACCGGAGGCACCACCGGGTACCCCAAGGGGGTCATGTGGCAGCACGATGACTTCTTCCGCAAACCTCTGTCCGGGGGTAACCCCTACGGTGAGGCACGCAAGGACCTCGCGGAGATCGCCACCGCGGTCAAGGATTTCCCCTCGATGGCGTTCCTGCTCGCTGCACCGCTGATGCACGGCGCGGCGTCGTACTCGTTGTTCACCTTCTTCACCCTCGGTGGTCGGCTGGTCATCCAACGTGACTTCAAACCCTCGGCCATCGTGTCCGAAGTCGAGCGGGAGAAGGTGCAGATCATCCTGATCGTCGGCGACGCGATGGGCATGCCGCTCGTGGAGGAGTTCGAGCGACGCCAGGGCGAGGTCGACCTGTCGTCGTTGTTCTCGGTCACCTCCGGTGGGGCGATCTGGTCCCAACACGTGCGGGACCGGTTCCTCGCGGTGAAGCCGGATCTGGTGCTGCGCGACAACTTCGGTGCCTCGGAATCGGGAAACGACGGCGAGATCATGATGGATGAGAACGGCAACCTGCGGGTACCGCCGACCGACAAGATGATGGTGGTCGACGAGCGGCTCAACAAGATCGAGCCCGGCTCGGGCGACGTCGGCTACATCGCACGGATCGGGAACGTGCCGCTGGGTTACTACAAGGACGAGGCCAAAACGGCAAAGACCTTCCCGACCCTGCCGGACGGAACACGGATCTCGATCCTCGGCGACATGGGCACCGTCGAGGCCGACGGAACCATCGTCTTCCTCGGCCGAGGTTCACAGTGCATCAACACCGGTGGCGAAAAGGTGTACGCCGAAGAGGTCGAGGCGGTTCTGCACGCCCACCCCGCCGTGGCCGACGCGCTCGTCGTGCCGGTGCCCGACGCCAAGTACGGCCAACGGGTGGCAGCGGTGGTGGCAGTGGCTGAGGATGCGGTGGAACCGTCCATCGATGACATCGGCGCCCACTGCCGGGAATCGCTCGCCGGGTACAAGGTTCCGCGCACCGTGGTGTTCGTCGAGGAGGTGAAGCGCACCCCGGCCGGCAAGGCCGACTACAAGTGGGCCAAGAATGCCGCCGCCGAAGCCACCGAGCCCGCGGCCGCCGCGAACTGACGTAGCTCGCGCCATTTTGCTGGTCGAGTAGCTGCGAACGGAGTGAGTGGCGTATCGAGACCCTGGTGCGTGTGTGATCTCGATACGCTCGCTCGCCTGGGGGCTCGCGGGCTACTCGATCAGCGGTTGGTGGGGTTAGCGGTGGCCCGGTGGCCGCGTGCCCTTTCGCTGGTCGAGTAGCTGCGAACGGAGTGAGTGGCGTATCGAGACCCTGGCGAGATCACAACCCGCCGAGGCGCACAGATATCCACAACGCCACCACCGCGACCAGCAGCGTCGGCGGCACGGTCAGCGCGCCGAGCCGCAGGTAGTCCCGGGATCTCGGGGCCGCCGTCGAGTCGCGGCGCATGATGTCCCGCCACAGCAGGTTCGCGAGCGATCCGAAGTAGGCGAGGTTGGGACCGATGTTCACGCCGAGCACCACCGCGAGCACCAGCGCCGGCTGATGGGCGGTGAGTGGGACGAGCAGGAGGGTGGCGGGCAGGTTGTTGACCACATTGGCCGAAATCGCGGCGAGCACGGCCACCGCGACCATGGCGAGGAAGCCGGAGCCTGTAGGGATCAGATGACTCACCGCGTCCCCGATCGCGCCCTCGCGGACCGGCAGGATGATCACTCCGAGAGCTGCCACGAATGCCAGGAAACCGACGTTGAGCGCGCGGGCTGTATGCCGCGCGGTCACTGTTGGGTCGCGAAACGCCATCGGGGCCAACATGACCGCTGCGCCCACCGCCGCCGTCGCGGCCAGCGGCACGCCCAACGGTTCGGACACCACGAAAGCAACGAACAGAAGTGCCAGACACGTCAACACCCAGCGCGGTGTGTGCGGTGGCGTTGCGGGATCCCTGTTACGACGTGGTGATCTGACCGTCAGGTCGTCGGCGAAGAACCACCGGAAGATCAGATACTCCACCACGATCGCCGCTATCCACGGCGCCGCCATCACACCCGCAAACCCCAGGAAACTCAAGCCGGTTGCACTGAACGCCAATAGATTCGTCAGGTTCGAGACCGGAAACAGGGTGGAGGCGGTGTTGGCAAGATGATTTCCGGCGTATGAGACCGGCGTGATACGCGCACCGAGTCGGCGGGCAGTGATCACGGCGACCGGCGTCAGCAGCACGATCGTGGTATCGATCGACAACACCGCGGTGGTGACGGCGGCGACCACGAAGACGATGCGCAGCAGTCGATTCGGTGACCCGTGGCTCCAGCCTTCCACCACCCATCCGACCCAGGTGAACACGCCCGTCCGGGCGCAGACGTCGGCCACCACGAGCATGGCAGCGAGAAAGGCGATCGTCGGTGCGATGAAACGGATCTCATCGGCTGCAACGGGCACGTCGGTCAAACCCAGCGCCACCACCGCCACAGCCGAGGCCACAGCGATGACAGTCGCGACACCGCGCCGCACGGTGACCGTTGTGACGACAACGAGCGCCAGAACGGCGACGGCGAGGACGGTGCCGACGACGCCGTCAGACGACAGCACCCTCAGTCCGGGCGGTTGGTCTCAGGGCGCGCCGAGGTCTCGGTGTCGATGGCTGCGCCGACGGAGATCTCATCGGTCGAACGGGTGGCATCGACACCGTCCGGCTCTGGGACCACGCGACGCGGCGCGAGCCACAGTAGCGCCACCGCGCTCGCCATCAGCACCGACCCGAGCACGATGTAGCCCTGCCGCATCGGTTCCAGGAACGCGTTCTGGGCGTCGGCGGCGATCTGCATCGCCAGCGGCGCGGCCTGTTCGCTGAGTCGTTCGACGACGGCGGTCGCCTCGGCCAGCGATCGCCGGATGTATTCGGCGGCTTCGCCGGCCTGCTGCACCAGCATCTGACCGACGATCGGGTCGCCGGCGGCGATGCGTTGTTCACCAGCTGCGGTCAGCTGAGCCTGCGCGTTGTCGGCGACCGGCCCGATCCTTGACGAGTAGCCGGCGGCCATGATGCTTCCGGCCACCGCGATGCCGATCGCTGCACCGAGTTCGCGCGCGGTGTCGTTGACCGCCGAACCGACACCTTGGTTGTCGGTCGGGGTGTTGGACATGATCGCCGTCGTCGACGACGCGGTCGCCAGGCCGATACCGATTGCGCACAACACGATGATCCACAGTGCAGCCCAGTAGGAGTCGTATTCGACCGTGCCCAGCAGCACGATGCCGATCCCGCTGAGCATGATGCCGCCGGCCAGTACGAACCGCAGGGCATGAAACCGCACCGCGATCCAGTTGCCGATCAAGGCGAACACACCGACGCCCACCACCATCGGCATCAACGCGAACGCCGACTGCAACGGTGTATAGCCGAACACCAACTGGAGTTGCTGCAGCATCAGGTAGAACACGCCGAACGACGCGAAGAACTGCATTGCGATCGACAGCGAACCGGAACCGAAAGCGCGGTTGGTGAACAGCCGGACATCCAGAAGTGGAGAGGAGCGCCGTAATTCGAGGACGACGAAGGCGACCGCCAGTGCGATGCCGCCGACCAGGCTGATGAGTACGAGCGGGTCGGCCCATCCCCGATGCGGGGCCTCCAGCAGGCCGAGGACGACACCGGTGACGGCCAGGATCGACGTCACCGACCCGGCGATGTCGAAGCGTCCCGGGTTGCTGTCGCGCGAGGTGCCGATGGTGAGGCTGAGCAACGCGGTGAGCAGTGCCGACGATGCGAAGGTGATGAAGATCGAATGCCAACTGAAGAACTCGAGCAGGACACCGGTGACCAGGAAACCGGCGATGGCGCCGCCACCGGCGACGGCTGCCCAGATGCTGACGCCGATGGCGCGGCGATGCTCGGGCACGCCGGAGGTGATCAGCGAGAGCGTCGCGGGCATGATCAGCGCGGCGGCCGCACCGGCCAGGACGCGAGTCACGACCAATTGCACCGGATCGTTGATCCAGATCGGCAGCATCGACGCGACCGCGAAGGCGAAGAGTCCGACGATGAGTACACCTCGTCGGCCGAACCGATCACCGATCGCTCCGGCCGGCAACAGCAACGCCGCCAACGCGAGGGTGTATCCGTCGACAATCCAGGTCATCTGACCGGAATCGGCGCCGGTGTCGACGGCGATCTCCGGTAGGGCGGTGTTCAGCGCGGCCATCGCGGCCACCACCATGCTCACGGCCGCACACGCGATGGCGATCAGCCATACCGAGCGAAGGTCGAAGCCACGCGTGGTCGTCGTTGCCGTCTGCACCATCTGTCCTCCGACCTGTTGCCTTTTCGTGATCATGACACGCGTCGTCGGTGAGCGCGATCACCACGAAACATGTGACACATTTATCACTGCAGTACCAAGACCGGTGATCGCCGTCCAGTTGGTCAGCGTTGACCCGGACTACTGAAAGTGAGAAGTCATGGCGTCACCACAAGTCGCCTCTTCCCAACGTTCCGACTACACACCGGCGCGGGTGCATGTGTGGCGGGTGTTGTCGATGCTCGGCGCGTTGATCGCCGTCGTCGTCGGCCTGCTGCTCATCGTCACCTCGGCCGCCTGACCAGCCGCCGCTGGGCGCAAGCGCATACGACAGCGCCCACCGATCAACCGTCACGGCTGGTCGATGGACGCGTGGGTCGGATTCGTGACGTGCTAGCCGGCGTGCTTCTCGATCGCCGCGCCTACCCGCGGAAGTGACGCCGCGACATACCCCTTGGCCTTTCCGCGTAGCGAGCCGTAGGCCTTGGCGAGTGCAGGGCGGGCCGTGGCCGTTTGATCGTCGGTGACGGTCAACAGCGCTTCGGCGGCCGCATCGCTGTTGGCGGCCAGATGGTCGGCGAACGATACGTCGGCCGGCTTGTTATCCCAGAACGGCTGCAGCGCGGTCAGGAAATCGGGTAGCAACAGGTTGGTCGCCGAGGTGACCACACCCGGCTTCACCTTCTGCGCGGCGGCGTAGGCGGTCTTGACTGCAGCGCCGCCGAGTCCCTTCTGATCCGCGACCTCGGCGTCGATGACGTCGACGAGGTCGGCCACCACGGCCGGGCGGTTGGTGTCGAGTAAGGACTGCAGCGAATCACTCATCAGGTCTCCTCGCGGGATCGCCCGGTTCGGGCGGGGTTTGACTGCGGATGGTCCGCGTCGAGACTACTGTCCGATTCGTCGTTCCGGGACGACGCCCACCACGGTGTGGTGAGAACCACGGGAGGTGTCGGGGGTCAGTACTTCTCGGACTGTCCGCCGTCGATCGGAATGGTGGTGGCGTTGATGAACGAGGCGTCGTCGGACAGCAGGAACGCGACGAGGTGGCCGACCTCCTCTGGGCGTCCGAACCGCTGCATCGGATTCGCGCTGACGAACTGACGGCCAGCCTCTTCCCAGTTGTCCGGGTCGATCTGCTTGAGTGACCCCCTCGACCATGGGGGTCATGATCGCGCCGGGAGCGATGGCGGTGACTGTGATGCCGTACTGGCCGTACTCGATCCCGGAATTGCGGGTCAGGCCCACCACGCCGTGCTTGGCGGCCGCGTAGCCGGACTGGTTCCCCACACCGCGGATGCCTCCGACGGACGCCGTGTTGACGACATGTCCCGCCCCCTGATCCTTCATCACTGCCAGCACATACTTGAGGCCCAGGAATACGCCCCGCAGATTGATCGACACCACCTTGTCGAATTCCTCGGACCCGAAATCCTCGGTCAGGTTCTGCTTGCCCTCGATGCCGGCGTTGTTGAAGAAGCCGTCGATACGACCGAACGCCTCGACCGTCTTCTGCACGTAGGACTCGACATCGGACTCGTTGCTGACGTCCGCGACTAGCTGCAGCACTTTGGTGCCCGAGGCGATCTCGGTCACCTGCGCAGCCGTGTCGGCGAGTCCGGCCTCGCTGACGTCGATCAGTGACAGTGACGCGCCTTCGGAGGCGAGTTGGAGGGCCGCGGCGCGGCCGAGGCCCGAACCGGCGCCGGTGATGAGAACGACCTTGTCGGTGAAACGTGTGGTCATGGAAAGTCCCTTCCTTCGCGAAATCGGTCCGTCGCGGTGGCGGGCCGCCTACACCCACAATAACGAGACGTAGCGTTCCGATATTTCCGGGTGTTGAATACGAGGGTGACGTCCGGAACGAGCAGCGAGTCTGCAGACTGCATCGGCGGTGACGCCGTCGGGGCCCAGCGCGGACGCGGGCGCCCGCGCGACCCGCACGTCGACAACCGGGTACTGGCCGCAGCGCGTGAACTGGTGGGTGAGCTCGGCTATCACCAGGTGACAATGGAATCGATCGCGCGGCGTGCGCGGGTGGGCAAGGCGACGCTGTATCGGCGTTGGCCCAATCGGGCATCGGTCATCACCGATGCCTTCGCCGACGAACTGGCCGAGCCGCCGACGCCGGACACCGGTGAGTTGCGCACCGACGTGCTGGCCTACCTCCGGGAGATCGTCGAGACACTCACCCTGCTCGGCGATCCGTCGGTGGTGGCCAGTGCACTGGCTGAACGTGGGCAGGAGGGAGAAGCCGGCCTGCGGGACATCCTGCGGGCCCGACGTGGCCCGGGCCTGCGCATGCTGCAGCGCTGGGTTGCTGCCGGGTTGCTGCCGGAGTCGTTGCCGGTGGACGTCGTGGTCGACGGGTGGGCCGGATTTCTGCTGTACCGCATTGTCTTCGGGCAGCAGGTGCCCGGCGACGGCGAATTGGGGGAGTTGGTCGATATGCTGCCGCGAGGTGACTGATCTCGATACGGTTCCTCGCCTGGCGGCTCGGAGCCTACTCGATCAGCGGTTGAGGCGCCTGATCTCCTTGTGTGGGAGCCTATCTCGGGGTCGATTGTTCGGGTCGGCGGGCGTTCTCGGTGGCCGGTGTGTGCGGGGCGGCGGGCTTTCCCGGTGGCCGGTGTGTTCGGGAGGGCTGGGCGTTCTCGGTGGTCGATTTGTGCGGGGCGCCGGGCTTTCCCGGTGTCGATTTGTTCGGGTCGGCGGGCTTTCCCGGTGGCCGGTTTGTTCGGGAGGGCTGGGCGTTCTCGGTGGGCGATTTGTGCGGGGCGCCGGGCTTTCCCGGTGGTCGAGTAGTCCGAGGCGCTAGCCGAGGGCGTATCGAGACCACGTCACCTGGTCTCGATACGCTCCTCACTCCGTTCGTCGCTACTCGACCTGCGGTTGGTCACTTGGGTTGTCGCTACTCGACCTGCGGTTGGTCAACCCGTTACCACTCGACCAGCGGGCTCACGCTCAGAGCGCCAACACCACATTCCCGAGTGCAGGCGCGTCGTCGCGGTCGGCGACGGTCGCGGTGATCAGCAACTCTCCGTTCTCATCCCAGACCTTGACATTCAATGTCTCGCCGGGGAACACGACGCCGGCGAAGGTTGATGAGTAGTCACGTACCGCCGCCACGTCGCCGTCGAGCACGGCGTCGGTGACCGCACGGCAGACGGTGCCGTAGGTGCACAGGCCGTGCAGGATCGGTCGTGGAAAGCCTGCCGCGGCAGCGAATTCCGGATCGCTGTGCAACGGATTTCGGTCACCGCAGAGGCGATACAGCAGCGCCTGTTGCGGGAGCGTCGGCACCGAAAGACGATGGTCCGGTTCGCGATCCGGATACGCGACCTTGTTCGACGATCCACGTTCGCCGCCGAAGCCGCCCTCGCCCTTGGCGAAGATTGATGAGCGCGAAGTCCACAGTGGCTGGCCCGAGTCGTCGGTGGTGACCGACTCCTGGATGACCACCGCAGCCGAACCCTTGTCCTGGACCTCGGCGATGGTGGTGCGGGTGGTGGCCTTCCCACTCGCCGGCAGTGGCCGGTGGGCGGTCACCTGCTGGCTGCCGTGCACCACCTTGGCCAGGTCGATGTCGATGCCGGGGAATGCGACCTTCGGCGGTTCGGTCGCATGGAATGACGCGGCCACGGTGGCGAACGATGGCAGCACCTTGGGTGAGACATCGTCGACGTAGGCGAGCCCCGCGGTGTCCATCGGATCGGCGGCCGCACCGACCGCGAGATGATAGAGCGCGACATCTGAGGCCGACCACTGGAAGCTGATCTCGGGGAGTTCGGCGCCGATCGCGACGGCGGGGTCGATGGGCATGGTTCAGGCTCCTGTGCTGTTCGCGGGCGTGCTGGTGGCCGTGGACTTCGACGCAGCGTCGAGCGCGGCGAGATAGCCGAAGACCAGCGCGGGGCCGATGGTGGCGCCGGGCCCGGCATAGGTGTGGCCCATCACCGGCGCGCTGGTGTTGCCGGCGGCATACAAACCCTCGATCACCGAACCGTCGGCCCGCAGTGCGCGGCCGCTGGCGTCGGTGTCGATGCCGCCCTTGGTGCCCAGGTCGCCGGGCACCATCTTGACCGCGTAGAACGGTGCCTTGGTCAACGCGCCCAGGCTTGGGTTCGGCTTGTTGGTGATGTCGCCGTAGTAGTGGTCGTAGCCGCTCTTACCGCGTCCGAAGTCGGCGTCGACCCCGGAGCGGGCGAAACCGTTGAACCGCTCGGTGGTGTTCGCCAGGGTGTCGGCCGGGACGCCGATCTTGTCGGCTAGCTCACGGATCGACCCGGCTCTGACCACAACCCCGGCCTCGAACCATTTCTTCGGGAGTGGCTGGCGCGCATTGACGCCCGCGAACAGGTACCGATTACGGCAGGTCTGATCCATGATCAGCCACGACGGCACGTTCTCACCCGGGCCGTCGCCCTGTCCGAAGTCGCCGCCGTACATTTGGTGCACGGCCTCCACATAGGGCAGTGATTCGTTCATGAACCGCTCGCCGCGTTCGTTGACCATGAACGTGCCCGGCACGGCTCGTTCGGACAACGCGAACCACGGTCCGCGCGGCAGCGGGATCGTCGGGCCCCACCAGGAGTCGTCCATCAATGACACCGCCGCACCGACCTTGAGCCCCGCGGTGATGCCGTCGCCGGTGTTGGACGGGGCGCCGGTGGTCCAGTCCGAGCCGATCGGCTCGCGCTGATACTTCTGCCGCATCTCGGCATTGTGCTCGAAACCGCCGCAGGCGAGGATCACGCCGTGACGAGCGTGGATGGCGAATTGGGTGCCCTCGGATTCGGCCAGCACCCCGACCACCCGGCCGTCCTCGGTGAGCAGATCGGTCAGGCCGGTGTTGAGCTTCAGCGGCACACCGAGCTTCCGTACCCCGAGCAGCAATTCTGCTGCCAGAGCGGCACCCATCGCGATCAGCTTCTTACCGCGGGAACGGGCCCAGAAGAATCGGCTACCGACCTTCGCCATCCGCAACGGGCCACGCCAATGCCGCAGCCCGGTGTTGAGCCAGCGGTAGTCCGACTGCAGCACCACCATGTTCAGTGGCGCCTTGGTGTATTGCGGATGCAGTGTCTGCAGATCATCGCCCAACGCCCGGGCGTCGAAGGGACGAGGCTCCACCGATCGTCCGCCGAGCCTGCCACCCGGCGCCTCCGGGTAATAGTCGGAGTAGTTCTTGACCCATTCGAGTTCCAGTGGCGCGTGCTTCATCAAGAAATCGAGCGCCTCGGGGCCGCGATCGATGTAGGCGTCGATCTTCTCCGAGGGCGCGTGTTCGCCGATGATCGTGTGCACGTACTCGCGGGCCCGGTCGACGGTGTCGTCGACGCCGTCGCGCTTCAGTACCGAGTTGTTCGGAATCCACACGCCGCCACCCGACCGTGACGTCGAGCCACCCCAGTACGGGGACTTCTCGATGATCACGGTTTTCAGGCCGCTCGCAGCCGCGGTGATGGCCGCGCTGAGTCCGGCCGCTCCGGCGCCCACGACGATCACGTCGTAGGCCTCGGTGTTGGTCTGCGGGGAGGTGGTGGTCTCTGTCGGTTCGGTCGCGCCGGCCATGGAAGTCCCTTCATGCGCCACGGGTGGAACGTGTTCTCACCTAGAATTAGAACACGTTGCAGAAATGTGGCGCCAGAGGCCGCGGCCGGCACCCGCCGCAGACGTAGCGGGAATCGTCGGTGGGTGCCGATTCTGGCTACGTCTGCACAGCGTGCCGGGGCGGGGAACCGGTCGGTGGGCTGGTGCGTCAAAATCGGGTGAAGTTGAGCAAGCAACTCCGCCAGTTCGCGCTCGAACGTGATGGGGTGGTGACCGCGGCAGAGGCCGATGTACACGGTCTCGACAACTCGGCGCTGCGCAGGCTGGTTGGGTCGGGCGATTGGGTGCGGGAGGCCTACGGCATCTACCGTCTCGCCGATCACCCGGTCACCCCGCGCAGCACGATCCGTATCGCGGTTCTCAGAATGGGTGGCACCGCGATTCTGTCCGGACTGGGTGCCGCCTACTGGCATGGCGTCGCCAACTCGCCGCCGGCGACCGTCACGGTCACCGCCACTCCCGGTGGCCACGTGAAGCGTGTACCCGGCGTCCGGGCTGTTCGTCGTCGTCTCGATGGTCGTGATGCGGTCGAACGTTCCCACCTCATGGTGACGGGATTGCCGTTGTCCGTTCTCGAGGGCGCAGTCGAAGGCGACGTATCCGTTCTAGATCGGGCACTGCTCCTGCGCCGTGTGTCCGAGCGGCAACTTCGGGCCGTGTACGACAGGAGGCGCGGGACCGTCGGGGCGACGGCGATGGGACGCCTGCTCGAGGGCGTCGGCTCGGGCGCGCGCTCCTCGGCCGAGCGGTTGACGGTCGGTTTGTTCGAATCGGCCGGCATCACCGGTTGGATCGCCAACTATTCGAGCGGGCGGTACATCATCGATTTCGCGTTCGTCGCCGAGCGTGTCGCTGTCGAGATCGACGGAATGGCCTATCACCGTGACGCCGATGCATTCCAGAACGACCGCACTCGCCGCAATGACCTCATCGCCGCCGGCTGGACGGTACTCAACTTCACCTGGAACGACCTCGTCAACCACCCCGACGACGTGATCGCCAGGGTCGTGGCTGCGCTCTCGGCCGCTGCCTCCACGCAGGTGTAGCGGGAATCGTCGCCGGGAGCCGATTCCCGCTACATCTGCCGCGTGGTCAGAACGGTGTTGGCTCCCACTGAGTGGTCGGGGACGGGCGAAGGGTGCCCGTTGTCTGGTGGGGTTGATGGCGGGGCATGTCGCACAACTGCAACATGTTCTAAACTAGAACCCGTTCATTCTACCGAGAAGGAGACCACGTGGCGGTCGACCAGGCAATACGCGAGCAGATCGCGGCCGATCTGTGGAACGCGGAGCAGTCGGCGGTGGCGATCGATCGGCCTACGGACTCCCACGCGGGCCTCGACGTCGTCGACGCCTACGAGATCCAGCTGATCAACATCCGCAAACGCCTGGACGCCGGCGCGAAGGTCGCCGGGCACAAGGTGGGCCTCGCGTCGGAGGCCATGCAGAAGATGATGAACGTCGACGAGCCGGACTACGGGCATCTGCTCGACGAGATGCAGTACTTCGAGAAGACCCCGATAGACGCCGCGAAACTGTGCTTTCCGCGGGTGGAGGTCGAGGTCGGGTTCATCCTCGGCAAGGACCTACCCGGTGCGGGATGTACCAACGACGACGTGATCGACGCCGTGGAGTGGGTGGTGCCGTCGATCGAACTGATCGACTCGCGGATCACTGATTGGAAGATCACGCTGTGCGACACGATCGCCGACAACGCGTCGTCGTGCGGTTGGATCCTGGGGGAGCAGCGTGTCCCGATCAGCGAGATCGACACCGGCGACATCGACGCGGTGTTGCACCGTAATGGGGAGATCGTGGCGAAGGGCAATTCGTCGGCGGTGCTCGGCCACCCGCTCAATGCTGTGTCGTGGTTGGCGCGCAAGGTGGAGAGCTTCGGGGTGCGGCTGCGCAAGGGAGATGTGATTCTGCCTGGTACCGCGACCCGTGCGATCGATATCAGCTCGGGTGACCATTTCGTGGCCGAGTTCGCCGGCCTCGGGTCGGTCACTCTCGATTTCGACTGACCATCAACGACTTTCGACATGTCAAGAAACAGGAGGCGCACGTGGCAGCCAAGCTGACCGCAGCCATCATCGGGTCGGGCAACATCGGCACCGACCTGATGTACAAGCTGCAACGCTCCGAGGTCATCGAACCTCGCTGGATGGTCGGCATCGACGCCGACTCCGAGGGGATGAAGCGGGCCGCCGACCATGGGCTCATCACCATGAGTGGTGGTGCCGACGAATTGCTCGGGTCGTCGGACAAACCCGACCTGATCTTCGAGGCGACCTCGGCGTACGTGCACCGCGAGTATGCGCCCAAGTACGAGGCGGCAGGTATCACCGCGGTCGATCTCACCCCGGCGGCGGTCGGCCCCGCCGTGGTCCCGCCGGCCAACCTGCGCGAGCACCTCGACGCACCCAACACCAATATGATCACCTGCGGCGGTCAGGCCACCATCCCGATGGTGCATGCGGTGTCCTCGGTCGTGCCGGTGCCGTATGCGGAGATCGTCGCGTCGGTCGCATCGGTCTCGGCCGGGCCGGGTACCCGCGCCAACATCGACGAGTTCACCAAGACCACGTCGAAGGGTATCGAGACCATCGGCGGCGCCGTGCGCGGCAAGGCGATCATCATACTGAATCCGGCCGATCCGCCGATGATCATGCGCGACACCATCTTTTGTGCGATTCCTGAGGACGCCGACACCGACGCGATTGCCGAGTCGATCCACAAGCGTGGGAAAGAGATCCAGTCGTACGTGCCGGGCTATCGGCTGTTGCAGGATCCGCAGTTCGATCCGCCTTCGGCCATCAACGGCGGACATGCCCGGGTGTCGATCTTCGTCGAGGTCGAAGGCGCCGGCGATTTCCTGCCGCCGTACTCGGGAAACCTCGACATCATGACCGCCGCCGCCACCAAGGTCGGCGAGGAAATCGCGAAGACCAAGTTGGGAGCCTCGGCATGAGCACTGCCACCACAGATCTGATGGCCAACGCCCGCAAGTACTCCGACACCCTCGACATCCGCATCACCGATACGTCGTTGCGTGACGGCAGCCACCACAAGCGTCATCAGTTCACCGAGCAGGAGGTGCGTGACATTGTCGCCGCGCTCGACGCGTCGGGTGTGCCGGTGATCGAGGTGACCCACGGGGACGGACTCGGTGGGTCGTCGTTCAACTACGGCTTCTCCAAAACCCCGGAGCAGCAACTGATCAAAGCCGCCGCAGAGACCGCGAAGCAGGCCAAGATCGCGTTCCTGATGCTGCCCGGACTCGGCACCAAGGACGATATCCGGGCTGCGCAGGACAATGGTGGGCAGATCTGCCGCATCGCCACCCACTGCACTGAGGCCGACGTGTCGATCCAGCACTTCGGGCTCGCCCGCGATCTCGGGTTGGAGACCGTCGGATTCCTGATGATGAGCCACTCGCAGCCACCGGAGAAGCTGGCCGAACAGGCACGCATCATGGCCGACGCCGGCTGTCAGTGTGTATATGTAGTGGATTCGGCGGGCGCACTGGTGCTAGAGGATGTCAGCTACCGCGTGCAGGCGTTACGCGCCGAACTCGGCGACGACGCGCAGATCGGCTTCCACGGCCACGAGAACCTCGACATCGCGGTCGCCAACTCCATCAACGCGATTCGCTCCGGCGCGCAGCAGATCGACGGTTCGATCCGCCGGTTCGGTGCCGGCGCCGGCAATACACCGACCGAGGCCTTCGTCGGCGTGTGCGACAAACTCGGTATCACGACCGGTGTCGACTTCATGAAGATCGCTGACGCCGCCCAGGACGTCGTGCGCCCGGCCATGCCATCCGAATGCCTGGTGGATCGATCATCGATGATGATGGGATACGCTGGCTGCTACTCCAGCTTTCTCAAACACGCCGAGGGCCACGCCGAACGCTACAACGTCTCTGCCGCCGAGATCCTCATCGAGGCCGGCAATCGCAAACTCGTTGGTGGGCAAGAGGACCAGCTGATCGACATCGCGCTGGAGCTCAAGAAGAAGCAGGACGCGAACGCGGGGGTCTGACGCTTCGGCGGCCTTGCGCGGGCCGTCTTGGTCGCGCGGGTCGGTTCGGTCCGCGCGGGCCGTCGACGGCTTGCGTTCTCCGAGCCGACCCGCGCCATCCGAGCCGACCCGCGTTTCCGGCCGACCCGCGCCCTTCGAGCCGACGATCGCCCGTCGTCGGGCCGCGATGGCCAGTCGGGCGAGCCATTCCCGAATCATGCCCACCACTCGGCCGTTCTCGAGGTCGTCCCACATCCAGCGGACCACGAAGATGTTGCGTCGTCGCAGCGCGTTCTCGCGGTCTTTCTCACGGATGACCGCTTCGGTGGCAGTCTCGCCGGGACGTAAATGCTTCTGGTACTTGACCTTGCCATCGAACTCGCCGGCCAGCAGGCCCGCCCAGTCGTAGTCGGTGCGTGCGATGAGAGTGCCGTCCTCGGCGACGACCTCGTGCTGAAGCCGCGGAATCGGGAGCCCGGCCTCGATCATCTGGACGCGTCCCCACGATTCGCCCGGGTTTTCCGGCAATCCGTCGGCATGGTGCAGAGCACGTCGTGCGTGCTGTGCTCCACGGCGCTTTCCGCGGAGCATCCCAGCCATCACCTCACCATCGGCTCCGTTGCGTATCGCGGAGTCGAAAATGGCGAGCGCACCGGCGAAACCCATGGAACTCGTGCACGCCACGTCGACCGCGGTGCGGTCGATCGACGTCACACGGATGCCGTCGACCTCGACGATGTGGTCGTCGTTGAGTGTGCCGACGTGTCGATGCTGGGTGGCGGTGCGGTAGCCGCCGTCCGGGTTGCCGGTGGTCATGTGCACGCGTCGTAGGTTGGGTTTCAGCATCTCCAAACCGTGGACGGTGGCCGCCGACTGATGGCTCAATACGGGCGTGACCTCGCTCGTGACGGCCGCCGCGATGGCCTTGAGTCTGTGCCACTCGCTCGGTGTACGCGTGGCTGCGGGCACACAGACGCCCCGTGCTATCGACACCGTCTCCTTCTGTCGCAGTGAGTGTCGGTAGTCGTCGTCGGAGAACTGGGCGGCGAGGACGGCGGCGCGGTGAATCAGGCCGTGGCGATCGGTGGGGAAGGGTGCCATAGAAGTTGGACGCAGCACAGCACGGATCGGTGCCATCGTATTCACAACGCGGGTGGACCTTGATGGCGCAGGTCGGCGCGGTCCGCGCAGGCCGTCGACGACTCGCGCCCTCGGAGCTGACCCGCGCAAAGCCTGCGCCGATCGATAGCCCGACGGCTACCCCTCCCAGCCGGCGGGCGGATGCCCCAGACAGAACACCGCCCCGAACGGGTCGGTCACTGCTGCAAGAGTGCCGTAGGGGGTTTCCTCGCCGGCCATCATCACTCCGCCGCCGAGCGACTCGACCTGCTTCACGGTCGCGTCCACGTCGTCGACGGTGATGTAGACCTGCCAGAACGACGGTACCTCGGCCGGAAAGAGCTTGGACGCGTCCATGATCCCGGAGTATGAGCTCTCGCCGACGAACACCTGTCCGTAGAAGTCAGGGCCCACCGCGTCCGGGTCCCCGCCGGTGCCGACCTCTTCGATCCTCGCGCCGATGACGTCGGTGTAGAACTCGATGGATTTCTTGTAGTCCTTGCTCTGGCACTCGAACCAGTACGGTGTCCCGTGGGTGCCCCATTCCAGGAAGCCGGGATGGGTGTTGGGCTTCCACCAGCCGATCACCGCACCCGCGCTGTCGGTGGCGACCATCATGGTGCCCATGTCGCCGACATCTATCGGCGGCACCATCATCGAACCGCCCGCCTTTTCCACGGCCGCGACGGTGGCGGCCGGATCGGCGCTGTGCAAGTACACCGACCAGATGTCGGACGGACCGGACGGGTCCATCACAGGTCCACATCCGGCGACCCGTTTGCCGTTCTTGAGGAAGTTGCGATAGCCGGCGAAGTCGGGATTGGCCGCCTCCGCTTCCCACCCGAAGATCGCGCCGTAGAACTCGGCGGCCTTGTCGGGGTCACTGCTCATCAGATCGAACCAGATCGGTGCGCCGATCGGTGCCGAGTAGTCGCTCATCATGCATCCTTTCGAGGATTCGGGATAGAACACCACTGCTGACCTCAAGCGTGACCGAAAGTCATCGCAGGCACGCTGCGAACCGGCAGACCGATGAAAAACGGCCCGCCGATCGGTCGACACCGATGAGTGGAACCGACGTGAGGAGTACCGACATGCCCAACGACACCACCCACGCCCGGCAGATCTCGGTGGCCGCCGACGAGATGATCGCGATGACGGACCCGATCACCGATGCGATGCTGCGCCGCCCGAGTCCCTGCGCCGAGATGGACCTGGCCGCGTTGCTGGGCCACGTCGACGGGTTGTCGCAGGCGTTCGCCGCGGCCGCAAGAAAGGACTTCGGCCCGCTGACATCGACGCCGCCGGACCCGGCGCACAGCGAGCTGGCACCGGACTGGCCCGATGCGCTGCGTCGTCATGTGCGGGATCTCGCCGACGCATGGAACACTCCCGAGGCCTGGGACGGTATGACACAGGCCGGCGGTGTCGAGGCCCCGGCCGAGGTCATGGGCACCATTGCCCTGTCGGAGCTGGTGCTGCACGGCTGGGATGTGGCACGCGCGATCGGCATCGACTATGCGTTGCCCGAGGAAATCCTCCAGGTTGTGTTCGACTTCCACCATCCGCCGGGCCCGCAGAGCGAGCGGGACGGAATGTTCGGGCCCGTCGTCGCTGTCCCCGACGACGCCCGTCTCATCGACCGACTGGCCGGTCTGACCGGCCGCGATCCGTTCTGGCCGCATGGCACCCTGGAGGAATGAGCGACGGAGCCGACCGGGCACGAGCCACGATCCGTCGATTCACCTGGCCGATCGCTGCACTCGGTGGATTGCTGTTGATCGGCTTCAGTCTCGTCCCGTGGGGGATCTCCGACGAAGGAGTGCAGCCGTCGATCACCGGACTCGGCCGGGTTCGGGTGCCCGGCGCCACCGCCGAGGATGTCGCATTTCTCGAGGAGCACACCCTGCGTCCCGGGCTGTGGACGGTGACGTTCGGGGCCGTCATCACGGTCGTGTCCCTCCTTGCGTGGTGGCGCCCGCGACTGCGGTGGCCGGCGGTGGCGATCGTCGGGCTCGGTGCCGTCGCGACGTTGGCGGTGACGATCCCGGCACTGGCCGATCCCGGGGGTCATCTGTTCGACCAGCAGGTGCAGGATGCGATTCGGGTGGAGTCACCGTTGGTGGACGTGGGCTACGGCCTGCTCGGCATCCTGATCGTCGCGATAGCGCTCATCGGACTGGTCGCGGCGGCTGCCCTCACCCCAGCCGACGGATCGTCTTGATGTACGACCAGTGATTCAGCGGGGTGAACCCGATCGGTGCCCCGTTGGGCCCATAGGCGTTGAACACCTGACCGAAGCCGGCGTAGATGCCGACGTGGCTGGCGTCGCGATAGAAGATGATGATGTCGCCCGGGGCCAGCGCCGACAATGGGATCGCATGGCCGACCCGCGCCTGCTCCTGACTGGTTCGCGGTAGTCGGATGCCGGCGGTGGAGAACGCCCACTGCATCAGACCGGAACAATCCCATGACCACGGGCCCGTCCCACCCCATTTGTAGGGTCGCCCGACCTGGGTCATGGCAGCAGAGAGCGCCTGCATACCTGCCGGTGTCGGGATGGGGAGATAGATCTCGACGGAGCCGGAGGAGCCCGAGGACCCGGTGTCGGCGAGAGCCGGGATCCCTGCTCCGAAGCCGACGCCCAGCGCGACGGCTGCCGCGCACAGCGCACCGACGAGGCGGCGTCGGATGTTGTGCATGCCAACAGAGTGACGGACGATGCTGCGCTTGTCTCAAGTTTCGATTGAGATTGGTGAAGATGGTTGTGAACGCATGTGCTCGGTGCCGCCCCCAGCTGTGGTCTCGGGTCCGAAAAGCGCCCCATAAAAACGCCCGGGTGAACGAGTCCGTCGACATAATGTTCGCGGCGGCTCTGGCGGGGGCGCATCTGTGGGGCGCTTCCCGGAGGGCGGGGCGATCACGCCGGGCGCGGGAGATCGCAGAGCGCGGGGGAACGGCGGCGTGGGCTCACCAGTACCCGTCGGGATCGCTCTCCGGAGACTCGGGCGGGATGATGCCCTCGGCGACGCCGTGGTCGATACTGGCCGACAGTCGCGGGCACGTCGGCATCATCGCGCCCGGTAACAAGGCCTTGCCCCCATCGTCGGCTTGCTCGAGTTCGTTGCAGCGCTCGCGGGCGTCGGCGGTCCACTGCACGCTGGTGTGGAACGTGCTGGTCTTCTTGACCAGCACGCACGCATGACACGACCGGCACTCGATTTCGCGCATCCCGCCACGTAGATAGTGTGCGCGATCGCGTTCGGTGGCGGCGTGCACGGCAGCCAGGCGCTCGGGATCGTCGTCGAAGTCGGGGGCCTTGGCCCAGCCACGACCTCCCGACGCCACCTTGCGCGCGGCTGCCCGTGTCATCGCCTCACACCTGCGCCTTCTCTGTGGGCGCGGCCGCCGGCGCCCCGGACTCTTCGGCAGCCTCTTCCTCCTGGCGCCGCAGGTTCTCCTGGATCTCCACGCCCCAGCTCTCCAGGGCCTTCGACGTGTCGATCTCGTATTCGAAGCGCTGCGTCATCTCCTCGTCGACATCGGCCTTGTCGACGTAGAACTGCTCGTACCAGCGGCGCAGCTGATAGACAGGTCCGTCCTCCTCGACGAGGAGTGGATTGTCGATGCGCGTCTTGTTCTTCCAGATCTCGACGTCCTGCAAGAATCCGACTTCGACGCCGGCGGTGATCTTCGACGCCATCTTCGCGGCCTGTTCGGCGGTCAGGCCCTCGGGCACCTTGGCCATCACGCCGTACATCAGCACGAACGAATTCTCGTCGATGGGGTAGTGGCAGTTGGTCAGGATCGTCTCGATCGCGAAACCGCCGTAGTACTGCACCATCGGGTTGAGCATGTACGACGGGCCGTAATACGCGGCGATCGACTCCAGCCGGCTGTCACCGTAATTGGTGCCGAGTGTGACGTCCGGTCGCCCGTGCGAGTTCATGTACTGCGCGGCGACCTCGCCCTCGAACACGTTCTTGAAATAGTCGGGCAGGGCGAAGTGCACATAGTAGAAGTGCGCCATGTCGACGACATTGTCGATGATCTCGCGGCAGTTGGAACCCTCGATGACGATGCGATTCCACGTCCACGGAGTCCACTCGTCGGAGCCGACCTCGTCGAGCTCGGGGATGATGCACTCCTCTGGCGGCGGATTGCCCTCGGGATCGTTGTAGACGAACACCTGACCGTTGCGGGTCATAGTCGGCCACGCTCGGGTCTTGGCCAGCTTCGGGTTGCGCTTGGCGTACGGCACGCCGGCGCAGCGGCCGTTGCCCTTCCACAACCAGCCGTGGAACGGGCATGCCACGTTGTCGTCCTTGACGCTGCCCTGCGAGAGGTCGCCGCCCATGTGTCGGCAGTAGGCGTCGAGGACGTTGATCTCGCCCTTCGAATCGGCCCACACGACCAGCTTGGTGCCGAAGATGTGCACGGAGTGCGGCTTGCCGTCGGTGAAGTCGTCGATGAGGCCGAGGCAGTGCCAGCCGCGCGCGAACCGGGTAGGGGGCGTGCCGGTGTCGATCTCGCGAACGGCGACGTCGTCGCCGTGGGCTGTGACGCCTGCGGTCGCCTCGGGGGTCGCTGACATCCGTTACTCCTGTTCTGGCGTGTGATTCGCTCGTTCCGCTCGAATCGGTACGAACCCAATACTAGAACATGTTACAAAAATGACGAGTCGATCGCTGCATGTGGTGATGATCGGACCAGGAAATGGGCCTAAAGTCCCAGTGCTCGACAGAAATGAGAACGTGTTCTAATCTCATCAACAGATGGGAACCAGGGGCGGCCGCCGAGGTCGTCGAGCAACGAGTAGGAGCGGGCGAGATGCCAGCACATCAACGTAGCGAAGCGGCCGAACAGGTCCTGGAGAAGATCAATGCTCTCCTCCCCGAGATCGAGCAGCGCGCGCAGCAGACCGAGGATTTGCGGCGTATCCCGGACGAGACGGTGTCGAGCCTCGAGGGTGCCGGCTTCTTCAAGCTGATGCAGCCCGAGCAGTGGGGTGGCCATCAGGTCGACCCGGTGACTTTCTACGAGGCGGTGCGTCGGATCGCGTCCGCATGCGGTTCCACCGGCTGGGTCTCCGGCATCATCGGCATCCACAACTGGCATCTGGCCCTGTTCGACCAGCAGGCGCAGGAGGACGTGTGGGGCGCCGACACCAACGTCCGCATCTCGTCGTCGTACGCGCCGATGGGGATGGGCGAAGTGGTCGACGGTGGCTACAAGGTCAACGGCTCGTGGGCGTGGTCGTCGGGCTGCGAGACCGCCGATTGGGTGTTCGTGGGTGGCCCGGTCATCAAGAACGGCAAGCCGGTCGATTTCGTCAGCTTCCTGATCCCGCGCAGCGATTACACGATCAAGGACGTGTGGAACGTGGTGGGCCTGCGGGGCACCGGATCGAACACCATCGAGGTCAAGGATGTGTTCGTGCCGCGTCACCGGATGCTGAGCATGCGGACCATGAGCATGGGGCAGAGCCCCGGACTCGAGCAGAACACCGCACCGGTCTACAAGATGCCCTGGGGCACCATTCATCCGAGCACCATTGCCACTCCCATCGTCGGCATGGCCTACGGTGCCTACCACGCCCACGTCGAACATCAGGGCAAGCGGGTGCGTGCCGCCTACGCCGGTGAGAAGGCCAAGGAGGATCCGTTCGCCAAGGTGCGGATCGCCGAGGCGGCCAGCGACATCGACGCCGCATGGCGGCAATTGTCGGGCAACCTGCAGGCAGAGTACGACCTGATCCTCGCCGGTGAAGAGATCCCGATGGAATTGCGGTTGGCTGCGCGCCGGGATCAGGTGCGGGCCTCGGGCCGGGCGATCTCGGCAATCGACCGCCTCTTCGAGAACTCCGGAGCGCACGCGTTGGAGAACGGCACCCCCATCCAGCGATTCTGGCGCGACGCGCACGCCGGCCGGGTACATGCCGCCAACGATCCGGAGCGGGCGTATGTGGCATTCGGCAACGGCGAGTTCGGGATTCCCGTCGGCGACACGATGGTGTGACTCCTCGTGAGGTGGAGGAACACGTCCCGCTGGTGCGTGACAATCTAGAGGAGTCAACAGATGAGTGACAGTCCGATCCGATCCCTGGGATACATGCGGATCGAGACGACCGACGTCGACGCCTGGCGCGAGTACGGCCTGAAAGTGCTCGGCATGGTGGAGGGCAAGGGGCTCACCGAGGGTGCGCTCTACCTACGGATGGACGACTTCCCGGCGCGGCTGGTGATCGTTCCGGGGGAACACGACCGCCTCGATGTGTCCGGCTGGGAGTGTGCGAACGCCGCAGCGCTTCAGGATGTTCGAGATCGCCTGTCGACGGCCGGGGTGGTGTTCCGCGAGGCGAAGGATTTCGAGCTCGCGGACCGTCGGGTGGTCGAGATGATCGTGTTCGACGATCCCGCCGGCAACACCCTGGAGGTGTTTCACGGTGTCGCACTGGAACATCGGCGAGTGGTGAGCCCGTATGGCCACAAATTCGTCACCGGCGAGCAGGGTTTGGGACATGTCGTGCTGACCTGCGACGACGACAAGGCCGCGCTGGCCTTCTACCACGACGTGCTCGGCTTCGCGCTGCGCGATTCGATGCGCCTGCCGCCGCAAGCCGTCGGACGCGAGGAGGGCGAGGAGGCGCCATGGCTACGATTCCTGGGCTGCAATCCGCGACACCATTCGCTGGCCTTCCTGCCGATCCCCAACAGCACCGGCATCGTGCACCTGATGGTGGAGGTGGAGAACTCCGACGACGTCGGCCTCTGCCTGGATCGCGCGCTGCGCAAGAAGGTGAAGATGTCGGCGACCCTGGGTCGCCACGTCAACGATCTGATGCTGTCCTTCTATATGAAGACGCCCGGTGGGTTCGACATCGAATTCGGCTGCGAGGGAAGAACAGTCGACGACAGCGAGTGGATCGCCCGGGAGAGCACCGCGGTCAGCCTCTGGGGTCACGACTTCACCGTCGGGTTCAAGTGAGATGACCAGCACCGACATGACCCGCACACCGTACGGTTCGGCCGACTTCGACAGTCGTCAGTTCCGCACCGCGATGGGTCAGTTCTGCACCGGTGTCACCGTTATCACCACGACCGACGCCGACGGCGGCCCGGTGGGCTTCGCCTGTCAGTCGTTCGCCGCGTTGTCGCTCGACCCGCCGCTGGTGCTGTTCTGCCCCAAGAAGTCGTCGCGCAGCTGGAAGGTCATCGAGGAGACCGGAAAGTTCTGCGTCAACGTGCTGTCCAACCGGCAGCAGGACGTGAGCGCGGCCTTCGGAGCTCCCGGCGACGACAAGTTTCGCCATGTCACTTGGGACCCGTCGCCGGCCGGTCTGCCGGTCATTCGGCACGCCCTGACCTGGGTCGAGTGCGACGTGGAGCGGGTGACCGACGGCGGCGACCATCACATCGTCATCGGTCGCGCGCTGACCCTCGGTGAAGTGTTGCAGGACAAGCCGTTGCTGTTCTATCGCGGCGGCTACCTGTCGACCGAACACCCGCGCGTGACACCGGCACAAGCCGAACTGGAGAACTTCCTCACCTGGACCGGAGGCGATACCTGGCTATGATCTCGATACGGCTCCTCACTCCGTTCGTCGCCTACTCGATCATCGGGTTGGGGTACGAGTGACCGATCAATCCGAAGTTGTGTCCCATTCGATTACCCCGCCGGTCGGCGTCACCGCGCCGCTCACCGACGCCATCGCCGAGGCCGAGCAAATGATAGCGTCGGCAGACTTCGTGAACAGCGAACAAGACCTCGCCGAAGGGTATGACTACCTCGCCGGCAGCATCGCAGCCATCGTGCAGCTCGTCCGGTCGCGACAGAAGAGCCACCCGAACTTCATCACGTCGACGGGCCCGACCACCAAGATGGGGCTCGACAACCCGGACACCCTCTACTATCACGCCGACCTGGAAGACGGTGGTACCTACGTCGTCCGCGGACATCGTGGCAGCACAGCGGATCTCAGCTTTCAGGTGCTCACCGGGGACTACACGCCGTCGTCGGTCCCCGGCGGTGACGACGCCTTCGACGACCGGCGCATCCCGATCGACGCCAATGGCGACTTCGAGATCACCTTCGGCCCGCCCATCGAGGGCGAGCGGCCGGACTACTTCGTACTCGCCGACGGCTCCTCGATGCTGTCGGTTCGAGAGGTGTACAGCGACTGGACGCAACGCAAGGGCGCCATCTGGATCGAACGACTCGACACCGCGGGCACGGCACCGACCGAACCCGACCTCGCGCGGGTGACGAGACGTTACGCCACCGCAGGCAAGATGCTCACATCGCGGATCAACACCTGGTTCAACTTCCCCAAGTGGTTTTACCTCGACGAACCGGTCAACACCTTCACCACGCCACGGCTCACGCCAGGCGGATTGGCGACCCAATATTCGTCGGTCGGGCACTTCCGACTCGCCGACAATGAGGCAATGGTCATCACCGTTCCGAAATCGTCGGCCCCGTATCAAGGTTTCCAGCTGGGCAGCATGTGGTACATCTCGCTGGACTACGTCAACCACCAGACCAGCCTCAACTCGGCGCAGGCACAGGTGGACCCCGACGGCATGATCCGGATGGTGGTGTCGCGCCGTAACCCCGGCATCGCGAACTGGATCGAGACCACCGGACGCACCACCGGCATCATGCAGTTCCGGTGGCAGCGGACCGATCACCCGATCACGACCGACGACGGCCCGAGCGCTCAGGTGATCGACATCGGCGATGTGGCGCAGCATCTGCCTTACCTGTCCCGCAACACTGTCGACGCGGCCGGCTGGGCCGAGCGTATTGCGGCGCGTCAGCGTGCGTTCGCGGAGAGGATGCTGCTGTGAGCGGTACCGGATTGCTCGCCGACAAGGTCGTCGTCGTGTCCGGGGTCGGACCTGGTCTGGGTCGGTCGATCTGCCTGCGCGCTGCGGCGGCGGGCGCACATGTCGTCCTCGCCGCACGCACCGAGTCCCGGCTCAAAGAGGTTGCCGCCGAGATCGATGCGCTCGGCAGCGGCGGGCGATCCTTCGTGGTGCCGACCGACATCTCCGACGACGACGCGGTCGACGCCCTGGTGTCATCGACGAACGACGAGTTCGGCCGCGCGGACGTGCTGGTGAACAACGCCTTCGCGCTACCGTCGATGAAGCCGCTCGCGCGCACCGACTTCGATCAGATCAGCGCCAGTCTCGAACTGACTGTGCTCGGCACGCTGCGAGTCATCAAGGCTTTCACCGACCCGTTGGCGACGTCGTGCGGGTCGATCGTCAACATCAACTCGATGGTGATCCGCCATTCCGAACCCCGATACGGTAGCTACAAGTTGGCGAAGTCGGCGCTGCTGGCGATGTCGCAGACGCTGGCGACCGAGCTGGGCGACAAGGGCATCCGCATCAACACCGTGGCGCCGGGATACATCTGGGACGACCAGCTGAAATGGTACTTCGGCGAGATCGCGAAGAAGTACGAGATCACGCCCGAGCAGGTTTACGAGCAGACCGCAAGCAAGTCGGACCTGAAACGGCTGCCCGAGCCCGACGAGATCGCCGAAGCCGTCGTATTCCTCGCCTCACCGATGGCCAGCGCCATCACCGGACACACCCTCGACGTGAACTGCGGGGAATACCATGACTAGTGTCGCACCCCGGCGCGACGTCGGGACCGTCGACGATCTGCACGAGGCGGCTACCCGCGCAACAGGGCTCGACGACTTCGGCGACCAGGACTACCTCCCGGCCCTGGAAGTCTTGCTGGAATCGTATGCACGCGACGCCGACCTCACCGAGATCGGCAGCAAGATGTTCCGCTTCTTTCTCAAAGGCGCACTCATCGCGCGCCTGCTGTCGGAGTCGTCGTGGAAGAACAATCCTGGCTATGCCGATGTGGCCGTCACCCGACCGATCTTCGTCACCGGGCTGCCGCGCACCGGAACGACCGCGCTGCACCGCCTGCTGACCGCAGACCCCGCACACCAGGGTTTGGAGATGTGGCTGGCGGAGTTCCCGCAGCCGCGTCCGCCCCGCGACAGCTGGGCGTCGAACCCGGTGTACCAGCAGATCGACGCCGGACTCGAACAGCATCACGTCGACAACCCCGAGTTCATGGGGTTGCACTACATGACCGCGGCCGAGGTGGAGGAATGCTGGCAGCTGTTGCGCCAGAACGTCATGTCGATCTCGTATGAGTCGTTGGCGTACCTGCCGACCTATTCGCGGTGGCTGGCCGAGCAGGATTGGACCCCGGCCTATACGCGACACCGTCGCAATCTGCAGATGATAGGACTCAACGACCCGGACAAACGCTGGGTGCTCAAGAATCCCAGTCACATGTTCGCCCTCGATGCGCTGATGGCGGCCTACCCCGATGCGTTGGTCATCCAGACCCATCGCCCACCCGAGACCATCATCGCGTCGATGTGCAGTCTCGCGGAGAACGCGACACCGGGATGGTCGAACACTTTTGTCGGCGACACAATCGGTCGCACGCAGTTGGAGTTGTGGTCGCGTGGGCTCCGTGAGTTCGAGGCCGCGCGACGCAAGTACGATCCGGCGCAGTTCGTCGACGTCGACTTCGCCGATCTTCGTGCCGATCCCTTCGGCACCGTCGAGCGGGTCTATGCAGCGCTCGGCGCCGACTTCACCGACGACGCCCGAGCGGCGATGGTCGCCCTCGACGACGAGAGTCGGTCGGGGGATCGCAAACCGCAGCACCGGTACAGCCTTGCCGACTACGGGCTCACCGACGACGCGGTCGCGGCGGCGTTCGCGCCCTGACCGGAATTTTCGGAGGCGGACCCGCAGGACTCACCGTATGGTTGCGCCCATGGCCGAATATCAGTCCCGGCGCACCGAGGAGGGGTTCCCGCGGCTGATCGCCTTCTCCGACGCGGTGGTGGCGATCGCGTTGACACTGCTGGTGCTTCCGCTCGCCGACATCCCCGACGAGATCGTAGACGAGACCTCGGTCGGCACGGTTCTGTCCGACCACCTATCCGACATTGTCAGTTTCGCCGTCAGCTTCATCGTGATCTGGGTGCTCTGGCGCAACCACCACCGGATGATGGAGAACTTCCGGGCCTACGACAAGGTGCTGTTCGAGCTTCACTTCGTGTGGCTGCTGACCATCGTGATCTTGCCATTCGTGACTGCGATGATGGACAACCGTCATGTCGATCGCGCCAACGCCGCCTACATCGGCGTGCTGGCGGTCTCCATCATGTCGCTGGTGGCGATGACGGCGTGGGGTCGGCGACATCGGGAACTGCTGATCGCCGGGGAGGACACCGAGGATTGGCTGGCCCACCGGTCCGGGGTGGGTACGTTGCTGTTGCTGATGGTCGCGTTGATCATCGCCATCGTCGTGCCGGACGCTGATGTGTGGCCGCTACTGCTCCTGTTGCTGTCCGGGCCGCTGGAGAACCTGTTACGCCGCTTTCGGTGACTCGCACCCTCACTGGTGCCCTGCACCGAGTGTCGATGCCCGGGCGACCAGTTGGGGCTGGAACACGGGATTCGACGGGGTGTGGCGATGTGGTGAATCCGAGGCCGCCGCGAGGAGCAACTCCACGGCCGTGGCGCCGATCCGTGCGGTTGGCTGTCGGATCGACGACAGCGGCACGACCGCCGAACGGGCGAAGTCGATGTCGTCGTACCCGATCAGCGAGATGTCCTCGGGTACCCGCACCGAGCCGCCCATCATCGTGAACGACTGCAGCACACCCATGGCGACGAGGTCGTTCGCGCAGAACACCGCGTCGGGTCGTTCGGCCGGGCGCCGGCGCTGCAGTTCGTCGCCGACGCCGCGTCCCGCGAGCACGCTCAGGGTCGGTGTCTCGATGACCTCCAAGCTCGCCCCGGGCACCGCCGCGATCGCGGCCTCGGCCCCGCGGCGGCGGTCGGCCACCTGCCGCAGGGTCAACGGGCCGCCCACATAGGCAATCCGGCGACGGCCGAGCCCGCACAGATGGTCCACCGCCATCCGCCCACCTGCTATGTCGTCGACGGCGACCGAGTCGAATGGGGAACCGGTCGCGTCACGGTCGACCAACACCACCGGCGTTCCACGGCGACGTAACGCGTCGAGTCGTCCGAGATCGTCCCCCACCGGCGAGACCATCAGGCCGAACACCCGCTGCTCATCGAAGGTGTCGACGTAGGCGGACTCGCGGGACGCATCCTCATCCGAGGTACCCAGCAGCACCGTCAGGTCGTGGTCACCGGCCTCGCGTTCGGCCGCGCGCGCGATGTCGGTGAAGAACGGGTTGCCGACGTCGAGCACCACCAGCCCCACACATCGCGACCGTCCGGCGCGGAGTTGGCGGGCGGCGTCGTTGCGCACGAAACCGAGACTGTCGATTGCTGCCTGGACCCGCGCAACCGTCGACGGGGACACCTTGTCGGGGGAATTGAGCACGTTGGAGACCGTGCCGACCGACACCGACGCCGCGGTGGCGACGTCGCGCATGCTCACACCCATGAGTTCATCTCACCAGATCGCCGGATGTCCAGCGCGTAGGCACAGTCGTGGAGTCCCGTCAACGGGTCGGGCGACCGGCAGATCCGCGAGTGAGACTCTTGCGTGAGCCGCATTGCACGCGCGGGCCGGTGACTCACTCGCCAGACTCAGCTCCGGACGCGGGGCACCAACCGCTGAAGTTGGGTGACATGGGCGGGTGTCAGCTCATCGAGTGATGCGACTCCGAGCAGCCGCACGGTGCGGGTGATCTGGTCGGTGAGGATCTCGATCATCCGGTCCACGCCGGCTTCGCCGCCGGCCATCAGGCCGTAGAGGTAGGCGCGGCCGACGAGGGTGAAGCGGGCGCCCAGGGCGATCGAGGCGACGATGTCGGCGCCGGAGGTGATGCCGGTGTCGAGGATGATCTCGGTGTCGTCGCCGACCTCGCGGGCCACCTCGGGCAACAGGTGGAACGGGATGGGTGCGCGGTCGAGTTGGCGTCCACCGTGGTTGGACAACACGATGCCGTCGACGCCGAGGTCGGTGACGGCTTTGGCGTCGTCGATGGTCTGGATGCCCTTGACGACCAGTTTGCCTGGCCACTGGCGTGTGATCCAGGCCAGATCGTCGAAGGTGACGGTGGGGTCGAACATGGTGTCGAGCAGTTCGGCGACGGTGCCCGACCAGCGGTCCAGCGAGGCGAAGGCGAGGGGTTCGGTGGTGAGGAAGTCGATCCACCACTGTGGCCGGGGCAGGGCGTTGAGTACGGTTTTCGCGGTCAATGCCGGTGGGATGGACATGCCGTTGCGTTTGTCGCGCAGGCGGGCACCGGCGACCGGTACGTCGACGGTGACCAGCAGGGTGTCGTAGCCGGCGTTGGCGGCGCGTTCGACCAGTGCCATCGAGCGTTCGCGGTCTTTCCACATGTACAGCTGGAACCAGTTGCGGCCCGACGGGTTCGCGTTTCTGACGTCCTCGATGGAGGCGGTGCCCATCGTCGACAGTGAGAAGGGGATGCCGGCGTGGCCGGCGGCGCGGGCGCCGGCGTATTCGCCTTCGGTCTGCATCATGCGGGTGAAGCCGGTCGGTGCGATTCCGAAGGGTAGTTCCGAACGTCCGCCCAGGATGGTGCACGAGGTGTCGACCTTGGACACATCACGCAGGATCGCCGGGTGGAATTCGATGTCGGCGAACGCTTGGCGGGCCCGGGCGATGGACAGTTCGGCTTCGGCTGAGCCGTCGGTGTAGTCGAACGCGGCCTTCGGGGTGCGGCGTTTGGCGATCGTGCGCAGATCGTCGATGGTCAGCGCGGCGTCCAGACGCCGCTTCTTGGCGTCGAACTGCGGCTTTTTGAACTGCATCAACGGAGCGAGATCTGCCACCTTGGGAACTCGACGTTTCATGATCATGCCTTTCCTGCCCCAACCGCGTCGCGGCGCGGGGGCACGTGCGTGCGGCGGGGAACGTAGTGTTGCGGTGGGAAGCGGTCGGCGACGATGTGGCGCATAGCCTCCAGGTCACCGTCGATGAGGTCATGGGCGCGCGCGGTGATCAACACGTTGCCCAGCGCGGTCGCCTCGACCGGCCCGGCCAGCACGGGCAGACCAAGACGGTCGGCGGTCAGCTGACACAACAACCGGTTCTGCGATCCGCCTCCGACGAGATGTACTGTCTGCACCGTTTTCCCGGACAGTGTGGCGGCCCGCTGCACGGTATCGGCAAACGCCGCGGCGAGGCTTTCGATGATGGCCCGCACCATCTCCGGAAGCGTCATCGGCGGCCGCATGCCGCGTTCGGTGTACCAATCCCGGATACGCCCGGGCATGTCGCCGGGCGGTAGGAATCGCGCGTCGTCGGTGTCGAAGACGTCGAACGCCGGTGTGACATCGGCGGCCTGGGCGAGCAGTTCGGACAGATCTGCCCGGTAGCCGTCGCGCTGATAGTGCCGCACCGTCTCACTGAGCAGCCACAGGCCCATCACGTTGTGCAGATAGCGAATCCGGCCGTCGGCGCCGACCTCGTTGGTGAAGTTGGCCTTCCATCCGGCACGCGAGACGTTTGGTGACTCGAGTTCCACACCCACGAGACCCCAGGTGCCGCACGAGATATAGGCCGCCGACGATGAGTCCATGGGGATCGCCGCAACTGCGGAGGCGGTGTCGTGTGAGGCGACCGCGGTCACGTGTGGCGCGTCGGCCAGCCCCAACCGGTCGGTGACCTCGGGAAGCAGCGATCCCAGATCGGATCCGGTTTCCACGATCTCGGGAAACAGCCCGACCGGCAGATTCAGGCGCTCCATCATCGCGGTATCCCACTGGCCGTTGATACCGAGCAGCCCGGTGGTCGAGGCGTTCGTGCGTTCGGTGCCGCGGCGTCCGGTGAGCCAGTAGGCGAGCAGGTCGGGGATGAGCAGCGCGCTGTCGGCGTGGTCGAGCAGGCCATCGCGCTTCTCGGCGGCCAACTGATACACGGTGGTGAATGGCAAGAACTGCAGCCCGTTACGCACATACAGATCCGCCGGGTCGAGTTCTGCGTGCACCGCCTTCACACCGGCGGCGGTCCGGTCGTCACGATAGTGATGCGGCAGCCCCAGCATGCGTCCGTCGCGCAGTAGTGCGTAGTCGACGGCCCAGGAGTCGATTCCGATCCCGACGAGGTCGTCGGATCGGCGGCCGGCTTCGGCCAGTCCGGCGCAGGCCTCGCGGAACAGGCCGGGCACATCCCAGTGCAGTGCCGTCCGTCGGCCGTCGAAGAGGTGGACCGGGTCGTTGCCGAACCGGGCGACCTGCTCGAGTTCGAGCCGGCCCGGCGAGATGTCGGCGAGCATGACACGTCCGCTGGTCGCGCCCAGGTCGATCGCGGCGACCTGGGCCGACCGGTCAGAGCGCCTCATCGCAGGAATGCGGCCGCGACGCCCGCGTCCACCGGCACGTGCAGACCGGTGGTGTGCGAGAAGTCCGAGGTGCACAGCGCGAACGCGGCGTTGGCGATGTTCTCCGGTAGCACCTCGCGCTTGAGCAGGGTGCGCTGCGCGTAGAACTTGCCCAAGTCCTTCTCCTCGACGCCGTACACCGCGGCGCGCTGGGCGCCCCATCCGCCGGCGAAGATCCCCGAACCACGCACCACACCATCGGGATTGATGCCGTTGACCTTGACGCCGTGCTCGCCGAGCTCGGCCGCGAGCAGCCGCACCTGGTGGGCCTGGTCGGCCTTGGTGGCCGAGTAGGCGATGTTGTTGGGGCCGGCGAAAACCGAGTTCTTCGACGAGATGTAGAGGATGTCGCCGCCGAGTTTCTGGTCGATCAGGGCGCGGGCAGCGGCCTTGCTCACCAGGAACGAACCGCGCGCCATCACGTTGTGTTGGAGATCCCAGTCGGCGGCGGTGGTGTCGAGCAACGATTTCGACAACGACAGCCCGGCATTGTTGACCACGAGGTCGATGCCACCGAAGGCGAGCACCGTGGCATCAATCGCCTCCTGCACGGCAGCTTCGTCGGTGACGTCGGCGGCTACACCGATCGCCACATCTGTCGACCCGATTTCCTCTGCCGCGGCCTGGGCCTTCGCGGCGTCGAGGTCGGCGATGACGACGCAGGCACCTTCGGCGGCGAGACGCGCAGCGATTGCCTTGCCGATACCCGATGCCGCACCGGTCACCAGCGCGATGCGGGTGGCCAGGGGTTTGGGCTTGGGCATGCGGGCGAGTTTGGCCTCCTCGAGTGCCCAGTACTCGATGCGGAACTTCTCCGATTCGTCGATGGGTGCGTAGGTGGAGACGGCTTCGGCCCCGCGCATCACGTTGATCGCGTTGAGGTAGAACTCACCGGCCACGCGTGCGGTCTGCTTGTCCTTGCCGAAGCTGAACATGCCGACGCCCGGGATGAGCACGATCGCCGGGTCGGCACCGCGCATCGCGGGGCTGTCGGCGGTGGCGTGCCGATCGTAGTAGGCGCGGTAGTCGGCGCGGTAGCTCTCGTGCAGTTCGGCCAGACGCTGCTTGCTCTCCTCGATCGTCGCCGATGCGGGCAGGTCCAACACCAGCGGCTTGACCTTGGTGCGCAGGAAGTGGTCCGGGCAGCTGGTGCCGAGCTCGGCCAAGCGCGGATGTTCGGAGGCCGCCAGGAATTCCAGCACTGGGTCGACGTCGGTGAAGTGACCGACCTGCGGACGGTCCACCGAGGCGAGGCCACGGATGAAAGGCGCCAGCGCAGCAGCCTTGACGCGACGCTCGTCGGCGGGCAATGCGCCGTAACCCTCGAGCTGCGAGCCGAACGGCTGCGGGCGACCGTTGGCGCTGATGTAGCGCTCGGCGGACTCGATGATCTCCAGCGAGTTCGCCTCGGCTTCTGCGGAGGTGTCTCCCCACGCGGTGATGCCGTGACCGCCGAGGATGCATCCGATGGCCTGCGGGTTTGCCTGCTTGATCGCGGCGATGTCGAGGCCGAGCTGGAAGCCCGGTCGGCGCCACGGCACCCACACGACGCGGTCGTCGAAGATCTTGCGGGTCAACGCCTCCCCGTCGGCGGCGGTGGCGATCGCGATGCCGGAATCGGGGTGCAGGTGGTCGACGTGTGCGGCGTCGACTAGGCCGTGCATGGCGGTGTCGATGGACGGGGCGGCGCCGCCCTTGCCGTGCAGGCAGTAGTCGAAGGCGGCGACCATCTCGTCCTCACGCTCGAGGCCGGGGTAGACGTCGACGAGCGCGCGCATCCGGTCTAGCCGCAACACAGCCAGCCCTTTGTCGGTGAGCGTGCCCAGATCTCCGCCGGAGCCCTTGACCCACAGGAGGTCGACGTCCTCGCCGGTGACCGGGTCGGTGTCGGTGCCCTTGGCCGAGGTGTTGCCGCCGGCGTAATTGGTGTTCTTCGGATCGGCGCCGAGGCGGTTGGACCGCGCGATGAGTTCGGTGACGGTGGGGTTGGTCATGAGTTCGGTTCTCCTCGGGATGGGTTCGGTAGGTCAGGCGCCCCAGGAGGACTGGGTGCCCCCCACGCGCTCGTCGGCGATGCGCTCGGCGTACCCGGAGGCGGCGAAGGCGGCCATCGGATCGGCCGGCAGGCCGCGGGATTCGCGGCGGTGCGCGAGCATCGGGCGGACGTCGGTGTAGAAGGCGTCCATCAGGATGGCGTTGGCGCCCAGCACATCGCCGGCCTCCTGGGCGGCGGTCAGGGCGTCGGTGTCCACGAGCAGCGCACGTGCGGTCATCTCCTGCACATTGAGCACCGAGCGGATCTGGCCGGGGATCTTCTCCTCGACGTTGTGGCATTGATCCAACATCAGCGCGACCGGTGAGTCGGTGTCGAGACCGCCGCCGCGCACCACCTCGAACAGGATGCGGAACAGCTGGAACGGGTCCGCGGCGCCGACGATGAGGTCGTCGTCGGCATAGAACCGCGAATTGAAGTCGAATGACCCGAGTTTGCCGAGGCGGAGCAGCTGGGCGACGATGAACTCGATGTTGGTACCGGGCGCGTGATGTCCGGTGTCCAGGCACACCATCGCCCGTTCGCCGAGCGCGCTGACGTGGGCATACGAGGTGCCCCAGTCGGGGACATCGGTGACGTACATGGCGGGTTCGAAGAACTTGTACTCCAGAACAAGTCGCTGGTCGTCGCCGATGTGTTGGTAGATCGTCGCCAGTGACTCGGCGAGACGGTCCTGGCGGCCGCGGATGTCGCCCTGTCCGGGGTAGTTGGTGCCGTCGGCCAGCCAGATCTTCAGATCGCGCGAACCGGTCTGACCCATCACGTCGATGCAGGCGAGGTGGTGGTCGATGGCCTTCTGCCGGACCGTCTTGTCGGTGTGGGTGAGACTGCCGAACTTGTAGTCGTCGTCCTGAAAGGTGTTGGAGTTGATGGTGCCCAGCGCAACCCCGAGATCCTCGGCGTACCGGCCGAGCGCGCGGTAGTCGTCGACGGTGTCCCACGGGATGTGCAGAGCGACCGAGGGCGCCAGGCCCGTCAGTTCGTTGACCTTGGCGGCGTCGGCGATCTTCTCGTGCACGGTGCGCGGGGTGCCCGGGGTGCCGAACACCTTGAACCGGGTGCCGGAGTTGCCGAACGCCCAGGAGGGGAGCTCGATTTGGAGGTTGTCGAGGATCGTCTCGTCAATGGTGGTCATGAGGGGTCCTTCGGTGGAGCCCCCGCCGCCGGCGTCGGGAGGAAGCACCGGCGGCGGAAGTGTTGGAACGTTTCAATGAGGGGGTGTAGGCGGCGATCAGGCTGGAGTGTGCGTGACCGGCCGGGGGGCCGCGAGATCAGTGCCCGGGGGGGTGCCACCCAGTTCCGGCGAGAGTGGCGTGCCGTAGCGTTCGACCTCGATCTCCTGCAGCGTCTTACCCTGCGTCTTGGGCGCCCAGATCGCGCCGATCACCAGGGCGACGGTCAGCAGGCCGACGAGTAAAGCGCCCACCGCCGGCAGGCCGGTGGCCGCGAGCATCGTCGGGAAGAAGTAACTGAGCAGGCCTGTCGCGGCACGGACGGCGAAGAACATGATGCCCTGCGCGCTGGCCCGGTACGGCGTGGCGAAGAGCTCACTGGCCCACAGGCTGTAGAAGGCCTGGGCGCCGATGCCTGACGAGATGCCCCACAGCACAGCGAAGATCAGCATGGTCGCGATACCGCTGTCGGTGAACAGGACCAGCACCAGCCAGCCGGCGATGCCCAAGGCGGCGCCGAAGACATACAGGCCACGTTGCGAGACGCGGTCGGCGTAGCGCATGAAGCCGAAATAGGTGGCCAGGACCGTGCAGCCCCAGACAAGCACCTGCAGCAGGTTCTGCTGGACCTCGCTGTGCAGGCCCGCGGTCTCGTACACCCGCGGCATGAAGATACCTGCCTGGCCGGCCACGGTGTTCCAGAAGAGATAGATGCCGCCGAGAAGAAGTAGCGCGGTGATGTTGACCTTCTTGGAGAACAGGCCCTTGACGCCGCGAGCGCCGACTGCGGACTCGATCGCCTGTGGCTCGCGCGCCGCCTCGTCCTTCCAGATCTTCGACTCGGCGAGTCCCTGACGAATCCACCACACCACGGCGGCGACGACGAACAGGTGCAGGAAGATCAATCGTGAACCGAGGAGTCCGAGCGGCGCCAGCGCGGCCGCGAGCGCGAAACCGATCAGGGGCCCGACCGACCAGGCGAGCTGGGCGGTCCCCACGTGTTTGGCGCGCTCCACCGATGGGGCCTCTTCGGCGATATAGGTCCATGAGGCCGGAACTCCGGCCCCGACTGCAATGCCGGTGATGATGAACGCTGCCAGCAGCATGGAGTAGTTGACCGCGAAGGCCGCGAGGAGCACGCCGGCCATGTAGACCAGCAGATCGTAGGTGTAGATCTTCTTGCGGCCGAACCGGTCGCACAGCGGCCCGCCGATCGCCGCGCCGATGGCGGCGCCGAAGGCGTTCGCGCTCAGGGCGGCGAGCAGGCCGACGGCGAAGTTGCTGATGCCGAACTCGTCCTGCCAGAACGCCAGGCTGGTGGCGATGGCGATGATGGAGCCGGCCTCGATGTAGTTCGACATGGCGACCGAGATGGTCGCCCGCCAGCCGGTGGTGGAGCGCGCTCCTACTTTCATGGTGCTTCCTTGCGTCGATCTCAGTAGAGAGGGTGGGGTCGATGAGGTCAAGCCGGGTCGGGGATGGGAAGGCTCCGATCAGTCGAGGTGGAAGTACTCGATCAGCTCGCTACGGACGGTGTCGGGGTTGGCGCCTGCCGTCTGGTCGGCGGTGCTCGCCGGGAGGAAATACTCCGACATCTGCCGCTGCCACCGTGTGTTGACGTCGGTGGCCTCCATGGCGGCAGCGGCCGCGGCGAAGTCGTCCGTTTCGAGGTAGCCGACGATCATGCCGTCGTCGGGGCGCAGGAACAGCGAGTAGTTGTGCCAGCCGGCCTCCCGTAGGGCTTCGAGCATCTCGGGCCACACGGTGGTGTGGGCATCGAGGTAGTCCTGCACGCGGTCGGGCTTGAGGTACATCACGAAGCACACGCGCTGACGTTGCGTCATGTCACTCCTGTTCGGCTGATCGCGACGGCCCGGTAGCAGGACGCCGACGTGGCGGTCTTCGAAACAACAGTTCGTTGAAACGTTTCAATTTGTGATAGCGGCAACACTAAGCGCATCGGAGTGAAGTAGTCAAGTGCGGGTTCGGCGAGCCCGGATCATTGTCGGAGTGCTTCCGACGGTGACGATGGTCGTGGGCGACCTGGAGTGGAGAGCGGCGGGTCCGCCAGGCTCAGGCCAGTAGGCGGCGACTCAACTCGTCGATCACCTCGTGCGGTTGCCCGAACAGTTGAGCACTACCGTGAGCGCGTTTGAAGAACAGCGCGATGTCGTGCTCGGCGGTGATCCCGATACCGCCGTGAAGTTGGATGCCCTCGCCGGCGACGAGACAGAACGCCTCCGAACACTGCACGTGAGCCGCCGCCGCGAGATCCTCGGCGTCGGGTGCGCCGGCCACCGCCGCGGCTACCGCGGCCCGCGCAACTGACCGCGCGGCCTCCACGGCCGCGTACATGTCGGCCATCCGATGCTTGAGAGCCTGAAACGAACCGATCGTGCGACCGAACTGCTTGCGCGACTTGGTGTAGTCGACTGTCAGGTCGAGCGCCGCGGCGGCACCGCCCACCTGCTCGACAGCCAGTAGCGCCCACGCCAGGATGCGCAGGCGAACCGGGAGATCGGGGCCGGACGGGATCGTCGTCGCCGGTGTCTCGTCGAATTCGACCCGGGCGAGCGGGCGACTCGCGTCGACGACCGGTAGTGGCGTGATCCGCACCCCGTCGGCGTCGGCTCCGACGGCGTGCAGGGTCGTGGTCTCACGTCCGCCCGCCAACACGATGAACAGATCGGCAGATTCTGCGTCGATAACGTATTCGGCAGCGCCGGAGAGCAATCCGGCGTCGGCGTTGACGCCCGGCGACGACCAACCGCGCGGGTCCGCCCAGCACAGGGTCGCGATCTGTTCGCCGGCGGCCAACGCGGGCAGGAGTTCACGATTGGTCGCGTCGTCGTCGGCGAGCAGGATGGCGGCGGTCGCCAGTGCAGAGGTCAACACCGGGACCGGGCACAGCGAGCGACCCAACTCCTCCAACACCGCACCGGTCTCGGTGAACGACGCACCGCCCCCGCCGTAGGCCTCCGGGATGGGCAACGAGGCCACCCCGATCTCGGCGCATAGGGTGTCCCACAGTGCGCGGTCGATCCGCGGGGTGTGTCGCATGGCGGCCCGCGCGCTGGCCGAATCGCCTCGGCGGGTGACGAGTTCGCTGATCGCCTCGGCGAGGGCGGCGCGATCCTCGGCGGAGATGGCCGTCGATTCGGTCGTTGCGGTCACAGTGACTCCAGGACTCGTCGGCGCAGATCTGCGGGCGTACCCCACGCGGTCAGCAGGGCCCGCGTCTTGGTGAGATATAGCGACAGATCGTGCTCGGTGGTGTACCCGATCGCGCCGAGCACCTGCAGTGCGCGTCGCGATGCGAGATAGGCGGCGTCACCGGCAGCGACCTTCGCCGCTGCCACATCCCGGCGGACATCGGTGCCTTCGGGCACCAGACCGTCGACGCCCAAGGCGGCGGCATAGACGAGCGGGCGGGCCATCTCGACCGCGATCGCCACATCGGCGAGGTGGTGCTTGACCGCCTGGAATGAACCGATCGCCCGCCCGAACTGCTTGCGGGCCTGCGCATAGTCGGCAGCCGAGGCGAGCATGGCGCTCGCCATCCCCAGTAGTTGGGCGGCGGTGGCCAGTGTGCCGATGTCGGCGGCGTCGTGAACATCGACATTCTCGGCGAGGACTTCGTCGGGGCCGAGTTCGGCCAGGATTCGGGTGGGATCGACGGTTGCTACCCGGTCGGTTGTGGTGGCGGTGCTCAGCACGCCATCGATCACCACATAGGAGGTTTCGGCGATGGGGGCCAGCGGTGCGATGGGTGGGATGGCACACGTGGCGAGTGCGCCCTCGGCCAATGCGCTGAGGTGCGAGCCCGATACGCCGGCGCTGCGCAGGAGTACCGGTAGTACGGCGACGGTCTCCACGATCGGCCCGGGCAGGGCATGTCGACCGACCTGTTCCATCGCGACCACCATCTCGGTGGCACCGGCCGATGACCCGCCACTGCTCTCGTCGATGAGCAGTCCGGTGATCCCGGTCTCGGCCAGGGCGGTCACCACCTCTGCGACCGGGTGGTGATCACCATGGGTCCACGCCCGTGCCCGCGCTGGGATATCGGCCTTGGTGAGCAGCGCGTCGACGGTCGACGCGAGGTCATCGTGCACATCAGAGAGAAGAAAATCCATGGTTCACCGGTCCCCACGCGGCAGGCCCAGGAGCCGTTCCGCGATCACGTTGCGCTGGATCTCGTTGGTGCCGGCGTAGATCGGCCCCGACAACGAGAACAGATAGCCGTCCATCCACGCGTCGTCGACCTCGGCATCCACGCCCTGCAGGTCCAGCGCCGTCTCGTGGGCGACGATGTCCCACTGCGACCAGAAGACCTTGTTGATCGACGACTCCATGCCGAGTTGTCCACCCGCGGCGAGGCGACTGACCGTCTGATACGTCGACAGTTCGTACGCGCGCGCCCCGATCCACGCATCCGCCACGCGCGCATCGACGTTGGCGGTCGCGTACACCGCGTCGTGGTTGTGCCTCCAGAGGTCGACCAGCCGGTCGGTGGTGGCCAGGAACCGTCCCGGAGAACGCAACGACAGCCCGCGTTCGTTGGCCGCGGTACTCATCGCCACCTTCCAGCCGTTGTCGACGGCGCCGATGACGCCACTGCTGCCGGGATCGGCCGGGTCGTCGGGGACGAAGACATCCTCAAGGAACAATTCGGCGAAACCGGGCTCGCCGTCGAGCTGTGCGATGGGGCGCACCGTGACACCAGGGCCGCGTAGGTCGAACATGAAGTAGGTCAAACCCCGGTGGCGCTGCGCCTCCTTGTCCGTGCGGAAGAGGCCGAACGCCCAGTCCGCGAAACTCGAGCGTGAGCTCCAGGTCTTCTGACCGTTCAACAACCACCCGCCGTCGGTGCGGGTGGCCGTGGAGCGTAGTGACGCGAGGTCGCTGCCGGCCTCCGGTTCGCTCCACGCCTGTCCCCAGATGTCATCGGCGCGCGCCATTCGCGGCATGATGCGGGCGAGCTGATCGGAGTGCGCATGCTCGAACAGCGTTGGCGCGAGCAGGAAGATGCCGTTCTGGCTGACCCGGCCGGGTGCGCCGGCACGGTAGTACTCCTCCTCGAAGATCACCCAGTGCAGCAGGCCCACATCACGTCCGCCATACTCCTCGGGCCAACTCACCACCGACATCCGGTCGGCGGCCATGGTGCGCTCCCATGCGCGGTGCGCCTCGAAACCCTCGGCGGTGTCCATGGAGGGAAGTGGTTGATCGGGAACATGGTCGACAAGCCAGGAACGCACCTCGGCGCGGAACTGCTCGGCGTCGTCGTCGAAGAAGAGGTCCATGTCAGCTGCCGCTGCCGTTCACATTCGACCCGCTCCCGGCGCCGGACGACGCCTTCATTGACTTGGCATCCATCCCCCCGAGCGAGTCGCCGCCGGATTCGGCGTTGGCGGCGTGGGCGTAGTGATGCCACCCGAAGACCGAGTCCATCGAGTTGCGCAGTCCCATCTGGTCCTCGCAGATGTTGACGGCCTTCTTGGACAGGAACAGACCCTGCATCGGCATCGCGGTCATCTTCTCTGCGATGGCGTCGACCTTCGCGACGAGTTCGTCGCGGGTCACAACATGGTTGACCATGCCCCATTCCGCCGCCTGGGTTGCGGTGAACCGTTCACCGGTGAACAGGATCTCCTTGGCGCGTCGGGTGCCGAGGGCATAGGCGTGCGCGAAATACTCGACGCCCGGTATGCCCATCCGGGCAACCGGGTCGGAGAAGAAGGTGTCGTCGGAGGCGACGATGAAGTCGCAGATCCAGGCCAGCATGAGCCCACCCGCGATGCAGGCGCCGTGAACCTGCGCGATGACCGGCTTGGGGATCTCCCGCCAGCGGCGACACATTCCCATGTACACCTCCATCTCGCGGGCCAGACGCTGGTCGGCGCCGGACTTGTCGGAGTGGTCCCAGTGCAGGGTGGCGACGTTGTCGTAGTAGGTGTCGAAGTCACGTTCGGGAGTGCCGATGTCGTGCCCGGCCGAGAAGTGTTTGCCGTTGGCGCGTAGCACGATCACCTTGACCGCTGCGTCGTCGACCGCCTTGCGGAACGCGGCGTCCAGCGAGTACGTCATCACCGAGTTCTGGGCGTTGCGATACTCGGGACGGTTGAGCGTCACGTAGGCGACGGCGTTCTCGGGGCCACCCACCTCGTAGGCGACCGGCGACGAATCCGGACCCAGATCGTCCGGGCCGAGTGCGGGCGGGATGACGGCATCACTCATGACCCGAGCTTAACCTAGCAAGTGCTTGGTTGGTAGGCGGGAGGTCCCGCGAGGTACGCAAGCCGGCCCGATGCGGAGTTGGCAGCAGTGAGTCGATCACCGACAGCGTGGTCAGAAACCCGCTGCTCCGGGGAGACACGCGTTGGCGGCCAGCAGGTAGGACGCATAAATGGCGGCCGTGACCGTCGCGGAGAGCAGCAGATATGCCACCACCCCGGCCGCGGCGACAGCGCCGTTGCGCGGGGCATCGGGTCTGGCCACGAGTTGCTGGACCCGGTTGGGGCCACCGGCATGGAGGGCGGCATGGTGGGCGCCGACCTCGGGGTGGTGGGGCTCGAGCTTGAGGAGCGCACTGGCCAGGGCGGTGGTGCTCACGGCGCGGCGGGCGGCGTTGTCGGCGGCGATTTCGAGGTACTGGCGAATCGCGGACATGGCCGAGTCGACCAGCGGCACCCAACGCACCGGTGCACTGATGGTGGTCGCGACCAGCATGATCAGATGATGCCGCTGGCGCACGTGGGCGTCCTCGTGGGCGAGCACCGCGCGCACCTCGTCATCGTCGAGCAAGCGTAAGGCGCCCTCGGAGATGATGACGCCGCCGTGGGCACGGGGGAGCGCGAACACCGTCGGATCGTCCTGCTCGAGTACGCGGACCCGCCGTCCGGCGATTCGGTGCCAGGTGGTTCTCGTCTGTAGATCTGAGCCGTCGCTTCGCGCGCGGCGCCATGCGCGCGCGGCGTGGACGGCGCTCATCCCGAGGCCCACGGCGGCAACCAGAACCGGGGCGACCAGCAATGCAACAGTCGGCAGGCCGGTGCGAATCGAGACGCCGGCGATCGGGCTTGCGGTGGCCAGGCAGCGTTGACAGACCTCGGTGGTGTCGGGTGACAGGACCTCCGGGCCGGTGAGTATCCAGGCGAACATCGGTCCGATGGCCAGCGCGGCGGCCGCCCATGACGCGATCAGACCCAGGTGGCCCAGCGTCGCAGCTCGCGGCATCCGGGCCAGGTAGGGGGCGGCACGACGCAGGGCGCGAGGGCCGAGGACCGACCACGCGATGACAGCCGCAGCGATCAGAAACATCAGGAGGAACGTCATCAGTCTTCGGATCGCCCCTCGGCGTTCTCGGCGAGATAGCGACGCAGGACATCGATGTCGTCGGGGGAGAGCGTCTCGACGAAATGCAGCATCGACGACTCGCGGTTCGTGCCGGCGGTGTTGAGCGCACGCTGCATCAGGTGCGCAGCGTACTCCTCGCGGTCGCGCACCGGCCGATAGCGTACCGACCCCGGTCGACGCTTGGGTCGCACCATCTCCTTGCGCTCGAGGTTGCGCAGGACGGTGGCGATGGTGGTGTAGGCCGGTTCGCCGGGCAGTGCGTCGATGATGTCGCGGATGGCCACCGGATGCTTGTCCCAGACCACATCCATCACCTGCTGTTCGAGGGCGCCGAGCCGCATCGGATCGGGCGTGGGCGAGGGGAGCTGTTGTGGGCTGCGATCATTCATCGTCGATCAGCTCCGACGATGAACGAACGACGATGCGCCCACGAGTTCGTCGTTCGCCGGCGCGGGTGGCCCCCCGCGCAGTTTGACCCGATTCCCACACGACCCGAGTATGCCGTACCTCGACTATGTGGGATAGTCGACTGCCGGGTGGGTTCGTTCTGCGCTCGACCCTCATCGCGGTGGTCGGACGCCCTCGATGACGTTCACGTACACCTGGAGAGGCAGGCCGCCGAGTAAGGGGGTGCCGTTGATCCAGAACGCCGGAACCGGCGGGATGAAGAGGCGTTTCGCGAGTGCGAGATCGGACTCGATCTCGGAGTCGAAGGTGTCGCTGCGCATGTCGCGTTCGAATCGGTCGAGATCGTCGACACCGGCCTGCCGGGCGAAAGAGGTGAGCACCTCCGGTGTCAGATCCGGCCGTTCCTGCGCCGGAGCTGCTTCCATCACGGTCTGCACGAACGCCCAGAAGTGTCCCTGAGCTGCGGCGGCGCGACCGGCGCGAGCTGCCGAGCGTGACTGTGGTCCGGCCATCGGTGCGTCCCGCCACTCGATCCGCAGCACTCCGGTGTCGACATAGCGGTCGATCAGTGCGGGTTGGATCGTACGGGTGAAGTGCGCACAGTACTCGCAGCGAAAGTCCTCGAACACCACCATGGTCACCGGTGCGTCGGGAGAACCGAGTACCAGCGGGTCGTCGTCGGCGCGGCGGGGCGTATCGCCGGCGGGGCCCAGATTGACGTTGGTGGCCGACGGTGTCGTCGCCGGTGCGGGCGAACCGGCCGACCGATCGTCGTTGCTCGTCAGCAGTGCGATCACCACCGCGACCGCCACCGCCACCGTCGCCGCCAGTGCAACCAACTGTTGGCGGACTGTGCCGGTTGTCATGCGCACGGGTACACCGTCCGGTCCTCGATCACGCCGCGCTTGCCCGATGGTGGCGGGGGAGTCGGCAACTGCGCTGGTTGTTCAACCGGACGGCCAACGCAGTCCACAGCAACGCGATACCCGCGAGCGCCAGCACCGGCTGGAGCGGCGCGAACCAGGTGAGCGCACCCGAATACCCGAGCGCCAGCACCGCCAGTTTGTTGCAGACCGGACAGCCGACAGCGAACCACGAGAACACGACCCCAATCGGACCGAGCCCGTCGGTCCGGGATGGGGGTACACCCGCCGGATCTGCGGTCTCGCTGTTATGGCTGGACGAGTCGGTTCGCACATAGGTCGCCGCCAGCAGCCCCGACAGCACCGCCGTCACCAGCAGCGTCGGATAGTTCCAGGCGACGGGCGCGACCTCGCGGGAGAAGACGTCGTTGGGAATCAGCACCGTGGCCACCCCGACGAGTACCGCGACGGGTACGGCGGTTGCCGCGGCCACGGCCATCTGGACGCGTGTCGCGTCGCGGACGGCGGTGGCGACCAGCCGGGGTGAGGTGCGGAGGGCGGCCCACACCTGTGCAGCGACATCGGACATGCCGCCGACGATGCCACATTGATTACTATCTCGCATAGTTGTTTACTATCCGAGATAGTAATGTCGAGGTGGAAATCGGAGTGCCCATGCCTGTGCAGCGTTCGTTCTGGTCGTCGTGGCTGATCCCCGGAGTGATCGTGACGATCGCGATCGCCCTGGTCGCCTTCGTCGTGATCTACGAAACGAACGACGATGCGCAACCGACGTCCGGCGACACTGCTGCAAACAGCACCGACCAATTCCCCTACGACATCGGGCTCGAACGACGTGACCCGCACGATCCCTTGGCACTGGGGGCGGTCGATGCGCCCATCACGCTGATCGTGTTCAGCGACTTCCAGTGTCCCTTCTGCGCGAAGTGGTCCCACGACACCCTGCCCGTCCTGCTCAAGCGGGTCGACGACGGTCAACTCCGCATCGAGATGCGGGAGGTGAATGTGTTCGGTGAGGCGTCGCGGCGTGCCGCGCTGGCCGCGTATGCGGCGGCATTGCAGGGGCGTTATCTCGACTACCACGACGCGCTCTTCGCCGGTGGGCATCCCCGAACGGGTGCCGGGTTGTCCGCCGAGGCCTTGGTCGAGACCGCACGCGACCTGAATCTCGACGTTGACCTGTTCCGCGAGCAGATGAACTCGGCGACGACACGCACGGCGATCGATGCGAATGAGCAGCTCGGAGCCACGGCCGGAGCGTTCTCGACCCCCAGCTTCATTCTCGGTGGTCAGCCGATTGCCGGCGCGCAGCCGACGAAGGTCTTTCTCGACACCCTCGACGAGTTGACGGGGCCGGAGGGGAACTGACGGTGGACATCGGACTACTCGCCGCGTTCGCCGGCGGAGCGCTGGCCCTGCTGAGTCCCTGTGCCGCACTGCTGCTACCGGCGTTCTTCGCGTCGTCGGTGGGTGCACGCGGGCGGCTGATCGTGCATGGCGTGGTCTTCTACGTGGGCTTGATGATCACGCTGCTGCCGGTCGGTATCGGGGTCGGTGCGCTCGCAGCCCTGGTGGCCGACCATCGGTCCCAGATCATCACCGGTGCGTCGGTACTCATCGTCCTTCTCGGGGTTCTGCAGATCTTCGGCCGGGGTTTCGACCTCACGCGACTGATGCCTGGGATGTCGCGTATTCAGGCCGAATCGATGCAGCGATCCGGCCTCGCCAAGACGCTGCTGCTGGGTGCGGTCAGCGGGGTCGCCGGCTTCTGCACCGGGCCGATCCTGGGGGCGGTGCTGACGATGGCCGCGTCACGGGGGATGGGCGGTGCCGGGCTCCTGCTCGCGGCCTACGGCATGGGGATGGTGGTGCCGCTCATGGCGATCGCTGCGATCTGGAACCGACTCGGCGACGACGGCCGATCGAGGCTGCGCGGGCGTGAACTGTCGGTCGGTCGGGTGCGGGTGCACACCACGCATCTCGTCACGGGGTTGCTGCTCATCGTGGTGGGAATCGGATTCTGGCTCACCGATGGTTTCCTCGGTGTGCCCGAGCCGGTGGGGCTCGACACTCAGCAGTGGCTGCAGAACGGCGCGTCGATGCTGGCGAGCCCGGTGCTCGACGTCGTCGTCATCGTGGCGCTGGCGGTCATCCTGCTGGGCTGGTGGTGGCGTCGCCGATCGCGTGCCGTCAGCGCAGATGTCCCGCGATCTCGGCCGCAGCCGAGCGAGTCGCCTCGGCGAGCTCGGTGAGTTCGGCGGCGCTCAGCGTGGTGTTGGGGCAGGCGACGATGGCTGCGACGGCGTGGCCGTCGGCGTCGCGGACGGGTGTCCCGACCGTCACGACCGCGACGTCACCGACGATCTCGTGCGGCAGATAGTCGATGATCGACAGTTCGGTGAGTAGGTCTCTGACCCGCGACCGGAGGCGTTCGGACATGGTGTCGAGGGAACTCAGTGCCTCGACCATGGCGACGTGGTCGTCGGTCATCCGCTCGATCGAATAGCCGCGTTGGGCCACCACGTCGAGAACGTCGCGAAGGCGGGCGCGAGTGGCCTGCGGGGCTCGGGCAAGCCACGCAGAGCGGATGTGCTCGGGTTCGAAGGCGATGAACTCGCGGCAGATCGGGGGCCGCAACCGAACGCGCTGACCATGCCGGAACCATGGCGAGGTGTCGTCGTCGGCCAGTGGCGCAGGAACGACATGATCAGCGACGGTGATCATATCCGGCGAGACGCGGCGGGCCACGAAGTAGGCGATGCCGAACCGTTCACTCAGTTGGTGGGCGGCCACAGCGGCCCATCGGTCTACATGATCGGCCTGTCGGGCTGTGCGGGCGAGCGTGACGAACCCCGGACCGATCGCATACCTGCCGGAGCCGGGTTCGCGAAGCAGCCAACCATGGTCGACGAGTTCACCGACAATGGCGTGTGCGGTGGCTCGCGAGAACCCGGTGTGACGGACAATCTCCGCTAGCGTCAGCGACGGATGATCCGATCCGGCGAGGAGTTCGACGATGCTGATCACACGCGCGGTCGGCGGCGAGCCCGGTTGACGTGCGTCAGCAGACTCGCCTACGGTCTGTGTCACATAGTCAATGCTTAGTGTCGAGTATTCGACATGTCAAGGAGAACGAATGGTTTCGAGCGCTACGGGTGCAAAAGACGCGGGTGCGCGAGACGGTCGTGTACACCACGGTTATGAGTTGACACATCTCGCGGCGCTCGAAGCCGAGTCGGTGCACATCATGCGCGAGGTGGCGGCGACGTTCGAACGGCCGGTGCTGTTGTTCTCCGGCGGCAAGGACTCGGTGGTGATGTTCCACCTCGCTCGCAAGGCGTTCTGGCCGGCGCCCGCGCCTTTCCCGCTCATGCATGTCGACACCGGCCACAACTTCGATGAGGTGATCGAGTACCGCGACCGGGTCGTCGAACAGACCGGCGTCCGGCTGGTGGTGAGTTCGGTGCAAGACGACATTGATGCGGGCCGGGTCGTCGAGGACATCGGGCCCGGGGCGAGTCGTAACCGCCTGCAGACCACGGCGTTGTTGCGCGGTATCCAGGAGAACCGCTTCGACGCGGTGTTCGGTGGGGCGCGGCGCGATGAGGAGAAGGCGCGCGCGAAGGAACGAGTGTTCAGCTTCCGCGACGAATTCGGGGCATGGGACCCGCGGGCTCAGCGACCCGAACTGTGGCAGCTCTACAACGGCCGCCATCACAAGGGCGAGCACATCCGGGTGTTCCCGCTGAGCAACTGGACCGAGCTCGATATCTGGCAGTACATCGCGGCCGAGAACATCGAACTGCCGCCCATCTACTACGCTCACCAGCGCGAGGTGATACCGCGCGACGGCATGTACCTGGCGAAAACCCGCTTCCTGCAGCAGTATCCGGGTGAACAGGTCCAGACCGAGACCGTGCGATTCCGCACCGTCGGCGACGCCACCTGCACCGGTTGTGTGCTCAGCACCGCCGACACCGTCGAGAAGGTGATCGACGAGATCGCCATCACCCGCGTCACCGAGCGTGGTGCGACGCGCGCCGACGACCGCATCTCGGAAGCCGGCATGGAGGATCGCAAGAAGGAGGGCTACTTCTGATGCCCAAGGAACTGTTGCGGTTGGCGACTGCGGGTTCGGTCGACGACGGAAAATCGACATTGATCGGTCGACTTCTCTTCGACTCGAAGACGATCTTCACCGACCAACTCGAATCGATCGAACGTACCAGCGCCGAACGCGGCGACGAGTACGCGAATCTCGCGCTGCTCACCGACGGACTGCGCGCCGAGCGCGAGCAGGGCATCACCATTGACGTCGCCTACCGCTATTTCTCCACGCCCAAGCGGAAATTCATCATCGCCGACACCCCCGGGCACGTGCAGTACACCCGGAACATGGTGACCGGGGCGTCGACCGCCGATCTCGCGATCATTCTCGTCGATGCCCGCAAAGGCATTCTCGAACAGACGCGGCGGCACGCGTTCCTGTCATCGCTGCTGGGGATTCCGCACCTCACGATCTGTGTGAACAAAATGGATCTCGTCGACTGGTCGCAGGAGCGGTTCGACGAGATCTGCGACGACTTCATCGCTTTCGCGGCAAAACTGAATGTCACCGACCTCACCTTCATCCCGCTGTCGGCGCTCCAGGGCGACAATGTGGTGGACCAATCGGTCAACATGCCCTGGTACGAGGGGCGGCCGCTGCTCAACCACCTCGAGAACGTCTACATCGCGTCGGATCGCAACCTGATCGATGCACGCATGCCGGTCCAGTACGTGATCCGCCCGCAGCGCAGCGACGGCGCCGATCACCGCGCGTACGCGGGAACCGTTGCCGGTGGTGTCTTCTCGCGGGGCGACGAAGTGGTGGTGCTGCCCAGCGGATTCAGCACCACCATCACCGGCATCTGGGGACCAGGCGGCGAGCGGGTCGACGAAGCGTTCGCGTCGATGGCGGTGTCGATGGAACTCGCCGACGAGATCGACATCGTCCGCGGTGACATGCTGGCACGGCCGAACAATCGTCCCTACGTGGGCCGCGACATCGACGCGATGGTGTGCTGGTTCTCCGACGACACCGAACTGCGGCCGGGCAACCGGTACGTGATGATGTGCGGAACCCGTACCACGCGCGCGCAGATCAGCGGGCTGAACTACCGGCTCGATGTCAACACCCTGCACCGAGATGAAGAAGCCAAGACGTTACAGCTCAACGAGATCGCACGCATCTCGGTGCACGCCCAGCAACCCCTGTTGTTCGACGCATACCGCAAGAACCGGGAAACGGGCAGCTTCATCCTGATCGACGAGGCGACCAACAAGACCGTCGGAGCGGGCATGATCACCGCGCCGGTCAGCAAGGACAGCCACGTCGTGTGGCAGACCACGAAGGTCACCCGCGAGCAGCGCACCCACCAGGGGGCGACCATCTGGCTGACCGGGTTGTCGGGGTCGGGGAAGTCCTCGCTCGCGGTGGAACTCGAGCGGCGGATGGTGGCCGAAAGTCGATTCGCCTACCTCATGGACGGCGACAACCTCCGGCACGGCCTGAACGCCGACCTCGGCTTCTCCGACGACGACCGGCGTGAGAACATCCGCCGGACCAGTGAGGTGGCCGCGTTGTTCGCCGATGCGGGCGCGATTTCCATCGTGTCGCTGATCAGCCCGTTCGCCGATGAACGCCGGCGTGCGCGGGAGATCCACGCCGAGCGGCGCCTGCCGTTCTACGAGATCTTTGTCGACACCCCGCTCGAGGTCTGTGAGCAGCGGGATCCCAAGGGGCTCTATGCCAAGGCCCGTCGCGGCGAGATCAGCCAATTCACCGGCATCGACTCGCCGTACGAACGTCCCGCCGATCCCGACGTCCTCGTGACACCATCGGATGGCTCGCCCGCCGAGGTGGCCGAATCGATCATCCGCAACCTGGGACTGTAGGAGACAGCGTGTCAGAGGATCGTGTTCTCGCCGGCGAGCTCGCCACCGCCGCCGGACAGTTGCTCCTGCAGATCCGCGCCGAGAGTGATCTGTGCGGAAAGGAACTCGGTGCCGAAGGGGATCGGCGGTCGAATGATCTCTTGCTGGAGCGGTTGGCGGCCGCACGTCCCGATGACAAGGTGTTGTCGGAGGAATCGGCCGACGACAAGAGTCGACTGCATGCGGAGCGGGTGTGGATCGTCGACCCTGTCGACGGCACACGGGAATACGGTACGGCCGGGCATACCGACTGGGCGGTGCACGTGGCGTTGTGGTCGGCCGAGAGTGGCCTGATCGCCGGTGCTGTGGCGCTACCCGCATTGGATGTCACCTACGTCGACAGTGGCGAACCGGTCGCGGCGACAACGGGCTTGGCATCGTCTGCGCGTGGCGAGCGACCGCGGGTGGTGGTGAGTGCTTCGCGCGCACCGGCCTTCTCGCAGGCGGTGGCCGAGGCGATCGGCGGCGAGTTGCTACCGATGGGCTCCGCGGGTGCGAAAGCGATGGCCGTGGTGCGCGGGGAGGCCGATGCCTACGTGCACGCCGGTGGCCAGTACGAGTGGGACTCGGCGGCTCCGGTCGCGGTCGCGCAGGCCAAGGGGCTGTGGTGTGGCCGCATCGACGGAAGTGCCCTCGTCTACAACCAGGACGACACCTACCTGCCCGACCTGGTCATCTGTCGTCCCGAGTTGCGCGACGCGATTCTCGCGGTGACCGCGGCGTCGTAGTGGGCCGTACTGGATCTCGATACGCCCTCCGCTGGCGCTCCGGGCTACTCGATCAGCTGTCGGGTGGTCTCGTTGAGTGGGTCATGCTGGTTGAGTAGCGGTGCGTGAGCTTGCGAGCGCAGCGTGTATCGAAACCTGTTGTGGTGGATCTCGATACGCTCTCCGCTGGCGCTTCGGGCTACTCGATCAGCGGAGGAACGATCAGGGTCAGCGCTGGAGTCCGGCAAGGACATTGCGGAGGGCGGTGCGGATGTCGCCCACCTCGATGCGCATCAGGTCGTCCTGGGACAGCGATGCGAGATCGTCGGACGCCGAGAGCCGGTATTCGCGCTCCTCCTCCGCGGCCTCGACGATGTTGCGGATGAAACGCCCATTGCCGGCCACGTCGCTGGCTCGCCGTATCCCCGAGGGGCTCTGCCGCACATCGTGATACAGAGGTGCGCAGGCTTGTTCGAGTTCGATGACCGATTCGTGGGTGAGCAGTGAATCGCGTCGACGGGCGATGAAGTCGCCGATCCGGGCGAGTTCATCCGGTGTGTAGGACTCGAACCGTACGCGACGGGCGAACCGGGACGCGAGGCCGTCGTTGGACGACAACAGGCGGTCGATCTCGGAGTCGTATCCGGCGATGATCACAACCAGACGGTCCCGGTCGTCCTCCATCCGGGCAAGCAGTGTGTCGACGGCCTCCTTACCGAACGCATCCCCACCGGAGAGCCCCTCTTGGATGAGGGTGTAGGCCTCGTCGATGAACAGCACACCGTCCATGGCCGAATCGATGACGGCCGACGTCTTGGGCGCCGTGGAGCCGAGGTGTTCGCCGACGAGGTCGCGGCGGGTCGCCTCGATCACCTTGTCGGTCTTGATGAACCCGAGGCCGCAGTAGATCTTCGCGACGATCCGGGCCACGGTCGTCTTGCCGGTACCCGGCGGACCAGTGAAGGCGAGGTGCAGACTGCGCGCGGCGGTGTTGAGTCCACGGTCGGCGCGGACCTTGGCCAGCGTGGCGGCCGACTGGAGTTTGGCGACCTGCTCCTTGACCGAGTCGAGGCCGACCTGGTCGGACAATTCACGTTGGGCCTCGGTCACCATGTCCGCCATCTCGGGACGATCGGCGGTGTCGGAGACCAGCGAGTCGGCGAGATCGGGCACCGAGTCGGGGTCCCACGGGTCGCTCCGCTCGGCGATGGCGTCGGGGGAGGTGATGACCAATCGGAAATTCGGCGACTTCAGCGCCTGCCCGGCCGGTGAGTTCGGGTCCCGGGCGTAGGCCTGCTCGAACATCGCCCGCGCCTTGTCCTCATGGCCCTGTTCACGCAGCGCGAGGCCGTGGAGGTACATCGCCTCGGTGGCGAGGGCCGGAATCGGACCGTCGACGACGTTCTGCAGCCTTCGGATGCCCTCCCCGAACATGCCCATCTGCACGCACGCCGCGCCGACCATGTTGTCAGCGGCCGCTTGCAGGAAGCTGTCGTTCCACCGCTCCGAGCGTCGTAGGGCGGTGAGGACGTCGGGCCAGCGTTTCGCCGACAGGTACAGAAACGCCTGCACGAACTCCACAATCGGCGTCCGATGGGCTGCGGGTACGTCGTCGAGGACCTCCTGGGCTCCGGCGAAATCCTGGCCACGCGTCAGGGAACCGGCATAGGCGGCCGCCGCCTCGGTGGCATCGGTCATCGGATAGGTGATGTGACCCACCGTCCACCGACCGACCAGCGTTCGCTGCGGCAATCCGAGCCGCCGCTGCTCGTGGCCGATCCTGCTGCGGGTTCGGTACAGGGCCAGCAACACCTCGTCGGTGTCCTCGCCGCAGACGAGTCGTCCCAGCCAGGCGTCGGCCATCGACGGGTCCCATTCACTGGCCCGCGTGAACGCCTTGGTGGCCTGGGCCGCATTGTTGATCGGTTCCTGGCCCTCGACGGCGATGCCGAGCGAGAGCACACCGAGTTCGAACAGTTGCCTCGCTTTGCCGACGTCAGCCATCGGGTCCCCCAGTCCGTGCTCGTGCAGGTCACCCGCGGTGTCGTGACCTGTCCGTGTCAGGTGCTCAGAGTAGCGGGGCGTGTGACCACTCCCGCACGCGGCCGCGGCCGAGCGTGACATAGACTTGGCAGAGTGAGTGCGCAGGTGGATACCGTTTCAGCCGCAGCAGGCAGCCCCGACCAACCGCAGCCTTTCCGTGAACTCGGCCTCAAGGACGACGAGTACGCCCGGATCAAAGAGATCCTCGGCCGCCGCCCGACCGACGCGGAACTTGCGATGTACTCGGTCATGTGGTCCGAGCATTGCAGCTACAAGTCGTCGAAGGTGCATCTGCGCTACTTCGGTGAGACCACCACCGACGAGATGCGCGCGAGCATGCTCGCCGGCATCGGCGAGAACGCCGGTGTCGTCGACATCGGCGACGGGTGGGCCGTCACGTTCAAGGTGGAGTCGCACAATCATCCCAGCTACGTCGAGCCCTACCAGGGAGCGGCCACCGGTGTCGGCGGCATCGTCCGCGACATCATGGCCATGGGAGCACGACCGATCGCGGTGATGGATCAGCTGCGCTTCGGTCCGGCAGATGCTTCCGACACCCGCCGGGTCGTCGACGGTGTGGTCCGCGGCGTCGGCGGCTACGGCAATTCCCTCGGTCTACCGAACGTCGGCGGCGAGACCGTCTTCGATGCCAGCTACGCGGGCAACCCGCTGGTCAACGCGCTGTGTGCGGGCGTGCTGCGCGCCGAGGACTTGCACCTGGCGTTCGCGTCGGGTGCAGGCAACAAGATCATCCTGTTCGGTGCGCGCACCGGTCTCGACGGGATCGGCGGTGTGTCGGTCCTGGCGTCGGAGACGTTTGATGACGACGGTGACAATTCCGGGCCGAATCGCAAGAAGCTTCCGAGCGTCCAGGTCGGTGACCCGTTCACCGAGAAGGTGCTCATCGAGTGCTGCCTCGAGCTCTATCACGCGGGGCTCGTCGTCGGCATCCAGGATCTCGGCGGCGCCGGACTGGCGTGCGCGACGTCGGAGCTGGCAGCGGCCGGCGACGGCGGCATGCACATCGACCTGGAAAAGGTGCCGATGCGTGCCGAGGGCATGACCCCGGCCGAGGTGCTCTCCAGCGAGTCACAGGAACGCATGTGCGCTGTGGTCACCCCCGACAACGTTGACGCTTTTCTCGCGGTCTGCAAGAAGTGGGACGTGCTGGCGACGGTGATCGGTGAGGTCACCGACGGCGACCGCCTCGTCATCACCTGGGACGGCGAGACAGTCGTCGACCTCCCGCCGCGCACCGTCGCCCTCGAGGGGCCCGTCTACGAGCGTCCGGTGGCTCGGCCGGACTGGCAGGACGAGGTCATGGCGTCGACCACCACGTCGCTGAAGCGGCCCGAGACGTCCGACGAGCTGCGGGCCACGGCTCTCGAGCTGCTCGCCTCGCCGGCGCTGTGCAGCCGCAAGTTCATCACCGAGCAGTACGACCGCTACGTCCGTGGCAACACCGTGCTCGCCGAGGCCGCCGACTCTGGCATGGTTCGCATCGACGAGGCGTCCGGAAGAGGCATCGCGTTGGCCACCGACGCATCGGGCCGGTACACCTACCTCGATCCGTATCGGGGTGCCCAGCTAGCGCTGGCCGAGGCCTACCGCAACGTCGGCGTTTCGGGCGCGTCGCCCAAGGCGGTCACCAACTGCCTCAACTTCGGATCGCCGGAGGATCCGGCCGTGATGTGGCAGTTCCAACAGGCGGTACGCGGTCTCGCCGACGGCTGCGCGCAGCTGGGCATCCCGGTCACCGGCGGCAACGTCAGCTTCTACAACCAGACGGGTTCGACGGCGATCCTGCCGACCCCGGTCGTCGGAGTGCTCGGCGTGATCGACGACGTGCACCGCCGCGTGCCGACCGGCTTCGGCACGGAACCGGGAGAGACCCTGATCCTGCTCGGAGAGACGCGCGACGAGTTCGACGGGTCCATCTGGGCGCAGGTCGCCCATGATCACCTCGGTGGGGTGCCGCCGCAGGTCGACCTCGCCCACGAGCGACTGCTCGCCGAGATCATGCTCGCGGCGTCGCGCGACGGGTTGGTCTCGGCGGCCCACGACCTGTCCGAAGGCGGTCTGTTCCAGGCGGTCGTCGAATCGGCGCTGGCCGGCGAAACCGGTTGCCGCATTTTGCTTCCCGAGGGGGCCGACCCGTTCGTGTGGCTGTTCTCGGAGTCCGCTGGGCGCGCGGTGGTCGCGGTGCCCCGCACCGAGGAGTCGCGCTTCTGCTCGATGCTCGACGCCCGCGGCATGCCGTGGACGCGGATCGGGGTGGTGGACCAGGGTAGCGACTCGGTGACCGTGCAGGACCAGTTCGAGGTCACCCTCGCCGACCTCCGCGCGACCCACGAGGGAACTCTGCCGAAGCTGTTCGGCTGATGTCCTCCGAGCCGGGCGTGTTCGGACCACACGAGCTCGGCGCGCTGGTGTGGTTCTACGACATGCACGGCTACGCGACGCTGCGTGGACTGCTGACCGAATCCGATGTCGCGGCGGTCGAACGTGAATGCACCGCGGCGCAGCAGGCGGTGATCGCAGGTGAACTCGACATCCGCCACGGCTCGACGGTGTTCCTCGACGAGGAGGCCAAGGCCCAGCGGTTCGCCAACTACGTCGAGTACGTCAGCGAGATCTCGCCGGCGGTGCGAGCGGCCGTCACCCACCCGGTACTCGCCGACGCAATGGCTCGGCTGCTCGGAGAACGCGCCTGGCTGCGTGCGCATGAACAGTTCGGCGTGGTCTACCAGGATGCCCGACCCGGCCGGGAGTCCGGCTACACCCGGATCGGCTGGCATTCGGACTGGCAGGCGGGCCCGAGCCTCGACGTCTGGCCGTCGACGGCGTTCACCATCCACATCGACGGGACCAGCCCTGCCAACGGTTTCCTGCGCGTCGTCCCCGGCTCGCACCTGTGGGCGACGCCGGCACCCTACCGGAACGTCAACGGCGTCGAGGTGCCCGCGACGGCGCGCCCGGCCGGCGGCCGCACGGATCGGCCGCCGCCCTTCGACATGCCATTGCGGTTCGAGAAGGTGCCCGGCGAGGTCGCCGTGTACGCCGAGCGCGGCGACATCCTGCTGCATGACTGCTACCTGTGGCACTCCGCTGCCCGCGCGACCGATGACGACTCGCGGCGCAGACATGTGCGTGGTGGCTACTTCGGGGGCACCAAACCTGCTGCGGGTGTTGAGGAGTTCATCAAAAACGCGGCGCGCTGAGGAGCCCGCGCTGAGGAGCACGCTCACTACCGTTCACACCGCGGCGACGAGCCCCTCGGCATCGTCGGTGGTGATCTGATCGACGCGCAGTTCGATCAGGCGCCGCGCTTGCCGCACCGAGTCATCGTCGACCCCGGTGATTGTGTACGCATCGACGGTGCGCCCTTGGCTGTGGAAAGCGCCGACCATGTCGAAGCCACGCCGGTCGGCCTCCAGAACCAGGCGGCGTTCCAGATAGACCATCTCGGCGTGCGGTGATGCGGCGATCGCTCGTCGGACGAAGCCGTGGAAATCCTCGGAACGCAGGACGCGCCGCAGGGCGCCGTGATGACAAGGGTCGTAGCCGATCCGGATACCGGGCACGGCGTCGGTCAGGAGTCGGACGGCCTCGGCGTCACCGCAGGACAGGATCATGTTGGGTGCCATGTCGGCGGTCGCGTCCGCGAAGTGGCCGATCACGGTGTCGTCGAGTGCCGAAGCGTCCTGTTTGAAGTCCAGCTGCAACCTCGCGGCCGGATGAATCCGACCATGCGCGAACAGGTCCGGAAGATCTTCCAGCAGCAGGACCGGTTGATCGACGGGCACCCCGTCGTTGTCCCGGAGGTGCACGGTGCGCAACTGCGCGACCGAGGCCGCGGTCACCCGGCCACGCCCGGTGGTGGTGTGCCCGAGTTCCAGGTCGTGCAGGACGGCGAAACCGCGTTCGCCGTGGATCACCAGATCGATCTCGACGCTCGCCCCCGCCGTCATACCCTCGACGATCCGACGCGCGGTGAATGGCGGATCGGTGGGACGTCGGCGCGCACGATGCCACTTGATGCAGGTCCTATGGCCCTCGTGGATCACTTCCACCGGTGGCAGCGTGGAAGGCGTGAAGACCGGGTCGGTGTGCATCGGCGAGACGCTACGCCGCCCGGATGAACGGAAGGCATCGATGCGGTTCAGTTTAGGACGATGGATCGGTTTCGTGACGGTTGCGGAATCGGTGGGCTTCCTGATTCCGGTGGCGGGCATGGCGATCTGTGCGGCGGCGGAGTGGTCGCCCTGGGCGACCTGGCTGACTGTCGCGATCTTCGGAGCCGGCGAGGGTGCCCTGCTCGGGTTGGGTCAGGCCGAAGCGTTGTACGGCACGGAAGTGGCTGTGCCGGTGTTGAAGTGGGTGGCGGTGACGTCAGCTGCGGCGGCGTTCGCGTGGATGCTGGGGATGTTGCCGTCGATCCTGAACGATGCGGGAGTGCTCGCCGACATGTCGAATCCGGCCGTGTGGGTCGCATTCGGGGTGGGCGCGGTCCTGCTCCTGCTGAGCATTCCGACGGCGCAATTCCGGCTCTCCTGACCGATCCGTGGGTCATGACCGGCCGGGGAGGACTGGTCGGTGGCCGCCGAGGTTGAGCATGGCCAAGGCGATGAGAGCCTCGGGAGACCTGAATCCGAAGGCAACGCGGG
>NZ_JAKGCU010000023.1 GCF_021556435.1 Gordonia tangerina
GTGTGGGCGAGGTCGAGATCGCCGTCGCTGAGTACGTCGAATGGTTCAACCACCGCCGCCTGCACGGCGAGATCGGACACGTCCCACCCGTCGAGTACGAGAGCGCCTACTGGTCGACCCACACCGTCACCAGCTACCGTGAGAACCCGGTCCCCGCAAACGCTGGAACCAACTAACCGAGCCTCCAGCAAACCCGGGGCGATTCAGACCGGCCGGCGAGCGTTACGTCGAGTGACGACGTCGCCATCGGCAAGACCCCCACCAGGCCGGCCACTGCGAGAATCACCGCACCAACCGTGAGCCCGCCCGCCGCCAGCGTCAACGGCGGTAGCGCGATCCGGTCGTCGGCGGAGATCACGAAGTATGCCGCCGCACCCACCATCGCGATCAGGGCCCACAAGACACCGATCACGTCGGTGCCGACGTCACCGCGCAGATCGAGCACGAGTGCGAGACCTGCCAGCGCAATCACCGCACCCATGATGGTCAGCCGCCCGGGGCGTTGGCGGTGACGCAGCCACATCCAACCGATGACGGCCACGGGTGCGGTGTACTCGATCAGCAGCGCGACCCCCACCTGTAGGTAGGTCACCGCGTAGAAGTAGGCGAGCTGGCAGGTGGCCACGGCGAGAGCGCCGTAGGCGAGCAGGATCGGCCATGCGTGGCGCAGCGCACCCCAGCGGCCGCGCAGTGCGACGACTCCGGGAACGAGAAGAATCGCCGCGCCGAGCGCGATCCGTACGGTCACGGTGGCGCCGGCGGTCCACCCGGCATCGATCATTGCCCGGGCGAGCACGCCGGACAACCCGAAGGCGGCCGAGGAGCCCAGGCCGAGCACCAGACCCGTCGACGTGCGTGACCGGATTGTCACGACACCGGTCGGCGTGCATCATGCCCGGTACGGGGACACCATTGGCTCATCGGCACAATGTAGCGAAGCCGACGGTGCGGGCGAACCTTGTCACAGGGCGAGCGTGCACATCGGCACGACCGGTCAGCCGAGCGGACTCAGTGCGTCGGACGTTGCCGCGAGTTTCCCCGATTCGTGATCGCGCAGCAACGATGCGACGGTTTCGGCGGAGTCGGTCTTGTTGGTGCCGATGAAGCCCGAGGGACCGCGCTTGATCCACCCGGTCACGTACATGCCGGGGCGGGGCACACCGTCGTCTACGACGCGGCCGGCATCGTGCGGGATGACGCCGCGGACGTCGTCGAAAGGCAGGCCCGCGATGGCCACGCCGCGATATCCGATCGACGTGAGAATCAGCGATGTGTCGATCGATTCGGAGACGCCGGTGGGTTCGACGGCCCCGGAATCTCCGATGCGTGTGTGGTCGGTGACGAGGCCGCTGACGTGGCCGTCGGGGCCGAGGCGGACCGCCGACGGCGAACGGTGAAAGGCGAGCCGGATGCGAGGTCCGTCACCGGGTGGCCGACCGGCCACCTCTGCCAACACTTCCAGTTTCGCTCGCGTCGTCGCGTCGTCGACGACCAGGTCGGCCGCCGAGCCGAGATCGGCGGGGTCGATGACCACGTTGACGCCGGTGTCGACCAATCCCACCAGCTCGGGCAGGGTGAATGCGGCGTGCGCGGCACCGCGGCGACCCAGCACCACCACTTCGTCGATCGCGGAGTGTCGCAGGGCCGCCAACGCGCGCCGCGAGATCGTGGTGTCGGCGAGAGACGCCGGATCGGCCGTGAGGATTCGGGCCACGTCCAGGGCGACGTTGCCGTTGCCGATCACCACGGCCCGTCGGCTGGAGAGGTCCACATCGAGATCGGCGTGATCGGGATGGCCGTTGTACCAGCCGACCAGCGCGGTTGCGCTCAGGACGCCTGGGGCGTCGGCATTCTCGATGTCGAGCCGCCGGTCGGTGGGCGCGCCGCCGGCCCAGATGACGGCCTGATGACGGCGCTGTAGTGCATCCAACGTGACGTCAGCCCCCACGGCGACGTTGAGCCGGATGTCGCAGCGCGGTTCGCGTGCGATGTCATCAAACAGTCTCATCACCGATCGGGTGGCGAGGTGGTCGGGTGCCACCCCGAAGCGGGCCAGGCCGAACGGGCGGTCCAGACGTTCGTAGATGGTCACCGAGACCTGTGGATGCCGCAGCAACTCGTCGGCCGCGTACATCGCCGACGGGCCGGAGCCCACGATGCCCACCGACAACGGCGCATCGACACTCAGTTGCCTCGGCTTGCTGATGGGGGCCAGTGGGAGTCGTTGCGCGGTGTCGACCGGGAAGCGGACGGCATCTGCGGCGGGCCCATCGAAGTGGGCGGCGTTGATGTCGGCGAACCGTGCCTGTTCATCGGGGAGTCGATGGCCGGGCACGATGGCGCTCACCGGACATGCGCTCACGCAGGCACCACAGTCGACGCACGTCGACGGATCGATGTAGAGCATCTCCGAGGTGCCGAACCCGGGCTCCTCGGGAGTGGGATGGATACAGTTCACCGGGCATGCGTAGACACACGAGGCATCTCCGCAGCACGCCTGTGTGACGACGTGAGGCATTTCGGTTCCGTTGCAGCAGTGGGCGGGTGCGGTATCAGGCCGCGGTGTAGGTGGGCTCGCTGCGGAACCGTGACGGGCGTCCGCCGATACCCAGCAGCTTCCACAACAGGCGCGAGACGGGGTTCATCAGCCCGCACTGCTCGCCGAGCATCCGGACATCGCCGAATACGTTTCGTAGGAACTGCTTTGACTCCGGTGACCGCCAGAAGATGTCGCGCATCACCTCATTCGGGATGTCGAAACGCCGCTGGAACGACCTCGGCGGCACCACGATGGCACCGCACAGGATGCGCATGGTGAGCGGGAACATCAACGACAGCAGGAATCGCTGGACGCGACCCTTCTGCGGCACAGTCTCGCGCAGGAGGTGGTGCGCGAAGGAGATGTGGCGGGCCTCCTCAGCGACGTGCAGCTGCATCACCGCGGCCATGGTCGGATGCAGGTTGGCGCGCGTGCGTAGGAAATCTTTCTGGATGTGGTCGATCGGTTCCTCGCCGCCGAGCACACCGAAGAAGAACACCGTCGGGAAGATCGTCGACGCCAGAGGTACCAGCGGCGAGATCAGGCGATAACCGATCTTGGCGCCGGGCACGTCCATTCCGGAGCGGTTCACGAACTCCTGGAACATCAGGGTGTGATTGCACTCCTCCTTGGATTCGTGCGTGGTGTAGCGGAACTCCTTGGCGCCATTGGGCAATTTGAAGCTGTACTGCATGAGGCCGCGGATCAGAATCGATTCGAACTGCAGTCCGACCTTGGCGACATTGGCCTGTCGCCACATGCCGATCTCGATCTGCTTGTCGCGGGGTAGCTGCTGGTACCAGGGGTGTCGACCGACCGGGTCGACCTCGGCGGACAGAATCCAGCGCTCGTCATAGGGCACGATGGCCATCTCCGGGGAGTCCCAGTCGATATCGATGTAGGGGTCGAAATTCCGATGCACTGACGCGCTCGACAGGTCGTCGAGCACCTGTGTGTAGTCGTCTGCCGGCGCCTGGGGGGCCTCGGGGACGTAGGTGGCGCCGATGCGGTCGATGGCGTTCGTCATGATGGCTGCGGGTCCTTTGCGTGCTCAGAATCCTGCTGTCCGGGTCGGTTGACCAAGATCTCGACTCAGGTGGCCGAGAGCTCGGTCAATGGTTTCTGAACGTAGTTCGACGGCAGGTATATGTCAACATTCAATGTCACAATTCGCAATGGCACTGCGTGCCGCACCGGCATCGGCGATGCTGCGACAGGATGGTCGGCATGGAGAAAATCCTGTTCGTGATCCTCGCGGTGCTCGGCATTGCCGCCGCGCACGTCATCGGCCCGCGGATTCGCGTGGCAGCGCCATTGCTGCTGGTCGTTGCCGGCGCCATCATTGGTGTGCTGCCGTTCGTGCCGGAAGTAGAGGTCGATCCGGAATGGATCCTGATTGGCGTGCTACCGCCACTGCTCTACTCGGCGGCGGTGTCCATGCCGACGATGGACTTCCGGCGAGACTTCGCGGCGATCAGTGCGATGTCGGTGGTGCTGGTGGTCATCAGTTCGGTGGTCTTGGGTGTCTTCTTCGACCAGATCATTCCCGGCGTGGATCTGGCCACCGGGATCGCGTTGGGGGCCATCGTCTCGCCGACCGACGCGGTCGCGACGTCGATCGCCAAACGACTGGGCGTGCCTGGTCGGGTGATCGCCATCTTGGAGGGTGAGAGCCTGCTCAACGACGCCACCGCACTTGTGCTGCTTCGGGCTGCGGTCGCGGCAACCGCTGCCGGTTTCTCGTTCGGTCACGTGGCCGTCAGCTTTCTCTGGGCGGTCATCGCCGCGGTGGCGATCGGTGCCGTAGTCGGTTGGGGAAACCTCTGGGTTCGGCGCCGGGTCGGTGACGCCACCGTCAACACCGCGATCTCGTTCACAGTGCCCTATCTGGCTTACCTGCCGGCCGAGGAGCTCGGGGCCTCCGGGCTCGTCGCGGCGGTCACCGCCGGCCTGATCACCGGTGCCGGCGCGGTCCGCTACCTCTCGCCCCGTCATCGGGTTTCGGACGCGCAGAATTGGCGAACGGTGGAGTTTCTGGCCGAAGGTGGGGTCTTTCTCTTGATGGGGTTGGAGTTGTGGGCTCTGTTGGTCGACGTCCGTAATGACCACGGCGGCATCGTCACAGCTGTCTGGATCGGGTTGTCGGCGCTGGCCATGACCGCGGTGGTGCGGGCGCTCTACGTGACCCCGCTGATCGTATGGCTCGACCGGGTCGCACGTCGACGTACGGCAATGCGGCCATATCTGGAGAACATGGACGCCTCCATTGTCGAGAAGTCCCGCCGGGCGGCCGCAGATGGCACCGGGGTCGCGGCCACCAGTGCCGAGCGGGGACGACGGCCCTCGCTACGGTTCGGTCGGGCAAAACGGAACCGGGCGAGAGCCGAACAGCTGTCGACGGCCGCATTCGCCGAGAACCCCGAATCGGCGCAGCGGGTGCGTGACCGGATCACCCGTGCCATGGCCGATATCGACTACTACACCGCCTCGCCGATGGGCCCCAAGGAAGGCGCGATCATCGTTTGGGCCGGGATGCGTGGTGTCGTGACCCTGGCGGCAGCGCAGACCCTCCCGGCCGACACTCCGTCGCGAGAACTGTTGGTGCTCATTGCGTTCGTGGTCGCTGCGGCCTCGCTGATCGTGCAGGGTGGAACTCTCGGTTGGCTGATCCGGGTGCTGCGGTTGGCTGATGTGTCCGACGACCGCGCGGCCGAACGCACTCGCCTGCATGCCGAGTTGTCGCGGACTGCGTCGGAAACCCTCGCTAGATCCGATGTCGCGGGACGCTTTCCCTGGATTCGTGAACGGATCGAGAAGATGGAACGCCAGGCCGATGCCGACGACACCGTCATCGGCACCAACCTGGCTTTTCGGGCCGCGTTCGAGCAGACCCGCCGCGAGGTCATCGACGCTCAGCGGGAAACCCTCATGCGTATGCGGTCGACCGGCACCTACCACTCCAACCTGCTGAGTCACGAACTGGCGCAACTCGACGCGGAGGAGATCAGTCTGGACATGCGCGTCGACGACGATTGAGCTCGCAGTCAGCGTCGGGTGTCGTAGGGCAGTAGGGCCATTTCCCGGGCATTGCGGATCGCGGTGGCGACCTGGCGCTGTTGTTGGGGGGTCAGGCCGGTCACCCGGCGGCTGCGGATGCGTCCTTTGTCGGACAGGAACTGTCGGAGCAGGGCCACATCCTTGTAGTCGACGGGGTTGTTGCCGTCGACATGGATGCCGTGACCGTGCAACAGATTGCGCGCGCGTTTCGTCGGGATGTCTCGGGACGGTCGAGTTGGTTTGCGGGCCACTGTGTTACCTCGGGTTCGAATGGGTGATCACCAGCTGGACTTCTGGATGCCGGGGAGTTCGCCCCGGTGGGCGAGTTCGCGGAAGCGCACCCGGGAGAGCCCGGCCTTGCCGATGTAGCCGCGGGGGCGTCCGTCGACGGCATCGCGGTTGCGCAGCCGCGTCGGACTCGCATCGCGGGGTAGTCGCTGCAACCGGCGCTGGGCGTCTCCCCGTTGCCGGGGGGACGACGTCGACGCGGCGATGGTCCGTTTGAGCTCGGCGCGGGTCTGCGCATACCGGGCGACGATCTCGCGCCGTTGTCGGTCGCGGACGATCTTGGACTTCTTGGCCATCAGCGGTCCTCTCGGAAGTCGACGTGCTTGCGCACGACTGGGTCGTACTTGCGCAACACCATCCGGTCGGGGTCGTTGCGCCGGTTCTTGCGCGTGACGTAGGTGTAGCCGGTGCCGGCCGTCGACCGCAGCTTGATGATCGGTCGGATCTCGTTGCGGGCCATCAGATCTTCTCTCCGCGCGCACGGATCGTCGCGAGAACCGACTCGATTCCGACCTTGTCGATGGTCTTGATTCCCTTGGCGCTCACGCGCAGGGTCACGTAGCGGCCCTCGCCGGGCACGTAGTAGCGCCGGCGCTGGATATTGGGGTTCCACCGCCGCGACGTGCGGACGTGCGAATGTGACACCTGTTTGCCGAACCCGGGTTCGCGGCCGGTCACCTGACAGCGTTGGGACATTGAGGTGCTCCTCTCGTGCTATTGGAAATGATTGGCGTTTGTGTGGCTGTCACGGTACCGTCGGTCTCGACTAAATGGAAATTGTTGTCAAGAAGGTGGTAGACGGTGAACGACGGAGGACCGGCTCGGCGACGTGGCGCGCCATCGACGACCGACGAGCGGACGCCGATCGTGCTCGTGACGGGGCTTGAGGCGGCGGCGGTATCGCGGGTCGGGGATGCTCTCACGGGTGAGATGAGTTTGGATACCGCAGGGACCGTCCTGGTGCATCACGACTTCTCGCACGTCGCTGACGGCAGGGTGGCTCGGCTCATGAGCTGGGTTGACCCGGATGGGCGGCGACGCGAACGGACAATCGGCGTCGAACTCGCCCACGGATGCGTGCCTTGCACGCTTCGTGAGGATCTGCTCCCGCTGTTGCGCAGGCTCCATCGACGTTCGTCGGTGCGCCGGATCGTGTTGACCCTGGATCCGATCCTCGAACCCGAGCGCATCGCCTGGGCGATCGACGAGGTCGTGGTCGAGTCAATGCCCGGCTTCCTCGACGGTCCGGCATCGCGTGATGTCCGGATCGAGGCGACGATAGCCTGCGTCGCCGAGCAGGATTGGCTCGAATCGGCAACCGGCGACAACACACTCGCCGAGGCCGGGTTCGATCATGTCGACGACGACCGCACGCTGGCGCAGGTGGCAGTCGGCCAGGTGGCATTTGCCGACGCGCTCGTGGTGGCGGGCTGCGATCGGGCAATGCGCGACGCGTGGGAGTCCGCGCGGTTGACCGCTGTGCTCAAGCGGCTCGCCCCGAACGCACCCATCATGATCGAGTTGCCGCAGCGTCCGGTGACGACGATTCTCCTCGAACGCCTGCTCGCCGCGGTGGCGCCGATGTCGCGCCGGGGCCGTGTGGACGCCCCACACGACCCGTTGCTGCGCGGCGAGCCGCCACTGGACGCCGACTGCGGCGTGTCCTGGGTGGAATTCCACTCCGAACGGCCCATGCACCCGGGGCGACTGCACGATGCCATCGACGCCCTGCTCGACGGGGTGGTGACCGCACGCGGCAGGCTGTGGATCGCGACCCAGCCCGCAGAGGCCTTATGGCTCGAGTCGGCCGGTGGTGCCCTGCAGGTTGCCCGCGGTGGCGCATGGCTTGCCGCGATGGACGAGTCGGAGGTCGACCGGGAGCCCGCGGAACGACGCGCGATGGCGGCCCTGCGGTGGGACGAGCGCTACGGCGATCGGCACACATCTCTGGTGGCCCTGGTTCATCGCGCAGACGCATCCGAAATCCAGGACGCACTGCGGGATGCGTGTCTGAACGAAGTCGAATTCGCCGCCGGACAGGAGTTCTGGGCGACCCTCGACGATCCGTTCGGCGGATTTCATACCGATCCCTGCGACGATCTCGATCTGACCGACACCGCGACCGTCGACGCCGTGTCGATCACCGACAACACCGACCAACGAGAGGCCTGACCGATGAAACGAGACATCCACCCCGACTACCATTCCGTCGTCGTCCGCGATGCGTCCACGGGTTCGCAGTTCCTCACCCGATCGACCGCCACGTCCGACGATCACGTCGAGTGGACCGACGGCAACACCTATCCGCGCATCACCGTCGACGTGACCAGCGAATCGCATCCGTTCTACACCGGCGTGGCACGCGTACGCGATGTAGCCGGTCGAGTGGAGAAGTTCAACCGGCGCTACCCGAGATACGGTCGCTGACGCCGGCTGGAGAGGCGTCCTGTCTCAGCGAATCTGGTCACGAGGTGATCAGCGGGCCCACCCCGGACAAGAAGAAGATGAACATCGCCAGCAGGAACCATGCGGCGCCCTGCCAGATCTGCCACCGTCCACCGGAGCGCCAACTTCGGTAGGTGCGCCACAACGCGGTCAGCGCACCGATCAGCACCACGATCGGCGCGAGCACGATCAGTGCGGTCTCGGCGGTGCCGTCGGTGGCACCGGCGACCGTCGCCACGATCAGTGCGATCACCAGTGTCGCGACACCGTGCACGATGGCCGAACGCACCTCGTTGCCGCGCGGTGCGGGTCCGGTCCGCCCGAAGTCGTTGGGTGCCGCACGGTTCTCGTCGGACTCCGACGGTGCGGCCGGTGCCCTCCGCTCGCGGTGTAGTTGCTCATGGTTGGTCATCGCTCACCTCAACTCCACCCTACGCGGTCGGTGAAACCTCCTGTGACCGGGACTTTCTGCCCTTTGCTCGAACGGCCGCGCAGGGGCAGGATGGCAGGAGGACCTAGGTGGACACGAGTGAGGAGTGGTACCGAAATGAGTGCGATTCTCGTCGGTGTGGACGGATCGGATGCCTCGGACGCTGCCGTCCGTTGGGCTGCGAAGGCGGCCGTGACCGAAGGCGTGGAACTGAAGCTGGTCGGTGTCTATGACATCAGCACCAGCAACTACGCACCGGGCCTGATCATCCCGCAAGACGTCGTCGACGCGATCCGACAGGACGCCACCGACGCGGTACACGCTGCCGCCGAGCTGGCCAAGCAGACGGCTCCGGACGTGACCCTGCACACCTCGACCGCCGAAGGCGACGCCGCGCGTGTGTTGCTGGAGCTCGGGAAGGACGCCGGCACCATCGTGCTCGGTACCCGCGGATTGGGCTCGATCAAAGGCTTGTTCCTGGGATCGGTCAGTGTCAGTGTCGCCGCACACTTCCACGGCCGGGTCGTGGTGGTCGCCGGTGCCGGTGGCGACGGACCGGTGGTGGTGGGTGTCGACGATTCGCCGGTCAGCGATGTGGCGGTGGCCGAAGCCTTTCGGCAGGCCGCGCTGCGTAAGACCAAGCTCGTGGCCGTGCACACCTGGACACCCCTGGACGTGGACGCCCTGCACGGCTACGGCATCGAGCCCGCCGAGGTCACCCGGATGTCGGGCGAAGCTGTCGAAGCCGTCGCCGAACGCCTCGCCGGCTACTCGGCCGACAATCCCGACGTCGTCGTCGAACGGGTGGTGATCCCGGAGGAACCGGCCAAGGCCGTCCTCGATGCGGCGGGCGACGCACAGCTGATCGTGGTCGGGAGCAGAGGCCGCGGCGGCTTCACCGGGCTGTTGCTGGGCTCGACCAGCCAGAAGATCCTGCACCAGGCCGAGTGCCCGGTGATGGTCGTGCGGGAGTGATCTCGACTCGAGAGCTGCCGGATACCGGCAGCTCTCGGCTTTGGTGGGTGCCGACCTACGATGGTGGCGTGTCGCTGAAGAAGCTCGAACTGTCGGTGGGAGAGTTGGCGCAGCGGGCCGGCATCGCACCGTCGGCAGTGCGGTTCTACGAGGACCAGGGGCTGATCTTCAGTCGACGGACCTCCGGCAATCAGCGCCGATATCATCGCGCGATGCTGCGCCGCGTCGCCTTCATCCGCGCCTCGCAGACCGCCGGCATCCCGTTGGCCGTGATCGCCGACGTGCTCGGCGAACTCGGCGATCACGAGTCGCCGCCGAAGTCGATGTGGGAAGCCGCCTCCAAACGATGGATCGACGACATCAACAACCGCATCGCCCTGCTGGAGAACATGCGCGACATGATCGGCTCTTGCGTGGGCTGCGGTTGTCTGTCGCTGGGGGAGTGCCATCTGCTCAATCCCGGCGACGAGATGAACAAACTCGGCCCCGGACCGCGGCGGCTGATGCGTGACTGAGTGGTCCTGAGCGCCGACGATGATCGATGCCGCTGGGCATCGTGACGTCGCGGGTCGATAGTGTCGTGATCATCATGGGCCCAGATATCGACACGACAAGACCGGCATCGTGAGACAGATCCCCCGCGGAATCTGGGTTCTGCTGGCCGCCAACGTCGTCATCGCACTCGGATACGGCCTCATCGCGCCTGCGCTGCCGGCATTCGCGCGTAGTTTCAACGTCAGCTTCACCGCGGCATCGGCGGTCGTCTCCGCATTCGCAGTCATGCGGTTGCTGTTCGCCCCCACCACCGGTCGCCTCGTCACCGTCTTCGGCGAGCGTCGGATCTATCTCATCGGACTGCTCATCGTCGCGGGCAGCACGTTCGCATGTGCGTTTGCGCAGGGCTATTGGCAACTGCTGCTGTTCCGCGCGGCCGGTGGGGTCGGTTCCACGATGTTCACGGTGTCGGCGATGGCACTGCTGATCCGGATGGCGCCCGGCGAGATCCGCGGCCGCGTCTCAGGATACTTCTCGGCCGGATTCCTGATCGGAAACATCACCGGTCCGCTGATCGGCAGCGCCCTGGTCGGTTTCGGTCTGCGGATGCCGTTCGTCGTCTATTCGATCGCCCTGATGATCGCGGCGGCGGTGGTGGCCACACAGTTGCGCGATCAGGGCGGGCGGCCCGACCCGTCGTCGGCTCCGAGCGCCGGCGTCATCGCATTTCGGACCGCCCTGCGCAACAGCACCTACCGGGCCGTCCTCACGTCGAACTTCGCGCAGGGATGGGCGTCGATGGGGGTTCGGGTCGCGGTGGTGCCGCTGTTCATCACCGACGGACTCGACGAGGGCGCCGCGATGGCAGGGGTGGCGCTGGCCGTCTATGCCGTCGGAAACGTGGCCGCCATCGTCGTCGCCGGACGACTGTCGGACACCTTCGGCCGACGGCCGGTGATGCTGCCCGGCCTCGCCATCGCCACGATCGCCACCGGTGCGCTCGGCCTGTCGCCCAATCTGTTGGTGGCGCTGGGACTCTGTCTGGTCGCCGGAGTCGGCTCCGGCCTGTTTGCGCCGACACACCAGGCGGCGCTGGCCGACGTGTTGGGCAATCGGCAGCAGGGCGGGTCGGCATTGGCCGCCTACGGTATGTCGTCGGATCTCGGCGCGGTGAGCGGGCCGGTCGTGGTGGGCTTCGTCGCCGACCGCGCCGGATTCGGTCCGGCGTTCCTGTTGACCGGGGTCGTCACGGCGGTCGCGTTTGTCCTGTGGTCGTTCGCCGGCGAGACCGCCCCCGCGGTGGTGGGCAGCGGCCCACACCTGACCGAGGTGGAACGCGACCCGAACGATCCCTAACACGGGTGAGATCGCCGGTGACGAACTACCGTTGAGCCATGAGCATTATGGCAGCCGACTACCCGCTGGGATCGCGGTCCGAGGTCGGCAGGCTGCGTGCGGTGATGCTGCATCGTCCGGGCGACGAACTGCTCCGGCTGACCCCGCGCAACAACGATCAGTTGCTCTTCGACGGGCTGCCCTGGGTGGCGCGAGCTCAGGAAGAACACGATGCCTTCGCCGACGTGCTGCGGGCCAACGGCGTCGACGTTCACCTGCTGGGTGACCTGCTGACCGAGACGATCGGACACAGTGGCGCGGCGCGCATTCAGGGCATCAGTTCGGCGGTCAGTCCGCGCCGGCTGGGGACACACCTCGCCGAGGACCTCGCCGCGCACCTACGGGGTCTGCCGGCGGCCGAACTCGCGCATGTGCTGACGGCCGGGATGACCTTCGACGAGTTGCCGGTGACCCCGGCGGCCGCATCGTCGTCGTTGGTCCGACGGATGCACCACGGCCCCGAGTTCGCGATCGAACCGTTGCCGAATCTGTTGTTCACCCGGGACAGTTCGTTCTGGATCGGTCCGCGTTTCGCGATCACCTCGCTGGCACTTCCTGCGCGCGTGCGGGAGACGTCGTTGACCGACATCATCTATGCCCATCATCCGCGGTTCCGGGGCGCGCGGCGCGCCTATGAATCGCAGGTCGCTCCCGTCGAAGGTGGCGACGTGCTGTTGCTCGCGCCGGGAGTCGTGGCGGTGGGGGTGGGGGAGCGAACCACCCCGGCCGGCGCGGAAGCGCTGGCCCGCAGCCTCTTCGACGACGAGTTGGCGCACACCGTGCTGGCGGTCCCGATCGAACAGGCCCGTGCGTTCATGCATCTCGACACGGTGTGCACGATGGTCGACGTCGACGCGGTGGTGATGTATCCGAACATCGCCGAGACGATGTCGGCGTTCACGATCCGATCGGTTGGTGACGTGGTGAGCGTGTCCGGGCCCCGCCCTTTTGTGGACGCGGCGGCCGAGGCGATGGGAATCGAGAAGTTGCGGGTCATCGACACTGGGCTCGACCCGGTGACCGCCGAACGCGAACAGTGGGATGACGGTAACAACACGCTGGCGCTGAGCCCGGGCGTCGTGGTGTCCTACAACAGGAACGTGGAAACCAACCGCCGCCTGCGGGATTCGGGGATCGAGGTGTTCGAGATCGAGGGCCGTGAGCTCGGGTCGGGCCGCGGTGGACCGCGGTGTATGTCGTGTCCGCTGGCCCGCGACGAGCTGGGCGGGACCTGACAATGGATCTGGGTGAGAGTCTCACGATCGATCCCGACGGTGGCCCGCCGTTCGAACAGGTGCGCAGCGGCATCATCGAACTCATCCGGCGCGGCGACCTCCTGGTGGGGCAACGCATCCCGACCGTCCGTCGGTTGGCGGCCGATCTCGATCTGGCGCCCAACACGGTGGCCAAGAGCTACCGCGAACTGGAGTCCGCCGGGGTCATCGAGACCCGTGGTCGGCACGGTTCGTTCATCAAGGCCGGACAGGACACCGCCCGCGACCGGGCCCAACAGGCGACCGTGGACCATGTCGCAGCATTGCGGCAACTGGGTATCGACGACGACGCCATCGTGGCCCTGGTGCGTCAGGTCGTCAACGGGTGACCCAGTGGCCCCGTCGGTAAACAGCACCACTCAGCCCCAGCTGGGCAACCAGATCTGCTGTTGCCACTGCGCCGGCGAAATGGGACTGGCCGTGAGGATCGGCCACAGCCAGATGAAGTTGACCACCACCAGTGCCACGTAGACGGCAACGACGAGCACCGCCAGGGTGCGGCGTTCGGGGCGCCATCGGGCCGTTCGTCCTGCGGTGCGGAGCAGGTCGCCGCAGGCCAGTGCCAGGCCCATCGCCAGGAATGGTGCCATCACCGTTGCGTAGAAGAAGTACATCTGGCGGTCGAGGTCGGCGAACCACGGCAGCAGTCCGGCCAGGTAGCCGGTGAGTACCGCCGCATATCGCCAGTCGCGGCGCACGATCCATGACCACAACCCCCACAGCACCATCGGCAGGGCCAACCACCACATCGCGGGCGACCCGATCAGCATCTGCGCGCGGACGCACTCGCCTGCCCCGCACTGGTCGGGGCCGTTCTCGATGGCGTACAGCATCGGCCGCAAACTCATCGGCCAGGTCCACGGCTTGGATTCCCACGGGTGGTGGTTTCCCGCCGAGTTGGTGAGGCCGGCGTGGAACTGCAGGATGCCCGATTCGTAGAACCAGAACGAGCGCCACGCGCCCGGTACCCAGGAGAACGAGCCGCCGACCCCGATCTGATTGCCCACCTCGTATCGGTAGACCGCGGTCTCGCTGTTGAACCAGGGTATGAAGGTGACAAAGTACAGGACGACGGGCAGCACTGCGAGACTCATCCCGGCCGGGAACAGATCGCGCCGCAGTACCCCGAGCCAGGGGCGTCGTACGTGATAGGCCTTGCGCGCTGCCACGTCGAAACCGACTGCGAGGAGTGCGAAGAACACCACGAAGTACGCGCCCGACCACTTGGTACCGCAGGCCAGACCGAGCATGACCCCGGCGGTGAAGCGGTACCAGCGAAACCCCAGCCGGGGGCCGAACGCGCTGTCGGTGATCCGGCCCTCAACGTAAACCCGATGCATCCGGGCTCGGACCTGATCACGGTCGGCGATCAGCGCGGTGAACGCCGCCACCAGGAACGCCGCCTGGAAGATGTCGAGCATCCCCATCCGGGACTGGACGAACAGCACGCCGTCGCAGATGGCGAACACCCCGGCGATGGCGCCGACCAGCGTCGAGCGCGTCATACGGCGAACCGTGCAGTAGATCATCACCACGATGGCGATGCCGGCGACAGCCGGGGCGATCCGCCAGCCCACGGGCCCGTAGCCGAACATCGCCTCACCGGCCGCGAGCAACCATTTGCCCACCGGGGGATGGACGACGAGCCCATAGGCCGGGTTGTCCTCGATCCAGTTGCCGCCGGTCAGTACCTGCCAGGCCTGGGGGACATAGTGTTTCTCGTCGAAGACCGGTGTGCCCTGATCGGTCGGCCGGGCCAGCCCCCAGAGTCGGGTGATGGTGGCCACGGCCGCGATCACCACCCCGACCAGCAGACCGCGCCGGCGGTCGGGGGCCCCGAACACCGGGGTCGGGATCGACGGGCCGGGCGCGGTGCCCAGGTCCTCGGCCCGGCCGTGGTCGACAGGTGCGGGGAGGTCGCCGTCGGTCGGTGAGTCTCGGTCGAGGACGGCGGAGTCGGTCACCCGATCGATCGTAGTGGTCCCTCGTAAGCTGACTGATGATGAATGCAGGACGACACCCGGCCGGCGCACCGACACCACACCCATCCGACGACGATGAGGGCTGCCTGTTGTTGGCGGCGACTCCGATGGGGCAGGTCGAGGACGCCTCGCCGCGACTTCGCGCCGCGCTGGCGTCGGCCGACATCGTGGCCGCGGAGGACACCCGCCGGGCCCGGGCGTTGGCCAACGCGCTGGAAGTGTCGATCGGCGGCAAATTGGTGAGCTACTACGACCAGGTGGAGGCATCCCGCACGCCCGGGTTGGTCGGCGCTGTCTCCGAGGGGGCGACAGTGCTGCTGATCACCGACGCGGGCATGCCCTCGGTGAGCGATCCCGGCTACCGCATCGTCGCCGCATGCGCGCAGGCCGGGCTTCGGGTCACCTGCCTACCGGGGCCGTCGGCGGTGACGACGGCGTTGGCAGTGTCGGCGCTGCCGTCGGAGCGCTTTTGCTTCGACGGTTTCGCGCCCCGACGCCCGGGTGCGCGGCGTGACTGGCTCGCCGGCCTCGCCGACCAGCCTCGCACGACCGTCTTCTTCGACTCACCCCATCGGCTCGCCGACACCCTGGCCGACGCGGTCGACGTGCTGGGACCCGATCGCCGCGCCGTGGTGTGCCGGGAATTGACCAAGACTTACGAGGAGATCCGCCGCGGCACACTGGCCGAACTCGCGCAGTGGGCATCCGACGGCGTGCGCGGGGAGATCACCGTGGTCGTCGAGGGAGCCATCGCGCGGGCGCCCGACGCCACCGAACTGGTCGACGAGGTCGAGCGCCTCGTGGCCGGCGGCATGCGCCTCAAGGATGCGTGTGCGCAGGTGACCCACGCCGGCGGTGCTTCCCGACGTGAGGTGTACCAGGCGGTGCTGGAGCGGCGTCGGCAGGAGCCCGATCGATGACGGCGCCCTGGTCGGGTTGGTCGGTCGCGACGTGCAGGGTGACCCCGGGTGCGAGTCGGTAAGGCCGGCTGGTGATGAGGGCTCCCACCGCACGCCGCAACCGGGACATCTCGGCGCGCACCGTCACCGTGTGGCCGGTGTCGCCGAATATCAGTCGGCTCAGTCGGGCCGACGTGAGACCCGAATCAGCGGCCTCGGCCAGCAGGAGCAGGATCTGCGCGTGACGTCGGGTCAACACCGTGCGCCACTCGTCGCCGTCACCTTCGACGGTCAGCGACGGTTCCCCACGCAGGTCGAGTGAGGCCACGATCGGGTTCGCCGGACCGACGCGGCGCAACAGCCACCCGGTGCCGACCGGCTGGGCGATGCAGCTCCCGATGCCGGGGACGAATTGCGGCACGTCCTCCGACGGTGCCGCGACGGCCGCAGGCGAACTGCAGCCCCGGCTGTCGGCGACCCATCCATCGCGATCGACCAGCAGAGCGGGCCCGCGGATTCCGGTGAGGCTCGCTCCGGCGCTCCGGCGCAGTTCCGCGAGCGAACGGGCGTGGGCGGCGGCGATCTCGTGTTCACCCAGCGCAGCGAGACTGGTGGCGAAGGCGGTGGAGGACGGCTGAACTGCGGTCGCCGGCCCGGCCAAGCCGACGATGCCGGTCAAGACCCCGGTCCGGGGGTCGTGGACAGGGGCCGCGGCACAGTACAGCGACTGCAGCGCGTGGTTGTAGTGTTCGGTGCCGAACACCCGGATCGAGCGGTGTTCGGTCATCACCAACGAGACGGCGGTGGTGGCGGTGGACTGCTCGTCCCACCGGCTGCCCTCCACCAACTCCAGGGTGTCGGCGACGTCGAGCCAGCGTTGGGTTCCGCCGCGCCACAGCAACACTCCATCGGCGTCGAACACCCCCATCATCAGCTCGGAGTCGTCGGCGCTGTCGGCAAAGATCTGCTGCAGCCGTTCGACCCCGACAGCCAACGGATTGGCCGCCTGTCGGATCTCGACGTCGGAAGTCTCGAGATGGACCGGAGCATGCTGATCTGCCCGCGCGCCGGCCGCACTGACACGTCGCCAGGACGCTGCCACTTCGGTACGTTCGGTCGGCACCGGCAATTCGGCAGTGACCTCTATCGCTGATTCATCACCCCGACCGCGAGCCGACCCCGTACCTCCCGTACCGGGAAGTATGGAACCTCGCATTCTCACATGCTATCGCAGGGAGTTCGCTCGGCCGGATCGGCCACCGACCTCGCCGACGATGCTGGCAGCCTTGTCGAGGCACTCCTGCCATTCGTGGTGCGGGTCGGAATCGATGGTGATGCCACCGCCGACACCGAGAGCGGCCGATCCGTCGGGGGTCACCGTGACGGTCCGGATGGCGACATTGAGATCGAGCGCGTGGCCCGGCCCGGCCATTCCGACTGCGCCGCAATACACGCCACGCGCCTGTTGCTCCCAGTCGGCGATCAACTCCATCGCGCGCAACTTGGGCGTACCGGTGACCGACGCCGGTGGGAAGGTAGCCCGCAGCAACTCGGTGTTGCCCACCCCGGGATCGACCAGCGCCTCCACCCGCGAGACCAGATGCCACACCCCGGGCGCGGCGACCACCGACAGCAGATCGGCGACACGCACCGATCCGGTACGCGCGAGCCGGCCCAGGTCGTTGCGGACGAGGTCGACGATCATGACGTTCTCGGCGACGTCCTTGGCTGAGTCGGCCAGTGAGCTCGGGTCGGCAGAGGCTGCCCGAGTGCCCTTGATGGGTGCCGACGAGACGAGGTTGCCGGTCCGGCGCAGGAACGACTCGGGTGAAAAGCTTGCCACCGTCCCCCACGTTCCTTGTAGGAAAGCGGCTTTCGCGGGAAGAGTGGCGGCCGTGATGTCGCCGAAGAACTCGAGTGGTTCGCCGGTGACGACGCCCGTGAAGTGGGTGCACACGCAGGCCTGGTAGACCTCACCGGCGCGGATCGCCTCGAGACAGGCATCGATGGCGGCCAGATGGGGTTCGCGTGCCGGTGGTTGCCACCGCGCCGACCAGGCCGCGGTGGCATTTTCTGGGTCGGCATTGGTCGGGCCGGAGTCCAGCGCGTTCGCGATCCACGACGCGCACGCCGCTCCGTCGACGTGCTGGTGGGTCCAGCGGCCCTCGCGCAACACCAGGATCTCGTCGGTCATCCCACCCACGGCCGGTGGCAGCGGCGACTCGGTGGCGCGTACCGGAAAGCCGAGATAGCCGAGCCAGAAACGGTCCGGGTCATCGGGCGGGGCGAATCCCGGTCGCAGTCGGATCGACGGTGCGATGACCGCGTCGGCATCCCACCAGTCGCCGACGAGCGCGGCCGGTGGTGGCATTCCGGCCGCGGCCGTATGTGCGTGCAGCGCACGCAGAACATCGAGCGCCGGGGTGGTCACGCCTCGTGACGCGGGAAGATCGGCGCCGGCTTGGGCAGAGCGGTACCGGCGACGAGATGGTCGTCGACCGCGCTGAACTGTCGTTCGTCGTCAGCAACCGCGAGCAGATCGAGCATGCGACCGGTGGAGGCGGGCATCACCGGCTGGGCCAGCAGGGCCACCACGCGAACCACCTCGGCGCAGACGTAGAGCACGGTCGCCGTGCGCTCGAGGTCGGTCTTCGCGAGCTTCCACGGCTCGTTGGCGGAGATGTAGCGGTTGGTCTCGGCCAGTACCGACCACAGGGCCTCGATGCCGAGGTGGATGGCCTGTGCGTCGAAGTGATCGCGGACCCGGGGGAGGAGTTGCGCGACCCGGTCCAGCAGCGCCGCATCCTCGTCGGTGCGGGGACCGGCCGCAGGCACTGCACCGTCGAAGTACTTGCCGATCATCGACAGCGTGCGTTGGGCGAGATTGCCGAACTCGTTGGCGAGATCGGCGTTGATCCGACTGATGATGGCCTCGGTGGAGTACGAACCGTCCTGCCCGTAGGAGAACTCACGCAGGAAGAAGTACCGGACCGGATCGAGGCCGAACTCGTCGATCAGCACATCCGGGTCGACGACGTTGCCGACCGACTTGCTCATCTTCTCCCCGCGATTGAACAGGAAGCCGTGGGCGAACACCCGTCTGGGCAGATCGATACCTGCGCTCATCAGGAATGCCGGCCAGTAGACGCAATGGAACCGGATGATGTCCTTGCCGATGACGTGCAGATCGGCGGGCCAGTACCGGTCGAATGCGGCCTCGTCGTCGGGGAATCCGACACCGGTCAGATAGTTGGTGAGCGCATCGACCCACACATACATCACGTGCTCGGGATGACCGGGGACCGGAACACCCCAGTCGAAAGTGGTGCGGGAGATGGACAGATCGGTGAGACCGCCCTTGATGAAACTCACGATCTCGTTGCGGCGGGCCTCGGGCCCGAGGAATTCCGGGTTGGTCGCGAACAGGTCGAGCAACTTGTCCTGATATGCCGAGAGCCGGAAGAAATAGGTCTGTTCCTCGGTCCAGGTCAGGACGTGCCCATTGTCGGTGGCGACCCGGCTGCCGTCCGTGGCGATCGTCGTGTCCGCGTCGCTGTAGAACAGTTCGTCGCGGACGTCGTACCAGCCGGAGTACGTGTCGAGATAGATGTCGCCCGCGTCGGTCATCCGCTGCCAGATGGCTTCCGATGCGCGTTTGTGGTCGGCGTCGCTGGTCCGGATGAAGCGGTCGAAGCTCGACCCGAGCCGCTCCTGCAGGGCCTGGAACCGGTCTGAGTTGCGGTCGGCGAGCTCCGCGGTGGCGATGCCTTCGGCTGCCGCTGTCTGCTGCATCTTCTGGCCGTGCACGTCGGTGCCGGTGAGGAAGCGGACGTCATAGCCGTCGAGACGCTTGAATCGGGCGAGGGCGTCGGCCGAGATGTACTCGTAGGCGTGGCCGATGTGCGGGACGCCGTTCGGATAGGCGATGGCCGTGGTGATGTAGTACGGCCGGCCGGCGCCATATGAGGCGTGATCAGCGGATTCGGTGCGGGTCGAGTCGGTCATGGTGTCGCCAAGGATACTTGGTGGCCTGTCTCGCGCATCGCCCGTACCGCCATCGACGGATCCCGGTCGTCGCCTGCTCACTCGTTGCGACGGTACGGCTCGCAGCCCGGTGGGGCCTTCGGTGCGTCACGCTTGCGAAGTTCGGGTATCTCCTTGGTGACCGGATGTGCCTCGTGCAGGGAGAATTTCTCGCCGTGATGGGCGAGGTCGATCGAGGGGCCTGACAGCAGCCGATAGGTGGCACTGTCGCGATCCATCGCGACGACGATCTTCGAGTCGCCGACCGCCATCCGGAACGACAGGTAGGTGAGACGACTCGGCAACCGCGGCGCGAAGGTGATCTGGCCGCCGAAGTCACGCATCCCGCCGAACCCCGCGACGCAGTCGGTCCACGCGCCGGCCAGCGCTGCGATGTGCAACCCGCTCGACACGTTGTTGTGCAGATCGTGCAGGTCGGTGAACACCGACTCGCACATCAGGTCGTAGGACAGGTCGAGGTAGCCGACTTCGGCGGCGACCACCGCCTCACAGCACGCCGACAACGACGAGTCCCGCACGGTCAACGGATAGTAATAGTCGAAGTTGCGCAGCTTCTGTTCCGGGGTGAACGCCGCCCCGAACATGTACATGGCGAACACCAGGTCGGCCTGCTTGACAACCTGTTTGCGGTAGAGGTCGTAGTACGGGTAGTTCAACAGCAGCGGGTAACGCCCCACCGACGACTCGAAATCCCATGCGCCGAGCAGTGTGAATGATTCGCACTGTTGATGGACGCCGAGGGCGTCGTCGAACGGGATCGACATGTCGTCGGCACAGGACTCCCAGTGGGCGGCCTCGGCGTCGGTCACCCCGTATTCGCGCGCCAGGTCGGGTCGTCGGTGCACAGCGGCCACCGCATCCCGAAGATTCTGCTGCGCAGCCAGATTGGTGAACACATTGTTGTTGACCACCGCGGTGTACTCATCCGGGCCGGTCACGCCGTCGATACGAAACTTGCCGTTCACGTCGTGGTGTCCCAGACCCGCGAACAGCCGGGCGGTCTCCACGAGCAGTTCGACGCCGCACTCGGTCTCGAACTGCTCGTCGTCGGTGGCGCGCAGATACCGGGCCGTCGCGTTGGCGATGTCGGCGCTCACGTGCACGCCTGCCGTGCCCGCCGGCCAGTACCCCGAGCACTCGTCGCCGTTGATTGATCGCCATGGGAACATGGCACCACGTTGTCCCAGTTCGGCCGCGCGACTCTTGGCCTTGTCCATTGTGGAGTGCCGCCAACGCAGCTCCTCGCCGGCCGCGGCGGGCACCGTGTAGGTGAGCATCGGCAAAATGAAACTCTCGGTGTCCCAGAAGGTGTGGCCGTCGTAGCCGGGACCGGTCAGGCCCTTCGCCGGGATCGAACGGGACTGGCCGCGCGCACCGGCCTGCAGCACGTGGAACAGCGCGAAACGCACCGCCTGCTGCAGTTCGGGATCGCCGTCGAGTTCCACGTCGGCGTCGCGCCAGAAGTCCTCCAGATACTCGATCTGGTCGGCTTTGAGTGCCTCCCAACCGGTTTCCATCGCCATCGCCAGGGCGGCGTCGACCTGCGCGCGCAGGGCCGGTACCGATCTGCGCGCCGACCAGCCGTAACCCATGTACTTGGTCAGCGACAGCTTGGTGCCCTGCGGGACGTTCGCCGCCACGGTCAGGCGGGCCAGGTCGTCGTCTGCGCGGATGAAGGCGTCGGCGCGGTCGGGGAACTCGATCTCGTGATCCATTCCGGCCGCGATGTGCAGACCCGACTGCTTGGTGTGGTGAACCAGCATGCCCCAGTAGTTGCGGCACGCCGAGAGGTCGGAGACCAGCGGGGCCTCGAGCGCGGCCGCGAGCCGGGGATCGTTGCCCGGCGCCGGCACCGGCTCGTTGGCGAGCAGGTCCGACTGCAGCACCAGCTTCATGTCCTCGTCGATCGGCTCCACCTCATAGTGGATGGCAGCGATGGTGCGCTTGGTGAAGGAGACGAGCCGTTCGGAGCGGATGCGGACCGTGCGGCCGGTCGGCGAGGTCCACAGGGTGTGCCTGCGCAGTGTGCCCGTGCGGAAATCCAGCGTTCGTTCGTGTTCGACGGTGCGGCCGTAGCGCAGATCCATCGGCTCGTCCTCCACGAGCAACCGGATGATCTTGCCATCGGTCACGTTCACCACGGTCTGCCCGGATTCCGGGTAGCCGTAGCCGCTTTCGGCATAGGGCAGTCCGCGCAGCTCGTAGAAACCGTTCAGATAGGTCCCCGGGTGGTCGATCGGCTCGCCCTCTTCGAACGTGCCTCGTAAACCGATGTGGCCGTTGGACAGTGCGAACAGCGTCTCGGTGCGACCCAGCATGTCGACGTCGACGCCACGCCAGCGCAGCTGCCACGGGTGGACGTCGAACCCGTGTTCCATGGCGCCCGGGCTCACGCGGAGACCAACTCGTCGAGATCGGTCACGACCCGGTCGGCACCTGCCGTGCGCATCGCTGCGGCTTGTCCGCCGCCGACCCGGTCGATCGCGACGACATAGCCGAACTTTCCGGCCACGGCCGCCTGCACACCGGAGATCGCATCCTCGAACACCACGGCCTCATCGGGGGTCACCCCCATGAGTTCGGCGCCGAGCAGGAAGGAATCGGGCGCCGGCTTACCGCGCAGTCCGCGCGACACGATGTCGAGGCCGTCCACCCTCACCTCCACGAACTTCGTCAGGTCGGCCGCATCCAACACAGCTGCTCCGTTCTTCGACGACGTCACCACGGCGATCCGCAGGCCGGCGGTCCGGGCTGCTTCGAGGTATCGCACCGACCCAGGGTAGGGATCGACACCGTTGGTCTCCAGGGTCGACACGAACATCGCGTTCTTGCCGTTCCCGATCGCGGCGACGGTGTCGTCATCGACGTCGTCGATCCCGCGCGACCGCAGGAATGCGCGCACACCGTCGTCGCGCGGTCGGCCGTCGACGTGGTCGAGGTAGTCCTGCTCGGTGAACGGTTCGAAGTTCTCGGGATCCCGTTCGGAGAGGAAGGCATCGAACGCCTGCTTCCATGCGTCGCGATGTAGGACGGCTGTGGACGTCAGCACACCGTCGAGATCGAACAGTGCGACCGAGGTGCTTTCTGGCAAACCCAACACCCCACGAACGCTACCTGTCCGAGCGGGTGCTGGCGCGCTGTGCGCGGGTATTCGGACTCAGCGCACGTGCGGGCCGTGACTCAGGCGGAGGAGGCGGCGGTGTCGGAATCGATGTCGTCCCAGAAACCGATCGACTCCAACCGCTGCACCAATCGGTCGCGCGCGGCGGCGAATTGGGTGTGGATCTCCTCGCGAATCGCTCGGGTGTCGCCCGATCGCAAGTAGTCGATCAGGCGGCGATGACTGGCGACCGCCTCGTGCCCCCACTCGGTATCGCGGGCGTAGAGGTCGTAGGGGTTGTATTTGCTGGCCGAGAACACGAACCACGCGAGTTTCTTGCTGTTGGCGGCCAGGTTCACCTGACGATGGAATGCGTACTCCCGATTGAGTACCTGCGCGTCGTCACCGGTGTCCACCGCCAGTTCCAGCTGATCGACGATGGTCTGCATCTCGGCCAGATGCACCCCGAGTTCAGAGTTGTCGACGGCGTGGCAGGCCAACCGTGCGGAGAGTTCGGCCTGGATCCAGAAGATGTCGATGATGTCGCCGCGATTGAGCGGCTCGACGATGAATCCGCGATGTGGCGACGATCGGACCAGGCCCTCGCCGCGCAGGGTCACCAGCGCCTCGCGCACCGGCGTGACACTGCAGCCGAGCGTGGACGCGGTGTCATCGAGGCGGATGTACTCGCCGGGACGGAGGCTGCCGGTCATGATCCGGTTGCGCAGATGATCGGCCACCTCGTCGGTGAGCTGGGTGCGGCGTAGCGACACGCGACTCATGCCGTCTGCTGCCCGTCGCGGGAATCGTGATCCACGAACTTCTCTTTCACTCGTGATGCCGCCGTCGTGCATCGCCGTTGCGCCCGTCGTCGCCCGGCGACCACGGGTCCATCGACAACGGTACTTTTTCCGGCGCCCGAATGGGTGATCGAGTTCGGTGGGTCGTCGAGATCTGCTGGATCGATCGAGGACTGCCGGACATAGCGCCCTCTGCAGGGCCGCCCGGTGTCAGACCACCGACCAATCGTGTTTGATGCGAAGGCGCAGGTCGCGCATCAGCAGGCGGTTCCCGCCGAACCGGATCGGCTTCGGCAACGCGCGGTTGGTGGTGGAAACTGTCGCGAAGAGTCGGTTGAAACGTCGTTGGTCTCGCGCGCTCCACTCGAGTCCGAGTTGCTCGCGGAACAGCGGCGGAAGGGTCCCGATCGTCAGGAAGCGCAGCAGCGGGGCGAATGGGACCCGAAGCGCCGGACTGATCATCCGCAGGTCGATTAGATCGTTGAGGAACCGTTTCGTCGTCTCGTCGATGGCGACGCGACCGCTGGCGACGTTCCAGTAGTGATCGAATTCGGTTCGGGTGGCCGGCCACATGTCGTCGGGCACCTGCAGCGTGGTCCCCAGAGTCTTGGCCGATTGGTAGAACTCCTCAGCGTCGGCCGGGCTCATGATCCCGTGCAGCAGTTGATGGGTGTCCTCGATCCCGACGAACAAGCATGCCGCGACCCACATCTGGAGTTCGCGATCGAATGCGTTGTATGCCACCGGGCTCTTCTCGTCCGAGCGGACGTGTCGATGGGCGGCATTGACCGCGTCCCGGAAGGCCGCTTTCTCCTCGTCGTCGCCGAGGATCGCCACCGACAGGTACTGCGCGGTGGTGCGCGCCCGTTTCCACGGATGTTTCATCAGCGAACCGGACTCGACCTTGCTCTCCATCACGCCGTAGGCGACCTCGGGCCACCCGAGCTGCATGACCACATTGGCCGCTGCGCCGGCGAAGGCCCAGAAGTCGACCGCCTCCTGAATTCGTGCAGGCTTGCGACCGGTGGTCACCCGTTGCCTACGCGCGGGGATCGTGATCCGCGTCTGTGCGTTCGTCAACTCCGGTGTGGTGTCCGCCATGGACGCCAGATATCGCCCCGACATGATGTGGCCCCCTGTTCTGCATACCGCACAGTCACCCCGACCGTGACTGTGATCTATGTCGCGTACCTGGCAGGTTATCCCACCAGGTTTCATATATGAAACCTGAAACCGCGAAACCGGCCATCGGCGCTGGATAAAGAACTGGATGTGCGATGGCCGGATCGTGAGGATGGAGCGATGACGACTCGTCGCTTCGCTCAGGTGGATGTCTTCTCGACCGTGCCCGTCCGCGGCAACCCGGTCGCGGTCGTACTCGATGCCGAGGGGATGACCGACGAGCAGATGGCCTCGTTCGCGCGCTGGACCAACCTCTCGGAGACGACGTTTGTGCTGCCGCCGAGCGATCCCGCCGCCGACTATCGTCTGCGCATCTTCACCCCATCCGGTGAACTTCCGTTCGCCGGGCATCCCACCCTCGGCTCGGCCCACGCGTGGCTGGAGGCCGGCGGCGTGCCGAGTGGTGACCGCATCGTGCAGGAATGCGGCGTCGGGCTGGTGTCCATCCGGTCGGAGCAGGGTCGACTGGCGTTCGTCGCCCCGCCCCGCATCCGCTCCGGACCCGTCGACGAGGCGACGGTGCGGTCGGTGGCTGATGCGCTCGGCCTCGACCCCGACGAGGTGATCGCGGCCGAATGGGTCTCCAACGGCCCCGATTTCCTGGCATTGCTGTTGCCGTCCGGGGGCCGGGTGCTGGAGGTCAGACCCGACATGGCCGCGCTCGGCACACACGACGTGGGCCTGATCGGCCCGTACTCGGGCGGTCTGCCCGACGAACCCGAGGTGCTGTTCGAGGTCCGCGCGTTCGTTCCCGGTAGCGGCATTCCCGAGGACCCGGTGACCGGGAGTCTGAACGCGGGCCTGGCCGTCTGGTTGCGCCAGGCAGGCCGTGCGCCCGCCGGCTACGTCACCGCTCAGGGCACCGCGCTGGACCGGGCAGGGCGCGTTCACGTCTCCGACGACGGTACCGACATCTGGGTGGGCGGTGCGACCACCACGGTCATCGCTGGCACAGTGGTGCTGTGAGCGAGACAGCCGAGATCGCCGACGCGGAAGCCGCCGGAGTCGCCGCTACCGAGAGCAACAAGGCCGCACGCAAACGTCGTCGGCGGGAACCACCGCCGGACCCGGTGCCGCTGCCGGGGCTGGTGGACGCACACACCCACCTGGCCGCATGCGGCGGCCGCGACCCGGAATCGGTGCGCGCGATCCTCGATCACGCCGAACGGGTCGGCGTCGGGCAGGTGATCACAGTCGCCGACGACATGATCGATGCGCGGTGGGCCGTCGAGGCCGCTGCATGGGACCACCGGGCGTTTGCCGCGGTGGCCCTGCACCCGATGCATGCCGGCGAACTCGACGACGACGCGAAGGCCGAACTCGAGCGGATGCTGGCGGACCCGAGGGTCGTCGCAGTGGGGGAGACCGGCCTGGACCACTATTGGCCGAGTCGGTCCGACGACTGTGCTACGCCCGATGTACAGGCCGAGGCGTTCCGGTGGCACATCGACCTCGCCAAGCGCACCGGCAAGCCGTTGATGATCCACAACCGCGAGGCCGACGCCGATCTGCTCGACATCCTCGCCGCGGAGGGGGCGCCAGAGACCGTGATCATGCACTGCTTCTCCGGTGACCGAAACGTTGCACAGGAATGCGTCGATCGCGGTTACGTCCTGAGTTTCGCCGGCACTGTGAGTTTCGCCAACGCCGCCGAACTGCGTGTGGCCGCCGAAATCGTGCCCGATGAGCAGGTCCTGGTAGAGACCGATGCGCCGTTTCTGACGCCGCATCCCTATCGTGGCCAGCCAAATCAGTCCTATTGCCTGCCGTATACGGCCCGCGCGCTGGCCGAGGTCCGGGGTGTCGACGATGCGGCGATGGCGCGAATCCTGGGCGCCAACGCACGACGCGTCTACCGACTGCCTTTGCAGTAATCACGCCCGTTCGTTATCGTATTGTGATCCCGCTGCCTGGGGGCAGCGATTCCGGCCAGAGAGGGCTGTGCCGTCCGGGGGTTTCGGGGTCGCTGATGAGCGCAGTGCGGACGCAATTGTCCCCGACCAGGATGTTCCGCCTTGTCTCTCCTCGCCCACATCAACAACTCGAAGTCCACCCGTGCGCGGGTCGCTGTCGGCGCCGTGCTGACCACCCTCACCGCGGGCGGCGTCATGGGTGTCGCAATGCACAAGGACGTCGAGCTCAACGTCGACGGTCAGGTCCGCAACGTCTCGACCATGTCGATGTCGGTCGACTCGGTGCTGCGGTCGCAGGGTTTCGACCCGGAGTCCGGTGACCACGTCTCCCCGCCGCTCGACGCCGGGGTCGGTGACGGACAGACCATCACCTTCAACAGGCTCAAGGAAGTGGCCCTCGACGTCGACGGGCAACGGCAGATGGTCGAGACGACCGCCGCCGACCTGGATGACCTGCTCACCGAGCAGGGGCTCACCGACACCGCCACCGACACGAACTTCCCGAGCGGCAACGCGTTGCCGGTCGACGGCGCGGTCGTCGACGTCACCACTCCCAAGCCGGTTCGGCTGACCGACGGCGTGACGAGCTTCCGTCCGGTCGTCGCGGCCAAGACCGTCGGTGAACTCCTCGCCGAGACCGGCAAACCATTGTCCGGTGACGACGAGGTGGAACCCGCCGCCGACACTCCGGTCACCGAGAACATGAAGATCACGGTGACCCGTATCCGCACCGCGGACTCGACCGTCACCGAGGATGTGGCCCCGCCGGAGATCGAGAAGGAGGACCCCAACCTGGTCCGCGATCGCAAGGTCGTCGTCAACCCGGGCAAACCGGGTGAGGCCAAGGTCACCTATTCGGTCACCACGGTCAACGGCAAGGTCGTCAAGCGCGAGAAGCTCGACTCCGAAATGCTCACCGAACCACTGGCCGCCACCGTCCGCATCGGCACCAAGCCCGGCGCACCGTTCGTCCCTTCGGGTTCGGTCTGGGATGCGCTGGCGCAGTGTGAAGCCACCGGCAACTGGGCGATCAACACCGGCAACGGGTTCTACGGCGGCGTGCAGTTCGACCAGAACACCTGGGAACGGTGGGGTGGCACCGAGTACGCCCCGCGTGCCGACCTCGCATCCCGCGAGGAGCAGATCGCCATCGCCAAGAAGACCCAGGCAGCCCAGGGGTGGGGCGCATGGCCGTCCTGCTCATCGAAGCTGGGACTGCGCTGAGCGACTCACCACGCCTCCTCGGGCCCGCCCAGATCCGCACACTGGCCGCGGAGATCGGGGTGCGCCCCACCAAGACGTTGGGGCAGAACTTCGTCCATGACGCCAACACGGTGCGGCGCATCGTCGCCGAGTCCGGTGTCGGCGCCGACGACACCGTTCTCGAGGTCGGGCCCGGCCTCGGGTCGCTGACCCTGGCGTTGCTCGGCGCGGCCGGGCGCGTGGTCGCCGTCGAGATCGACCCCGTCCTCGCCGCCCGGCTCCCCGCCACCATCGAGGAGTTCGCACCGGTGCAGGCGGATCGCTTCACCGTCGTCACCGCGGACGCCATGACCGTGGGGCAGGCCGATCTCCCCGTCGCCCCGACCGCGCTCGTCGCGAACCTGCCCTACAACGTCGCCGTTCCGGTGCTCCTGCACCTGATGGCCGACTTCCCGACCATCGCAACTGCTCTGGTGATGGTGCAGGCAGAAGTGGCCGACCGGCTGGCCGCCGGGCCCGGTGGCCGGGTCTACGGGGTGCCGAGCGTGAAGGCCCGCTACTTCGGTACCGTCCGCCGCGCCGGCGCCGTCGGACGCAACGTCTTCTGGCCTGAGCCGAAGGTCGAATCCGGCCTGGTCCGGATCGATCGCACCCAAGCCCACCCCGACGACCCGGGAGTGCGGCGCAGCGTGTTCGCGGTGATCGACGCGGCGTTCGCGCAGCGCCGCAAGACGATGCGCTCGGCGCTGGCCGGCTGGGCCGGCGGCGCGGTGGAGGCAGAACGACGACTCCGGGCCGCCGGCATCGATCCCGGCATCCGTGGTGAACGCCTCGACATCGACGACTTCGTCCGGCTGGCGGCCGTCGACGCCTCCTGATCGCCGCGTCGGCGTCCGCGACCCGCGATGCCCTCTCGATTACCCTGATTACCTGTGTCTCGAGCGTCGTTGTCGGTGGTGTCCGATGCGGTCACCGTGCGGGTGCCGGCCAAGGTCAATCTGCACCTCGGCGTGGGTCCGCTACGCGATGACGGATTCCACGATCTGGTCACGGTGTATCAGGCGCTGTCGCTGTATGACGATGTGCGGCTGAGCCCCGCCGGTGAGCTCCGGGTGACCACCCGCGGGGAAGGGTCCGCCGACGTACCCGGCGACAGCACCAATCTCGCGGCCCGTGCGGTGGCCGAGGTGGCGCGGCGCGCCGACCGGAGCCCGCGGGTCGCCATCGACATCGACAAGCGGATACCGGTGGCCGGCGGAATGGCCGGCGGAAGTGCCGACGCCGCCGGCGCCCTGGTTGGGGCCGTGAATCTGTGGGGACTGGACATCGGGCGTGACGAACTCACCGAGATCGCGGCCGGTCTCGGTAGTGACGTGCCCTTCGCCCTGCACGGTGCGACGGCGTTGGGAACCGGTCGCGGCGAACAATTGATGCCGATCCTCGCCCGCGGTGAATTCCACTGGGTGCTCGCGATCGCACGATCGGGACTGTCCACGCCCGCCGTGTACCGCGAACTCGATCGACTGCGGGACAACCGCGCCGACACCGATGTCGCGGCGCGGCGACCCGATGACCTGATGGCCGCGCTCACCTCGGGCGATCCGCATACCGTGGCACCGCTGCTGCACAACGATCTCCAACCCGCCGCGCTGAGCCTGCAGCCGGTACTGCGGCGCACCTTGCGCGCAGGTATCGATGCGGGTGCGCTCAACGGGATCGTCTCCGGGTCGGGGCCCACCTGCGCCTTTCTGTGCGCCGACGAGACGTCGGCGGTCGACGTCGCCGCGGAACTGTCCGGTGCCGGGGTGGCTCGTGCGGTACGCACCGCCACCGGGCCGGTCCCCGGTGCCCGGATTCTGTCGGCCTGACCAGTCAACTGCCGAAGACGTTGATGGCGTTGCCGTAGGCGCGCAGCGAAGCGACGGATCCGTTGTATCGGTTGAGATCCACCGAAGTGGACACACCGGGTAGTCGACCCGAGCTGGTGAACTGCCAGAAGGTCCATGTCCGCCAACCCCCACGGGGCATCTGCGGTGCCGCGGCGCCGTTGTACGAGGCGATCCACAGCGGGTGGTCGGCGAACTCCCGGGTGGCACCCATCGCGGTGTTCCAGAAGTTCGGGTAGGTGTAGAGGATCGTCTTTCGCCCGGTCAACGGCTCGAGGACAGCGAAGAACTCGCGGACCCAGGCGGCCAGCGCGCGCGGGCCGAGGCCGCCGGAGTGTTCGAGGTCGAGTACCGGCGGAAGGTCCAGAATGCCGTTCTGGCCGAGCACTGTCGCGGCATAGAAGAGTGCCTGTTGTCCGGCCGGCCGGCTCGGATCGGCGTAGTGGTAGGTGCCGCGGATGAGACCTGCAGCGCGAATCGCCAGACTGTCGGGCACGAAATGCGGGTTCACGTACCACGTGGACTCGGTGGCCTTCACCATGGCCATCTGCTGTCCGGAGGCGCGCACCGCGAACCAGTTGATGGCCGCGCCGTCGGGATGCTGATGACTGGACACGTCCGGCCCTACCTGTGGGGCGGCACCGGCCTGCGGCGAATCCGTCATCGCAGCGCAGAGTCCGACGGAGGCCGCGGTCACCGTGGCCACGATCAGTCGCCGGAGGATCACGGCTCCACGCTATTGCATCGATGCAGGATCGCGCAGAATGTTTGTCGACTGGATCTGATGCCCGGGCGGTGTCGCCGGTCACCGGGGGTCCGTTGCTAGGGTCGTCCGAGTGGCACCCGCAAATCCCGTCGCGCTGATCAACGCGGACCGAATCAGCAAGAGCTACGGCATCAAGCCGTTGTTGGACTCGGTGTCCCTCGGCGTTCACGAAGGGCAGCGGATCGGGGTCGTCGGACTCAACGGTGGTGGCAAGACCACGTTGCTGGAGATCCTCGGTGGAATCACCGAACCGGACAGTGGGCGGGTCTCACGCGCCGGCGACATCCGCGTCGCCACGGTGACCCAGCGAGGTGAGCTGCCGGCCGGCGCGACCGTGTCCGACGTGGTGGTCGGCGGACCGCAGGTCGCAGTCCACGAGTGGGCGGGCGATCCCCGGATCCGGGGCATCCTCGCGGGCATCGGCGTCGATGAGCTGCTCGATTCCAAGGTCGACGAACTGTCCGGCGGGCAACGCCGTCGGGTGGGACTGGCAGCCGCGCTGATCTCGGAGGCCGACCTGTTGATCCTCGACGAGCCGACCAACCATCTCGATGTCGAGGGCGTGCAGTGGCTCGCCGAGCACCTCGTGGCGCGCCGCAGTGCCCTCGTCGTGGTCACCCACGATCGGTGGTTCCTCGACACCGTCGCCACCCGGACCTGGGAAGTGCACTCGGGTGGCGTGGACGAGTACGAGGGTGGCTACAACGATTGGATCTTCGCGCGCGCCGAACGATCCCGGCTCGCCGACGCCGCCGAAGAGCGTCGCCGCAACCTCGCCCGCAAGGAACTGGCCTGGCTTCGACGTGGACCGCCCGCGCGTACATCCAAGCCGCGCTACCGGATCGAGGCCGCCGAACGGCTCATCGCCGACGTCCCGCCGCCGCGGGACAGCGTGACGCTGTCGGCGTTCGCCAAGCGCCGGCTCGGACGAGTGGTGGTGGAGCTGGAGGACGCCCGGATCGCCACACCCGCCGGTGAGACGTTGGTGGACGATCTGACCTGGCGGCTGGCGCCCGGCGAGCGCATCGGCCTGGTCGGGGTCAACGGTTCGGGCAAGACCACCCTGCTGCGCGCCTTGGCCGGAGAGGTCGACGTGGCCCCCGGGCGCCGCGTCGAGGGCACCACGGTGACGATCGGATGGCTGCGCCAGGAGCTCGACGACCTCGACGAGGACCAGCGGGTGCTCGACGCGGTGGAGGATGTGGCCACGCGGATCATGGTGGGCGACAAAGAGATGTCGGCATCGCAGCTCGCCGAACGGCTCGGGTTCAGCCCGGCGCGGCAGCGCACACCGGTGGGCGATCTCTCCGGCGGGGAACGTCGACGCCTCCAGATTACGCGGGTGTTGATGGCCGAGCCCAACGTCCTGCTGCTCGACGAGCCCACCAACGACCTCGACATCGACACCCTGCAGCAACTCGAGGACCTGCTCGACAGTTGGGCGGGCACCTTGGTCGTCATCAGCCACGATCGCTATCTCATCGAGCGAATCTGCGACAGCACGTGGGCGCTGTTCGGCGACGGCGCGCTTACCAATCTGCCCGGCGGCATCGAACAGTATCTACGGCGTCGTCGCGAGATCGGTTCCACCGCAGCACGCCCCAAGAAGTCGTCCGCGTCGGAGGCGGATTCCGTAGACGTCGGTGCGACGGCATCTGCGGTGACCACGCCGACCGTCAGCGCCGCCGAACACCGCGAGGCACGCAAGACGATGAATCGTCTTGAGCGCCAGATGGATCAGCTCACCAAACGTGAGGAAAAGCTGCACGTCTCGCTGGCCGAGGCGGCCACCGATCCCGAACGCCTTCAGGAGCTCAACTCCGAACTGCGTCAGGTGGTTGCCGACAAGGAAGCTGCCGAGGCCGAGTGGCTCGACGCCGCGGAGAAAGTCGAGTGAGCGCCGGTGGTCAGCGACGGATGGCGCCGTTGACCATCGCTGCAATCGCCACGGCGCCTTGCTGGTTGATGTGATAAGGGTAGGCCAGACTGCCGTTGGACAGTGAGCTCTCATACCAGGGGGCGATCAGATTGCACGGGTCGTGACCGGCCGATCGGCGGTTGGCGTCGATGAATGTCCCGCCGACCGTGGACGTCGCCCGCCGCAATGCATCACCGGCGCGGTCGAACACCCGATTCATCCATCGGACGTCGGGATCACTGATCGGCACCATCGGCCAGCAACCGTGACTGCCCATGAACCCGCCGATGCCGACGACGATGATCTGGGCGTGGGGCGCCTTGGCGCGGATGGCCCGCAGCGCGGGGCGCACGCGGTTCTCCATCCGCGCGATCCGCCATCGAACCTCGTTCTCGAGGCGCGGATTGTGTCGACACCGACGATCGTTGAGCGGTGTCGTGTTGCAGTGGACCAGGATCGCACCCCAGCGCATGTCGTTACCACCGATGCTGACCGTGATGACCTGTGCATCACGCGGTACCAGGTGTGCTTGGGGTGGCTTGGTTCCACGGTTGGTGCGTTGGGTGGTGCGGTAGAGATCCGGCGCCTGCGCGCCGGCACACGAGGTGTCGATAAACCGGCGCGGTAACGTCATCACCGCGACTATCGCCGGATAGTTGAACGCCGAGCGTTTGCAGCCCAGGAAGTAGTCGGGGGTAGGGGAGAAGAAGCCGCCGGACGCGCGGGAATCGCCCATCGCGACGTAGGTGCCACCCGTGTAGCGAGCCGGTGTCGCATCCGCCGCCGGAGCCACCACGGTGCTCAGACCGGTCAGCAGCACGACCGCCAACAGCATCGACGTCAGCACGAGGCGGGCTCGCCGCCTCCCGGCCGGGATGGTGGGCAAGTGACGAGAAACCATGTGTGGTGCAACCCCCTGAATGTTCTTTGGGATTGTAGGGGACATCACTTCGTTCGCGCGGCCGTAATCCGGATCCGCCGCGGGGTCACACGGTTCGCAACGCGTCGCACCGGTGGGCGAATCGCGTGATCATCGCGGCCGTCTCGGCGGGCTGGATCAACGGGAACAGGTGGCTGGCCCGCGGAACCACGTGCACCTGCGCCAGCGGTGAGACAGAGGCGAAGCGCCGCTCATGGATGCGGAACTGGTCCCAGCCGCCGTTGAGAAACTCGATCGGACCCGGATACTGTGCGACCTCGCTCAGCGCATCGAGATCGGCCAGGGCGTCGACGACATCGCGAATGGAGTGCAGCGCAAGGCCGCCGGCCTCCATGTCACGGGCGACCTGACCACCCACGGCCATCCGGGTCAGGGCCTTGCTGATCGCCGCCGCCTGCCGGGGCAGGACGCTCGTCGCGGCGCCGAAGGCGCGGAAGGGGGAGGCGAGCAGACGGCTGGGCTGCGCGGTCGCGCACATCACCACCAGTCCGGCCACCGCATCGGGGTGGCGGCCGGCCGTGGCCATCGCGACGTAGCCGCCGAGCGACATACCGGCGACCACCGCAGGTCTGCCGAGTGAATCGATGGCGTCGAGCACCGCCTGCACCGCGCCGTCGATGTCGAATCGTTCGTCGGCTCGCGTTCCGTGCCCGGGGAGATCGGGGGTGGCCACCGGGCGGTCGGTGATACCGGCCGCGATGCGGTGGAGGGCCGAGCCGCTGACTCGGAGTCCGTGGACACAGACCACGGGAGTAGGTGAGACTTCCTGCGCTGCGCTCATCGGAGGCCAGTATGCCGTGGGCGTCACGGCTTGTCGCGGCCGGCGGGCCGCTCGACGCTCCGGTCGATGCCGATCCGGTCCAGGAACCCGTGGTCATGCGACACCACCAGCAGCGCACCTTGCCACTGCCGCAGGGCCGCGACGAGCTCTTCGGTGGTGTCGACGTCGAGGTTGTTGGTGGGCTCGTCGAGTATCAGCAGTGCGGGGACGGGATCGGCCAGCAGCGACATCGCCATGGCCACCCGTAGCCGCTCACCGCCGGACAACTCACCGAGAGCTCGGTCGGCACGCTTGCCGCGGAACAAGAATCGGGCGAGATGCGCGCGGATCGTCTGTTCGTCGACCTGCGGGTGCGTGACGGCAATCGCGTCGGCGATGCCCTGCCGGGGGTCGGCGAAGGTGATCTGCTGCGGCACATACGCATACGGAGCCAGTATGCGTCCATCGGTGATCAACTCGGCGATCAACGTGGTCTTTCCCGAGCCATTGGCGCCCACCAGCGCGACCCGCTCCGGTCCGTCGATCGTCAGCTGGTCGTCGTCGACGATGCGGGCCCGGGTCGCCACCTGCGCCACGGGCATCACGATGCGGGCGGTGCGGTCGTCGCGCACCCCGTCGCGTGCGGTGTCGAGTCGCTCCGATGCGGCGGATACATCGTCGCGGTGGGCGTTTCGCAGCTTTCCCGCCGACACCTGTGCGGCGTCCCGGCGCAGGTGGGCGACGATCTTCGGTACCCGCTTCTCCCGTTCGGCCGTGGCGGCCGTTCGGGCCCGCCGGTCGAGCTTGATCTGCGCCTCCTTCAGTTCACGGCGCTGTTTGCGCAGGTCGGAGGCTGCGTTGGTGACTGCGGCCTCGGCTGCCTGTTGCTCGGCGTCGAGGGTCTCTCGATACAGCGAGTAGGGGCCGCCGAACACGCGTACCGAGCCCCGATACAACTCCAGTGTCGAATCGGTCCGTTCGAGTAGCTCGAGGTCATGGCTGACCGCCATGACCGTGCCCCCGAATCGGTCCAACGCGTCGAAGAGGCGGGCGCGCGACGGTGTGTCCAGGTTGTTCGTCGGTTCGTCGAGCAGCAAGATCGACGGGCGTCGGATGAGCTCGGCGACGATCGCGAGCAACGTCGCCTCTCCTCCCGACAACGAACGGACCGTGCGATCGGTGTCGGTGGGCAGCCCCAGCGCGTCCAGGCTCGCTGCGACCCGTTCCTCGATGTCCCAGTCATCGCCGACGACCGCGAAATCGTGTTCGTCGATAGAACCGCTCTCGATGCGTCGCAGCGCGTCTCGGATGGCGTCGACGCCGAGCACCGCGGCGATGGTGCGTTCGGGTGCATCGTGGGGATGCTGCGTCACCACACCGACGTCTCCGGCCACGGTGACGCTGCCGGTGCGCGGCACGAGGTCGCCGGCGATCAATCGCAGCAGGGTGGACTTCCCGGCGCCATTGGCTCCGACGAGTGAGCAGACCCCGGTGGGGACGTGCATCGTCAGATGGTCGAAAACGACGGTGCCGTCGGGCCACGCGAACGAGACGTCGGACAGGGTGACGGCCGGCGACGGGTGATGGGTGGATGCGGTCATGGAGAGCTCCCTGAGGTGGTGAACGGTAGCCGGCGTGGCGTGATGAGCACGCGGGCGAGTCGGGCCGACCTCAGCGGTTCATGACCGGTGAACACTCCTCGTTGTCGGTGGTGGCGTGATGCCGATGACCTCACGATAGCGCCGCAGGTCCGGAAGACGCCAACTCTTTTCTGCCGACCGAGACGCTAACGTGGCCGATATGTCGTTCATCCGCACATCGATCGTCAACCGGGTCGGTGAGATCGTTCTCGACCGGCCTGCCGCCCTCAACGCGCTGGATCAGACCATGATCGACGACATGTACCGAGTGTTGTCGGACTGGGGAGACGACGACGGCGTCGACACGGTTTTGGTCACCTCGGCGAGCGAACGCGCTTTCTGCGCCGGCGGCGACATCCGCGCGATCCGCGACCATGCGCTGGCGGGAGAGGCAGACGCGGTGAGCCACTACTTCGCGAGTGAGTACCGGCTCGATCAGCTCGTGGCCGAGTATCCCAAGCCGTATGTGAGTGTGATCGACGGCGCGGCGATGGGGGGTGGACTCGGCATCAGTGTGCACGGAGAGGTGCGCGTGGTGACCGAGAGGGCGGTACTCGCCATGCCGGAGACCGCGATCGGGTTCGTCCCCGATGTCGGTTCCACCTACTTCCTGCCCCGGCTACCGGACGGAGTGGGCATGTGGCTCGGGCTGACCGGCTCACGGATCGGTGGCGCCGATGCCGTCGAGGTCGGTATGGCAACGCATTTCGTCGATTCGGCAGAGATCGACGACGTCACCGAGGAAATCCGCACCGGGGTGCCGCTGATCGATGTCCTCGGTGGTCGGCGGCATCGTCCGGCCGCGGAGTTGCCGCTGGCCAAGATCAAGGAGTACTTCGTCGACGACAACGTCACCGGCATCGTCGGCGGTTTGCGGGGTGCGCTCGGCGACCCGTGGGCCGAGCGGATGGTCGACATGATCGAACAGGCGTCACCGACGAGTCTCTGGGTGACCGCGGCAATGCTCACCGCCGGTGCGCATTCGGTGCTCGACGAATGCCTGGAGCGCGAATTGCATGCCGCCGAGCAGATCACCGCGACCGCCGACTTCGCCGAAGGTGTGCGCGCCGTCCTCGTGGACAAGGATCGTCGGCCCCGATTCGATCCGGCATCCATCGATGACGTCGATCCGGAATCGGTGGCGCGCATCGTGGGAGCGGCCTGAGCCGCTCGGTCACGGCGTCGTCTCGAACCACCCCGAGAGTGTCACACTGGCGTCGCTGACGGTGGTTTCGGTTTCGGAGTCCTCGTCGATGTCCTCGTTGGGTGCGAACGGGTTGCTGTGCGATCGTGTGGCCGCCGAGCAGGTGAAGGTGCCGGCGGCCCGCTCCGACGACATCGCGGTGACCGTCAGCGGACATGTCGCGGAGTGATAGTACGTGCCCCCCACCGTGACGCCGACCGACGAATCGATGGGGGCGTCGAGCGGGCCCACCCGCGGACGAACGCCGCCGATCGGTGGCAGGACGCCACCGGTGAGGTCACCCACCAGTAGTTCCAGCTGTGCACCGTCGTCACCCGGTCCGGTGAACACGAACAACAGGCTGTCCGGCGGCACCGACGGATCGGCGTTACCCCACTTGGTGAATCCGTAGCAGGCCGATCCGGCCGCACCGTCGGCACCTGTGCCGGCGATGGCTACGTGCATACTGCCGGAACGGAACTCGAGATCATGGCCGGCTCGGTCGATTCGTCCCCCGGCCGGTCGTTCGCGGCATTCGGCGGCGTCGACCGGGGCAACCGCGGCCGTGGCCGGTCTCGAACTCGATGGGCCGTCCGGGTCGTGATCGCCGGACCCGCATCCGGTGAGCGGACCGAGCGTGACCGCCGCGGCCGCAAGCGCGATCACCGGTGTCGAAACCCGTCGTGCGGGCTCAGTCCGCAGCGGCGACAAGGGGTTCGAGCATCAGGTCGGGATGTTCCTTCTGGATGAACTGCAGTCGCCACTTGTCGCTGAACAGAGCCAGGAGCGCTCCGTCGGTGCGAGTGAACACCTCAACTCCGCGTTGGCGGCCGAGATCGGCGGCGCTGTCGGCGTCGGTACGCCGGGCCAATGAGTAGCCGAGCGGTTCGATGGTGGTGTCGACGTTGAACTCGGATTTCATCCGGGCCGTGACCACCTCGAACTGCATCGGCCCGACGGCGGCGAGGACGGGCGAGGCGTCGCCGCGCAGTTCGTTGCGCAAGACCTGAACCACGCCTTCGCTGTCCATCTGCTCCATCGCCTTGCGGAACTGCTTGTACTTGTCGGCGGTGTTGACGCGGATCGCCGAGAAGTGCTCGGGCGCAAACGACGGGATCGGTGGGTACTGCACCTTCGAATCGATGTACAACGTGTCGCCGGGCGCCAACGCCATCGCGTTCACCAGGCCCACGACGTCACCCGGGTAGGCTCGGTCGACGGTGGAGCGGTCCCGACCGAATACCGCCTGGGCGTACTTGGTGGCGAAGGGTTTTCCGGTCTGTGCGTGTGTCACCACCATGCCGCGCTCGAATTCGCCGGACACGATCCGCATGTAGGCCAGGCGATCTCGATGACTGGTGTCCATTCCCGCCTGCACCTTGAAGACCACGGCGCTGAACGGGTCGGTGACCGACCGAACCGATCCGTCGATATCGGCGCGACCGGCCGGGGGTGGTGCGAGTTCGACCAGCGTCTCGAGCAGTTGTCGCACACCGAAATTGAGCATGGCCGACGCAAAGATCATCGGCGACGTCTGGCCGGCCAGGAACATCTCCTGATCGTGGTCCTGGCCCATCTCGCCGAGCAATTCACTCTCCTCGAGCGCTGCCGTCCACTCGTCGCCCTCGCGTGCGGCAGCCGCGTCGCCGTCGAGGATCTCCTCCGGGGCCACCTTCGCCCCACCGGCGGTACGGGTGAAACGGATGTACTCGCCGCTGCGGCGGTCGAGGAGTCCTCGGAAGTCGCCGGCGATGCCGACCGGGAAGTAGAGCGGTGTGGGGATGAGGCCGATGCGTTCGGTGATCTCGTCGATGAGTTCGAGCGGCGTCTGGCCGGGCCGGTCCCATTTGTTGATCACGGTGATCACCGGGATGCCGCGATGGCGACAGACCTGGAACAGCTTGAGGGTCTGCGGTTCGAGGCCCTTGGCGGCGTCGATCAGCATGACCGCGGCGTCGACGGCTGTCAGCACCCGGTAGGTGTCCTCGGAGAAATCGGCGTGACCGGGGGTATCCACGAGGTTGATGACGTTCGGGACGTCGTCGGTGGAGTGCTCGGAGGCGTAGTTGAACTGCAGCGCGGTGGAACTCACCGAGATTCCGCGCGCCTTCTCCATCTCCATCCAGTCCGATACCGTCGACTTGCGGCCGGCCTTGCCGTGGATGGCGCCGGCCTCGCTGATCATGCGCGCGTGCAGCGCCAGCGCCTCGGTCATCGTCGACTTACCGGCGTCGGGATGACTGATGATGGCGAAGGTGCGACGCCGCTTCACCTCGTGGGACACGGTGGCAGCATCTGAACTCACCCGACGAGGCTACCGCCCGGCGCGCTCACCGGGCAAAATCGCGCGCCGGGTCCGAACGTGGTTCGGTTCTCGCACGTCCACCGTGGTCGCGCGCACGACGCTGCGCGCGCGAACAAGTGGTGGACGCGCGAGGAAGGTGGTGGCTATTCGAACGGGACCGGCGGCATCTTGACGACCTGTGCGGCGTAGCTGAGGCCGGCGCCATAGCCGAGCAGCAGCGCGGTGTCGCCGGGCTTGGCGGCACCGGTGGACAGCAGTTCTTCCATGGCCAGCGGGATCGACGCGGCCGAGGTGTTGCCGGTGTGCTCGATGTCGTTGGCGACCGGAACGCCCTCGCGCAGGTGCAGCGTCTTGGCGAGCAGGTCGTTGATGCGCGTGTTGGCCTGGTGCGGGACAAAGACGTCGACGTCTTCGGAGCCGATCTTGGCGGCCTCGAGCGCGCGCTGGGCGACCTTGCCCATCTCGAAAGCGGCCCAGCGGAACACCGCAGTTCCCTGCAGCCGCACGTACGGCCGCTGGGTGCGGTCGCTGTCGAGGAAGGTGACCCAGTCGATGTCCTGGCGGATCGCGTCGAACTGCGAGCCGTCGCTGCCCCAGACGACCGGCCCGAGCTGCTGATCCTCGGTCGGCCCGACCACCACGGCGCCGGCACCGTCGCCGAAGATGAAGCAGTTGCTGCGGTCGGTCATGTCGAGCGTGACCGACAGCTGCTCGGCGCCGATCACCAGGACGTGGGTAGCGCTTCCGCCGCGCACCATGTCCGACGCCAACGCCATCGCGTAGCCGAAGCCCGCACAGCCCACGGTCACGTCGAATGCGGGAACGCCGTTGGCGCCCAGTTCGGTGGCGACCCTGGTCGCTCCGGCCGGCGTCAGCAGCAGGTGGGTGTTGGTGGCGAGGATGACCGCGTCGATGTCGGAACCGGACAGCAAGGCGTTGGCGATCGCTGTGCGGCCGGCGTGGACGGCCATTTCGGTAACGTCCTCGTCGCGGCGGGCGAAGCGGCGGGTCTTGATGCCGGTCCGGGTGTAGATCCACTCGTCCGACGAGTCGATGTGTTCACAGATCTCGTCGTTGGTGACGACCCGTTCGGGCCGATAGGCACCGATGCCGAGCATCCCGATGTTGTTGATCCCGGTGGTGTCCGCGATGACAGCCATGCGTGTCCCTTTCCCTATGCGACCCGACATAGACGGTCTCACATTGCGGCCCTACTGGGAAGTAGCCCGTTCGTCGTTGCCGGCGTGTACACGGTGTTGCGGGGGACACGGCCGTGTGCTGGACGGGGAGCGGGCGGGTTTCGTGATCTCGATACGCCGCGGGCTCGCTGCGCTCGCTCGCGTCTACTCGATCACCGGGTGGCGGCGAGTCCTCTGTATCGAAACCCTTGGGTTGAGTAGGTGACGAGCGTAGCGAGGAGCCGTATCGAAACCCACCCCACACCTCAGCGCAAGCTCGTCTCCGTCGGCGCCGGCGGAAGCGTCACGACCGCGCCGGCGTAACTCAGTCCGGCACCGAACCCGAGGAGCAGGGCGGTCTGGCCGCCGGTGGCCTTGCCGGTCGCGAGCATCTCTTCCATCGCCAGCGGGATCGAGGCGGCCGACGTGTTGCCGGTGTTCTCGATGTCGTTGGCCATGGGGATCTCGTCGGCCAGGCCGAGGTTTTTCTTCATCAGCTCGTTGATCCGGGCATTGGCCTGATGTGGCACGAAGACCTCGATGTCCTCGATGCCGACGCCGGAGGTCTCCAGCACGGTCGTCAGGGCCTTGGGCAGGGTGATGGCGGCCCAGCGGAAAACACGTGGCCCCTGCATGGTCACCACCATCCGCCCGACCGGGTCGGTGGCGGGGTCCTTGTGCTGGAACTCCTGTGCACGGTCCATGTACTCGGGGATGTCGTAGTTCTGACCGATGGCCTCCGCATTCTCACCGTCGCTACCCCAGACCGTGGGCGAGATTCCGTTGAGTTCACTTGGCCCGACGACGACGGCGCCGGCCCCGTCGCCGAAGATGAAGGCGGTGTTGCGGTCGGTGGGTTCCATCACCACCGACATGGTCTCCACCCCGACCACCAGGACATACTCCGCGGAGCCTGCGCGCACGGTGTCGGCGGCGATGCCCAGGCCGTAGCCGAAGCCGCCGCAGCCGGCCGCCACATCGTAGGCGGGAATGCCGTTGAGCCCGATGTCCAACGCCACGATCGGGCCGCCGTGCGGGATCTTCGTCTTCCAGCTGTTGGTGGCCAGGATGAGGGCACCGATCTTCTCCTTCGGCACCCCGGAGTTGCGGATCGCCCGCTCGGCGGCGGCCGCCGCCATCGAGCGCGCCGACTCGTCGCCACTGATCCATCGACGGTTGCGGATACCGCTGCGCTCAAAGATCCACTCGTCGTTCGAGTCGAGTACTTCGCAGACCTCGTCGTTGGAGACCAGCCGGCGCGGCCGGTAGGCGCCGATGCCCAGCATCGCTACGTTCTGGTGGCCGGTGTTTGCCGCAATGCCCACGCTGACTCCGTTCGTCGTTGATCGGACGCTGCGATTGTAGGCATGTCTTTACCGGGAAGTAACCACGCCGCCGGCCAACGGCAGATCAGTGTTCGGGAGGGTGTGCGGCACGCGCGACCTGCTACAGCGGCCAGAACACCGGTATCAGCAGGACCGCGATGACCAGCCAGCACGCCATCACGATCACGCCGAGTCGCCAGTAATCCCCGAACCGGTATCCGCCGGGATTCATCACGATCATGTTCGCCGGAGTGGCGATCGGTGTCAGCACCGCCGCGGCGGCCGCGGTACACACCAGCATCAGGATCGGCCGGGGATCGACACCGATGTCGGCTGCTGCGGCCAGCGCGATCGGGATCACGATCAAAGTCGTGGCGGCGTTGCTGATGAACTGCCCGAGAATGGCGGTGAGCAGGAACAACACGATCAGCAACAGGTAGGCGCTGCGGTCGGCCACCAGGTCCACGATCGGCTGGGCGATCAGTTCTGCTCCGCCGCTGTCGGTGATCGCAGACGACATCGGGATGAGTGCCGCGATGAGCACCACCGTCGGCCATGACACTGCGCGATACGCCTGTTCGGAGGTGATGACCTTGCTGACGACCATGGCCAGCGCGGCGAGCAGCCCGGCCACCACCGGAGGTACCGCACCGCTGGCGAGCAGGGCGATCATCGCCACCAGGATCACGCCCGCACGTGGCGCGCTGTGGCCGAGAGCGACGGTCTGGCGGCGTAGCTGCTCGGAGGAGCCGACGACCAACACCTGCTGGTTGTCGGCGAGGGCATCGATGGCACGCCACGGGCCGTGCACCAACATGGTGTCGCCCTCGACGAGTTCCACCGACCGCGGGCCGACGTCCTTGTTGCGCCGGCGGATCGACATGACCAGCAGGCCGTCCTCGGAACGCACCATTCCGGGGCACACCTTGCTGCCGATCCACTCCGAACGTGGCGGAATGACCACCTCGCTCACGCCGGCATCGCGATCGATCAGTCGTCCGGACCGGGCATGCCGTCCGGCCACGTCCTCGACGGTCAACTCGCAACTGCGCGCGAAGTCGTCGACTGCCTGCCCGGATCCGGACACCACCAGGACATCGCCGTTCTGGAGCCGATGCCCGGATTCGACGAGACCGGCGCCGAGACCGCCCTGCGCGGCGATCGGCAGCACGTCGCGGGTGTCCGACGCCACGGCATCGCGTACCGGCGTGCCGACGCAGCTCGACTCGGCCCCGACATGCAGACGGTAGACGCGTTCACCGAGTCCGTAATGGTCCACCACGGTGCCGAGATAGTTGCTGAAGTCGGCGGGCAGCGCCGTGGAGCGGCGGTCCGGAAGCAGCCGATCGCCGAAGATCGCGATCACCGCGAACGTGACTATGACCAGGGGAATGCCGATGAGGCCGAATTCGAAGTAGGAGAATCCGTTGCCGGTGGCGGTGCGGGCCGCGTCGTTGACGATGACGTTCACCGGACTGCCGCTGAGGGTGAGCATCGACCCGGCGCTGCACGCATAGGCCAGTGGGATCAGCACTTTCGACGGCAGCATGAATGCGTGCCGTGCCACGGCGACGGTCACCGGCACCAATGCGGCGGCGGCACCATTGATGGTGATGAGCGCGGACAATATCGCCGACAGAATGGTGATCGCTCCGAGCACCCGCACCCGGCCGGTACCGGCCGCCCGGGTCAGTAGTCGTCCGGCCCACGCGGTGATGCCGGAGGCCTCGAGTCCTTCGCTCACCACGAACAACGCCGCGATGAACACGATCACGTTGTCGCCAAGGCCGGTGGTGAGACCGGCCAGGTCGATCAGTCCGCAGAAGTAGAGAGCCAGCGCCGAGGCGATGGCGACCACGCCGACGGGCAGCCGATTCCAGACGAACAGCACGATGGTGACGGCGAGGATCACCAGGCTCAGCGTGGCGTCGGACACCGTCTCATCGTTGCATCACGGTCGCCTGTCCGCAGTTGATGTCACGCAGGACCGGGGACACTCACCACGCGTGGACGGTGTTCTGTGCGGCTTCGAGGCCGTGTGAGACCAGGAGTTCGGCGGCGTCGATGCCGCGGCCGATCAGCAACTCCACTTCCGTGCGCGCTGCCGAGGGAAACGGCTTCAGCACGAAGTCGGCCGGGTCTTGACGTCCGGGGGGCCGCCCGATGCCGAGGCGAATTCGGAGGTAGTCGCGTGAACCGATGGCCTGACTGATCGAGCGCAGACCGTTGTGCCCGCCCTCGCCACCGCCCTGCTTGAGACGTAGCTGCCCGAAGTCGATGTCGAGTTCGTCGTGCAGCACGATCAAGTCGGCGGCCGGTACGGAGTAGAACTTCGCGAGTGGGCCGATCTGACGGCCGCACTCGTTCATGTAGTTGCGTGGTTTCGCAACGAGCGCCTGATGGCCGGCGAGGGTGATCGGGGCGAGTTGCGCGCCCGACTTCTTGTGCAGTTTCCACCGCTCGCCGGCCGAGGCGACGAGGCCATCGGCGACCATCGCGCCGATGTTGTGCCTCGTCTTCTCGTACTTCGGACCGGGATTACCCAGCCCGACAATCAATTTCATTCTCGACGGACGCCGGTGACTACTCGGCCGACTCTTCGGCGGCCTCATCGGTACCGGGGGTCTCGGCACCGGCCTCTTCGGCCTCTTCTTCCAGCGCCGAGGCCGACGGGGCCTCGTTGATGGCGACGACGAGGGTGTCGGGATCGCTGATCAGCGTGACGCCCTCGGGCAGGGCCAGATCCGAGGCGTGCACGGCGTTGCCGGCCTCGACACCCTCGACGTCGACGGTGATCTGCTCCGGGATCGAGAGCGCGTCGGCCTCGATCTCGATGGTGCTGGCGTCCTGGGTGACCAGGGTGCCCGGCGCTGCCTCACCCTCGACGACGACGTAGACCTCGACGGTGACCTTCTCGCCGCGGCGGATGACGAGCAGGTCCGCATGCTCGATGTAGTTGCGGATCGGGTGGACGTCGACCTGCTTGGTCAGTGCGAGCTGGCTGGAGCCCTCGATGTCGAGGTCGACGACCGCATTGACGCCGTTGGCGCGCAGGATGGCGGCGAACTCGAGCGCCGGCAGGCTGAGGTGCTGCGGGTCGGTGCCGTGGCCGTACAGTACGGCGGGAACCTTACCCTCGCGGCGTGCGCGACGAGCCGCGCCCTTGCCCTTTTCGGTACGGGTGGTGACAGTCAGTTTGGAGGCCTGAGTCGCCATTGTTCTTCTCCTCATTCGGTCGGTTCGGGGTGAACCGTGGTTGTTCGGGTCGGTCGCGGCGAGCGACGACGACCCCGAACCAACATGCAGGAGTCATATGACCTGCGGAGAAGATTCGCGGTGGTCGCGCCGATAACGGTGGATGCCCACCCTCGCCGTGACAACGACGGCAAGGATAGCCGATGGTCAGGGCGAATGTCACATGCGCGCTGGTCGGGACGGTCTGCTGGTCGCGGGGTGCCCCCGACCCCCTTAGCGCGCGGCGGTTTATCTCTCGCGCGGCTGTCGTGCTCCCGCGCGCGAACCTTCACGCGCGGGAGGCAAATCGGCGCGCGGGAAGGGCGGTAGGACGTGAGGCGCTGGTCGAGCCGCCGACGAGCCCGCGAGGATGCGTATCGAGGTCACCCACGGCGGTCCACGGTGCGTCCGCCGAAATCGATGGAACCGATCGCGGGTACGGTGCGTCCAAGTCTGTGAGCGAGTGAGAATCGGGCAGATCGAGTTGGGGGAACAAGCGGGGGCATGGGGGAAACGTTCAGAGCCGAGCCGGCGGAGATTGCTGGTTTCGGGAATTTCGTCGGGGAGAACTACGCGGACTTCGGGCGGGCGCGAGACCTGCTCAACACGGCCAATGCGTCATCCGGGTTCGAGGGCCTGCTGGGCATCGTGAGCGGGCCGATCAACGAACTGCACTTCAGCACCCACCACCGGTGGGGAACCATCTCCACAAATCTGGCGACGATGTCCACTGGATTGCGCAAGACCGCCTGGTTGTTCAGCCAAACGGATCAAGAGAACGCCGATGCCTTGCGGGCACATACGCACTCCGTTGACCGCGGCCCGGGCGAGAACGGCCCGCACATCGAGGTGGACCCATCCAACAGCCGCAAGAAGCTCGTCGTCGAGGACTACCCCGACCCGGTGAGCTACGGGACTCCCACGCCGATCGATGTGACGGAGCCGCCGAAGGGGGAGGCAGACGTCCGCGAGTTGGTTCGGGAGAAGGCGGGCTGGCTGGCCGACATCGACGCGAAGGTCGAGACCTACGCCGGGTGGAGCCCGGTGAAGCACGCGCTCGAACCGCTCGTCGGCAATTGGGAGGAGCTCCGCAGGATCGGCGCCACCTACGGAACGTCGGGCACGGCCATCGGAACGATCGGAAACGACGTCACGGACGGCACTGCGAAGCTCGAACCGTCGTGGGACGGTCTGTCCGCCCAGGCTTTTGCGGAGTATGCGCAGAACACCGCGAACTACATCGAGTGGGAGGCCGCGCTCGGCCGAATGTTGCAGGAGGGCCTGGACAAAGCGGCCACCCAGTTCGAAGAGTCCGTGCAAGCGGTGGTCAACGCCATCGTCGAGGAGTTCGCGCGGTTCGTCGACCTCGGCGAGAAAAAGGGCGTGGTGAAGGCGCTCGCCAAGGCCATCCCCGGAGTCGGTGTTGTCGCCTGGGCAGACACGTTGATCAGCCTGCTGAAGGCAATCGGCGACGTCATCCTGCCTGCCGTACAAGACATCGAGAATGCGATCGATGACTTGCGCGCGTTCATCGAATTCGCTCAGGACCCGGTGGGGTATCTGCAGGAGCGGGGTGAGGCCGAAATTGCGGCTCAGCTTGAGCCCTACAAGCATCAGGTTGCCGAGATCGATCGCCGACGCCAGATCGGCCAGGACGTGATCACCCTGGCCAGGACCGAACATCTCACGGACCGCGAAGAATCCGGATACCGCGTTGAAGAAGGGGAATCAGCATGGCAAGACGGACGATGAAGCGTCGGGTGGCTGTTGGGGGGATGATTCTGGCGATCGGCTTGTCGACGGTGGCGTGCGGTTCGGAGACAGATTCGGCGGTCAGCACGTCCGCGACCACGACCTCACACGCCGGCGGCAGCGTGACGATGACAGGGAACTGCGCTGTGCTCAACGCGGATGAGGTCAGTGAGTTGATCGGTGAAGCGCAGGTGGTCGAGGCGAGTGAAACGACCGATGGCTGTGAATGGTCAGGTCGCAATGGGGCAGCGTCTTACTCGATCAGATCGTCGTCGAGCGCGCCCATGCAGGCCGGCGGACAAGAGCTTGCGATACCGAGCGGCAAGCTTCTCGTGAATGCAGCCACCATCCCGGACCAGGATTGTCTCGGGGTGCTCGTGCCGGAAGACGCGGAAGGCGGTGGTGAGTCGGTCGATATCGTCGTCATGCCCGCTGCGGCATCAGGTGTCGGTGAACCGTCGGCCACTGCGAGTCCGACGAGCGTGTGCCAGCAGTTCATCCCGCACTTCGAGAAGCTCCTGCACAACACCGGACTGACCCCGTGAGCAACCTACCCCCGGAGTTCGAGAGCGCGAAGCGGCGGCTCTTCGAATCGCTTGACCGGCTTGGAACCACGACAGCGCGACTGCAAGCCCACGCCGACCGTCTCGAACACGAGCGTCGCGAACGCGAACGGGCAGAGCAGGACCGGCAGGAGAGCGAACGGCTCGAGACGCAGCGACAGGCAGCCCTTGCGCAGTCCGAGTTCGAGGATCGCGCGGAACAGGCCTACCGTGATTCCCGCCGTAGCGGATGGCTGACCTCTGAGTGAGACAAGGAGAGTTGCTGCCGTGACGCATCGGTGGACCGTGCGAACTGCGATATCGCTGGCGTGCGTATTCGTCGCCGCAGCAGCGGCATCGGGTTGTGCCGCCGAGCGCGCTGCGTCTCAAGACGCAGCCAGCGGCCAGGGTTTCGGCGTCGGTGGGGCCTGCGACCTGGTCTCGGCTGGGGGAAATGACAGGCGGATGTGGTTCACGTGACGCCTCGTCACAGGCATACTGACCCCATGACATCGCAGACACCGATCGACATCGTCACGACCTTCCTCGACGATCTCGCGCGCTCCGACACGGCCGCGGCTCTGGAGAACGTCGACGAGAACATCGCCTACACCAATGTCTCGCTGCCGACCGTGCACGGCAAGCGGAAGGTGGCCGGCATTTTCTCCGGGATGGACAGGTATTCATGGGTCGGCTTCAACTACCGGATGGTCAACGTCACGGCCGACGGTCCGGTGGTGCTCACCGAACGCGTCGATGAACTCCGGTTCGGGCCGGTCGTCATGCAGTTCTGGGTCTGCGGTCGCTTTGAGGTCCGCGAGGGGCGGATCACCGTGTGGCGGGACTACTTCGACTACTACGACATGACCAAGGCGCTCGTACGGGGACTGCTTGGCGCCGTGATCCCACCCCTACGCAAACCGCTGCCGCCGAAAGTCGTTGCCGTCTAGGGCAGTCGGTCAGAGAATCTCGTCGATCGTCTCCAGCGGTCGCCCCAACCGGGTTCCCTTGTCGGTCACCACGAACGGGCGCTCGACGAGAACCGGATGCGCCACCATGGCGTCGAGAACCGCGTCCTCGGAGGCATCGGCCAGTCCGAGTTCCTTGTACAGCGACTCACGCTTGCGAGCGGCCTGATGAGCCGTGACGCCCGCGTCGGCGAACATCGTCGACAACTGTTCGCGAGTGTAGGGCTGATCGAGGTACTTGACGATCGTCGGCTCGACGCCCGCCTCCCGCAACTTCTGCAGCGCCTTGCGGGAGGTCGTGCACTTCGGGTTGTGATAGATCGTCGCGTCCACGCAGCACACCATACCTGGTGCGGCGTCAGCCAAGTCGTGAGTATCGGGCCTACGCGCTGCCGTTGAACAGGCTCGTCACCGAACCGTTCTCGAAGACCTCGCGGATCGTCTGGGCGAGCAGTGGCGCGATCGACAACACCGTCAGGTTCTCGAACTGCTTGTCCTCGCCGATCGGCAGGGTGTCCGTGGCGATGACCTCTTTGGCGCCGCAATTCGCGAGCCGTTCGGCGGCCGGGTCGGAAAACACACCATGGGTGGTGGCGATGATGACGTCGCCCGCACCGGCGTCCTTGAGGACCTTGACGGCGCCGGCGATGGTGCCGCCGGTGTCGATCATGTCGTCGATCAGCACGCAGGTGCGGCCCTCGACCTCACCGACCACCCGGTTGGACTTCACCTGGTTGGGCACCAGCGGATCACGGGTCTTGTGGATGAAGGCCAGCGGCGCCCCGTTGAGGGAGTCGGCCCACTTCTCCGCCACCCGCACACGACCGGAATCGGGCGAGACGACGGTGACGTTGTCGGTGCCGTAGTTGTCCCGGACGTACTCGGCGAGCTGACCCTGTGCATGCATGTGATCGACGGGACCGTCGAAGAAGCCCTGGATCTGGTCGGTGTGCAGATCGACGGTGATGATGCGGTCGGCGCCCGCGGCCTTGAGTAGATCGGCGATCAGGCGCGCGGAGATCGGCTCACGACCGCGATGCTTCTTGTCCTGACGCGCGTACGGATAGAAGGGAAGGATCACACTGATGCGCTTGGCCGATCCACGCTTGAGCGCGTCGATCATGATCAGCGCCTCCATCACCCACTGGTTCAACGGGTACGGGCAGCTCTGCAGGACGAATGCGTCGGAACCCCGGACGGATTCCTCGAACCGGACGAAGATCTCACCGTTGGCGAAGTCGCGCGCGGTCTGCGGGGTCACCTTGATGCCGAGCTCGTCGGCGACGGCCTGAGCGAGGTCGGGATGCGCGCGGCCAGAGAACAGCATCAAGTTCTTCTGGTTGTCCGTGGTCCAGGTCATGAAAACTCTTCTGCTAGAGGTGTGCTGCGGTCAGGCACCGGGCTGGTGACCCGCCGGGCGGTCGGTCTGTTGGGCATCGAGTGCAGCGCGTGCCGACTCGGTGTCCGGGCGCTTACGCACCACCCAGTTCTCGATATTCCGTTGTTGTCCTGCCGACACCGCGAGCGCGCCGGGCGGGACATCGTCCCGCAAGACCGTACCCGCTCCCGTGTAGGCGCCGTCCCCGACCTGCACGGGTGCGACAAACATGTTGTCAGACCCGGTACGACAATGGGACCCGATCACCGTACGGTGTTTCGCCACGCCGTCATAATTCACGAACACGCTGGACGCGCCGATGTTGGATTGCTCACCGATCGTCGCGTCGCCGACGTAGGTGAGGTGCGGGATCTTGGAGCCGGCGCCGATGTCGGCTTTCTTCGTTTCCACGAAAGTGCCGATCTTGCCGCCCAGTCCGAGGCGGGTGCCGGGGCGCAGATAGGCGAACGGTCCGACGGTGGCGTCGGCGCCGATCTCGGACTCGCTGCCGTGAGTGCGGATCACCGAGGCGCCGGACCCGACAGTGACATCGCGCAGGGTGCAGTCGGGGCCGATATGCGCGTCGTCGGCGATGGTGGTGGCACCGTGCAGCTGGGTGCCCGGTTCGATCCGGACATCGGTGCCGATGGCCACCTCCACATCGATCCATGTGGTGGCCGGGTCCACCACGGTTACCCCGGCGAGCTGATGGCGGCGGATGATGCGTCGATTGAGCTCGGCGGCGAGGTCGGCGAGCTGCGCGCGGTCGTTGCAGCCGGCGACGAGCATCGGGTCGTCGACGGTGAACGCGCGGACCGTGTGCTCGGCGGTGCGGGCGATCTCGATGACACCGGTCAGGTAGAACTCGCCCTGCACGTTGTCGGTCGACAGTTCGGCGAGCGCAGACCGCAACAGCGCCGCGTCGAAGGCGTAGATCCCGGCATTCACCTCGGTGATCGCGCGCTGCTCGGCGCTGGCATCCTTGTGCTCCACGATCGCCTGCACGAGGGAATCGTTGGTCCGGATGATGCGGCCGTACCCGGTCGGGTCATCGGCGATGAAACTCGTCAGGGTCACCCCGGCGCCACCATCGGCGGTGTGGGCGGCGACGAGCGCGCGCAGGGTCGCCGCGTCGAGCAGTGGCACGTCGGCGGCAGTGACGACGACGGTCCCGGCGAAATCGTCGGGAAGCCCGGCCAGACCCGCACGCGCCGCGTCACCGGTGCCCAGAGGTTGTTCCTGCACGGCCACCGAGACGGTGCAGGCCAGATGCGCCCCGATCTCGGTGACCGCTGCGGTCACCCGTTCACGTTCGTGACCGACGACGGCGATCAGATCCGACGGATCGATCCCGGCGGCGCCATGCAGAGCGTGCCCGACCAGTGACCGTCCGGCCAGGCTGTGCAGTATTTTCGGTGTCTTCGACTTCATCCGCGTGCCTGCGCCGGCGGCGAGGACGATGACAGCGGTCGAGGGGGTGGACGTCTCCGTCATGTGGCCCGATAGTACGCAGTCGCCGTACCGCCGAGGCCCGGACCCGCCACGCGATACCGAGCGATTGATCGGGCCTGATAGAAACAGTGAGGCGACAGACCGCCCCAGACCAACGGAGGTACACCCATGAGCACTCAGAAAGTCGCGATCGTCACCGGAGCCGCGCGGGGCATCGGCGCGGGCGTCGCCAAGCGTCTGGCGACCGACGGGCTCGCCGTCGCCGTTCTCGACCTGAACGCGGACTCTTGCGCCGATGTCGTCAAGGCCATCACCGACGCCGGCGGCAAGGCCATCGCGGTCGGCGCCGACGTGTCGAACGAAGAGTCGGTAGCCGCGGCCGTCGCGAAGGTCGCCCAGGAACTGGGCCCGCCGACGGTGCTGATCAACAACGCAGGCATCATCCGCGACAACATGCTGTTCAAGATGACCGTCGACGACTGGGATGCGGTCATGGGTGTGCACCTGCGCGGTGCGTTCAACATGAGCAAGGCCTGCCAGAAGCACATGGTCGACGCCGGCTGGGGTCGCATCGTTAACTTGTCGAGCACCTCGGCGCTGGGAAACCGCGGCCAGGCCAATTACTCGGCCGCCAAGGCGGGCATGCAGGGCTTCACCAAGACCCTCGCGATCGAGCTGGGCAAATTCGGCGTCACCGCCAACGCGATCGCCCCCGGCTTCATCGCCACCGAGATGACCGCCGCGACCGCCGAGCGCATGAAGGTGTCGTTCGACGATTTCAAGGCCGCCGCCGCGAAGGAGATCCCGGTGAACCGCGTGGGCGCACCGGAGGACATCGCGCACCTCGCCTCGTTCTTCGTCAGCGAAGGCGCCGGCTTCATCTCCGGCCAGGTGGTCTACGCCGCGGGCGGTCCGAAGGACTGATCTCGTTTCGGCCGCACCTGCGGGTTCCGGCTTGCGGTGGACACCGCGGCCAGACCCTGCAGGTGCGGCCAGAAGCGTGGGCGGTGCCTGTGGCACAATCGTCTGCGCGTAATCCCCCATGGTGTAATCGGCAACACTTCTGATTTTGGTTCAGGCATTCCAGGTTCGAGTCCTGGTGGGGGAGCACTGACTTTCGTCGCATCCGTAATTTCTCGAGGCGGACGGTCCACAGCGGAATCCGACATTTGTCGGGATACTGAGACCTCCGACAGCACCAGCGCCGTCGCCGGCCCCGGCGATCGCCCGCGCCCGAGGAACAGGGGAATGCGTGACAGAGGTTATCGCCGTCTATCTCGTCGTCACCTTCGGTCTGGGCGGCCTCGCCATGGCGCTGCGGCTGCCTCCGTTGGTCGGCTTCCTGGCCGCCGGATTCGTGCTCAACGCGATGAACGTCGAGGATCTGCCCCAGCTGGACGTGCTGGCGGATCTGGGTGTCACCCTGCTGCTCTTCGCGATCGGACTCAAACTCGACGTCCGGATCCTGCTCCGGCGCGAGGTGTGGTTGACGACGTCGGTGCACATGGTGATCAGCGTGGTGCTCGGCAGCATCGCGATGTGGGTGGCGGCCGTGGCAGGGATGGCGATGCTGGCCGGTCAGAGTGTGCAGACGATCGCCCTTCTCGCCTTCGCGCTGTCGTTCTCCAGCACGGTGTTCGTGGTCAAGATCCTCGAGGAACGTGGCGAATCACATTCGCTGTACGGCCGCATCGCCATCGGCATCCTGGTGATGCAGGACATCGTGGCGGTGGTCTTCCTGACCGTGAGTGGCGGGCACCCGCCGAGTCCGTGGGCGCTGACCCTGATCGCGTTGTGGCCGTTGACCCAGGTGTTGCGCAAGATCTGGGGGCGCCTCGGACACGGCGAGATGCAGTCGCTGTTCGGCATCGTGATGGCGTTGGTTCCGGGCTACGCGTGGTTCACCGCCGTCGGGCTCAAGGGCGACCTCGGCGCACTCATCGTCGGCGTTCTGCTGGCCTCGCATCCCGCCTCATCGGAGTTGGCGCGGTCGCTGTTCCATCTCAAGGAACTGCTGCTCGTCGCCTTCTTCGTGTCGATCGGTCTGACGGGGCTGCCGGATCTGCCCACCATCGGCGTCGCGCTGCTGATGGTGTTGCTGCTGCCGTTCAAGGCGGCCTGGTACGTGGCGTTGCTGTCGATGCTCAAGCTTCGCTATCGCACCGCAATCCTCGCCGGGCTCGGATTGATGAACTACTCGGAGTTCGGCCTGATCGTGGTGTCCGTCGGGGTGACCACCGGGCTGCTCGCCGAGGCCTGGCTGGTGGAGATGTCGATCGCGGTGGCCCTGAGTTTTGTGGTATCGGCGCTGGTCAACGGGCGCGGCCACCTGATGGTGGAGAAGATCGCCACTCGGCTGCCCGCCCAGGACGAACGCACCCTGCACCCGGAGGAGCGTCCCGGCGACGCCGGCGATGCCGAGGTTGTGGTGATCGGGATGGGACGCGTCGGCTTCGCCGCATATCAGCGGCTGACCGACCATTACGGCCTACGGGTGGTGGGTGTCGACTACGACGGGCCACGAATCGGGCGACTCGCCGACGCAGGCCTGCGGGTCATCGAGGGAGACGCCACCGACCTGGACTTCTGGAACCAATTGCGGCATTCGGATTCGGTGCGGATCGCCGTGCTGGCGATGCCGCGTCACGGCGCCAACGTGACTGCGCTCGAATGCCTGCGCGAATCGGGATTCAGCGGCCGGGTTGCCGCGGTGGCCCGCTACGACGATGAGGTGCAGTGGGCCAAGGACCATGGCGTCGGCATCGCCTTCAACGTCTATGCGGGCGCCGGCCTGGAGCTGGCCGATCAGGTCGCCGGCGATGGCGATCGCGGCGACGAACCGCCGGACCCGCCGACGACGGAGAGACACTCCGGCGAGAACTCGTGATCCGCCGGCGCGCCACGATCGTCACGCCGTAACCCGACTTCGGCGCTGTACCACCGGATCCGGGTACGGCACCGCGTCGACGAGAGCCTTGGTGTACGGGTCGGTCGGGACGGTGAGTACAGTTCGCGCATCGCCGGTCTCGACCACCCGGCCACCGCGCAACACGACCACTCGATCGGCCACCCGTTCGACCACGGCGAGGTCGTGGCTGATGAAGACGGCCGCGAACCCGAACTCCTCCTGTAGGTCGGCAAAGAGGTCGAGCACCCGCGCCTGCACCGACACGTCGAGTGCGCTGGTCGGTTCGTCGGCGATCAGCAGTTCCGGGTCGGCCGAGAGTGCACGGGCCAGCGCCACCCGCTGGCGTTGACCGCCGGACAGTTCGTGCGGCAGACGGTCGGCGAACGGGCGGGGGAGTGCCACCGCGGACAGGAGTTCGGCGACCCGCGTGTCGCGCTGGGCGCGCGTGCCGATGTCCTGGATCTCGAGTGGTTCGCGAATGGACTCCGCGACGGTGAATCGCGGATCGAGGGACGCGCTCGGGTCCTGCGGTACGAAGGCGAGCTTGCGGCGTAACTCGCGCAGCCGCGTTCGGGACAATGTTGCGATGTCCTCGCCGTCGATCAGGATACGGCCGGCGCGGGCGGGAACGAGACCGCCGATGGCACGTCCGAGTGTGGTCTTGCCCGAGCCGGATTCACCCACCACGCCCACCACCTCGCCGCGACCGATGCTCAACGACACCGCATCGAGCGCGGTGCGCGGTGGCGAACCGAGACGACCGGGATGGGTGACCGTGACGTTCTCGACGGTGAGGACCGGCTGCTCTGTGACATCGGTGATCGTCGGCGCGCAGGTGTCGGATATCGGGTCGTCGTCGAGACCGTCGGGCAGTCTCGGCACGGCGGCAAGCAGTTGTCGGGTGTAGGGCTGCGTGGGGCGTGCGAAGATCTCGTGCACGTCGCCGGTCTCGACGACCTCACCGAGCTGCACCACCACGACGCGGTCGGCGATGTCGGCGACGACGCCGAGGTTGTGGGTGATCAACAGGATTCCGGCGCGGGTACGGTCGCGCAGCCGACGTAGGAGTCCCAGGATCTCTTGCTGCACCGACACGTCGAGCGCCGTCGTCGGTTCGTCGGCCAGCAGCAACACCGGATCATTCGCCAACGCGAGCGCGATCACCACGCGTTGCTTCTGCCCACCGGACAGCTGGTGGGGATACTGGTCGACCCGAACCTCCGGTTCGTCGATCTCGACCAGCGTCAGCAGCTCGACTGCTCGTCGGCGTGCCTGCGTCCGTGTCACCCGCCGGTGTGCGCGGAGGGCCTGTCGCAGCTGCCATCCCACTGTCTGCGACGGGTTGAGTGCGGTCTGCGGTTCTTGGAAGACCATCGCGACACGATTGCCACGCAACGCTCGCAACTGTGGTTCCGTTGCGTCGAGTACCTCGATCCCGTCCACCTTCACCGACCCTGACGCGTGCGCGGCGGCCGGCAGCAAGCCGATGGCCGCTTGTGCGGTGATCGTCTTGCCGGAGCCGGATTCGCCGACCAGTGCGAGGATCTCGCCGCGATCGACCGACAGGCTGATACCCGACACGGCCGGTCGGGGGTAGTCGAAGCGGACTCGCAGGTCGTCGACGGTGAGCGCGGGCGGGGTCAGGTCGGCGGTCATCGGCGAATCCTCCGGTCATGTGAAATCGATTGGGCGATCAAGTAGAAGCCCAGCACGAGGATCGAGACGACGATCAGCGGTCCGAGCGAGAACCATGGGTTGGTTTCCAGGTATCCGTTGCCCCCGGCCAGAATCGACCCCAGCGACGGGGCCGGGGCGACCACGCCCACACCGAGATAACTGAGCGCGCCCTCGATGAAGACTGCAAGCGACAGCGACAGGGCGAACTGCACCGACAACGCCTCCAGTGAGTGGGGGAGAACGTGGCGCAGCAGGATGCGTGACGTGGTCGCACCGCTCACCCGGGCCGCCTCCACGTAGGGGAGTTCCCGCACGCGCAGTACCGAGGTGCGGGTGAGACGGCCGAAGATCGGGATCTCGGCGAGCGCGATCACGACCCCTACCGTCACGGCTCCCGGCCCGAGTACCGCGGTCATGGTGATCCCCAGGATGAGCGCGGGAAACGCGAGGATCACGTCGAACACGCGCTGGGCGATCACGTCGGTGACGGGGTGGGCGACGGTGAGCAGACCCGCGATCACACCCAGCGCGGCACCGATCGGGACCGCGAGGAAGATGATCAGCAGGTCGGTACGGATCCCGTAGAGGACCCGGGTCGCGATGTCGCGGTTGACGTCATCGGTACCGAACCAGTGATCGAGGCCGGGCTGCAGCAGGTAGGCGCCGTCGATCTGCTGCGTGGGCCCGTATGGGGTGAACAGCGGACCGAGCGTCCCCACCAGGATCACGGTGAGCACGAGGATGCTGCCGACCAGTCCGGTGCCGTGCAATAGGCTGCGCCACAGCGGTGTTCGAGGATGTCGCGCCTCCCGGTCGCCGGGACTCTCCGGGAGCAGGCCGGGAACCAGATCGGGATCGGGCTGGGTCGAGGTCGTCGGCGACGTGTCGGTGGTGGACACACTGCTGGGATGGGTGGTCATCGGTCACCTGCCAGTCGGATTCGGGGGTCGAGCCAGGCGTGGACGATGTCGGCGAGGAGCTGGATGATCACGAACACCGCGACCGACAAGAGGATCAGGACCTGGACGAGGGGATAGTCACGGGCGAAGATGCCTTCCTCGGTGAGCAGCCCCAGCCCGGGCCACCCGAAGATGGATTCGACCAGCACGGCGCCCCCAAGAAGTGCGCCGACGGTGATGCCGAGGGCGGTCAACGTGGGTGGCAGCGCGTTTCGCAGCGCGTGCTTGAGCACGATGTCGGTCCGGGACGCGCCCAGCGCCCGCGGGGTGAGCACGTATGGCTGCTGCAGCTCGGTGCGCAGCGATTCGGTCAGGAACCGCGCGAGCATCGCGCCCGCGGGTAGCCCGAGGGTGAGCGCGGGCAGGATGAGGTACTGCGCGCTGATCTGTAGGGAGTCGGTGAATCCGTTCGGCGGTATGCCGCCGGCCGGCAGCAGACGCAACCGCACGCCGAAAACGAGGATGAGCACGGTGCCGACCACAAACGTGGGCAATGCGATCGCGGCCGCGTTGACGACGGTGAGTATCGCGTTGACATAGCGGTTCTCGAACAGCACTGCGGTCAGCCCGAGGGCCAGCGCGAGGACGATCGCGATGACCAGTGCCGCACCGGTGAGGATGAGTGTGTTGGTGAGTCCGAACCCGATGAGGTCGGTGATGCTGCCGCCGACCTGGTAACTCGTGCCGAGGTCGAGGGTGAGGATGTCACCGAGCCAGGACAGGTATTGGGTGATGAATGCCTGGTCGAGACCCAGGTCGTGCCGGATCGCCGCCAGTTGGGCGGGCGATGCATCCGGACCGGCCAGTGCTGCCTCGGGCCCACCGGGGATCAGTCGGAGGACGGCGAAGATCAGAATCGAGGCGACCGCGAGCACGACGAGGGCCGTGGGAACGCGGCGCAGAAGGTATCCGGTCATTGGTTAGTGCTTTCCTGGCGAAGTGAGATAGGTTCCGGCGAAGTGCAATTGGTTGCGACGGTCCCAGTCGACATCGCCGACCGACGGTGCGGTGGCCACCTGGCGCAGCACCACGCCGATCTCTATGAGAAACAGATCACGCAGCCAGGCTTCGTCGAGTTCGCGGTAAGCGGCGAGCGCTTCCGGAGAGGAACTGTCGCGGACCGTCCATGCCTCCTCCGCAGCCGCGGAATACTCCGGGTTCGAGTAGTTCGACGAGTTCTTCGCCGCGTTGAACGGATAGGCGGACACGGCGAGAGTTGACGGGGTGAACTGGGCGAAGGCGTGCTGTAGCAGCCAGAGTCCGTCGAACTTGCCACCGATCAGCTTCGACGCCTGCTGGGTCTGGTCGTTGGGCACCAAGCGCACCTCGATGCCGACAGCGGCGAGATTCGACTGGACGATCTCGGCAATCACCCTGTCGTTGCCCGGGGTCGAATAGTCCAGTGTCAAGGGAGGTATGGAGCCGACCTGGCTCACCAGCGCACGGGCCTTTTGGAGATCGCGGGTGTAGGTGGTGTTCGCGTTCGCGCGATACGCCGGTGACCACTTCGGCCACGGCAGATTGACGGTGTATCCGCTGCCGCGGAAGACGTCGTTGATGATGCGTGGACGGTCGATGGCGTACGCGATCGCCTGGCGTACGCGGACATCGGCGAGCGCCGGGTTGGTGACGTTGATCCCCACGTATTCCTGCGACTCGGCGCCGGTCAGGGTGATCCCGGTGAAGCCATACCGCTGGGTCACCAGTTGCTGATCGTGATAACTCAGGCCGTCGGCGACGTCGATCTGCCCGGTGCGTAGGCGGGTGAACAGTGACTGGTTATCGCGGACGACGACGAAAGTTACCGAATCCAGAGCCGGTGACCCGCCCCAGTAGTGCTCATTGCGGACGAGTCGGACAGTGGAATTCGGTTGCCACGACTCGAAACGGAACGGCCCGGTGCCGTTGAATGCGGTGCCGGCCTTCAATGCGGGCAGGGTGTTCTGGTCGATGATGGGCGCTGAGTCGAGCAGATCGAAGATATTGCTCAACGGGTGTGCGAAGCGCAGGATCACTCGGTGGGGATCAGACGTGTCGAACTCGTCGATGGCGGCGGCGGTGCGCTTGAACTGTGGCGTCCACGGTCCACCCAGATATGCCTTGATCGAGTTCTCCACATCCGACGACACGAACGGACGGCCGTCGTGGAAGGTGGCGTCGGTTCGGAGATCGAGCGTGAGGGAGCGGCCGTCGGGCGCGAGTTGCCAGGCGGTCGCCAACAACGGTTCGACGGTCAGTGAGTCACGGGCGTACCGGATGAGGGTGTCGAAGGCATTGGCCACCACCTGACCGTTCATCGACCCGGTCCCGATCTGCAGGAACGCCTTCGGCGAGAGGTCGCCGAGCACGCCGACCCGCAGGTCGCCGCCGCGGGGTGTGGGGTCTCCGGGTGCGGCGGGCGCGGTCGAGTGCTGCTGCTGCGAAACCGCGGACTCGCATCCTACAGCGGCCAGCGCGAGCAAGATGGCGACGATGACCGCAGCGGCGCGGGCACCTCGGTGTCGGGGCATGGTGATCACATCTCTGTCGGGTCGAGGTGATCGGTGATGGCCGACCACACGGGATCCGTACACTCATCGGAATCGAAAACGTGTGCACGGGCGAAGAATCGACATCCAGTATGGGGATCGAACGGGTGGTCCGCGTCGTTGAATTTCGCTCGGATCGAACCCTTGACAGGCGGTTGACCTTGGCCGAACGTGCTCGGTGTTCGGGCGCGAGGCTCGATGTGATGTGCAGGGAGACAAGCGATGGCACAAGCGGACAGAACTGATCTGCCGGCGGGCGCGCGTGGTTACGACGGCTTCGACGGGGTGATCGGCCGCACGAGTTCGGTGTCGCGGCCATGGTGGCCGGAGGAACCGACGGCCCCGGCCGGTGCTCCGAACATCGTGGTGATCCTCGTCGACGACATGGGCTATTCCGACATCTCGCCGTTCGGCGCGGAGATCGACACACCCAACATCGACCGGCTGGCGCGCAACGGGTTCCGGTTGTCCAATTACCACACCACCCCGGTGTGCTCACCGGCGCGCGCGGCGCTGCTGACCGGGCTGAACCCGCATCGGGCGGGTTATGGCAGTGTGGCGAACTCCGATCCCGGGTTTCCGGGGCTACGACTCGAACTCGCCGACGATGTGCTGACATTGCCGGAGATCCTGCGTGCCGGTGGATATGCCACGTATGCGGTGGGGAAGTGGCATCTGGTGCGGGATGCGAACATGGGCCCGGGACGCGACCGCAGCTCGTGGCCGGTGCAGCGCGGTTTCGACAGCTACTACGGTTCACTGGAGGGACTCAACTCGTTCTTCTACCCGAACCAGCTGATCGCCGACAACACCGTCGTCGACGTCGCCGAGTACCCCGATGACTACTACGTCACCGATGACCTGACCGACCGTGCGATCTCCCAGATCACCGCGTTGCGCGCGCAGGACCCGACGAAGCCGTTCTTCCTGTACTTCGCGCACATCGCGATGCACGGACCGCACCAGGTGAAGGAGGCCGATCTCGCGAAGTATCGCGGTCGCTACGGCCAGGGCTGGGATGAGGTCCGGCGGCAACGGTTCCAGCGACAGATCGAGAACGGGCTGTTCGACCCGGACACCCCGATGGCGGAACGCAACACCGAGCCCGGGTTCGACGCACCGCTGTGGGATGACCTCGAACCCACAGAGCAGGAGCGATTCCAGCGCTACCAGGAGGTGTACGCAGCGATGGTCGACAGCGTCGACCAGAGCGTCGGACGAGTGGTCGACACCCTTGAGCAACTCGGTGAGCTCGACAACACGATCATCGTGTTCACCTCGGACAACGGCGGCACCGCCGAGGGTGGACCGGTTGGGACGCGTTCGTACTTCAGCCAATTCGTGCACGGTCCGGTGCCACCCGACTGGGAACGCGACGTGCCGCACGACCAGGATCTGATCGGTTCGGCCGCACTCGGGGTGCACTACCCACGCGGCTGGGGGCAGGCGTCCAATACCCCGTTCCGCTTCTACAAGGGGCAGACCTTCGCCGGCGGCGTGCGGGTTCCATTCGTCGTGTCCTGGCCGAACGGACTGCCCCGGGCGGCCGACGACACCGGTGTACGTCGTCAGTTCTCCTACGTCACCGATCTCGTGCCCACCCTGCTCGAACTCGCCGGGGTCGACACACCGGACCACCGCCACGGGCGGCCCGCTCAGGAGCGCGACGGTGTCAGCATCGCCGACGTCCTGCGTGACCGTGATGCCCAGTCACCGCACACCGAGCAGTACGCGGAGTTCGGTGGGCACCGCGGCTACTACCGGGACGGCTGGAAACTGGTGTCACTACACCGGGACCCGGCCTCCGTCGACGATCCGGCGTGGGAACTGTACGACGTGACCACGGACCCGGCCGAAACCACCGATCTCGCCGCCCGACATCCCGACAAGGTTGCCGAGCTGGCCGCCGCGTGGGATGCCGCGGCCTGGCGCAACACGGTGTTCCCGCTGTACGACCGTCCCGCAGATCAGCTACGTCGACGGCCCGCGGAGGCGCGGTTGAGCGATCCGATCCGGATTCTCGCCGGCACACCGACGTTGGAGCGCTACCGGTCGAGCCGCCTGATCGCCTACCGCGACTTCGTGGTGGAGGCGGAACTTGAGGGCTGGACCGCCGACGACGAGGGGGTGATCGTCGCGCACGGCGACCAGCAGGGCGGCTATCTGCTGTACGTGGAATCGGCAGCCGTGCACCTGGTGTACAACGCCTATGGCCGCGTCCGGCGGGAGTCGGGTCGGCTGCCGGACGGCGCGACCGCGTTGTGTCTGCGCGCCTCCGCGACACCGTCGGTGCGCTGGAACCTCACGGTCGAGGCGGTGTGTGACGGCGAGGCGTCGACGATTGTGAAGCTCGACGACCAGGTCCAACTGGTCGGTATGGCGCCCTGGACAGGCATCTCGGTGGGACTCGACGCACGCGGTCCGGTCGACCCCGAACTGCGCCAGCGCCGTGGCGTATTCCGATTCGGTCCGGCGCTGCGGGCCGTCACGTATCGCCCGGGCCCCACGCGGGTGGGTGTGGATGTGCGGCGGGGTCTCGACGAGGCGGCCGAACGGTCGGCGGACTGATCGGCGTTGCGATCAGCATGATTGTTACCTCGCCTTGTCGGTGTCATCGGTGCTGAGATGAAAAACGTTGAAACAAAAGAATTCACGAGAGGTTTCTAGGAATGACGCTGGCTCAGATCGACGACCGCACGGAACGTGAGCGCGCGGCGCAGCAGGTGTACGCCGACGGGGGCATCACCGTCGAGAAGCTGGGAGAGCACATCGGTGCCCGGATCGGGCAGGTCCGGCTCGGTGGTGATCTCCCGACCGAGCAGGTCGAGGCGATCCGGCTCGCCCTGGCAGTCAACAAGACCGTTGTGTTCGAGGGGCAACATCACCTCGACGACGCGGGGCAGTACGCGTTCGCCGGCCTGCTCGGCGAGCAGACCGCGCCCCACCCGACCGTTACATCGCGGGGGACGCAGCTGCTGACGATCGAGGGTGCAGCCAACAGCTGGCATTCCGATGTCACCTTCGTCGACCGCATCCCCAAGGCGTCGATTCTGCGGGCGGTTACCCTGCCGTCCTACGGCGGCGCGACCACTTGGGCCTCGACGGTCGCCGCCTACGAACAGTTACCGAAACCGCTGCGGGCGTTGGCCGAAGAGCTCTGGGCCACGCATACCAATCTGTACGACTACGTCAATCAGTCCGAGCCGTCGGGCGGCGTCGACATCAGCCGAAAGTCCGAGCACTACAAGGAGTTCACCAGCGCGGAGTACCAGACGTTGCATCCGGTGGTACGGGTACACCCGGAGACCGGTGAGCGCAGCCTGCTGCTCGGTCACTTCGCCAAGGAGTTCCGAGGACTCAAGTCCGCCGAGTTCGGTGAGTTGTATCAGCTTCTGCAGAGTCGCATCACGAAGCTGGAGAACACCTTCCGTTGGAACTGGCGACTCGGCGATGTGGTGATCTGGGACAACCGGGCGACCCAGCACTATGGCATCTCCGACTACGGCAATCAGCAGCGCGAGCTACACCGGATCACCCTCGCCGGTGACGTTCCGGTTGACGTTCGAGGGCAACGGAGCCAGGTGCTGCAGGGCGACGCCTCGCACTACTCCAGCGTCGAGAAGTCAGCTCGACTTCCCCTTTTCGCAGCCTGAATCATCACGAGGCCCCGGCCCTGAGCATCAACTGCTCAGGGCCGGGGCCTTTTGTGGCCTCCGTGCCGTAGTTGAAGAAATGGAGGGGCGCAGCGAGTACGTGCGAACCCACATGCTGTCCCCCGGGGCTGAGTAACGACCACGTTTGCGAGGGAGCATCCCCTGGTCCCTGAGGAGCGTCCGAGCTTGCGAGGCCGCGTCACGAAGGGTACACCCACGCAACCACTCTTACGCAGGACAAGGTGTCACACCCCGCCGCTATCCTGTACCCAACAGCTCACCGAGCAAGTCCATCCACAGCCCACCCCGCAGTGCACCAAAGTTGTCAGACCCTCCCGATAGTCTGATAGCAGTTCGATTCCCCACCAACCCATCCCGACCTCAGAGACCGTCTTCGCCGGAAAGGAGCGTTTCGTGTTCACCTTCACCGACCGTGCCGCCGACGACGCTCTGCTGGCCTCCAGCAGTCTCGGCGAGTTGGCGCAGTACGGTCGCGATTTGTTGCGGCTGAGTAATCAAGCCCAAGCCCTGGCGATGCAGATCGCCCGTCAGATCGGGCAATCCACCTACAACGAGCGTCTCGCCGGATACAACGATTTCGTTCCGAACCGAGTCCGCAACGCCGCCGACAAAGCCGCGAAAGGCGAAATCTCACTGCAGTTGGGTATTTCTCGACGTCAAGCCGGCGAATGGGTCGGTCTCGATGAACTGCTCGACGAGCACCCCAAGATCCGTGATGCCTTCCGCTCCGGAGATTTGAGGCCCCACCGGCTGGGTGTGGCCATCCGCGGCGCCGCCACCGGCCCCACCGGCGACCTGCGGGAGCGACTCGGCGAACTCGCCGACAACGCCTACACCGACGAACCCGACAGCAAGGATGTCGAGGAGGAACTCACCCTCGACCTCGACGACCCCGCAGCCGACCTCGATCCCGGCACCGATGGTGAGCGCACCGACGGCGACGGCTCCGACGGCGACGGCACTGATGATGGCGGCTCCGATGATGCTGCGTCCGAGACCGACCCTGCCGCCACCGACGATCCCGCCGCCGACGATGCCGACGAAGATGAGCCGTGGGATTTCGACGATGTGGTGCTCGATCTGGCCAGCCGACCCACCACCGACACCGCCCTGCGAGATGATCTCGACGCCATCATCATCAGCCTCGACCCCGATCGAGCCGCCGAGACCCGCGACGACATCACCGACCTGTTCGGGGATGTGACGATCGGTGCCGAAGCGTTCGGTCACATGACCGTCGATGCCTGCATCCCCGCCGAACACGGCGTACACCTGCGCGACCGCATCAGCGCCTTGATCAGCCGACGGGTGTGCCGCCGCGATGGACGCAGCATCAAAGCCCAACGCGTCACCGCGTTCGCCGAAATCATCAAAGCACCCGGCGCAAAACTACGCTGCCACTGCGGCGACGACACCTGCCCCGCCACACCAACCCGCACCAACAACCCAGCACCCGCCACCACCCCGAGTCCGGTCACCGGCGGTGTCCGTGACTCGTCGGTCGACACCACCACGGCGGACAACACCGCTGCATCCGGCCAGACCACCGTCGAACCCGTGCTGGGTGGGCCTGATGCGGCCGAAGAACAGCCGATCACCCTCGCCGACATTGACGATCACATTGACATCGACCGCGACAACGACAACGACAACGAGAACGGTGAAATTGGCCAATCCGGTACCGGAATCGATGCCGATGACACCGCTGAGGATGCGCCCTCCCCGGGATCGCGACGAGATTTCATCACCGCACCACCCGCTGAACATGATCCCGCCGACACCGACACCGACACCGACACCGACACCGACACCGATACAGAGACCGATTCCGACCTCATCGTGCCCGGCCTGACCCTGCTGCGCGACCCGACCGGTCTCGACCCGACCCGCCTGATGGGCTACGGCGCCATCGATCCCGCCCACGCCGCACGAATCGCACCACACGCCACCACCATCACCGCCCGCCCCAGTGAAACCCGCGCCGCCAGCGGGTTGATCATCTTCGGCAACCGCGCACCGGCCCCACCGATCGACCCGACCGGGCACGGTGGTTTCGCCACCCCACCACCGGGGGCGCTGACCTATAAGCCGTCGGCGGCCCTCCGCGCGGAGATCATCCAACTGGACCGACGCTGCCGCTACCCGTACTGCGGCAGACCGTCCGAGGAGTGCGAACTCGACCACCTGCTCAAGTTCTGCCATGCCGACCCGGTGGCCGGTGGCTGGACCGTGGCGTTCAATCTCGCACCGCTGTGCCGGCCCGACCACGACCGTAAGCATGACGGGCCGTGGATACCGACCATGCACACCGACCGCACCATCTCCTGGCGCAACGCGCGCACCGGACAGGTCATCGTCACCTACCCGCGGTGACTCGTCGGCGATCCTGCGGTCGGAACTACTGACGAGCCGTCGGAGTGGCGGGCGGTCGCCGGAACAGTCCCTACGCGTCGAGAACCAAACAGAAGGTGCCCTTGCTCTCCGCGGAGAGCAAGGGCACCGCTTGCTGGGTGAGTCTCGGGATCAGTGCGCCATGGCGGCCGCACCCTCAGGAGCCACCGGGAGCTTGCCGCTACGAACCAGCAGTGCGGCGATGAGTCCACCGACTGCGAATACCGCAGCGGCCACCCAGAACGCGGTCGTGTAGCTGTGCACAGCGGCCAGCTGGGCCAACTGCGCCGGATCGGTGGCCAGCGATGCGTGGCCGCTCACAAACGTTGCCGCAGAGCTCGCGGCGATCGTGCTGAGCAGCGCAGTGCCCACCGAGCCGCCCACCTGCTGCATGGTGTTGACGGTGGCGGATGCGACGCCCGCGTCCTCCGACGAGACACCAGAGATCGCGCCCTGCATCGCCGGAGCCATCGATGCGCCGATGCCGACTCCCATGATCAGCAGCGCCGGCAGCACATGGCTGGCGTATGAGCTCGTCGCGGTGATCTGGGTGAGCAACAGCATGCCACCCGCCGCGATGAACATGCCCGCCGCCATCAACCAGCGCGGACCGAACCGGGGGAGCAACACACCGGTCGAGGTGGTGGCGGTGACCACCAGCATGCCGATCATCGGCAGAAACGCCAGGCCCGTGCGGATCGGGCTGAATCCCAGGTTCTGTTGCAGGTAATACGTCAGGAACAGGAAGATGCCGAACATGCCGATCCCGGCGATGAACACCACCAGGTACGACCCGGCGCGGGTGCGGTCGGTGATCACGCGTAGCGGCAACAGCGCGTGCTCGGCGCGTGACTGCCACCAGACGAACGCTGCCAGCAGTGCGGCCCCGGCGACCAGCCAGGTGATCGTGGCCCAGTCACCCCAGCCGTTGGACTCGGCATTGGAGAATCCGTACACGATCGAGAACAGGCCTGACGATGCGAGGGCCACGCCCGGCAGGTCGAGTTTCGGACGGTGATCGGCCTTGTGCGGTCCGAGGAACAGGACAGCACCGACCAGTGCGATGGCTGCGATCACCAAGTTCACGTACAGGCACCAACGCCAATCGGCCCACTCTGTGAGCATTCCGCCGAGCAGCAGCCCCAAAGCGCCCCCGCCGCCGGCGATCGCACCGAAGATGCCGAAGGCCTTGCCGCGCTCCGACGGATCGGTGAAAGTGGTGGTGAGCAGCGACAATGCGGCAGGAGCGAGCAGGGCGCCAAAGATGCCCTGGCCGGCTCGCGCGGCGACCAGCATCTCGAAGTTCACGGCGGCACCGCCGATCGCCGACATCACCGCGAAACCGATCAGACCGGCGATGAAAGTGGTGCGCCGCCCCCACAGGTCGGACAGGCGACCGCCGAGCAGTAGCAGGCTGCCGAACGACAGTGCGTACGCGGTCACGATCCACTGCCGGTCCTCGTTGCCGAAGCCCAACGACTCCTGCGCATGCGGCAGGGCGATGTTGACGATGGTTGCGTCCAGCACCACCATCAACTGCGCCAGAGCGAGGACGCCCAGCACCACCCAGCGCAGCCGATGCTGACGCGCCTCGTGGGTTTCCTTCTCGACGGATGGATCGTCGAGGTCGTCGTAGACAATGCTCATCCAAGCCTCCAGGTCTTAGGCGGAGGTGGTTCCTCCGGTTGTTGGCTCCAACGTACGTCATGTGGAGATCATTCCTCCACTTGTTATTCTGTGAGCATGAACACCACCGACGGTGAGGTCGGCGGACGCAAACTCCGCGCCGACGCCGAACGCAACCGGCAGCGCATCATCGCGTCCGCCCGCGAGCTGTTCGCCGAGCGAGGTCTGGAGGTCACGCTCGACGATGTGGCGGCACATGCGGGTGTCGGGGTGGGGACGGTTTACCGACGATTCGCCAATCGAGACGAACTGATCGTCGGCGTGCTCACCCAACACCTCACCGAGGTCGCCGAACGAGCTCGCGAGACTCTCGACGAGTCGGACCCGTGGCAGGCCGTCGTCGACATCCTGACCCTCGTGGTGTCGTCGATGGCCGCCGACCGCGGCCTCGCGACGATGATCATGACGATCGATCACTCACATCCGGACATCCTCGCCGCGAAGGCGGTGCTGACCGAGCGGCTGCAGCAGGTCCTGGCGCGGGCGCATGCGGCCGGGGTGATCCGACCAGACCTCGAAGCGAACGACTTCTTTCCGATTCTCACCATGCTCAGGACGGTTGCCGAGAGTCTCGCCCCGACGGCGCCGGGTACCTGGCGCCGATACCTGGGCCTGATCCTCGACGGCATCCGCGCCGACGGTCGCGATCCGCTGTGGGGAGCGCCGCTCACCGATGCGCAGATCGTGCAGATTCAGAAGGGTGCGAGTCGGGATCGGTGAACGTACCTACTCGATCAGTCCTTCGTTCTTGAGCCACTCGTAGGCGACATCGGAGGGATCCTCGCCGTCGATGTCGACCTGGCCGTTGAGTTCCTGCATGACATCATCGGTCAACCGGCCCGAGACTTCCTCCATCAGCGGAGCGATCTCCGGGTGTGCGTCCAGGATCTCCTTGCGTACCACCACGGTTCCGCTGTAGGGCAGGAAGTACTTCTTGTCATCCTCCAGCACAACAAGATTGAGGTTCTTGATCCGGCCGTCGGTGGTGTACACCATGCCGAAGTTGCATGGCGCGCTGTTGGCGGTCGACGTGTAGACCACACCCGAATCCATCTGTGTCACATTGCCGGTCGGGACCCCATTCGGAGTGTTGTAGGGCATGTCGTAGGTCTGCAACATCGGTAGGAATCCATCAGGCCTGCTGAAGAACTCATCGTTGATGCAGAACGTGCGATCCGGCACCGGCAATCGGGTGATGTCGGACATGGTGGCCACCCCGAGCCGCTCGGCCGCCGGCGTTGATGCCGCGAATGCGTAGGTGTCGTTGAAGTTGGCCGGCGGCAACCACACCAGGTCGTTCTCGGCCAGCTCGACGTCGTGGACCCGTTGCCACAGTTCCTGCGGATCGGCGATGACTTCTGTCTCGCCGAGATAGGTGACCCACGCGGTGCCGGTGTACTCCCACGTGAGGTCCGCGGCGCCGTTGAGCATCGCCTGCCGCGACGAGGCGGAGCCGGGCGCATTGGTCATGTCGTTGACGTCGGCACCCGCGGCTGCCAGATAGGTGGCGGCGATCTTGCCCAGGATGATGCTCTCGGTGAAGTTCTTCGAGGTGACCGTGATCTCGGCGCCTGCGAGAGGAGTGGCGCCGTCCGGCAGCGACGCCTTGCGGAACGTGCCCGATGAACTGACCAGACCGCATCCGGCCAACGCCAGCGCCGCAACGAGTACGGCGACGAGAATGCGCGCGCCGCGGCGCCGCCGGATCACGCGATCCCCCTCGGTGTCGCGACCAATTCGACGAGGCGACCGAGCCAGTCGATGGTCAACGCGAGCAGACCCACCAGCACCGCCCCAGAGATCAGGAGTTTCGGAAGGAACAGGGTCACGCCGGTGGTGATCAGTGTGCCCAGGCTGGTCGCACCGATGAACGTGCTCAGTGTTGCTGTGCCGACCAGGATGACCAGCGCAGTCCGAACGCCGTTGAGAATCACCGGAACTGCCAGCGGCAATTCCACCTGCACCAGGGTGCGCAGGCCGGACAACCCGATACCGCGCGCGGCTTCGACGGTGCGCTGATCCACCTGACGCAGACCGACGATCGTGTTCTGCAGGATCGGCAGCACGGCGTACACGACCAAACCGACCACCGCAGTCCGGAATCCGGTGCCCAGCCAGAACGTGAACAGCACCAGCAAACCGACCGCCGGTGCGGCCTGGCCGATGTTGGCGATGTTGACCGCGATCGGGTTGAGCCACTTCATCGACGGCCGCGTCAGCACTATGCCCAACGGGATGGCGATGGCCACCACGATCACCGTCGCCACCACGGTCAGCTTGATGTGGTCATAGATGGTCACACGCAGGTTGTCCCAGGCGAGTGCAGCCTGCTCGGTCTCGGTCAGCGTCGTCACCTGATACCAGACGATGTAACCGACCAGCAGCACGACGATGATGAGCGGTTCGAACCACACATCCATCGGGAGGCGTCTCAGTCGTTTCATGAGTGCTCGTCGACCTCGTCATCGGCCGCCACGATCACCGGCATCTCGTCGGTCGACGAACCCTCGGCATGTTCGATGTAGCCGTCGCGTTCCTCCTCGGGACGTGCCTCGGAGAGTTGGCCGCGGATCACTTCCATGACAGTGTCGATCGACAACGATCCGACCACGGCGCCGCGTCCGTCGGTCACCAGCGTGCCGCCCTGGCTCGCGGCGAGCATCGAGTCGAGGGCATCGTTGAGCGTCGATGATCGCGCCACCACCGGCAGACGGCGATCGATGTAGTCGGAGACCTGAGGTTTCGCGGCCAGCTCATCCAGCGACGGCCAGGCGCGCGGGTGACCGTGGTTGTCCACCACCACGACCCAGGTGTGCCCGGCGGCGTGTGCGCGCCCCAGCACGGTCTGGGAATCCTCGCCGACCCGGGCGGTGGTGACCGGCGCTGCTTCGACGTCGCGTACCCGCGACAGCGTCAGGTGCGCCAATGTGGCACCGGAACCGATGAAATCCTCCACGAACGGGGTGGCCGGGTTGGCCAGGATGTCCTCCGGAGGCGCGTACTGCTCGATGTGGCCGCCCTCGGAAAGAATCAGGACCTTGTCGCCGAGCTTGGTGGCCTCGTCGAAGTCGTGGGTGACGACGACGATGGTCTTGCCGAGCTCGTGCTGGATGCCGATGAGGCTGTCCTGCAGCCGCACTCGGGTGATCGGGTCGACCGCGCCGAACGGCTCATCCATCAACAGGATCGGTGGGTCGGCGGCCAGAGCTCGTGCCACACCCACCCGCTGCTGCTGGCCACCCGACATGTCCTTGGGCAGGCGATCGGCGAATTCGGCCGCGTCGAGCCCGACCAGATCCAGTAGGTATTCGACACGCTCGGCAATCCGCTTCTTGTCCCAGCCGAGCACACGCGGGATGGCACCGATGTTTTTGGCGACCGACCAGTGTGGGAACAGACCGCCGGACTGGATCACGTAGCCGATGCTCTGGCGAAGCTTGTCCGGGTTCTCGTGGGTCACATCGCGGCCGTCGATCAGGATGCGGCCTTCGGTGGGCTCGATCAGCCGGTTGATCATCTTCAGCGTGGTGGTCTTGCCGCAGCCCGAGGGGCCGACGAAGGTGACGATGTTGCCGGCCTCGATCTCCAGGTCGAGTCTGGCCACCGCCGGCTTGTCCTGCCCGCGGTACTGTTTCATCACGCCGTCGAGGTGGATCGACGCCCCGGTGACCGTACGCGCGGGGGCCGTTGACGCGGTTGACGATTCAGTCATTGCAGTCCTTTGGAGATCGTGAGGCGGCCGAGCAGGACCAGCAGTCCGTCGAACACCAGGGCGATGATGACGATGAGAATCGTTCCGGTCAGGGCCATCTCGAGCGCATTGGCTCCACCGAGGCGCGACAGGCCGCTGAAGATCAGCGACCCCAGCCCCGGACCGAGCACATAGGCCACGATCGCCGCGATGCCGATGATCATCTGGGTGGACACCCGGATGCCGGTGAGAATCACCGGCCAGGCGATCGGCAATTCGACCGACACCAGGATGCGCCAACGCGGCAAGCCGATTCCGCGTGCGGACTCGATGACCGACGGAGGAACCGAGCGCAACCCGACGATCGCATTGCCGATGATCGGCATCGTCGCGAAGAACGCGAGCATGATGAATGACGGCACCACACCGAGCCCGAACGGCACGATCAGCAGCGCGAGCAACGCCAGCGACGGAATCGTCAGCGCGACGCGACTGGTGGTGAGCGTGAACGCGGAGAAGAATGGCGCCCGATAGACCACCACCGCGGTCAGCACCGCGACGATCGTGCCCACCAGGACGGTCTGGAACGCCAGTGACGCATGCTGATACGTCAGGAACGTCAGATTCGCCGCGTGACCCTGGATGTAGTCCCACAGCTGCACACCGAACCCCCTCGTCGTCGACCCCGACGCCTGGCCTGTCAGTCGCAGACCGCTGGCTGGCGTCCGGAGCTGAACCGCACACAACCCTAACGCCGGAATGCATTGCGCTGAGGGTTTTGCGAATGCTCAGTAGCCGGAAAGCTTTCGTTCAGGTCGTCGACAATGCCGTCTGAGCTGTGCTGATGATCTTCGGATAACAATTCTCGAAAGAATTGGTCCACGGGTGACGAAACGGTCACAACTGCTTGTCGAAGCATTTCTCCAAGCGACGCCCGGTGATCCGCCACCCCGCCTCGGTATGTCGCCAGGCGTCGACGTACCAGAGTCCCAACAGAAAGGTCGAGTTGTCCGGCGTCTGCATCGGGTTGAGACACAGCGTGCGCGTGGACGCGGTGTGGCCGTCGACAAGCATGTCGTGATTGCCCAGCAGGTGGCAGTACGCCGAGAAGGCCGGGAGTACCTCGGCCAGCCACGCTTTCACCTCCGTGAGACCGCCGGTGATACCGCCCATCGCGCTGTAGTCGATGGTGGCGTCGTCGGTGAAGACCTTTCCGAGGTCATCGAAATGTCCGGCGTCCACGGCGGTCGAGTAATCGGTCAACACCTGCTGTATCTCCAGGCGTGCAGAGATTTCTTCCAAGGTCAGCATCTCTATTGATTACCCCACCCGAGGCCGTCGTCGTTAGGGTTGGGGCATGGCAGTGAGCCGGCCGACCGATCCGTCCGAAGAGGTGCAGCGCGCGCCTCGGGCGCGCATGACCGGTGCCCAACGCAGGCTCCAACTGATCGAGGTGGCCCGCGGACTGTTCGCCGAGCGAGGATTCGAGGGCACCTCCGTCGAGGAGATCGCCCAGCGCGCCGGAGTATCCAAGCCCATCGTCTACGAACACTTCGGCGGTAAGGAAGGTCTCTACGCGGTCGTCGTCGACCGGGAGATGGAGACCCTGTTGGAGATGGTGACCTCCTCGCTCACCAAGAACCGGTCGCTGTATCGCATCCAACAGGTCGCCCTGGCCCTGCTGACCTATATGGAGGAACGCACCGACGGCTTCCGCATCCTGGTGCGCGGTGACCGCACCGACGCCACCGACACCATGACCTATTCGAGTCTGCTCAACGATGCGGTCAGCCAGGTCGAACACATCCTTGCCGGCGACTTCGAACGTCGCGGCTTCGATCCCGCACTGGCGCCGCTGTACGCCCAGGCCCTGGTCGGGATGGTGTCGGTGACCGCGCAGTGGTGGCTCGATGTGCGAGAACCGTCCAAAGAGGTCGTCGCCGCGCATCTGGTGAACCTCTGCTGGAACGGATTGACCCGGTTGGACCCGGCGCCGCACCTCGTCGGCCCCGACTACGTGGAATCGCGCGATCGAACCACCGCCGAAGGTCAGGCCTGAGCGGAGCGAGACCGACCGATCTGCTGTCGGGCATCATCGACACCATGGTCACCATCCGTCCCGTCGCCGACACCGATTGCGGCGCCATCGCCGACATCTACCGGCACTACGTGGAACACACGGTCGCCACCTTCGACTACGAGGCACCGACCGCGGCGGACTGGGCAGCCAAGATCGCAGCTATCCGCGCGGCGGGTCGACCCTTCCTCGTCGCCGAGGGCAGCGGAGTGGGGGCCGACGGTGTCGAGGCCGGCGTCGCCGGGGACGTGTTCGGATTCGCCTACCTCGGTCCGTTCCGCGACAAGCGAGCCTATGACCGGACGGCCGAGGACACCATCTACCTACGGCCCGGCGCCGGCGGGCGTGGTATCGGGACGAGTCTGCTCGCAGCGCTCCTCGACGCCGCCGAACCCGGCAATGTTCGGCAGATCATCGCGGTCATCGCCGCCACCGGGGGAGAGGCGTCGATCGCACTGCACCTGAAGAACGGTTTCGTCGAGGTCGGCCGCACACCTGCGGTCGGATACAAATTCGACCAGTGGATCGACTGCGTCTACCTGCAACGATCAGTGGACTGACCAGGTCGCGGGTGGTGCGGAGAGCACCGAAACCGCGCCGTTAGAATCGCAGGAGTGTCGACTACCCCCGCCCTGCACGGGCTTGCCGCGCTGACGTGTGCCGACAAGGCGATCGCGGACCTGCTGGGACGTCGCGGTCAGGAACGACTCGACATCACCGCGCCCGACGCCGCCCGCCCCTTCGTGGTCGCCTGTCTGGCGGCCGCCGCCCAGCACGATTCCGTGCGGGCGCCGCTGCTCGTGGTCTCGGCCAACGGTCGTGAAGCCGACGATCTGACCACCGAGCTGACCGAACTGCTCGACGACCCGGCCGCGGTGGCGCAGTTCCCGTCGTGGGAGACGCTGCCGCACGAGCGGCTCTCGCCCAGCGCCGACACCGTTGGGCAACGACTCGCGGTGCTGCATCGACTCGCCGAGCCCGACGCCGGTAGCGCGCTGCGCGTGGTGGTCACCACGGTGCGTTCGCTGGTGCAGCCGATGGCGCCGGGCCTCGGGTCGGTGCGCACCATCGAGTTGCGCGAGGGCATCGAACTCGACTTCGACCAACTGCTCGTCGACCTGGTCGAGATGGCCTACGAGCGCGTCGACATGGTCGGGCGGCGCGGTGAGTTCGCGGTGCGCGGTGGCATCCTCGACGTCTTTCCGACCACCGCCGACTATCCGGTGCGTGTCGAGTTCTGGGGCGACGAGATCTCCGAGATGCGGGCGTTCTCGGTGGCCGATCAGCGTAGCCAGCCGGAGATCGACGCGTCGTCGGTGCGGATTCATCCGGGCCGCGAGCTGATCCTGACCGAGCAGGTGCGTGCCCGCGCCGCCGATCTGGCCACCGAGCACGCCGGTGAGAAGGTTCTCGCGGACATGCTCGCCAAGCTCGCCGAAGGCATCCCCGTCGAGGGCATGGAGGCCCTCATCCCGATGCTGGTCGACGGCCGGATGCAGCTGCTCACCGAGGTCATGCCGGACGGTACCGGAGTCCTCTTGCTCGATCCGGAGAAGATCCGCACGCGCGCCGCCGATCTCGCGCAGACCGGCGCCGAGTTCCTGGAGGCGTCGTGGACCGCGGCGGCGCTGGGCGCCGATGCGCCGATCGACGGGAGGGAGGCGGGCGGCGGCGGAATCGACCTGCAGGCGAGTGCTTATCGCGCCATCGACGATGTCGAGAAGACCACGGTGGCGGCCGGACGCTCCTGGTGGACGATGAGTCCGCTCGCCACCGGCAGCGACGACGAGGTGTCGCTCGACCTCGCCGCGGGACCCGCTCCGCGCGGCAACGACGACGACATCGCCGCAACCTTCGCGAGCCTGCGGGCGCATGTGCGGACCGGCGGGTCCGCCGCCATCGTCGTGGCCGGTAAGGGCACGGCGCAGCGCGTCGGCGAGCGTCTGGCCGACGCCGAGGTACCCGCCGTCATCGTCGAGCCCGGAACCCGTCCCGAGCCCGGCCAGGTGTCGGTGTTCGGTGGCACCTTGCGAGCCGGATTGGTCTGTCCCGATGCGGGACTGGTCATCGTCACCGAGACCGATCTGACCGGCAACCGGGTCGCGGGGGTGCGCGACGGGCGACGATTGCCGGCCAAACGTCGTAACCAGGTGGACCCGCTGGCGTTGAGTGCCGGCGACCTCGTGGTGCACGATCAGCACGGCATCGGCAAGTTCGTCGAGATGATCGAGCGAACTGTGTCGGGAGCCCGTCGCGAGTATCTGGTTCTGGAATACGCCGCGAGCAAGCGCGGTCAGCCCGGCGACCGCCTGTATGTGCCGATGGACGCGCTCGACCAGCTCTCGCGCTATGTCGGCGGGGAACAACCGTCGCTGTCCAAGCTCGGCGGATCGGACTGGCAGAACACCAAACGTAAGGCGCGCAAGGCTGTTCGGGAGATCGCCGGGGAGCTCGTGCAACTCTATGCGGCCCGGCACGCGGCACCCGGGCACGCGTTCAGCCCGGACACGCCTTGGCAGCGCGAGATGGAAGACGCCTTCGACTTCACCGAAACCGTCGACCAGCTGACGGTCATCGCGGAGGTGAAGGCCGACATGGAGCGACCGGTCCCGATGGATCGCGTCATCGTCGGCGACGTCGGATACGGCAAGACCGAGATCGCGGTTCGTGCCGCGTTCAAAGCGGTTCAGGACGGCAAGCAGGTCGCGGTGTTGGTGCCGACAACCATTCTCGCGCAACAGCATCTGCAGACCTTCACCGAACGCATGGCGGGTTTCCCGGTGAAGGTGCGCGGACTGTCGCGCTTCACCGACGCGAAGGAGTCCAAGGGGATTGTCGATGCCATGGCGGCCGGTGACGTGGACGTCGTCATCGGCACCCATCGACTGCTGCAGACCGGTGTGACGTGGAAAGACCTCGGCCTGGTGGTCGTCGACGAGGAACAGCGCTTCGGTGTGGAGCACAAGGAACACATCAAGTCCCTGCGCACCCACGTCGATGTGCTGACGATGTCGGCCACACCGATCCCGCGAACGCTGGAGATGTCGATGGCCGGCATCCGGGAGATGTCGACGATCCTGACGCCGCCGGAAGAGCGTCACCCGGTGCTCACCTACGTCGGTGGATACTCGTCGAAACAGGTCGCGGCGGCCATCCGGCGCGAACTGCTGCGCGACGGCCAGGTGTTCTATGTCCACAACCGCGTATCCACCATCGACAAGACCGCCCGTGACATCGCGGCGATGGTGCCCGAGGCGCGGGTGGTGGTGGCGCACGGGCAGATGAACGAGGACCAGCTCGAGCGAACCGTCGCCGGGTTCTGGAACCGCGAGTACGACGTCCTGGTGTGCACCACGATCATCGAGACCGGCCTCGACATCTCCAACGCGAACACGTTGATCGTCGACCGGGCCGAGAACCTCGGTCTCTCGCAACTCCATCAGCTGCGGGGCCGGGTGGGACGCAGCCGGGAGCGGGGCTATGCATACCTGCTGTACAGCCCGGAGCGGCCGCTGACCGAGACGGCATACGACCGGCTGGCCACCATCGCGCAGAACAACGAACTCGGTGCCGGTATGGCGGTGGCGCTCAAGGACCTCGAATTGCGCGGTGCCGGAAATGTGTTGGGCGGGGAGCAATCCGGTCACGTCGCCGGCGTGGGATTCGACCTGTATGTGCGTCTCGTCGGCGAGGCGGTGGAGGCCTACCGGGCGGCCGCCGACGGAAAGCCCGTCGCGTCGAGTGAGCCCACAGAGGTGCGCATCGACCTACCGGTGGACGCGCACATCCCGGTCGAGTACGTCGATTCCGACCGACTGCGGCTGGAGGCCTACCGGAAACTCGCCGGGGCCACTGATGACGCGGCCGTCGACGGCGTGCTGGCCGAACTGGCCGACCGCTACGGAGAGCCGCCCGAGGAGACCCGCCGGTTGGCGTCGATTGCCCGGTTCCGGCTGCGTTGTCGCGAGCGTGGCGTCACCGAGGTGGGGCTGGCGGGTACGGGCGTGAAGATCTCGCCGATGACGCTGCTCGACAGCGAGCAGGTGCGGCTCAAGCGGTTGTATCCGTCGGCCGGCTACCGGGCGACCACCTCGGTCATCACCCTGCCCATCCCACGCACCGGGGGTGTCGGCTCCGCGAGGCTGCGCGACGAAGAGCTGGTCGATTACCTGACCACGTTCTTGCTGGCCTTGCGCGCCGACCCGTCCTGATTCGCACCGACGACCGGCGGCGGGTCACACCGTCGGATCCGCCGGGCCTGGGATACGTTCGAAACAGCCGCATCCGAAGGGAGATGGATCGTCCATGACCGTCATCCTGCTCGATCCGCTTCGCCCCGACACGATCCCGACGCGCGCCGTTCCGCTGCTCGTCGGGCCGCTGGCGGTCACCGAGGACGTTCATCCGACAACGCTCTGGGATCTGGGCCTCACCGGGGCGGCGTGGGCCGAACACGACGATCCCGAGGCGACTTTGCTCACCAGCGATCGCTCGCATCGCTTCGTCCTGGACCGGATGGCGCGGGGCGAGGAGGTGATCGGGGCAGCATCGGTGGCGGGTGATGCGTTGCTGGAGTCTGTTGCGTTGATGGACACCCTGCGTCGCAACGGACCCTGGGAGAGCACACAGACACATGCATCACTACGCCGATATCTGCTCGAGGAGTGCTACGAACTCCTCGACGCGATCGACGACGGTGACCGCGACCTGCTGCGCGAAGAACTCGGCGATCTGCTGTTGCAGGTGCTGTTCCACGCTCGTATCGCGGCCGACGACGCCGACTCTCCGTTCGACATCGACGACGTCGCGCGGAGTTTCACCGACAAGGTGCGTGGTCGGACGCCGGGCATCCTGTCCGGCGCCCATGCCGATCTGGAGACTCAGATCAGAGAGTGGGAGGAACGCAAGGCGGCGGAGAAGGCGCGCGGGTCGGTACTCGATGGGGTTGCGACGACGGCACCAGCCCTGGCGTTGACGCAGAAGGTGCTGGAGCGGCTGGCTGCCGCCGACTTCCCGTCCGAACGCGTCCCGCACGATGTCACCACGGTCCGCGTGCAACCCGGCGGCGACAGTGTCGAGGAGGTCGCGCGACAACGTGTCCGCCAGTTGATGTCGCAGGTCCGGGCTGCCGAACATCGCGCGGAGGCCGCGGGGCTGGCATTGCAGACTCGCGCCGCCTGGTTGTCGATGCTCGACCGAGGGGAACAGGACGCAGTCGACGCAGAAGCGGGCCCAGTCGACGCAGAACAGGGCCCAGTCGACGCAGAAGGGCGCCCAGTCGACGCAGAAGGGCGCCCAGTCGACGCAGAACAGGGCCCAGTCGACGCAGAAGGGCGCCCAGTCGACGCAGAACAGGGCCCAGTCGACGGGGGAGGGGACCCGGCTGGTGTGGAACCAAACGGGCTACCGCACAGTTGTCATGAAGAACGGGGCAGTTCGCCCCGCGATGAGGTGACTGGAGGAACCGAGGATGGCACGGCGCCGAGCCGGTAGGCGACTGGTGGTCGCGCCGATGATGTTCGTGATGACGGCCCTGGCCGCAACGGCCTGCCTGGATCTGCCGTCACTGAATCGTCCCGACATCCCCGACGGCATCCCACCGGGCGCCGGAGCGCCGACTCCGTATATCGACATCAACGCACCCGGTCGGACGGCCGAACAGCTGCGTGACTGGGCGCGGCCGATCTCGGAGTCGACGGGCATCCCGCTGATCGCCATGGAGGCCTACGGCAATGCCGCCGAGATCCAGCGCCAGCAACATCCCGAGTGCGGGCTGGCCTGGACGACGCTGGCGGGGGTTGCGGCCGTGGAGAGCAAACACGGCACCCATCGCGGCACCGACATCGCCGCCAACGGCGACACCTCGCCGCCGATCCGCGGGGTCGCCCTCGACGGCACCCGCGGCAACATGCAGATCCACGACACCGACGGCGGCACGATGGACGGCGACGCCGTCCACGATCGCGCGATGGGCCCATTCCAGTTCATCCCGGAGACGTGGAAGCGTTACGGCGTCGACGCCAACGGTGACGGGCGGCCGGACCCGGACAACATCGACGACGCCGCGCTGTCGGCGGCACGCTATCTGTGCGTGTCCTCCGGCGGCGACATGACCACGCCGGAGGGGTGGGAGAAGGCCGTGAAGGTCTACAACAACTCGACCCCGTATGTCCTCGACGTGCGTGATCGTGCCAACGCGTACTCGATCAACGTCCGCTACTGATCCCGGGCCCGACCTCGCTACTGCTCGGTAGGCACGCGAGTCCCTCCCTTGCCGCGTATGCGTTGCGCACAGCGATTAGGCTTTGACGCGTACCTGTCGGCGCCGACGTGGCGTCGTTCCGTCGAGGACAAAGGGGCTAGAACTGTGGCAATGATCGAGCAGGTCGGTGCGCGCGAGATCCTGGATTCGCGAGGCAATCCGACCGTCGAGGTCGAAGTTGTTCTGGATGACGGCACCTTCACCCGCGCCGCGGTTCCCTCCGGCGCGTCGACCGGTGAACACGAGGCGGTCGAGCTGCGTGACGGCGGTGACCGGTACGCCGGGAAGGGTGTCACGAAGGCCGTCGAAGGTGTGCTGGCCGAACTCGCGCCCGCCGTGATCGGTCTGGAGGCCGAGGAGCAGCGCCTCGTCGACCAGGCCCTGCTCGACTGTGACGGCACTCCCGACAAGGGGCGCATCGGCGCGAATGCCATTCTCGGGGTCTCGCTGGCGGTCGCCAAGGGCGCCGCGGAATCGGCCGGCCTGCCGCTGTTCCGTTACATCGGCGGCCCGAATGCGCACATCCTACCCGTGCCGTGCATGAACATCATCAACGGCGGGGAGCACGCCGACAACGGCATCGACTTCCAGGAATTCATGATCGCCCCGGTCGGTGCGCCCACCTTCAAGGAGGCGCTGCGATGCGGCGCCGAGGTGTACCACGCGCTGAAGTCGGTGCTGTCCAAGCAGGGCCTGGCCACCGCGCTGGGTGACGAGGGCGGCTTCGCGCCCGATCTGCCGAACACCGACGCGGCCATCACCGTGATCGGCGAGGCGGTCGAGAAGGCCGGTTACTCTTTCGGCAAGGACGTGGTGATCGCACTCGATGCGGCGGCCACCGAGTTCTACCGCGACGGTGTGTACAAGCTCGAGGGGCGCGACTACTCGACCGAGGAGATGGTGCCGTTCTACGAGAAGCTGGTCACCGACTTCCCGATCGTGTCGATCGAGGACGGACTCGCCGAGGACGACTGGACCGGATGGGCGAAGCTCACCGAGGCGGTCGGCGACAAGGTGCAGCTCGTCGGCGACGATCTGTTCGTCACCAACCCGGAGCGCCTCGAGCGCGGCATCTCCGAGGGTGTCGCCAACGCGCTGTTGGTCAAGGTGAATCAGATCGGTTCGCTCACCGAGACGCTGGATGCCGTGGCGCTGTCGCACAACAACGGCTACAAGACGATGATGAGTCATCGCTCCGGTGAGACCGAGGACACCACCATCGCCGACCTCGCGGTCGCGTGTGCATGTGGCCAGATCAAGACCGGTGCACCGGCCCGCAGTGAGCGTGTCGCCAAGTACAACCAGCTGCTGCGCATCGAGGAAGGTCTGGGCGATGCGGCACGCTACGCGGGCGACCTCGCCTTCCCACGATTCTCGTTTGGTTCGTGATTAGCTGGAACCCATGACATCGGGCGGGCGCCGGGAGCGAGGCGATCGGCGTAATCGGACGCGGGCGGACCGTCGCGGCACCAGGACGCGCGGTCCGGCCCGGTCCCGGTCCACGGCGGCTCGTTCCGCGTCTGCTCGCTCCCAACGTCTCTCGGTCACCGAGACAGGTGAGCACGAGGTGCACGACGGCGTCGACGTCGATGACGTGGTAGACGTCGATGACGTCGGCGCCGACGACATGGTCGTACAGGCGGTCGTGCGGCGGGCCCCGCGGGTGTCGAACCGGTCGCGAGCCACGCGGCGTCGGATCGACCGTGCGGCGTGGGTCGCCCGTTGGGAGGGGCTCGACGCGAAGCGCGCGATCGTGCTCGCGCTTGTGGTCAGCGTCGTGGCGTTGACGCTGGCGATGCCGGTGCGTACGTACTTCTCGCAGCGGGCGGAGTTCGAGCAACTGCGTGCGAGCAACGACCAGCTCCGGTCCGAGGTCAGCGACTATCAGCAGAAGGTCAACGAACAAAGTGATCCGGCCTATATCGAAGCGGAGGCGCGTGAGCGGCTGCAGTTCGTCCGGCCAGGGGAGAAGGCGTTGGTGATGATGTTCCCCGGCGACGATGCGCGCATTGCTGCCGAGAAGCAGGCGGAGGAGCGGGCCCGGAGCCCGTGGTACGGCAATCTGTGGGAGTCCGTGTCGACCCCACCGACCATCAAGTGAGTGTCTCCGACGCCGATCTCGCCACCATCGCCGAACAGCTCGGACGCGAACCGCGTGGCGTGATCGAGGTGAGCTTCTACACGCCCGACGGCCGCCCGGCGGTGATCAAGACGTCGCCCCGGCTGCCCGATGGCACTCCCTTCCCGACGCTCTACTACCTCACCGACCCGCGGTTGACGGCAGAGGCGAGTCGGCAGGAGTCGGCCGGGGTGATGAAGCAGATGACGGCGCGTCTGGTCACCGACTCCGAGTTGGCGGCGGCCTATCGGCGCGCGCACGAGTCGTATCTGGCCGAGCGTGACGAGCTTGAACCGCTGGGTACCGACTTCTCCGGCGGCGGCATGCCCGACCGGGTGAAGTGTCTGCACGTGTTGATGGCCCATTCGCTCGCCAAGGGCCCGGGAGTCAATCCGCTCGGCGATGAGGCGGTCGCGCTGGCCGCCGAGCAAGGACTGCGGGGCAGCGCCATCCCGGAGGCCTGGCCGCGCGCCACCGACGCCACCGACGGCGCCGACGGGGAGCAGGGAAGCGGAGGTGTGGCGCGGTGACGGTGGTCGGCGCCGTCGATTGCGGCACCAATTCGATCCGACTGCTGGTGGCGCGGCCCGACGACACCGGGCGTCTGATCGATCTGCAGCGCGAGATGCGGGTCGTCCGGCTCGGGCAGGGTGTCGATGCGACCGGCAGGTTCGCCGGAGAGGCCATCGAACGCACACGCAGCGCGTTGGCCGACTACGTGACGACGATGTCTGCGCTGGGGGTCGAACGAGTGCGGATGGTCGCGACATCGGCAACGCGGGACGCGGCCAATCGTGATGAGTTCTTCGCGATGACCGCGGATTTGCTTGGTGCGGTGGTACCGGGTTCACGGGCCGAGGTGATCACCGGTGACGAGGAGGCGCGACTATCCTTCGCTGGTGCGGTAGGTGAGTTGGACCCCGCCCGCGGGCCATTCGTGGTGACCGACCTCGGCGGCGGTTCCACCGAGGTCGTCGTCGGTGACGCGGGTGGCGTGCATGCCGCGCATTCGGCCGACATCGGCTGTGTTCGGCTCACGGAACGGTGTCTGCCCTCCGACCCGCCCACCGAATCCGAGATCGCGGCGGCGCGTGAGTTCGCCCGCGCACGGTTGGCGCCGGCATTCGACGCGGTTGCCGTCGGCGGCGTGCACAGTTGGGTCGGTGTGGCCGGCACGATGACAACACTGGCGGCGGTGGGAGCCGGACTCGTCGACTACGACCCAGAGGCGATCCACCTGTCACGGATGTCCTTCGCCGATCTCGGCGCGGTGTGCGAGCGTCTGGTGCACATGACCCGGGCGCAGCGCGCCGCACTGGGGCCGATGCATCCGGGCCGTGTGGACGTGATCGGCGGCGGCGCGCTGGTGACGGCGGAACTTGCGAGGGAGATCGCCGAGCGGTCCGACGTCGGTGAACTGGTGGTGAGCGAACACGACATCCTCGACGGCATCGCGATGGGCCTCGTGAACTGACCCACCCAACAATTCTGTTGGGTAGCATGGGGACATGACCTCAGCACGTGTCCGCGACATGCCTCGATCGCGACGACCACGAGGCGTCGATCCCGCCGATCCGTTGGCACCCGCCCGCGTCAGCTACCTCGCCGACAGTTTCGGCAAGGCGCGGTTGGCCGAGCTCATCGGCGTCAGCAGATCGCAGCCGACCCGATGGATCTCCGGTGAGGAGTATCCGGGACCGATCGCGGGGCCGCTGCTGATCGACCTCGAGCACATCTTCGCCCGCGCGCGGCTGATCTGGGGTCAACGAGCTGCACAGACGTGGCTGATCAGTCAGAACGTTCACCTCGGCGGGGCGCGCCCGATCGACGCGCTGCGGTTGTCCGGCGCGGCCGCGGTCCTGACGGCTCTCGACGCCGAGGCGTGGGGAGGGGCGGCCTGAGTGCTGGTCTACCGGGTCTTTCCCTACCTCGACTCGGCGGCCGCGGGACGGCCCGGCCACCCGCTGTACGAGCATCGGCCACAGATCGGGGGACGTATCGATCACCCCGACCGGCATGTCTGGTATCTGTCGCGTCATGCGGAGGCCGCCTGCGGCGAATCCTTTGGCAACCTGCGTGCCTGGGCGGATGACATGTTCGAGTTCCCCCAGCTGCCGGGAGCTCGTCGTGCCCTCGGCACGTTTCGGCTGCCCGATGACCTGCGCATACTCGACCTCGACGACCCCGCCCACCTGGTGCGCCTGGGGCTACGACCGTCGCAGGTCGTCGTACGGAATCTGACCGTCACTCAGCGGTGGGGTCAGCAGATCTATACCGAGGCCGATGCGCGCGGTGATCGTGCCTGGGACGCGGTGTCGTGGTGGTCGTTTCACCGGCCGCAATGGAGTGTGCTCGCGTCGTGGGTACGGCCGGAGGTGGTGGCCGTCGACGAACTGGACCTCGATCATCCGGCGATCGTCGACGCCGCCGAGTCGCTCCTGCGACCGGTGGAGCGGTAGGACACTGGCGGACCCCACCGTTGATAGAGTAGCTGCAACCCAACCGGTGATGGAGCGGCAGCGAGTCGGCCCAACTGTTGATCGAGTAGTCGGCGAGCGGCAGCGAGTCGGCGTATCGAGGTCTGGTGAGATGCTGTCGGGCGCCGGGGGTCTCGATACGCTCGCTCACTTCGTTCGCGGGCTACTCGACCAGCGGTTGGGGTGCGCGGGCTGTTCGCTGGTTGATCGAGTGGCCGGGACTTACCCGTTGATCGAGACATCCCTGAAGGTTTGATGTCAAGCCGCGGCGGGGGTTTGGTCCTTCCATGCGGTGGCGGGGTCGTAGGGGATGCCGCGGGCCAGGCAGCCATGGAGTATGCCGACGAGGCGGTTGGCGAGTTGGCGTAGCGCTGCGTTGTGGTCGACGTCTCGTGCTCTCTGTTTGCGGTAGTAGGTGCGGGCGCCGTCGTCGTGCATGAAGGCTCCGTGGGCCTGGGCCATCAGCGCGTCGACGAGTCGGTCGTTGTGGATGT
>NZ_JAKGCU010000024.1 GCF_021556435.1 Gordonia tangerina
CCTGTCAACCCACGCCTGGTGACTTCCGCGTGTTCTCCGCTGCGCTCCGCCCACGCGCTGCGACCAATCCGGCAACCCGCACTCGCTGCGCTCGCAACCGAATTGGCCTCCGGCCCACCAGGCTCTCCGGGGTTGACAGCCCACCCCCGCCGGTCCCCCAGGTCTACGACGTCCGCCACACCTGGGCGGACCCGAACAAGGGAGCACCCCATGGCCTGGACCTTCACCAACATCACCGTCAGCCGCCACACCCGCGAAGTCGTCCGAGCAATCTCCGTCCTCCAAGCAGGCAACCCCGACCTCGTCCCCCTCCACCACGTCCACAACATGGTCGACCTCACCGACCACCAATGGACACTCGCCCTCGCCGAACTCGACGCCGCCGGCTACGCCGCCTTCCTCACCGACGACCACCACCAAGACTGCGTCCACCTCTCCTGCACACCCCGCTACAGCGACAGCTGAACCACCACCCGCCGTGCCCACACGCCAGGGGTACGGCGGGCCAACACCCACGACACCCTCTCTCAACCTGCCCATGCGCCACCGAGTCGGTACAGCAGTACGGCAGTACAGCAGTGCGGCGGAAGGGAAGGCCAGCCAGTCGGGCTGGCACAGGGTCGAGCGGCTACGCAGCACCGCGACAGATCAGAGCGGGGTGCTTTACGGGACTATCGGCGCGCAACAGATTACGCTGCATTGATGACCACGCCCTCTGACGATGTGACGCCGATCGAGGTTTTCGTTGCATCGCCCATCGGTTCACCAAATACGCCTGGATATACCCAGGCCAAGAAGGTGCTCAAGTTCATCGTCAAGAAGGCACTCACTGAGCCGGAGTGGACGGTCACTCGAGCAGATGATGATCAGGCACCGGACTCGATAACACAAAAGGTCGTAGGCCGCATAATCCGTGCCGACTTGGTGGTTGTCGACATTACCGACCATAACCCAAATGTCTTCTACGAGTTGGCTATTGCGCACTGCTTTAAGAGGCCGGTGGTTATAATTGCCGCGCAAGGAACGACATCACCTTTCGACGTCGTTGACCAGACGAGAATCGACTACGACCTCACCGATCCTGAATCCGTAGACACCGCACAGGCCCGATTGCTAACCGCAGCGAAACTCGCGCTCGAGAAACCCGACTCCCTGGTCACACCTTTGTCTACATATGAAGCTGTCACAGCCACAGCTGAGCGACTGGAAACAGGAGATTCGTCGGAGTTTGCAGATGTACTGGGAACTCTCTCGGATCGAATAGGACGTATGGAGACTCTGCTAGAGCTCTACGTAAAACCGCAACCTAGAAGTCGAACAACCCGTACAAAGGTGCCGGTGCGCCTCGTGGGAGCGGCCGGTTCGGATATAAGGACCCCTTTGGTCGACGCAGCAGATGCGGTAACTCGCGTTCAAGGTATCCACGACCCCAGCAGAAGGCTCGATATTCTATTGCCTATCCGCGCAGGCCTCGACCAGCTAGTTGCCGGTGACGAAGCTTCCAGGGAAGTACTGGACATGGTCAAATTAAGGGTCGAAAATGAGCTCGAAACGGCTGGGGAAGAATTGAGGGAGAAGAACGAGGGCGTGCAGTAGCCCTAACTAGTGCTGCCGCGACACCGAGCCCTACCGAACCTGCGTCGCTCCCGCACAATCACCTTCACCGTGGAGTGCGTCTGGTGTGCTCACGCCGACCAGAGCCGGTGACGTCGATCTGCTGGTTGCGGTGACTGTCGGCTCCCGCCGCCATGACTGCCGGCCGAAGGCCGGCACCTAATCGGAAGCGGCTAGCGCCGCACAGAGCTTTCTCGGGCTGCTTTGCTGACCCCCACCAGTCTCTTACCTCTGGTCGGCACGCCGCAAGGGCCGCGAAAAACTCCCCCGCCCTTCGGGTTTCAGGCCTACGGCCCGGATGACTTTTTCGCTGTGAACACCCTTGCACCGACCTCCCGCCGGCAAGCGATGGCAGGTGTCAAGCAAAGCACCGGCCCGCCGAGGCCGACACCCAGAGAGGGACCTGCCATGCAGCGCATCATCACCAACGCCGACCTCATCGCCGCACTCCCCGGCCTGCTCGGATTCGTACCCGCCGAATCGATCATGGTCATCGGCACCACCGGCAACAAGATCGACATGACAGCCCGTCACGACATCGCCGACACCGACGACATCGCCGACTACCTCGCCGACGTGTTGCACACCCACCACGTGCCCACCGCCATCGTCATTGCCATCACCGAGGACAACGACATCGCAGACGCAGCGGTCCACACCATCAGCGATGCCCTCCTGCGCCACGGCATCGAAACCAACAGCCGCCTCGTGGTCGCACGCTGCGACCAGCCCGCCACCTACCGCGACCTGATCACCGGAGACACCGGCATCAGCAGCGACTACCGCGACAGCCCCGCCAGCCTCAACCGCGTGATCGACGGCCAACCCATCGCCCACAACCGCGACAGCATGCGCGCCAGCCTGGCCACCACCGACCCCATCGACACCCACGGTGTGCAGATCTACCCCGAACAAGCCGCCAAGGCCATCGTCTCCGCGATGGTGCACTGGCCCACCGACGTCCCGCGTGAACTGTCCGCGCAGGTCGCCGTCATGATCGGCGATCACCTCGTCTACCGCGACGCGTTGCTGCGCACCGCCGCCTACGACCCGCGCACCGCCGCTGCAGTGTTCACCGAACTCGCCCGGCCACTACGCGGCCGCGACCGCGCCAACACCCTCACCCTCGCCGCCGCCTGCCACTACCTCAACGGCAACGGCGCCATGGCCGGCATCATTTTCGACCACATCAGCGAGACCACCGAACTGCCCACCCTGGCGCAACTGCTGGACCGGGCACTACGCGCCGGAATCCGACCCCACCAGTTGCGCGAGGCCGTCATCCCCGACGCCGACACCGTCGACGAGCTGTTCGGCGGACACTTCCCCACCCCCGAGGACTTCGCCTAAACCCCAGCGGGGCCGGAGGCTCAGATCAAAGGATCTGAGCCTCCACCCCCGGTGGCATCGCATCCCGCCACCACAGGTCCACACCCGAGGCGACGTCGCGAGGCCGGCCCTCGACAACCGCACGCACCTCCGACGGCAACGGCACCCACCGATCAGCCACAGCACGCTCCACAGAAGACATACCCACAACGGTAACCGCCGGCAGCCCAACCGAACGGCTACGCCGTACAGACCTGTCGCCGAGCTGACGCCCGGCCCACCGACAAGGACCGGCCCCAGGGCCGGACTCGACCCATCTGTGCGACCCAGCCGCACAGGCAGGGGGTTTGTTGCCCCCTTCCATTCTCTTACCTCTGGTCGGCACGGCGACAAGGGCCACGAAAAACTCATCCACCCTTCGGGTTTCAGGCCTGCGGCCCGGATGACTTTTTCGCTGTGAACACCCTTGCACCGACCTCCCGCCGGCAACGAGATGGCAGGTGTCAAACAAACCAGACCACCGCACAGGAGGACCCCATGGCCCGACCCAGCCGCAACGGCACCCAGCGTGACGTGTTCACCCGCGCCAGCCGCGCACACCAGAACCCTCACACCATCCGCGCCGCCAAGCGCCACGCCAACCGCCAGGACCGCGCCACCGCCCGCCGCGAGATCACCGACCAGCTCTGAACCACACCACCTCGAAAGGAACCGATCATGACCACCGCCACGTACCGCCGCCTCGACGACCTGGCCACCCCCGCACCAGGCGCCCACTACATCGAGAGCGGCGTCAAGGTCTACCTGATGCGTGACCCCGAAGGTCTCGACCGCTGGGTCATCGACCCCAGCACCATCGACGGCCACGCCCTCGACGCGATCAACGACGACATGCCCATCAACGAAGAATGCTGCTGCGAGGACGAACTCAACTGCGACCGCGCGCTGTCGCGGATGGCCGCAGCGTTCCTGCCCACCGGTGAACAGGTGATGTTCATGCTCGCCGACGCCCTCGGCTACACCATCACCCGCTGAGCCGCCCCCAAAGGTGGGGTCACCCATCGGTGGCCCCACCTTTGCTCCCTCTTCTCTGTGAAAGGACTCGCCATGACCAGCAGCAACCATTCAGACCAAGCCGTGACCGTCGACCTGTCCGACGGCCGCGCCGGCATCATCGTGGGATACGTCGACGCCGGCCCCGGCCTACCGGCCACCGGAACACGTGTCGCAGCACTGCTCGATGGAGCCATCCCCGCCGACCCCACATTCGTCCTCGTCTCCGTGCGCTGGCCCACCCACACCACCATCGTCAACATCCACACCCTCAAGACCGACACGCACGACGCTGCCGACACCACCACCTGGTACCTCGCGGCCCTCGACGCCACCCCCACCGGATACGCAATCGCCCCCGGCCACACCACAACAGAACTCACCGCCGGTGTCCCCGACCTCCCCGGTATCACCGCCGCCCGCACCGTCGCCGTGCGCGAGCGGGCCTGCTGATCCCGCAAACCCGGTCACCATCGCCGTTTCCTGCACCCGCCGATTCTCACTGACGTACCCACACATTCTGTCAATCCACTCCACCCGAAACACCGGCACGCGCTGCACATCGCACAGCTCCGTTCCACTTATTTCGCACCGCTTTTCGACCTCCGTTAAATGGACAGAATGCCCCGGGTACGAATGGGCGGCACATAACAGGAAATGGCACACCAGCAGGCACAACAATTCGTTAAAACAGTTGCCGCACAACACTATTCGAGGTAGAATCAAGGAACAGCGTAAATCCTCGCGACACCACGAATGAATGGATACGACAAATGAGCGAGAACACAGCGATCACCGTCTACACCAAGCCGGCATGCGTGCAATGCCACGCCACCTACAAAGCTCTCGACAAGCAGGGCCTGGACTACCAGGTGATCGACATCAGCGTCGACGAGTCCGCCCGCGACTACGTGATGAGCCTGGGATATCTGCAAGCGCCCGTCGTGGTCGCCGGCGACGAGCACTGGTCGGGTTTCCGCCCCGACCGCATCAAGTCCCTGACCACCACCGCAGCCTGAAAGGACCCACCATGAGCATCGACTACAGCCAACGCGCCGCCCGCTACTGGGACCAGTCCGATCGGGCTTACACCGACGGAGATCCGCGGCTCGGTGACGAACTCGCCGACCTGGCCGCCCAGCGCGAGGCATGGGCACACGAAGACCACACGGGCATCACAGCCCTAGCACACTGACCACAGAACAGGAGTGAGGACGGTGACCGTCATGGTGGACACACCCCGCAACACCGAACAACCCGACACCACCGAACCGGTGCCGGGCGCCTCGACGATCGAACCGCTGCCCGAACTCGAAACCATCACCACCAGCGACGATCCCACCCGCTACGGAACCCTCGACGCCACCGAAGACCTCGACGCCGCGCTCGAGCTCGAACTGGCCTTCCTCGCCTGCCTGCTCTACGCACCACCGGCCATGTCCCACGCCGTCATCACCGCACTCATCGGCGCCCGCACCAACACCACCGCGGAGCCGGATGTACTGCCGGCCGACACCACCCTGTTCCTCGGCCCCGCCAACCGACTCATCTTCGACACCGCCGTCGAACTCATCGACCAAGGCACACCGGCCACCCCGCAACTGGTACAGGCCCGACTCACCGACCAGGGCCAGCACCGCCGCACCAAAGGCGCCATGCTCGACATTGTCGCGCCCGCACAACCACGCCCCACCGTCGCCGGCGGCGCCGACCTCCCCCACCTCGCCGCAGCCCTCGTCGACGCCTGGTACCGCCGCGGCTACCTCGCCCTGATCACCCGCATGCACCACCACACCACCAGCCGCCCCGTCGACGAACTCGCCGGCCACTGGGCAGCCCTCACCGACCACCAGCAAACAGCCGAACGCCGCCGCCTGGCCGTGCGCGACCACCTCGCCCGCATCTGACCCCCCTTCGAGAGGAGACCCACGATGTCTGACCCCGCTGGCACACTCACCGACCACCAGGCCGAAGACCTCGCCGCCGACCTCCGCGACCACGGACACACCTGGGCAGTGATCGCCGAGGCGGTCAACCTCACCCCTTACGCCGCCCAACAAGCCGCCCACCGAGCCGACCAACGCGCCGCAGACCGCGCAGCCCGTCAGCAGATCGCCCTGTTCTAACTCGACTCACAACCCAAAGAGGAGCCGTATAGCCCATGAGCGACGCACAACGACAATCAGGAAACGAACTCGACACCAGGAGACTTGGTCGCAACCTGGCTGGGGGGATGTTCCTCCTCGGCCTACTTCCGGCTATTGCCATTGTGATTACCGGTTGGTCCGGTCCCCTCGTCTATCTCTTCTTCGCGGCGTGGCTCCTCGGTGTCACTGTGCCCGCGACTGTGCTGTGGTTGGGTCGTCGACGGTGAACTAAGGGTGAGCCGAGCGCTCAGACAGCAGCGCCCCGCAATGGACCGGTCGGGGGTTGGTCCATGCGGGGCGCTTCTCGTGTCTATCGACGACACCGGGGTGGCTGTTACGTCCACGGTGCGTCCGCGATGCGCTCACCACACCGCGGCGGGCATCCATCACTGCTCTGGTGTGAGGAGGTGGTGGATGCGTTGGCGGGTGACGCCGAGGATGGCGGCGACGTCGCCGAAGCTGCCGGCGATTCCGGTGTCGAGGAGTCCTTGGGCGACCTCGCGGCGCATCATCTGGGCGTGCGCTTGGGCGCGGGCGGCTTCTTTGTCGGCGACGTCGACGCGGTCGAGGAGTTCGCTGATGCCGGCGGGCCACTGGATGGTCGGGGTGTGCGAACCGAATGTCGTGTCGAGGAAGCCGGGGATTGACCGCAGCCGCATCGGCGGTGATTCGCTGCGTCCCTCATCCCACACCAGCACCCACCGATCCCGCGCGGGCACATGCACCGCACGTACCGTGTCGGGCGACGAGGTGGGCATCTTCCTCACTCTATTCGCGGTGTCACCAACCCATTGACGGCTACCGCTTCCACACGGCAAAACAGCCCGACGACGCGCGGCCCGCACCACAGATAGGATGATCACCGCCCGCCGCTAATCACAGCAAAGTCGCAGCTCAGAACCTTTTTTACGATCTGCCCGCAGCATCGTCTAACTGTCAATAGGCTATTGACGGTAGCGGGTTGCGTCTTTACACTGCGCTCACGGACAGTCGTGCCATCCTCGTGGTGATCTGGCTTTGGTTTAGGGGTTCGGTGAACCATTTCGGGGTCGCGTGGCATCTGTCTGGTCGGCGTCCGAGGTGGCGACTGACTGGATGGTGAAGGGCGAGGGATGGCTGCCGACAACACGAAAGGCCCGCAGATTACTGGCGGCCTGTTCGATCTGTTCGATGACGGAGACGAGGGAGTATCTGATGGGCGCGTTGGACGTACTGAGGGATCAGTTGCAGGCGCAGAGTCCGGCGCTGTCGGACAGCGAAATCCAGGTGCGGGTCGACGGGATGCGAACCCAGCTGGCCGACCTGATCGAGCAGCAGGCGTTTCTGCTGATCGAGCAGTGGCGCGAGGAGAATCCGGGCCAGGAACCGGAGTTCGAGGACCAGCGCCGGTTGCAGACCCGGGCGCGGATGATCGCCAACGACCTGCTCAGTCACCAGTTGCAGGAGTCGGCACTGAGCGCCGATCCGGACCCGGCGCCGCAGGAGGAGACTCCGCTGTGGGTCCAGCCGGAACCGGGTCGGGCAGTGGCCCAGTGGCTGCACGAGGATCTGTGGCTGGAGGCGAGCAGGGATTCGGATCGGCTGGCCGAGGACCTGTGGGGCGAGAAGTCGCCGGCGTGGGTGGTGCGCGCAGCGAGTCTGATCGAGGCGCGAACCCTGGACGGGATGGTGTTGCCGCAGCAGCCGGGCGATCCGGCGGCACGGGAAGTCGAGGCCGCCGTGGACGCCGATCTGGCCAAGAGGACCAACAGCTAAGTCTTTTCGACTCCGCGACAGAGGATTTCCGCCAACCCACCGATCCGGCTGTCGTCGATCCCGGTGGTACTCCGCTGCCGCCGGCCGAACCGGAGCAGCTACCGACGGTCGCCCAGACCGAACAGGGTGTGCCGCTGTCGCAATGGTCACGTACCCGGGTCGAACTCGCCCGGCGCCCCGACGGCAGCATGGTCGCCGTCGACGCCACCGCGACCGAGGTCGACGAACCAGGCCCGATGACCGCGGCCGTCGACGAACAGACTGTCGACGAGCAGACCACGGCCGGCGAGATCCCCGCTGACTCCCCCGACGTCTCAGGCTCCCCTGACGTTTCGGGCGATGCCGCTGTGGCAGCAGTGCGGTTCGAGCATCCGGGCACGATTCTGGTGCCGTCGGGAGCGAAATCACGGGCGCGGGCAAACGTGGCCGCGGTGCGGGTGGCGGTGGCGTGTCGCGACGCCAACCGGTTGGCCACCGCCGACGAGCAGCAGACGCTGTCGCAGTGGTCGGGGTGGGGTGCGGTGCCCGACATCTTCGACCCGAACAAGCCGGACTGGTCGGCCGAGCGTGACCAGCTGCGCGAGGTGCTGACCGCACAGGAGTACGACGCGGCGCGCCGCTCGACGCTCAATGCCCACTACACCGATCCCCGGCTGGTCTCGGCGATGTGGGACGCGCTGGGTGAGGCCGGCTTCGCCGGCGGCCGAGTGCTCGAACCCGGCTGCGGGTCGGGCACGTTCATGGCGATGGCACCCGATACCGCGGTGATGGTGGGTGTGGAGAAAGACCCGATGACCGCGCAGATCGCGCATCTACTCAACCCGCACGCCCAGGTGCGCCTCGAGGGATTCGAGACCACCACCGTCGGGCAGGGTGCGTTCGCCGCGACAATCGGCAACGTGCCGTTCGCCAAGACCGCGGTGCATGATCCGGTCTACAACCCCGACTACCGCTACAACCTGCACAATCACTTCCTGATCAAGTCGCTGCATCTGACCGCGCCGGGCGGCTGGGTCATGGGCATCACCACCCACACCACCATGGACGCCGTCGGCGCCGCCGGCGTAGATGCCCGCCGCGAGATGGCGCAGCTGGCCGACCTGGTCGGCGCCGTGCGCCTGCCCAGCAGCACGTTTCGGGAGGTGGCCGGTACCGAGGTCACCACAGATCTGCTGATCTTCCGTCGCCGCGAGGAACCGTTGGCGGTCAACGCCGAACCCGACTGGGTGCGCACGCGCATGGTCGAACTCGACGACCGCGACGGCAAGACCGGCGCGATCGCGGTCAACGCCTACTTCGCCGAGCACCCCGAGCGGGTGGCCGGCCGCATGCAGCTGGCACACGGCCTCTACCGCGACGACTCGCTGAGCGTGGCCGCCTCCGACGAGCAGCCCATCGCCGATCATGTGCGCTCGATTCTCGGTGACATCGTCGCCGACGCCCGCCGGCACGGTCTGGCCCATGCACCGATCATCACCTCGCGCGCCGAGCAGCACGCGCAGCAGTTTCGTGACGGGCTGGCCGATGTCACCGAGTTGTATGCCGATGTGCCGATCGAGGGCACGGTCCGCTGGAACAGCGACACCCACCAGTTCGAGTCCTACCGGGCCGGCACCGATGGTGCACAGCCGTCGTGGCAGGCGTTCGCGGTGCCCAAGACGCGCACCGCCGAGACCCGCCACCTGCTGGAGCTGCGGGATCTGACCGTCGCAGTGATCGGCAGCCAGACCAGTGGCGCCGACCTCGCCGACCGCAACGATCTACGCGCGGAACTCAACCGCTCCTACGACTCGTATCTGCGTCGCTACGGGCCGCTCAACCGGTTCGCCGTGCAGGGCGGCCGCGAACGCACCGACAGTGAGATCGCCGAGCGCATGGTGACAAAGCAACAGCAATGGCGGACCAAGAACGGCACCGCCCGCCTCGACGGCGACGGTGAACCGGTCCGCGGCGAGAACGGCAAGAAGATCATCGACCCCTACCCCGGTCAGTTGCCGCCCGAGGAATACGACCGCATCGCGCAGGAGGCAGCCGAGCCGACCGCGGTGCAGTACCGCCGCAACCATCTGCACAAACTGCGCGATGATCCGATGACCGCCACTTTGCTGGCGATCGAGTTGTTCAACGAGGACACCCAGACCGCCCGTAAAGCGGCACTGTTTCATCGCGACGTCTACCTCGCGCCCGCACGCGCCGAGCACGCCGAAACCCCACAGGACGCGCTGGCCATCAGTGTCGGTGAGACCGGCCGGGTTGATGTGGGCCGAATCGGACAGCTGCTCGACGTCGACCGTGACGCGGCACGTGAACAGTTGCGCGGGCACGTGTTCGCCGCCGTCGACGGCACCGATGATCTGGTGGCGGCCGCCGAGTTCCTGTCGGGCAACGTCCGCGACAAATACACCGCCGCACGCACACTGCTCGGTGAGGCCACCGACGAGCAGATCCGTGTCGATCTGCGTGAGTCGGTCGAGGCGTTGGCCGAGGTGATTCCGCGTGACCTACAACCCACCGAGATCGGTGTGGTCAAACCGGGCGTGAACTGGGTCGAGCCGACCGACTACGCACGGTTCACCGCCGAAGTCCTCGGTGGCACCCGCCCGCGCGTGGAACGCGGGGCCGGGGCGTGGACGGTCAACGTCAACGTCAACGCCGTCGATGCGGACAAGTGGTTCACCGAGTTCGGCGCACCCAACGATGACGACCGTAAGTCGTTGTCGGCCGGCGAGTTGTTCGAGAAGCTGCTCAACCAGGAGTCGGTGGTCATCACCAACTCGAAGTCCGATGTGGAGCAGGGTGCGCCGTCGATCGATGGGCAGGCCACCACGTTGGCGCAGGTGCAGTCGGCCAAGATCGCCGAGGAGTTCGCGCAGTGGGTGTGGTCGGATCAGGACCGCACCGAGCGGTTGGTGCGCACCTACAACGACCGGTTCAACGCGTTCGTCCCTGGCACCTACGACGGCAGCCAGCTGTCGTTGCCGGGGGTGTCGGCGGAGTTCGAGCCGCACCCGTATCAACGCAACGCGGTTGCTCGTGCGCTCGCCGAACCGACGGTGTTGCTCGATCACGTGGTGGGTGCGGGCAAGACCGGCACCATGTTCATGACCGCGATGGAACTCAAACGCCGCGGCCTGATTCAGCAGCCGTGGATAGTGGTGCCGACTCATCTGATCGAGCAGGTCGCCCGCGAAGCCAAGCAGTGGTATCCGGCGGCGAATGTGTTGGCCGGCCGCAAAAGCATGGATGACCAAGCGCGCCGGTTGATGGTGTCGCAGAGCGCGACGTCGGACTGGGACATGGTGATCGTGCCGTCGTCGGTGTTCGAGTTGATCGCGACCCATCCCGACCGGCAGACCAACTACATGCGCGCCCAGCTCGCTGAGCTCGAGGACCAGTTGCACTCTGGTGGTGCGCAGGAACGCTCGACGGTCAAACGCATCGAGCAAGCCAAGGCCCGGCTGGAAAAGCAGATCAACCAGCTGACCAAGGGCGGTAAACGCAGCAAGGACACCGGCCTGTACTTCGAGCAGTCCGGGTGTGACTACCTGATCGTCGATGAAGCGCACGGCTACAAGAACAAGGCCCGCGAGTGCGCGATCGACTCGCTGTCACATGAGGGGTCGCAGAAGGCCGAAGACCTCGCCCTCAAACTCAGTCACCTCCGTGAGCTGGCCCAGGGCCGCGCCGCCGCCGAGGGCCGCGCCCTGCCCGGTGGTGCGGAGAAGGTGGCGATGTTCTCCACCGGCACACCGATCGCGAACTCCCTCGCCGAGGCGTGGGTGATGCAGCAGTATCTGCGCCCGGATGTGTTGGACGTCGCCGGGGTCAAGAGCGTGACCGATTGGGCGGCCACGTTCACCAAGACTCGCCAGGAGACGATCACCAACGCCACCGGCACCCGGTTGCAGGTGGTCTCGCGGGTCAGTAGCTACAACAACCCGCGCGCCATGTATGCGTTGTCGCAACAGTTCACCGATGTGGTCACCCGCGCCCAGGTGCCCGCCGCACTGCCGAGCTTCGCCGGCCGGCAGATGATCACCACCGAACCGGGCCAGCAGGTGCGTGACTTCATCACCGATCTGGAGTACCGCGGCGATCACGCACCCGAGGACGCACGACTGGACAACCCCCTCAAGATCCTCAACGACGGCCGCAACGTCGCACTCGATCCACGACTGGTCGGACTCGTACCGGAACCCGGCACGACTCGCGCCGAGTCGGTCGCCGATCAGATAGCGCGGATCTATCACCGCGACAGCGACCGCACCTATCTGACCGAGGACCGCTCGGACGTCGCACCGCTGCCCGGCAGTGTGCAGATCGCGTTCTGCGATCGGGGCACACCCAAACCCGACGGGTCATGGACGGTGTACTCGGCGATCAAAGACGAGTTGATCGAACGCGGCGTGGCCGCCGAGCACGTCCGGTTCATCCACGACGCCAAGACCCCGTCCCAGCGACTGAAGTTGTTCGACGACTGCAAGACCGGCAAGGTGCGGGTGCTCATCGGCTCGACCGAACGGATGGGCACCGGCGTGAATGTGCAGACCCGCCTGGCGGCGCTACACCACATCGATGTGCCGTGGCGGCCGGCGGATCTGGAACAACGTGAGGGCCGCATCCTGCGGCAGGGAAACCAGAACGCCGAGGTCGACATCTTCCAGTACGTCACCGCCGGCACCACCGACACCGTCATGTGGGGCAAGGTCGAAACCAAGGCCCGCTTCATCGACGAGTACAAGATGGGTCAGCTGTCCAACACCGATGATCTCGGCGAGATCGACAGCGAATCGCTGACCGAAGCCGCCGCGGCGACCAAGGCCGCAGCGACCGGCGACGCCCGGTTCATCACGATGGTCGAACTCGACGACGAGGTGAGCAAACTCGCGGCGCTGGAAGCCGCGCACCGCGACACCCAGTCGCACGCACGCCGCCGGGTCGGCGCGCTCGACCGCGAGATCCCGGCAACCGAGGCGCAGATCGACAGACTTGCCGCGATCACCGCGGCGATCGAGCAGTGGGACACCAACGGCCGCCCGTTCGCGGTGCTCGACGGCCGCGGAAACTCGGCCACACTCGACGACCGTCCCGAGCGCAGCGCAGCATTGATCGAGCGTGCCCGCGACACCTACTTCGCGCTCAAAGGTCGCGGCGCATCGGACTACCGTCCGATCGCCGCGTTCCCCGAGACGGGGATACGGCTGGACATGTCGCGCTCCATCGAGGGCGACATGGTGTACATGCGGTTGAGTGGTCCAGCGTTGAGCACACCGCAATACCTGTCGAGTTCGGACGCGACACTGTTCACCACACCAGCAAGTCCGGCCGCGGCCGCAGGACTGGCCACCCGCGTGGAAAACGCCTACGCCCGCCTGGCCACCCTGCCCGAGAAACTGACCCACGACATCGCCGAGGCGACCCGTGAACGCGACATCCTGCTACCGCGACTGGAGGGCACGTTCGAACACGCCGAGGTGCTGCGCGACAAACGCGTCGAGCTCGAACAGATCAAGACCGCCATCGCCGCCGAAGCGCGCACACCCGAAGCTCTCGCCGCGCGTGCGGCCGCCGAGCAACGATTGCGCGAGACCGGCCGCGAACCGGGGTGGTCGTTGCAGTGGAACCCCACCAACCACATGGTTGCTGAAGCTGGACTGTCCACCCGTGAGGACTACCGCGTCGCCGCGCAACGCATCGAAGCCCACCGCGCCCGCCAGTACGCGGCCGAGCAGATGACCCCGGCCCAACGCGCCGCGGCGATCGCCTCGCGCGGCATTCCCCGCATCTCGCCGCGCACCGGCGCGCCGGCCACACCTCCACCGCACGGTGCTGCCGCCCGCCGACACGACACCGACCGAACCCACCAACCCGACGGGCCGGCCAGGTAACACTGCCCCGACCGCACCACACTCGATGCCCTCCCCGCCCACACGGCAGGGAGGGCATCGTCGTTGACCCACACCAGCCGATGACCACGCGCGGTCGCGAGCCGAGCAGCACACCGCACCACCTGCCTGCTCGTGTCCCCAGCCGACGTTTCGCCACCACCCGCCCACCGTCAGCCGCCCGCCACAGCGGACGACATGGGCCACGCCTGCGCGTGGACTCGCCGACCCCGCGCGCAGGCGCGCTCACCCCTAAACGCACCCGCCTCGCGGGAGCAAGCTATCGTTTAGGTGCCCTAAACCCTTGCTCACCGTCCCTTCCGTCGGTACGGTGAGACGCACAGACCCTGGTTTGTGCGGGGGTGATCCCCACGGTGTGGGGTCGCTGCGCTGGGCTAGACCGGCGAGGGCCGGACCACGATTCAACAGACCACGATTCAACAGACGGGAGCGCGTGATGGCCGAGTCGGACAACTCGCATCGCGCGTTCGGGCGTCGCCGGCGACGCAATCATCCCGGTGGTCGTGATGCGCGCATCGTGGTGCGGGTCAACCCGGTGGAGGATCAGGAGCTGCGTAACCGTGCTGATGATGCCGGTATGAGCGTGCAGCGGTTGATGGTGACCCGCGCGCTGTCGGCGAACGGTGGTGGGCCGGTGAACCATGCGGAGAAGGTTGCGGCGTGGCAGGAGGCCACCGAGATCCGCAATCTGTTGTCGGGGATCGCGGTGAACATGAACCAGATCGCGCGGCACGCCAACACTGAGGGTGAGATCCCGGCGGACTTCGCTGTGGCGGTGTTGGCGACGCGACGTGCGTCGGAGCGGGTGCGTGATGCGTTCGGTGAGGTGTGGGCGGTGTCGTTTCCGGGCACCAAACGCGACGAGCTGCCCTACGGCGCCGCCGACACCGACACCGCTACCGGGGCTGCGCAGACGGTGTCGCGTGCGGATGTCGATGAGTGGGATGGCGTGTAGATGCCGATGATGCCGGCGATCTCGTCGGGTGCGCGGATGAACGGTCTGGTGATGTATCTGGCCGGTCCGGGCAAGGCCAACGAGCACACCAACCCGCATGTGGTGGCGGCCTCGACGCGGGAGGTGTTCACCGCCGGCGGTGGTGGTGCGGCGATGACGCGCGAGTCGGCGATGGCGTTGGGACAGAGTCTCGATGAGGCGCGGGTGGTGTTCGGTACCGAGGTCACCCGTCGTGACACCGCGGCGCTCAAGGCCGCTCAGGAACGGGGCGCGACTGGGCATGCGGCGATCGCGGAAGCCACGCGTGATGAGAATGTGTGGCACTGCTCGTTGTCGCTGCCGCCAGATAGCGCCGCGCTCGATGAGGCGACGTGGTCGGCGATCGCGCACGACTTCATGACCGGGATGGGGTTCGATGATCCCGACGCGGCGGCCGCGCGGTGGGTGGCGATCCATCACGGCACCACCAAGAACGGCGGCGACCACATCCATATCGCCGCCTCGCGGGTACGCGATGACGGCACGGTGGTCGCGAAGTGGCGGCCACATCCCACGCGCGGCGGCAACGAGGGCGACTACGCCCGCGCCCAGCGCGTGGCCCGCGACCTGGAGAACACCTACGGACTCGAAGTGCTATCGAGCTACACCAAGAACATGGCCGCACGCGGTCGTGCGCACGCACAGGACGCCGCAACCAAGCCGCAGCGCGCCCCGGATGGCAGCGTGCGGGACCCACGGATCGCCGAAGCGCCCTCGGTGACGTTGGCGCGTCGCGTGCGGGCGATCGCGGCCGCCGCGGAAAGCGAAGCCGAGTTCGTGCGGCTGGCCCGCGCTGATGGACTCGTGATGCGCTCGGCGCGCTACGACAAGGCCGATGTCGAGGCTGTCACCGGGTTCAGTGTCGGGTTGCCGGCCGCGGAGTACGCCAACCAACACGGCCGACCGATCATGCACGGCGGTAAGAAACTCGGCGAGGACCTGTCGCTGCCGCGGTTGCGGGAACGCTGGATCGACGACGACAAAGCGCGCGCGGATGCGCGGGCGGCGTGGGACCACGTCGACGTCGGCTCCCCCTTCGGCGGCGCCTCCCGACCGGCACCAACCCGACCCGCCACCGCGCCCGGCCGCGACACCAGTGGCCCAGCCAGCGACAGCACCCGCGATGCCAGTGCCAGTGCGCGCAGCGATCACAGCAGCGGCACCGACATGGATGCAGTGCAGGCACGGTTGCGGTCGATCTGCGCGAAGCTGGCCCGTGCGTCGGCGACCGAAGCAGACTACGCCCGCGCACTGCGCGACCACCCCGACATCCTGGCCCGCCCACGATTCGCGAAAGGCTCGGCCACCGATGTCGTCGGCTACGTGGTGGCGTTGCACCCCACGATCGCCGCCGACAACACCGGCACACCAATCTGGCGCAACGCCAGCTACCTCGGTGACGGTCTCGCACTGAGCGAGCTACGCGCCCGCGCCGGATGGCCCACCGACGACAACCACCGCCGTCTCGCATCGGCGGCCTGGACACGCACCCGCCGCGACACCGGCAAACACCGCACCACCGGCACAGACGATCCCCGAGTGCACACTGCTCATCAGCACGCCCGCCGCTGGGAACGCACCGTCACCTCGGTCACCGACACGACCTCGCCCGGGTGGCACACTGCCGCCGGCGACACCGCGGCCGCGCTCAGCGCAGCCTCACGCGGCCTGAACCCGCGCGACGCCGCCAGCGTCAACCAACTCGCCGACGCACTCAGTGGTGTAGCCGGCCATCGCCGACCCACACAGTCGGCCGGGACCGGTTCACGCACCGCCGCGCAACGCGTCGCCGCCACCATGCTCGCCGCCAGCCGCGACGACACCACTCTGCTGTGGCTGGCCACGATGAAACAGGTGCTGGCCGCCAGCAAAGCCATCAGCGCCGCCATGGACGCCCAAGGACACCACCGTCAGGCCGAACACATCCGCGGCGCCATCAACACCACTGCACACCACTTCGCCGACCATCACTACATATCCGCACCACCGCACAGCGCCACCGTCAAACAAGCTCAACCCGCAGCACAACCAGCAACTGAGCGCACCATCGGTACCGCTGACAGCTACGAGCGGTAGTCTGTCCTTTCGCTGATTCGGCCAAACTACGTAGGAACCTACCCCGTGCTCGCAGGGGCGCTCTGTAGTCGGGGCGGGAATGGAGTGGCTGAAACCACATAGTCAGATGGCGTCGACACGAAACTGCGCTACGACGTACATCGAGTTCTCAAAACCTCCGCTGAACAGACCACTTTCGAGGTCCGGACTTCCCAAGGCGACACCAGATGCGAACATCTGATTTGCCTCGCCAAACCCCGGTGTGCCGTCCGGATGTGCCAGCGTGAGAAAGCGGACGCTCTGTGACACTGCAGTGATCTTGATGGGGTTGGCGCTGCGCGCCACCACGCTGTCGTAGACAGTCGAGGGGTAGGCGTTCGAAGCGGTGATGTGTGCAAACACTTTGATAGCGCGACCTGAGCACGTTGGAATGTCGATCCCCACGAACGTATCCTCGGCCACGTTCTGTGGTAGATCGCGGGCGGAGTTGTGAACGAGTAACCTCAGCCAGTACGCGTTGCCGGGAACGACTTCGATCGAGTCGTGCCAATTTCCTTGCTCCTGATTAGAAGCGTCCTTGGCAAGTAAGAAGTTGCGCTCGTCGCCGTATGATCCGCTGTCCCGGTCGGCATTGAAGCCTGGGTACGCCGAGTACTCTGTTGAACCAACAGTCGGTCGATCGGGACCCCAGCCGGCCTCGAGACCGCTTTTATCGTCCGAACAGCGTGCGCTGGTGACCATCTCCTCGGTGGTGCGAGCGGAGCTTCGTTCGTTCCCGTCGCTACGGAGTCCCAGAAAGAGTGACGCGGACACAGCCAGCACGACGGCGGACAGTGGTACCGCGACCCTGCTGAGCCACCAGTGCCATTGGCGCTCAGCGAAAACCTCTCTTCTGCTGGGTCCTCGATGATGCTTCACACGCGTATTCTCGCAGGGGCCGAGCACTCTACAGCCGCGAGAATCCGAATTGGATGATTCATCAGAGGTTTCGTTGCCGTAAATTGACCTTCGAGGGATGCGGTGGTGGCCTTGAGAGCGTGTGGATCACCCGGCGAGACCCCAGACTCAGACTCTCTTCATAATGGGTTGATGGTGTTTGGTAACCCCACGGCGGAGAGCAGCTTTCCCGTATCGCAGCTGTTTGCCGGCGAGAATTGCGGCGAAGAAATTGATGAGCTGCCTGACCTGCTTTATCACTACACTGACGCCACAGCGATGATGGGTATCGTGGCGCCCGGAGCGTGGCCGGTCGACTATCCAGAGTCGGCGAAGGTCTACCAGCACGCTGCCAAGCTTTGGGCGTCGGATTCCCGATATATGAATGACCAGCTGGAGCTGCGATTCGGCGCCGATATCTTCTGCCGCCACCTCCGTGAGGCGGCGAAAACACCAGAGGTTGACGACAACCTGGGTAATGCGTTTTCCGCCGTCGCGGAGGCGTTTGAGACCCAGCCAGTGTATGACTGGGGCTTTCGGTGCTTCGCGGCTTCGTTCAGTGCGGAACGCGATCTGTTGTCGCAGTGGCGTGGGTACGGTGGTGGCACAGGTGGGTTCGCTATTGGTTTCACGTGGGACGCCCTTGCAGGTCACACCTATGCGTTCCATCCCCAGTCAACCGCTATGGGAACGACCCCATTCCGGACCGAACTCCGCAAAGTGGGGTATGGCGAAGCGGAGGCTGAGAGGCGGGCGGAAGGCTTTGTGTCTTCTACTGTCGACCGCTGGAATTCTACGGGAGCTCAGACAGTGATTCGTCGAGGCGACAGGCCACACGAACTCTTCTTGGCGGGCGAGCTTTTTCGGGAGGTTGCGACGATCAAGCATGAGGCTTTCGCTGAGGAACAAGAATGGCGGTTGTGGGCAATCAGCGAAGCGAGATATCCGGTCAACGTGCGTCCGGGACGGTCAGGACTGGTGCCCTATCTCGAGGTTGGCGTCAACCTTCGGATGGGCGGACAGTGTGTGCATCCCACGATCGGGGAGATAGTTGTTGGTCCCCACCCCGACAAGTCTGGGCAAGTAGCTGCCACCCGCGAGTTTCTAAAGTCGCAGCAGCATGACCCACAGCTGGTCACGGCGTCAAATGTTCCGTTCCGCGGCTAGAGTCTGACTCCCGCAGCGCCGGGGTGTGCTGTTGCGATGTCTTCGCATTGGAGGTCGATGCCAGACCAGTGGGTGAGCTGCTTCGCGGTGGGCGTCTGGACGTGCCGGTCCGTGTGCGCGAGTTACGTGGCTGGGTGGTCATGGGTGTGAAGGTCAGGCGGTCGAGCGCGGCGGCAGGGGCATCGTTCTTTTTGGCTTGCTTGACCAGGTCGGCGAGTTCGATGAGTCGGCGGCGGTCCTCGGCGAGGAAGTCCTCACGGGTGGCGGCGATCTCGGCCGCCAACCGTGCGGCCGGTTCGAGTGCTTCGCGGCGGCGTCGTTGACGCTGTGCGAGGGCTTCGGCTTCGGCGGCGTCGGAGGCTTCGATTTCGGCGAGCAGATCGGTCGGGTCGTTCGATGTCATGTGGGTGTTCCTTTCCGTCCCTGTCGGGGTCGATGTGGGTTCGAGTCAGGGAGATGGTGTCTCGGGTGGGCGGTTCACATTCCGCGGCCGCGTTCGCGGTCGGCGCCCATCGTGGCGCCGGTGCGGGCGCGTGGTTGGCTGCGCGCACTGCTGGCGGTGGCGGCGCGCGGGTTGGTGGGGTGATCACGTGCTGCTCGTGCCGCGGCCTGCCCGGCCGGGGTTGTACTTGCCTGAGCGACTCGCTCGGAGCGGGTGGGCTCGGCGGTGGTGTAGCCCGCGGCCTGTGGGGTTGAGGCGTCGAGTGAGTCGGCGAGCTCCAGGTGTGCGGTGCTGTTGCGGTCGGCTATGGCGGCGCGATCGTCGGCGGCTTGCGCACCGCTGAGCAGGGCGGCGACCTGTGCGCCCTTCCGGTCGGTGGCGTCGCGGCCGTCGCTGGTCATGGTGGGGGGTTGGGCGGGTGCCCAGTACTCGGCCCGCGACTGGACGTAGCGTTCGGCGGCCTGCTGCGGTGTCATGCGCATCAGCTCGTCGGGGTCCAGGCCGTATTCGGCGAGCAGGTCGGTGAGGTTGTCGCGTACCCCGGCGGCGACTGCACTGTCGTCGGCGTAGCGGCCGGCCACGGCGAGCAACCCCATCACTTCGTCCCCCTTGGCGCGTTCGGCCCACGCCCGGTCGTGGTCACGGTGCCCGAGCCGTGCGGGGTCGATGCGGTAGTCGGTGCGGATCTTGTCGACGAGGTCTTCCGGGCTGGCCTCCCGCCAGAAGTTCGCGTCGTGGCGGCCGAGGGCGAGCTCGCCGCGTGCGCGTTGCTGCACTGCGTGTGCGGAGGCCGCGATCTGTTCAGCGGTCTCCCCGGTCGGCATCGCGTGGTGGCCGAGTTGGTTGCGGCGGGCGGCGCGTCTGGCGGCGAGCTGCGCCCAGGACTGGATCACTGAGGAACCGTGGGCGATCGCCACGGCGAGTGCGCGTTCCATGTTCTGTTCGAGTTCGCGGGATTCTTGTTCGTGTTCAGACATCGGTGGGTCTCCCTATCAGCTGACGAGGTCGGGTGGGTGAATGCTCATCGCCGAGAGCAACTGCTGCTCGTAGACGTTGTCGGTGGGAAGCTCGGTCGCCGTGCGGTCGCTGTGGCCCTGGTCGGCCGAACACGCTTCGAACGCTCCGTCGGGGGCCATCAGCATCTTCATGTGGTAGTCGGCGTGATCGCGCCACCACGTACTCATCCCGGTCGCGGGGTCCAGGCGGAGCGCTTCGTAGGCCCGCCACAGCGCTTCGAGCCGCGAGACCGCTTCGGGATGTTCGAACCAGCGCGGGCACCACCGTCGGTCTTGTTTGTGGATGACCTTGCGGGCGTAGATCCGCACCAGGTGGGTGTCGACGAACTCATACACCGACTCAAACTCGGGCGCCGGCCCCTGCTCCTGTTCGGTGTCCTCGGAGCCGCTGTCGGCATCGACGTCGTCGAACTCCTCGTCGGCGAACAAGTCACTACTCATCGCTGTGTCCCTCCTTCGTGGGGTCGGTGACGTTCGGGGTGTCTCTTCGCTCGCTCGGCTCGCCTGTTAGTGCAGGGCCCATGCCCACACCGCCGTCGCGGCGATCAGCACGACGAACGTGACCACCGTCGCCTTCACCGACAGTCCGAGTGGATTGATTCCTCTGCGGGCACACCACATCTCGACTCGGCCTGTGCCGCCCGGCGGGGCGCTCACCGCTCCTCACCCCCGGTCGAAGGCCGCACGGTGCTGCCTGGGACTGTCTGGGCTGGGGGCGGGTCGTTTCCGTAGCTGGGGCCACGGCGATGCACTGCCACACCGGCGGCCACGACGACGCCGCCACCGGCCAGGGTCAGAGTCAGGCGCACCAACACCGGCGGAAACTCGACCAGCCACACCGTGACCAGCCACCCCGCGACCAGAGCCAGGGTTGTCGTCGCGGCTGTGATTCGGCCGCCCACGGTGCGGTCGTGGAGCCACTGCCAGACGGTCGTCACCGTCACGCCGGTCAAGAGGATGAGCACAGCGGTCAGCGTCGGCCACCGCCAGCCCAGGACGGCCCCGATCAGGCCCGTACCAATACCGGCCAGCGCCAGGCCGCTCGACCACGATCTCCAGGGTGTGGCCGAGGTGTCGCCGCCACGACTGCTCGTGTCGCCCGTGTGGTGGTGCGGCGTGGCGGTCATGCTGCGTCTCCTGCAGGGGCGCGGCCCTCGGCCACTGCGGGTTCCTTAGCGTCGGGGCTGTATTCGGCCAGTGACTGCGTGATGAGGGCGGCGTAGGGCTTGTCCCACCACGGCACTGTTTGCAGGATCGTCGGCGGGTTGCCGGCGGAGAACAACAGCAGCCGACCTCGTGGCCACGATGCGAGGTCGCGGGCGGTGAAGATGTTTTCCAACGTGGTGTGGATCGACACCGATCGGCTACCACCGCCGCCGCCGCGGCCGGTGGAGTCGGAGATGTTGCGGGCTTGGCGGTAGTACTGGCCGGCGAGTTTGGCGAGGCTTTCCAGGTAGGCCGATTCGCGGACGTTGCCGCCGTAGATGTAGATGTTCGACGACGATTCGAGCAGCTTCATCGGGCGGTCGCCGAACACCCCGATCCCCTGGGACCACGACTGCAAGATCGTCAGGATGACGATGCCGCGCGACCCGAAGTGCGAGTACAGCTTCGGCAGATCAGGCCAGCGCACAACGTTGGCGGCCTCATCGAGTGCGCACAGCATCGGCACCGGCAACCGCCCGCCGGGTGAGTCGGTCGCGATGGCTTCGGCGGTCTTGGTGGCTGCCATGGTCAGGGCCGCCACGAGCGGGCCGACTGACCCGACACCTTCGCGTGAGAGGCAGTAGAGCGTTTCGCCGCGCTGCACGTAGCCGGCGAGGTCGAGCTCGGGCCGGTCATCGTCGGGGCCGGTGGGCGCCACCCACGGCCGCACGTTCCGGCCGCGGAGGCATTTGGCCATCTTGATTGCGGTACCCCAGATGCCGTCGGCCTGTTTGGCGGCATAGTTCAGCCGCGCGTTGAGCGCCTGGGCGATCAGCGGGTAGTCGTGCTCGTCGAGCACCGCAACTGCCTCGTGGCCGCGGTCACGCACCACGAGCCGCTCGTAGACGGTGGTGATCGGTTCACCCGCCAGCGCGGAGGCGAGGATGAGATTGGCCAGCAGGTCTTCGCCTTCGGGGTCGAAGTAGGGGTCTTTTTTGGCGTCCTGGCCGTCCTCGCCGGCACCGAACAGCTGGGCGAGTTCCTCGGCGCGGGTCTCGTCGGTGACATAGCTCAGCGGATTCCAGAACCACCACGGTTGTTCGTTGGCAACGGCTTGCGGGTCGAACACCCACACCTGGCGGGTCGGGTTGCCGTGTTCGTCGCGGAACTCTCGCACCAGCCGGGTGTGGTCGAGGTTGCCGCGCTTGTTTTCGGTAGCCAGTACCGCACCGGGTGCTTCGCAGATCGCGGGAATGATCCGCGAGGTCGACTTACCCTGTCGCGGCCCCCAGATGTCGAGGTGCATGTCTTCCCATGACCCGTAGACCGGTGTGCCGGCCAGCGTTGTGCCCAGCGGCACACCGATCATGGTGGTGAACGTGGCCGGTGCGGTCGCGTCGGTCACCCCGAGCGAGGCCGCTTTGGCGGTCACGGCTTTGCTCATCACCGAGGCGATGTCTTTGCCGTTGCCCAGATGCTGCTGCGCGGTGTCCACGCGGCTGCGCCGAGACCGGCGCCTGGACCACACCCACACCCCGATACCGGCCACGATGGCCAGTGCGGTGCCCATCAGTGCCAGCCACACCGTCGCCGCGGTCGACCACCGCACCTTCCCGGTGGCCAGCTCGATCGCGGTCGCGAACGGATTTCCCGACACGGCCTGACCACCTGCCAGCCGCAGCGCCGCCCAGGTCGCGGTGCAGGCGAGAGCGAACACACCGATGCCGGCGAGGATCAGCCATTCCGGTCCGCCGCGGGCCGGTTCGGCGGCCTTGCCGGGTGTTGCGGCCATCAGGCGACCTCGCTGCCCTGATCGGCGGCGAGCAGATCGGTCAGCGACACCTCACGCCAGCCGCGGAACCCCGGCAGCCGGCACACTTCCAGGGCGGGATTGTCGGCGGCGTCGTCGACGACGTCGATGGTCACGAACACGTCGTGACGCAGGCAGTCGCGCTGCACCGATTCGAGGGTGACGCGGTGATTGGACACCACCAGCCGCAACCCGATCAGCTCATGCTGTGCGAGCTCGCGGGCCTGGCCGGCAAGGTAGACCGCTTTACGGGCGGCGGCGACGTCGGCGGCGTCCTGGTCATCGGCGGCGACCTTGTCGTTGTCGTGGAAATCGCCGTACCACGGGTCTTCCCCGTCGGCCGAGCACACCGCGAACGACGCCACCTCGCCGTCACCGGCGGCATACAGCACGATCTGCGGGGCGTTGCGGGCTTGCTGGTCCATCTGTTCCCATCGGGCATCGAAAGTGCGTTGGCGCACCGCGTCGTAGTCGATGTGAAGCTGTTTACGCAGCTCGGCCTTGAATTTGGCGAACAGTGATCCGGTGTCGATGCCGTTGGCTTTGGCCCACCCGAGAAGTTCGGTGTGGCTGGTCATCGCCGACAACTCTGAGGCGTTGTCGCGCACAGCATCTCGGGCGGTATCCCAGTCCTGCGCGTCGTTTCCGGTCTTCTTTGTGCGGCTCATCGCTGTTCCTCTCGTGCGGTGGGATGTTGGGTCTGTTACTGCTGGGTGGTGATGGTGTCGAGTTGCCAACCGGTGGGCCCGCCAGCGCGGGCCACGACCCACACGGTCATCGGGGCGAGCTGCTCACCGGTCGGGGTCACCGTCTGGGTCACTGTCGCTACCCGGGCGGCGGTGGCGGCGGTGTCGGGGGGATGCTCATCGGAGAGCACCCGCGCTGATGCCTCGACCGTGGCGCGGATGGCTTTCCACTGCGCCCACTGGGACCCGGTGATCGGGGCGAGCATCGACCACGATCCCGCGGCGGCGGCCCGGTAGCTGGGGGTGAGCAGGTCGGCGGCTCGGTCGGCGGCCGCGGCGGCCGGATCGGGGTCGGTGCCGCGGTAGCTGAAGACCTCCTCGAGCGCGGCGACGATCACCTGATCGGCCGTGCACAGCTGCCCGGTCGGGCACGGCCGCGGCTGGTCGGTGGGTCCCGGCTGCATCCCTGGTGGAAGACTTGACGCGGCCGGCGGTGTCGTCGAGGTGGGTGGTGAGGTGCTGGTGTCGTCGCTCGCCGAGCACGATGCCAGGGCCACCACTGCGCCGCCGGCCAGGAGTGCTGCCGCGATTCGCCGGCGTGTCATCATCGCCGGGGGTGTGCGCAGAGGTTGAGATGTGTTCACGCAGGCTTCCTTTTCGTCGAGGCTTACTGGTTGGTCGGTGCCGGTCGAGTGGTGTCGATGCCGACGCCGAAGCGGCGGACGTACATGCCTTCGCCGCTCCATCCCGACAGCGGTTGGACCGCAACGGTCTGCCCGGATTGGGGGGCGTTGAGCAGCATGTCTCGGCCGTTGCGTTTGCCGTAGTAGATGCCGACGTGATGTGAGCCTTCGGCCGAGGCACCGAAGTAGATGAGGTCGCCGGGCTGTTTCTGGTCGAGCGCAATGACTTGCCCGCGTGGGTCGCTGGCTTGGTTGCCGGTGTAGTGGCCGAGCTCGATGGTGCCGCCGGAGGCCTGATACACCGCGTACAGAGTGAGTCCGGAGCAGTCGAACCCGACCTTGTTGTAGTCGCCAAAGCTGTCAGCGACCCCGCCGTCGTGGATGCCTTTGGTGGGGCCGTCCTTGTTGCCGCCACCCCAGGCATACGGGGTGCCGATCCAGCGCATCGCTGCGGCGATCACCCGCTGACCGAAGCTGCCATCGAGCGGGCCGGTGTCGCCGCCGGGAGTCTCACACGACTCGGTACCGCCCTCGCCGGCGGCCGACGACGCTCCAATAGCCAGATCGCCCAGCCGGGGTGTGACTGCGGCGATGACGTTTTCGGCCAGCGTTCGTTTGGTGGCATAGGCGTCAGGGACGCCGGAGCGTTCGACGGCCTGGGCCAGGGCGGCGGGGTCCATCGTGTCGTGGCCGCCGATGGAGTCGGCGGTGTCGTAGAACCAGTTGATCTGCCATACCGGGTCCATCAGTTTGGTGAGGTCGCCGCCGGCGTGCATCGACACCCGGATCTGGTGGGGTCCCACCGAGTCGTGGTCAGATCCTGCGCCGTCGTTGGGGTAGCTCGCCGATGCGGGCACGTTGGTGTTGGACAGGTTGCGGTAGGTCGACTCGGTGGCCATGGCCATCGACTGCGACAAGATCACCGACTCGGTCTCGCCGCGTTGCTTGCCGATCGCGACACCGTTGGCCGCGAGCGTGAGTTGTTTCTCGTTGAGACCGGCCAGGGTGGCACCGCCCGCGTCGGTGACGCCCATCCCGTACTGGTTGGTGGTGGTCGGTGCGCAGTCGGTGACACCGGATCCGGACAGTACTGCCACCAGGGTGATGGTGGCGAGGATGACCGCGGCGAGCGCTGTGGCGATCGCCTTGCCGGCCGCACCGGACGCTTCGTTCATCGGCTAGGACCCGCCCGAGGTTTCAGTGCGGCGGCGCAGCCGAGTCGTGAGCTGTGCGTTGAGTTCGGTGAGCACCGCGAGTTTGGTGTGCAGTTCGGCCAGCGCCATCCGGTCCTCGCCGGACAGTGTCAGTTCGGGATGGGCAGCGCGCCACCAGTTGCGCACGGTGTGCGCGTGCACACCGATGTTGTCGGCGACCGTGCCGAATGCCTGGCTGCGGCTGATACCACCGTCGATCAACTGATCGGCGGCACCGACAGCGAGCTCTTTGACCGCGTCGTCGGCGACCTCCCCTTTCTTCATCGCTGCTCCTGGCCGCTGCGTAGTGAGAATCGCTGGTTGGTGTCGTGAACACCGGAGGACGCTTCGGCCGGGGTGAAGTTGAGCCGGAACGGGATACCGGGGCGGTCGTCTTCACCGACCTTGAGCATGAAACACCCGGTCCCCGGAGGGGATTGGCGTTGTCCGGCGGTGATCTTCTTGATGGTCGCCGCCGTGGGCGGCGGTGTCGTCGACCACGAGGTGATCAGGCGTTTCTCGGTGTTGGTGAACGACATGACCCCGCCGAGCCGTTCGAGCTCGTCGGGACCGACCGGGCCGATGATCTTGGCGCGTGCCCGCTCGATGAACCCCAACGCCTTGTTCACATCGGCCTGAGACTCAAACGAGGCGAGGTCTTTGATGGTGTGGGTGATCAGGATCAGCGCGGTACCGATCTGCCGGTTGAGTCGGGTCAGCGCGTTGACCTTGTCGACCATGCCCGGTTCGGCGAGCACCTGCCACAACTCGTCCATCACCACCAGAAACTGGCGGGGTGCTGACAGCCCGGCATCGGCCAGGGTGTGCGCGGCCTCGACCGCACCGAACCCATCCGACCAGCACGTCAACAGGATCGCGGCTTTCAGCTTGGATTGGCCGTCGGGGATTTTGGACACGTCGATACACACCGCGGGCGCATCGACGTCGATCGCTGTGGTGGTCTGGTGGTTGAACACCTCACCGAGCGGGCCGTCCACGATGGATTTGAGCGCTTGGCGCAGCCGGCGGGTGATGTCGCGGAACTGTTCACGGTCATCGGCACCGGCCGCGGCCCACAGATCCGGTGGGGACTCGTCGAGAGCGCTGTACATGTCGTGCAACAGCGGCGGATGGTGGTGAGTGAACCCTCCCCCACCCTGCCCGGTGGGCCGGTACAGGTGGATCAGGATCGCCGAGATGAGGGTTTCTTCGAAGTCGGCGACCACACTGCCGCGGCCGAGTTGGATCAACGCGGTCACCGCCTGTACCTGGCGCGAGTGCACCTGATCGCGCACATAGCGGGCCAGGTCCTCGCGGCCGGCGTCGATCAAGGTCGGGATGATCGAGCCGAGCGCGCCCACAGCGAGGGGGTTGATCTTCGCCGCACCCGGCCCGGCGTCGATGACTTGGCCGGCCACGGCCTGGGTGAGGCCGACGTAGTCGGGTTTCACATCGCCCATGAACAGCACGGTGTGGCCTTGGGCCATCGTGCCGGTCGCGATGCGCCGCACCAGCGACGACTTTCCGAACCCGTTGAGCGCCAGGACAAACAAGATCGGCGCGGTGATCATGCCGGCATTCATCCACGCCAGCGGATCGAACCCGACGTCCTCGCCGGTGAACAGGTGCGCCCCGACGGGGGTGCCCAGCATCGGGGCGGCGGCACCGATGCAATACGGGGAGAGCCCGGCGGTCTGGGTGGTTGTCGCCCGCCATTCCGGTAGCCGCGCGATCGAGGCCATACGCCCGCCACCGGCGCCGACGAACCCGCGCGGGGTGCGTCCGGGCATGGGTTTGTCCCAGCCCTCGGACTCGATGAGCCGGTCGATCGCGATCTGGCGGCGACGCTGCTCACGCCGCATCTCGCGGTGCGCCCTCTTCCCGGACCGGCCCGGTAGTGCCATCTGCTCACGCAGCTGCGTCATGCCCGTGACCGACCGCAACCGCACCCCGGCGACCCGCACGAATGTTTCGGCGGCCGCGTCGTCGACGGTGAGATCGCTCAACTCGGGGGTGGCGCGATGGCGCGCACCGATCGGCGCGCTCATCCGCCGAGCTTTCCGCTGATGGAGGCGTATTCGGGCAGGATGGTGCCCATGCCGAGGGACCCGGCGAACGCTGCGGCCTGATAGCCCCAGCAGCGGCGCAACCCGATCCGAGCGGAGTCGCCCATCGCCTCGATCTCCGAGCGCATGGTGGGCAGGTCAGAACCGGCCGGTACGGTCGCGGTGACCAGCATCCCGAACCGGGTCAGTCCTGCGCCGCGGGCCTGCTCGGAGCGGGCGGCGTTGGTGTTTTGCACCCGCAACGACGCCGACGCCGACACCACACCCTTCTTGGATTGTTCGGCGGCCAACGCCTCACGGAAGTCGTTGTCGACGAGCTTGACCGCGTCCGCGGCCGAATGCACTCGGTAGATCAATGCCACGCGTTTGCGGGGCAGGTCCGCGCGCGGTGCCAGCAGCGGCAGCAGTGTGTCCGAGGGCACCTGACCGGCCGGTGGGGTGCCCATCTCCCACGACACTGAGGTGAACCCGTTGTGCCGGTAGCAATCCCATTCCTCGGTGGCGGTGATCGGTCCGGCTCCGGTCCACCGCAACTCCTCGCCGTCGGCGGTGCCCGAGATCCGTTCGAGGTCGGCGGTCAGTTCCGGGTTGTAGGCGCGGGTCGGATACAGCGTCAACTCGCCCGGTGACAGCGCCGAAGCCGCGATACCGGCCTGCGCGGCGGCCACGATCAGCGTCGACAGGCGACGTCCGATCTCGGCTGCCTGATCGGCGACCTCACGCGAGGATGCCTCGCGCAGCGGTGCGAACGTCAACGTCAGACGCACATCCGAACGCACCCGCGCCGATCCGCGCGTCAGCACAGTTTCGGCCATCACTTCCCGCGTGAACGCCGGTGCGTTCGGGTCGGTGATGCGACGTACCTCCGCACCGATGCGCGCACCCGCATCGGGTACCGACTCCACCACGACCTCGGCGCCGACCGCGCCGCGCGCCGAGCCCAGTCGGGCCAGGAAATCGCCTTGGGCGGCGACCCATTCGTTGATCTGCCACTGATCGACGCGTTCCTGCCCTTGGGGCTGCACCGCGAGACTGACGGTGAAGTGGTTTTTCGCCGGGTAGTGGATGAGCCCGAAGCGCTGGCCATCGCGCAGCTCGTAGCCGTACATGTGTGAGCCGGCAGCAATGCCCGGTAGCCGGGCGGTGCCGGGCACCTGCCCGAACACCCCACCTCGGTACACCGTCTGCTTACGCAGCCGCGCCCAGTTGAATTGCACTCGTAACACCGTCATCTCCCATCCGGTGCGGCCGTCGCGGGAGTAGACCAAAGGGGCCATCCCGACCACGGAGACCGCGATCAATACACCCGTCATCACCAGTGACTGGGTGAACACGAAACAGACAATGATTCCGATGAGCAGGAGGCCGGCGAGTACTGTGACGCCCCAGGTCATCCCGAACAGGCCCGTGGAGCGGGGACGCTCCCACCGGCCATACAGCAACAACGCATTGCGGTCAGGTGTGGTGGTACTCATCGCAACCCTCCATCTGCGGACATGCCGTCATCGGCACCGTCGAAGAAGTTCTCTGCCGCCTGCGACATGACCCCACTGGTGCCCATCGCGTCACTGGCGGCCGAGAACCGGTTGCTCGCGCCACCCGATGAGCTGGCTTCGGGCATTGCCGCGGTGGACGGGACTGTGGAGGTCGCCGCCATCGACCCGCCACCGGAGCGGGCACCACCCCAGGAGCCCGAACCTCCCCCGGCAGCCGGGCCACCGCCACCACTCATGGCCGCCGACGACATCCGCGCTACGCCACCGCCTCCAGCCGAACCGCCGCCCGCCGCGGCACCGGCAGGCCCGGAACCGCCGCTGACCCCTGCGGCGCCGGTCGCGCCTGCAGCGCCGGCGGTCGAGGCCGCGCCGCCGGCCCCGGCACCACCGGCGGCCAGGGTGCCGCCGGCGGCGACCACACCAGCGGCCATCATTCCGGCCTGCATCCCCGATCCGCCCGACATCGACAGCCCGGCCGAGACGAGTTTCATCATCATCGGCAGCATCAACGCCGACAGGAACAGCAGGATGAACCCGTAGAACACCTCCTCGGCCGACGGGTCGTCGGAGTCGCCGGCCAGGGTGAAGGCGACCACGAAACACCCGGAGGCGACCAGCTTCCACAGCAGCAGCGCCAGCACCCACCGCACGGTGCGCGAGTAGGCCGCTTTGCCCAGTTCGGTGCCCGAGGCCGCTCCGATGATCGGGATGTAGGCGGTGACGAGGATCAACATCGCCTGGCGCACCACCAACACCACGGCCTGAAAGACCGCCCCGAGAGCGCCGAGAATCCCGACGATCAGCAAGAACCCGGTCGCCATCCCGGAGCTGCCGGTGAGGACTTCCACGTTGACGATCCGAGCGATGACCTTCGCGGCGTCACCGTCGGTCACCGACCCCAGCCACGCCACCGACAGCGCGTCGACCGCCACCGACAAGGCGGTGAGGAACCCACCGAACACCCACGCCCCGATCACCGCCCGCGACAACGCGTGGAACTGCTCTTCACCGGCGGCATACACGGCGTGGCGTTTGGCCAGCATCAGCCGCACCCCGCCCACCACGATCGACAGGGCCATGAAAATCAGCTGCAACCGCAAGGTGAGGTCTTTGACCTTCTGGATGGCGCTGTACTGCGCTGCTTCCGGTGTCGGTACCCGCACAAACCACGTCAGCACCAGCGTCATCGCCGACCCGGTGCCCTGCAGGATCGACTTCACAATCCCTTTGAAGCCGCTGCTGGCTGCGTCGTCGATGGCGTCGCTGGCCGCATCTGCCGCCGCCGACCCCACCCCGCACACACCGGGAAGGACGAGGTTGCCTGCCGCGCATGCCACATCGCCGACAGGATCGGCGGCCGCGGGCGATGCCGGCGCGATCGCGCTCACACCGACCGCGATCAGTACTGCCACCAGGGCAGCGACGATCAGCCGTCGCAGCCGGGTCAGTCGACCCACGGCGTCATTCCTGCGATCGAGTCCCGGTATTCGGGGCGGCCGGGGCTCTCGGTGGTGATAATGAGCTTCCAGGTGCCCTCGTCCCAGGTGAGGTTCAGTGTCGACACCGCGTACGCCCCCGACGGGTGGTCGTCGGTGTACACCGGGCCCGCAGCGACGCGCACCGTGGCGAACGACGGTGAAAACCGTGTCACTGTGACGCCCTGCATCGTGCCGCCGGCTAACTCCGGATTGTCCAGAGCGACTTGGCGCACCGGACGCGATGAGCTGACTTCGTTTCGGATCACCTGTGGGTCACCCGAGACGAGTGTGTTCTCGACGGTCATCGACGGCTCGTCGGGTGCCCCCAGTAACAGGGCCAGGATCGAGATGCCGGCCAGGGCCGCACCCTGCGGTGTGCGCGACCACCCCTGGGGAATGCCATCGGTGATGGTGGAGGGTCCGTCGCTGGTCGAGAACGGCACGACCGGCAGATCGTAGAGTTTCTCCCAGATCAGGCCGGCCGGGGCGTCGTTGCGATCGGTGGGGGTGCGCGCGTTTTGGGGAAGCAGCTCGCCGGCTGGGTTGGCGGGCAGCTGCACCGGATGGCCTAGTTTGTCCACCGTTGTGCCGGTGAACCCCGACCCGCCGTCTGGCGTGCTCGCCGACGCAGGCGCGCTGGCTGTGGGTGCGGTGACCGGCGGGCCATCCGATGTGCTGGAGTCGCCCCGGTTGAGGACGAGGACCACCGCGGTGGCCACGACAACCACCACGACCACGACCGCAGCGATGATCCACCCGCGCCGCGGCATCGGCGCGGGGTCGCTGGTCGGGAACACAGACTTGTTGTCACTCATCAGCACTGGCCTTTCAGCGTGATCATCGACGCCGGCAGCGTGTCGATCGCGGTCACTGGAGCGGTCTGTGCGGAGGGGTCGGGCAGCTGGAGTTGCCAGTCGCCGCCCGCGCTCCACACCACGCTCGCGGCGTTGGCGGTCAGCGAGTTGTCGCGTTGGCGGGTCACGATCGACACGTCCGCGCGTTGCGGGGTGTAGCGGGTCATCTCATATCCACAGATGCGTGGCGCATCGGCGGCGGGCGCGGTGATCGAGAGCCGGACCCGATTGACCGCCCAGGCGTCACGGGCCGCGCCGGGTGCGATGAGGTGATCGGCGACCGTGCCCCACTGGTCATCGGCGGCCACGCTCATCCGGACCGTGGCGTTGATCGCGGCCAGCGCCGCACCGGGACCGTTATGGTCGAACCCGTGCGGCGCCGCGATCGGGATGGTGGTGTGCGGGCCTTGATCGGCGATCGGGATGGACATGCCCTGAAATGCTTTCCACGACAGGCCCGTCGGCGGTGCAGTCGGCGCGACGCCGGTGATCGAGTCGCCCGGATCGGTCGGCGGTCCGTCGCTACCGCATCCGGCGAGTACTACCGCCGCGGCCAGCGCCGCTGCGGTCAGGACAGCAACGCCCCGGCGATCGCGCCCGAGGACGCGACGAGAACGACGCCGATCAGCTGGCCGACGAGGTTGTCGATCCCGACGTCGCCGCGTTCCTGGCGCTTGGCCTGCCAGAACAGTGCGCCGATCCAGATCAGGCGTCCCACCGCGAGTAGGCACGCCATCCACGCCACCCACCCCAATACCTGCTCGAGACGGGCATAGGCCAATTCTTCGGCTTGCATGGGCAATTCCGTTCTCTGTCATAGCTGTTCAACTTTCCAGACGACTCGGGCTGAGATGTACGGGTGGGCCGTCCCGGTCAGACGATGGCTCCGACCAGCCCCCCGGCCATCGCCATTACCACGCAACCCGCACACGTCCAGGCGACGCTGGTCGCTGCGTCGTTGCTGGCGGTGCCCTGTTTCCGCTCATAGCCGAATTTGGCGCCGTTGTAGATGAGCGCGACCACGGCGGCGACCATGCCGATCCAGCCGCCCCAGGACACGATGTTGAGCAGCTTGTCCGAGCCGGGGGGTGCGGTCGGGTTGACGGTGATGGGGTCGGCGGCGAGGTAGATCAGGGTTGTCAGGTGGTGCGGTGTCATGAGCGTCTTCCCTTTTGTTGGTGAGGTCCTGACCTCGCGGGTGCGTGGTCAGCGGTCGCAGGCGGTATCGGCTAGTGGCGGTAGCGGGTGGTGACGGTGGCGACGATGTCGGCGCCGGTGGTGCAGACCGTCAGGGGCGGACCGGCCGCGAGGTTGCTGTGCTTTTTGTCCGGCAGCGGCGAGGTGGGCAGCCACGGCGCGATCGCATCGCGGCGTGCCAGCATGAGTTCCTCGATCCACGGCACCCACCAGCAGTGATCGACCAGCTCGCCGATCGTCGCCGCGTAGCGGTTGACCTCTTTCGGGATGCGGCCGGGTCTCGGTGGGGTCCAGACGATCCCGAACACATCGAGCCCGTCGGGGCCTGCGTCGCCGCGCAGCCGCGCCGCGGCGTCATCGATACCGGCCATCGACAGCCGCGCCACGAGCACACACCACTGGGTGGTCTCTGGATTGGCCGGCCAGCGGGTATCGGAGTCGGCGGCCGGCCCCCACATCCGGGCCAGGGTGGTGGTGCCCACTCCCCCGCTGGCGCCGACGAGTGCGAATAGTGGCGGCAGATCGTGGCCCGAGGTCAACGGGTCACACCGCCACTCCCGCGGCCAGGCCACCACGTCGGGGGGCATCGGTGCGGCGACGGTGTTGTCGTGATCGGTCATCACGGCTGGGTCCCTTCCTCGGCGACGATGGCGTCCACGACCCAGGTGGTGGGCGTGGGCGCGGAGACGTAGAACGTGTCGGTCGACATCGGTTGCGGGTCACCGTCATCACCGACCCGGCCGGTCACCGTGACCCGCAGACGGGCCGGAGATTCGGTGGCGGTGATCTGGGCGCACCACTGCACCTGTGCGGCGGGCAGTCCGGCAATCCAGGTGCGCAGCTCGCCGAGGGTGGGAGCCGGAGCCGAGGTCGCCATCACCGCACGGGCGGCCGCCGGTGAGCGCTGATCGAGCAGCGCGGACACAAACGCCGCGACCGCTGACTGTGGGGAATCGGCCGCACCCCCAGTGTCGACGGTGGTGACATCACCGTCGACACCGACCGGACACCACGCACTGACCGGTGTCCGACCAGCCGACGGGGTGGGCTCGGTCGGCCACACCGCGGCGGCCACGACACCTACCACCGTGGCTGTGACCGCCACGACGCCGGCAACGATCGCCGCGCGGCGCATCGTGCGGCGCCGAACGCTGCGGCGGCGGCCGTCCGCGAGTAGCGCAGTGAGAGCATCCGACTCAGGCTCGGTGGGGGCATCGGCCCCGGTCCATGCCTGGCTCAGATCCCCGTTCGGCAGTGCGGTGGTAGCCGGAAACTGTTCGGGCACTGCGTCGGTGAGAACATCGTGAGATGCAGCATCCTCGACAGGTGCACTCGATGGTGCCGGGGTGTGCGCGGTCGGGGCGGGAATGGCGGCATGATGCGGGTTCCACAGGTCGAGAGCTTCGGCACCGGCACCGCTGTTGATGTGTAGCTTCTGTGCTGATGTGTCAGTGACCGATGTGTCAGTGGCCTCGGTCCGATCAGCGGCGTCGCTGTGATCGGGGGTGATCCACGCCCATCGGTTGTCGGTCACTGGTCGACCTCCCCGGTGAGTCGGATCTGGCCTGCTGCCCCGGTGGTGGTGGCGCGCACCTTGTACTGCGCGGGCGGGGCGGCCGGTGGCTGATAGTCGAGGGTGGCCAGCACTGTTGTGGCATCGGTCTGCCGCATCCGCAGGCAGTAGGTCGTACCGGCCGGGAACCCGTCGAATGCTGCCTCGATCAGTGCGGGGCTGCCCATGGATTGTCCGGGCGCCACTGCCGCGGCTACCTGGGAGGGATCGCGGGTGGTGATGACCGCGTGGTGGTAGGCGGCGACCGCGTCGATCGGTGTGTCGTGTCCCCCGGCATCGCGGGTGACTGTTTCGCCTGGCTCTGCCGATGACCGATCGCAGGTGATCGGGCTGATAGCGGGCAGCGCCGGCAATGTCGGCGACTGATCGGCAGCGAACTCATCGATCGAGACAGACGAGGTCTGTGAGCAGCCCGCGGCGATAGTCGCCGCTGCCACGAGAGCCGTGCACACCACCAGCGCCCGGTGTGTCGCCGGGCGGCGGCGGTGCGCGGGGATGGTGGTGTGCACGTAGGTCATTGCGGTGGTGTCACTTCCGGGGCGCAGCGAACTGCGGGTAATCGATTTTCAGACCACCAATGGCCTTCTCCGCCTGGTCGGAGAGGTCTTTGACACCGCTTGCGACGGTGTCGCGGGCGGTCTGGGCCAGCGCGCCAGCGGCCTGATACGGGCTGTCGGCCTGCTCGTGGCTGATGTGGATCGGAGCAGTGACACCGCCGAGCTGGGCGGTGGCGTCGACATCGCCGCTCTTGTTGACGACGTAGTCGACCGTGCCGTTGCCCGGCAGCCCGGTGGCGTCGAGGTGCAGTTCGTACTGATTGGCCTCAGGGTGCGGGGGTGCCGGCTTCGATTTGCTGGGGTCCTCGTTGGTCGGGCCGATCGGCGCGTTCGGGTCGCCGCCGGGATCGCCTGCGCCCACGGCATATCCGATGGCGCCGCCCAGTGCTCCGCCGCCGAGTGCACCCAGTGCCGCACCGGCAGCAGCCCCGCCGACCACGCCTACACCGGTTCCCACGCCGAATCCGATCAGTGCTCCTGGTCCGGCTAGAGCTGTGGCGCCGGCCGCGCTTCCCGGTCCCGGAGCGACCACGGTCCCGCCTACCCCACCGAGGATGGCGCCGGTGATCGCGCCCACCGCGCTGCCCACACCGGCACCGACTACGCCGCCGGCGACCGCAGTTGGGATGCCCAGGGCGATCGCCCCGGCCGTGCCACCGACAAGGATGCCGACCGTCGTGGAGGCGGCGGTACGGGCGGCCTGGTCTTTGGGGTAGCCGATCGATTCGTAGTAGGTCGCGACCCGAGCCTCGATCGTGGCTGCCTGCCCATTCAGGTTGCGGGCGTCGGCATCAGAGATGACGCCCTGCGGAAAACGCAGGTTACCCAGCTTGATCACGCCCGGGCGCGGCAAGACTGGATTGACCGGCTTCACTTGGCGCGGCGCGCTCAACTGGGGTGGGATCGGGTTGTACGGCCCGGAGTACACCGGCGGGGTGTAGCCCGAGGTGCCCTCATACACGGGCGGCGCGTCGTAGGTCGGGGCCGGAATGATACTCGGACCCGACTGCGGTGCGACCGGAGCCGGAGCCGGAGCCGGGGCTGGGGTGGCTGGTGCCGTGCCGGGAGCCGTGTCGGTCGACGGTGGTGCCGAGCCAGGCGGGGCCGCCACGGCCTGCCCTGCGACGCCCGCGGCAATCGTGGCCGCAGCGATCGCGGCCACCGCCGCGGTCGTCACTCGGTGGTGGGTATGAGCGTGATGCTGGCACACAGAATGCTCTCTCTCAGTTGGATGCCGACGGCATGCTGGTGGAGGTGGGGGTCGCAGATCCGGCGGTGATACCGCCGGAGGGAACCCAGGACGAACCATCGCCGACCGAGCCCGGGTCGAGCGAGGTCGTCGGTGCCGATGAGGTCGACACCGGCGGCACTGACGGGCTGAACACCGACGACTCCGAGGTGCCGGAGCTGGTGTCGTAGTTGAGGACTCCGTCGGAGCGGTACGGGGTGAAGGCGTGCTCGCCGGCCGCGTCATGGGCAAGCGCAGCGAACCACTGCGCGATGTACAGTGCCGGGCTCGGTGTTGCCGGTGATACCGATGCCCGACCGTAGGATTGGTGAGTGTTGCCGGCATTCCAGTAGGAGACGAGGTTGGTCAGGTCCAACAGGTCACTGTTGGCGGTGACCTCGGTCTTCACGGCCTGGAATGCTTCATCGGCCCACCGCGACACCGTCGATGGTGGGACAAGCTGCACCACTGCGGCGGGAATCTTGGCGGCCAGGACACCCAGCGCCGCTGCAGGATTGGCCAAACCCACGGCAGCGACCTGGGCGATAGTGTCCGGGGTGAACACGGTGCGCACCACCGTCTTCACCGCGTTGAAACCGATGGTGCCGACCTTGATCAGCGCGTTGACCGTCTCGTTGAGATCCGGCATCGGACTGCGCGGGTCCGACGCCTCGGCCAAGCGCTGTGACAGCGGCTCGGACGGCGTGTAGGACAACGAGTCGACGGTGTCGCCGGAGACATCCTCATTCACCACGTCCACCCCGGCCTTGATTGCTGTCGAGCCCAACGCAGTCGCAACCGACGCCAGCGTGGCAACCGGGTCGTCCTGATCGAGCTTGCTCGACCCGGCAAGGTTGGTGACCACATGCACGAGCGGCGATCCCGACGGTGCGTCACATGCCAAATCGCCAGGAGTGCAGAAATCGCCCACTCGGCCGTTGAGCTGCCCATAGTCCCCGACAGTGTCGGCCGTCGGCCCGATCCCGCCGCCGGTCGGCGTCGGCGCCGTGTACGCAGGAATGTTCGCCAACGACCCCGTCACACCACCCGACAGGGATTCTGGACGGTCACTACCACCAGAAAACGTTGGCGCACCGGCCTGACGGACCGGATTGCCCAACACAGCAACACCGGCCACCCGAGAAGCGTCGATCGGTCCCTGACCCTTACCGATCTGCTTCGCGGTCATCGACACGACCTGTGCGCCCTGGCTATACCCGGTGAGAGCGAACTGCGCCGCGTCGCACTCGTTCGCGATCTGCGTCAGCGTCGAAGACAACCGCATGACACCTTGAGCCACCGACTGCGCATACGGCATATCGCCGCCAGCAACCGCACCACCGAACCCGGCATCATAGGGAACGGCAACATCTTCCGTCAGCGACCCGGCCAACGACGCAAGCGGCCGAGTGATCGTGCCTAGCATTCCTGACGACAGATCTGTCGATCCGCCCGCGGAAGTTTCACCCGTCCCCGGAACACCGACAACATAGAGTGGCGCGCACTCAGGCGCTGCCGCCGCCGGCCCTGGCACGGCTGTAAGGCCGGCCATCACGGCCGCCGACACCACGGCGGCCCCCACCGCAGGTAACTTTCGGAGCTTCATCCTGTAGCGACTTTCTGCAGCTGACGATCTGAACAGCTACACCTGAAGCTGCAGAAGACAATCAAGGAGCGCTCTTCCACGCCTCGTTGATCGGGAAAAGGGCAAGGGCCAGAGGCAGAGTTACACTCTCGAATCGCACACAAGATTTGCCCCGTTCGCCAAGCAGGGCTCAGAAGTCTCAATCGCACCATTTCCTCCGTCACGTCCGGATTCGCTCTAACGGGGTGCCGCTCGGAGTCGGACGTGCGCAGCCACCGCGACGGTAGACTGGGATGACTCGACTCGATGTTGCACCTGCCGCATCGAGATTGGGTATTCACAGGGGCCCGTGAACTGGGCGAGGTTGGACGGCAATCTGAGCCCCGCCCAGTTCACGTGTTCTTCATTCGCGATCTGTCCGCACGGCCTCCTTCCAGCTCGGCACCAACTCGCCCCTGCAAGCAGATGCGAGTTGGTGCCGCGAGGGAACAGGTGCGCCACGGAAAGGCTGCCATGGCCCTTCGTGTGGAAGATGCGGGTGTTGTCACGAATGCACACGTCAGCGCCACACATTGTGCGTTCGCTCGATCCACCACGCCAGAAACCTCTCGCGACTGAACTCGCAACGTGTGCAGATCATTTGATGATCTGCACACCGTTGTGCGGTCGCGACCGAACCCGGGATTCCAGGGCTTCAGGAAGATGTCCACCCGAATGCGGGTGCGCGTTGTGTCGACGATGGTAACACCCCCTCTCCGCCTAGGTGTGTATGGAGTACCGCGGCCGAGCGTAATCCCCTACCTAAAAGTGCGCAAGTTATAGACGCAAGTTATAGACACTTCGCTGCCGCGGCACATCGATCTACCGGAACAATGGCGTAAGTAGACCTTCGTCGAAGCGGCTGTGTTTCGGCGGCGCTCACGCTCCATCTTCGAGGCGAAAGGAACTAACACGATGCCCCGCGCCGGTGTGCACGGTTTCTCGGCGACAGCCTTGCGCCGCACGATGAATCGGCATGGCGTGGCACCAGATGAGTTAGCGGAAATGGTCGGAATCTCGCGACAAGCGGTGTCGTCCTGGCTGACCAGCGCCACCGTTCCTAGCCCGACATCGCTCGCACGCGTGGCCGAGGCGCTCGGCGTAGACGTGTCTGACCTTGCACCCACCTTGGAAAACACTCCTACCCTAGTTGACCTCCGAGTGAGGGCGGGCCTCACGCAGACTGCGGCGGCCGGGCGTCTGAATGTAGGTCGAACCGCGCTTGGGGAAGTTGAGCGCGGTCAGCGACGCGACATGCCAGCGGGTCTCGCTGACGCAATGTGCGGCGTTTACGGAGTATCTCGAGACGAAATTGACTCGGCGTGGGACGTCGTACGTGAAGAGCGGCGCGTGGTGCTCGCCGCCCGGGCGGCGGCGCGCCGTAGCCGCAAGTAGTTGTCGCAAACCTTTGCTGGTACACATGGGCTATGGCGCAAGTTGTTGCCTTCATTCCCGGCGTGTCTCCCGCCGCTCAGTTTTCGGGTACCCATAATGGGCGCATGAGTGGAGCCACATCGCCTCGTCGGCCTGGCCGCCCGTCGAAGGGTGAGCGCGACTTGATCAAAGCCAAGGTGCCCGTTCTGCTCAAGGCCGCAGCACGTGAAAAGGCTGGTAGTCAAGGACTAGATCTAACCGAGTACATCGAGCGCTTGATCGCTCGAGATCTAGGTCTCGAGACTCCGGGGGAACAGGAGGTGCTCCTCAAGCCAGCTGTTTGAGCTTGACACCGTTCATAAAACAGAACACTCGGAGTGACCTTCTCTAGATAGACGAAACTCCCCCAGCTGCCACACCGAGGGAGTCTCAGAGACCAAGCGCCAACTTGGCTCGCCCCTTGGGAGAAGATCACTCATCCTCCACGAAGGGATCAGTCTTGCCGGACTGCTCTCAGGGTAGCGCGCATCCTTCAGATGGCGCCACACCTGAACACTGCGTGTCGGATCACGACTCGGTAGCCGCGGAGTCGCGCTGGTCCGAGCTATATCGACTACTCCTTGCGCCGGGCACCCATGCCTATGCGCTCGCCCCAACAGCGCGACCGAATGAAGCTGTCAAGGTTGATAGCGGCGACGCTGCGGTACTGATGACCGAAGCTGAGCGCGTGGGCGCTGGTCGCCCTGCTTGGGCCGTGGTCGCACCTTTGCGTTCTGACCTACTTGTCCTTGACCTGGATCGTTGCAGTGACGTCATCTGGCCAGCTATACGCGACTCCGCCGCTGATGTCGGGGCTGCTGTGGCGCATCTTGCTCAATCAGGTAGTCCCGATTCCCTCCACGTAGCTCTCGCCTGTCCGACACCGGCCGCCGCGACCTACCTATTGCAGGTTGTGCAGCAGCTACGCGCCCACCATCTGCCGGCCCTGCCGGAAATGGCAGACGTCGACATCCGTGGGCGAAAGCCGGTTCGGCTCCCGGGAAGTCCCTCTCTCAAGAACGGCGGTGGTGCATGCGTCCCCGTTGATGCTGAGACGCTTGAGCCTATGACGGCGGTCGCCGCCGCACATCGCGCGGCCGACGCTCTCGCTACCCTGCCCAGCGCGCGGCCAACGCCAATCACTACCGCACCACCTGATGACTTTGCAGTGAGCGCAGACGCGAGCAACGCACTGCAGTGCGAAGCGCCTCGTGCATGGAGAGCGCGACAGCCGTTGTCATCGGACGACTGGCGAAGACTCAGCGACCCCGGGAAGAACGATAGGTCGCTAGCGGCAACCAATGGCGCTTGGTGTTTATGGAAGCGCGGACTGCGGTCGTTTGCCGCAGTCCGGTGGTGGTACGAGCGCATGGCGTGTTTCGCCAAGTTTCGCGATCGCGATCTCGATGCCTGGAGAATGCGCGGTTCGCGAGGACCCGTCCGATGGGAGTCCTGCCAACGTCATTGGTACTCGATCGTGCGACGCGCGCGATCGCATAAGCCCCCAATAGCCCTTGAAGACCAAGCGGTGATTGATGCAGTCATGGTCGAAATTTCGTACTGGCCGGAACCAGACCTGGCAGCTTACGCGGCCACGATCATTGAGGCGCGATTCGCCGACGGTCACGGTATTCACGGCCGTCCTCTGGCACGGCGCGACCTGAATGTCCTTTTGCACATCAACGATGGCACCGCTAGCCGGATCTTGAAGCAACTAGTTCAGCGCGGACTGTTGCAGCTAGTAGAGCAGTGGCCTGCGAGCAACGCGCGGCATGCAAATCTCTATTCGCTTACCCTCCCGGACCGTGTACACCGGGGGGAAGCTGCCCATGACCTCACAACCCCCCTTGCTCGCACCACACGCCCCCACCCCCTCTGGGGACAACTTGGCCACGCCCAGCACCAGCTCTGGCTCCAGCTGGCCCACTCCCCTACCACGCTGTTCCGCACGGCGACCCTGGCTTCCGCCACCCACCAGCCCCTCGGCGACGCCTCCCACGGAACACTGCGCCTTCTCCGCAGCCTCGAGGGCCTCGGACTCGCCGAGCGGACAGGATCCGGGAGATCCACACGGTGGTCGCTGGGAGCGGTCTCCCTCGACGATGCTGCTGAGGCGTGCGGAGCTGACCAGCGGTCTCGTGAGATCAGCGCTCGAGTCGTAGCCGAGAGGAGGTGCTGGCATGCCGACACCCGCTCTGAACAGGCACGAAGCAAGCGCGGACTCGCCGTTTTGCGATCCAGGCTTACACACCGTGATGCAATGGTTGGCGGAGAATCGCCAGAAGACAGAGGTCAGTTGGCTCTCCTGAGTCGCTATAGACGTGCCGGGAGCTCTCCTACACCTCAGAAGTCAGGCTTACGTGGAACTACTGAGGGTGAAGAATTCGGGCCACATGCAGGTGATCCCCTACCGCCCCGGGGTAGCGCTGCAACATAATCTTCACCCGTACCCAAGTATGCGCAGAACTCAGCAAGCGTACGCAGAGAGGCACCGTGGCACCTGTAGGACTTGAGTTGAGTGAGTGCTTGGCGCGACCGAACTTCTCATAGTCCTCTGGATGGATGAGACTGCCCGGGACCGGCGACCGGTCTGCAACGACACTGGCTACGTAGGCGGGCCGACGGGTGACCCAGTAGAACAGGCTCGGAACGAGCTTATGCGAAGCGAAGGAATCGGCTCGATATGCGATGAGCACTACAGCGGAACGCTCCTGGTTGCAATGAGTTTCGAGTTCTGTGAGCCGCATAGCGGCCATCGGTGATACTTGTGGTCGCTCACTATCAGTGACGTCATGGAGCAATCCACGTACGACAGCAACGGCATCAGGAGTACTGTTCTGACGCTTAGCTATCCCTCGCCAGACTCTGATGTCTGCGACGGAAGTGTCGGTCTTTCCGTTGAGAACGGTGAAGTGACCAGAGAATCGGGTGCAAGCGCCGGCACCCATCAAGAATTCAGTGAGCTCGCTGAAGGGATCGCAGTGGATCACCCTACTAAGGAGCCGACCAGGATCTCGCGGTCTGGTCGCCGCAGCCTCCGTGTCGAGTATCGAGAGCGACGACGACGTCCCATCGAGACTTACCGTGTGACGCCCGAGGAGTTCCTGGGGATCCCAATGGACCGCAGCGACTGAGGGCTCTGGACCGACCTGACCATCAGTCCGGCCAACCCATGTCTTTATTCCGTAGACCACTCCCCCGAACCCGACAAGCGGCACCATCAGCACCCGTCGCTGCCCTTGGCGACCAGTCACGACACGGTCGAAACCGCTGCCCGATGTGATGACCGCATGGCACATTCCCCCAACGTCATCAATGCCTTCGGATCTCCTGAGTGTTTGGATCGAACTCCAACTGCGTGTATGTCCTTGTTGAAAGACCACCGACATCGTTGGTGGGAAGAGTGTTTCGATCAAGTACCAACTCACAGTCTCACTCCTAATGGGCGCACGATCGTCCGAAAACGGTCCGCCATGCACATGTTGGATTTTCGGTTCCACACGTACGACAAGCGAACTCAAAGGAGGACGAAGATGTTTTTCGTAACGATCGGTCTGATGCACGAAGCGGCGTGAATGTTCCCCGCTCAGAAGTCGGCAGCGCAGTCGAGACGACGTATCGGCACACCGTGCAGACGCTGCGCCTGCACGATCCACCGTCCGGCATTGCCCAATGTCGAGCTGACCGGCAGGTGTTGCGCTGCAATCTGATCGCCTCCGCAGCATGAAGCTACGGACTGATGACGGTATGTGCATCTAACGTAGCTGTGCTGGCGACAGATGCTATGCTAGCTACGCATGCTAGCACAGCTTAATCGATCTAACAGGGGAGGATCGCGCTACCCTGTTGCTGGGCGAATATTCAATACGGCAGGGCGAGGACTATTAGCTAGCGTAGCTGCACGAGCTAACGAAGCTAGCTCAGCTACCTGAGCGACCTAAGCTAAGGTAGCGTGTTGCGCTAGCGATCCATGACTAGCCGTATTAGCTTCACTAGCAACCATTGCTAGCTATAGGGAAAGGGGGTGGCTGAAAGTTTTGCAGCCACGCAGGATTGCTGTCGCAAATCAGAAGGGTGGAGTCGGAAAGACCGCAACCGTCCTAGGTCTGGCCTCAGCGTTGAGCGCCAGAAACCAGCACGTCTTAGTTGTCGACATGGACCCCCAGGGAAACGCGACCACGGGCCTCGGAGTGGAGCTCGAGGACGACGCAGTAACCGCGTACGACTTGATGTCGCGCACAGATGAAGGGACCGCGGCGAATGCCGTGATCGCTACGCCGTGGGAGTGCGTCGATTTGATTCCGGCGAGCGTTGCACTGGCCAACATTGAGGCAGATGGCGCTAACGACCTAATCTTCCGGCTGGACGTAGCTTTCGAAGGTGTGGATTTGTCTGCATACTCGTTGGTCCTGTTTGACTGCCCGCCGAGCCTCGGCAAGCTTCTTTTCGCGGTCTTGTGTGCAGCTGACGGTGTCGTGGCGGTCACGGAGCCGACGATCGACAGCGTCAGCGGAGTGGGGAACCTTGAAGAGACGATCCGGAGTGTCACTCGTCGCCCGAACCCGAACCTGTCTTTCGACAAAATCGTGATCAGCCGTAAGCGCAACACGGGCGAGCATACATTCCGGGAGCACGAGCTTCGCGAGGTCTATGGGGATCTAGTCGCGGCAACGTCGATCCCGGAACTTGCTGCGCGACAGGACGCCCACAGTGCGCATACGCAGATTCACAAGTTCAGGGGAGGGAGATCCCTCGCTTTGCAGCTGGCCTACACAGACCTATTGGACGAGCTCAACATCGCAGCAAAGGAAACAGCATCATGAGCAAAGTCGAGCGCAGCCCGGCCATTGCCCGTCGACACCCTGCCGACAACCTGCCGGAACGGCCCGATAGACAAAAGGGCCCAACGGATGATGCTGCCGAGTCAGCGCCTGCGAGCGTGCCCGCAGTTCAGGCTGCGCCGGCCGTCGAGCCGAAACTGGCTTCTACTCAAGAAAAGATGACCGAGCAACACAACGTACGAATCCGGCCGAGCGTCAAAGCTCGGGCCGTTCGTGCGGTTGGCAAGTTTCGTTACGAGACGGGCGATAGGGATGTATCTCTGCAGTCGATCACAGACGCAGCACTGGACGAATACCTAACGAAACACGGCTGCTAGCCTCGCTAGCTTCCCTAGCGAGAGTAGCTACAGCAGAGTGCCCTGGTGACGATTGCGGCGTCACCAGGGCAGTCGACCAACAGATCGGAGCTGTTGATCTATGCCTGACTCTACGTCCCGAGCTCAATCGATGAATGACGGTTCCACCAGCACAGCCAGTGTTGCTGCCGCCATCCTCCTGAGCTTGGTTGTCGTTGGCGCGTCATTCACCCTGAGCTTCAACGCTCTAGCGGATCTCGCCCGAATCTCGGGAGCAATACCTGATTCGCTAACACCGCTGCTGCCTGTCGTGATTGACGTGTTCATCTTGCAGGCGACATGGTGTGTGTACGTCGCGACGAAACGCCGTGACGACGCCGGCAAGAGATACCACTTCGCTATGCTCGCGATCTTTTCGACGATCAGTATTGCGGGGAACGCCGTGCATGCATTCTTGGCGACAGATTCGGGTGTTGCGCATGGGCTGATGGCGGTCGCCATCGCGATCGTCGCGCCGCTGGCGTTGCTCGCGAGCATTCATGGTCTGGTCATGCACGTTTGGACTGATAGCGGCGTCGTCCAGTTCCATGAGCACACGCAGCGCACCAGCGACCCATCCTCGAATGCAGATGAGAGTGTCGCTCATGGTGCGCCACATGCACAGCAGCAGGTCAGCGCACATGTGCGGACCTCCACGGACCAGCCGCCGCAGGATGATGCTTCTTGCGTGAGCTTTGCAGACATTGACGAGGAGATGACCGAGGAAGATCTTCAGCTTGCTCGGTTGGTGAGCAGTCGCGGTCGTGTGAAGCACGGCGAGCGCACCGTCGCTCGTGCGCTCGTGCGTGAGCGCCTCCGTGCTCCCAGGGACGAGACTGCTGACCTTATCGGCGTGCACCGAACCACCGTCGGACGGTGGGTGGACCTCGCGCACGAGTGCGTGGACTTGCTGCACGTGGACGGCGAGCGCACACAGGTCCCGCTCGAGCAATCTGCGCTAGTCGTCTCCCGGTGATCGCGACTTTGAGCGGTCTGACGAAACGTTGGCTACCGGGTTGCGTCAACTCTGTGTGGGTTAAGTCAGCTTTCGTTCTGTTCGGCTTTGGTGAACAGAACGTATTGTGCGGCGGCTTGTTGGTAGGCGTCTTGTTTGTTGTCGGAGTGGATCTCGCCAACGTAGCGGCCTAGCTTCACGTGACAGGTGTAGGTGGTGTTGTTGCTGTCGTTGGTGGTGGAGCATTTTGCGTCCGACAGTCCGGGGGGCGCCCCGATGTCGGCGCTGTCGGTACGGCGATAGCTGTCCATCAGGGTGGTGGCTTGTTCGTCGCTGGCGGCGCGGTAAACAACGGATCGTTCGACGGCGTTGGCGGTGGAACCGGCCGCGTTGAGGTCGTTGAAGGTGCCGACGGGGTCGCCGGAGAAGTGCGCCATACCGCGTGGCCCGTACACCGCTCGCATGCTTTGCGGGGTCAAACCGGTCTTGCCGTTGTCCATTTCTTCATCGGTGTAGGGCAGCGTGTAAATCAGGACGTGGTCCTGGTCGACGATGGGACGGGTAGGGCCGGTGATACCGCGGGCGGCGGCTTCATCTTTGGTCGGAGTGGCAGGGAACTGGTCGATCAACGCTGTCTGTAGCGAGATCGCTTTACGCACTGTCGGTTCCAGCTTGTCCTGCTGTTTGGTGGTGGTTTCGTACCACTCGTAGATCACGTAGCTATTGTGCGGTGTGAACGTCATCAGCTGGTGGGTGTCGTCAGTCCCTGTGTCGTGAATGACGTGCGTGCCGGGCAAGCCGGGCAGGGTGGTCACGGTGTTATCGCCGTTGGTGGCGACCTGCTCGGCGAGTTGCTGAGCGGCGGCGGTGGCGGCCTCAGGTGTCATGTACCGCAGCACCACGGTGTTGAGGCCACGACTGGTGCCCTGCCGGATGTTGGCGGCGGGGGTGGAGGCGGTCGTGCTGAATCCGTAGAGCAGGTCATCGTTGGCGGGCACCTCCGGAGTGCCTTCACCGAGAATCATCGTCAGGTTGTTGCGGCTGGCGATGGCCGACGTCGGGTTCTTCATGTCGGTGATGTCGCGGTCGACTTCGAAGGGCACCACGATGAACTGGGCCATGCGTTGACCTTCGACCTGCACGATCTGGTCGTCGGTGGCGCGGCCGAACTCTGGGCGCGGATCGGTGGGGTAGGGGCCGGTGTCGAGGGCCGCCACATCGACCGATGCGGCAGCGGCGCTACTGCTGGCTGCGGCGTCGTCGGTGGCGGGTTGGCCATCGGTGGAGCAGGCCGTCAAAGTCGCCAGGGTGGCTGCGGTGGTCGCTGCGATCCCCATCGTGCGTAGTGCTGGTTGCCAACGCGTCATCGTTGTGGTCCCTTCTGCGGGGTTTTGCCGCACGGGAGAGCCCCCTATGACCGGCCGTGTCCCGCACGCAAAACTGTGTGGTTTCCGTGATTGGATGCGCTGGCGGCCGATTTGGTTCCCCCCGACCGAACCTGCACGATTCTGTTGCTCGGGTGCAGGGTAGTGCACTACCACGACCCCCGCGAATAGTGGGGTGTCGGTACACTCACACCCCGACATCCCTGGTACCCAGGTCACGCACTGCTCGTGGCACCCGCGATCTGCGGGCGCAGACTTCGCGGTCGCGGTCGCTGGGGCTGAGGGTGAAGGGGACCGCGGGGGACGAGCAGTGATGGCAGAACACAGCGCGCCGGCGTCGTCGGCGCCGGCAGATGACGCTGCCGCGGTTGTCGTGGGCGCGGTGAAGGTGCTGCGCGCCTACAAGATGGATGCGATTGCCGACATCGCCGAGTCGAAACTGTCCGACACCGCTGCCGCCACGGTCGTGGTCGTCGGTGAAGTGCAGCGCGGGAAGAGTTCGTTGGTCAACGCGCTGGTCGGGCGGCGCGGTATCTGTCCGGTCGGAGTGGATGTGACCTCGTCGGCCACGGTGTCGGTGACCGCGGACCCGGAGTTGGACTGCGCTGAGCGGGCCACTTTGTTCTTTGCGTCCGGGCCGCGTGAATGCCCGGTGGCCCAACTACCCGACTGGGTGACCACCGGAGGTGCCCGCGTCGTTGATCCGCAGGTCGAGGAATTGCCGACGTCGGCAGCGGTAGCGATCCGCACCTCGACGTTGGCCGGGGTGACGGTCATCGACACCCCTGGTGTGGGCGGGTTGGATGCGGGCTTGACCCGCCTGGCGAGTCGCTCGGCGCAGCAGGCGTGTGTGCTGGTGGTGGCCTGCGATGCGTCCTCACCGTTGACTGCGCCGGAGATTGACTTCGTCCGGCAGGCCGCATCGACGGTGGATGCGGTGGTGGTGGCGGTCACCAAGATCGACAAACATCTGCGGCGGTGGCGTGAGATCGTCGCCGACAACCAGCGCATCATCGCCGAACAGTTGCAGCGCCCGGTCCCGGTGATCGGGGTGTCGAGCCTGTATGCGGGGTGGGCTGTTGAGGCCACCGACCCGGTCGAGCGTGCTGAACTCGACACCGACAGCGGTATCAGCGAGCTGCGCGCAGCGATCACCACCCGGCTGCAGGCCGGTGCCCGCGCCCCGCATCTGGACGCGGTGCGCACCTGTGTGGAGGGATTGCGCACGGTGCGCGCCACTGTCGCGGCCGAACTCGATGCTCTCGAGGTCGGTGCGGCGGGTTTGCCGGATCTGACCGCCCAACGTGACCGGCTGAGCGAGCTGCAGGATCAGTCACGCCAGTGGGAACAGTATTTGGCTCGGGATCTGACCTTGCTGCGTCAGTCGGCCGTCGATGACCTCGAGCAGCGCCTGGACGCGGTGCGCGACAAGTGGACGCACTACATCAACACCCACGGCATGGCGGTGCTGCGCAGCAGTGCCCAGAAGTTCACCGCCGACATGCAAGCCGATCTGCAGGTGGCGATGGCCGAAACGTTGGCAGGGTTCCTGCAGAGGCTGCACGACACCGTCATCGAGCCGCGCTTCGCCGAGGACCCGGCGGTGTGGGAAGAGCTGTGTGCCCGCATCGTCGAGTCGATGCAGGACAAGAAGATCGAAACCCACCAGGTCGGCAACAAACGCCACGGCCTGCTCGACCCGACGCTGCTGACGATGGGTGTGGTCGGCTCCTCGACGCTGGGTGGTCTGCTCGGATTGTCGGCGCTGATGGGTGTCGGGCTGATCGTCGGCACCGCCTGGGTGGGAGTGAACTTGAGTTTCCGCGCGATCCGCGCCGGCAAAACCAACCTGCTGACCTGGCTGCGTGAAACCATCGGCGCCACCAAAGCCGCCACCGGCCGGCTGCTGGATGCGGCCGTGGCCCAGGCACGTCCGGAGATCATCATCCGCTACCGCGACTACCTGCGCACTAGTATCGACACCCTGCAGAAAACGATCACCGAGGTGCAACAAACCGCGGCCGCCGACGAAGCAACCCGCACCAAGACTCACAGCCGGCTGAGCACCAACCTGGGCATCGTGGACAAACGACTGGCCGCCGCCACCGCTGTGCTGGCCGCAACCGCACCGCCGCCGCAGCCCCCGGCGGTGACCACGGATGCTGATGTCGGTGGGGGAGTGCGATGAGCGCCCCTGCTGGGTACCCCGGCGGCGGGGGTGTCGATCCGATCCACGCCGTGCTGGATCGTGGGCTGCACCAATTGGCCGGTCTCGGTGGCGATCTGGTCGGCCACGCCAACGCGATCGGCACCATCTTGTGGTCGCCGCCGCGAGTGCTGATCGTGGGCCGACTCAAAGCAGGAAAATCGACACTGGTCAACGCGTTGATCGGGGCGCCGGTCGCCGAAACCGCCGCGCTGGAAGCCACCCACGTGGTGACCGTCTACCAGGACAGCGCGCCGTCGCGGGCCGAGGTCGTCGGCCTCGACGGACACCGCCGGCCGGTGGCGGTGGGCCGCGACGGGCACAGCGTGGCGTTGCCGCTGCCGAGTCCGCAGATCGCGTTCGTCGACCGCTGGCTGCCCTCGGCGGCGCTGCGCGATCTCACGTTGATCGACACCCCAGGGTTGTCGACGCTGACCGTCGACAACGATTCGGCCACCCGCCGTGCGGTGATTGACGGGTTCGAACAAACCCGCACCGCCTCGGTTGACGCCGACGCCGCCGTGTTCTTGTTCGACGCCGCGCCGCGCACCGACGAACTCGACTTCCTGCAGCAGCTGCCGTTCACGCCGCTGACCATGCTGGGGGTGCTCTCGCGGGCCGACAGTTTCGGTGAAGGAGCTCTCGGCGCGCGGGACCCGCTGGCCCATGCCAGTGAGCACGCCCAGCGGCTGGCTACCCAACTCGCCGGCACGGTGTCCACGGTGGTGCCGGTATCGGGGTTGCTGGCCCAAACCGCCTACACCGGCCAACTCACCGAGCAGACCGCCGCCGCACTGGCCACCTTGCGTGGGCTCACACCGAGGCAGGTGGCCCGCATTATCGACAACGACCAGCTTGCTGCCACGTTGGCGCCACCGGCGCGTGCGCAGCTGTTGGGGTTGGTCGGCGAATACGGGCTGATCCATGGCCGCGAGGCCGCCGGTCACGGCGCGGCGGTCCTCAACGACTGGTTGGCCACCCGCTGCGGCATCGAGGGCCTACGACATCTGCTGCACACCTCGATCGCACGGTATGCGGTGCTGCACCGTGCCCATCGCATCCTGGCGCGTCTGGACCAGTTGGCGTTCACCCACCCAGCCCGCGACCACATCCGTACCATCGCCGCCGGGTTGCGCAGCGAGCCGGCGCTGCAGCTGGTGACTGTGCTGGAGGACTACCAGCGGATGCTGCGCACCGACCCCGACTGCCCGGTGACTGACGAACTGCACACCATCCTGACCGCCACCGACCGCGCCGGACAGGTCGAACTGCCCGAGCACAGCGACCCCACCCAGATCGCCGCCGCCGCCCACCAACGCCTGGCAATGGCGCAGCAGCGCAGCCTGGCCACCGGCTCGGCCGCCGAAGACGCCGCGCTGGTCACCCTCATCGGCATCTACACCACACTGACCACCAGCGGCGTCGGCCGCTAAACGCAAGGAAACCCCCGATCTCCCATGCCTTCTGCCCCGTGGATTCTGGCCATCGACTTCGGCACCTCCAACTCCGCAGCCGCCCACTCCGGCGCTACCAGCGGGGGAGTGGAAACACTGTCGCTGACCCACACCAGCCACCTGATGCCCTCAGCGGTATTCCTGCACACACCTGAGCGCATCATCGTCGGCGACGCCGCTGTCGATGCCGCCCAACACAATCCGGCCGGCTATGTGGCCTCCCCGAAACGACTGATCGGCGGCCACTCCATGACGATGGCCACCGTCAACGGCCACACCGTGCCAACCGCCACCTTGATCAGCGCCGTGCTGGGCACCATCATCGGCCGTGCGATCGCCGCCCATGCCGGCCAGCCCCCCAGCCAGGTCGTGTTGACCCATCCCGAGGCGTGGTCACCGCCGCAGATCGAGGTCCTCACCGACGCCGCCACCCGCGCCGGGGTCCCCGCGGCCGACATCAGCACCATCTCCGAACCACGTGCGGCCGCCGCCCACTATTCACGCTCGCACGCCATGCAACCCGGCGCCAAGATCGTGGTGTTCGACTTCGGCGGCGGCACCCTGGACATCGCGGTGCTCACTGTTACCGGCGACAGCGCATTCGAGGTGGTCGCCGCGCGCGGCAATAACGGGCTCGGCGGCAAAAACCTGGACGCGCTGATCCAACGGTGGGTGTTCGACCGTCTCGCCGAACGTGACCCGGAGCTGGTCGCCTGGCTACGACGCGGCGCCCCCATCGATGCTCTGCAAGCGCTGCAGGACTCGATCCGCCGCGCCAAGGAACTGCTCTCGGAAGCACCATCGGCGACCATCACCGTGCCCGCCCCCGCTGGCGGCCGCACCACCTTGCAGATCACCCGCAACGAGTTCGACGAACTCATCACCCCGGCGGTCGGCGAAGCGCTCCAGCTGACTCGGGCCACCCTGCTCGATGCCGGCATCACCCACCCCGACCAGATCACCGCCCTGTATCTGACCGGCGGATCGTCCCGGATCCCCCGCATCCAGCAGGAACTCGGCCAGGTCGGTCCGGTCGCCACCCTCGACGACCCGAAAACCGTTGTCGCCCAAGGTGCGGTCACCACAGCGTTGGCCGACACCGCCGCCGTCACCGAGCGGCGGGGGGTACCTGCGGCCAGTGACCTGATGCCGTCCTGGCACGACCAACCCGCCCACACCCCAGGACGCGGACAACCCTCGGCCACCGATGATGGCAGCACCGGCACCACCGGTCGGCGGTGGCCACGGCTCCTCGCCATCGCGGTCGCCGCGGTCGCCGTCATCGGCATCGGCAGTGCCGCAGTCGCATTGACCCGCGGCGGCGACGATGCCACCGACACCAACTCTGCAGCCTCACCGACCTCGACGGCCGCTGCCGCAGAGGCGACCGGTAAAGACGGTGGACCCATCATCACCGACCAGGACGAGCTGATGGCCGCGTTGCCCGGGACGATGCAGACCGAACTCGTCGATTGCCGCAAGACCGGTTTCACCAGCAACGAGGCCGTCGAAGTGATGTGTGACTATGCCCCGGAGAGCAGTCTGGCCGAGTTGGTCGACCCGATCGGCGACTTCCTGTCGTTTCATGTCGACGGCAACGAGGCCAACAGCCGCATCGTCAACATTCGCAACGGCATCTACACCCAGGGCAAAGGAGTGCTGGTGGAGTCGGCCGACCGCACCGCGGCCGCCGAGATCAACGCCGACGAGGTCGACGTCAGTATCGACTACGCCGATTCGGTGTCTGGGCTGATCATGAGTATCGGGGGACTGAAATCAGTGGAGGACGCCCGCACCTATTTGACCCGCTCCGGGCTGATCCGCTGACACACCGTCGACGCGGTCGGGAACATTACCGGCCACTGGCCGCATCACATTCCTGACACCACAACAACAGCAGCTACCCCCAAGCCTGGGGGCAGCGAACAGAAGGGGGCCACCCATGTCCGAGAACACCACCACCACTGAGTCCGCCGAGGCCACCGCCACTGACCCGGCGACGGTGTCGACACCGTTCGGTGAGGCCACCATCACCTCGACCACCGATGTGGACCGTGACGGCACCGTCGATGTCGTCCACACCGCCACCGCCGATGGCGCCGAGGTCAACGGCTACCTCGATGCCGAGGGCAACGTGGTGCTCATCGAAGCCGACTCCGACGCTGACGGCACCCTCGACACCGCCGTGTACGCCGGCGCTGACGGCACCACCATCGTCGAAGAAGACCTCGACAACGACGGCACCCTCGACGAGGTCACCACGGTCTCCGCCGGCGGCAACATCGACCGCATCGACGAAATCGACCACGGCCAGGTGGTGTCATCGATCCGCGACATCGACGGTGACGGCACCTTCGACGTCAAAGTCATCGACGCCGACGCCGACGGCACCTTCGAAACCACCGTCCTCGACGCCGACGACGACGGGCTGCCCGACACCGTCGTCACCGACACCGACGGTGACGGCATTGTCGACGACGTCCACTACGTCGACGGCGGACCCGACCACACCACCGACGACGTGATGTGACCCGACCCACCAACCGCGAGGTCATCGGAGATGGCCGGGCCGCCCCACGACAGGACTGCAGATGACCCACTACCCGGCTGCAGGACCGTCACCGATGCATCCACAGCCGCAGCATGATCCCGCGGTGCTGCGCAGACGAGCGGCGACCGCGTTGAGTGGCGCCATCGTGCTGTGGCTGCTCGTGGGCCTGATGATCCTCGCGGCACTGGCCAGAGCAGGCCAATCCGCAACCGGGCAGGGTGTGAGCGAGCCGAGTTCGGGCGCCGAGGCCCTCGGTCGGCTCGTCGGGACGGTCGGATTCCCAATCGCCGCCGCCCTCGGCGCGATCCTGCTGCACCGTCGCCGGGCACGCCTGCTGCGCCAGGCCCGCACGATCGAGACTGCCAGCCATCACGTGCACGGCGTCCTGCCACCCGGCCACACCTACCCGCCGCAGCCCTACCCGGCGCAGCCCTTCCCGAATGGGCGCATGCCCCCGCCGAGCTATGGGCCACCCGGGCACCTGCCGCCGACCTACCCTGCGCCGCCGCAGCACCACCCCGGCAGCCGCTGAACGACGGTCTAGTCCGACCGAAGCGGGAACATCTGTGCCGGGTCGCCGCGTCTGATGGGTGTCTACCACCTGTACCGGCGCCGTTTCCCGGCGAGATCGGAGATGTCTCGTGTTCAGCACCCGCCGCAATGCTGTTGCTGTCCCGCCGGCGACATCGGAGCACGGTCCGCGGCGACTGGCCGGAGGCCCGAACCTGGGTGCGCGCACCCGACACTGCGTTGGGGTGACGCTGTCGGAGGTGTGCACGGTAGGGCGCGGCGCTGCGAACACGGTGTGCGTGGATGACCGGCTGATCTCTCGCACACATGCCCAGCTCACCCGCACCGCATCAGGTCTGCGCCTGCAGGATCTGCAGTCGAGCAACGGCACCTACGTCAGCGGTCACCGTATCCACGACACCTACATCGATGACGGCGCGGTCATCACCTGCGGCAACACCGATTTCGTCGTCGACGGCCAGCAGTTGCGGCGCCTCCCCACCGCCACCAGCTCGAGCGGAGACGGTGTGCGCGTGGAGGGTGTCAGCCTCGTCGTCGATCGTGGGCTGCAGTTGCTCGAGGACATCTCGTTCACCGCTGCACCCGGCACGGTGACGGCTGTCATCGGGCCCTCCGGCGCCGGCAAGTCGACCTTGTCGTCGGTCATCGCCGGCTTGGCCACCCCCAGCAGCGGGCACGTGTTCTTCGACGGCCACGACGTACACGCCGACTACGACGCGCTGCGCACCCGCATCGGGATGGTGCCCCAACACGATGTGCTCCACCACACGCTCACCCTGCGCCGAGCTCTGAGCTATGCCGCCGAACTGCGATTGCCCCAAGACTTCTCACCCATCGATCGCGACCAGGTGATCGATGGTGTGCTCACCGAACTGGACCTCACCGCCCAGAGAGACACCCGCATCGACCGGCTCTCCGGCGGGCAACGCAAACGGGCGTCGGTCGCGATGGAACTACTCACCAGCCCGGCACTACTGATCCTCGACGAACCGACCTCCGGGCTCGATCCGGCCCTGGACCGCCAGGTGATGGTCACCCTGCGCCGGCTGGCCGATGCCGGCCGCTCGGTGCTGGTGGTCACCCACTCGTTGACCCACCTGGACATGTGTGACCAGGTGCTGCTACTGGCACCCGGCGGCAAGACCGCGTTCTGCGGACCTGCCCACGAGGTATCGGAGGTGATGGGCAGCAGCGACTGGGCCGACATCTTCGGCTACGTTGCCGCCCACCCCGACACCGCCCACCACCAACACCGTCGCCGCCGCGGTGGCTCGGGCACCAACGATGTAACCGTCGTGCCCCACCGACGCAGCAAGCCGTCACCGCCACCGCCGACCAGTTCCGCTGCCCACCAAGCCAGTACGGTCGCGCGCCGCCAATGCCGGTTGATCATCGCCGACCGCGGCTACCTGGCGTTCCTGGCGGTGATGCCGATCGTGCTCGGTCTGCTGACGCTGGTCATACCGGGCGACGCCGGCTTCACCGTCGCCACCCACCCCGACACCGCCGGCGAAGCAGTGCAAATCTTGATCATCCTCACCATCGGCGCCACCTTCATGGGCACCGCCCTCACGGTGCGCGACCTGGTTGGTGAACGCGCCATCTACCACCGCGAACACGCCGTCGGGCTCCGCCCCGGCGCCTATCTGACCGCGAAAATTGCGGTCTACATCGCCGCCACCACCGGCCAAACCGCGATCATGCTCGCCATCACCTACCTCGGCAAAGGCACACCCACCACCCCCAGCGGCGCGATCACCCTGACGGTGGTGACCGCGACGACCGCAGCGGTCGGAGTGCTCGTCGGACTGGCGATCTCGGCGACCGTGCACTCCACCGAACAAACCATGCCGCCCCTGGTCATCGCGATCATCGCCCAACTGGTGTTCTGCGGCGGCCTGTTCCAACTCACCACACCCGTGGTCGCCCAGCTGAGCTGGCTATTTCCCTCCCACTGGGGCTACGCACTGGCCGCGGGCGCCGTCGACCTGCCCACCATCGCCCCGGCCGCCCCACAAACCCACGACACCGCCCTGTTCACCCCGAACCTCAGCAGCCTCGTGCTATCGGGCAGTGCGCTTCTGCTGACCGCGACCGTGCTGATCACCTACACCAGCACCCGCCTGAACCCGACCGCACGACGGCACGGACAGCGCACACCCTCCTGACGCTGGTCTTCTGAGGCCTGGCTGGCCCGACCGCTGCATGTTGAGCGCGTGTACCTTTGAGAACCCCGTAGGCAACGATGACAAGTCCGCAGAGGCCACCGCCCAGGTCCGACGTGCTGTGCAGGCCACCTCCAGCCGCTTTGACCAATGGCGATGCCACAGCCTTTAACGCCTCCCAGTGTCCGGAAAGCTCGTGGACTCCACGAGCCTTTCTCCGGTGCTGTTGACAGTGCGTCTCGATCGGGTTGAAGACATTGCCATTTCGGGGAGCACTGCCACAGCACGATCGGTGCACCACACCGTCGACAACCTACGTAAGGTCAACGCAGAGACTGTGCGCCTGCGCATGATTGATGGAACTGGAAGGTCTGTTAACGGTGGCGTTCGGACTGTGGGTACTGGTTGCACTGCTCGTTGTGGTTGTGCTGATCGTCAGCGAAGTCGTCCGCCATAGAACAGAGAGTTTCCTCGCTGGGGCGGTGACAGCGGTGGCGAGTGGAATCGCAGCATATGTCGTTGTCATTTCTGTTCTGCTTGTCACTTCATACTGATCACGCGCGGAGATGCCGCCGGCGATACCCCGCGCCGAGGGCATGTCTGACAATGCGTCGGACGCATACAAGCCGATCGAGGCCCCAGAACCGACGACGGACGGATCAACGTCTCCAGCCGTAGCAGTCGGCGACCGGCCGCGTGGCAGACAGGCCGACGGCCCGCACCTCACGGTAGGAGGGGCGGGCCGTCGGGAGTGCAGCAAGGACGCAGCTCAGCGTGGCGCCCTGTCGTAGGGGGAGGTACCGCCCTGATGGCCGGTGCGCGCCCCGTCGGTGGGGGAGGTGCCCCTCTGGTGCGGAGCCTTCGTGGAGGAAGATCCCGGAGCCACGTCAGTGGGGGAGGTGCCCCCCTGATGCGGCACCAGCGGTTTGGCGTGCGTGGGCGGGGTGTAGACATAGTCGTCCGGGCCGCCCCCGGCACTCGCGCCGCCGGCGGCCAAGGCTGAACCTGCCACCGCTGCGGCCGCCAACCCCGTCACCGCGGTGATGCGCAGCCGGCGAGTGAACTGTCGTCGTTGTCCTGACATAATGGGTGATGTTCCCTTCGTTGTTGGTTGGTTCAGGTCGGAGCAGTCTGTGGCGCAGTGCATTTGACGCCAGCTACCCCCCTGGTCCCGATCGGGACAACAATGAGATGCACTCGACCGCCGGGAAAGTTCCCCAACGTCCACGCCAATTGGTGGCCACGAGTGATCCCCGTGCGCAGCGGGGCCCGTACGTCACAGCATCGACCAGGCGACCAAGGCGGTGACCAGAAGCGCCCACGCCCAGACGCCTAGTGCCAGCGACCCCAATGCCCGAGCGCGCTCGGAGGCATGGTGGGCACCAGCGTGGTCGCCGGTAAGCCACAGCCCGGTGACGCGGGAGGCATGGTGGAGTGCGACGATTCCCAGCGGCCAGAAGAACACCAGAGCGACCCCGGCCCACCCGGCATGGGTATCGGGCATTGCCGGTGCGTTCGGGTCGGTTGTGGTGGAAGTGTCGGTGCTGCGTTGACGTGGATACACGGGGCTCCTCACTCGAGTCGGGGTCAGGCGACACCACGTGCCGGCGGCAGCCACCTCCGCGGCACCGACGTGAACGTGCGGGTGACAAGCGGATGGGGAGGACGTTTCGCGGTGAGGAGCCACCGCCGCCGCTCGGCGCGGGCAGAGATGACGCTGGGGTTGCCACGCGCAGCATGGACGGCCCCAGCAGGGAGTTCAGTCAGTAGTAGGAGTAGGAACTGGCCGAGGACAGGGCGGTGCTGATCATCACGGCGTAGAACACGATCACTGCGACGGTGAGGACCGCCCAGATCGCCAGTGCCACCTTGCCGAGTGTTTTGGCGCGGCGGGAGGCGTCTTCAGCGGCGATGTGATCGCCGGACAACCACAGGCGGATCACATTCGACGAGTGAGTGAACGCGGCAAAAGCCAACGGCCAGAAAAAGATCACGGCCGCTACCGCCCAGCCGACGTTCGTGGCCGGCATCGGGACGCTCGGGCGCTGTGGCGCGGGTGGGGCCGCCGGCATGGACGGGCGCGGCGATGCGGACGGTGACGACTGAGAGGGATACATCGGGCAGCTCCTTGCTGTCGGTGTGGTGAGGTGAAGCGCATTGGCAAAGACGCACATGAGATGCCGGACCTCCGACCGGAAGTTCCACTGCCGCTGTGTGATCTGGCGCACACGGTGGTGTGTGCAGACGCGCTGCGCGATAGAGGTACGACCAGCAGTCGTGGCCAGGGCAAACGGAACCGGGCTGGTCGGTGGCGGTCTTCATGCGGTGGGGAGAGGTCAGCGCAGCAGCGTCTCCCTGAGATGACCGGCGGGAGAGAATGTCGACAGGCCCCAGCCGGGTTTCGGTAGTGGAATGCGCCGGATGTCCGAGCGTCGGCGGGGCGTTACGGGCTTGCTGGCGGGCGCGGCCTCGCAGAGACACCGGCGGGAACAATCGACGGTGGCCGTAGCATCAGATGCGTGAGTAGCCGCCCGCACCAGCGGGCGGTGACGCACATCCGTTACCCGATTGGAGACTTCGCCCATGCCAGAGGAGCCGTCGCTACTGGCGTCGCTAGGCATCGATGTCGATGCGTTGCCACCACCACCGGCAGGGGTGTGGGACCACGCGGTGCAGGCCGCGTTCGATCCGTCGGCGGCTGCGGACCCAGACACGGTGCCCGACATGGACGACAGCCCAACGCCCGACGATGACGACATGATCATCACCGCAGACGACGACGCCGGCGACACCGATGTAGACACCGCCGAGGATCAACCCGGCGACGAGCCGCCGGATTTCACGTCAGTGGCTGCCGAGGACAACGACGTCGACCCCGGCACCCACACAGACCACCACGACGAGGCTGCCGCGCTCAGCCACGACGTCGACGGCAGCGATGACGAGGGACAGTACGATCTCTGAAATGGTCAGTGCGACGAGCGCACCAACGTGGGGGAGTTGATGGACGAAGCGGAGCTACTGGTAGCGGCCCGCAGCGGCGACCAGCAGGCCTTCGCCGACCTCGTCGGCGCGCACCGCACCCACGTGTGGGCGGTGTGCCTCAACATCTGCGCCAACACCCACGACGCCGAAGACGCCCTGCAGAACACCCTGGTCGCGGCATGGCAGAACCTGCACAAATTTCGTGGCGAAGCCAAGTTCTCCACCTGGCTGCACCGCATCGCCGCCAACAACGCGCTGGCGATCGTACGCAAACGCAAAGCCAACACCCACCTCACCGACTTCACCGACCCCGAACAGCCGATCCAGCTCGTCGACGACAACGGCAGTGCCGCGTTCGACGAACAGATCGCGCTGCGAGACGCAGTCCGTGACGCATTGGCCGCGCTACCCGAGGACTTCCGCGAAGCGATCGTGCTGCGCGAGTTCGGCGATCTCACCTACGCCGACATCGCCGCCCACCAAGGTGTCGGCGTGCAGACGGTCAAGTCACGACTGAACCGAGCGCGCACCCAGCTGGCCGCCCGGCTGCGCGAGCATACCCCCATCCAGCCCTGAAACCGACTGAGGTGCGGTCAAATTGGTGGCCCCGCGCACAATCTTCATCCCCGGGGCCAGCGGGCCGGCGAGTGAAACACCAGCGCGGCCGTGCCGCACTGGTGCGACACGGCCGTCATGGATGGCAGATGACTGGTGCTGTGGGGGTGCGACTGTCCGGAGTCCGTCAGACGATCGAGTCGTCGAAGCCGCCACTGGTGGCGGGGTCTTCGGGACTCGGGCTGGGGTCGTCGCCGTAGGTGTTGCCCGAATCGTCGGAGTAGGAGTCGATCTGCCCGTCGCCGTCGTAGTCGACACCGTAGGTGTCGAGTTGCCCGTCGCCGTCGGTGTCGGCGCCGTAGGAGTCGAAGGTGCCGTCGCCGTCGGTGTCCATGGCGATCCCGTCGGCCTGGCCGTCGCGGTCGGTGTCGGCGACAAGGGTGTCAATCTGGCCGTTGCCGTCGTAATCGACAGCGGTGGCCACGATCTGGCCGTCGTCGACCATATCGATCTGGGTGGTGTTGCCGGTCTCGTCGACGTGGGCGACGGTGTCGACCTCGCCGTCGTAGTCGGTGTCGGAGATGATCTCGACCCCGCCGTCGGCGGTGGGCGCTGCAGCGATGTCGACCAGGCCGTCGGCGTTGGTGTCGGCCTCCATCAACGTCACGTTGCCCGCCTCGTCGTAGTGCACAGCCACATCGTTGCCGGCGCTGTCGGTGGTGTAGCGGACATCATCCTCGCCGCTGGCCGGTGCGGGCTGCGCGGCCGCAGGCGCGTCTGCGGCCGGTGCGGGCTGCTGCGCGGCCGCGGGGGTGGCTGCCGGATCGGCGGACTCGTCATAGGGCCGGTCCGGGCTGATGGTGGGCTGGGCGGGCGTGGTGTGGGCTGCGGTGCTGTCCGACATTGCTGTTTTCCCCTCGAAATGATGTGTCAGGCGAACGTGTCGGAGATCTGATGTCCCCCGACCATCGTTTTGTTCCCGCCGACACCCTAACCGGTCACATCGACCTACGCGTGAGCCGTATGAGCTGCGATTTCTGCTCAGGCGGTGGCGAGCTGGCGATACTGCGCCGCCAGGTCTGCGAAGTATCGGCGGCCGGCGGCGACGTAGCGGCCGACCTCGGGGTTGGCGATGGCGTCGGTGCGTAGCTGGTGGGCCAGTGAGGCGGCGATCAGGTCGGCCACCACCGCAGGATCGACCCCGTCGGCGCCACCCCAGAAACGAGGATCGCTGTTGTTGAGCGCGGCCGCTGCTGCCCGCAGCTCCGCACACGTCGACGGGCAATGCGCACCCCGGCCGGCGACCGCCGCCAGATCGCTGACCATGCGCCGCAGCGCGGTGCGCGGATCGCCGCCATGCGCTGCATCATTCACGTGAATGACTCCTATCGGCTCGTGGTGGCGCACCCACCGCCCGGTGCGAGTCGGGCACCATTCGGTCCTCGAATCGAGTGGGCGGCACTATTCATCATCACAGCACAGTCGGACAGACTCGCCACCCGCTGTGGCGGCCACCTGCACTGCGAGTAGCCACAGATCCGGCCCACCACGATGGGTCGTGGCGGGCCGGATCTGGCCGATGCTGCTCGGCAAGGGGTCAGTAGGGGCGATACACCTTGAGCTGGCCGGCGTCGCCGATCGGATCGCCGTAGCCCTTCCGTGTGAGGTCATCACCTCCCGGACCGCCGAAGTCCCGGGTCTCAACCAGATCGAGGATGCTGCCTCTCGACGATCCTTCCGGGGCCGGCAGGGCGCCGCCGGGATCGGCGGCGAAGGCGGCTCCGGCTCCGAAGGTGGCCAGGCCCGCAGCGAGCAGGGTGCCGGCGAGGACGCGGCGGATCGGTGTTGCAGCCATGAAACGGTGCTCCTATCAAGTGATGTTCGATTGCCACGGGTGTGGCGTATAGACACCGATCTTTGATACACGGAGAAGCCGGGAAAGTTCCCCCCGACGTCTGCGACCTACGCCGTGGGGCGGTGTCGCCGCGGTTGTGGGGTGCTGCGGGTTGTGGGTTTACGCTGGTGGCCGGTGCAGACAGTCACACCCGGAGTCGGCTTTGGTGGCTGTCGGGGGAGGGTGCGCGCGGTGCGGGTGACTGAGGAGAAACAGCGGCGGGTGGCTGCTGCGTGTGCCCGCCAGTGGGGGCTGATCACCTCGGCGCAGATCGCGGTGCTGGGGCTGCACGGCCAAGACGCCAAGCGAATGCGCGATGCCGGAGTCCTGATCACTGTGCAGCGCGGCGTGCATCGCCACCACCATGTCACCGAGACCGTGCCGACGCTGCTGACCGACGCGCGGTGCGCCTGGCTGCTGACGCGCCCGGCGATGTGGCACGAGGATCGGTTGGCGTTGCCCGCTCCGGACGCGGTAGTGACGGCGACGACAGCATTGGCCCTGCACGGCATCACCACCACACAGGGTGTATTGCCGGAGATCGCCATGGACACCGAGCGGTCCTACCGATCGACCGCACGCATCCTGACTCCGCCCGACGGCCTCGACTGGTCACAGGTGCAACTGATCGACGGATTGCCGATCGCGCCGCCGATCCCGGCGCTGGCCGCCGTCATCGCGGCTGCTGCGGCTGATCACAGCGTCGAGCGCAGCGTTGACCTGACGGCGTTCGTGGCCTCCGCTGTCGCGCACATCTGCGCCGACGCCGCCGATCACCCCGACAGTGAGGCGGTCATCGGTGCGGTGGCCAGTGTGGTCGGCCGACGCTCCACCCAGGTCGTCGACGTCACACAGATGCTGGCCAGCATCTGCCGCACCGCCGGGGTGCCAGAACAGGTCCTCGCTCAGACGGTGCTAGCCGGGCAGTGGAATCTGGCGGTACCCGTTGACCGCACCCGCCAGGCGGTTGCGGCCGTACTCGCCGCCGTGTTCACCGGACCGACCCCGGCACTGCCGGCGGTGCTTACCGGACTGTTCAGTGCCGACCCGCCGGGGCGGGTGTGGCAGTGCGCGCACCGCGGGTGTCCGGATCGCGCGACCGGGTCGGGCTACTGCTCGCGCCACCGCGTCCTCGAGGTCCGCACCCGCACCACCCGCCCCGCCACCGACGGGGACGAAATACCCCGGTCGGGGTTCGGCCTCTACGGTCGCCTCGACGACGACGGACACACAGTCCTGTGCCACGAATGCGGCCGCCGACTCCGACACATCAACGCACGGCACCTCGCCGGCCACGACATGACCGCCGCCGACTACCGTCTGGCCCACGGCATCTCACCGATGGTCGGCCTCATCAGCAGCGACGGCCACCGCCGACGCGCCCAGAACTCATTCGACCAGGACAGACCGGACATGCTGCGCCGACTGCGCCCCACATCGACAAGTCCGACCAGGCGGCGGTGACTGCCCCGAACAGACCCGAGCCATATCAGTAGCCGCAGCTTTGCCCGTATTGCTGCGGAGGTATTTGCCGAGGGCACAGGGCTACGCTGGTGATAGGTAGCGGCACGCCCCGAAAGTGCCGACGCATGGTAACTGCGAACATCGGTCCCAGGCCGACCCTTAATAGGCGCAGCGGGTATGGTTCACGCTACTGGTAGCGATGCACCACCCTCAGCATCGACAATTACGCTTATACGTCCCTGACCGCGGTCGGGGCATCACCCGATGCGCGGGTGAGCATTGTCGCCGTCGCCGCGCGATGCTGGTCGTAGCGGTGCCCGCAGCCCTGACACACCATTGCGCCGTCGAGCACGGTGCGGGTGCTGCTGGTGTGACCGCACTGCGGGTGAGTGGTGGCCAATCCTGACGCCGACACGGTCACCACCTCCACCCCGTCGCGGTGGGCCGCCGCCACCAGCAACTCGCGGAGCGATCCCGGCGCGACCACCGCGCGGCGCTGCGCCACCCGGCGCCGCACCTGCGGGTGGAGCGCTGTGTCGCCGCGGGCAGCTGCGGCGGCGATGTCGGGCAACGACAAGTCGTCGACGACCACCCGCCCCGCCAGGCCGACCAGGTGGGCGGCGGCCTGCCGGTAGAGGTCGCGGCGGCGGCGTAACGCCTTGGTGCGGGCATGTTCCTGGCGTCGCCACACCGGAATATCGTTGTGCCGCCACTGTTCTAGCGTTGCGATGATATCGGAGGCGTCGTCGGGTGGCTGCTGGGTCCACTGCTGGTGCAGCCACGCCAGCCGCGCCGGGCTCGCCCAGCGGGCCACCTCGGTGGGGGCGAGAACCTGATTCGGGTCACTCGGGTGGGGGACGGGCCCGTGCTCGGTGAGCCAGTCGACCACCGCCGCACGGGTGTGTCGCATCGCTTCGATGCGGCCGGCACCCAGCGTGGCCGCGTGCGCGACCTGGTCGGGCACCGACCGCGGCAGCCGCACCTGCCCGGTCATGCCGTCGGGGTCGACGGAGATCACCTCGCGCAGATGCGCCGCGATGCTGATCGGCCGACTCGACCGCCAGTCGGCGACGATCAGGTGCTCACCACCGTCGCGCCACCCCAACCGCACCGCCACGTCCGGACCCGCCGACACCTCGGCCGCGGCGTCATCGATGCGGGCCACCACCGAAATCTGGGCGCGCCGCTGGTCACTGACCCGCGACACCGTCAACCGGGCGAGCACGATCTCGGCGCCGGCGGCCAGCATGCGGTGCTGTTGGACCGGCACCTGCAGCCACACAGGGTGTCCCTGGTGCTGGCCGCACCGCATCCGCACCGTCACCCGACCCCGGCGGCGCTGCTCGGCGCGCGTCAACCCCGCCCATTCGTGCGGATCGGTCCACGGCACCACCAACAGATTGCGGTACCGTCCGTCCGGGTCGGCGATCGCGGCCGGGGTGCGCGCGGGGCCGCCAGCCTCACGCTGCAGCTGCACCGTGAGGGTGCCGGTGCCATCGAACCGGCGCCGTTTGAGGTTCGCACTGCGACCCTGCTTGCGTTGCGCGGTGATCTTTTTCATCGTCGACTTGTGGTTGGCGACCACCTCATTGAACGTCGCCCAAAACAGGTCGCCGTCGGTGCAGAACTGTTTGTAGAGCTGCTTGTGCCGGGCATACAACTGCTCATGGATCTGCCGGATCTGCGGGTCGACCACCGGCCGTGCGAGGCTGATCTCGCTGCGCCGCCGCACCCGGGCCTCCCGCACCGCCCGACGTGCCTGCGCCAACCGGGCGGCCGGCGGACCGGTGACACGGCGGCGGGTTCCGCCCCGCAGATCGGCCACCACCTGCTCGGCCGCGGAGACCTCCTGCTGGGCCAGGGCGAGTGCTTCTTCGGCGGCAGCCACCTGCGGCACCTGCGACCACACCCCGCGCAGCGTCTCCTCCACCTCGAGCTGCGCGGTGACCAGCTCCTCCCGCAGCTGATGGGCCAACCGCAACTGCGACTGCAACATCGGCGGAAACTCCCACCGGTAATGCACCCCCATGGTGACCGCAACGACCGCCACCCCAACACCCCTTCACCGTCTGCCGACCGACAGGCCGGCCCGCACGCTCGCATCGTAGGCCAACCGCTGCCACCACCAGGCACCTCGACGGCAGGCCCCCCAAGACAGCGACCGAGGTGGCCCCGGGAACATTCGCGGCCGCTGGGCGCATCTCATCGGTGTCTGCATCGCGGCAGACACCGATACCCAGGGAGAAAGGCACCCATCATGTTCGCGACACCCTCATCGAGCGCCCCAGCCCGCCGCGTACACGCCGCTGCCGGCGGACTGGTGCTGGCCGCCAGCCTCGCCGCTGTACCCGCCAGTGCCGGACCGGTCCAGCCGGGCACCCAGCTCTGCCACTGACCCACACCAACCACCCTGAGTGACACCACGACCCGAGGACAGAGCAGAACACGGGCCTGTCCCCATCGTCGGTGTCGTTCAGGTGAACGACAGTCACGGCGAACCAGATCCGCCGTGCTAACGTCCGATTTTGCTGACTGCATGTAGCGATCTGCGGGGGGATCACTGGGGAAGGCAGCACCCGATCACGGGTGCGCCTACCCCAAAGCGTCGACGTCTCCCTGCGGGCCTGCCCCAACAGAGGAGAAATACCCCGATGATGAGACGCTGGATGTCTCGAAGCGCCCTGGCCCTGCTGGCCGCGGCCGCAGGATTGGCGCTGATCGCGCCGTCGGCCGCCGACGCGGCCACCAGTTCCCGAGTGCAGAAAACTCAGGACGGCATCTATCTCGAGGTGTCACAGAAAAACCTGAAGATCCGGTCGGTGCCGCCGCTGGATTCCTCCCCGATGAGCCGCGAAGCGTTCCTCGGCGCCACCAACACCGCCACCATCACCGGCCCCCGCGGCACCCTGATCCAGAGCGCCGACTTCGAAACCGGCTACCAGATCGGCTACCCGGTGTCGTTCGCGCCCACCGGTATCGCGGTCACCATGTCCACACCGAGCCTCAGCGTCGGCGGCGGTGTCAACATCTCGCCGACCATCACCCCGACCGAGATCCCGATCGGCGGCGACGTCAGCGCCGACGTGACAGTCATTCCCGCCCAGACCCTGTCGTTCACCGTCGAACACGGCGGAATCACCGACGTGCCGCTGGCCCAGGGCGCCATGAACTCACCGCGCGCCTCAGCGGACTTCGCCGGCGTGCATCTGATGGTCAACTCGGCCATGGGCCCGGTCACCGTACGGACCTACACCAAGATGCGGGTGCGCACCGCCACCGGCACCTCCGAAGTCGTCACCTACGGTCCCGCGTGGAGGATCTGACATGCCCGATACCCCACAACCGTCGAGACCGACAGTGCCGCAGATTATTCGATGGGTCGCGCCGGTCGTACTCGCGGGCGGAGTGCTCGCCACAGCGCTGACCATCGGGTCGGCCGGCGCCGATACCCCGACCAGCCCGCCGCCGGCGACCGCCGCCGAGGACACCACCACCGCACCCACCGACCCGACCGAACCCACCGAACCCACCGAGCCGACCGCACCGGTCGAGCCCGGCGGCACCACGCTGGAAACCACCATCATCGAAACCGCACCACCAGCCGCAGCACCACCACCGGCCGGTGCGGACACTGACTCGCCGGCAGACGGGGCAACCCCGGGTGGCTGGTTCGTTCTCGGCGAAGCTGCTCCAGCGGTCCCCGAACCCGGATCGTTCGTCCTGCCCTAGCAACCCCCAGGCCGCCACCAGCAGAGGGGGCGGCCACAGCAGAAGGTTGGAACACATCAGATGACATCGATGACGTCGAGACGACGGCTCATCGCCGCGACCTGCGCGGCCGCCGGCGTGATGTTCGCCAGCGTGCTCGGAGCGGCGAGCGCCCAGGCGGCCTACCCCACAGGGTGGACCGATATCGCCGGCACCTGTGCCGAGGCGCCCGCCGTCGGGGCCACAGTGCCGATCACCGACCGCGCCAACCACACCACCAGCAGCTCGCCGTGGGTGAAGGTCAACGCCCAGCAAGCCGGGCAGCTGACCGGCTACCAGTCGTATGTGGTGGCCTTCGACACCGCACGAGTGACCTCGGTGCAGTGCACCAACGGTCGCCTCGCAGTACGCAAGGTCTACGACAGCGGCATCGTGACCACCACCAACCGGGTCGACTGGTCACACAGTGGCGGCACCTCCCCGCAGGTCCTCAACCGTCACACCGACCGGATGGCGTTCTCGGCGCTGACCTGCCACCACAACTGGTGCGCCCCCACGGCCACCCTCAACCCCTGACCCAACCCAACGAGTTCTGCAGTCGGGGAACACTTCCGGGCACCACCGACGTCACATCGTGGCCGCACCACCCGCACAGCCAGTGCGGACACCGAGGCGGCATCAGTAAGCACTCACTGCGAACAAAGGAGACATGTACATGACCACACCGAGCAGGACACGACTGGCAGCCACGGTCGCTGTCGGGATCGGCACCTGCGCGATCGCCGGCGCGGTCGCCGCAGCACCCGCACACGCCGACATCTACTCCGGATTCGGCAGCAAAGCCTCGTGCGAGAGCACCCGCAGCGCCAAGATCAGCGAAAACGACCGCAAGGTCGCCGCCCAAAAACGTGAGCAGCAACGGCTCAACGCCCAAGGCAAACTGGCCCCCTACCCGGGACCCAGCCTGTCGGTGAGCCCCTGTACACCGACCGGCGGTGGATGGAAATTCACCACCACCTACGTGTCCTGACCCACCCCACGAACGCCGCCGCCCCTCGGGCGGCGGCGTTCGTCGGCCCCGTCTGCGGACAAGCCCCGCGTCGTAGATCAGCGAAAGTTCTTTCAACCGCATCAGGTCGGAACCTAAACCCAGAATTCTCGACACCTACCAACCTGCAGACCAGAACTGCGCCGGATCTGCCGGGTCGGGGGTCTGGCAGATCCGGCGCAGCCATACCGTCAGTCGTCCGCAGGCACACCCAGCGTTACATCGCGAGGCGACGGCGGCCCCTCACCGGGCCAAGCGCGTACAGTCACACCACATACCCGCAGAAGCGATGCAGCCCTAGGTCGGAGCAGTCATGACACACGGACAGCCTGACGATCCTCCCGCCCCGCCGTCCGGGTTCTGGGAACAAACCCACCAACTCCTCCGTCACGAACGTGACCTGTGGCAGGCCGGCATCGATGTCCCCGACTGGTGGTCCTCATCCGAGGCCATCAGCCCAGAAGTCGCCGACCCGAGTGGCACTCGAAGCGCATCGCAGTCGTATCCGACGCCATCTGACGACACGGCATAGGTGTTGGTGCGGGCTGAACGAGACGCCCAGATTCCGCTGACCGGAACCATATTCGGTACGAACCGGCCGAGCCGTCACTCGACGACCCCGGAGAGCCGTGCCCGGGGTGGGCGGTGGTGGCGCCTAGTCGTCGGCTTGCAGCGTCTCTTCCATCATCGTGATCATCCGAGCTTCGTAGTCTTCTCGGTTGATAAAGCGTGCGCTGAAGCCTTCCTCGGCATGCAGACCCAGCGCGGCAGCCTCGCCCAGTCCGATTCGGCGCGAATGATAGTCAGCGTCGTCGAGGCGCGCTTCGAGGGTTTCGCGCAGCAGGTCGAGGGCGGCTTCTTTGGACTCGGCGGTGACCGACCAGTCCTCGCCGCCGTAGCGGGCGGTCCATACACCGTGGTCCTCGGAGAACAACGCTTGCTGCGTGACGTGCAACCGTGGTTGATCACTCATCGTGCACCTCTCAACCGTAGAAGGTCTCTACCATCATTCCGTTCTGCTGGATCACTGTGCAAAAGTGCGTGTACACGCCCGGCTTCGGATTGTCGGCGACGGACAGCGGCTTGCACTTGATGGTCATCGGACTCGCCGATGCCGTCGCATCCACGGCCACCGGCATGCCGACCGCGAGCGCGATACCCGCAAGAACCCCAACCACACTCATCCGAATACGTGTCACAGGGAGCTCCTCATCAACAACTGACCCGACACGAGACCGCACAGTCGACGAGACCCCACGACCCGTAGGGCGACTCTAAGACATCGACGGACGTTACGCACAGACTCCGGACGCTTGTCGTTCGCTCGGATGAACACCCCACATCTTCGGTCCACGGGGCGTGGACCGAGGATGTGGGGCAGCACCTGCGGCGGCGGGCTGTCAGGCCGGTCCCGGCGGTTACAAGTCCGGGCTGTGGCGAACGCGCGTAACCATCAGGAGGTAGGCGCTCGCGCCGCCCGGCGAAGAACGCCAGAAATCCCCAAGAGGCTGCGATCACCACCGGGCTGATCCAACGGGGTTGTCGAACCCATCGCGGGTGCGCGTGAGCACAAGCGCATCGCAGCCGTCTCCGCCGCCATCCGACGACCCGGCATAGGTGTCGGTGCGACAGCGGCTGGGCTCGGTGCCTGCCTCGTAGGTCAGGTGAGGGGCTTGACGAATTCGCGCTCCGCGAGCAACGTCCAGTACGGATCATCGGTCCATTCGCCGATCTCCTCACGCTGAGGACTCGTCGCCAACGCCGATCCGTCGAGCCCGCCTGCTGCGGCGACTGCCGCCGGGAGCTGATCGTCGGTTTGTGGGCTGAATGAGACGGCCACGCGTACTTGCTCGCCGACGCGCTGGTGGCGGGCGGGCGGCTCACCCTCGTTGTAGGCCGACACGAACGCCGCGGCATCACGTTTGGCGTTGTCGACGAGGTCATAGGAATAGCGGCCGTCCGTCACTGTGGTGTCGGCGTAGTCGACGTCGAGGTAGCCGGGGTCGTCCGGGCGTTCGGGGTCGATGATGGTGCGCTGCAGGCCCACGGATAGACGTGTGCCGTCGGGGAGATTCACTCGCCCGCTCGCGTGCACAGTGTCACCATCGACCGCTGTCTGCAGCGACAGTTCGATCACCTGGGCTGCCGACGGGATGCTCGCCGCAGACCTCGTCTCGTCGGGCGAGGTCGAGACAGCCGACGTAGCCGTCGCGCTGGTGGCCGCTGGTGAACTCGAGGTGGGCGGTGCAGGTGAGGTGCACCCACCCACCACAGCCGCCCCGGCCAGTATGAGCAGGTATACGAGTACAGGTCGCCTCATGCGTCCAAATCCCTTTCCTCTTTGTCGATGATCGGATGCCGCTCCCCGTATGCGTAATCGAGTGCACGCTCGAACTGAAGTTCGAACGAATCAGATCGAACACTTATCAGGAAAGAGATTTCAGAATCCCTTTGCCAAAGGGGTGCGCTACATGCTCTTTCGGTCCGCATGGAAGGCATCGACGACTGCGCGCAGCGTCGTGGCTGTGGCCTGCGCGGCGGCAGCAGTCTGTTCGGCGACTCGTGCCCGGTCTCGTTCGGCGGCGACCTCGGCGGCCGCCTCGGTACGGGTTGCGGCGTTCGCGGCGTCGGCGGCCTGAGCCCGGTCGAGCGCGGCCGTTAGTTCGGCGCGCAAGCGGGTGATGTCGGTTTCGAGTTGAGCGATCGTGGCCTCGGCCTGCTCGGCCCGGCGACGCTGCTGGTCGGCATCGGACAGTGCGCTGCTCTCGGCCGCCACCAGAGCGTCACGCTCAGCGGCCAGAGACTCCGCCGTCTCATCGCGTGCCGCGGCGATCGCGGCCGACCACAGCGGCGCAAGAACCGGGGTCAGGACCTCGACAGGAGGATCGGGAACGTCCCGGGCCGGCCGGTTGGCAGCGAGCCACTGCCGGGCGGCGTCAGTGCCCACGCGCGCTTCCTCACGCAACGCTCGTACCGTCACCGGACGTCCTGCACTGGTCAACCGCGCGAAAGCGTCCGCGATCGCTGCAGTTGTCGTGTCTTTTCGCGCCATCGGGAGCTCCCTCATGGAGTACAGAAAGTACGTAACCTGTTACAGGTACGTTTCAATTGTACCTGACGAGGGTGCAGGATTTCCCGGAATCCGGGGCCTTGGTCACCTTGGTCCGCAACCGCACGGTCGCGAACGTGGACTCGATCGGGTTGGTGGTACGCAGGTGAATCCAGTGTTCGGCCGGGTACCGGTAGAACTCGAGCAACACGTCGGCGTCATCGACGATCTTGGCCACAGCCTTGGGATACTTGGCGCCATAGGCTTTCTCGAACTCGTTGATCGCTTGGCGAGCGTGTTGTTCGTCTTCGGCGTTGTAGATTTCCTGCATCGCCTTGATGGGCGTTGGGGTGCGCTGATTTCGGCAGTGCAGCAAGCACATTGGCCTGCTTGTGAAACCAGCATCGTTGCTCACGCGTGTCGGGGAACACCTCACGGACCGCGGCCAAGAACCCGAGCGCCCCGTCCCCGACGTGCCAGGGCCGGGACGGGACGCGCTGATCCGGGTACTGTTAAGCGCCTCCGACTATCCGGTCGAAGTACGCGTCCTTGAGGTCCTTCCCCTTGAAGATGCGGTCCAGGGCAGTCTTGCCGTCGTCGAGCTTCTGCACCTCCTCGTTGAGTAACTTATGCAGACCGGCGAGCAGGGATGGCGTCGGTTTGTCCTTGAGCATCACGCTCGGCGTCTTCACGAAGTCGTCCAGCTTCTTGACGCCAGACGCCTCCAGGACGTAGCCCGAGGCCAGATAGAAGCGCGCGTTTGTCGAGTCGTCGGCAATCGCCTTCGCCGCCGCCGACCTGAGATAGTCGTCGACCGCGTCGAGGACCACCAGCGCTTTCAGGTACAGCTCCTCCGATTCGGCGGGATCGAACACTCGCTTCCAACCGGTGTCTGTGCCGAGCAGCGTTGCCGGGCGCGCCCTGGCGGTGTCGGGCTGGAGGAGGCGAATCGCCATGACGGCCTGCCCCAGTTCCGTCATGTTCCGGATCCTGCTCGCCGGCACTTTGACGCCTCGATACTGGTATCGGCGCCGTTCGTAGTACCAACCGTGTGGGCGGAGGAACTCTTCTATCCGGAGTTGCTTCTCTTCATTGGCGTGTAGTTGGAGACTGGCGATCGCCGTCTGGTTATTCGTGCCTCCGATGATGGCCTCGCGCACTTCGGGATCGGACTCGGTGATGACGCGCACCAGGATTGATTGCCTCAACCGCTTCTTCGTGATGGCCTCCGCGATGGCCTGCTCGTGAATCACGTGCGAGGTCTGCAGGCCATTGACGATCAGTGGATTCGTGAGCACCCATTCCAGCTCAAGCGGATTGTTCGCCTTGTCAGCGATCACTGTGATGCCGTTGTTAAGCCACCAGAACAACGACTCCGAGTCATTGGCGAGAGTCCTGCCAATCGCGTCGTTCACGCGCACATTCGAGCCGGCGTAGTCGCGCACGTTGGCCGCGAACATCTCCTCGCGTATCGTCGTTGACTTCTCGTACCGGATGAAGCTCAAGTAGTCCTTGACCGAGACGAGCCCGACGAGTGCTTTTCCCTCGCGCACGGGTGGCTTTGTTACGACGAGCTTCGCGAGATAGTCGCTGCTGTCTCGCAGCCGGGTCACGAGTTCGGCGTCGCCCAGGTACGCGACCGTCGTCGTGCTTCCGGTCGGCAGGTTCGCTCTCAGCCACGTCCCCAGCTGGTTTGCCTTCGTCGTCATGTAGGAGTCGACATTCGCCTGCTTGGCAAGGCTCGCGTAGTAGGCGTGGAAGTGGACGACTGGCACCAGCATCGTGAGCTTGGCGCGCAGCTTCCGCCACGTCATCGCCCTCTCGATGACGTCGTCGTTAAGCGGAAAGGCCCGGAGGTCCGCGGCCGTCTGCTTATCATCGAAGATCGCCTTCAACGTGCTCTCGATCTTCGGGAACACGTTCGTGTCCCAGCTCTTCTCCTTCTTCGTTTGAACAATTACGACATCCAACGCGACGCCGGTCTGCAAGCCGCTCAAGGCGTTCTTGCGTCTCGACAGCCGCAGCGAGTCCGAGTGCACGGACTCGCTGCGATTCAGGAACAAGAAAATCCCGTCTATTCCGCCGTCATTGTTCCCAGACACGAGGCCTCGCTCAATGTCGGCCGGATCAGCGCCGTACTTCCTGAGCAACAGGCTCGACGCGAAGCGCTCGAAGGCGTCGTCGTCGGACAGCTTCGGATAGTTGTCCGTTTTGAACTCGGCGAAGTTGCCCATCGCGATGACTTGGTCTGGGGAATCGGCCACCGCATGAACCTATATCCGCGGCGCGACCTCGTTCGCGAGGACACTCGACTTGCTCATCGCTCGAGGGCCCCTGGATCGATCGCAGCCGAACGTTCACACTATCCATCGAACGCCCTTCGTCCTTCTGGGGTGGCATTGAGCCCGATTGAGAGAAGCGGAAGGAGTGGCGTGATCATTAAGCGCGGGAAAGAATTTCGCGGACGATATCGTCTGCTGTCTCACGCGCCGGCTGGTGCTCCCAGAACCGCAACACCGTCCAGCCGTTCTCGCGAAGCATCTCGGTCACGCGCTCGTCGCGCTCACTATTCCTCTTGATTTTGGAGGACCAGTAGTCGCTGTTCGCGGTGGGCGGCCGGTGATGGTCGGGACAGCCATGCCAAAAGCACCCGTCGATGAACACGGCCACCCTCGCGCGTGTGAACACGATGTCCGCGCGGTTCCTCAAGTGCGCGCGGTCAGGCGCGTAGTCGACGCGGTACCGCAGACCCCGCGAGTGGAGCAGCCGTCGGACCTCGACCTCGGGTGCCGTGTCGCGGCGGCGGTTCGATCTCATCGACTTGCGAACCGCTGGTGACGACGCCCAGCTCGCCGCTTGTCCGGTCATCCCGCGGCGCGACGACGTCGCTTGTACTCGCGCGACCTCCTGTTGTGAGCCTCTCTGCACACCTCACAGCGGCATCCCGTGTCATAGGCGACCGACGATCCGTGATCCCCCAGGAGCCGGCCGGCGGCCCGGTTTCTGACGATGTACTCGTGGTGGTGTTTCGCATTAGCGGCGCGGCACAGGTCACACCGGCATCCGTGGTTGCCGTAGCCGTTCGTCGTCCCATGGCGAGGGTCTGCTGGGTCGGTGAGTGGGCTTCGTCGTCCATGCCGAGGGTTGGGAGGGTCGGTGGGCACCACACCGACGATATTATCCACAGGCAGGCGTGTGACGACCGCAACGCGTCGGGGCAATGTGGTAGAGGCCTCATCGGTGAGCGTCTAGTGTGAATCACATGTCTGTAACTCGGCTGCGGTCGCGTCCCCGTGTCCTCGAGTTTTTCGCCGGCGTGGGGCTCGCCCGAATGGGCCTTGACCTCGCAGGATTCGACACCGCCTGGGCGAACGACATCTCTCCTGACAAGGCCGAGATGTATCGCTCGCAATTCGACGACGACGTGATGGTTGTGGGTGACGTGCGCAGCGTCGATCCTGCTGAGCTGCCCGCCGGCGCCGCTCTCGCGTGGGCGTCATCCCCATGCACCGACCTCTCGCTGGCAGGTAACCGCACCGGCTTGACAGGTGCCGAGTCATCGGCGTTCTACGCGTTCACCGGTGTTCTCCGGTCAATGGGAGACGAGGGGCGTCCGAAGGTGGTGGTGCTGGAGAACGTGGTCGGGCTCGCAACGTCGCACGGCGGTGACGACCTCTGCGCCGCGATCCGCGAGTTCAACGATCTCGGCTACTCGGTGGACCTCCTCACCATCGACGCCCGTAGGTTCGTGCCCCAGTCACGGCCCCGTCTGTTCCTCGTCGGCTCGCGCGAGCCGGTCGACACCGACGAGATGGAGCACCCCCTCCGGCCAGGCTGGACCGAGACGTTTTTCGGAGATCCAACCCTCACGACCCACCGCGCCACGTTGCCCGATCCGCCAGCGCACGTGCCCGCTGGGCTGGGCCGGACGCTGGAGCGCCTCAAGAACGACGACCCGCGCTGGTGGGACGAGGACCGGGTTGCGGCGTTCATCGACTCGATGTCCGAAGTCCAGAAGACCCGCCTCAACCAGCTGCGCAGGCAGGACCGACACTATGAATGGCGCACCGCCTACCGCCGCACCCGTCACGGCGTTGCTGTGTGGGAGATGCGCCCCGACGACGTGTCCGGCTGTCTCCGGACCGCCCGCGGCGGGTCGTCCAAACAGGCTGTGGTCCGCATGGGCTACGGCAAGGTCAGCGTCCGGTGGATGACCGGCGTCGAATACGCCGCGCTCATGGGAGCCAGCACCTACAACATCGACGGTTTCCGCGACAGCCAGGTGCAGTTCGCCTTCGGCGACGCGGTGGCCGTTCCCGCAGTCGAGTGGCTCGCGAAGAACTATCTTGTTCCGCTGGTCAGGGGCGAACTCGCACCGCGGACCACCTCAGAAGCAGCAGTTGTCTAGCCGAGGCAAGGCGTCGCCCCAGGCACACAAGAAGCCGCCGAAAAGCTCACTGCCCGCCACGTCCGTCCGCGAATTCCGCGTCCTGCTCAAAGAGGCGCTGACCAATGCGACTACCGACGACGGACGTGTCATCGGCAGCAGCAAATGGGGCGTCTACGCCTTCTACGACTACGACGGCGAGCCGATCTATGTGGGCCAGACCAAGGAGGGCCTGGCTACCCGCGTGCGGCGGCACCTGACGAACCAGCGCACTGACGCCGTAGCTATGCGAATCCTCGACACGTTCGAGGTGGCGGAGGTCGAGCTGTGGCCGCTCTGGGACCTGACCGCGATGTCCAAGAGAGACGCCCAGACAGCCCTCGACGCGGCCGAGTACGCCGCGTACCTCAAGGCCATCGACGAGTCCCGGTTCAAGGCGATCCTCAACGAGAAGATCCCGCCAGCCTCGCCCGCGGTCGAGCTACCGCAGTCCTACAAATTCCCCCTGATCGGCGACGGCACCCGCGCCGAGCGCGGTCACCCCGACATCCGAATCGCTCGGCGCGCCGAGACCATCGCCCGCCTGGCAGCCGTGGCGCACGAGCGCGGCGAGGTCTCGATCGGGCTGCGCCGCGTCCTGGTGATCCAGGCCGTTCGGCTGGCGTACCTCGCGGCAGTTCGGCTCGCGTTCGCCGAGGGACGTCCCGCGCCAGCGCCCGACGCGATCTCGGTCGACGGGCTGATCGGGTCGGTGTTGTACGAGTCTGACGACGAACCCGACCCCGACGCGGACTAACAGTCCTGTCGTAGAGGACCCGTACTCTCTAGGCATGGTAAGCACATTCACCATCGACGGGTTCGAGGCGGAGCACGTCTGGACCGCCGTCAGCTACGGACGGCCCTGGAATGGCTGGGCGACGCCGGTCGTCACCCGCGAGGTGCTGGAATCGGTGATCGCCGCCGCCGAGGGCGAGACCCTGGCCTTCGTCGAGAACGTCGCCGTCATCACCGGCGACAAACTCAAGCCAGACATCAACGGGCACTACGATCTTGGTCAGATCGGCTGGTGCTTCGTCCAAACAGATCACTGGGCCCAGTGATCTCGAGACCGTGCACCACTCGTTGCAGCGAGGTGAGTTGATCGTGCAGTTCGTTGAGTGGTGCGTCGAGAGCGCTCATCGGAGCTCCCTTCTCTGGGGGTCGAGCGCTTCGGCGATGGAGTCCAGTGTGCGTGGGCTGCCAGCTTGCCACGCGGTCTTGAGGCGTGCTGCTTCCGATGGTGTCAGCGCGCGCCCCAACAGGCCACTAAGGATGCGGGACACCGCCACGATCCCGTCCAGTGACACCTCGTCCCACGACGGGGGAGTGGCGAGGTATCCGCAGTCGGCCAGCGCGGCATCCCGACCCACGACAACCTGGTCGCAGTTGCGCAGGTGACCGGCACGTCGTACCGGGTCGTGTTGGATGGTAGTGCGCGAATCTCTTTGCGCCACAGGTGCAGATTCATCCGGCTCATACCGACCTTGGTTGCGATCGCCACGTCCGACAGTCCAGAGCGCTGCTTGTAGTCATCGATGATGTCAGCGAGGGAGTGTCCCATCTTGGGTGTCACAGTCCCACCTTCGCTGTCACTGTGTCGGATGACAACGCAGTTGGGAGTAGTGACAGCTACTTGGGAGCGGTCGACCTGCCCGCATCTACATGCGGGCGAGCTAATTGGTGTCAGCGATTGTGAAACTCCCAGGCGGATCGGCGCAGTGACTGAGCCTAAATGACAACTGATTTGGGAGTATGGAGTTGATTCGTGCAGGTCACGGCGGGACAGGTCTCATGTCCGTGTCACTGAGTCTCAACTAGGGAGTCAGAGTCCCAAGTACCGTGTCATCCGACACCGACAAAGGCTGTCAAGCAACACTTCCCGGAAGCGTGTAAACCACTACTTTACATAATAATAACTATCGGCTCGGGATCTGTTGCACTGCAATCTATTTCGTCACCAGTGACGGAATAGAACCGAAATCACGAAATGTGTCGGACTGGCCGTGCATAGTGCAGGTGAAAAGCCATTGACCAACGAGGGGGTCGCCATGTCCATCCAGAGTGAGATCAACAGTGTCGTCAGGGTGCTCGAAGAGATCCAGCATCGTAGGGCGCGAATCACCGATAGCTTGGATGAGTGTCGGTTTCGCGCGCAGCGCGTCGGTGGCGCGCTGCCCGCCGACGTCGTCGTCGACTCGGTCAACAGCATCGCAGGCGGCGCCCGCCGCATCCAGGAGCTGGCAACGAATGGTCTGATCACGATCGCTGATGCGTAGGTGGACGTCGCGTGCCTGCCTGGCAGGTCAGCCGTATGTCGGACCGGTCTGAGACGATCAACCAACGATCCCTGAGGAAATGGACCCGTATGAACGAGAAAGAACGGCGCGCTACCGAGAAGAAGATCGCCGCGCTCACGCGCGCCCTGGAGGAGTACGAACGTTTACCCGCTGAGGAGCGTGAAGCTAAACCCTGGTACAGGGACTGGCCTTTCGTGGTCCTGACCTCTCTCGCGATCATCTTTCTGGGCGTGCAGGTCGTCTTATTGGCGATCTGGGCGATCGACCAGCTCCCCATCGGTGGCTGACTCTCCGCCACCACTTACGATCCCGAGGGGAATTGACCACCGGCCCCCGGTGTCCGTCGACGATCGCCGAGCCTAATAGTTGCCGGCACTCGCCCCAGCGTCGGTTCACGAAATCGCGCAACGCGAGTTGCAGCATCTCGATGCGTTGGCGACTCGTTCGACTCAATCAGGCAGCAGTTGTGAAGCGGGAACCCCGAAGTGGTCCGCAATCCGGTACAACGTCCCGACCGTGATGTTCTCGCCCCCGGATTCGATCGCCGACAGGTGGGTCCGGTGCACTCCAACCGCTTTGGCAACTTCGGCTTGGGTCTGACCGCAACTGGTCCGCGCCTCGCGCACTCGCTGCCCCAACTCTCCGAGCCGATCCATGATGTTGACTATAACCCACGGGCATGTAGACTATAACCATCACGAGCAGATGCTGATGTTGATCGTGATCTCTCCTAGCCGTCACCAGATCGCCCTGTTCTAACTCGACTCACAACCCAAGGAGGAACCCATGAACGATGAGCAGCAGTCGACACCCAACGACCACGGACCCATGCCGGCACCCCACCAGCCGCCGAATTACGCGGAAGTCAAAGCCAAAGCCAACGGCTTCTCCCTCGCGATAGCCGGTTCTATGTTCCTCCTCGGCTTGATCCCCTTCCTAGCCCTCTGGTTGTCTGATGCACCCGAGTCGTCTGCCCTCATCTTCGGCCCGATCTGGGTGTTGGGCATCATCGTTCCCTCGATGCTGGCGTGGCTGGGTGGTCGACGGTAGCCAACTGAGAGTGAGGCCGGGAAACCCGAAAAGCGTCCCCCTCGGCCGGACAGACATAGAAAGAAGGTCCGCGGGTGCTGGAACACCCACGGACCCGACACACACCACGGAAAGGGCCGTGACATGTATCAATGCACCACGTTAGTCGATCAAGCCTCTGGCTACCTCGCCGCCGACCACACCATCCGCCGCGTCAGCCCCGAGTGGCGTGGCGCTACCGCAACCGTCATCCTCGCGAAGTACTCCGCGACCTCTGCCTTCGACGTCGGATTCCGGCGCAGACTCCGAGAGTTCACCACGCCGACCGGTACACAGGACCGAAAGGTTCTGTAACACATGGACGGTCAGCGTTTGAGGACCGTTGCCTATGCCATCATCTACTTCTCGATCATCGCGGTCATGCTCAGCGCCGCCTTGTGGCGCCGCCGACGCCCCACCGGTGGTGCCAGCAAGCCTCCAACCAACGACCACTAGCGCCACCTCACGTATCAGCGAACCCGCGAAGGGTTGAATCCGCAACTGTGCTGTTTGCCGAGTCATCGCGGATAGCTACCGAGTCATCGCGGATAGCTACCTACGGGTGAAACCGGCAACACGAAAGGCGCCCCGCAGCGGGACCGATTGAGCCCGGTCCAGGCGCGGGCGCTTTTCGCGCGCTCATCGGCAGACCTCCGCAGCGTTACTCCACTTCCCTCTTGAACGTGAATGTGGATTCGGGTGGTGTCCGAGGCGCCCTTCTGCCGGCTACGCCGTCATCTGAATGGAAGCGGCTACGCCGCGCTGTGACGCCCTTCGGGCTGAGTTGGTTTGCGTTGCACCGCTCATTCTCTTACCTCCGATCGCGGTCTGCAAGGGCCGTGAAAAACTAATCCGCCCTACGGGTTTCAGGCCTTCGGCCCGGATGACTTTTTCACTGTAAACACCCTTGCAGACCACTCCCTGCGGCAAAGAGATGGCTTGTGCAAACGCAAACCAGCACTCACAACGGGAGGGGTCACCATGAGCAATGCGACCACTGTCTACCAGCTGTGCACCGGCTGCGCTCTGGCCGTCGCATACGGAGACATGAGCGGTCTGAACACCGAGAACACTGCCGAGGTCGTGGACTTTATGGCCGACCACGGGCTGCTCGTGCCCGCTACCGACGATGTGCACGGCCGCTGGCTGTGCGAGTGCTGCGGTCTCGGCCAGCTCGATCCGGCCCGCACGTTCACCACCACCGCCGCGTAACCACCAGACCCGCATCCGACAGGAGAGAACACATGAATGCTTGGCTCGCCGACCAGGACCGCACCGCCATCGATGCTCTTGCCGACCGTATCGCCGAACGCGACCCCGACCGCCTGGCACGCGCAGGAGATGACCGGCATTTCGCCGTGTGGATGCTGCTGGTCGACCGTAAGGCCCGCAACTACAGCGGCCACGCAGTCACCGATCTGCCGGACTGGGCATGGCGCGATGCCTACGACGACGACCTGTCGCCGCATGATGCGTTCTCCGATGCCCTGGCCCACTGGGTCGACATCGAGGGTCTGTAAACCACAGCTTCCGCGTCGCACTCAACTACGCGGGCAATAGAAAACCCGGTCAGCGGCTATCTGACCGGGGTTTCACCACCACAGTAAGGGAGAAACCCCATGGCACACAACAACACCACCACCGCAGGATCGGGCGGGGAGCTACGTCACCTCGCACCGGCCGATCTGGTCATCGACACCAACATCCGCACCGACGCCGACACCACGCTGACCCCCGAGTTCATCGACTCGATCCGCGACGGTGTGCGCCAACCCGTCCTCGCCGTCGAGATCGACGGCCAGGTCCGGGTACGTGACGGGCAGCGCCGCACACTGGCCGCGCGGCAGGTCGAACTGGCCAGCATCCCGGTGTACGTGGTCCCCGTCGACGCCGCAGACGACGCAGCGGCCACCGTCGACCGCGTCCTGGAGCAGCTGTCCAGCTTCGAACGCGAAGGGTTACGCGCTTCCGACCGTGTCGCGGCGATCGAGCAACTCGCCCTGGCCGGCATGTCGGCGACCAAGATCGCCAAGGCCACCCGCACCGCCAAGAAAGACGTCGACAACACCCTGGCCGTCGCGAAGTCCGCGACCACCCTCGATCTGCTCGACCAAGACGCCGGCCTCACATTGGAGCAGTCGGCGGTGCTCGCCGCCTACGACCACGACCCCGAAGCACAGCAATGGCTACTCGACGCCGCCGAGCGAGGACGGTTCGAACACCAGGCCAAGCAACTGGAGTCCGACGCCGACGAGCGGCGACTTCTACTCGCCCAGGTCGCCACCTACACCGCCGACGGGATCGACGCCGTCACCCGCCACCCCTCTTTCGCGCCGCAAGCGCACGCTCGCCTCGAACAACTCGGCAACTCCGACGGCACCCCCGCACGCATCGAGGACATCCCGACCGAGCATCGCTTGGCCTACGTGATGGCCGACCCCTCGGAATGGTGGACCGACACCGACGGCAACACCGTCGCCGAGCACCTCATCGACTGGTCGCTTGCCGACGACGTGTTCGACGAGGACACCGAACCCACCGAAGGACTGCGCGACCCGCGCACCCTGACCACCCACATCGATTACCAGATCGAAACCATCTGGTACGTGCGGCGCTGGGCCGACCTCGGACTGATCGCGCGCAGCTACAGCGAGCCGTCTGCCTCGGCCGACACCGACACCAGCGACGTCGAGCGCGAGGCACAAAAGCAGCAACGCCGCCGGGTGCGGATGCTCAACGCGGCCAGTGTGACCGCCCGCGAAGTGCGGATCGAGAAGCTGACCGCGTGGCTGACCCGCAAGACCCTCCCCAAGGGCAGCGCCACCACCGTCGCGAAGTTCCTCGCAACATCGATGCGTGCCCATCACGACATGTTCGGCGCCAACAGCTCCCAGGGCAACGCCGCCGAGATCGCGGCCACCATCCTCGGCGGCGACCCCGCCGAGCTCCTCGATCAGGCCACCACCGCCGACCGCACCCAGATCATCAGCCTGGGTATCGCGCTGGCGGCCCGAGAAGCCCACATGTGGAAAGACGCCTGGCGCAACGTGTCCGACCGCTACTACACCAACGGACACATCACCGCCCGCGCCGACTACCTGCGCTTCCTGGTCGACGTGACCGGATACACCCTCTCCGATGTCGAGCAGGTCATCACCGGCGACACCAACGCCGACGACGTGGCACTGGACTGAACCCAGACCAGGGGGTGGGCCGAGCACCGACCTCGCGCCCACCCCCTGCCCGAACCACACGAAAGGCAACCGATGACGATCGAACTGTTCCCACGCTGTGCCCTACCGGGCTGCGCCAATCCCACTGACGCCCAGGGCCACCCCTGTAGTCAGTGTCTCCGTGACTTCGGCGGCCTGCTGCGCCACAATCCGGCCGGGCAGGCGCTAAGCGCCACCGCCGAGGCCGCACGTGACCGCCTGGCCGGCCAACGTGACACCGACATCGACGCCGGCATCCAGGGCAAGCCCGGACAGATCTGCTGGCTGTGCGATCAACGCCGCACCTGTACCCGCGTCGCTGACCGCTGGGAATGCCGCACCTGCCGCCACATCACCGGCTGACCGGTGCGGGACAGCGCTGGAGCGGCCTGCGGCCGCGCAGTGTTGCCCCGACCCGGTGGCTGCGCTGCGCTGCGCCACCGGGTCGGGAGAGTCCCCAGTTGGGTGGGTGGTCACCAACTTGCGCGCGCACGTCGACCAAGTGTGACCGACAGGGACCCCCGACCTGTCAACCCACGCCTGGTGACTTCCGCGTGTTCTCCGCTGCGCTCCGCCCACGCGCTGCGACCAATCCGGCAACCCGCACTCGCTGCGCTCGCAACCGAATTGGCCTCCGGCC
>NZ_JAKGCU010000025.1 GCF_021556435.1 Gordonia tangerina
CACCGCGAACAACAACTGGCTGCACCACCGCGCCGCCGCGATCAACCTGCGCCGCCTGATCACCCTGGGGCTGAGCACCACCAACAACACCTGGACCCTGACCACCGCCTGACCCCGCGGGACAAGCGCCCGAGCAACACTCGCCCGCGATCAACAGACCCAGCATTACCGACGGCCAGCCGCACACAGACCACTTCTTCAGCAGCCTCCTAGGCGAGGCAACGTATCGAGACCCGGCGCGAGGCAAGGGATCTCGATACGCCCGCTCGCCTAGCGGCTCGCGGGCTACTCGATCAGCGGGACGGTGGCTCGCGGGCTACCCGATCAGCGGGACGGTGGCTCGCGGGCTATCCGATCAGCGGGACGGTGGCTCGCGGGCTACTCGATCAGCGGGACGGTCAGCAGGAGGCCCTCAGAGCTTGTCGACGACGAAGTCGATGCACGACGTCAGCTTGCTGACATCGTCCGGCTCGATCGCCGGGAACATGCCGACGCGCAGCTGGTTGCGACCGAGCTTGCGGTACGGCTCGGTGTCGACCACGCCGTTGGCGCGCAAAGTCTTTGCGACCGCCGCCGCGTCGACCTCGTCATCGAAGTCGATGGTGCCGACCACCTGGCTGCGCTGCGACGGATCGGCGACGAACGGTGTCGCGAATTCGCTCGCCTCGGCCCACTGGTAGAGGCGTGCGCTGGAATCGGCGGTGCGCGAGACGCACCAATCGAGACCGCCCTGGCCGAGCATCCACTGCACCTGGTTGTCGAGGAGCAGCAACGACGCCACGGCTGGGGTGTTGTACGTCTGGTTCTTGCTGCTGTTGTCCACAGCGGTGGGCAGCGAGAGGAACTCGGGGCACCACCGGTCGGTCTCGGCGATATGCGAGATCCGTTCCAGGGCGCGCGGGCTCATCAACGCGATCCACAGGCCGCCGTCGGAGGCGAAGCACTTCTGCGGTGCGAAGTAGTACACGTCGGCGTCGGCGATGTTCACCGGGAGGCCGCCGGCGCCGGAGGTCGCGTCGATGGCGACGAGTGCATCGTCAGAGCCTGCCGGACGGGTCACGGGCACGGCCACCCCCGTGGAGGTCTCGTTGTGCGCCCAGCCGATCAGGTCGATGCCGCCGAAGTCGTCGGCGGTCAGCGCGGCGGGATCAGGCGCGGTCCCCGGGTCGGTGGAGATCACCGCGGGCGAGTCGAGGAACGGGGCCTTCTTGGCGACTGTGGCGAACTTCGAGGAGAACTCGCCGTAGGTCAGGTGCAGGGAACGCTGCTTGATCAGTCCGAAAGCAGCGGCATCCCAGAAGGCGGTGGTGCCGCCGTTGGAGAGCACCACCTCGTACCCGTCGGGCAGGGCGAACAACTCCGACAGGCCGGCGCGGATGGAGCCGACGACATTCTTCACCGGCGCCTGACGGTGGCTGGTGCCGAACACCGACGCACCGGTGTCGACGAGGGATTGCAGTTGTTCCGGGCGCACCTTGGACGGGCCGCATCCGAAGCGGCCGTCCGACGGCAGGAGGTCGGCGGGAATCGTGATCGGTGCGGTGGCGGTGTCACTCATGTCCGCAAGTCTAAGGTTGTGGCCCCGACCACCCCGGTCAGGCCCCACTGGTTATCTGTTGACCCCGGCTGAACGTGTGTTTAACATCTTGTACATGCGTTTAGCTGACGCCGACGATCGCACCACCCGCGCTCGGGTCCGCGACACCGCCATCGAGGTGTTCGCCCGCGACGGCTTCACCGCGACCGTGCGCACGATCGCCGAGGCCGCCGGGGTGAGTCCGGGGTTGGTGATCCATCACTTCGGCAGCAAGGAGAAGTTGCGCGCCGAGTGCGACGAACATGTCCTGCGGCAGACCCGCGAGGCCAACGAACAGGGGCTCGACGAGCAGGCCGGTCCGCACGCGTTCGCCGGATTCGTGCGGCGGATGGAGGACATCGACTCCGATGGCCCGCGCATCGTCTATCTCATCCGCAGTCTGCAGGCGGGCGGCGAGATGGCCCGTCAGTTGCTGGCGCACCTGGCCGAGGACGCCGAACAGACCTTCCGCAAAGGCGTGGCCGCCGGAACCATCCGGCCCTCCCGCGACGAGGCCGCCCGCGCCCGGTACATGGTCGCGCAGTCGATGGGTGCATTGCTGGTCGACGTGGTGATGAATCCGCCCGCGGACTGGTCGGATGCCGGGGTGATCCTGCAGTCCTACGTCGACCGGGTGGTGTTGCCCGCAGCCGAACTCGCCGTTCACGGGGTGATGACCGACGAGTCATTGCTCGATGCGGTACTGGCCTATCGAGAGGAACGCAATGACCACGACTCTGACTGATCCGGTGATCGACATCGAGGGGCTACGGAAAACGTTCGGCTCGTTCGCCGCCCTCGACGGCCTCGATCTCACCGTGTGCGCCGGCGAGATCGCCGGATTTCTCGGTCCCAATGGCGCCGGGAAGTCCACCACGATCCGCACCATGCTCGGGATGTACCGGCCCGATGCCGGGCGAGTCGCGGTATTCGGGCGCAACCCGATGGCCGACGCGGTGGCGATCCATCGTCGTCTCGCCTATGTGCCCGGCGACGTCAATCTATGGCCACAACTGTCCGGCGGCGAATGTATTGACCTGCTCCTGTCGTTGCGGGGTCTGCGAGTCGAGTCCGGCAGACGCAAGAACGAACTGATCGACCGGTTCGACCTCGACCCCACCAAGAAGGCCTCGGCATACTCGAAAGGGAACCGCCAGAAGGTGGCGTTGATCGCCGCGCTGGCGGCGCCATGCGAACTGCTGGTGCTCGATGAGCCCACCTCCGGACTGGATCCGCTGATGACACGCGAGTTCACCGATTGCGTGCGCGAAGTCGCCGACGGCGGGGCGGCGGTACTGATGTCGAGCCATCTCCTCGACGAGGTCGAGCAACTGTGCCAGACGGTCACCATCATCCGGGCCGGCAAGACGATCCGGTCCGGCCCGCTCACCGAACTGCGCCACCTGCGACGCTCACGGGTGACCGCCACCATCGGAGTCGGCGCACACGACCTGGCCTCGATTGTCGGCGTGCACGACTTCACCGCCGACCACGATCAGGTCAGCTTCACCGTCGCCGACGCCGGACTGGCCGAAGTCACCCGCGTCCTCGCCCGACTCGACGTGAGGGGGTTGGCGGTCGAGCCGCCGAGTCTCGAGGAACTGTTCCTGCACGTCTACTCCGAACCCCGCGAGGTCGGGGCATGACGGCGGGGACGGCGGGAGTCGCCGGCGTGCGCGCGAGCGTGGTGTCGCATCAACTGGCCCACGTCGGAGTGCTCGTGCGACTCGGCCTACGACGCGAACGGATTCTCGCGCCGATCACGGTTGTGTTGTTCGTGTTGATCAACGTGTCGACCGCACAGGCGATCTCAGGGATGTACGAGACACCCCAGCAGCGGCTGAGCCTGCAGGCCGGGCCTGGTGCCAACCCGGCCTTCCGATTTCTGCTCGGTGAGTTGACCCACGTGGAACCTACCGCGGCGCTCGTTTCCTGGCGCGCGGGGCTGTTCCTGATCGCCGCGCTCGGGGTTTGCGCGGCGATGATGACCGTGCGGCAGACCCGCAAAGAGGAGGAACTCGGCCGTACCGAACTCGTCCGGGCGGCCGCCGTGGGCCCGCTGGCACCGGCCGCCGCGGCCGCGGCCGTCGCTACCCTCTTCGTCGGCATCGTCTCGGTGGCAATGGCAGTGATCCTGCTCCCGCTGGGGGCCGATGCAGGCGATGCGGTCGCCGTGTTCGCGCAGTACGCCTCGACCGGGCTGGCTGCGATCGGGGTGGCGTTGGTCGCCGCGCAGATCGCGACCACCTCCCATATCGCCAACCTGACCGCCAGTTCGGTTGTCCTACTGGGCTATCTGCTTCGCGGTGCAGCCGACGCAACCGACGACTGGGCATGGCTGAGGTGGACCAACCCGATCGGATGGGCTGAGCAGATCGACCCGTTCGGGAACAACGATCTGCTGCCCGCCGTGTTGTCGGTGGCGGTGTTCGTCGGCGGGACGGCCATCGCCGGGCGGGTCGCGGTGCACCGCGATCTGGGAGCCGGGCTGATCGCCCAGCGCCGCGGTCCGGCGGCGAGTTCCCGCCTGCCACGCGTCGAGTCGTTGGCGGTGCGGCTGTCTCGGTCGTTGCTGTTGGCATGGGCTGCAGGCATATTCGTCTACGCGTTGATCATCGGTTTCATGCAGCCCTCAGTGGCCGACCTCGCGCAGGGCAACGAACAGTTTGATCAGGTCATGCGCGCCGCACTCGGTGACGCGACGTTGAGCACGTTGTTCGGGATGACCATGCTGGGCTTCCTCGCTGTCGCCGCCTCGGCATGGGGAGTCAATTTGGCCGAACGTCTGCGGGCCGAGGAGTCGGCCGGTCGCGCCGAGGTGGTACTCACGACGCCGACTGCTCGGGGCCGCTATTTCCTCACCTACACGGTGATCGGTGCGGTGGGCGGCGTCACCCTGGTGATCGTGGCGGCGGCCGGCATGGTGCTCGGCTCCGGCATCGCGGGCGGGGGATGGTCGAGAGCCGCGACCAACGCCGCGCAAACGGGCGCAGTGCAGGTTCCGGCGATGCTGGTCGTGGTGGCGATAGCGCTTGCGCTCTACGCGATCCGACCGTCGCTGGCCCATGTCGGATGGGTGGTCGTGGTGGGGGCGTTGCTGCTCGGGCCGCTGTCGGGCATGTTCGACCTGCCGCAGTGGGCCGCCGATCTGTCGCCGTTCACCCACACCCCGCTGGTGCCGGTGGACCCGATGCGCGCGACCCCGATCGTCGTGCTGATCGGGGTCGCGGCGCTGTTCGTCACGACTGGCTGGGCGATCTTTCGTCGTCGACAGATCGGCTGACCTCGCCGTTGGTGGACCCGTCGCCATCTGCGAGGGGATCCTCGGGTTCCTCGTACGCACCCATCGCGAACGATCCGGTCTCCGGGTCGACCGTCACGGCGTGATGCGGTACCTCGTGCACCGCGACGATCAGCTCGCCGGTATCGGGCTTGTCGGCGTTGTCGGGCAGTCCCGCGAAGGTCGCCGACATCGGACGCCGGCGTTTCTCGTGACGATGCGCCGGTTCGGCGGCTGCGGCGACGGCGGCCGCCTCGCTCCCATTGCCCAGACTGAGGTGAAGGAATCTCGGCTGCACGGCGATGTCGTAGTGGAACGCCCGTAGCAACGAGATACACGCGAGCACCATGACGATCGAGAACGGCACCGCCGTGGCGATCGACATCGTCTGCAAGGCGGTCAACGAGTCGGTGCCGCCGACCAGCAGCAGCACGGCTGCCGTCACCCCTTCGAGGCTGGCCCAGTAGACCCTGGTCAGGACTGGGGTCTCGATCTTGCCGCCGGTGGCGAGCATGTCAACGACCAGCGACCCGGAGTCCGACGACGTCACGAAGAACATGACCACCACGATGATCGCTATGACGCTGGTGACCGCGGCCAGCGGGAACCCGTCGAGCAACTGGAACAGCGACGTGTTTGCGTTGACGCTGCCGTCATCGAGCATGTTGCCCTCCTGCTGCTGACGCAGGATGCCGGAGTCGCCGAAGATGGTGAACCAGATGGCGCTGATGAACGTCGGGAGCAGCAGCACACCGGCGATGAACTCACGGATGGTGCGGCCGCGGGAGATCCGGGCGACGAACATGCCCACGAACGGGGCCCAACTGATCCACCAGCCCCAGTAGAAGATGGTCCAATCGGCCATCCAGGTGTCGTCGGCGAACGGCGCGGTGCGCAGCATCATGTCCGGCAGCGTGGCGATGTAGTTGCCCATGTTCTGCACCCAGGACTGCAGCAGGAACAGCGTGGACCCCAGGACCAGGACGAACGCGGCCAACAGCGCCGCGACCGCCATGTTGATGTTCGACAGCCATCGCAGGCCCTTGGTGACACCGGTGACCACGGAGAAGATCGCCAGGCTCGTGATCAGGAAGATCATGATGACGACCACCCAGTTGTTGACCGTCAGCCAACCGAGATACTCCAGGCCGGCCGAGATCTGCTGGATGCCGAAACCCAGCGAGGTGGCGACACCGAACAAAGTGCCGACGATGGCGACGACGTCGACCAGATGCCCGATCCAGCCTTCGACACGTTCGCGGCCGATCAACGGCTCGAGCAGCCAGCGCACCGCGAGCGGGCGTCCTTTGCGGAACGTCATGTACGCCAGGCCGAGACCCACGACGACGTAGATGCCCCAGGCGTGCAGGCCCCAGTTGAACAGCGTGAGTTCCATCGCCTGATTGGCGGCGGCGTCGGTGGAACCTTCGATGCCACCGGCTTCGGGTGGCGTGATGTAGTGCGACAGCGGTTCGGCGACGCTGTAGAACACCAGGCCGATGCCCATGCCGGCGGCGAACAGCATCGCGAACCAGGACAGGACACCGAACTCGGGCTCTTCGTCGTCTTTGCCGAGTCGGATCGTTCCGATCCGGCTGATCGCACAGTAGATCGCGAATATCACGAACCCGGTGACGATGAGGATGTACCACCAACCCACGCCGGAGGTGATCCACCCGTTCAGCTTTTGAAATGCGTCGGCTGCCGTGCTCGCGTAGATCACGCAGAAGATGATCAAGGCGAAGATGATCAGCGACGCGGTGACGAACACCGGTTTGTGCTGCTCCCGCCAGGCGGACCGGAACATATCTCGCTCCCTTGCAACTCGTGCACATCGACGATCGTCGTCGACGCGGAGCGGCACAGCGTGCTGCTCGGCATCGACGGCAGTCGACCTGCTCACATCGGCGGCGAACCGACCGGTTCCGCGACGTATTCGCGACCTAATCGGACGCTACTGCAGGATCAGGGTGTGCAATCAGTGGTATTCGGGCAATCGTTATGTGTCTGATTTATGACCCTACGACACCGGCTTGCCCTATGCGCGGGGGCGGGGCGGGGCGCACCTCCCCGCGATCGGGTGCGGATCAGAGTCCCGGCGCCGGTTTGACGTCGCCCCAGCCTGCGACGTCCTCGGGTCGTCGTGGGCTTGGTCCGGTGTAGATGGCGGCGGGTCGGACGAGTTTGGCGAGGCGTTTTTGTTCGAGGATGTGGGCGCACCATCCGGCGGTGCGGCCGCAGGTGAACATGGCGGGCATCATGTGGGGTGGGACCTCGGCGAAGTCGAGGATGACCGCGGCCCAGAATTCGACGTTGGTCTCGATGGCGCGGTCGGGGCGGCGTTCGCGTAGTTCGGTGAGTGCGGCTTGTTCGAGGGCTGCGGCCACTTCGTAGCGGGGGACGTCGAGTTCTTGGGCGGTGCGGCGTAGTACGCGGGCGCGGGGGTCCTCGGCGCGGTAGACGCGGTGTCCGAAGCCCATCAGTTTTTCTTTGCGGTCGAGGATGCCGCGGACGAGGCCGCGGGCGTCGCCGGTGGTTTCGACTTCTTCGATCATCGGGAGCACTCGGGCCGGTGCGCCGCCGTGCAGTGGCCCGGACATCGCGCCGATCGCGCCCGACAAGGATGCGGCGACGTCGGCGCCGGTGGATGCGATCACTCGTGCGGTGAATGTCGATGCGTTGAGGCCGTGTTCGGCTGCGCTGACCCAGTAGGCGTCGATGGCTCGGATGTGTCGGGGGTCGGGGTCGCCTTTCCAGCGGGTCATGAAACGTGCGGTGACGGTGTCGCATTGGTCGATGATGTGTTGGGGGACGGCGGGTTGATGGATGCCGCGGGCCGATTGGGCGACGTAGGACAGTGCCATTACCGAGGCGCGGGCGAGGTTGGCGCGGGCGGTGTCGTCGTCGATGTCGAGGAGGGGTCGGTAGCCCCAGATGGGGGCGAGCATGGCCAGGGCGGCCTGTACGTCGACGCGTACGTCGCCGGTGTGGATGGGCAGGGGGAAGGGTTCGGCCGGGGGGAGTCCGTCGCCGAATCGGCCGTCGACGAGCAACGCCCACACGTCGGCGAAGGTGACGTGGTTTTCCACGAGGTCTTCGATGTCGACGCCGCGGTAGCGCAGGTTGCCGCCGTCTTTGTCGGGTTCGGCGATCTCGGTGGTGAAGGCCACCACTCCTTCGAGACCGGCGACGAAATCGTCGGGCACCGTGTTGGACATCGAAGACCACCTCACCTCGACACGCACATCGTGTGGACCACTGTCGTGGGGATACCACACCGCGATCCACCACGACCCGCAATCTCACCAGGAACTCTAGGACAGGAGCACACCGGCGGCATACCGGGGAGTAACCGTGCGTCGCGGAGTAGCCTCACCTCGTGGCCGATGATGCGATTGACCTACCCAACATGCGGGTGGGCTACGGCGGCGGCATCCCACCGAACATCGGCGAAGGGGACCGCGCGGCGGGTGCCGACGGCATCCGCGAGAACCTCGATCCGAGCTGGCTGCGCGGGGACCCGCCCTGGTTGGACCTGTTTCATGTGTGGCTGCGTGAGGCCATCGACTCGCGCATCCCCGAACCCAACGCGATGGTGCTCGGGACCGCCGACGCCGAGGGCATCCCGTCCACACGCACCGTGCTGTGCAAAGGGGCCGACGCGTCGGGCATCGTCTTCTTCACCGGCTACGACTCCGACAAAGGGCACCACCTGGCTGCCAATCCGTATGCGTCGGTGACCTTCCCGTGGATCGCGCTGGAACGCCAGGTTCACTTCCGCGGAGCAGTGGAGCACGTGACGATGGAGGAGACCGCGGAGTACTGGTACATGCGACCACGCGGCTCCCAACTCTCCGCGTACGCATCTGCGCAGTCGCAACCCATCGAGACCCGTACCGACCTCGAGGATCTCGCGGCCCGGGTCGCCGCGCAGTTCGGTGGATTCGATGCCGGCGCAGAGATTCCGGTGCCGCCGGCGTGGGGCGGCTATCGACTGGTGCCCACGACCGTCGAGTTCTGGCAGGGGCGTGCCAACCGGCTGCACAATCGGGTTCGCCTGACCCGATCGGACGCCGGGTGGGAGGCCGTGCGACTGCAGCCGTGAGCCACTACTAGGCTTCGCTGGTGCCCACCGCTCCCCGGCCGAGGCGGCTGTCGAGTCGACGACTGCTCGCGGACACCACGCCACTGCGGAATCCTTACTTCCGGCGACTGTGGACCGCGAACATCGTCACCGTCGTCGGCGCGCAGCTGACCGTCGTCGCGGTGCCGGCGCAGATCTACCAGATCACCGGCAGCTCGGCCTATGTCGGCCTGACCGGCGTGTTCGGCCTGGTTCCGCTGATCGTGTTCGGTTTGTGGGGTGGTGCGCTGGCCGACGTGTTCGACCGCAGGCGCATCCTGATCGTGACGACACTGGGTCTGATCGGCTGTAGCGCGCTGTTCTGGGCGCAAGCGGCGCTCGGTGTCGGGAATGTCTGGCTTCTGTTGAGCGTCTTCGCCGTTCAGCAGGCGTTCTTCGCCGTCAACCAGCCCACCCGCACCGCCGTGCTCCCGCGACTGTTGCCGCTGACCGAATTGCCCGCCGCCAATTCGCTGAACATGACGGTGATACAAGCGGGCGCCATCGCCGGACCGCTCGTCGGCGGCGCGCTGATCCCGGTACTCGGCTACGCCACGCTGTACCTGGTCGACACACTGAGCCTGCTGGCCACGCTCTGGGCGGTGCTCCGATTACCCGTATTGCGTCCGGAACTCGCGGACGGTCAGCGCCGTCCCGCCGCCGGGTTGCGGTCGGTGCTCGACGGATTCCGATACCTGCGCGATCACCGGGTGTTGTTGGCCAGCTTCCTGGTGGATCTGATCGCGATGATCTTCGGGATGCCGCGCGCACTGTTCCCGCAGATGGCGCACGAGAGCTTCGGCGGTCCCGAAGGTGGTGGTCTCGCGTTCGCCTTGCTGTTCGCGGCGATTCCGCTCGGATCGGTGATCGGTGGGGTGTTCTCCGGGTGGGTCGTGCGGGTGCGCCGTCAAGGTCTGGCCGTGATCGTGTGCATCCTGATCTGGGGCGCGGCCATCTCGGTGGCCGGTGGGGCGCTGTTCTTCGCGCACGGTACGGCGTTGCCGATGCTGCCGGTCGTGGTGGTCGCGCTGATGGTCGGCGGGGCGGCGGACATGGCCTCGGCGGCATTTCGGCAGACGATGCTGCAGGCCGCGGCCACCGACAACGTCCGTGGCCGATTGCAGGGCGTGTTCATCGTCGTGGTGGCCGGTGGGCCTCGCATCGCCGACGTCACGCACGGGGCCACGGCGGCCGTGGTCGGCACCGCGGTGGCGACCGCAGGCGGCGGGGTGGCGGTGATCGTGCTGACGATCGTTGCCGCGCTGGTCATTCCGGCGTTCGTCCGATACCGGGCCGGTCAGCTGGCCTGAGTGATGGGGCAGTCCGTCGCGACTCGGACAAAGTGCCTGCTCAGCGAAGCCGCGGATTCGGTGCCAGTATGGTGCCATGAGTGCGGTAGTCGACAACCCCACGGGCACCTTCGCGGTGCCGATCATCGACATCACGCCGTACACGGCCAACGGAGACGCGGCGCAACGCGCAGTCGTCGCCGCCCAGATCGACGACGCCGCCAGCACGGTCGGTTTCATGCAGATCATCGGGCATCAGATCCCGGCCGCGGTGATCGAGGAGTTCACCGCGGTGATGGATGATTTCTTCGCGTTGCCGCTCGAGGAGAAGAAGGCCTACCGTACGCCGCCGGAGATCAATCGCGGGTATTCGCCGCCGAAGTCGGAGTCGTTGTCGTTGAGCCTCGGCGTGGAGCCGGCCGAGGGCATGAACGACTTCTTCGAGGCCTACAACGTGGGCGTCGAGGCCGCCGCCTACCCGGACCTCGAACTGCCCGACGATCAGTACGCCGGCAACACCTGGCCGAGTGTCGACCACTTCGAGGCGGCCGTGTCCGCGTATTTTGCCGAGGCCTCGCGGGTGGCGCACACCCTCACCCGGATCTTCGCCGAGGCGCTCGATCTCCCGCCGGATTTCTTCGACGGATACACCGACCATTCCCTCGACGTGCTGCGGATGAACAACTATGCGCTGCCGCCCGGCGAGGTGGAGCTCGACGGTGAGCTGACCGGCATGGGTGAACACACCGACTACGGGATCGTCACGGTGCTGTGGGCCGACCAGGTGCGTGGACTGCAGGTCCTCGATCGGGACGGCGAATGGCACGATGTGGAGCCCGCGGACGGCGCGTTGCTGATCAATCTGGGTGACCTGATGGCGCGCTGGACCAACGAACGCTGGATGTCGACGCTGCACCGCGTGAAGCCGCCGGTGATCGACGGAACCATCGAACGTCGTCGGTCCGCCGCGTTCTTCCACGACGGCAACATCGATGCCATCATCTCCACCCTCCCGTCGTGTGTGGGTGCGGGGAGTCGCTACTCGCCGATCACGGTCGGCGAGCACATCGGCGCCAAGCTGGCCGGCTCGCGCGCCGGGCTGTCGAATCCCTACGCGCGCCGCGAAGCGCAACGCGTCCGCCAGGCGATGCGTCGCGGCATGGGCCAGCAGTAGCCCCGACCCGCTCAGTCGGAGCTGATGCGGCCCGGGTAGGTGGCGCGCCGTGCGGCGTGCACCGGACAGTAGTGCATCGGGTTGTCGCGCTCGGCTTCCGGCGGCAGGTTGCGGGCGGGGGTGTGCACCAGCGGGGCGTCGTCAGCCACCCGACCGTGCACGCGATCCCAGGCGTCGCGGGGACGCGGATGGCGCAGGAACCGTTTCGGCAGCAGGCGGTGCATCACCAGGTTCACGCCCCTACCGAGTAGGCGGAATCGTCGCTCGTCGGTCTCGCTCCACGGCAGCCCGAGGATCTCACGCACCGGTTCGTCGTAGAAGCCGGTGGTCATCCAGGTGAAGAATCGCTGGTTCTGTTCGGCCATGAAGCGGAACCAGAACCACTCCGGGATGAACGAGAGAAACGGCGGCGGTGGGAGCTTGCTGATGTCGAGCACCGTACGTACGGCCGGATGATCGCGAAGCTCGTTGCGGCACATGTAGTCCCAATACTCGAGGAAGTCCTCGTAGGTATCCGGGACCGGGCGCATGGAGACGCCGTACATCGCGTACCAGGCTTTCGACTCCTCGAATAGTTGCCGCTTCTGGTCCTCGGTCAGCCACGGGCCGAACCGCTCGCAGAGTCGGACGTTGCCGTACCAGAATGTGGCGTGCGCCCAGTAGAAGACGTCGGGATCGAGGGCGTGATACCGAGAACCATCCTCCATCTCGCCCTTGACGTCCCGGTGGTAGTCGCGTACCTCCTCGCCGGTGGTCGGACCCGAGTCGGGCACGGGGTCGAACACCACGCCACTGATGGGGTAGAGCGAGCGCATCAACCGTTGCCAGCGTTCGCCGAAGAAGTCCGAGTGCTCCCAGACGGCCGCGCCGAGTTTGGGGTGCATGTTCTGCATGGAGCCGGCCCACAGGCCCTGGAACATCCCGGTCCAGGTGCCCCAGATCTGCCACGTCAACGAGTCCGGGCCGAGCGGCGTGTAGTCCTCGGCGCGGATGGGCGCCGGGCGCCGGTGCTCGATCGATGAGTCCTCTGGCGTGTTCGTCAGCACCTCGGTCATGAGACGAAAGTTTAGAATCGTCTCACCCGGGGTGTCAATGTTCACCGAATGCGGAAGCGCACCCTATCGCCCGCGACGAGCTGCGCCGCGCGGTCCGACGACGCTGCGGTGAGAACGGCGACGACGGGGTATCCGCCGGTGACCGGGTGATCGGCGAGGAACACGACCGGACGTCCACTGGGTGGGATCTGCACAGCGCCATGCGGGATGCCCTCGGAGGCGAGTTCTGCGGTGTCGGCGCGATGGACGACCAGCGGGTCATCGCTGTCTTCGGGACGGGACAGTCGCACACCCACCCGGTTGCTGTCGGCGCCGACCACCCACACGCCACGGGGCAGATGCGCGGGGGTCTGTACATGATCGCGGCGTGGTCCCTCGGTGGCCTCGAGTTCGGTCACCGCCGAGTCCGCGGCCGCCCGGGGCGCCGACGATGTGGCCGGCCAGTCCTCGGTGGGTTGGCCCACCGGCAGTTCGGTACCGGCGCGCAGGGCGGGCGGACCGAGGTCGGACAGGGTGTCGGTGGAGCGGGACCCCAGCACGAGCGGGACGTCGATGCCGCCGCGAATCGCAACATAGTTGCGGCACCCGCGGGTCGGACTCTCGATGGTCACCTCGGCTCCGTCGGAGACGGGGAGCGCAGCGTCGACGCCGACCGGTATCCCGTCCACGCGGACTTCGGCGCGGGCCCCCGTCACCGCCATCAGCACATCGCCGTGGAGTCGAATGTGCAAGCCTCCCAACGTGGCCTCGATCACGGCTGCCGATTCCGGGTTGCCGACGAGTCGGTTGGCCAAGGTCAACGCCCCGCGGTCCGCGCCACCGGACACCGGGACCCCGAGGTGGGCGTATCCGGCGCGGCCGAGATCCTGCACCGTGGCCAGCGGGCCGGGCGCGACGACGGTGACCTGCCGGTGTCGATCACTCATCCGCGACGAACCTCACCAGGCTGCCCGGCCGCAGTCGGGCCGGGGGGACCGCCGCCTCGTCCCACATCGTCATCGACGTCGCGCCGAGCAGCTGCCAGCCACCGGGACTGACCCGCGGATACACCGCGCTGTAGCCCGCGGCGATCGCGACCGCGCCGCGCGGGACACGGGTGCGCGACTCGGACCGCCGGCCCACCGTGCACAACGGATGGTCGTGTTCGTCGTGGGGGATGAGGTAGCCGAAGCCGGGGGCGAAGCCCATGAACTGCACCTGCCACAGGGTGTTCGTGTGCAATTCCACGACCCGCGGGATGTCGACATCGAGCAGTCGGGCGACGTCGGCGAGGTCGGGCCCGTCGTAAACGACGGGAATCCGCAGTTCGTCGTCGGCCCCGCCGGCGGTCGCCACGCTCGCATCGCCGGTGCGCAGTGCCCGGTGGACGCCGAGGGTGTCGATACCGTTCCCTCGATCGGCCTGCACCAGCACGGTCTGCGCGCTGGGTACCACGTCGGCGATGAGGAGGGTTCCCGCCGTCCGGGCGGCATGCAGGGCGGCGGTGGCGCGCGCAACCGCCTCGGTCGGCGCCGGGTCGCCGGAGAAGTCGAGCATCACCGCGTCGTGACCTGCGGGCAACTCGCGCATACGTCCAACCTACCGGCCACTCAGCGGCCATGATGACACCACGAACAGCGGCGTGGCCGGATCTGTCAGCGTGGCGGGTTGCCGGTCCGGCCGAGATGCTCGACAACGAAAAGGTGCGAATGCGCGAGATCGTGGTGTGTGGTGAAGCGCTGGTCGACGTGGTGGGAACGTCGGCGAGTCCGGCTGGTGCCGGCGGTGGCTTGCCGCCGCTGCAGCCGGCGCTCGGTGGTGGCCCGTTCAATGTTGCGGTCACCCTCGGCAGGCTGGGGAGCGCGGTCTCGTTGTGCTCGGCGGTGTCCACCGACACCTACGGCGAGGCCATCGTGTCTGCGCTGCGCTCCGCGGGCGTCGGCACGTCGCTGTTGCAGCGACGGGCCGAACCCACGTCGCTGGCCCTGGCGACGATCGGACCCGACGGCGGCGCGCAGTATTCGTTCTACGTGGAGGGCACCGCGGACCGTCAGGTGAGCGACCCCGGCTCGTTGGCCAGCACGGTGGCCGCGGTGTGTTTCGGCACCCTGTCGATGGTGCTGGAACCTGGTGCGTCGGTGTATGAATCGCTGTTGCGGCGATCTCACGGCGAAGGGCGGTTGGTGATTGTCGACCCGAACATCCGGCCGGCGGTGATCGCAGATCCCGACGCGTACCGTCGTCGGTTCGCGTCCTGGACATCGTCGGTCGACATCGTGAAGCTCTCCGACGAGGACGCCGGGTGGTTGGCGAGCGGACCCGACGGCACGACCGGCGACGAATGGCTCGCGGCAGGTGTGAGCGCGATCATAACGACGGCGGGGGCGGCCGGAATCACCGTCCGGACCCGCCACACCGAACTGACCGTACCCGCACCGCCCACTCAGGTTGTCGACACCATCGGTGCAGGTGACAGCGTTGTCGGCGGTGTGCTGCGACACCTGGATCGGATTGGTGCGCTGTCATCGGTGGCGGTGGCCGAGCTCGACGCCGATCAATGGCGCGCGACCGCCGAATTCGCAGGTGAGGTCGCTGCGGTGACCGTTTCCAGGCCCGGCGCGGACCCTCCGTGGGCGAGCGAGCTGGCAAGCGACTAGGTTGTAGCCAACAGCATCCTTACCCGGATCTGCGTTGAACATAGGCTCAAACCTGAGTAAAGGGGTTCGTGTGTCCGCTGAAACAGTCCCAGCTGACCAGGCATCCGATACGGCATCAGCGACCGTGACCTACCCCGGTGGGCAGCTGGAGCTTCCGATCCTGAAGGCCACCGAGGGGTCCGATTCCGTCGCGCTGGGCAAGTTCCTCGCCGAGACCGGGCTGACCACCTTCGACGGTGGCTTCGTCAACACCGCGTCGACCAAGTCGGCGATCACCTACATCGACGGCGACGCGGGCATCCTGCGCTACCGGGGCATCCCCATCGATCAGCTCGCGGAGAAGTCCACCTTCATCGAGGTCAGTTACCTGCTGATCTACGGTGAGCTGCCGACGCCGTCCCAGCTCGACGACTTCACCGACAAGATCCGTCGGCACACCCTGCTGCACGAGGATCTCAAACGGTTCTTCGACGGCTTCCCGCGCAACGCGCACCCGATGCCGGTGCTCTCCAGCGCGGTCAACGCGCTCTCGGCCTACTACCAGGATTCGCTGGATCCCAAGGACCCGGAGCAGGTCGAGCTGTCCACGATCCGGCTGCTCGCAAAGTTGCCCACCATCGCTGCGTACGCCTACAAGAAGTCGGCCGGACAGCCGTTCCTCTACCCGGACAACTCGCTGAGCCTGGTGGAGAACTTCCTGCGGATGACCTTCGGCTTCCCGGCCGAGCCCTATGAAGTGAACCCCGAGGTCGCCAAGGCGCTGGACATGCTGTTCATCCTGCACGCCGACCACGAGCAGAACTGTTCGACCTCGACCGTGCGCCTGGTCGGTTCGTCGCAGGCCAACCTGTTCACGTCCATCTCCGGCGGCATCAACGCCCTGTGGGGTCCGCTGCACGGCGGCGCCAACCAGGCGGTGTTGGAGATGCTCGAGGAGATCCGGCTCGCCGGTGGCGACACTCAGGCCTTCATGAACAAGGTCAAGAACAAAGAGGCCGGCGTGAAGCTAATGGGCTTCGGCCACCGCGTCTACAAGAACTACGATCCGCGTGCCGCCATCGTCAAGAAGACTGCGGACTCGATCCTGGAATCCCTTGGCGTGCAGGATGATCTCCTCGATATCGCCAAGGGTCTGGAAGAGGTCGCACTCAGTGACGACTACTTCATCGAGCGCAAGCTCTACCCGAATGTGGACTTCTACACCGGTGTCATCTACCGTGCGATGGGCTTCCCGACCCGGATGTTCACCGTGCTGTTCGCACTCGGCCGGCTGCCCGGCTGGATCGCGCACTGGCGTGAGATGCACGAGGACCCGGCAGGCAAGATCGGTCGTCCGCGCCAGCTCTACACGGGCTACACCGAGCGCGACTATGTCGCCATGGATGCGCGCTGACCGACCCGCGGGGAGCCGGCGGACGACATCGACAAGCCGTCCGCCCACAGATACCGACTGACGACTCAAAGGAGAGTCCCGTTGACCAGCGCTGAGAAACCCGAAGTCGATTTCCCCGAGGGGCCTGCCCCGTCCGAACTGCAGATCACCGATCTTGTGGTCGGCGAGGGCGCCGAAGCCCAGCGGGGTGGCGTCGTGGACGTGCATTACGTGGGCGTCGAGTTCGCGACCGGTGAAGAGTTCGACTCCTCCTGGGATCGCGGCCAGTCCGCAAACTTCCCGCTCGAGCGCCTCATCCCCGGTTGGCAGGAGGGCATCCCCGGTATGAAGGTCGGCGGTCGGCGTCGGCTCACCGTGCCGCCGCAGTTGGCCTACGGCCCGGCCGGTGCCGGCCACCGTCTGTCCGGCAAGACGCTGGTGTTCGTCATCGACCTGCTGGGTGTGGGGTAGTCCATTTCCGCACGACCCTCGCTGCTGTGGCTCCGGCGCGATCTGCGCCTGGGCGACCTCCCGCCGTTGATCGCGGCGCAGGAGTCCGGTGACGAGGTACTGATCTGTTTCGTCGTGGACCCGCGACTGGAGAAGTCGTCGGGTCCACGACGTCTGAGCTTTCTGTTCGACTCGCTGCGCGACCTCGACGAGCAGTTGTCCGGGCGGCTCCTGGTGGTCCGCGGTCGGCCCGACGAGGAGATCCCCAGATTGGCCCGCGCCGTCGATGCGATGTCGGTCCATGTGAGCGAGGACTATTCGCCGTTCGGTCGTCGGCGTGACGGCGCAGTGGCCGAAGCGCTGGGCGACACCCCATTCGAGGCGGTGGGCTCGCCGTACCTGGTGTCGCCCGGACGGGTCACCAAATCCGATGGCGAGCCCTACAAAGTGTTCACGCCGTACTTCAAGCAGTGGCGCAGCCACGGGTGGCGCGCTCCGGCGTCGTCGTCGGTTTCCGCTACCGACCTCGTGGATCCCAGCACCATCAAGCGTTCCGGCCGCATCAAGATTCCCGCTGCCCCCACCGAATTGTCGCTGCCTGCCGGGGAGCGGGCCGCGGCCCAGCGGTGGCGGGCATTCGTCGACGACGATCTCCCCGGCTACGACGACGACCGTGACCGACCCGATCTCGACGTCACCAGCCGGATGTCGGCCTACCTGAAGTTCGGAAACATCCACCCGCGCACGCTGGCCGCCGATCTTGGCAGATCGAAAGGCGCGCAAGCGTATCTGCGGGAGCTGGCGTTTCGCGATTTCTACGCCGACGTGCTCTACCACTGGCCGAAGAGCGCCTGGCACAACTGGAACAGCCAATTCGACGACATCGCCCTGGACACCGACAAGTCGGCCTATGAACGCTTCGACACCTGGAAGGCGGGGCGTACCGGCTTCCCGCTGGTCGACGCCGGTATGCGCCAGCTGGCCGAGTCGGGATTCATGCACAACCGGGTACGAATGCTCACCGCGTCGTTTCTGGTGAAGGACCTGCACTTGCCGTGGTGGTGGGGTGCCCAGTGGTTTCTCGACCAGCTGATCGACGGGGACATGGCCTCCAATCAGCATGGGTGGCAATGGGCTGCCGGTACGGGAACCGATGCGGCGCCGTACTTCCGGGTGTTCAATCCCGATACTCAGGCCGGGCGGTTCGACCCGGACGGCGAGTATGTGAAGCGCTGGGTGCCGGAGTACGGGTCGGACGACTATCCCGACCCCATGGTCGACCACAAAGCGGAGCGAGAAGAAGCACTCCGGCGCTTCGGCGAGATCTGACCCTGATCAGCGAGCCAGCGACAGTGCCTCACTCCACTTGATGCGGGTGCCGGTACGCAAGATCGACCGCTGATAGATCCGCGAGGCAAACCAGGTTGCTGCGGCGCAGGCCAGGATCATCAGCACGAAGGTGACGATGACCTGCATGGTCGAGGTGTCGCCGGTCGCGATCCGAATCGGCATGAGCGCGGCGCTGAACGGCGGAATCCACGTGAGTACCTGAATCAACGTGGAATCCAGTGCCTGGATGCCGAAGATGCCCGAGTACATCACCGCCATCGCGAGGATGGTCAACGGCGCGGAACTGGCGTTGAGTTCCTCCTGCCGGGAGACGAGTGCGCCTGTCGCGGCGTAGAGCGTTGCAAAGAACAGGAATCCGAGCACGAACCACGCGATGACGGCGGCGAACATGCCGATAGCCGTGCCTTGGATGGTCAGCAACCCGGTGGCCATGCCGGCGATCAACGCGGTCGCTCCCAGCAACAGAACCTGCGCCATCGCGATCGCGCCGATCCCGATGATCTTTCCCCACAAGAGGTGCAGCGGTTTGATGGTGGCCAGCAACAGTTCGACGACGCGTGAGGTCTTCTCCTCGACCACGCCCACGGCCACCATGGAACCCCCCATCATGATCGCCGTGATGAGCAGGATCGTCCCGACCAGTGCGATGACGATACGTTGTCCCTCATCCGGTCGGTCGGGGGTCGTCTGCTCCACGGTGAGCGATGCCCGGGGCAGCGTGGCCGCGTCGACACCACGATCGGAGAGGGCTTGGTTCAATGACGCCTGGTCGACCGAGGACCGGAGGATGCCATCGAGCGTCGGACTGAGACCGCTGTCGGAGATCGCAACGAACTGTGCGTTCGGCCCGACGACCAGCGCGGCGTCGAGCCCTCCGTCGGCCACTTGATTGCGCGCGTCCTCGGCCGTCGCCACCGGTTGCACGTCGACCGGGCTGCCGGTCGCGTTCCCGAATTCCTCGATCGTGCTCGACAATGCGGGGCCACCCCCGACGACGCCGACCTTGTCGGGTTCGGAATCGCCTGCCAATGCCGACCACACGACTGCGCCGACGATGATCACGACCATCAGTAGCCCGGTACTGATGAGGAATGATCGGGTTTTGGCGCGGGTGACGATTTCTCGTTGGGCGACCAGCCAGATCGATTGGGCGGCTGAGGATTGCGGGACAGAGGAGTTCATGCGGAAACGGCCTCTCGGAACAGTTCGGTCAGATCGGGAGTCGAGGGCGCGAACCGGTGTACCGGTCCGGTGCGCAGGGCAGCGGCGAGGATGGACTGGTCGTCGGCGATCGTCGGGTCCACGCGCAGCGACGTGATGTTGTCTGTGTGCCGATAATCGGCGCCCAGAACGCCGGGCAGACCGTCGGCCCACCGGGTCGTGGTCGGCGGCCCGGTGATCTCCAGGGTGACGCCGTCGCGGGCACGTAGTTCGTCGACGCGTCCGAGCGCACGCATCTGGCCGCGCGCCACGATGCCGACGCGATCGCACAACCGTTGGACCAGGTCGAGCTGATGCGACGAGAAGATCACCGGGATACCCTCGGCAGCTTTCTCTTTGAGGACATCACTCATCACATCGACGGCCACTGGGTCGAGACCGGAGAAAGGCTCGTCGAGGACCAGTACGCGAGGATCGTGGACGAGTGCGGCAGCGAGTTGCACGCGTTGCTGGTTGCCCAGGCTCAGATCGCCCACATCGTCATTGACACGCTGGTCGACCCCGAGTCGGGTGGTCCAACGGTCCACACTTTCCTGCGCGGCTCTGATGGACATACCGTGCAGGCGAGCGAGAAAGACGAGTTGTTCACCCACTTTCATCTTCGGATACAGGCCGCGCTCCTCGGGCATGTACCCGATCTGACGGCGGGTGTGCAGATCGATGGGATTCGCACCGAGGGTGACGCGGCCTGCGTCGGCTGCGAGAACACCCAGGATGATGCGCATGGTGGTGGATTTGCCGGCGCCGTTGCTGCCGACGAATCCGAACAACTCCCCGGGTGACACCTGGAAAGTCATGTCCTGCAGGGCGACCAGATCGCCGTATCGTTTGTGTAGGCCGTCGATGATCAACGGTTCGTTCATCGCGTGCTCCGTTCGGGGTCGGCGGTGTCCGGGTTGCCCGGGTCGGGGAGGGGCGCGGAGCCGGGGTGGTGCGCGGAGTCCTCGGGGTAGGCGGGGGCGACTTCGAGATCTTCGGGATCGGGGTCGGACATCCACCATGTGGTCAGCAGTGTCGGCAGCATCACCGCGCACAACACGAGCGTGATCAGCACGATCGCGGTGCCGTACACCGCGTCGCCGCTGACCTGGTCTTGGGTACTGAGGGCGACCAAGATGAAGTAGGGCACGAACATCAGCGAGTACAGCACGATGAATGCCATCGATCGTGCCGAGTTACGTTGTGCCGCTTGAATCTCGTCGAGGGCCGAGACGGGCGTGTCGGCGATCGACCCGGTGACGATACGGAGCAGGTACTGGCATACGAGCGAGCCGACCACGGCCACCCCGAACGGCACGATGAACCACTCGGTGAAGTAGGAGAGGACGGCGGCGATGCCGGCGACGGCGAGAATCACCAACTGGCACACCACCAATGTGCGATAGCCACGACGGTTGCGCCACCGTCGGAGGGAGCCGGCATGCCTGGTGTTGAACCGCAGATGCCGCTGGGCTCGCCAGAGATCGTAGCGACGCCAGAATTCCGGAGTCGCCTCCTCGGGAACGGCGGAGTTGGGGTCCCTCATCGTGCACCTCCAAGGTCTGAAGTCGGTGAATCGTGGCTGTCCGGACGCCGATACAGTTCCGCCGACATCGCACCGAATTCAGTGCGACTGAACACGGCTTCGACGGGTAGATCGAATACGGCGCAGATGCGGAAGGCCAGATCCAGGCTGGGATAGTTGTCGCCCCGTTCGAGTGCGCCCACCGACTGCACATTCACCCCGACCATCTCGGCGAGTTGGGCGCGGGTGAGCTTGCGCTCGGCGCGTAACACGCCGATCCGGTTGTAAATGGGGAGCTTGTCACCCCGCCGCACTGGACTCACCTGATCAAGTGTTGTGAAAACACAACAACATGTCAAGGGGATACATCGAAATGCTGTTAATCGAGGAATTCTGCGACATTGCGTGCAGCTTCGCGGCCGGCTCTGTTCGCCCCGATGGTCGACGCGGACGGCCCGTACCCCAGTAACTGCACCCGCGGATCATCGGCGACGGTAGTCGCGAGCCGGCCCGTCATGGTGATTCCACCGCCGGACGAGCGCAGGCGCAGTGGTGCCAGATGATCCAGTGAGCTGCGAAAACCGGTGTTCCAGAAGATGACGTCGACGTCGAGATGATCACTCCCGGCCGGGCCGGTACCGCAGTCCCAGCACACGCCGGTCTCGGTGATCCGGGTGAACATCCGGTGCCACGTCAGGATGCCGTCATCGCGGGCGGCGGCGATCGACGGGGTCAGTGCCAACCCGGTGACCGACACCACCGACGTGGGCGGCAGGCCGGCGCGTACTCGCTCCTCGACCCGGGCCACCGCCTGTCTGCCCTTGTCGGGGTCGAACGGTGTGGCGTCGAAGACGGGTTCGGTGCGCGAACACCAGTACGTCTCGACGCCGACAGCATGCCGTGCGATCTCGATCAGCAACTGCACCGCAGAGATTCCGGCGCCCACCACCAGGACCCGTTGGCCGGCGAACTCGTCGGGGCCCACATAGTCATGGGTGTGCAGTTGCCGGCCGCGGAAGTCTGCGATACCGGGGACATACGGGACGAAAGGCCGCTCCCAGGTGCCGGTGGCGTTGATGATGGCGCGTGCGCCGATGACGGCTCCGTCGCCGAGTGTGACGGCGAATTCGCCGTCGGTGTAGTTGTCGTCAGCGTGGTCGACCATCTCGACGCTGACCGGACGCCGAATGGCGAGTCCGAACTTCTCTTCGTACCTGCCGAAGTATTCGGGCACGGCGGTGGCGGCGGGGAAGGCCTCGCAGTCTCGGCCCAGGGCTTCGACCAACCCGAGTCCGGGGAGATCGTGCACGCCGTTGGCGGTCGCGAGGGTCAGGGTGGGCCAACGGAACTGCCAGGCGCCACCGGGGCCGGGCGCGTGGTCTAGCAACAGGTAGCGGTTGCCGAGACCGAATCGCTGCAGGAAGTAGGCCGCCGACAACCCCGCCTGTCCGCCGCCGATCACCACCACATCGGTTCGGTCAGCCATGTCCACGGTTCTCAGTCTGGCATCGTGCTCGGGTGTGGTGCCCGCCGCCGTGGGCACAGACGCCGAACCCGGGGGATGGGTAGGCTTCGGCTCATGATCCACTCGTCTGCCACTGGGACCGTTGTGACCATCGAGCTGGACCGGGTCGACAAGCGCAACGCTCTCGACGAGCAGATGCTTGCCGGATTGTCGGACGCCTTCACCTCCGCGGTCGATGCGGGCGCGCGGGCCATCGTGGTGACCGGGCGCGGATCGGTGTTCTGCGCGGGCGCTGATCTGTCCGGGCCCGTCTACGACCCGGGGTTTCTGGACCGACTGGTGGGCACGCTGCAGCAGATCGAGGCCACCCCGATTCCCGTGATCGCCGCGTTGAACGGTTCGGCGCTGGGGGCGGGTCTGCAGCTGGCCATGGCGGCCGATCTGCGCGTGATGGCGCCCGATGCGATAGCGGGTATCCCGGCCGCGAAGATCGGAGTCGCAGTAGACGAGTGGACCATCCGGCGCCTGGTGTCGCTGGTCGGCGCCGGTCAGGCGCGTGGCATGCTCATCGGGTGTGATCCCTTGTCGGCCGATCGGGCGCATGCGCTGGGGTTTGCGAATCGCATCGGGGATCTGACCGACGCGCAGCATTGGGCGTCCATGATCGCCGATCTCGCGCCGCTGACCCTGCGGCACTACAAGATGGTCCTCAATGAGGACGGTGCGCGCACCGAGCCCGCCGCCGATCGGCTCGCGGCGATGATGCAGGCTTGGGAGAGCGATGATCTCGCGGAGGGGCGGGCGGCACGCGCCGAGAAGCGCGCGCCGAGATTCTCCGGACGCTAGTGTCCGACTAGTCCTGATCACGGTCGTCGGCGGCTTCGGCTTCCTCTCGTCGTTGTCGGTTGCGTTTGCGTTCTTGCTGTCGGCGGGTGTGTTTGGCTGCCACCCGAGGTGTGGAGCGAGTGGGTGGTGTCGGCGGCGGTGGCGGTGTGTCGGTGCTCTTGTCGGCCGCCGGTGGTGGCGGTTTGAATCGGATACGTCCTAGTCCGGGGAACAGTTTCTCCATGCTTTCGGTATCCCCGCCGATGACGAGGCCTTCGGGAGTGATGAACTCGGTGCGTAACCGGCCGTGGCGGTCGCGGTACTGGTCGTCGAGCCACGACCCGAACGTCTTACGGATGTGGGAGAAGCGGTCTTTGACGTTTAGATTGTCCGGTTCGGTCTGACCACCCCTGGCCGGATCGGCATGGTTGTATTCGGCGACGTGATCGATATCGGAGCGCCACGCGGGGGTGTCGTTACCAGGGATAACGCTGTAGGCATCCCGAATCCGGATGAACGTCTCCAACGCCGAGGACAGCCGATACGGATCCGACGGCAGGTGCGCATCCAGCGTGAACCCGCCATCCGGGTCGGGTTCGGTGCCCTCGGGCACCAATGGCTTGATGACCGCGTCCTTACGCGCCGCCAACTCCCGCACATGCGCGTCGTCGATGACGCCGTAGCCGTCGATGAATCCGGCATGCTCAGCACCATCCAGGGTGGCCTCGTCACACACGACGTGGATGACGATCTTCGCATCCGCCGGTGGCGCCGTGGTCGCCTCGGGAATCACGGCGGTGCAGGTGTCGACACCACATAGGCATTCGAACGGTGTGCCCGACAATAGGGCGAACATCGCATCTGAGGCCCGTTGCTGGCGGGTTCGTTCGTCGTTGTCGCACACTGCGTCGGCGAGTGCACGGACCGCCTCGGCGGCGATGCGTACGTTTTCGGCGGCCATCGTCGCCGAGATCTCGCCCATCCCGTCACCGGTGTTCGTGGAGTGCACACCACGCTTGTCGAGGGCCTGGCGGCGGCGTTCACGTACCGCATCGGGGTGATGCCGGAAGATGATCCGATCGCACATGTCGCGCAGCCGGTGCGCCGACCAGGCGGTGGTGTGGGCGTCGAGGTCGGCGGCGATCTCGGCATCGACCGCAGCCGCATAGGGTTGCCCATCGACCAGTTCGGTGCGGGAGATGATCTTGACGATCAACTCGGCGGTGATCCGACCATCGCGCAACCGCTGCGCCACTTGTGGCAGGCGATCCCGGAGCGCGACGGCCTGATGCAGGAACTTTTCGGCCGCACCCTGACTGATGGCTTGGCTCACCGCGATCCGGGCGGCGCAGTCGGCGAACCCGTCATGCAGCAACAGGGCGTGATCATCGGCTTCTGATCCGACCAGGCGGGTGTGGAGTTCAGCGGCGATCTGATAGCGATGCCACGCCAGGAATGCCTCACCGCGTGCATCGGCGACCAGCGCGCCGAGCAGATCATTCGTCTCCCGCGACCCGACCTGTTCGGCCGGTAACCCGCTGGTGAACAGCGACGGTAGGTCCGGCCACGGCGACGGGTCACTCCACCACGACGCGATCGACCAACCCGGACCCGACACGAGACACACCTTCCAGAGACAGCAACGGGGGCAGCACGAGACCACAACCCACATATCTCTGGAAGGAACAGACCGCTCAATCACCGGCCCGACCTGGCTCACATCACTTCGTCGATCTCGCTGAAACCAACCTACGACACGGCACCGACAAGAACGTTCGCACAGGTCAGCGGTAGATCTCGTCGGTTCGACATGCGCGCGACTGGACACGTGCGCATCGCCACGAATGCGTGTCCCATGAATCCCAAAATACGCCCAAATCGGACATTAAGAGCCTCGAACTCCATGCCGCGCCGCAGTTTTCACAGACGAAACATATCGATCAAGTGACCGAAACCCTTGGTCCCTACTTTCAGCCAAGGCGTTGACCACCCCTGGTTGATGCCGGGTCCGGTGAGGGAGAGGTATGTCGAGAGAATCGGAATTCACCGAGGACATCGGTGAGATCGAGAGCGCTGAACACAGTATCGTCGCGACCGGTGCGCAGGCCGCCGCCGCACGCGAGACGCTCGAGGACTACACACTGCGATTCGCTCCACGGAGCTATCGCAAGTGGGGCCCGGGTGTTGTCGCCATCTCTGCCCTGGGTGGCATCGCCTATCTGGCCGACTTCGCGATCGGTGCCAACGTCGGCATCGCCAACGGTACCGGCAATGCACTGCTCGGGATCGCGTTCTTCGCGATCGTCATTGTGCTGACCGGCTATCCGCTGGCCTACTACGCGGCGCGCTACAACATCGATCTCGACCTCATCACGCGCGGAAGCGGTTTCGGCTATTACGGATCGGTCCTGACCAACGTCATCTTCGCGTCCTTCACGTTCATCTTCTTCGCGCTCGAGGGCTCGATCATGGCTCAAGGTCTCAAACTGGGTCTCAATATCCCACTGTGGCTTGGCTATCTGCTGTCGTCGGTGTTGATCATCCCGCTGGTGATCTACGGGATGAACACCCTCGCCAAGCTGCAGGTCTGGACGACTCCGCTGTGGCTGATCATGATGGTCTTCCCGTTCCTCTATCTGGTGATCAAGCATCCCGACGCGATCGGTGACTTCTTCGCGTTCAGCGGCGGAACCGATGGCCAAGCAGGCCATGGCGTGTCGTTTGCCGGAACGATGCTCGCCGCCGGTGTCTGTCTCTCATTGATCGCCCAGATCGCCGAGCAGATCGACTACCTGCGCTTCATGCCGCCCAAGACGCCGGATAACAATCGCAAATGGTGGACCGCTGTGCTGACGGCCGGCCCCGGATGGGTCATCTTCGGCGCCATCAAGCAGATCGTCGGGTTGTTCCTGGCCGTTTATCTGATCATGAACTTCGCCGAACAGGCGGGTGTGGCCAATGAGCCCGTCCAGCAGTTCCTCGCCGTCTACGAAGAGTTCATGCCGCACTGGCTGGCAATGACCCTCGCCGTGATCCTGGTGGTGATCAGCCAGGTCAAGATCAATGTCACGAACGCTTACTCGGGCTCGCTGGCGTGGACCAACAGCTTCACCCGGGTCACCAAGACCTACCCGGGCCGGCTCGTCTTCCTGGTGTTCAACGTCGCCATCGCAATCGCGCTGATGGAAGCCAACATGTTCAGCTTCCTGAACGAACTGTTGAACTTCTACGCCAACTGCGCGATCGCGTGGATCGTGACGGTCGCCTCCGACATCGCGATCAACAAGTATCTGCTGAAGATCTCGCCCAAGGAGCCAGAGTTCCGGCGCGGCATGCTCTACAACGTGAACCCGGTCGGCTTCGTGTCGGTGATCGTGGCCGGGGGCGTGTCGATCATGGTGTACTTCCACGTGTTCGGCGATGCCATCCAGCCGTACTCACCGTTGGTCGCGTTGATCCTCGCGCTGGTGCTGCCGCCTATCATCGCCACGGCGACACAGGGCAAGTACTACCTGCGCCGCACCGACGACGGGATCGACATCCCGATGTACGACGAGCACGGTAACCCCACCGACGTTCGCCTCACATGCTGCGTGACCGGGATCGACTTCGAGCGTCCGGACATGATCGCCTCCAACGTGCCAGGGCCCAACGGCGAGAAGCAGTACATCAGTTCGCTGGCTCTGTCCTGCGACAAGACCGGCGAACATGTGCTGCCCGCTCAACCGCCGGCCTGATGACATCGCACTGAGCGTCATCACACGTTGATTGTGGTCGCTGCCGGATCGTTCACCGAACGATCCGGCAGCGCCTCGACATCTCCGTTCGGTCAGTCCTCGATGAGGTAAGCGCTGAGTGCGGTCACCATCAATTCGATGATCTTCGCGATGGCCACGTCGTCAGACGTGCTCAGATAGGTCAAGGTGATCGTGTTTGTGGTCGCGATGATCACCGGACTGAGGTTCGCTGTCGGCTCGATCCAGCGCACTCCGGACCGCTCGGCAGCAACCTCGAGGCCGATCGTGGCGACCTCGTAGAGCCGCTGGTACATCTGCTTGCCGACAGCCTGCAACTCGGCGTGATTGTGGGCGTAGATGCCGAGTGAGATCGTCGCCTGCATGCGCCCGGGGTCGGCCTTGAGCAGCCGGTAGAAGGCCTCGAGGTGAGCCTGCATGTTCTTGCGCATCGCCTCGACGCCGCGCGCCTCGGAGTCGGCCGTCATCGGGAGGATCGCCTCGAGCATCCGGCCGATGTCCGAGGGGACCGCGGTTTCCATGACCGCGCTCAACAACGATGTGCGGCTGTCGAACGCATAATGAAAGCTCGCCAGCGGCATATTGGCGTGCGAACAGATGCGGCGGGTCGTCGCCCCCTCCACACCGTGGTCGGCGATGACCCGGTAGGCGGCTTCGATCAACGCCGTCCGTCGTTGCTCGACTGACATCCGTGCCAAACCGCATTACCCCCCTGAGCGCCTGCGACCTGCGCATGCGCGGTGAACATATCCGGAGCAGACTATCAGTGCAGATCGGACCGGATGTGCTGGATGGCCCCATGAATGGGGACAGTTTCGTCTGGCGCGGCGCCATGAACGCCGTGGCGGGCGATCCATCCGCGGCATCGGGCGCGACGGCATTACCCTGGGTCCGTGACCTCGACGATCGGCTCAGTGTCCCCGGGCCTGGCACGACGCGCCGCAACGACCCTGGCGGCGGCCGGACGGACTGCGCTGGAGTCGGCGACCGGTTCCCTGGCCCGTGGGGGCGTGCCGGCGGCACGCGCCCTTGGTGCAAGTGCCACTGAGATCGGCGCTTTCACGCATGGCTCACCGAATCTGCGCGACGGGTTCTTCCGCAACCTCGACCATGCGCCGTCGCAGGTGGACGCCGATCTGCGCGTGGTGCTCGACATGGCCCGTCGCCCGGGCAAGCCGCGTCGGCCCGTTCCGGTGTTGGCGCCCGCCTTCTCCGGCGACGTCGAAGACCTACAGATCACCTGGCTCGGGCACGCGTCGGTGCTCGTCGAGATCGACGGGGTGCGGGTGCTCACCGACCCGGTCCTGAGTCGTCGCTGCTCGCCGTCGCAGACCGTTGGACCGGCCCGGATGCATGCGGCGCCGGTCACCGTCGCCGACCTGCCCTCCATAGATGTGGTGCTGATCAGCCACGACCACTACGACCACCTCGACATGGCGACCGTTGTCGACCTGGCGCTGCTGCATCCGCAGGCACGGTTCGTCGCACCGATCGGGGTAGGCGCACATCTCATCGCCTGGGGCGTGGCCGCCGACCGGATCGATCAGGCCGACTGGTGGGGCGAGGTCACGGTGTCGGCCGGTGGACGCGACATCACCTTCATCTGCTGCCCGGCGCGGCACTTCTCCGGACGTTCGCTGTCCCGCAATCTGGCGCTCTGGGGGAGCTGGGTGATGGCCGGCCCGGTACACCGTGTCTTCTTCTCGGGCGACACAGGGTTCTCGGAACACTTCGAAGATGTCGCTGCCCGGCTCGGCCCGGTCGATGCGTCGCTGACGGCAGTGGGTGCCTATGACCCGGTGTGGCCCGATGTGCACGTCACGCCGGAAGAGGCCGTCGTGGTGCACCGGATGCTTGCACGTGATCGCGAATCGGTGATGATCCCCATCCACTGGGGCACCTTCAACCTGGCCCGACATTCCTGGGGGGATCCGATCGCACGGCTGCTGCCGGCGGCAGTGGTCAATCCCACCGACGTACTGATTCCGCCGCCGGGCGGCACCGTGCATCTGCTCCACCGGACCGGGACGGGGCTCGAGATGCCGCGCTGGTGGGAGAAGAGCGCGTGACACAGGTTACGACCGAGACTGCCGACAACCCCGGGTTGACCGCTGCCGAGGTCGCGCGCCGGGTAGCCGACGGCCAGGTCAACGACCGGCCGGACCGCTCCGGGCGGACGGTCTTCGACATCGTCCGCGCCAATGTGCTGACCCGCATCAACGCCATCCTTGGCGTGCTGTTCGTCATCGTCGCGTCCACCGGTTCGCTCATCAACGGCCTGTTCGGGTTGTTGATCGTGGCCAACAGCAGTGTGGGAATCATCCAGGAGGTCCGGGCCAAACGGACGCTGGACAAACTGGCGATCGTCGGTCAGGCCCGGCCTGTCGTTCGCCGCGACGGTGAGTCGACCGACGTCGCTCCCGACGAGGTGGTGCTCGACGACATCATCGAGATCGGCCCCGGCGATCAGATCGTGGTCGACGGTGAGATGGTCGAGGCGCTCGCCGTCGACGTCGACGAGTCGCTGCTGACCGGTGAAGCCGATGCCGTGGACAAAACGCCCGGCGACCCGATCCTGTCCGGCAGCTTCGTGGTCGCGGGGGCGGGCGCCTACCGCGCCACCAGGGTCGGTGCGGACGCGTATGCCGCGCAGCTGGCCGCCGAGGCGTCGAAGTTCACCTTGGTCTCCTCGGAACTGCGATCGGGTATCGATCAGATCCTCAAGGTGATCACCTGGCTGTTGATCCCGGCCGGCATCCTCACGATCATCAATCAGTTGTTCATCAGTGACAACGGCATTCGCGCGGCGCTGCTCGGCATGGTTGCCGCACTCGTGCCGATGGTGCCCGAGGGGCTGGTGCTGATGACCTCGATCGCGTTCGCGGTGGGCGTGGTCCGGCTCGGTCAGCGGCAGTGTCTCGTCAACGAGCTGCCCGCCATCGAGGGACTGGCGCGTGTCAACGTGGTCTGCGCCGACAAGACGGGGACGCTCACCGAGAACGGGATGCGCCTCGCCGATGTTCGGTTGACCCGGGGAGTCGACGCCGTCGACGCGACCGAAGTCGGCGAGGTCGACCGTGTCCTGGCAGCGATCGCGGCGCATGACCCGCGCCCCAACGCGAGCATCCAAGCACTTGCCGAGGCCTATCCCGATCCGCCTCGCTGGACGATGAGCGCGCTCGAGCCGTTCACCTCGGCAAAGAAGTGGAGCGGGATGTCGTTCCGCGACGACACCACCGACGCCGACATGGGTAACTGGCTGATCGGTGCTCCCGACGTGCTGCTCGATGCGGACAGCGACGTCGCCGCCGACGCCGCCGAGCTCGGTGTGCAAGGCCTGCGCGTGCTGCTGTTGGCGCGCACCGACGTCACCGTGGACACACCTCCATCGGATGACCGGGTGGCGCCTGGAACCGTGACACCGATCGCGCTGGTGGTGCTCGAACAGCGGGTCCGGCCCGACGCACGAGACACACTCGACTATTTCGCCGGACAGCGGGTACAGGTGAAGGTCATCTCCGGGGACAACGCTGCCTCGGTCGGAGCCGTCGCGGCCTCGCTTGGGCTCGGTAGCCCGGCGACCTCAGTGGACGCACGGTCGTTGCCCACCGACACCGACGAACTCGCCGACGTCGTCGGCCGCGGCGTCACCTTCGGCCGTGTGCGGCCCGATCAGAAACGGGCCATGGTTGCCGCGTTGCAGTCCCGCGGGGACACGGTGGCGATGACCGGTGACGGTGTGAACGACGTAATGGCACTCAAGGACGCCGACATCGGGGTGGCGATGGGCTCCGGGAGTTCCGCGGCGCGGTCGGTGGCCCAGATCGTGTTGCTCGACAACAAGTTCGCGACCCTTCCATACGTGGTGGCCGAGGGGCGTCGGGTCATCGGCAACATCGAGCGCGTCTCCAACCTGTTTCTCACCAAGACGGTGTACGCCGTCCTGCTTGCCCTGTTGGTGGGGGTGGCCGGCGTGTGCGGTGAGGTGTTCGGATTCGGGTCGATCAGCTATCCGTTCCAGCCGATCCACGTCACCATCTCGGCATGGTTCACCATCGGGATACCGGCGTTCGTGCTCTCACTGGCGCCCAACTCCGAGCGCGCACGAACCGGATTCGTCCGCCGGGTCCTGGCGCAGGCGGTACCCAACGGGATCATCGTCGGACTCGCCACCTTCGCGACCTACATCATCGTCAACCCGGGCGGCAACGAGATGGCTGTCGGGGCCAAGGACTCGATCGACTTCACCCCGGAACAGACGCAGGCCGCCACTGCCGCGCTGATCACCCTGCTGATGGTTGCGCTCTATGTGCTCGCGGTGGTGGCCCGCCCGTACACCTGGTGGAAAGTCGCGTTGCTGGCGCTGTCGGTGGGGGCCTACGTGCTCATCTTCACCTGGACGTGGACTCAGGAACTCTTCCGACTCGACTCGTCGAACGTACAGATGGTCTCGGTGGCGGTCATGGTGGGCGCCGTCGGTGTGGCCGCCGTCGAAGCGGTGTCACGAGTGGTACCCAGATTGATCGCGGTTCGGGATGCGCGGGCGTCGCATTCGCCGAGAAATAACTAGGGTGGTCCGTATGGATCTCAAGGGACTCGTGGACAAGGCCAAGAACACGCTCCGGGGCAACCCGCACCTGATCGAAAAGGGTGGCTCCTACATCGACAAAGCGACCGGCGGCAAGTATGCCGGTCACGTCGACAAGGCGCAGGACGCGGTCAAGAAGGCCGTCGGCGCCGAGTCGTCGAATGATCCGAATTCGCAACCGCCCGAGCGGAACCCGCAGAACCCGACCCAGCAGAACCCGACCCAGCAGAACCCGAATCCGCCTCAGCAGTGAGGCCTGCCTCGGGATCGCCGGCGGCAGCAGCGCGCGGGTGGCGTCGGTAGGCCGACACCGAGGGGTCGCCGACGATCCAGTAGCGCCATGCGACGTCGGCGGCCAACCGCACCCCGACCCGCGGGCCGACCGCGATGTGCACACCTGCCGGTCGCCCCGTCGCGTCGAGGCGAACCGGGTGGGGTTCGCCGAGGTCGGTGCCGAGGTCGGCCATCGTGATCCCGAGGGCGCGGGTCAGGTTGCCGGGGCCGCGCGCCAGCGCAGCGTCGTTGCCGGCGGTGGGCCGTCGGTCGCGCGCGGTCGCCAGGCCGTCGACGATCTCCCCGGCGCGGATCAGGACCGCCGCCCCCTGCTCGGTGGGGCCGGTCACCACGTTCGCGCAGTGGTGGCCATGGATGCGGTAGACGTACAGGCGTCCGGGCGGCCCGTACATGATCTCCGAGCGGGGGGTACGCCGGTACGCGTGTGACGCCGGGTCGTCGCGGCCGCCGTAGGCCTCGACCTCGGTGATGCGGGCGGCGACTCCGTGACCGACGAGAACGGTGCCCAGTAGGGCTCGGGCCTCGAGGCTGACGCTAGGCTCACTGACCATGGCCAAGACGAGTGACTCCATCGACGTGGACTTGTCCGTCGAGGATACCTGGGCGGCAGCGTCGGATCTGTCGAGGTTCTCCGAGTGGCTGCTGCTGCACGACGGGTGGCGTTCGCCAGTGCCCAGTGCTGATGAACTCGCGGCCGGCGTGACGCTGGCGTCGGTGGTGAAGGTCAAGGGCACCAGGGTCCGGTTCGACTGGCTGATCGAGACGTACCGACCGTTCGAGCAGGTGCGCCTCAAAGGCAATGGCAAAGGTGGGGTGAAGGCCAAGCTCGATCTCGGCATCCTTCCCACCGATGCCGGTTCGACAGTAACGTTCACTGTCGATCTGGGTGGTCTGCCGCTCATCGGCCCCGCAGGCAAGGCGGCGGCGATGGCGGTGTCCGGGGATCTGCGCAAGTCGTTGACGACATTCCGCACGGTTTTCGGCTGATCCACCGCGTATTGATTGCGTGACAAGGGGGAGACGGCGTGGGGCGTCATAGTTCGGACGGGGATCAACCGCGCTCGCCGCGATCGGGCGGGCCGAATGAACCGTCGGCATCACGCAGCGGTCCGATCGACATGCCGGCCAGTGGACCGTTTGCCGCGCCTGCGCGCCCCGCATCTGGCGATGACGGATTCGGTTTCGAACATCGCCGGTCATCGTCGGGTCGCCGCGGGGGCCTGATCTGGGGCATCGCGGCGCTGATCCTGGTGGTCGCGCTGGTCACCGGGTTCGTCCTGTGGCGAACCGGCGCGGTCGGCTGCGGCGACCGGACATCGGTGGCGGTCGCCTCCGATCCGGCGATGACCAGCGCACTGCAGTCGGTCGCGCAGCAGGCGTCCGCGGATTCATGTTTCGACTATCAGGTCAGCGGGGTTGCCGGCGCGGAGGTTCCCGGGCAGCTCACCAGTGGCGAGCAGGCGCCGGACCTGTGGGTGGCCGATTCGCAGATCCAGGCTCGCCGGGTCCTGACCCAGGTGCGTCGGGACCTGAATCTGGTCTCCCCGTCGATCGCCACCTCGCCGACAGTCGTCGTCGGCAAGGACGTTCCAGAACTCAACAGCTGGGTCGACGTGATGAAGCTGCCAGATCTGCGTACCGGCAGCCCAATCGACACGAGCACCGGGGATGCCCCCATCGTCGGTGCACTCACCGAGGTCAACGGGGGCGCACTGACCGAGGACGAGTTGACGTCGGCGATGACGGTGCTCGCGGTCCAACAGAACAACGCACGTCTGGAGAACGACAGCGACGGCGCCCGGCTGAACCTCGCGAACGCCACGGGTGTTCCGGTGGTCACCACCGAGCAGCAGTATCTGCTGTACATGCGGACACACAGTGATGCCGGCCTGACCGCGTCTGTGCCGGCAGACGGAACCGTGATGCTGGACTATCCGATGGTCAACACGGCGAGCACGTCCCGTCAGGACACGGCTGCCGAGGCCGGACAGGCGCTGATGGACCGACTCGCCTCCGACGACGGACTCGCGGCGCTCAACGAATCCGGCTACCGGAATCCGGACGGTGACCCGCTGCCCGACAACGCCGGCGTGGGGCAGGTGCAGCGACTGCAGCTCGACGATCCCTCCCAGGTCGACAAGGCCATTCGGCAATGGCAGGTGCTCGGCGTGCCGATCCGCACGTTGGTGGTGCAGGACACCTCCGGTTCGATGGCCGCGCCTGCCGGGGATACCACCCGCGCCGAGTTGCTCATCGACGCGTCGATGACCGGGCTGAAACTGTTCCCCAACAACGCCTCGATCGGGGGGTGGGCGTTCGGTATCGACAAGGGTGGTCCCGGTCAGGACTGGAAGTGGTTGTCGCCCATCAAGCGTCTCGACGCGAACTCGGCCGGCGGCGGAACGCATCGTGACCAGCTCGGCCGCGCGGTGCAGCGTGGTCTGGCGCCATCGCAGCTCGGCGGTGGTACGGGCCTGTACGACACAACCCTCGCGGCCTTCAAAGAGGTTCAGAACAGCTACGACCCGAACTACTCGAACTCGGTGATCATCATGACCGATGGTCAGAACGAGGATCCGGACAGCATCAGCCTCGACGAGTTGTTGTCGGAGCTGAAGTCGCTGGAGGATCCCGCCCGCCCGGTGTTGATCTTGACCATCGGTATCTCCGATGACGCCGATACCGACGCGCTCGAGCAGATCGCCGAGGCCACGCCCGGCGGGTCGACCTACGTCGCGGAGACCCCCGAGGACATCCAGAACGTGTTCGTCGACGCCATCCAGGCGCGCGTTGCCGCAGCCGGCCGCTGAAGTCAGGAGCCAACCGCGACACGGCGTAGGACGGTGAGCGCGTGCTCGATCGCCGGCGACGGCTCACCGGCGAGTCGGGCCACCGCGAGCTCGACGGTTGGGGCGCCCGGCCGAAGGGGGAGATAGCGCACACCGGCGATCCCCAGCGCGGCGGTGGGTTCGGGAACCAGGGCGACACCGAGCCCGGCAGCCACCAGCGTGACCAGCGTCGAGGTCTCGGCCACCTCGTGGCGGATACGCGGCACGAATCCGGCTCCGGCGCAGATCGTCGCCAGCACCCCGTTCATCACCGATCGGCCATGACCGACGTGGGCGATGAACTCGGCATCACGCAGGTCCTCGGCGTGCACGCCATCGGCGGCACCGATGGGCAGTTCCTCGGGGACCGCGACGAACAGTTTGTCGTGGCGAATGATGTCCACCACCAGATCGGAGCTACCCACCGGTGGACGCAGTAGCGCGATGTCGATCTCCCCGGTCTCCAGCGCCGACAGCTGCGCCGGGGCCAGCATCTCGCCGTGCACGCTGACCTCGAGGTCGGGTAGCTCCTCGCGTAGCGCCCGCACCAGCCGCGGCAGCAGTGAGTACGTCGCCGAGCCCACACAGCCGACCGCGAGCGTGCCCGCCCGACCTTCGGCGACTCGCTGTGCCTGGATTCCCGCGACGTCGACCGCGTCCAGAATCGACTCCACGCGCTCGAGGTAGGCGTGCCCAGCCGGCGTGAGTTCCACCCGGCGGGTCGATCGAACCAGCAGGGTCACCCCGAGTTCGGCCTCGAGCTGTCGGATCTGTTGCGACAACGGCGGCTGTGCGATGTGCAGGCGCTCTGCGGCTCGGCCGAAGTGGAGTTCCTCGGCGACCGCGCGAAAATATCGGAGATGGCGCAATTCCATCATTAAGACTTTACGCATATCACTGTGCTCGAAATAGATACTTCTCAATATCGAAGCCGGTTCTTATCGTAGTTGTATGACCTCCGGAACCGACATCGTCATCTGCTCGCCACTGCGCACACCCGTCGGGCGCATGGGGGGTGCGCTCGCTCGCTTGACGGTCACTGACCTGGCCACCGGATTGCTGCGTGAGCTCGCGACGCGGACCGGCCTGGGCGATGGCGACATCGATGACGTGGTGCTGGGGCAGGGATATGCAAACGGTGAATCCCCCGCGATCGGCCGAATCGCGGCGCTCGACGCGGGCCTCGGCACCGGAGTGCCCGGAATGCAAGTGGACAGGCGTTGCGGGTCCGGACTGCAGGCAGTGCTCAACGGCGCAGCTCAGGTTGCCACCCGGGGTGCCCGCCTGGTGATCGCCGGTGGCGCCGAGTCGATGTCCAATGTCGAGCACTACGCACTCGGGCTGCGGACCGGCGTGCGTCAAGGCGGCGTCGAGCTGATGGACCGGCTCGACCGGGGGCGGCTCACCGCCGGCGGCGAGCGCCATCCGGTGCCCGGTGGCATGATCGAGACCGCCGAAAATCTCCGCGCGCGATACGGCATCGGGCGTGCCGAACAAGACCAACTGGCGGTGCGCTCACATGAGCGTGCGATCGCCGCGCACGAGGCAGGCCGCTTCGCCGAGGAGCTCGTACCCGTGACCGTACCCGGGCGACGCGGCAAACCGGACGTGGTGGTCGATCGCGACGAGCATCCCCGCGCCGACGCCACCGTGGAATCCATGGCCGAGCTGCGGCCGATCCGGGGCAAGATCGATCCGGAGTCGACCGTCACCGCCGGTAATGCGTCCGGGCAGAACGACGGCGCAGCCATGTGCGTGGTGACCACTCGCGACGAGGCGCAGCGGCGTGGTCTGGACCCCGTCCTCGCGCTGCGGTCGTGGGCGGTCACCGGCTGTGCGCCGGAGACGATGGGTATCGGGCCGGTGAGCGCCACCGCGTCAGCGCTCGAGCGGGCCGGCCTCACCCTCGACGAGATCGACCTGATCGAGCTCAACGAAGCGTTCGCCGCGCAAGTGCTCGCCGTGCTGGCCGAGTGGAAGGTCGACCCCGAGGACGATCGGCTGAACCCCAACGGTTCTGGGATCTCACTGGGACATCCGATCGGCGCCACCGGGGCACGCATTCTGGCCACCGCCGCGCACGAGGCCCGCCGCCGCGATGCCCGCCACGTGCTGGAGACGATGTGTATCGGCGGCGGACAGGGACTCGCTGCCATCTTCGAGGTGGTCGAGTGAGCGCCGTCGAGGTCGACCACGTCGTCACCGGGCGTCCGGACGGACCCGTGGTGGTGCTGTCCAATTCGCTCGGCTCCACCTACCGCATGTGGGACGCCCAAGTGCCGGCGCTCGAACAACGGTTCCGGGTCGTCCGCTACAACACCCGCGGTCACGGTGAAACGCCGGTACCGGCAGGGCCGTACACCATCGACGATCTCGCCGACGACGTTGTGGCGCTGCTGGATCGGCTCGGGGTTACGCACGCACACATCGTGGGACTCTCGCTCGGCGGGATGACCGCGATGCGGCTCGCCGCCCGCAATCCGGAGCGGGTCGACCGGCTCGTGCTGTTGTGCACCGGAGCTCAGCTCACGCCGTCATCGGCGTGGTCCGACCGGGCGGCCACCGTGCGCGAGCACGGGACCGGTGCTGTCGCCGAGGCTGTGGTGCAGCGGTGGTTCACTCCGGCATATCTCGCTGCCAACCCGGCTTCGGCCGGCTATTACGAGGACATGGTCGCTGCCACGCCCGCCGAAGGCTACGCCGGCTGCTGCGAGGCCATCGCGATGATGGACCAACGCGGTGGTCTGGCCACGATCAGCGCGCCAACCCTGGCCATCGCGGGCGCCGACGACCCGGCCACTCCGCCGCCGAAACTGGCCGAGATCGCCGACAGTGTGAAGGACGGCCGGTTGCTGGTCGTCGAGCAGTCGGCACACCTGGCCAATGCAGAACAACCCGAGATCATCACTCCCGCACTCATCGAACACCTGGAGCAGGCATGAGCATCGACAAACTGGCCGCATCGGCGGCGGAATCCGTCGCCGACATCCCCGACGGAGCAAGTCTGGCGGTGGGAGGCTTCGGACTCGCCGGCATCCCCTGGTTCTTGATCGAGGCACTCCTCGAGCAGGGCGCCGGCAACCTCACCATCGTGTCGAACAATTGCGGAGTGGACGGGGCCGGTCTCGGACTTCTGTTGGAAGCCCGCAAGATCGACAAGGTCATCGCCTCCTACATCGGTGAGAACAAGGAGTTCGGGCGGCAGTTCCTGGCCGGCGAGGTGACTGTGGAACTCACCCCGCAGGGCACTCTGGCCGAGCGCATGCGTGCCGGCGGCAGTGGCATCGGCGCCTTCTACACCCCGACGGGTGTGGGCACCCTGGTCGCCGAGGGTGGGTTGCCGTGGCGCTACCACCCCGACGGAAGCGTCGCGTTGGCGTCGCCGTCGAAGGAGGTGCGGACCTTCAACGGTCAGGACATGGTGCTCGAGGAAGCCATCGTCACCGACTATGCGTTGATCCGGGCCGCGGTGGTGGACAAGGCAGGAAACTGCAAATTCCATGCGGCCGCACGAAACTTCAACCCTCCCGCCGCCATGTCGGGACGCACCACCATAGTCGAGGCCGAGAAGGTCGTCGAGGTGGGCGAACTCGCACCCGAAGACATCCATCTGCCAGGCATCTTCGTCAAGCGGGTCGTCGAACTGACCCCGGAACAGGCCGCCCGCAAAGAGATCGAGCAGCGCACCACTCGTGTACGGCCGAGCGCCGCAGACGCCGAGCCGGCACTCACCTAGGAGACAACCATGACCTGGACACGCAACGACATGGCCGCGCGGGCCGCCCGAGAGCTGCGCCGCGGGGACTATGTGAACCTCGGAATCGGGCTTCCCACGATGATTCCCGATCATCTGCCGGATGACTCCGGCATCACCTTGCACGCGGAGAACGGCATCCTCGGCGTCGGACCGTACCCTTACGAGGACCAGGTCGATCCGGATCTCATCAACGCCGGGAAGCAGACCGTGACCGTCCTACCGGGCGCCTCCTTCTTCGACTCCGCAACGAGTTTCGCGATGATCCGCGGTGGACACGTTGACGTCGCGGTACTCGGCGGGATGCAGGTGGCCGCCAACGGCGACCTCGCGAACTGGATGGTGCCCGGCGCCATGGTCAAGGGCATCGGCGGCGCCATGGACCTGGTCAACGGGGCCGGTCAGGTCATCGTCCTGATGGAACACACCACCAAGAAGGGCGACCCCAAACTGGTGGCCGAATGCTCGCTGCCCCTCACCGGACGGTCGGTCGTCAGCCGGGTGATCACCGATCTCGGCGTATTCGACGTGACCGGTTCGGGTTTCGATGTCACCGAGCTGGCGCCGGACGTGACGCTCGCCGATGCGCAGGCCAAAACCGGTGCCCCACTCACTGATCGGACCTCTGCTCTGGTCAACTGAGCCGTGCGGCCCATTGGTCGAGTGGTTCTGTCGCTCGTCGATCTCGATACGTCGACCCTCGGTTGGGCGGATGGTGGACTATTCGTCCATTGGTTGGGCGGATCTCGAGCCGACCTGTCGCAGGCTCAGTGCCGACTCGATCCAAGGATAGCTACTGAGCGGTTTCGTCGCTGGTCGAGTAGCTACCGAGCCGCCAGGCGAGGCAGCGTATCGAGGCCACGTGGGGTGACTCGGTCTCGATACGTCGACTCGCCTAGCGGCTCGTCGACTCGACCAGCGATTGTGTGGGTCGTGGACTACTCGACCATCGGCTCGGGCTGTCGAGCCGCTGGCTCACTCGGCGGTCGACGGCCGGCGCAACGCGGCGAGCTCGGATCGGGAGCGTACGCCGAGCTTCGCATAGATCCGGGTCAGGTGGTATTGCACGGTCTTTGGTGAGATGAACAGTTCCGCGGCCACCTCCCGGTTGGACAGTCCGCGCGCGACGAGTGCGGTGACCGCCTCCTCCTGTGGCGTCAGTTCCACATCACCGCGTTCGCCGCGGCTGACATTCAGACCGCCCGCCTTGAGTTCTCGCTCGCAACGCTCGACGTAGGTGGTCGCGCCAAGCGAGACGAACAGTTCCCGGGCGGTACCGATCACGGCGTCGGCCGCGCGTCGCTTCCCGGCTCGGCGCAAGGTCTGACCGTACGCGAAGTTGACCCGGGCGCGGTCGTATCGCAACGGCAGGCCGTCGAGCAGTTCGAGTGCTTCGGAGAAGGCGCGTTTGGCCTGGTGGATGTCGCCGATGGCGCCGAGATACCGTCCGCGCGCGTACTTCAGTCGCGCACTCGCCGACCGATGCCCGCGCTGCTCGGCGAGCGTCTCGTAGGGCGTCAGCAGAGCATCGGCGGATTCGAGTTCGCCGCCGATGACCAGGGCGTTGGCCAGCACGTCGACCCACGGCCACCAGCCGGGCTCGGCCAGGCCGGGCACGTCGGCGGCCATCGTCACCAACGGTTCCAGGATGCGTCGCACCTTCTCGTAATCGGCAGCCGCTTCGGCGATCTGTGCCCGGGCCAACAGCTCTGGAATACGCATGATCTCGTAGTCGCCGACGCTGGTGGCGGCGTCGGCAACGCTGCGCTCGGCGTCGGGCCAATCGCCGCGCAGCGAATGGATGGCGGTTGCGGTCCAGTTCAACAGCGGACTCGCGAGCTCGATACCGCTGCTGCGGGCCAGTGCTCGACCCTGCTCGACGTTGTGCAGGGCGCTTTCCCAGTCGCCGGTGAGGAATTGTGTGCGCGCCAGCCACGCCAGTGCCCACAACGAGATGCGGGTGGAACCACCGAGTGTTGCCATCGAGACCGCAGTCTCCAGATTGCTACGCGCGGCCCCGACATCGTCGAGACCCAACTGAAGCCAGCCGCGACCCATGGTGGCCCGCTGCGCTTGCGCCCCGAACCGGATCCGATCGGTGAGATCGGCGTACTCGGCCGTCGCCTCGGCCGGTCGCCCCGACCATGCCAGGCCCAGACCGCGAATCACCGCAGCCTCGACCCCGGCCGGGGATTGGCTGCCCGCCATGGTGATTGCCCGGTCGGCCCATTCGACGAGTTCGTCGCCCTGACAGCGGACCAGATTGTGAAGAACGTAACGCTGGGCGATCAGGGCTGCGATGTCTGGTTCACGGTCGAAGTTGACGATGTCCCATGCGCGATCCAGACGAACCCGGGCTTCTGCGGCTCGACCGCGGAGGATTGCCAGATAGGCGAGAGTCGCGTTGCGCAAGGGGGTTTCACGCAGGCTCTCCACCAGGGGTACCAGTGCTGCCGCGCCAACACAGTCGCCTGCGGCGAGCAGGGCGTCAACCGCGAGGGTGACGCGGGTGTCACGCGGGACCGGGTCGGACGTGAGTCGGGCCGCTTGGCGGAACAATCCGGCCGCTTCGGCCCAGGCGCCGTCGGCAGAGCGACGACGCGCAAGGTCATCGAGGTCATTCGCCAGTTCGGGATCGGTTGTCGGGGTGGCGGACACCTGGTGATGCATCCGACGTGCCGGGTCGCTCACCAACTCGGCTGCGCGGTGGTGTGCGGCACCGACGGCCTCCATCCCCATGATCTCGAGCACTGCCGCACGGATGAGCGGATCGGTCGGTCGCGGTTGTGCGTCGGCGGGTGTCAGCGCCGCCCCGAGGGTGATGAGCCCACTGTCGCCGGCTTCATCGAGCGCCGCCAGCGGGGCGTCGAGTCCGGCGAGCGTGACCGCCGTCGAGAGCGGTTCGCCTTCATCGACGATCATCAGCGACTCCACCAGCGCACGGGCGGGCGCCGAGCATTTGTGCAGCCGCGTTCGGACGTCGTCGACCAGGTAACTCGGTGCCGGCAGCGCGATCCCGGTGCGTGACCACGTCCCGGCAGGCAGCTCATCGAGCAGGGACACGATGTGCCGAGGATTCCCGCCGGTGTGGCGGGTGAGGCTCTCGAGCATCGCCGGGTGCAGCACGATTCCTCGCTGCGCTGCGAGTTCGGCCACTGCGGGAGCAGCGATACCACGAAGTCGCAGCTCGTCGGCGAGGAGACCGGGCGGTCGGCCGATAGTGGACGGCGTCATCGACATCACCACCAGCGTCGGACGATCGCGCTGTTCGCGGATGACCGCGAGCAACGTTTGCATCGACTCCTCGTCTACGAACTCGGCGTCGTCGATCGTGATGAGGGTGGGCGCGTCGAGGTCACCGAGCACGTCGGCCAGTGCCGCCCTGCTGGCGTCGGACGACTGGGTGAGCTGACGCAGCACACCACCCGCGGACTGGTGATCGGAAGCCGACGCCTGCGCGTACAGCGTGCGTGCGGTGTCCGCAGACTCGTTGTGCCGGTTCGCAAGATGGGTGAGCAAGGTCGACTTGCCGATGCCCCGCTCGCCGATGATCATCATGAACTCGGTCCGGCGGGCGGCGTGGCTGCGGGCGAGGATGGTCGCGATCTCCTGCTCCCGCCCGACGCAGGCGGCGACGACCATCATCGCCCCATCGTATGTCCGAACCGGGGTCCCGCGGTGCCGAACACCGTCAGCCCAGATCTCCACCCGCGACCGGCAGCACCGTGCCGGTGATGTAGGAGGCCTCGTCGGAGGCCAGGAAGCAGATCGCCGCAGCCTGCTCATCGAGTGTGCCATAGCGGTTGAGCAACGACGACGACAACGTCTGGTCGATGTGCGCTTGGAACCAGTCCTGTTCGGTCGCATTGGCCGGCGTCGGAGTGCCGCGCGATACCCGGCGCGGTGGTGCCTCGGTGCCACCCGGCGCGCTGGCGACCACCCGGATGCCCGACTCCGCATATTCCATCGCCAGCGAGGCGGTGATCGCGTTGATGCCGCCCTTTGCCGCGGAGTATGGAATGCGGTTGATACCGCGGGTGGCCGCCGACGACACGTTCACGATGACGCCGCCGCCGTGGGCCACCATCGACGGCAATACCGCCCGGCACGCGAACAGCGTCGTCATCAGTGAACGGTCGATCTCTGCGCGGATCTCGCCGTCGGTGAACTCGGTGAACGGCTTGAAATTGATGGCGCCCCCGACGTTGTTGATCAGCACGTCGACCCGGTCGAAGGCCGTGAGCGCCGAGGACATCACCGCTTCCGCGCCACCGAAATCCTCGAGGTCGGCGATCGCGGGTACGGCGGCGGCGCCGGACGCGGTCAGTTCGTCGGCCAACTCGGCCACCAGGTCCGACCGGTCTGCCAGCACCAGTTTGCCGCCCTCGGCGCTGATGCGGCGCGCGGTGGCCGCGCCGATGCCCTGCGCGGCGCCGGTCACCACGACGACCTTGCCGGCGAAACGGCCGGGGGTGACGAAACGCGGCCGACGAGCGGCCATCTCGTCGGCCATCGCACGCCGCATGGTCTGCTTGGAGCGGTCGGCGTGCGCGGCGATCAGAGCCCGCGCGGCGTCGCGGTCGCCCGACTCGAAGGCGGCGACGATGTCGACGTGGTCGCGGGCACACAGCGGATGACACCAGGTGGCGTTGCGCAGCACCTCACTCATACGTCCTTTCACGCCCAGAGCCTGATATGCGTCGAGGAGATGAGTGTTGCCGGTCAGGCTGAACAGGTAGTCGTGGAAGTTGGCATTGGTCTCGGTGTACTCGGCGGCATCGACGAATCGATCGCCGTCTACGAACGGCAACGTGGTCTCTGCCAGAAGTCGGTACCCGGCGAGCTGTTGACTGGTCAGTCGTCCGAAAGTCAGTTCCAAAGCGCCGAGTTCGAGTGCGGCCCTGGCCTCGAAGAGCGCGTCGGACTCGTGGATCTCCGGATGCTCCTCGCCGATCTGGTAGCCCTCGGGCGTGATCGTCGTCGTGTCGGGAGTGCCGACCGCCGGCGTGTCGTCGGCCACCGCTGACGCCGAACCCGTTTCGGGTACCGAGAGCGGCTCGATGTCGCTGGGGACGAACACCTCGTGGCCCGCGATGCCCCGCGCGTCGACGAAGATGAGTCGACCATCGTCGGGGTCGATATCCGCGTTGTTCCCGGTGGAACGCCACACCTGCTGGCCCGCGATGCGGAATCGGCTGTCGTCGTCGGTGGATTCGGCAACCGGCCCCCACCACGGCGAGAGCTCGACCGCCGGCAAGGTGATCTGCCCGGCGATCGCGCGTGCATCGCCCGTGGGGATCACGCTGTCCTCGACGGTGATCACAGTCTGTGCCACGTCGGTTGCCGGAGTCTGGGCGACCGAAGTGGTGGATGCCGACGGAACCGCGAGCGCGAACTTTTCGTAATAGAAACCGGTCGGATCGATGCCGGCGTCGGCCACGTGGGTGCGGACCGACTCGACCATCGGTGGGGGTCCGCACAGGTAGATCGCAACGTCACCGTCGTAGAGGTGGTCCGGAGAGATAAGACTCATCACATAGCCCTTGTTGGGAGCGGTGCTGTCCGGGTCGGAAACGCAGTGGTCCCAGGTGAATCCGGGCAACTCGCGGGCGAAGTACTCGATCTCGTCGAATGCCACCAGATCGGTGTCGGTGGACACACCGTAGATGAGGTGCACCTTGCGACGACTGTCGTCGTCCTGCAACTTGCGCAACATCGACAGAATGGGTGCCAACCCGGTACCGCCGGCCAACAGCAGCACCGGTCGGGCGGCCTCGCGCAGAAAGAAGGAACCATGCGGTCCGGTGAAGGTGATCGCCTCCCCGCGGGCGGCGCGTTCGGTCAGGTACGTCGACATCGCGCCGCCCGGCGTCAGCTTCACCAGGAAGACCAGTCGTTCTTCATGGGGTCCGTTGGCGAACGAGTAGGAGCGCGTGAGCAGTTCGCCCTGGCCGTCGTCGGTGCCGGGTACGGCGATGTTCACGTACTGGCCCGGGAGGAAGGCCAGATCGCCGCGGTTGGCGATTTCGATCACCAGCCGCATCGTCGACTCGGACAGGCGTTCGATCTCGACGACCGTACCGGTGAATGTCGAGGCCTGGGTCTTGGCGATGTCGGAGGTCGCCGGGATCTGCAGCACCAGATCGGATGTGGGCTTCATGCAGCAGGGGAGTGCATAGCCCTCGGCGGACTCCTCGGCTGACAGTGCGTCCTCGATGTAGGTGCCGCCATCGTAATCGCCGGATTCGCAGAACGACTTGCACGTTCCGCAGGCGCCGTCCCGGCAGTCGAGTGGAATGTTGATGCGCTGACGATAGGAGGCGTCGGCGACGGTCTGGTCCTCACGACAGGTGATGAACCGGGTGACACCGTCCTCGAAGGCCAGCGCGACCTGGTGGGTGCGGTCGTCGGCGCCGGTGGGCGCGGACAGGTCTCGGTCGGTGGTGACAGTCATCTGCTCGAATTCCTAGAAGTGATAGACGTCCACCACATGGTGGATGTAGTCGTTCTTCAGCACGATCGTCTTGCGACGGATGAGTGGCTGCTCACCGGAGAAGTCGATGGTATAGAACGAGGTCCCGTAGTACGGGTCGACGGTGTTGTACCGGAAATACATGGTGTGCCAGTTGAACCGAACGTCCACAAGGTCGCCACGCCGTTCGATCACCTCGACATTGGTGATGTTGTGACTCGTCCGCGGCTCCGGCAGTGAGGTGGCCGACGACCGTTCGGTGCGAATGCGGAACACCCGGTCCTCGAGGCCGCCCTTGTTGCCGTAGTAGATCAGCGAGATCTCGCGCTGTGGATTCTCGGTCAGACGGTCGGCGTCGTCCCACGACGGCATCCAGTAGACGACGTCGTCGGCGTAGCAGTCGAGCCATTTCTCGAACTCGCGGTCGTCGAGGTACCGGGCCTCGCGGTAGAGGAACTGCTCGATCATGTTCTGGGTGATGAGCTTTTCTCCAGTGGTGGTGGAGGTTTCGGGCTGGGTGGAGGTCATGGGGTGGGTCCTGTTCGGAGTTTGGCGGGTCAGGTCGCCGGGGTCTCGATACGCCCTCGGCTAGCGCCTCGGGCTACTCGACCGGCGGGATGGGGCGGGGTCTCGATACACCCTCGGCTAGCGCCTCGGGCTACTCGACCGGCGGTCGACTGCTGATCGAGTAGCCGCGAACGGAGTGAGTGGCGTATCGAGATCGCGGGGTGGCGGGGCTCGATACGCTCTCGGCTGGCGCCTCGGGCTACTCGACCGCCGAAGGACTGTTCTCTTCCTGGGCGGCCGCCTTGCGCATTGTCTCCAGCCAGTAGCCGTGCTGGACGGGATACAGGCCTTCGTCCTCGTTCCTGACTCCTGCGGAGATGACACCGGTCATGCCGAGGGTTTCCGCGACGGGATCGGGGCCACTGAGCCAGTGCTCGGCACCGCGGCTCATGTCGTTCCACGGCGCGGCCTGCGCGCGGAAGGTGAGCTGGCAGGAACGGAACTCCTCGAGATCGTCGGGCGTCGCCATACCCGAGGCGTTGAAGAAGTCCTCGTACTGCCGAATCCGGTGGGAGCGGGCGGCATCGCTCTCTCCCTTCGGGGCGATGCAGTAGATGGTGACCTCGGTCTTGTCCGGCGCAATCGGCCGGAAGTGACGGATCTGAGTGGAGAACTGATCCATCAGATATACGTTCGGGTACAGGCAGAGGTTGCGTGAGCCCTTCACCATGAATTCGCCCTTGGCGTCTCCGAACTCCTTCTTGAGCTCATCCATCTTGTCCCAGAGAGGCCGGTCTTGGGGGTTGGCCGCCCACGTCCACAGGCACAGATGCCCGTTCGGGTACGACCAGTACCCGCCACCGGATTTGCCCCAGCCACCCGCGTCGAGTGCCTTGGTGTCGTTCTTCGACTCGCCGGTGGAGCGTCGCGAGGTGGTAGCCGCGTAGTTCCAGTGTGTCGCGGTGACGTGGTAGCCGTCGGCGCCGTTCTCCGCCTGCACCTTCCAGTTGCCGTCGTAGGTATAGGTGGAGGCACCGCGCAGCACCTCGAGGCGCTCGGGAGACTGGTCGACCAGCATGTCGATGATCAGCCGGGTGTCGCCGAGGTGATCGTCGAGCGACTGCACATCGTCGTTGAGGCTGCCGAACAGGAACCCGCGATAGTTGTCGAAGCGTGCGACCTTGGTGAGGTTGTGCGAGCCGTTGACATTGAACGTGTCCGGGTAGCCCGCGTCGTCGGGGTCCTTCACCTTGAGCAACGTGCCGTCGTTGCGGAAGGTCCAGCCGTGGAAGGGGCAGGTGAGAGTCATCCGATTGTCTGTCTTGCGCCGACAGATCATCGCGCCCCGGTGCGCGCACGCATTGATCAGGCAGTGCAGCTCGCCGTTCTTGTCGCGCGTGATCATCACCGGTTGCCGGCCGATGTAGGTGGTGAAGTAGTCGCCGGGGTTGGGCACCTGACTCTCGTGCGCCAGGTAGATCCAGTTGCCTTCGAAGATGTGTTTCATCTCCAGTTCGAAGATGTCCTCGTCGGTGAAGATACGGCGGTTGGCCCGGTAGATGCCGGCTTCGCGGTCGTCGATGACGGCATCGGTGAGAACCGAGTGCACATGCTGCAGGTTGTCGGTGATCGACGCGGTCATGTCCTACCTCCAAGAGTGTGGGCTGTCCTCTGCACTCTCGCATCGCGTGGCCTCTGTCACCCCAGGAACATTGCCAGTCCTGACCCAGCATCCTATTGATCGATGCGATTCATTAATAACGGGAAATCATGTTCTTGTCTGGTATGGATCATCGGCCTACCGTTGGGACAGACGTGGTGCCGATCACAGCGGACCACTTTCAATGGTGAGAGAGACAGAGAGTCGCACGACATGGAGCTACGGCATCTTCGCTACTTTGCAGCGGTCGCCGACACCTGCCACTTCGGGCAGGCGGCAACCCAGCTGCACGTGGCTCAGCCGGCTCTGTCGTATGCCATTCGCCAACTCGAGTCCGAACTCGACGTCACCCTGTTCACACGCACCACCCGGCAGGTGTCGCTGACACCCGCTGGCGAGTATCTGCAGGGGGAGGCGGCACGAATCCTCGCGGGTGTCGACGATGCCGTCGAAGGTGTCCGGCGCATCGCCGCGGGACGCAGTGGCGTCATCCGGTTGGGTCTGACGGGCATCGCCGCGTTCTCCCACCTTCCTCGCATCGCGCGGGTGGTCAAGCGGGAGTTGCCGGATGTCGACCTGCACATCCAATCCGACATGCTGACGCCGGTGCAGTGCGACAGCCTGCGTGCTCTGTCCATCGACCTCGGCGTGCTACGGCCGCCGGTGGTGGGCGACGGTATCGCCATGCGTTTGATCGACGTGGAACCGATGGTGCTCGCGGTGTCGGTGGACCATCGCCTCGCGGTGGAACCGGTGGTCGCCGTGGAGGATCTGCGCAACGAGATGTTCGTGATGTACGACAGCCAGGACTCCGCGGTCAACGATGCGGCGGTCCGCACTTGCCACCGCGCGGGTTTCGTGCCACACCGCGCGCACCGGGCGCCGGGCACGGCGGTGCTGCTCGCGCTGGTGGCCGCCGGGATGGGCGTCGCGGTGGTGCCGGCGTCGGTGCGATCACTTCCGCTGGAAGGGTTGGTCATTCGCGACCTGGTGGACGCCGGCAGCGTCGAACTCGCCCTCGCCTGGCGTGGCGGCCAGGACAACCCGGTGGTGCACAGCGTAGCCGAGGTCATCGCGGCGGCATTCGCCGCGGACTCGGTCGTGCCCCGTCGCTCCCCGAACGACACCTACGTTGGAGAACAGCTATGAAGATCACTGCAGTGGAGGCGATACCATTCGCCATCCCGTATTCGAAACCATTGCGGTTCGCCTCCGGCGAAGTGCATATCGCCGAACATGTGCTGGTGCGGGTGCACACCGACGACGGCATCGTGGGGGTCGCCGAAGCTCCACCGCGCCCATTCACCTACGGCGAGACTCAGGACGGGATCGTCGCGGTGATCGACAAGGTGTTCGCACCGCAGGTGATCGGTCTGACCCTGCTCGAGCGTGAGGTGGTGACCGGCCGGCTCGCCCGAACCGTGGGTAACCCCACAGCGAAATCTGCAGTGGACATGGCGATCTGGGATGCACTGGGAAAGTCGCTGGGACTACCGGTGGCCGAGTTGCTCGGCGGCTACACCGACCGCATGCGCGTCAGTCACATGCTGGGTTTCGACGACCCGGCCACCATGGTCGCCGAGGCCGAGAAGATGCGCGATACCTACGGCATCACCACCTTCAAAGTGAAGGTGGGGCGTCGGCCGGTACACCTCGACACCGCGGTGGTGCGCGCTCTACGCGACCGATTTGGTGCCGATGTCGATCTCTACGTGGACGGCAATCGCGGCTGGACGGCGTCGGAGTCGGCGCGGGCGATGAAGGAGATGGCCGACCTCGGTTTGCTGTTCGCCGAGGAACTGTGTCCGGCCGACGACGTGATCGGCCGGCGATGGCTGGTCGGGCAGCTCGATGTGCCGTTCATCGCCGACGAGTCGGTGCCGACTGCCGCCGATGTCACGCGGGAAATCCTCGCGGGAGCCGCCACCGCCATCAGCATCAAGACCGCTCGCACCGGCTTCACCGCGTCTCGCCGCGTCCATCATCTCGCCGAAGGACTCGGACTCGAGGTCGTGATCGGCAATCAGATCGACGGTCAGGTCGGCACGGCCTGCGCGCTGGCATTCGGGACGGCGTTCGAATCGACCTCGCGCAATGCCGGTGAGCTGTCGAACTTTCTGGACATGACCGATGACCTGCTGGCGCATCCGCTGCAGATCAGTGACGGCCACCTGCACCGGTGCGCCTCCGCCGGAATCGGGATCGAGATCGACCCGGACAAACTCGCCCACTATCGAACCGATCGGAGTTGACGATGTTGTTCCACGTACGGATGGATGTCCACATCCCCGGGGACCTCGATCCCGACGTGCGCGCAGAGATCGTGGCACGCGAGAAGAGGTACTCGCAGGATCTACAGCGCAGCGGTAAATGGCCGCACATCTGGCGGATCGTCGGCGAGTACTCCAATTACTCGATCTTCGACGTGACCGACAACGACGAACTGCACGAGATCCTCTCCGGGCTCCCGCTGTTCGCCTACATGGACATCGCGGTGACCCCGCTGGCCACCCACCCCTCGGATATCGCAGCGGGCTGAGACGGCCCTCATTCCGCATGCGTCAGCCCACCGGCCGATCAAGAAGGAGCACGACCCATGACCGACATCAGCTTTGACGCCGAGGTCACCGCCAAGGCCGCCGAATCCGGCGCCAACGCTTCGGCGCGATTCCGCGAACGGATGGCATCGGCGGGTACCCGCGAGGGTGTCGTCGACACCGCCCGCGTCGACTACCTGGCCTCCAAGGTCATCAAGGGCCTCAACGACATCATCCTCGAGGACAAGGTCAGCTACGCCGAGTACAACGCACTCAAGGCGTGGCTGATCAAGGTCGGCGAGGACGGCGAATGGCCGCTGTTCCTCGACGTCTGGCTCGAGCACTCCGTCGAGGAGGTCGCCAGCGAGCACCGAGAGGGCAGCAAGGGCACCATCGAGGGGCCCTACTATCTGGACGGCTCACCGGAATTGGAGTGGAACGGCACCATCCCGATGCGCGACGACGAACCGGGCACGCCACTCGTGTTCGCGGGCCAGGTGCGGGCCGTCGACGGCACTCCGCTCACCGGCGCCAAAGTCGAACTGTGGCATGCCGACGACCTCGGCTTCTACTCCCAGTTCGCCCCGGGCTTGCCGGAGTGGAATCTGCGCGGTACCTGGACTGTCAACGAGGACGGCCGATTCGAGATCCACACGCTGCGTCCGGCGCCCTACCAGATCCCGACCGATGGTGCGTGCGGCCAGCTCATCGCGGCCGCCGGGTGGCACGCCTGGCGCCCGGCCCACCTACACTTCAAGGTGAGCGCACCCGGCCATGAGCTGATCACCACCCAGCTGTACTTCCCCGGTGATCCGCACAATGACGACGACATCGCGTCGGCGGTCAAGCCCGAACTCATGCTGGATCCGAGGGAGAACCCCAACGGCGAAGGCGTCGTGGTGGACTACGACTTCGTCCTCGACCCCGAGCGCTGAACGGATGCTCGTCGCACCCACCGCGGTGGTCGGTGCCACGTCCTGCGCTGACCTCGCCGGCGTGCGACACCAGGCTCAGTCGTGGCGGTCCGCGGAATTGGCGATCGCCGATCGGGATCTCACCGACGCGGCGCTGGCCGACCTGGCCGAGACCGCGCAGGCACACGGGGCGGAGTCCTTCGCCCGCGCGGTCAATGCGATCCAGTCGGCCCGCGCCGGTAGGTTCCCGGTGATCCCGCACATCGACGCCGCCACCGAGATCTTCCGCAGTTTCCTGCGTGCGGACATGATCGACGGCTGGCTTTATGTGCGGGAATCCGACGGACATCTGCATCCGTATCTGGTCACCGACATCACCCTGGAGCACGCCGACCGCACCCACGGGCCGCGCATCAAGGTGACGATGGAGGCCGACAACGCGACGGTCAAGCGCCCGTCGCGGGCACCCCGGCTGCTGGTGTTCGAGGAGACCGAGGTGGTCGGCAAGGTACCTGCCGATGTCCTGGCCGCCGGCGGGGCCTACAAGGAGACGCCGGAGCTCAAGGCGGCGTATGAGATTCGGCGCGACCGATACCACGAGGTGATCGACACCGGGTTCGGCACCCAGTTCCGGTTCACCGGCCGGGTGATCCGCACCGACGACTACCGTGCACCGAACAAACGCGACAACCGCAAGGTGATCCAGGACGTCGCGCCGGGCGAGATCGCCGCCCTGCGGATGGTCGCGCCGTCGATCCTGTTCGGTGACGACGAGTCCGGCACCGACTACGGTCCGGTGCCGGTCATCACAGCAGTGCGCGTCTTCGATCTCGGGGCGCAGGATTTCCTGGACGTCAACACCGCCGACCTGGATACCTATGTCTACGATGTGCATCTGCAGGACAAGCTGGTGTTGCCCGACGAGCAGCGGGAACTGCTGAACATCTTGACCACCGACATCTCGGTGTTCACCGGAGACATCATCGATGGCAAGTCGGCCGGCAACGTGATCCTGGCCAAGGGGCGACCGGGCGTGGGGAAGACGCTCACCGCCGAGGTGTACGCAGAGGTGACGGGGCGCCCGCTGTACTCGATCCATTCCGGCTCACTCGGCACCACCGCCGAACTCGTGCGCAAGAATCTCGAGGTGATCTTCGACCGGACCAAGCGCTGGGATGCGGTGCTGCTGCTCGACGAGGCGGACGTGTTCGTGATGGAGCGCGGCCTGGATCTGGCGCAGAACGCCATAGTCGCCGAATTCCTGCGCACTCTGGAGTATTTCGACGGTTTGCTGTTCCTGACGACCAATCGCGTCGGCGGTGTCGACGAGGCGATCCTGGCGCGCTGTGCCGCTGTCATCGAGTATCAGCCGCCGGGGCCCAAACACGCCCGGGAGATCTGGCAGATCCTCGCGGCCGGCAACGATGTGGTGCTCGGCGAGGATCTACTCGACGACCTCGTCGGCGGCTTCCCCGACATCACGCCGCGCGACATCAAGATGCTGTTGCGGCTGGCACTGCGGATGGCGCGGCACCGCGAGGTCGAACTCGATGCGTCGGTGTTCGCGAGCAGTGCGGTGTTCCGCGGGCTGCACTACGTCTCGGCGCGCGAGCGCGGGTGACTTTACTCTCGAGGGCGTGGAGTACTCTTTCGAGATCGTCTCGCTGTTGGTCTCACCGGCCCACGCGTACTTCGGCAGACCGAAGGACGGTCCGGCCGTGCTGGTGCAGACGTCAACGCCGGAACAAGTGGAGATCGTCGCAGACAAGGGAATTCGCGGCGATCGCTTCTTCGGCGTCCGTGCGCACACCGAGGCCGCGGTCACCTTTCTCGCACTCGAGGCGTGGCAGGCCGCCGCCGGAGACGTCGACCCCTCAGTGGCGCGACGCAATGTGGTGGTACGCGGCCTCGAACTCGACCCGTTGCGAGCACACGAGTTCACCATCAACTCCGGGAGCGGCCCGATTCGCTTCCGTGGCGGCCGCCCGGCACACCCGTGTTCCTGGATGGACACCGTTGCCGGAGAAGGGGTGCGCAAGGCGCTGATCGGTCGCGGCGGCCTGCGGACGCAACCGCTGACCTCAGGTGTTCTGCACGTAGGTCCGGCCGTCCTCACCGCCGATGTCGATCTCGACGCTGCTCGGGCCGCCGATCAGGTGAAACGGGCTCAGCCGCTGCGGTGATGGCCGTGGTTCTCTGTGTGCAATCAGCCGGCCAGCGCGCGTAAGAAGAATCCGAGATTGGCCGGCTTCTCGGCGAGTCGGCGAACGAAGTATCCGTACCACTCGCTGCCGTACGGGATGTAGACGCGTATACGACGACCCGTGGCCGCCAGCCGCTTCTGTTCATCGGAGCGAATTCCGTAGAGCATCTGGTGTTCCCACGAGTCCGGGGTACGTTCGAGTTCATCGGCCATCGTCTGCGCCGCGTCGATGATGACCGGATCATGGCTGGCGACCATCGGATACCCGTCGCCCTTCATGAGGATTCGCAGGCAGCGTAGGTAGGACTCGTCAGTGAGTTCGCGAGTCGGATAGGCGACCGACGCAGGTTCGGCGTAGGCGCCCTTGCACAGCCGGATCCGCGCACCCGATCTGGCGAACTCGACACAGTCGTCCTCGGTGCGGCGCAGGTATGCCTGTAGGACGGTGCCGACTTCTGGGAAATCACTGCGCAGGCTGCGGACGATGCCGAGACGTGTCTCCACGCCCGTGTGATCCTCGGCGTCGATGGTGACCAGCACACCCGCGTCGTGTGCCGCGGCGGCGATCCTACGGGCGTTCTCCTCGGCGATCTTGGCGCCGTGGTCGGACAGGGATTGGCCCAGCGCGGTGAGTTTCACCGACACCTCCAGGGCAGTGGTTGCGGTCCCGGCCAGGGAAAGCCGCCCCATCGCTGTGATGAGGTCGAGGTAGGCCTCGACAGTGGCCGTGGCCTGCGCGTCGTCGGTGGTGTCCTCACCCAGGAAGTCGACGCTGACCGCGAGTCCCGCATCGAGCGACCCGTGAATTGCGGCGAGGACGTCGACCTGCGTCTCCCCGGGAACAAACCGCTCGACCACCTGCCGGGTCATCGCCGTCCGCTGTGCGGTCTCCCGGATCCGGTTGCTGCCGGCGGCCGCGAGGATCATCGGTCGCAGGGTGGCGTCGAACAGACTCATGACAGATCGCTGCGCATGTGCGGATACGACGATGCGGTCGGTGGCACGAAGGTCTCCTTGATGGTGCGGGTGGAGGTCCACCGCATCAGGTTCGCCTTGGAGCCGGCCTTGTCGTTGGTTCCCGATCCGCGGGCGCCTCCAAAGGGTTGCTGGCCGACGACGGCCCCGGTCGGTTTGTCATTGATGTAGAAATTGCCCGCCGCCTGCCGCAAGACGCCGGACGCGTTCGCGATGGCGTCGAGGTCGGTGGCGATCACTGCGCCGGTCAGCGCATACTTGGCGGTCGTATCCACCAGGCGCAAGGTGTCGTCGAACGTGTCGTCGTCGAAGACATGGACCGCCAGGATGGGACCGAAGTATTCCGTGGCGAATGCGTCATCGGTCGGATCATCTGCCAGCAGAACGGTGGGTCGGACGAAATAGCCTTCGCTGTCGTCGCATTCGCCACCGGTGGCCACGGTGAGATGGGGTACCGTCTTGGCGCGATCTATGGCGGCAACGCTCTTGGCGAACGCACGACGGTCGATGACCGCGCCACCGAAGTTCGACAGGTCACGCACATCTCCATAGGTCAGTTCTGTTGCTTCGGTGAGGAAGTCATCACCCATGCGGTCCCACACCGAGCGGGCCACGTAGGCGCGTGAGGCGGCCGAACACTTCTGCCCCTGATATTCGAAGGCGCCACGGATCAGGGCGGTGCGTGCGACGTCCGGGTCGGCCGAGCTGTGGGCGACGATGAAGTCCTTGCCGCCGGTTTCCCCGACGATGCGAGGATAGTTGCGGTAGCGGTCGATGTGGCCGCCCACCTCGCGCCACAGGTGCTGGAATGTCGCCGTGGAACCGGTGAAGTGGATGCCCGCCAGATTCTGGTTGGGTAGAACCACCTCGGAGAGTTCCTTCCCGTCGCCGTGCACGAGGTTGATGACCCCGTCGGGCAGTCCGGCGGCACGTAACAGTGCCATCGTCTCGGCAGCGGCATATGCCTGGGTGGGTGAGGGTTTCCAGATCACGGTGTTGCCCATCAACATCGGAGCCGTCGGCAGGTTGCCGGCGATGGCGGTGAAGTTGAACGGGGTGATGGCATACACGAAACCGTCGAGCGGCCGGTGGTCGAGGCGGTTCCACACCCCCGGTGATGAGATCGGTTGCTCGGCAAGGATCTCACGGGCAAAGGCGACGTTGAATCGCCAGAAGTCGATCAGCTCACAGGGTGCGTCGATCTCGGCCTGCTGCACCGATTTCGACTGTCCGAGCATCGTTGCCGCGGCGATGCGCTCACGCCACGGACCGCTCAACAGATCGGCCGCGCGCAGCAGTACGGTGGCGCGCTCGTCGAATGTGGTGGACGCCCACTGCGGCGCCGCCACGAGCGCGGCATCGACCGCCGCGCGGGCGTCGTCGTGGGTCGCGTTGGTGATGGTGCCGAGGACCTCGTGGTGGGCATGCGGCTGGACTACATCGACGAGTGGGCCGGTGCCGGAGCACTCACGCCCGCCGATGATGTGCGGCAGGTGCTGCGGGTCGGCGGCGGAGCAGCGGTCGAGTTCGGCGACGATCAGGCTGCGTTCGGCGCTACCCGGCGCATAGGTGTGTACCGGTTCGTTGGTCGGTCGAGGGGGACTGGTGACGGCATCCATGTGCTTACTTCACCGCGTGTGCGGCGACGAGGACATGGCTCATCGGCCAACGCGATATCGGACTCTTTGTCGGATCGAACAACGAACCGCAGGCATACTGGAATCATGTCCGTGTCCGCAGGTGTATCCATCGGACGGCTGCTACTGGCCTTGGACCGTACGGTCGCGCAGTTGATCACCGCACCCGCGGGTCTCGACGCGATCGTCTCCTCCGCAGCGCTGCTGGATGTCGACGACGTCCGTCTCGGTCTGGGACGCGCGGCGCGTGGAGCGGACATGTTCCTGTTCGTCGGGGTCCCCGACGACACGCTGCACAGTTGGCTGTGCGGCCTCGACTCCCGCGCGCCGGTCGCGGTGTTCTGTAAATCGCCATCGGCGCAGGTCGTGGTACGTGCAGAGGCCACCGGAACCGCGGTGGTCGCCGTCGACCCGCATGCCCGATGGGAGCGGATCTATCACCTCATCATGCGCGTGCTGGAGGCCGAGGCGGGCGGTGAGTCGCAGGGCGAATCGATGCGGACGGGCGCCACCGGCGACCTCTTCGACCTTGCGGCCGAACTAGCTCGACGCACCCGTGCTCTGGTGAGTATCGAGGACGAACGGTCGCATGTACTGGCCTACAGCCGCGCCGGCGACGAAGCGGACGAATTGCGCAGGCTTTCGATCCTGGGCCGCGAGGGTCCGCCGGAGATGATGGCCTGGCTGCGGACCTGGGGGGTGATGGACACGCTGCGCACGTCGTCGGAGGTGATTCGGGTGGACGAACACGCCGACCTCGGCATCCGCGCGCGGCGTGCGGTGGCGATCCGGGCGGCGGGCTCGGCGGTGGGGGAGTTCCTCGGGGCCATCTGGCTGCAACGAGGCGCCGTCGACTTCGCCGAGGATACCGACGACGTGTTGACCGGCGCGGCCGCCGTCGCGGCGCGGGTGATCTCGCGTGGCCGGGCCCGCGGGAACGACCACGCCGTGACCGTCCGCCGGCTACTCGGGGTACGCGGTGAGATCGTGGACCCCGAGTACCTTGCGGCGCAACTCGGAATGGTGCCTGACGCGACCGTAGTGGTGGCCGGTCTCGCGTCGTCGCCGGCCGGATCGATCGGCCCAGGCGAGCTTTCGGCGGTCACCCTGCACGCCAGCGCATTCAGCCCGTTGTCGGTGACCGGGACGCTGGGCTCCCGGATATATGTGGTCGCGCCCCGGGTGGCCGCCCAGGCGACGGTGGCGTGGGCGCGAGCGGCGATCGACGCAGCCGAGCGACAGTTCGGCGCCCGCCTGCGGGTGGTCGTCGCCGGCCCGGACGTCGGACTCGAATCGGTGCCGAGGCTGCGCGGCCAGGTCGATCGGGTCCTCGATGCGGCCGAACGTGAGGGCGAATTGATCGGCGACGTCGCCACCGTCGAGGAATCGCAGACGGGTGTGTTGCTCGGTGAGATCGTGGCGCATCTGGCAGCCAACCCCGAACTCGTGGACAGTCGGGTTGTCGAGCTGGCCGACACCGACGAACGCACGCGAAGCCAGTTCACCATCACTCTGCGCACCTACCTCGACCACTTCGGCGACGTCCGTACGGCGGCTGCGGCGCTTCATGTACACCCGAACACGTTGCGTTACCGCATTCGTCGGTTACAGGCGCTCACCGGAATGGATCTGGACGATCCCGCGACGCGGCTCGTGGTGGCGCTGTCGTTGAGGGCTATACGTGGATGAGGGGATCGAGATGACCGGCGACGCCCGCGACGCCATCAGGCGCGTGCTGGACAGTGAACGAACCGAGACGACGCGACTCATCGAACAGCTCTCGGCGCGTCTGGCGGCGGTGATCGAGGCGACCGCGGACTCCAGCTCCGACGACGAGCACGACCCGGAGGGGTCGACACTCGCGGTGGAGCGTGGCCAACTGGTCGCGCAGCTGGAGCGGTCGCGGGTGCGACTCGACGAACTCGACGCCGCGCTGAGCCGCGCGGACGCTGGTACCTATGGGCGGTGCGAGCGCTGCGGTGAGCCGATCTCCGATGCCCGGCTCGAGGCCCTTCCGGCCGCGCGGTTGTGCATCGGTTGCGCGTCGCGAGGTTCGACGCGTCGGTGGTGATCTGCCGCTCCGGCAACGCAGAACCACGCTGTGCTCATCGAAGCGCACCCCACTCGGATACGAACCCCGTACGGAAAGCGAAGTGCCCCAGAGAACACCCGCTGTTCGGGTTGTTCTCTGAGGCACTTGTCGCCGAAGCGTGGCCGGGCGGCCGAGCGCCGCCCGGCGCTGATCAGCGGGCGGTGATCAGAGGATGGTGAGCATCTCGTGATAGGTCGGCAACGGCCACAGGTCGTCGGCCACCATGGTCTCGAGCTTGTCGGCGACCTCCCGGACCTCGGTCATCGCCGGGATCAACGACTTCAGCGCGTACTCCGCTTCGGCCTCGACCGAGTCGCCGTGGAATTGGTCGATGGCCTCTTCGAGCGTGACCATCGCGGTGTAGAGATCCTTGAGGTTCTTGGTCACCGTCAGCATCACCGGATGGTCGGTCTCCACGCCCGCGGCCTTCAGGCTCGCCGCGGTTGCGGCCAGTTCTCCCTGGTAGCGGTTGGTGGCGGGCAGGATCATCGTCTTCGCGATCTCGAGGGACTCCTTCGCCTCGACGAGCAGCGCGAGCGCGTACTGCTCGAGGACGACCTCCTTGCGCGCCTCGAGCTCACGGTTGCTCAGGATGCCGTAATCGCTCATCACCGACTTGATGGCCGGCTCGTCGAGCTGCGCCATCGCGTCGACGGTGGTGCGCAGGTTGAGTAGGCCGCGTGAGGCCGCTTCCTCCTGCCACTCGTCGGAGTAACCGTTGCCGTTGAACACCACTTTGCCGTGTTCGACGATGATGTCGGAGAGCAGCTTCTGCACAGCAGAGTTGAACTCGGTGCCGTCGGAGAGTTCCTTCTCCAGGAAGGTGGCGACGTAATCGAGGGAGTCGGCGAGCATCGCGTTGATCGCGATCATCGGGTCGGCGATCGACTGGTTGGAGCCGGGGGCACGGAACTCGAAGCGGTTGCCGGTGAAGGCGAACGGGCTGGTGCGGTTGCGGTCGCCGGCATCGGCCTTCAGCGGCGGCAGGGTGTCGACGCCGAGTTCGAGCACACCGGTCTGCTTGGATTCCTTGGCGCCGCCCTTGGCGATCTGGTCGAAGACGTCGGCGAGCTGGTCGCCGAGGAAGATCGAGATGATGGCCGGCGGCGCCTCGTTGGCGCCGAGGCGATGGTCGTTGGACGCCGAGGCGATCGAGGAGCGCAGGAGCCCGCCGAACTTGTGCACGCCGCGGATGATGGCGGCGCAGAAGACCAGGAACTGCTCGTTCTCGTGCGGGGTGTCGCCCGGGTTGAGCAGGTTGCCCTGGTTGCTGTTGCCCAGCGAGAAGTTCACGTGCTTGCCTGACCCGTTGACACCGGCGAACGGCTTCTCGTGCAGCAGGCACACCATGCCGTAACGCTCGGCGACCTTCTTCATGGTGGTCATCATGAGCTGCTGGTGATCGTGGGCGAGGTTGGACTTCTCGAACACCGGCGCGATCTCGAACTGGCCTGGCGCGACCTCGTTGTGCCGGGTCTTGGCCGGGATGCCCTGCTTGAAGAGCTCACGGTCGAGTTCGATCATGAACGCCAGCACCCGGTCGGGGATGGCGCCGAAGTAGTGGTCGTCGAACTCCTGACCCTTCGACGGCTTGGCGCCGAACAGGGTGCGGTTGGTCGACATCAGGTCGGGACGCGAGAAGTAGAAGTGGCGGTCGATCAGGAAGTACTCCTGCTCGGCGCCGGCGTAGGAGACGACGGTGTCGATGTCGGTGTGACCGAACAGCTCCAGCACCCGCATGGCCTGCTTGCTCATCGCCTGCTGGCTGCGCAGCAGCGGAGTCTTCTTGTCGAGCGCCTCACCGGTCCACGAGATGAAGATCGTGGGGATGCACAGGGTGTTGCCGTTGGGGTTCTCCAGAATGTAGGCCGGGCTGGTCACATCCCAACCGGTGTAGCCGCGCGCCTCGAACGTGCCGCGCAGTCCACCGTTGGGGAAGCTCGACGCATCCGGTTCGCCCTGCAGCAGGGTCTTGCCCTGGAACTCCGCCAGCGACGCGCCGCTGGAGTCGGGCTCGAGGAAGGAGTCATGCTTCTCGGCGGTGAAACCGGTCAGCGGGTAGAAGACGTGCGCGTAGTGGGTGGCGCCCTTCTCGATGGCCCAGTCCTTCATCGCCACCGCGACGTAATCGGCCAATGCCGGGTCGAGCGGCGCGCCCTTGTCGATGGTCGCCGACACCGCCTTGAAGACATGTTTGGGAAGCCGATTCTTCATCACCCCGAGCGTGAAGACGTTGCGTCCGAAGGTATCTGCCAAGGGTTCGGGGAAGCCGTCGGTTTCCACCTCGTAGGTGGTCACTGCTTCGATGGCTTGACGGCGAGACATGCTGCCACTCATGGTCACTCCTGGGTTCGTCGCCTGCCGGACCACGGACACCCGACAAGCTCGTTGTGCAAGCGATATGACGCTATGAGCAGGAGGTACCTGAGCTATTTCGCAGATGTGACGACCAGGAAAACTGGCGTCACTTGTGTGAATTCTGAACGATCGTTGAAGATCGCTCGGCGCGGCGGAGTGGAATGCGGGGCCGGGCCACCAGCCAGCGGCTCAGCGGCGTCCGCAAGAGCAGGTCGACGACGACCAATGACAATGCCAACGTGACCACCACCAACGCGATGGACCGCAGCGCGGCCGAGTTGGGAAACCAGTCGAACAGTGCGGACATGAACCCGATCCGTGCCAGCACGTCCAGGATCAGTGGGTGGACGGCGAACACACCGAATGCGCGAATCGTCGCGATGCTGACCGCCCGCGCGCCCACCGAGCGGCCGGCGGCTCGCAGGTCGTCCCAGCCCATCGCCGCCAGCCACAACAGTGCGAGCCCGCCGATCAGCCACGGCAGGGTGGCGGGATTCCACGGTGTGTTGGCCTGCAGCGGGACGTCGCCCGGGGCGGTGGCCAGCAGATAGGCGGAGACGCTGAACGCGGTGCCGATCAATCCCGCTGCGATCACCCACACGACATGGTCGCGCAGCCACCGCTCGACCGCCTCATGGTGGTAAGCCGCGAGTGCGCCGATCGCGACGAACAAGGCGTACATCGGCAGCGTCTTCCACAGGTTCTCGTAGACGACTGTCCACGCGTCGCCGCTGGGCCGGGGGAGATACTGATACACCACGAACATCGACATCTGGATGGCCCCGGCCACCCCGAGCACTGCCCAGTGGCGGTTCTCGGTGCGACGCAACAGCCACGCGATGGCCGGGAAGGCCAGATAGATCTGCATCGAGATCAGCAGGAAGTAAAGCTGATATTTGCCCTGCCCGTCGACCATGTTCACGGCGAGGTCGCCGAAGAACTGACCGGGTGAACCGAACGGGTTGCCAGCGATCACCAGGTGATCGGTGATCGCGTAGATGATCGTCCACAGCAGATAGGGCCAGACGACGAGCCCGAAGCGGCGACGCCAGAAGGTGCGAGGCGCCATCGGCCGGTCGCGAGTGCTGAGCACCAGCACGAACAGGGTCACCGCGACGAAGCCGTAGCGCGTCAGGTGCAGCAGGGTGCCGACGAGGTTGCTGGACCGGATGACGTCCGGGGTGGTGTTGATTCCGTTGATGCTGTGCGCGATCACGACGCCGGTGAACAGCAGGACACGGACCAGGTCGGCGGTGTGGGCGCGCGCAGCCTTCGCCGACGGCGGCGCAGTGGCGGCTGTGGCTGGGCTGGGTGCCATCGTGGTGGTGCCGGGAGCGGAGACGCTGCCACGTGTCTCCGTCGGCGTCGTATCGGCGCCGTTGTGCAACTCCACCCCTCCTGGTCTTCCGACGGTCATGCGTCGCGCAGTTTACGGGCATTTCCTGGCAGGAGAATCAACAGATCTCACAGCCTGGCAGATTTTCGCTGGTCACAGCGGTGAACCGCACCGTAGTTGTGGTCTGGGACACAGGCGAGGTGGCGGTGACAGCCGCGCCTCGAGGTGCGGCCGGGGGCTGGCGATCGACGCGCTCCCCGGGTGTCCGCAGCCCACGGACGCGTCCATCAGGGTCGGGTGTGGGGTGCCGTACACTCCACTGTGTTCGATCGGTCCGGTCGATCCGCTCTCGTAGCTCAGGGGATAGAGCACGGCTCTCCTAAAGCCGGTGTCGCAGGTTCGAATCCTGCCGGGAGCACTGTCACATTCTTGCCGACCTCCGGTCGGTGTGCGCCCACTGTGTGGTTTCAGCAAGGTTCACGCGGGCGCACGGCGACATCCCTGCCGACCTCCGGCCCGGGTGGTCGCCGACCGAGATCGTCATCGCAGCCACCACGATCCCCAACACCACCCCGATGAGAGTGTCGGCGACCCGGTCGATCGCTGCTTGCGGGCTGAGGCCGGCACTCACGGCGATGAGCAGCAGCGCCATCGGAGTCACCGCCAGCGAGGTGACCGCGTAGTTCACCGGCGCCCAGATCTCCGCGATGACCTGACACGCCACGATCGCGATCACCGCACCCCAGTAGCCGAGACCCATACCCAGCAATGCCGCGGCGACGACGGCGCCGACGATGTTGCCGAGGAGGCGTTGTACGCCGCGTTGGACGGTCAGGTGATAGGAGACACCCTGCATCGCGGCGAGGGCGCCCATCGCGGCCCACATCGGATGTGAGAAACCGATGCCGACGGCGATGGCGGCACTCGCCGCAGTGGCAACCACGATTCGACCGCTGTTGACCAGCAAGTCGGGCTGCGGCCGACGGCGCAACGTGCGCCAGCGGGATTGGTAATGCACCGGTGTCGAGTCGATGGCCGTCGCGCGGTGCCGGCGCCAGATCCACGGTGCCAGCGATGCCCCCGCGCCGACAACGGTGCCCAGTGCTGTCGCGGAAAGTGCGCGCGTGAGATCCGTTGCGTCGTCGGTGAATCCCGTGGCGGCATTGGCCGCGAACACGAAGACGATCGCGCCAGGGCCGGTGATGTGCAGGGCGGCGACCCCGAGCGCGGCCACGCCTGCCAGTACCGAGATGGCGGCGATCTCGGCTGCCACCGGTGCGTCGGTGAGGCCCAGGACTGCGCCGACGCCCACCGACGTGACGATCCCGACCGCGAGCACTGCGAGACGACCGGCGCGGACCCGAAATGGATCCGCGCGGCAGAATGCGGCGATCAGAGCGCCCAACGCAGCGAGGCCGGCGACGTCGCGGTGCCCGGTCATCCCGCCGATGACGAGTGTGCAGGCCACCGCGAATCCCACCCGTAGCGGCGCGGCGACGCTCAGACGTGCGAGGTCTGCCGACAGCGTGGCCCGCCACACCGACGGCCGGAGCGCATGCGTCAGCGCGTCGTGACGGGCGCGCGCGTGCTCGACGAGGGATGTGGTCATGTCGTTACTTTATCACTATTTTAGTAGTGAAATAAATTGACGCGAGCCGGCAGGGCCTACGATGACGGCTGTGACCGGCCCAGAAGTGCCCGACCTCGTCGATCGGATCCAAGCCGAGTGGGCGAAGGCATACCCCGAGTTCGATATGCGCCCGATCGGCATCCTGGGCCGCATCCAGCATATTGCCACCGCGAGCAGCCACCACCTCGACCGCCAGCTCGAGCCGCATGGGGTGTCGAGATCGGAGTACGACGTGCTTGGAGCGTTGACTCGCTCTCCGCGGCCGCTCCGGGCCAGCGAGGTGGTCTCCACGACGATGCTCAGCGGCGCCTCGATCACCAAGATCACCGAAAATCTCGCCCGCCGCGGGTTGCTGGTGCGCCGGAAGTCCGAGCGCGACGGGCGGGTGGTGCTGCTCGAACCCACCGACGCCGGGCGGGCACTGGTCGACGCCGAACTACCGCGTCGTCTCGCCGACGACGAGGTCGCGTTGTCGGGGTTGACTGCGCACGAGCGGGAGTCACTGGCCGCGCTGTTGCGAAAAGTGTCGGCGGCGGTGCACGGCTGATCGGGTCGCTGACGGCGCCTGGCCTGCGGGGCATAGTGGACGCATGGAGCTCTACGACATCATGCGGACCACCTTCGCAGCGCGACAGTTCACCGACGACCCGCTACCCGACGACGTGCTGTGGCGCATCCTCGACAACGCGCGGTTCGCCCCCAGCGGCGGCAACCGTCAGGGAGCCCACATCATCGTCATCCGTGATGCCGAGATCAAGCAGCGTCTCAGCGAACTGGGTGAGCCGACGGTCCGACGCTATGTGGCGCAACGCAACGCGGGCGAGAACCCGTGGAATCCCGTTGTACCGACCGCAGTTGCGCCTGACATCATCGATGAAACCGCTGTCCCAGCGAGTTTCGTCGAGCCGATTCGCCGAGCTCCGGTGGTACTAGTTGTGTCGGTGGATCTGGGACGCGTTGCCGCGGTGGATCAGTTCCTCGACCGGGTGGGTGTGGTCAGTGGGGCGAGCGTCTACCCACTGGTCTGGAACATCCTGCTGGGTGCCAGAGCGGAGGGGTACGGCGGCAATCTCACGTCCATGGCGATCGCCCAGGAGCCGGCCGTCCGGGACCTGCTCGGATTACCGGCCGACCACGCGGTGGCAGCCGTCGTTCCGATCGGAAAACCGGTGAAACAGTTGACGAAACTGCGTCGACAGGCGGTCGACGAGTTCGTCACGATCGATCAGTACGACGGACCTGCTTTCCGGGGCTGACCGTGGCAGGCCGCACCGATGCGATCGCAGCGACAACGCCTGCGGCAGCAATCGCGGCAAACCCGAATCCGAGAAATCGTGCCGACGTGACCGCCGGGTTCGCGCCTGTGGAGACCGTCGCACCGACGCTCACGAGCAGTCCGGCCATCGCGGATCCGAAGGTGTTGGCGACCATCTGCACCGTGTTGACTCCGGCCGACGCCCGAGCCGCCTCGGTGTCGTCGCGGGTGATGGTCATGGCGGCGGTCGCGATGTGCGGGAACGCCATGCCGATGCCTGCTCCGGCGACGAACAGCGCGAGGAACCAGGCGGCGATGACCCCAGGGGTCGAAGCGAATTGGAGCGCTCCGTACCCCGCGAGACCGGCGCCGAGAACGCCCGGGCCCAGAATCCGCACCGCGGTGGCCCGCTCGCCGTTGGCCCACGTGGTGCTGGTCAGTTGCGCACTCGACCATCCCCAGGACAGGGCCGCCCCGAGCATGCCGGCGACCAGCGGTGGCATCCCGGCGATCTGCTGGCCGAACAGCGGAACAAAACCCTCGGCGGTCGAGCCGATGGCCAGCACCGCGATCGAGACGTATATCCACTTGAGGGGGTTGCCGATACGGTAGGTCAACCGCGGCAGTAATCCGGCGTCACCGCGACGGTCGACCACGATGAAGCCGATCGACAGCGCGGCCGCCACACCCAGGAGGATCAGTGGCACCCGTAACCCGTCTACGATGCCGGCCACCGACACGCAGACGGTGGCGGCTACGAGCCAGCCCAGCGAGGCCACCGGCAGTGATGCGGCGTCGGACTCAGCGCGCCGCCCCGCCGGCAACGCCCGCACCAATCCGCCCATCGCGGCAGACGCGATCACCAGCAGCCAAAAGGAACCCCGCCAAAACCCGACCTGGGCGAACAAGCCGCCCAGCAGCGGCCCGATGAGGTTGCCGACACCCCACATCGCTGATGCGAAACCCACGGCTCGCACCCAGAGGCGTTCGGGCAGTGCCACCCGGATGACAGCGAAGGACAGGCCCGTCAGCAGTCCGCCGCCCAGTCCCTGCAATCCGCGGCCAAGCAGCATGACCGGCATCACCGGACTCAGGGCACACACCAGCGAGCCGACACCGAACAGTCCGAAGGCCACGCGATATGCACCCCGCGCGCCCCAATGGGACAGCGTTCGCGTCACCAACATCGACGAGAACACCGAGGTGATCAGGAAGACCGTCATCACCCAGGCGTAGAGACGCTGGCCGCCGATCTCGGCAACGGCGGTCGGCAATGATGCCGCAGTCAGGTAGGTGTTGATGGCGAACACGGCGATGCCGCCTGCGAACACCGTGACCGCAGCGCGGTGACCACGGTCAAACAGTTCCCGCCAGGTTCCGGGTGTGGCAGAGTCGGGTGCGCCGGAACCGGGGGGCGTCGAGCGATCCTGATCCGGCATGTTCCGACGGATATCGGACCGTCGGGGTGTGGTCAAGAAGCAACCGGGAGGAAACAATGGGGACGATCCGCCACAGTTCGTCGGTGGAGGTGCCACGTGATCGGGTGTTCGCTTACATCAACGATCATCAGAATGTGCCGAATTTCTTCTTCGGGGTCACCAGATTCGTCCCGGTGACCGAGGCCACCGACGGCGTCGGATCGCAGTTCGCGGTAACCATGAAAGTGGGTCCCAAGACTCTGACCTCGACTGTGGAAACCGTGGAATGGGTCGAGAACGAACTCATTCGGCTTGAATCGGTCGAGGGATTCTCGGCCAACACCACCTGGAACTTCGTCGACGCCGGGGCCGGGACTCAGGTCGATGTCGAGTTCGTCTACACATTGCCGGGTGGCCTGGCCGGACGTGCCCTCGGCAGCCTGGTGGAACCGTTCGCCGGCCAAGCTGTCCGGCAGACCGACAAGAATCTCGTCGAGCAGGTTTCCCGGCTCGCCTGACGCAGGTGCTGCGGTCCGGAAATGGCGTCGCAGAATGTATTTGCGTCACAGATCGGCCAAAAATCCGCCTACGCGCAGCAGTGCAATGACAAGTCCTTACGTCTTGGTGCGAATTTGCCTGCGCGCGTTTACCGGTTGTCGGAGTGATATCGGTGTATGTTCGACTGGCAAATGAAACAGATTGGTATCTTGGGCGGTTCGTGCCGCCGTGGATGACAGGACCGATAGAACTTCGATGATGACGGAGTCGGGGTGCCATGATGACGAGAACGCGCAGACGAACACAGCGGACGGCCGGAATCGTGCTCGGCGCGACGATCGTGGCGAGTCACGTGCTCTTCGTGGCGTCGCAGGCCGGCGCGAATCCCATCGGTGTTGGTGCCTCCGGCGCTGACACGAATGCCGCCGACGAGACCGAGGGCAGCGACTGGTGGTGGCTGCTGGTCCCGTTCCTGCTCATTCTCGTGGGTCTGCTCCTGATCTGGTTGTTCACCACGTTCCGGCAGTCTGCAGCGCCGCGGACGGCCGCCACCGCGGAGCAGCCCGACGGTGAACCGGTCGCGGCCGCCGCCCAACGTCTCGACGAGGTCGGTCCGGAGGCCGCCGCGCCAGTCGAGAGCTTCCGGACGAAGCCGGCTGAGCAGGCAGAATCCGCGGCCGATGATGAGGTGACGATGGGCGAACCGCCCGCAGGGCTGCCATCGGAGGTGGAGTCGTCCGCGGCAGACAGCGGGACGGCGGACACGGTGGCAGCGGCCACCGGACCGGCGCCCGCGCAATCAGCCTCCGGTGCGGTGGCGGCGTCGGGCTCGGGTGACGGGCCCGCCACGGAGGTCAGCGATCTGACGATGCCGCTGTCCCTGGAAGAGCTCATGGCCGAGGACCTCAGCGAGGTCATGGCCCCGCCCGACGACGCGGAGTTGGGATTCGGTTCGGCACAGTCGGCCTCCGGAGACGGTGTCGGGTCGTATTACCGCGACGGTGAGAAGACCCCGGTGCCGCTCGGTGCGCACCTGCCCCTCGTCGACTCCGACCGCGCACCCGACGGCTACCCGGTGAAGGCATCGGCGTCCTCGGGCACGTATCACTTACCGGGGTCGTCGACCTACGATGCGGTGGCGCCCGACATCTGGTTCGCCAGCGAGTCGGCGGCGGCCGCGGCGCGCTTTCGTAGGTCCGACGCCGACTGACCGGCGTCGGCGACCGACGCGCTACGGTGTTCGTCGTGGGTGCATCACATTCCAAGGTCGTGCTGGTCACCGGGGCATCGAGCGGCATCGGGGCCGAAGTCGCGCGAGCGTTCGTCGAACGGGGTCACACCGTCTACGGCACCAGTCGACATCCCGAGACCGTGGCCGACCCGATCCGCGGTGTCAACTATGTCGCACTCGACAACGCCGACTACGACAGTGCCGAGGCATGTGTGGCGAAGGTCGGGGTGATCGACATCCTGGTCAACAACGCCGGCGAGAGCCAAGCCGGTGCACTGGAAGACACCTCGATGGAGTCGATCGAGAAACTGTTCGCGGTCAACGTCTTCGGGCCGATCGCATTGACGAAAGCGGTGCTGCCCGGTATGCGGGAGCGTGGCGCCGGCACCGTGGTGATGGTCGGATCGATGCTGTCCAGCTTCCCGGTGGCCTTCCGGTCCAATTACGCCGCAACGAAATCCGCGTTGAAAGCGTTTGCCTTCGCGACTCGTCGCGAGGTCGCCCCGTATGGCATCCGAATGATCTCAGTGGAGCCCGGCACGATCGCCACCGGTATCGGCGACCGGCGCAGCATCCACATCGGCGAGCACTCGCCGTATGCCGCCGAATACCAGACGTTGGCTGCCGCCACTCGCAAGAACGAAGACGCGGGGATCGATGCGGCCACGATGGCCCGGGTCATTGTCGACGCAGCTCTGGCCGAACACCCGAAACCTTTCTACGCCAAAGGCAATCAAGCCGGCTTGGTCTTCGCCTTGCGTCGTTTGCTGCCGCGCCAGTTCATCCTGGACATGACCGCACGCAAACACGGTCTTCCCAGGGTGCGGAGCTGAGCAATGATGCGGATCACGCTGCGGGTCATCGGCATCGGGCCCGGCAACCCGCGCCAACTCACGCTCGAGGCCGTCGACGCCCTGGCCGACGTCGATGTGTTCCTGCTTCTCGACAAGGGACAGACGAAGCAGTCGCTGGCCGATGCGCGACGGGAGATCCTGGCCCGGCACGCCGCGCCGACCCACCGCGTCGTCGAGGTCGTCGACCCGCCTCGTGATCGCAGCCCTGACGACTACGACGCCGAGGTCAGGCGCTGGCATCGGGCTCGCGCTGCCGTCCTCTCCGACGTGCTGACCGACGAACTCGTCGACGGTGGGGTCGCCGCCTTCCTGGTCTGGGGTGACCCAGCCCTCTACGACAGCACATTGCGGATCGTCGACGATCTGTGCGAACACTCCGAACTCGACATCGATGTCCGGGTGGTGCCCGGTGTGACCAGCGCCAGTGCGCTCACCGCCGCACATCGCATCACGGCCAACCGCATCGGGGAACCCATCCACATCACCACCGGGCGACGGCTGGCCGATACTCCGGTGGGCGCGGACGCCAACCAGATCGTCATGCTCGACGGCGATCTGACCTTCCGGCACACGGCAGACCCCGACGACCACATCTGGTGGGGAGCCTACGTGGGCACCGACGACGAGATCTTGATCTCCGGTCGCGTCGCCGACGTCGCCGAGCGGATCGTCACCGCCCGTGCGCAGGCCCGCGAGCGGATCGGATGGATCATGGACATCTATCTGCTGCGTAAGTCGTGACTTCCGCGGCCGCCGCCCTCACCAGATCTCGTCGATCACACCGAGAAGGTCATCGCGGATCTCCTTGCGGCAGATGACAAAATCCGGCATGTAAGGCTGGGGTCGGTTGTAGACGATGGGCGTCCCGTCGAGACGGCTGCAATGCAGACCCGCAGCCTGGGCGACACCCACCGGCGCGCAGTTGTCCCACTCGTACTGTCCGCCGGCGTGCACATACGCGTCGACGTCACCGCGCACCACCGCCATCGCCTTGGCACCGGCCGAACCGATGCCGATCATGCTCAGCGACAGTCGCCGCGACACCCATGCGCTCTCGTACGAGCCACCGTACCGAGACGCCGCCATGCGTCCGGTGAGCGGACCATCGGGCGCTGTGACGGTGTCGGATCGAAAAACCTCGCCCACCGCCGGCAGTGCGACGGCGGCATCGGTCACCCGTCCGTCGTGGGTCAACGCGACGTGGACAGCCCAGTCAGCGGAGCCGGCGGCGAACTCGCGCGTGCCGTCGAGCGGATCGATGATCCACACCCGCTCGGTGGTGGCTCGGTCACCGATGTCGGCGCCTTCCTCCGACAGCACCGCATCATGCGGACGATGGCGCACGACGACATTGGCGATCCACGCCTGGGCCATCGCGTCGCCGACGTCCCCGAGATGGCGTCCGGTCAGTAGGTCACCATGTCGGACGCCGAGAAGGATCTGACCCGCGCCCTCGGCGATGTGAGCCGCCAGGTCGGCGTCGGAAAGGCGCGAGATCATCCGTCTACTAGAGCACACTGGAGACATGCCTGAGCTTCCTGAGGTGGCGGCGATCGCCGACTACGTCGACGGACGAGCCGCCGGACTTCCGATCCGACGGGTCGACGTGGCCTCGCTGGCCGTGCTGAAAACCGCAGACCCGCCGTACAGCGCACTGGCCGGACGCATCGTCGAATCGGTCAGCCGGATCGGTAAGTACCTGATCATCCGGACCATGCCGGGACCCGACACCGCGAACTCTCCCGACCCGGTGATCGTGATGGTGATCCACCTGTCGCGGGCCGGTTGGCTGCGCTGGAGTGATGGCCTCTCGCAGACGCCACCGCGACCCGGGGGCAAGGGGCCGATCGCGTTGCGCGTGCATTGCGGGCTGCCGGGGGAGGGTTTCGACGTCACCGAGGCCGGCACGCAGAAACGTCTGGCCGTCTGGATCGTGCGTGAGGTCGGCGAGGTGGATCGCATCGCCACACTGGGACCGGACGTGCTCGCTGTCGGTCGCGACGAATTCGGCGCCATTCTGTCCGGCACGACCGGACGGATCAAGAACGTGCTGACCGATCAGCGTGTGTTGGCCGGCGTCGGCAACGCCTACTCCGACGAGATCCTGCACACGGCCAAGCTGTCACCGTTCGCGTCGGCCAAGTCGCTGAGCCCCGAGCAGATCGATGCCCTGTACAACGGGGTGCACTCAGTGCTGACCGACGCCATCGGGCGTCTGGAAGGTCAGACGGTGGCGAGGCTGAAGTCGGAGAAACGCACCGGCTTACGGGTGCACGCCCGTACCGGACTGCCGTGTCCGGTGTGCGGTGAGACGATTCGCGAAGTCGCCTTCGCCGACCGGTCGTTCCAGTACTGCCCGACGTGTCAGACCGGCGGAAAGGTATTGGCCGACCGTCGGATGTCGCGGTTGCTGAAATGAGTCGCGGTGTACGGCTCCTCGTCGTCGACGGCACCGGAATCGTCGAGACCGACCCGCGCATGCTCCGCGACGGCAACACCAGGTCTCCCCGGTAGGTTGGGGAACCGTGACCGCAACGACACGGCAGAGGATCCTGATCACCGGCGCGAGTTCCGGACTCGGCGAGGGAATGGCCCGCCGGTTCGCCGCAGAGGGCCGCGCGCTGGCATTGTGTGCCCGGCGGCTCGATCGTCTCGACGAGCTGGCCTCCGAGCTGCAACCCGCCGCTGCCCAGGTGGTCACCGCGCAGCTCGACGTGACCGATACCGAATCGGTTGCATCGGTTTTCGCGCGGCTCGCCGACGAACTCGGTGGTCTGGACCGGGTCGTCGTCAATGCCGGGTTGGGCAAGGGAGCGCCCATCGGTACGGGCAATGCGGCCGCGAACATCGAGACCGTGCAGACGAACCTGGTGGGTGCGCTGGCACAGGTCGAGGCCGCTCTCGAGATCTTTCGGGCACAGGGCCGCGGGCATCTGGTGCTGGTCAGTTCGATGAGCGCGATCCGCGGTCTGCCGAAAGCCCAAGCCGCCTATTCGGCATCAAAGGCGGGACTCTCCGCTCTGGGGCAGGGCCTCCAAGCCGAATTCGCCGATTCGCCCATCAGCGTCTCCGTGCTGCTGCCCGGCTACATCGAGACCGACATCAACCGCGGTGTGCGGACAGCGCTGATGACCGACACCGACACCGGCGTCGCCGCGATGGTCGCGGCCATCGAGAAGGAATCGGCATGGGCTCCGGTTCCGGCGTGGCCATGGCGACCGATTGCGCTGGCATTGCGCCATCTCCCGTCAGCCATCACTCGCCGAATGGTGTGACAAGGCAGATCAACCCGCGGCCGACGTCGACGGTGCCGCGGACGCCCCGGGCAGTGCCCATGACACCGGCGCCCGCTGGTAGTCCAGCGACACGTCCGATGTCGTGTCGGCCCAATAGATCACCTGCTCGACTCGCTCGCCGGCGTCGGCCACCGAGATCAGGCAGGTGCTGTACGACTCGCCGCGGCGCATCCGTTCGGGCGGTGCGGTGTCGGGACAGTCGGTGAGCCCCGGGACCGGCGCGCGGGTCAGGGTGGGCGCCCGACCGTCGGGACTGCCGCTGAGTCCGATGACCGACGGGGCCGCCGTCGGCCGCCGGGTCAGCGACGTCACCGTCACGTAGAGGAAGTACGGCGTGCCCCCGTCGCTGATGTCGTCTGGGACGCCTTCGGCCGGGGTGATTCCGGTAACGGTGAACATCGCACGCGGCCCGGTTGCGTCGAACGCATCCGCGGGTAGTACGGCGGTGTCCCCGAAGTCCAGGGCAGTGCCGGGGGCGGTGCCCTCGACCGGACCGGCCGGAACGGTCACCGCTGCGGTGGTGGGCACCGACGTCGGTGTGGGTGTTTCGGTCGATGTGGAGGTGGCGCAGCCGGGGACGACCAGCGTGCCGGCTGCGATCATGGCGACGACCACACGCCGCGTCGGCGACAGGGTCCTCGTAAGTGGCCTCACGATGCGTAAGGTAGCCGATGTGTCGGCCAAGCAGGGACAGGTTGTGGCTCATGGCGCGTTCCAGGTGTTCGGGGAGCGGCGCCAGGGTGAGGTCAGCGAGGTGTTGACGGACGTCTTCGGGCGCGATGACGTCTCGGCGTTGGGTGCGGACTGGCGGGGCATCGTCTATTTCACCCTCGACGAGGATGACGAGATCCCGGCGGACACGGTGGTCGGCTTCGATCCGTCCAGTGGCAGCAGTGGCCCGCTCGCGTCGGTGGGCGAGGTCCTCGCTGCGGTCCGCAACGGTGACATCGCGGATGCGGTGGATGCGGCGAGTTTCGACGCGTGGCGCACCGCCACCGGTCAACGCTCGATCGACATGGGCGACTGTGTGCCGCCGTCGGTGCACGAATTCATGGGTGGCGACCCCGCCGAGCGATCAACCGAACCCCAGGATCTGGTCACGTTCATCGCGGTGGCCGCCGCACTGATGGGGCGCCTCGAACAGCTCGGGGTACAGCCGGGCGACGAGATCCCCGACGAAGTCTTCGACGAATCCCGTTGGCAGTAGCGTCCCCTGACTCCTGACGAGCCATGCGCTGGCCGACCCTTGCCCTGATCGCTGAGGAACGAGGCGCTAGCCGAGTGTCACGAAGGGCACTCAGGCCGAGCGGCCGCGGTGGGTGCGGTACCACCGCACCAGCTCGTCGGTCGACGAATCGCCTTGTGCCGCCGGAGATGCCTCATCGACGATGACGCCAAGCAGTTCCTTTGCCTGGGTCTTTCCGAGTTCGACACCCCATTGATCGAACGGGTTGATGCCCCAGATCGCTCCTTCGACGAACACCTGATGCTCATAGAGAGCCACCAGCTGCCCGATCACCGACGGCGTCAGCTTCGGGGCGAGGATCGAGGTGGACGGCCGATTGCCGGGCATCACCTTGTGGGCCACCACATTCGGAGCTACACCTTCGGCGGCGATCTCGTCTGCGGTCTTGCCGAAGGCGAGCACCTTGGTCTGCGCGAAGTAGTTGCTCATCAGTAGGTCGTGCATGGAGCCGGTGCCGTCGGCGGTGGGTAGGTCGTCGGTGGGTTCGGCGAAGCCGATGAAGTCTGCCGGCACCATCCGGGTGCCCTGATGGAGTAGTTGGTAGAACGCGTGCTGTCCGTTGGTTCCGGGCTCGCCCCAGAAGATCTCACCGGTCTCGGTGGTCACATGATGCCCGTGGGCGGTGACCGACTTGCCGTTGGACTCCATGGTCAGCTGCTGCAGGTATGCCGCGAAGCGCGCCATGTCGTTGGAGTAGGGGAGTACCGCCCGAGTCTGCGCATCCCAGAAGTTGTTGTACCAGAGTCCGATCAGACCGAGCAGGACTGGCGCGTTGCGTTCCAGCGGGGCAGTCCGGAAGTGTTCGTCGACGATGTGGAAGCCGTCGAGGAACTCGGCGAACCGCTCCTTGCCGATCGCCGCCATCACCGACAACCCGATCGCGGAGTCCACCGAGTAGCGCCCGCCCACCCAGTCCCAGAAGCCGAACATGTTTGCCGTGTCGATGCCGAACTTCGCGACCTCGTCGGCGTTGGTGCTGACTGCGACGAAATGTCTGGCCACCGCATCGGGGCCGGCGCCCAGGGCGTCGAGCAGCCAGGTACGTGCGGCGGCGGCATTGGTCAACGTCTCCAGGGTCGTGAACGTCTTGGAGGCGATGATGAACAGCGTTGTCTCCGCATCGAGGTCGGCGAGGGTCCCGACCATGTCCGCGGGATCGACATTGGAGACGAAGTGACACCGGATGTCGGTGTCGACGTAGTGCCGTAGTGACTGATACACCATCACTGGTCCGAGGTCCGAGCCGCCGATACCGATGTTCACGACGTCGGTGATCTTCTTGCCGGTGTGGCCCCGCCACTCGCCACTGCGGAGACGGTCGGTGAATTCGCCCATCGCGGTGAGGACTTCATGTACGTCGGCGACCACATCCTGACCGTCCACGGTGAGGGTGGCGTTGGCGGGCAGTCGAAGTGCGGTGTGCAGGACCGCACGGTCCTCGGAGGTGTTGATGTGTGCGCCCGCGAACATCTCGTCGCGGCGCTCCTCGAGACCGGCTTCGCGCCCCAGACTGCACAGCAGCTCGATGGTCTCCCGAAGCACCCGATGCTTGGAGTAGTCGATGTGCAGGTCGCCCACGTCGAGGGTCAATTCGCGTCCGCGGTCCGGGTCGACCGCGAAGACCTCACGCAGGTGCATGGCGAACACGTGGGGCTGATGTGCGGCGAGAGCCTGCCAGGATGCGGTGGCGGTGATGTCGTCGTGGTCACTGATCTCGAGGTCGCTGCCGGAGACGTCGCTCATGGTTTCACCCTATGCTGTCGGGACCCGCCTCGCGACGTGCCGGCCACGCCACCCGGTGGGGCGATGCGGCGTTCGGTCAGCGTCCGAGCGGTCCGCGTCCCAGGCGCAACAACAGCATTGCCAACGTGTGGCCCTCTTGCCCGAGCTCGGCGAAGCGGTCGAGAACCTTCACCTCACGACTGTGCACCAACCGTGGGCCGCCGGAGGCCATCCGCGCTGCGCCGATCTTCTTCGACACCGCTGACCGTCGCTTGATGGCGGCGAGGATCATCGCATCGAGTCGGTCGATCTCCAGGCGCAGTTCATCGATGTCATCGGCCAACGTCGACACGTCGTCGGAGAGGTCATAGGCGTCCACATCGAACGGGGTGGCTGCGGTGGCTCGCTCGTCGGGGGTGTTGGCGTCGGTCACCCGGTCGATTTTGCCACGTGCCCGCCGCGACGTGAGACTGGACCGCATGCTGAGCAGGCGGACGATCTCGTCGGTGGCGATCGCGCTGATCGTGGCACAACTGGTGGTTCGTGGCTGGCTCGCCGCGACGGGCAACTTCTACTGGGACGACCTCGTGCTGATCGGCCGTGCGTCGTCGAATCCGATCCTGAGTTGGGACTACCTCGGGCACAGTCATGACGGGCATTTCATGCCGGCCGCCTTTCTGGTGGCCGGGGTGTCCACGGTGGTCGCGCCGGTCGATTGGCTGATACCGGCGGTGACCCTTGTGGCGTTGCAGGCGCTCGCCTCGCTGGCTGTGTGGCGGATGATCCGGGTGTTGGCGCCGCGGGCCGGGATCGGTGCGCTGGCGGCCTTGGCGTTCTACTTGTTCACGCCCATGACGGTGCCGGCCTTCGCGTGGTGGGCGGCAGCACTGAACTCGTTGCCGCTGCAGGCCGCGATGGCGTGGATCGTCGCCGACGCGGTGCTGCTGGTGCGGTCGCGTGGTCGCCGGCCCGATGCCCGATTGATCGTGATCCGGTCCGCGGTGGTTTTCGTCGTGGCACTGGCGTTCTTCGAGAAATCGCTGTTCATCCTGCCGGTCGCGTTCGCGGCCGCCACATTGAGCGCCCGGACCGCCGTCCGAACACCCCCGACCGGCACCGCGCCGGGTGCCGAATCGGACCGCCGGGACGTCCCGGCAGCGGATTCGGCATTGATCCGTGCCTTCACCGGGGCCCGCACACTGTGGGTGGTGCTCAGTGGGGTGTTCGTGGTCTGGCTGATCGTCTTCTTCTCGGTGTCCGACGCCACCGCCGGTGAGCACTCGATCAGTCAGACCCTGCGCCTGGTGTGGCGATCGATCAACAATGCCGTGGTCCCGTCGTTCGCGGGCGGACCGTGGGAGTGGGAGCGGTGGGTGCCGAGCCCGCCGATGGGTTTCGCGCCCGTGTGGATGATCGTGCTCGGGTGGCTGGTGATCGCGGCGCTGGTCGTGTGGGCGGTCAGGACCCGGCACGGTGCGGCAGCGGTGGTGGCTTGCGCAGCCGGTTATGTCGTGGTGGCGCAGCTCCCGGTTATGTGGAACCGTTCGAGCGCGAACACGGCGTTGGAACTGGCCCAGACGATGCGCTACCTACCCGACACCGCAGTGGTGATCACCATCGCGATCGCGCTGATCGTCGGGTCGGGCGCACGGCAGCATCCGGCGGGGCGACATGTCGGTGAACGATCCGAGCGTGGGCAGACCGGTGTCGCAGTCGTCGCGCTCGTCGGTGCGTTTGCAGTGGCCTCGGCGATGGTTTCGCTGGCGTCCTTCTCGTCGTCGTGGCGCGACGACCCCACCGGCGACTACCTGGCCAACGCCAAACAGGCTCTGGCACGCAACCAGGACCACACCATGTTCGATCAGGCCCTGCCGTTGGAGGTACTGCTGCCGGTGGCCTACCCGAACAACCAGATCAGCCACACGTTCGGACGTCTGCGCGAGCGTCCGGACTTCGGCGTGACCACCGACCGGCTCATGGTGCTCGACAACAGTGGCCACATGGTCGAGGGAGCGGTGACGCCGGCCCGCACGATCGAGCCCGGCAGCGGCGCTTGTGACCGACCGGAGATCGACGGTCCCACGGAGCTGTCCCTGTCCGGGCCGCTGCTGCAGTGGCGGTGGACGATCGCGGTCGGCTACTGCGCGAACATGCCGGGGCAGATCGAGATGGCCCTCGACGACGGACCTGCTCAGCGGGTGGATGTGCAAGCGGGTCTGCACGTCGTCTACGTCCAGCTCGAAGGCCGTGGGCGCGGAATCTCCGTGCGGCCGCTGACCCCCGACTTGGCATTGCACACCGGGGAGGGGCGGGTCGGCGAGGTGGCCGACGCCCGTCTCGTCGGCTGAGGCGACGCAGCGCGCAGGGACGGGTACGGTCCAACGGTCCTGGTCAGGGCGCGCCGGCGACGTCGTTCGACAGGCTCAGCGGGTCTGTCGGCAGTCGGGGGTAGCCTTGTTTCCTGATGACAAGCTCTATCCGCGAGACGGCCGGGGGCTCCGCAGGAGCCCGTGACGAGGCCGCGCCCGATGACCCCACCGCCCGCCTGCTCGACGGTCTCAACCCGCCACAGCGCGCGGCGGTGCTGCACGCCGGATCGCCCCTGCTCATCGTGGCCGGCGCGGGATCGGGCAAGACCGCGGTGCTCACCCGGCGGATCGCCTACCTGCTCGCCGAGCGAGACACCACTCCCGGGCAGATCCTCGCGATCACGTTCACCAACAAGGCGGCTGCCGAGATGCGTGAGCGGGTCATCGACCTGGTGGGTCCGCGTGCGGCCTACATGTGGGTCTCGACCTTCCACTCCACCTGCGTGCGGATACTGCGGGCGCAGTCGGCGCTGTTGGGCAAGCGGAACTCTAATTTCTCGATCTACGACTCGGATGACTCGAAACGCTTGCTGGGCATGATCATCCGCGACATGGATCTCGACCCGAAGAAGTTCAGTGCACGCGGCGTGGCGGTCAGCATCTCCAACCTCAAGAACGAGTTGATCGCCCCGGATGAGGCCCTGGCGGCGGCGACCGACGACGAGCCGGCGGCCCTGGTGATCGCCCAGATTTATGCGGAGTACCAGCGGCGGCTGCTGTCGGCCAATGCGTTCGACTTCGACGACCTCATCGGCGAGACGGTGTCGTTGCTGCAGCGTCACCCGGAGGTGGCCGAATACTATCGCCGGCGCTTCCGGCACGTGATGGTCGACGAGTACCAGGACACCAACCACGCCCAGTACGTGTTCGTCCGGGAGCTCGTGGGGGACGAGAACACGGACTCGACGGTGTCCCCGTCGGAGCTGTGCGTCGTCGGTGACGCGGATCAGTCGATCTATGCCTTCCGCGGCGCCACCATCCGCAACATCGAGGAATTCGAGCGGGACTTCCCGAATGCCGAGACGATCCTGCTGGAGCAGAACTATCGCTCCACACAGACGATTCTGTCCGCGGCCAATGCAGTGATCGCCCGCAACCAGAATCGGCGCGACAAGAGACTCTGGACCGATTCCGGTGACGGCGAGCTGATCGTCGGGTATGTGGCCGACTCCGACCGCGACGAGTCGCTGTTCATCGCCAAGGAGATCGAGGATCTCACCGACTACTCGATCGGCGGCTCGTCGAGCCATTCGTACTCCGACATCGCCGTGTTCTATCGCACCAACACCGGATCCCGGCCACTGGAGGAGGTGTTCGTCCGGCACGGAATCCCGTACAAGGTGGTGGGTGGCACCAAGTTCTATGAGCGCAAGGAAGTACGTGACGTCGTCGCCTACCTTCGTGTGGTGGCCAATCCCGACGACTCGGTGAGTCTGCGGCGCATCCTGAACACCCCGCGCCGCGGCATCGGCGATCGTGCCGAAGCATGTGTGGCCGTGCATTCGGAGAACATGGGGATCAGCTTCTATGAAGCGCTGCTGGAGGGGGCCGAGGGCAAGGTTCCGCTGTTGAACACGCGTGCGGTGAAACAGATCGGCGGATTCGTCGATCTCATCGAGGGGCTCCGCAACGATTTCGTGGCAAGGTTCGGTGGAGCGGGCGAGGCCGGTGAGGATGTTGCCGTCGTGGACGCCACGGAGGAGGGTGCCGACATCGGTGAGTTGGTCGACGCCATCGTCGAGCGCACCGGGTATCGCGCCGAACTCGAGGCATCCCGGGACCCGCAGGATGGTGCCCGCCTCGACAACATCAACGAACTCGTTGCCGTCGCAAGGGAATTCAGTGCAGATGCGGCAGGGCTGGCCGCAGCCGACGACATCGACCTCGATGGCCTCGACGCGGACGCCGCCGAGGCTGCCGAGGCCGCCGAAGGGCAGCCGGAACCCGGATCGCTGGCCGCCTTCCTGGAGAAGGTGTCACTCGTCGCCGACGCCGATCAGGTGCCTGACGAGGGTGACGGTGTGGTGACGTTGATGACGCTGCACACCGCCAAAGGTCTCGAGTTCCCGGTAGTGTTCGTGACCGGTTGGGAGGATGGACATTTCCCGCACATGCGCGCCCTTGGCGATCCGGCCGAACTCAGCGAGGAGCGCCGTCTCGCCTATGTGGGTATCACGCGTGCAAAGGAACGTCTGTATCTCACCCGGTCGATGACCCGGGCGTCTTGGGGGCAGCCGGTGTCCAACCCGGAATCTCGTTTCCTGCAAGAGATACCGCAGCATCTGCTCGACTGGCGACGCACCGAGCCACGCCGATCGACAAGCCGCCATCTCGGTTCTTCCGGTGGGGTATTCGGGCGCGGGGACTCGGGTTTCGGCAGCGATCGACTCGGCCGGTCCTCGTACTCCTCGGATCCCACCCGCGGTCGCAACAAACAGGTGCACTATGACGTCGGCGACCGCATCAATCATCCCAAGTACGGGATGGGCAAAGCAGTGGAGAAGCAGGGCAATGGTGCGACCGAGCGAATCACCTTCGACTTCGGTGGCAACGTCGGGCGGGTCACGCTACTGACCGCTGGTGGTCTCCCCGGCGACAAACTTTAGCCCGGCCTCCCGCAAACGCACCACAGGCTCCCAACGCGCTCAGCACGGAAGCCGACAGAACCAACCCGGTTTCGCGCCGACAGAACCCAAGAATTCGCCGACAGAACCTTCAGGTTCTGGCGAAACTTTCTTGGGCTCAAGTGGTCACCGCAACAGCCTGTCTGTTGGAGGTTGCTGGTGGCGAACAATCGTGTGCCCGCGGTGAAGCGTGAGCGGTTTTGGGTAGCTCTCGGGGAGGGTAGTTCGGTGG
>NZ_JAKGCU010000026.1 GCF_021556435.1 Gordonia tangerina
CGGGGGGGGGGGTGGGGGGGGCGGGGGCCGCCCCGGGGGGGGGGGCCCCCCCCCCCCCCCCCGGGGGGGGGCCCCCCCCCCCCCCCCCCCGCCGCGGTGTTGGGATTGATGACGCAGATGCGCATCGTGTGTCGTACTCCTAGAGGGCCGACGGCTCGAGCTTGCCGTCTTTCGCGGTGGAGAGCACCGGCGGCTCTTCGCCGGTGTCGTAGATGAAGCTCTTGGGCGCGAAGGTCATGCCCAGCCAGTAGACGACCGCCCCGGCCGCGGCGCCCATGAACCAGGTGAAGCTGGCCTGATACGCGGTGCCCCAGATGACGAAGCTGATCGGCAGGATGGACGCGACGACGACCGAGATGATCGCCACCGGGTTCCATCCGTTGCGGTAGGAGTAGGACTTGCCGGGGTCCATGCTGAAGAGGTCGTCGACTTCGATCTTCTGTTTCTTGATGAGATAGAAGTCGACGATCAGGATGCCGAACAGCGGGCCGATCACCGCTCCCAGGGTGTCCATCGTGTAATGAATTGCCGTCGGGTTGTTGAACAGGTTCCAGGGGGTGATCAGGACCGACCCGACTGCGGCGATCATGCCGCCGGTGCGCCAGGAGATCTTGGTGGGGGCCACATTCGAGAAGTCGAAGGCGGGCGAGACGAAGTTGGCCACGATGTTGATTCCGATCGTGGCGATGGCGAAGGTCAGCACACCCAGGACCGCGGCGGTGGTGTTGTCGATCCGGTCGACGATGTGCACGGGATCGGTGATGATGTTGCCGTCGTCGTCACGGCCGATCACGGTGGCGCCCGCCGAGACGGTGCACACAACCAGGATCGAGAAGAACAGGAAGTTGACCGGCAGACCCCAGAAGTTGCCCTTCTTGACCTCGCTGAACGTCTTGCCGTAGCGAGAGAAGTCACCGAAGTTCAGCATGGGCCCGGAGAAGTAGGAGACCACCAGTGCGATGGCGCTGATCATCTGGGTGACCGACGACCAGCCGGACAGACCGGGGCCGGTCGACAGATCGAAACTCACATTGTCCCAACCCGCCTCGACGATCAGGTAAGCCGCGAGCGCGATCATCACCACATAGACGGCCGGACCGCAGAAGTCGATGAATTTGCGGATGGTGTCCATTCCGTTCCAGAACACGAACGCCTGCAGAATCCACATCAAGATGAAGCCGGCCCAGCCGAGAATGCTCAGACCCAGGAAGCCATGCTGATCGACATCACCCCAGGGTTCCAGGCCCGGCCAGAACTTGAGCGCGAGCAGACCGAATGCGACCGATGCCAGATATGTCTGAATTCCGTACCAGACCACCGCGATACATCCGCGGATGATGGCCGGTATGTTGGCGCCCTTGACCCCGAACGAGACGCGTGTGGTGACCGGGTAGGGGACCCCGGCGAGTTGCGACGGTTTCGCGACGAGGTTGCACAGGACATTGACGATGACGATGCCGACCACCAGGGCGACGAGCACCTGCCAGGCAGCGATTCCCAACGCGAACAGACTGCCGGCGAAGACATATCCACCGACACTGTGCACATCCGACATCCAGAAGGCAAAGATGTTGTACCAGGTCCACTTCTGTGCTTTCAGTGGCGCGAGGTCGGAATTGGTGAGGTTCTGGTGATACCCGAGTTTGATGACGCTCTCACCGGCCGCGCTTTCATGCGCGGTCACGGTGTCGGCAGATGGTGCTGACATGTGCAATCTCCCTGATGGTGACCGTCAGCGCGGGTCGGGGATGCGCTGATGAGTAAGAAGTTAGGAACGCATTGTTACCCGGCAATTAACGAAGGGATATATTTTCTCCGGTTGGTCCGGCTCTGCCGGAGTGAGGTTCCATGGAGCCTTCCGCTACCGTCCGTAGTCGCGATCTGTGCCGCTCAAAGCGAAATTGTGTGCCACAACGGCGCCGTCCCAACTGGTGGCGACCGTCGTCGATGAGCAAGTCCGTGCCATGCCGACGGCCAATTTGTTCCGACGGTGACTCGACATCAAGATCCACGTCGACGGTGCCTCGGGCGCCATGATCGCACCGTTCTGCCAGCCCGAACTCGAGTGGGACTTCCGTGTGCCACGGGTGGTGTCGATCAACACCTCCGGCCACAAGTACGGGCTGGTCTATCCCGGCCTGGGGTGGATCATCTGGCGCGACAAGGCGGCGCTGCCGGAGAGCATGATCTTTCACTGCAGCTACCTGGGTGGCGACATGCCCACCCTGGCGTTGAACTTCTCCCGCCCCGGTGCGCAGGCGCTGCTGCAGTACTACCAGTTCCTGCGGCTGGGCCGGGAAGGATATCGCCAGGTGCAGCAAGGCTCCCTCGACGTCGCGCAGTACCTGTCGTCCGCGATCGCCGAGATCGGCCCCTTCGAACTGGTCAGCAAAGGCGACACCATCCCGGTCTTCGCGTGGAAGTTGAAGGCCGACCACACCGACAAGTGGACGCTGTATGACCTCTCGGATCGGCTGCGGATGAAGGGGTGGCTGGTGCCGGCCTATCCGATGGCCGACGATCTCGCGGACCTGACCCTGCAGCGCATCGTCGTTCGGGCCGGCCTGAGCCGCGACCTGGCCGATGCACTGTTGCGCGATCTCGAAAGTGAGGTCGCGTTCCTGGACAATCTCTCGGCGCCGATGCCGAGCGAGGGGACCGGGTCACACTTTCATCACTGAGCTGGACGTCGGCGCGACCCGGAGCCTGTCCCGGTCGCGCCGACGACTCTTCGACGGAGGAGACCGCCGATGCATCCTCGACACCGCTGCCGACCCCGGGCGACGCGGTTCTTCACCGGTGCCGCGTTCATCCAACTCGTCACCAGCGGGCCGGTCACCGTGGCGGTCGGATATGCGCCGGGAACGATGGTCCGGGCCCAGTGGCTGGCGGCAGCGACTCAGTTCGTCGGGACTTTGCTGTTCAACGTCAGCACCGGGGCGGCGCTCGCCGCGCACTCGATTGCCGCGCAGAAGCATTTGGTGTGGACCCCGAACGCGGAGGGTTCGGTGGCGTTCCTCATCAGCGGGTTCTTCGTGCTGATCGCCTACTCGCACACCGACCGGGCCTGGGCACCGCGCAAGCGCGACTGGTGGTCGGGTCAGATCAACATGTTGGGCTGCATCGCTTTCGGGGTGTCGGCGGTCGGCGCCTACATAACCACGAACGGCGTCACCGTGGACGCAGTGCTGGCGAACCTCGGTACGTTCATCGGCGCGATCTGCTTCTTTGTCGCGTCCGCAATCGTGCTGCCGGAGGCGGACGACACATGACCGATGTCGCCGCAGAACAGGACCAAAGTCCATGTCTGTGTCCACGTCGCGATGGGAGGATCAGACGTCGGTCGGGGACCCGTGAGAAAGGCCGCATGTGACGTGACGGGCTCTGGACTCGACCCAGCGGTCGTCGATCGTTGGCGCCGACTGAACGGACCAGCACACGAATTGGGGAGTCTGCGTTCCCGCCAGGTCCGTACTCGCGGTCGGCACGGCATCGACGCCTATGCCGATCTCGTCGAACTGGAAGCCGACGATCCCGACGAGTTCGAGCAGTTGGCCCTGTGGCGTCCGTTCTCGAAGATCATCGCCTTCAGCATTCTGCAGACGGCCGCGCGGACACGACGTACCAGCGCACGGATTCGTGAGTATCCATCGAACTTTCTGATCGTGGCGTGTCAGACGATCGGACGCACCACCGGGGACGCCAACGGCCACCGGGTGTCGGCCGAACCCGGTCAGATGTCGATCACCGATAGCCGACGGCCGTATGACCTGCGCACCCACGGGGTGACCGATGCCACCGGGATCTGGGTGCCCACAGAGCTGATGGGCGCCGAGATCGCGGGTGGCGCAACAGTATCGCCGATCGCACCCGACACGGTGCTGAGCCGGTCGTGCGCTTCGCTGGTCGTCCGGTTGGCCCGCGATGCCGCCTTCGGTGGCGCCGACATCGACCTCGACACCGAACTCGCGGCCATCGAAGTCGTGCGCGCGACGCTCGAACAGGAGCACGCCGGTGACGATCTACGCGGCAATCCGCTGTTCTTGCGGGAGGCGGTCATCGACCTGATCGAGCGCAACTTCCGCGACCCGGATTTCGGGGTGGACGCCATCGCCCGCCACCTTCACATCAGCAAACGACACCTCTACCGCGGGCTCGAGGGACAGGGACTCTCGCTGCCGGAGATGATCGCCGATCGTCGGCTGGACTGGGCGTGTACGTTGCTTGCGCAACCCGCACGGGTCCGACTCGACGGGGTCGCGCAGGCGGCGGGGTTCACCTCCGCGGCCACCCTGCGCAACAGATTTCGGGCGAAGTTCGGCGTCGGTCCCGCGACATATCGGCGACAGCTGCAGTCAGGTGCACTCGACGGTGGCGAGGTGGATCGATGACCCAGGGGTGTACCGATGACCGGGGCGTACCGATGACCGGGGCGTACAGATGACCGAGGTCTGCGCGGGACCGCGTGGCCACATCGTGCCCGTCGGCTCGCTTCCGCCGTACTTCGCGGATTCGGGCGCCCTCGGGGTGGCACAGCCATCAGGAATTGACCGCGATCGGGTGGATCGCTGGCGATCGGCAGCAGGAGCAGACGATCCCGGTGTGACGATTCGCCGTTTCCGGGGCCGCCGCGGTCTGGCTGAGTTCCTGGGTCCGCTGCGGGTCGTATCGAGGAGTGCCGACGGCTTCGAGGCACTGGTCAGAGTCCATCAGGTGGGTGCGATCACCATTGTCGACGCGCTCGCGATGCCGTGTTCGGTGATTCGCTCGCGGCGTGAAGTCGACCCGGCCGTGGATGCCGAACTCGTGTTGCTGATCACGTCCGCCCCGGGCCGGTTGTCGCTGGCCGGGCGACCCGAGGAAGATTTTCGGGCCGGGCAGCTCATCATTCTCAGCACCGCGGAGCCGGCGACGATGACGGTGGACGACATCTGCGAGACTGTCCAGCTCACGGTGAAGGCCTCCGTGCTCGGTCGGGATGTCGTGCAGGCGTTGCGCCGGTCGCGCCCGGTCTCGCCGGACACGGCACTGGTTCGGGCCGCGACCACTTTTCTCCGACGGTTCGGACAGACCGCAGCAGCAGGGACATCGACCGAGGCCACCGATGTCCTCGCCCAAAGCGCAGCCGTCGGGCTACTGAGATCGGTTCTGGCGCAGCAGGCCTACCGCACGCACAGCGTAGACGACACGAGCCGATCGGTTCGTGAACGCACCCTGCAACTGGTGGAACGACGCTTCGCCGACCCGGACTTCGCGGTGGCGGATGTGGCCCGCGAGCTGCACGTGAGCCGGCGTCAGCTGTATCGCCACTTCGCCGATTCCGGCGAATCGTTGGCGGCGGTTATCGCCGAGCGACGACTCGAGGAGGTGCGGATCCTGCTTGACGCACGGCCGGAGTTGCGCCTCACCGACGTCGCGGCCCGGTCGGGCTTCTCGTCGTCGGCGACGATGCGCAACCGTTTTCGCGCAGCGTTCGGCGTGACGCCGACCGAATACCGGGCCGGGCACACCATCGCAGGTGCCCCGGCCGGCCGTTTCGGTCCCGGCGAGGTGGCCGACCTCTGAGGCTCTCGCCCACCAGCGTCCCGGAGTGATTCAGTCGCCGCCCTGACGGTCACCCGTCGTGGCGGACGTCCAGCGACGCGGCGGTCTCGATGACCGCACTCTCCAGACGCCGATGATGTGTTTGCGCCACCTCCAGCACTGCTTCGGTGTCGCCGGCGACGAACCCCTCGAGCATGTTCGCGTGATCGGTGTTGAGTGCTTCCTGGACGGTGGTGCCCACCGAGCGCATCACCTGGAAGGGCTCGGTGAGATTCCAGGTCGCCTCGAACATGTTGAGCAGACGCGGCATCGCGCACGGTGCGGTCAACTCGCGATGGAACTCGCGCGAGATGTCGTGGAAGGCCTTGCGATCGCTGTATTTGACCGCGGTGACCAGTTCGTCGTGATGGCGTCGGGCACGCTCGATGCCGGCGGCGTCTATACGCGACACGGCTTGTGCCAGTGCAGCCTGCTCGAGAGTGCCCCGCACGAAGTAGATCTCGCGCAGCTCGTCGATGGACAGCTGGCTCACGCGATATCCGGCGTTGCGCTGATGTACCACGAGGCCCTCACCCACCAAGGTCTTGAGGGCCTCGCGCACCGGGATCGGACTCACCTGGAAGGCGTCGGCGAGCTCGCCGGGCGGGAGTTGGATGCCCGGTGGCGCGCCGCCGGACAGGATCAGCCGACGCAGCTCTTCGAGGACGTTCGCACGCGCACTGTCCGAACGGGTTTCGACGAGTTGTGCGATCAGCCGTTCGGTCATCCGGGAGGTCATCGGCGGGCTCCGGTGGCGCGCGAGGGATGTGCGTGAATCCATCCGGCCACGGCTTCGGTGAGGATCTGTTGGTTGTGCCGTTTGACGATCTCGTGCCCTTCGTCGTTGAACAGCAACAGCTCGGCGACCGCGCCGCGCGCACGCAGCTCGTCGACCATCTGTTGGGATTCACTGACCGGGACGTTGGTGTCGTGCGCCCCGTGGATGACCAGCAGGGGTGCGCGGACGTCGTCGATCCGGTGGATCGGGGAGAGGTCGGCGAGCAGTTCGCGGTCGGACTCGGGGTGCCCGTACTTGGTGTAGGCGGCCACCGCGATCCACGGTTCGGTGTTGCGGAAGAACGACTCCAGATCACTCATGCCGCAAATCGCGATCCCGGCGGCGAACATGTCGGGATGAAAGGTCAGACACGCCAGGGTGAGATAGCCACCGTAACTGCGTCCCGCGCAGTACACCGCGTCGGGATCGGCGATGCCGTGGTCGATCAGATATTCGGCACAGTCTGCCGCGTCGTCGATGCCGGCGTAGCGCCCGTAACGGTCGTCGGCGTGAGAGAACAGTCGGCCGTAGCCCGACGATCCGCGCACGTTGGGGGCAAACACGGTGATGCCGGCGTCGACGAGCGGTCCGAACAGGAAGTTGTACTCGGGCCGGGTCTGGCCCTCGGGACCGCCGTGGAAGTACACCAGCGTCGGACCGGGGCCCGATCCGTCGTTCGGTGTTGCCCGAAACAGCCATCCGGACAGAGGCATACCGTCCCGTGCGGAGAACTGCACGAGTTCGGGCCGCAACGCGGCCGACGGTCCGTCGCCGGCGACCACGTCGTCGCGGACCGCAACCACATCGCGGCTGATCGTGTTGATCAGGTGGACGAGTGGAGAGCGCTGCGGGCTGGAGACGGTGACCGCGACGAGTTTGCCGGCGGCGCTGATGGACAGCTCGTGCGCCACCTCGCCGGGCAATCGGATCGGTTCGTGCAGCGTCTGATCGGGCAGGGTGAGGATCTGAAGTTCACTGCGGCCGGCATGATTCCACAGGAGCGCGACGGTGGACTGGTCATGCGACACGGCGAACTCGTCGACGCCGACGTCCGGCCGTTGGGCCAACACCCGGAACCGCACCCCGCGATCGGCCACTTCCACGCCGAGCAGACGCGGGAATTTGGCGTCGAAGTCGCTGACTACCAACGCCTGCACACTGTCGAGATCGCGTTGTTCGTCCTGCGGCGGACCCACGAACACCAGGGACGGATGGTCGAAACCCTGATCGAGGATGTAGCCCTGATCGGTGACCGAGCCGGGATCGTTCGGCAGCAGCGGCGTCATGGCGATGGCGTCCTCGACGGTGTCGATCCGGCGACGGATGAGGACGATGTCGCGATACCCCCGGGGGCCGACCCGCACGAGTGTTGCGCCCTTCCACGAGTCGATGAGGGCCCCGCCGACGCGGACGTCGAGGGTCATCGTCGTGCCCGTACCGGGGTGCACCCGCAGACTGTGGGCGGTGCCATCGGGTTCGGTGGCGGTGATCAGCACCCAATCGGTGTCCCAGCCGACCAGCGACACAGTTCCGAACGAGCGTCCGTCAGGCCTGGTGGCGCCGACCCGATAGGCGGTGTCGTCCTCGGCGTCGGTGGTGACCACCCACACCTGGTGATGCTCGCCGCCGCTGGGTGCGATCTCCACGGCCAGCCAGCGGCTGTCGGTGGAGTGGATCACCCGGCGCACCGGGCCGTTGGCACGAAGTCGCACCCAGCGGAGTTCGCCGACGCCGTCGGTGGACAACGACCGCTGGGCCGCGCGTGGATAGCCGTCGCCGTCGTCGACGATGTAGGCGAAAGCCGACCCGTCCGGAGAGACCGATGCGCCATAGGTGTGCCAGCCCCGGTCGTCGAACCGGACCCGACTGGTCGGTGCGGTGGCCCGCGGGTCGATGGTGGGGCCTGACGCGAACGGCTCGCGAGCGGTCATCGAGCGGTGATCGCTTCCATACTCTGCAACCACATCTCCAGCAGCGCGACCTGCCAGAGTTCGTTGCCGTCGAGGGTGGTACGGATTCCGTTGGGGTCGGCGAAGAGTCGGTCGAGGGCCGCCGGCCGGTACAGACCGCGGTCCACTGCCGAGCTCGACCGCAGCGTGTCGGTGACCAGGTCGAGCAGTCCGCCGTCGAGATGGCGGATTCCCGGTACCGGGAAATAGCCCTTGGTGCGGTCGATCACCGCAGCGGGCAGCAGGGATCGGCTGGCCTGCTTCAGAACTCCCTTTCCGCCGTGGGCCAGCTTGAGGTCGGGCGGACAGGTCGCGGCCAGCTCCACGAACTCGTGATCGAGGAACGGCACTCGGGCCTCCAGACCCCACGCCATCGTCATCGTGTCGACGCGCTTGACCGGGTCGTCGACCAGCATCACGGTGGTGTCGAGCCGCAGTGCGGCGTCGACGGCCGTACGCGCGCCCGGCGCGGACTGGTGGGCCAGCGCGAACTCCCAACTCGGGTCGTAGTCGGCGTCAACGTGATAGCGCTCGTCGAGGATGTCCAGGACAGCGCGATGGCCGCGGTCGAAGAATGCGTTGGCGTAGGCCTTGGTGGTGTCGGAGCGTGGGGTGTCACGCAAAGGTGGATACCAGGAGTATCCGCCCAGGATCTCGTCGGCGCCCTGCCCGGATTGCACCACCTTGATCGACTTGCTGACCTCCTCGGAGAGCAGGTAGAAGGCAACACAATCGTGGCTGACCATCGGCTCGCCCATCGCGGCGACGGTGTCGGGGACCGCCGGCAGCAGGCGGTCGGTGCCGATGTGGATCTTGTTGTGATCGGTGGCGAAGGTGTCGGCGATCAGATCGGAGTAGGCGTACTCGTCGCCGGATTCTCCTCCGGCCGAATCGAACCCGATGCTGAAGGTGGCCAGATCGTGCTGCCCCTGCTCGGCCAGCAGCGCCACCACCAGCGAGGAGTCGACCCCTCCGGACAGCAGGACGCCCACCGGGACGTCGGCGACCATGCGGCGCCGGACCGACGTGCGCAGCGACTCCAGGATCTCGTGCTGCCAGCGCCGTTCGTCCCAGTCGGCTCGATCCGGATGCGGTTCGAAACTCGGTTCCCAGTAGCGTCGTTCGGTGCTGCGCCCGTCCGGTGTGATGGTGCGCACCGTGGCCGGAGGCAGTTTCCGGATGCCGTTGTAGATGGTGTGCGGTGCGGGCACCACCGCGTGGAAGCTGAAGTAGTGATGGAGTGCGACTCGGTCGATCGAGGTATCGACATCACCGGCACGTAACAGCGCTTGCACCGACGAGGCGAACCGTAGCCGTCCGGGGGTCTCGGCGATGTAGAGCGGCTTGATGCCGAGGCGGTCGCGCGCCAGGGTCACCGTGCCGCTGTCGGTGTCGACGACGGCGAAGGCGAACATTCCGATGAGATGGTCGACGCAGTCGGGGCCCCACGCATGGAAGGCCTTGAGGATCACCTCGCTGTCGGCATGGGAGAAGAAGCGGTAGCCCTTGGCCTCGAGTTCGCCGCGTAGTTCGCGATGGTTGTAGATGCAGCCGTTGAACACCAGTGCCAGGGCCAGTTCCGGGTCGACCATCGGCTGGCCGCCGCGTTCGGTGAGGTCGATGATCTTCAACCGCCGATGGCCCAGTGCAACCGAGCCCTTGGCGAACACGCCGGAGCCGTCGGGGCCGCGTCGGGTCATCTCGCAGGTCATCGCGTCAACCGCCGAGATGTCCGGAGAAGTTGCGTCGAACCGGATCTCACCACATACGCCGCACATTTCTGAGTCCTCTCCCATTGCCCCGTCGCCAGGCGCCCTCGCCTGCACAGCCGCCGGTGCGACGTGTCCACTGCGCATCCCCGCCGTCTCAGCCTAGAAGTATGTGGCGGGGGTGGCAGAGTGAACGATCAGTTGTGCGGCGTGACCCATGTGGTGATGTCGCAATGCACCGCCTCGGTGCCGTGCTTGTCGAGCACTCGGACATCGATCACCACATCGGTCCCCTCGACGATGCTCGCGAAGTCAACGTCGGCGGGCAGGGTTGCCTCAGCGGTCAGCCGCGTGGTGGCCTTGGCGAGGTAGCGGGTGGACATCGCCTTGGGTATCCACCGATGGGTGGTCGGGGTGCTGGCCTCCATGAGCATTCCCATCGCCGCCTCGGCGAGGTTGCAGGCGGCGATCGCGTGGAACGTGCCGAGATGGTTGTGCACGCCGAACCAGTTCGGGCCGGTGACCCGGCAGTAGCCGGGTCGCATGTCGGTGACGTAGGGCAGCACCGTGCCGAAGTAGGGCACCCGGGCGACCATGCCCAGCGAGAACAGGGTGTGGCCGACGACGTTGTCGGGCAGCCGGCGACGGAGGCTGTAGGTCGGGGAGTGGGTCATGGAGCTACCTTACCCGTGGGTAAGGTGCAGTTCTGTTCGCCGACAGAACCCTGTTTCGCGTCGACAGAACCCTTTTTCGCGTCGACAGAACCCGGAATCTCGCCGAGCGAACCTTCAGGGGGGCCGGGTCTGGTGGTGGTTGGGGCGGTTCTCTCGGCGAGATTCCGGGTTCTGTCGACCGCCGTGCCAAGGCCTGGTGAGTCGGGTTCCGGAGTGGATTTGAATCTGCGCCCCGGGGTGGTGCATACTGTTCGGGTTGCCTTGACCGGCGGACGCAGGATCACTGCGGCCTCGATCAGGTGAATGACTCCCAGGCCCCGGATTCCGGGCCAGGGCGTGTAACGCGTGCGCTGAATCAGGCGTACGGACACGACACGCCCGACCGCGGGTGCCGGAGCACAGCCGGTTCGCTCAAGTGGCGAGCCAACGTACAACGATAGATGAACAGCGTCGATCCCCGAATCTCACGCGGGTGGTCATGTGTCCAGCGGCGAATTGCGCCGGCTTGTCCTTCGGGGCGGCATCAGGTCACGCGGTGTTTGTCTGTCGAGAACAACTGACGGAAGAGGACACAGCGTGGCGGGACAGAAGATCCGCATCAGGCTCAAGGCCTACGACCACGAGGCGATCGACGCTTCGGCGCGCAAGATCGTGGAAACCGTGACCCGCACCGGGGCACGGGTGGTCGGCCCGGTGCCGTTGCCCACCGAGAAGAACGTCTACTGCGTCATCCGTTCGCCGCACAAGTACAAGGACAGCCGCGAACACTTCGAGATGCGCACCCACAAACGACTCATCGACATCCTCGACCCGACGCCGAAGACGGTCGACGCGCTGATGCGCATCGACCTGCCGGCCAGCGTCGACGTCAACATCCAGTAGGCGGGGGGCGAGAAGAAATCATGAGCAATCAGAGCGCGACCAACCATCAAAGTGCCACACGGGGAATTCTGGGCACCAAGCTCGGGATGACCCAGGTCTTCGACGAGAACAACCGTGTCGTCCCGGTGACGGTCATCCAGGCCGGACCGAACGTCATCACCCAGCTCCGGACCGCCGACCGCGACGGCTACACCGCCGTGCAGCTGGCCTACGGCGCCATCGACCCGCGCAAGGTCAACAAGCCCGTCGCCGGCCAGTACGCCAAGGCCGGTGTCACCCCGCGCCGTCATCTCGCCGAGATCCGCATCGCGGACGTCTCGGAACTCGAGATCGGCCAGGAGCTGACCGCCGAGATCTTCGAGAACGGCACCAAGGTCGACGTCACCGGCACCTCCAAGGGCAAGGGATTCGCCGGCGCGATGAAGCGCCACGGCTTCTCCGGTCTCGGTGCCAGCCACGGCGCGCACCGCGTGCACCGTGCACCCGGCTCGATCGGTGGCTGTGCCACCCCGGGTCGCGTGTTCAAGGGCATGCGGATGGCCGGCCGGATGGGTAACGACACCGTGACCACACAGAACCTGACCGTGCATGCGGTGGACGCCGAAGCCGGTCTGCTGTTGATCAAGGGCGCGATCCCCGGCCGCAAGGGCGGCATCGTGGTGATCCGCGACGCAGTGAAGGGTGGTGCGACCAAGTGAGCACCGAGACAACGACAAAGCTGACGCTGGACGTGAAGACGGCCGACGGCACGACCAACGGCACCGTTGATCTGCCCGCCGAGCTGTTCGACGCACCGGCCAACATCTCGCTGATGCACCAGGTGGTCGTGGCCCAGCAGGCCGCAGGCCGTCAGGGCACCCATGCGACCAAGACCCGTGGTGCGGTCTCCGGCGGCGGCGCCAAGCCGTACCGCCAAAAGGGCACCGGTCGCGCCCGACAGGGTTCGACCCGCGCACCGCAGTTCGCCGGCGGTGGCACCGTGCACGGTCCGCAGCCGCGTGACTACAGCCAGCGCACGCCCAAGAAGATGAAGGCCGCCGCCCTGCGTGGCGCCCTCTCGGACCGGGCCCGCAACGAGCGTATCCACGTGATCACCGAACTGGTGGCCGGGCAGACCCCGTCGACCAAGTCGGCACGTCTGTTCCTCGAGGCACTGAGCGACCGTCGCAAGTTCCTGGTGGTCCTCGGTCGTGAGGACGTGACCGCCTGGAAGAGCGTCGCGAACCTGCAGAACGTTCTGCCGATCGCACCGGATCAGCTCAACACCTACGACGTCCTGGACTCGGACGAGGTGGTGTTCAGCGTCGAGACGCTCAACGCGTTCATCGAGCAGAACACCCAGAAGAAGGAGGCCTGAGATGGCTACGCAGGCAGACCCGCGTGACATCATCCTGGGGCCGGTGATCTCCGAGAAGTCCTACGGGCTCATGGAGGACAACGTGTACACCTTCCTGGTGCACCCGGAGTCGAACAAGACCGAGATCAAGATCGCGGTCGAGAAGATCTTCGACGTCACGGTCACCAGCGTGAACACCGCCAACCGGCAGGGCAAGCGCAAGCGCACCCGCTTCGGCTACGGCAAGCGCAAGGACACCAAGCGCGCGATCGTGACCCTGGCCGCCGACAGCAAGCCCATCGAGATCTTCGGAGGACCGGTCGGCTGACCGGGACTCGCAGAACTGAGGGACTAGAACATGGCTATTCGTAGATACAAGCCGACGACCCCGGGTCGTCGTGGTGCCAGTGGCGCCGACTTCGCCGAGGTCACCCGTGACCATCCGGAGAAGTCGCTGGTTCGCCCGTTGCACGGTCACGGTGGACGTAACGCCCACGGCCGCATCACCACCCGGCACAAGGGTGGCGGTCACAAGCGCGCCTACCGCGTCATCGACTTCCGTCGCAACGACAAAGACGGCATCGACGCCAAGGTCGCACACATCGAGTACGACCCGAACCGCACCGCGCGGATCGCGTTGCTGCACTACGTGGACGGCGAGAAGCGCTACATCATCGCCCCGCGCGGCCTGAACCAGGGCGACGTGGTGGAAAGCGGTGCCGGCGCCGACATCAAGCCCGGCAACAACCTGCCGCTGCGCAACATCCCGACCGGTACCCAGATCCACGCCGTGGAGCTGCGTCCGGGTGGTGGCGCGAAGATGGCCCGTAGCGCCGGTGCCGCCATCCAGCTGCTCGGTAAGGAGGGCACCTACGCGACCCTGCGTATGCCGTCCGGCGAGATCCGTCGTGTCGACGTGCGCTGCCGCGCCACCGTCGGTGAGGTCGGCAACGCCGAGCAGAGCAACATCAACTGGGGCAAGGCCGGCCGTATGCGTTGGAAGGGCAAGCGCCCGACCGTGCGTGGCGTCGTGATGAACCCGGTCGACCACCCGCATGGTGGCGGCGAGGGCAAGACCTCGGGTGGTCGTCACCCGGTGAGCCCGTGGGGCCAGCCTGAGGGCCGGACCCGTAAGAACAAGGCCAGCGACCAGCTGATCGTTCGGCGTCGTCGCACCGGCAAGAACAAGCGATAAGCACAGGAGGGAGTTAGAGAATGCCACGCAGCCTCAAGAAGGGCCCGTTCGTCGACGACCACCTGCTTGCCAAGGTGGACACGCAGAACGAGAAGGGCACCAAGCAGGTCATCAAGACCTGGTCGCGCCGTTCGACCATCATCCCCGACTTCATCGGTCACACCTTCGCCGTCCACGACGGACGCAAGCACGTGCCGGTGTTCGTCTCGGAGTCCATGGTCGGGCACAAGCTGGGCGAGTTCGCCCCCACCCGTACCTTCAAGGGTCACATCAAGGATGACCGGAAAGCGAAGCGCCGGTAATGACTACGCAGACCGATAATCCCACGGCCAAGGCCACCGCACGGTTCGTGCGCGTCACCCCGATGAAGGCACGCCGGGTGCTGGACCTGATCCGCGGCAAGAACGTGGACGAGGCCCTCGACATCCTGCGGTTCGCTCCGCAGTCGGCCTCCGAGCCGGTGTACAAGGTGCTCGCCAGCGCCGTCGCCAACGCGGAGAACAACCTGGACCTCGATCGCCGGAGTCTCGTGGTTGCGACCGCGTTCGCCGACGAGGGCCCCACGCTCAAGCGGTTCCAGCCGCGTGCGCAGGGCCGTGCGTTCCGCATCCGCAAGCGCACCAGCCACATCACCGTCGTCGTCGAGAGCCTTCCCGAGAAGGCCCCCGCCGGCCGCGGACGCTCACGTCAGCCGAAGAAGGGAGCTCAGTAGTGGGCCAGAAAATCAACCCGCACGGCTTCCGTCTGGGCATCACCACCGACTGGAGTTCGCGGTGGTACGCCGACAAGCAGTACGCGGACTACGTGAAAGAGGATGTCGCCATCCGCAAGCTCCTGTCCACGGGACTCGAGCGCGCCGGCATCGCCAAGGTGGAGATCGAGCGCACCCGTGACCGGGTCCGCGTCGACATCCACACCGCCCGTCCGGGCATCGTCATCGGTCGCCGCGGCGCCGAGGCCGACCGGATCCGTGGTGACCTGGAGAAGCTGACCGGCAAGCAGGTACAGCTGAACATCCTCGAGGTGAAGAACGCAGAGTCCGAGGCCCAGCTGGTGGCCCAGGGCGTCGCCGAGCAGCTGAGCAACCGTGTGGCCTTCCGACGCGCGATGCGCAAGGCGATCCAGTCGGCGATGCGTCAGCCGAACGTGAAGGGCATCCGGGTCCAGTGCTCGGGTCGCCTGGGTGGCGCAGAGATGAGCCGCAGTGAGTTCTACCGCGAAGGTCGGGTGCCGCTGCACACGCTGCGCGCCGACATCGACTACGGACTCTATGAAGCCAAGACCACCTTCGGCCGCATCGGCGTGAAGGTGTGGATCTACAAGGGCGACATCGTCGGCGGCAAGCGCGAGCTCAGTGCAGCTGCGCCGGCCACCGAGGACCGTCGTCCCCGCCGGCCCAGCCGGCCCCGTCGCAGCGGTGCTTCGGGCACCACTGCCACGAGCACCGACGCGGGACGCGCGGCGGAGGCTCCGGCAGAGGCGACCGCGGGTGCTGGTGCGGCCACCGAGAAGCAGGAGGGCTGATCATGCTGATCCCCCGTCGGGTCAAGCACCGCAAGCAGCATCACCCCAGCCTGAAGGGCCAGGCCAAGGGCGGCACCAAGGTGACGTTCGGCGATTACGGCATCCAGGCTCTCGAGGGTGCGTACATCACCAACCGGCAGATCGAGTCCGCTCGTATCGCCATCAACCGGCACATCAAGCGTGGCGGCAAGGTGTGGATCAACATCTTCCCGGACCGTCCGCTGACCAAGAAGCCTGCCGAGACCCGTATGGGTTCGGGTAAGGGTTCGCCGGAATGGTGGGTGGCCCCGGTCAAGCCGGGCCGCGTGCTGTTCGAGATGACCTACCCCAACGAGGAGACCGCTCGCGAGGCTTTGCGTCGCGCGCAGCACAAGCTCCCGATCAAGACCCGCATCGTGACCAGAGAGGAGCAGTTCTGATGGCACTCGGAGTGGCTGCGTCTGAGCTGCGCGAGCTCAATGACACCGATCTGGTCGATCGTCTGCGTGAGTCGAAGGAAGAGCTGTTCAACCTTCGTTTCCAGATGGCCACCGGCCAGCTCGACAACAACCGTCGTCTGCGGACCGTGCGTCGCGAGATCGCGCGGATCTACACGGTGATGCGTGAGCGTGAGCTGGGTCTGGCGTCGGGACCGGATGGTGATGACGCATGAGTGAGGACCAGACAGTGAGCGCAAGCCAGAACGTCGCGAGCAACCCGCGTGCGAGCCGCAAAGAGCGGATCGGCTATGTGGTGAGCGACAAGATGCAGAAGACCATCGTGGTCGAGCTGGAAGATCGTACGCGGCATCCGCTGTACGGCAAGATCATCCGGACCACGAGCAAGGTCAAGGCACACGACGAGAACGAGATCGCCGGTATCGGCGACCGCGTGCGGATCATGGAGACCCGCCCGCTGTCGGCGACCAAGCACTGGCGCATCGTCGAGGTGCTGGAGAAGGCCAAGTAGGCCGTTCTCCGACGCGAGACGTACACGCGGCCCGTTCCCCGATGGGGGACGGGCCGCTGTCGTGTTCGGACACCGCTGTGACGCGCGGACCCGCAGAGTCCGCCGGGGTGCGGCATAATCCCGACCATGCTCATCGGCCGGACCGCGGGTGTGTGATGACCGATTCCGCGGTTGCCGTCATCTGTGTGCTGGTGCTGCTGTGGGCGGTGCTGTCGCGGGTGCTGACCCGCCACGACGTCACCGGGCCGCTGCTGTTCGTGCTCGCCGGGTACCTGCTCGCCAACCCGGAGTGGGGTGTGTTGGCGGTCGATGTGGACACCTCCATCGTGCACATCCTGGCCGAGCTGACCCTGGGCCTGGTGCTGTTCACCGACGCCTCCCGCGTCGACGTGGGCCGACTGCGCCGGGCGATACGACTACCGGCGCGGCTGTTGCTGGTGGGTCTGCCGCTGACGATCGCGCTGGGCACCCTCGGCGCCGAAGTCATCTTCGGCGAGTTCGGCTGGGGATTGGCGTTGTTCGTCGGTGCCGCCCTCGCTCCCACGGACGCGGCGCTGAGCGTGCAGGTGATCGACGACGACCGCATCCCACGCCGACTGCGGTTGTCGCTGAACGTGGAGAGCGGACTCAACGACGGGATCGCGACGCCGGTGGTGACCCTGGCCATCGCACTGGGGGCGACGGCGCTCGGCGTCGGTGGTGCCGAGGGCATCACCCTGGGCCAGGCCGGCATCGAGTTGGCGGTCGGGGTGGCCACCGGGGCCGTGGTCGGCGGCATCGCCGCGTGGGCGATCAACGTCTCGGCGCTGCGCGACCTCTCGTCGCCCAAGACCCGGCAGATCGCCGCACTGGCGACCGCGGTCGGCGTGTTCGCGCTGGCGGTCACGATCGATGGCAACGGTTTCATCGCTGCATTCGTTGCGGGAATGACGTTCGGTCATGTGCTCGACCGCGATCGGGCGGAGAGCAGCGCAGACCCTTCCACGCAGGAGTTGGGCCGCCGTCGCAACGAGGACTCCACCGTGCTGGAGGTGCTGCCCGAGCTCGGTGGCGAACTCCTCGCGCTGGTGGTGTGGTTCCTGTTCGGCGCCATTCTGATGCCGCTGGCCTTTCACGTGGTGGAGGCGGGCGATCTCGCACTCATGGCCGGCTACGCGATACTGAGCCTCACCGTGTTCCGCATGATCCCGGTCGCGGTGTCCCTGTGGGGGAGCGGTCTGCCGACCCGCGATGTGCTGATCGTGGGCTGGTTCGGTCCGCGCGGCCTGGCATCGGTGGTGTTCGCACTCCTCGGTGTCGAACAACTCGGCACCGACGGCGGCGCCGGTCCCGCCGTCGCCGCGATCGCGGTGACCGTGCTCGCCAGCGTGGTCCTACACGGAGCGACCGCCGGTCCGGTGGCCCGCCGATACCCTCACGACGGTGGCGCTGACGCATCCGACGCAGGACATGTGCGGCTGCGGCCCAGCGGTGTGCACCGGTGGCGTCGATGACGGATCGACCAGCCGATATCGGCCCTCGTCGGCTCCCGCCGTCCCCGTTGATCTACGAGATCAACACCTGGGTGTGGCTCGCCGAGCTGTCCGACCGAATCGGCTGCACGGGCGCGAGCGAACCGATCACGCTCGCCGACGTCCCGCACGCCACCTGGGACGCCATCGCGGAGTACGGCTTCGACGCCGTCTGGCTGATGGGGGTGTGGCGGCGCAGTGCGGCCGGCGCCCGGATCGCGCGTGGCGATCGCGCCTTGATGGAGTCGTTCGCCGAAGCGGTAGGGGACCTGCAGTCGCAGGACGTCGTCGGCTCACCGTATGCCGTGCGCGACTACACCGTCGATGACCATCTCGGCGGGCCCGCCGGGTTGGTGGCGGCACGGCGCGCACTCGCCGACCGGGGAGTGGCGCTGATCCTGGACTACGTGCCCAATCACGTCGCACTCGACCACCCGTGGGTCGGCACGCATCCGACTTGGTTCATCGGCGGGGATCGGGCCGACCTCGCCGCCGACGACGCGTCGTTCACCGAGATCGACGGCCGGGTCATCGCACACGGCCGCGACCCGTACTTCCCGGCGTGGACCGATGTGGCGCAACTCAACGCGTTCGACCCGGACCTGCGCGCGGCCACCGACGCCGAGCTGTCCCGGATCGCGACGCAATGCGACGGCGTGCGCTGCGACATGGCGATGTTGGTGATGAACGAGGTCTTCGCGTGGACCTGGGGTAACCGAGCGGGCCCGGTGCCCACCGACGACTTCTGGCCCGACATCATCGCCTCGGTGCGCGCCCGACACCCGGGGTTCGTGTTCATCGCCGAGGCCTACTGGGGCACCGAGTCCGCGCTGATCGATCAGGGTTTCGACCACTGTTACGACAAAACGCTCTACGACACACTGCGAGATGAACCGGGCACGCTGGCCCACCGCCCGAACGCCGACGATGGAGATCCCCACACAGGCGTGCGTTTCATCGAGAACCACGACGAGCCGCGCGCTCCGGAGGCCTTCGGCGAACGCGACCGGCAGGCCGCGGTGGTGATCCTCACCGTGCCGGGAGCCCGGTTGATCCACCACGGGCAGCTCACCGGCCGCCGACGTCGCCTTCCCGTCCAACTCGGTTGCAGCCCTGACGAACCGGTCGACGGTGACCGCGCGGTGTTCTACCGTGCCCTGCTCGGCGTCGTCGACGACGACGCGTTCCGGTCGGGCGGGCAACGGTGGTGCGACACCCGGTCTGCACCCGCTCTGCTCGCCTGGACACGGGGCGCACGACGGTGGCTCATCGTGATGAACACTGCGGGTACGGCGACGGCAGGGCGCATCCGGCCGGACTGGTCCGATCCCGATGAGGCGCACCCGGCCGGACAACCCGCACCGGGCACCCGGCTGGTCGACGCGCTCTCCGGCCAACCGCTGCACATCTGCGGCGACGGAGCCGTCGACGTGCGGCTGGGGCCATGGGGGTGGTTGGTGCTGCGCCTCATCGACACCGACACCGACCGCGCTGATGTCGGGTGGGTGCCGTGACGGCGGCAAAGCGTGGCAAGGTCGTCACCGAACCACAGGACCGGGCGACGAGGTGGCCACGGCAATGACGATCGTCTCCACGCCGAAACGCAGGGCATGGTTGCATGCCTGGCGCTTGCGGCTGATCGGGCCGACCGACGACTCCGATCTGGCTCGCATCCGCCGATTCGGCGCCCGGTTCGTCGGTACCGGACTACTGATCTTCCCGGTCGCACTGACGCCGCTGATCGCCTCGGAGTCCGCGTTGACCGACCGGTGGTGGCCACCGGTGAGCGTCCTGCTCGTGACGGTGCCGGCCATGGTCGTCATCATCGCCACCTACCGTCGGCGACCGACCGGACTCACCGTTCTGGCGACGGCCTGCTGCGCCGGCCTGCTGCTGGCCACCCTGTTGTGGTTCGGCGCCTGGACGGGAGCGGTCGCATCCGAGGACACCACCTGGAGCGTGTGGTTGGTGCAGTTCCCCGGGGTGCCGGGTCTACTCCTCGGGCTCAGTGGCCACCCGCGTCTCGCGTTGGCGTACATCGTCATCGCGACGCTGGTGACCCAAACCGCCAATCAACTCGGGCTGGACGGTCAGATCCGCCCGGAGTTGTACCTGGGTTCCCTGCTCACCATCGCGCTGACCGCAGTGTTCCTGGCGGTCGCAGTGGTCACTGTCCGGACGGCGCAGGTCCTCGACGAGACCCGAGCAACGGCGATCGAGGCGGCGGCCGCGTCGTCGGCGGCGGCCGCCGAGGACGCCGAACGCACCCGGTTCGCCACGCTGATCCATGACAAGGTGCTGGCCATCCTGCTCGCCATCGACGTCGGTCGACCATCGTCGGCGCTTGCGGCGCAGGCGTCCTCGGCCGTCCATGAGCTCGACCGTCGCGGCGAGCACCCGACGGCCGGCCCGCTCGACGCCGACGAGTTCGCGCGGCGCATCCGGTTGGCGATCCGATCGACCGGGGTCGAGGTGGACCGTGAGCTGTCGATCGACCCCGACGCGAGTCGGCGCTATCCCGCCGAGGTCGCTGCGGCCCTGATCGATGCGATGGGCGAGGCCATCCGCAACCAGGCGCGCCACGCCGGCGACGACGCCTCCTGCCTGGTCGTAGGTGACCTCGGGGACGCATCGATCAGCCTCGCCGTCGTCGACGACGGCCGGGGATTCGACGAGGCGGATGTGCGACCGGAAAGGTTGGGGTTGGCGATCGGTATCCGCCGGCGGATGGCCTCGGTTCCCGGTGGTTCGGCCGAGGTACGCAGCACGCCTGGACACGGCACCACGGTGATCCTGCGGTGGACCGACGAACCGACCACACACGCGCCGGTGGCGATCGCGGTGCCGGATGGACGGGCCTGACGTGGCGGCCGACGAGGTCGACCCGGCGATCGAGGACACCACCGACCTGTTCGGTCTGCGCTCGCCGTTGGTGGTGCGCGCACTGCTCGCCCTGGCTGTGATCTACCTGGTCGTCACGATCGGCTCCGGCGTCAACATCACGTCGGTGTGGAGCTGGGTCGGCTTCGCCGGTGCCTTCGGGTTGCTGGCCGTCGACCTGGCCGTGCTGACCCGGCTGCGAGGCGACCCGCTACCCGCGCGGGCAGCGGTGGTCGCCGCAGGATTGCTGCTCGCCGGGACCGCACTCGCGTGGTGGTCGGTGCCGGCCGCGACTTTCGCGCCGGTCCAGTGTCTGCCGGCGGCCATCGCGGGCATCGTCGCCCTGGCATTGCTGGTGGTCCGCGGACGGATCGGCACGGCATGGGTCGGTGCCGTCGCGATGAGTCTGTCTGCTGCGACTTGGGCGGCGGCGCGCGGACTCGGATTCACCGCCGGTCTGGTCTTCACCTCGTGGGTCTATCCGGTGATGCTGTTCGCATCGCTGTTCGGCGTGATGCTGCGGCCCATCGCCGAGACGATTGGCACGCTGCGCGCCCGGGCGGTCCGGGACGCGTCGGATTCGGCGGCGACGGTGGCCGCCGCCGAGGAGCGGGAGCGCCAGGTGGCGCTGCTCGACCGGCAGGCGCGACCCCTGCTCATGCAGGTAGCTGCCGAGCACGCATTCACCGTCAACGAGGTGAGGGATGCGCGTCTGGTCGAAGCCGGATTGCGTGACGGCATCCGGGCACCGGCCTGGCAGGCGGCCGCGGTGCGTGCGGCGGTGTGGCAGGCACGACGACGCGGGGTCACGGTGGTGTTGTTCGACGATGGCGGCACGGCCGAGGTCCCGGCCGTGCAGGCGCACCTCGACGACCTGCTCGTGGCCGAACTCGGAGCGATGCGGACCGGCCGGGTGACCGCGCGGGTGATGCCACCCGGGCGACCCACCCGCGCCAGTATCGTGCTCGCTCGCGCAGACGGCGTGCGACGCTACGACTGTGCCCACAACGGACAGATCACCGGCGGGGATGTCGAAAGCCGATGAGGACGGCCGTGCGGTGAACGGCATCGCTCGACTGCAGACCGCCACCCACGGGGTCGGCCGCGGCCAACTGCGCGCCGACGACTCCGACCTGGCGCGGCTCGAACGCGTGGGCACCCGGTTCGTGGGCTGCGGGCTGCTGGCGTTCAGCCTGCTGATGGCGCCGGTCGCGGTGCGCACCATGCACCTCACCGACCTGTGGTGGACGGTACTCAGCGTCGTACTCGTGGTGGGTCCGGCGGTCGCACTCGTGGCGATGTCGTTCCGCGACGAACCCGGCAGGCTCGACTGGCCGGTGGGCGCCTGCGCCGTGGGTTACGTGTTGTCGACGCTGCTGTGGTTCGTGGCGTGGCGGGGCGTACCCGACGGCACCGACCGCTACACCATTTGGCTGATCCAGTTCCCGTCGGTAGCCGCCATCGCGCTGGTGTTGATCGGCCGGACCCGGTGGGCAATCACGCATCTCGTCGTCGCGACGACCCTGGTACATGCGGCCAATCAGATCGGGCTCGACGGTGCGGTGACGCCGCGTGAGTTGTTGAGTGCGCCACTGACCATGGCGCTCAGTGGGGTGTTCATGGCGGTCGCGTACGCGACCGCGCGCAACGTCCGGTCGTTGGACACCCGTCGGGCCGCCACCATCACCGCGGCAGCCGCCACTGCAGCGATGGTGGCGCGCGAATCCGAGCGCGCTCGATTCGCCGCGGTGATCCACGATCGGGTGATCGCCGCGCTGCTGGCGGTCGGGGTGGGGAAGCCCGATCGGCGCCTCGCCGCCCAGGCGGCATCGGCGTTGGCCGAACTCGACCTGGGCGACGAGCGGGACAGTGCCGAGGTGCCCGCGTCGCTGTTCGCGCACCGACTGCAGGCCCTCGCCGACGAGGTGGGGGACGGGGTGGTGGTCGAGTTACGGGTCGTGGACAACGCGGTTGCGTACCCCGCCGAGGCGTTCACCGCGATCAGTGGTGCGGTGGGTGAGGCCTTGCGCAACTGGCGACGACACGCCGGGGTGGGCAGTCGGTGCGTCGTCGACGGTGAGCTGGCCGGCGACGCGGTCTCGATCACCGTGCGCGACGACGGCGTCGGCTTCGACCCGACCGCGTTGGGCAATGAGCGATACGGGGTCGCGGTCGGCATCCGCGGCCGGATGGAGGCCGTGGCCGGTGGGTCGGTCGACGTCGCGGCAGCGCCGGGCGACGGTACCCGCATCCACGTGGGCTGGCGCCGCTCATGACCGGACGCGATGGCGGGTTGCGCGGTGGTCGCCGGACGCCGAAAGGTACCGGAGATCACGACGACGAGCACCCGGCCGATCCCGCCGCAGTCGATCTGTTCGGCCTCGGTTCGGCTGCGGTGATCTGGTCGTTGGGGATATTCGCCTTGGCCTATGTGGTGGTGGCGGTAGGTGCGGGTTGGGAGATCCGGTCGTGGGTGAGCTGGGTCGGTGCGGCGGCGGGACTGGCGGCGTTCGGCGTTGCGGCGGCGTTCGTCGTCGGAGGCCGCGGAGCGCGGACGCCGGCACCGGTCGCCGTGGCGGTGACCGGATTGGTGGTGGGTGCGCTGGCGCTGTCGTTGTGGAGTCTTCCGGTGGAGACCTACCGCACGTTGCAGACGTCGCCACCGGTGTCGGCGCTGACCGTGGTGGCGACGATGCTCGCACTGCATCGGCGCCCGGTGTTCGCCTGGGTGGGTGCGGTGTGCGCCAGTGTGGTCGCCGGGGTGTGGGGTGTCGCGCAGGGGTTCGGCTATCCGGCCGGCGCCGAGATCACGTTCTTCTGTTTCCCGGTGCTGGTGATGGCCACCTTGTTCGTGTTGATGGCACCGCCGATGGAGGTCCGCATCCGAGCGCTGCGCGAGCGGGAGATCGCGCAGGCGCAGACGGAGGCCGCCGCGAGAGCCGGGGCTGCCGAACGTCATGATCAGTTACGTCGTCTCGACCGCGGTGCCCGCCCGATCCTGCAGCGGATGGTCGACCGGCATGCCTTCGGCCCGGACGAGGTGATCGACGCCCGGCTGACCGAGGCACAACTGCGTGACGGCATCCGGGCGCGGGCCTGGGAGTCCGAGGAGGTGCGCAGCGCCGCGTGGCAGGCGCGGCGGCGCGGAGTGACGGTACTGCTGCTCGACGACGGGGCGCTGGACGCGCGCGGCGATACGGAGACCGCCCGCCGACTGCGGCGGCTGCTGGTCGCCGAGCTCCGAGCAGCTCGCGACGGTCAGATCACCGCCCGGGTGCTCCCGCCGGGACGCGAGGTGATCGCATCGGTGGTGGTGAACTCCAGCACCGGGGTCAGTCGTACCGAGTGCCGGTTCGACGGCGCCGTGTGCGTGTTTCCGGGAACCCTCAGCTGAGTTCGGCGTCGAGCCACCTCAGGATGTCCGGCGTGGGCTTGCGTGCGGCGTCGGCGTATTCGGGATGTTTGCCGAGATAGGCCGCCACCATCGGGCACACGCCGACGATGACGATGCCTTCGGCGCGGGTCTGGTCGAGGGCGTGTCGGATCAGGATCGTGCCGAGTCCGCGGCCTCCGAACTCCTCGGCCACCTCGGTGTGGAAGAACACCCGTTGCCGACTGTCGCCGTCAGCGCGATCGCGGTAGGCGGTGAATCCCGCCGGGGCCGGTTCGGATGCGGTGTCGGCGACCGCGATCTCGAAGCGCTGCACGTCAGGCTCGTGGGTGACGGTGACCGCGGCCCCGGTCTTGTCGGTCGTCATGGTGACGACCTTACGGCCTGGCAGTGGGAGGACCGGCCGAAGACGGCCGGTCCGCCGCCCGGAGTTCTCGCCAGGGGCACAGCCGGCACGTGCTCGCGGCGATGACGTGCACCCGCGTGGGGCGACGCGGGCGTCTGGGCCGATTGTCGTCACCGGTACCATCGGGTCCACTGACCTCGATGCGCACCATCCGGGTCCGGGGACGTTGCGGCGCGCCTGCCGCGGGCGCCCAGGGCAACGGATGCACTACCCACACGAGAGGAACGACAGAGCAGATGACCAATCCGTTCGACGACGAGAACGGGCGTTTCTACGTCCTGGTGAACGACGAGAACCAGCATTCGCTGTGGCCGACCTTCGCCGACATCCCGGCAGGCTGGACCGCGGTGTTCGGCGAGGACAGCCGGGCGGCGTGTCTGGAGTATGTCGAGAAGAACTGGACCGATCTGCGTCCGAAGAGCTTGATCGACGCCATGGAGGCCGACCGCGCCGAGCGCGCCGCCGAGTGACACGCCGGTAAGGGCAGCCAAACCAGTAGAAATCCACCGTGCCCCGGTGACATTCGGGGCGTGAGCTGTCATCATTTCCTCAACAGGGAACTGGTCGGGTCTGGAATCGGTGGTTCTCAGGTGCTGCGGAAGCAGGTGAGACATGGTCGGCGAATACGGACCGTGGGAGGCCGCACGTTTGCGTGCGACCAGTGACGAGATCGCGCGCAGGGCTCAAGTCACCCCGACGCTCACAGCGGTGCGGGTGCATGGCGAGTCCGCCACCTACCGCGAGCTCGCCGGTGCACTGGTCCGCTACGGCCGGGTGTCCGACCTCAACGGGCTCGGGGTGGGCTCCACGATCGCTGCGGCGATCCTGCACTGTCTGCCCCGCATCGGCCGACTCGGCGAACCGATGGCGGTGGTACACACCGTGCGTCAGGTGCTCGATTGGCTGGCGCGTGACCTCGACGAAGGTTTCGGCGGTCTTCGCGCCATCGGCTGATGCGATCGGTGGGCCGGGCGACCCGGCGTCGGAAACCGCGCCGGCGTCACCGCGCGGTCGCCGCCTTTCGGTAGCCGCGCAGGGCCGGGTACACGCAGACGGCGATGATCCCGACGGTCCAGATCGTCACCTTGATCAGGTTCTCGGCGATCGGACCGCCGGCCGCCAACGAACGCATCACCTCGATCGTGGGCGTCATCGGCTGGTTCTCCACGATCGGTTGGAGCCAGCCGGGGTAGGCGTCGATGGGGGAGAACCCCGAATTGAAGAACATCAGCACGCTCGACACCAGCGACAGCAGCGGCACGAGCGGGGCCGATGGAGCGGCACTGACCGCGAGTGCCAGGACCAGTGTGGCGTAGGCGACGCCAAACATCAGCGTCACCCCGAAGATCCCGGCGATGGCACCGAACCCGCCGGTGATGTCGAACCCGATGAACGAACCGACCACGATCAGTAGCGCCGTGACGAGCACGATCCGGAACATCTCGCTGAGCAGTCGCGAGGTCAGATCGGCCGCGCGGTTGATGGGCAGCACGTACAGCCGCGACAGCAGACCGGTGCCACGCTCCTGATTGAGTCGGATGCCCGCGGCGACCGATCCGAACATCGCGCTCACCAGGATGACCAACGGAACGGTGCCGTAGGTGCTGTCCTGGCCGGTCGCGCTGCCGATGGCATCACCGAGGACGACCTTGAACATCAGCAGGGTCAGGATGGGGACCAGCACCAACTGCAGGAATGTCGCCTTGTCGTGCACCATCACCGACAGCTGACGCCACGACAGCACCCCGCTCTGGGTGAACCAGGCGCGGATCGTGCCCTCGCCGGGGGTGGCGACCGGTGGCGCCTTCTGCGCAGACGCGGCCCGGTCCTGCTCCGCGCTGGTCTGGTCCTGCACCGGGGTGGTGTGGGGCGCGACGGCGGGGGTGGGCGCGGCACCGGGTGTCCGGGCGGGCACGGCGGTCATCGCACAGCCTTCCGGATGCCGAGTCCGGTCAGGAACACCCCGGCGATCCCGAGTCCCACGCACCACCAGATCGTGGGAGTCAGGATCTCGAGGGTGACCGTGCCGTCGCTCAGCGCTCGCATCGACGTCGCGAACTGCGAGATCGGCTGGTTGCGGACGAACGGCTGTATCCACTCCGGGAACTGGTCCTCGGGGACGAAGCCGGTGGACAGCAGGCCGAGGACGAGGATCGGCAGGGACAGCGCCTGACTGGTCGCCTCGGGGCTGTTCGACAACAGACCCAGGGCGTCGGCGAGGATGGCGATCAGCAGCCCCACGGCAAGCACCACCGCGAACAGTCCCACCGTCTCGAGTACCGAACCCGCCGGTCGCCAGCCCATCACCAAGCTGGTGACCGCCGCGCAGATGACCGAGATCACCAGCAGAGCCCCGTTGGTGCCGAACCGGGCGAGCGTCGGGATCGCGACCGGCATCGGCATCGTCCGGAACCGGGTGTTGATGCCCTTGGTGGTGTCCACGGAGGCGCGCATCGCCGCCGAGGACGCCACGAAGCTCACCGATTGCAGCGAGATGATCGGCATCAGGAACGCGGCGTAATCCATGTCGGGATCGGCGTCCATGATCGACCGCAGTGGCAGGTAGAAGCAGATCGCCAGCAGCACCGGCGCGGCGAAGGCGAAGATGATCTCCCCATTGCGGAAGATCGCGCGCAACCCGCGGATCGTCAGGGCCCACCACTGGGCGGTGGCGTGAGTCCGCGGGCGGGTGATCACCGTCGGCGTCGCGACGGTGTCCGTCGCACCCGCACGCCCGACTCCGGCCGGGTCGACCCGAGCGGTGTTCGCCCGCGCGGTGTGCACTGCGGTCCGAGCGGCTGGGGTGGAGGTCACGCCGGATCGTCCGCGGGTTCGGCAGCCGGGTTGGAACTCGGCGCGCTGGGATCGGTCAACGCGAGGAAGACCTCGTCGAGACTGGGGCGGCGCAGTGCGACATCCGAGAGCCGGATCCCCGCCCCGGTGGTGCGTTGCACGATCTCGACGAGGGTGTCCGCGCCGTCCGGTGCGGGCACCGCGACCGAGGCCGACGATTCGCCGTCGGCTCCGCCATTAGGGGACGCTGGGCCACGTGGGGACGTTGGGTCGCTGGGGGAATCGGTGAGCAGGTCACCGAGGCAATCGCGCAACCGTGGCAGGTCCTCCGGGTCGGCCGGCGTGACGTCGTAATGCGAGGCACCGGTAGCGGCCTTGAGCTCGTCGGCCGTACCCGATGCGATGACACGACCGCGGTCGATCACCACGATGTGGTCGGAGAGCGTATCGGCCTCTTCCAGGTATTGGGTGGTCAGTAGCGTGGTGACGCCCTGGTCGCGCAGCGACTCGACGAGTTTCCACACCTCCTGGCGGCTGCGCGGGTCCAAACCGGTGGTCGGCTCGTCGAGGAAGACAACCTCGGGCTGGGTGACCAGGCCGCACGCGATGTCGATGCGACGCCGCATACCACCGGAATACTCACCGACCCGGCGGCCGGCGGCTCGGGTGAGGTCGAAGGATGTGAGCAATTCGTCGGCGCGGACGCGTGCCGCGGATTTGGACAGCCCCATCAGCCGTCCGAACAGGATGAGGTTGTCGCGGCCGGACAGCGCTTCGTCCAGTGCAGCGAACTGTCCGGTCAACATGATCGAGCGTCGCACGCCCGCAGCGTCGGACACCACGTCATGGCCGGCCACCGTCGCGGTACCGCCATCTGGTTTGAGCAGTGTGCACAGCATGTTGACGGTCGTGGTCTTGCCTGCCCCGTTGGGGCCGAGGAGCGCGAGGATCGAACCCTTGGCGACCGAAAAACTCACCGATTCGACGGCCACGTTCGCGCCGAACCGCTTGTGCAGACCGGTCACCTCGATCGCGGCGGGAGCGGCCGGCGTGAGATCGAGGGAATCGGATTCGGCTGCGGTGTCGGGTTCGGTCGCTGACGGGGACGCGGCCCGGTGCGCGGCCTCGGACCGTCGTGCCGGCTCCGGCACGGACGGCGCAGCGATCGGGGCGCGCTCGGCGCGGTTTTCATCGAGGAGGCCGGTGTCGCTGACGGCGGGATCGCTGACGGCGGGATCGCTCATGTCGGCGATGTGGGAAGTATCACCCGGCGGGGTGAGGATTCGCCATCCATCGGCGACGTCTGGCGCGACCTGGTCCACCGGACCGTCGGCGATCGAACCGTCCCGGGTGGCCGGGTCGGCGGTAGGGGCATCGACGGTGGGCCGGGGGCTGTCGGTGGCCTCGGGTGCAGGCGTGGCGGCCGGGGTCAGCGCCGGAAAGGCGACGGTCGGCGAATCGTCGCCGGTCACTTTCGCGTGCCGTGCCCGGCGGTGGCGGGCTGCGGGCGCAACGCCCTGGTCCGACGGGCCCGAGCCATCGGAATCGCCTGCGTTGCCGTTGGTCCGTGCACGAGTGATCTCGAGGTCACGAGAGGTCAGCAGATCGGCGTCCCGACCGACATCGACGGGTGAACGGGGCGTCGCCGAGGTCGTGGACCTGTGGGACGGCTCGGCCATCGACTACTCCTCTCGGGCCACGTCGGTTGCCGGAGCACACGGCCGGTTGCTGTGGGCGATGGTACCCAAACAATCGACACGCCCTGCGACATTGTCGTCGGGGGATACCAAAACATTACTTTCGGGCAGGTACGGTTCCTACGTTTGGACGACGCGCCGGGGCCGCGCGTAACGATCTGGCGTCCGGATACGAAATCCATCTGTGAGCTTGTCGTTTACCGGCAATTCAGGTGGTTCGGTCTGGGCTCATCCATTCAACCGAATCATGGTGAAGTAGGAATTGAAGGGTGGATAATGACGCACACTGTTGCGAGGGAACACCGTTTCCGCGGAACAGACAGCCCACAACGGTCGTTGCGGTGGACACATCGATCGACGTACGACCGGGCTTGCCGATGAGTCGCTGGATCAGGCTGGCCGACGAACTGGAAGAGAGAGGCGATGGGGTCAGCACATACTGCGCGTGATGCCGACGGCACGGAAGCGACCCCTCTCGAACTCACCGCTGCTCAGCGCGGGATGTGGTTCGCGGAGAACCTCTCCGCCGACTATTCCGTTACCGTTGCTCAGTACCTCGACATCCGCGACGCCGGCCGGGAACTCGACCGCGAGCTGTTCCGTCGGGTCACGGTGGAGAGCGGTCGCGCCCGGGAGTCCGCATTCACCCGGATCGTCGAGGTCAACGGCGTCCCGATGCAGATTGTCGATCAACAGATCGACAATGATCTCGATTTTCTCGATTTTCGCGATCAACCCGATCCGGTCGCCGCCGCGCACCAATGGATGAATGACGATTATCAACGACAAATGGATCTGCGCGGTGACCGGCTGGTGGTGTCAACGCTGATCCGCGTCGCGGATGATCGGTCGTTCTGGTACGTGCGGGCCCACCACATCGCACTCGACGGATATGCCGGACTCATGTCGGTCCTCGACGTCGTCAACCGGTACAACGCGGAGCTTGCGGGCGACGAGTACGCGCCGAAGGCGGGCGCAAGCCTCGCCGACCTCGTCGCCGACGACATCAAGTACCGCGAGGGCACTCGTCGCGCCGCCGATCGGGCGCACTGGGTGGACCGGGTCGCGGATCTGCCCGAGCGGGTCACGCTGGCGCAGCAGTCCGCCGCCGCCACGCTGTCGCCACGCAATCTGGTTGCCGGCGCCCGGATGAGCGTTGCTGCCCAGGATCAGCTCGACCGCGTGGCCACCGAACTCAACACCTCGGCCGCCGTCCTGCTGACGGCCGGTTTCTCGGCCTATCTCGCGCGGATGGCCGGCACCGACGATGTGGTTCTCAGCCTTCCGGTGACCGGCCGCGCCACGGCGAAGATCAAGAATGCCGCCGGGATGCTGGCCAACATGCTGCCGATCCGCGCCCGCGACGTGTCCCGGCTGACGATGCGCGACCTCATCGAGCAGAGCCAGCTCGAACTGACCGGCGCCCTGCGCCATCAGCGATATCGGTTCGAGGACATCCGCATCGATGCCGGGCTGGCCGATGCCAACACGGCGTCCTTCGGACCTATCGTCAATCTGATGTTCTTCGACAAGCCGATCGAGATGGTCGGTGCCGACGTCGAATACCAGATCCTCAGCTCGGGCATCCTGGAGGATCTGCGCCTCAACGTGTACCAGGCCAGCCCCGGCGCACGCCTGGTCGTCGACTTCCACGGCAATCCGCATCTGTACACCGAGGACGAGTTGCGCGGTCATCTCGAGCGGTTCCTGGTGTTCCTCGGACGGGTGTTCGCCGGTCTCGACACCCTGGTGGCCGACGTCGATCTGCTGATGGACGACGAACGTGCGGAGATGCTGGCGCTGGGCAAGGGGCCCGCGCTCGCGCTGCCGGAATCGGTTGATCATCTGCTGACCTCATTCGAGCGTCAGGTCCGCGATCACGGGGACCGCATCGCGGTCGAGTTCGACGATCGGCAGTGGACGTATGCCGAATTCGACCAGTTACGTGCGGTGATCACCGCGCATCTGCTCGCCGAGGGCGTCGGACGCGGCGACCGCGTGGTCGTGTCGGTGGGCCGCGGCCCGGGGCAGGTGGCGGCGATCTACGCTGTGCTCACGGTGGGGGCCGCCTATGTGCCGGTCGATCCCACCCAGCCCGACGAGCGGCGACGACTCATCGTGGATGCGGTGTCGGCTCCGGTGGTGATCGATGCCGCGCTGCTCTCCGCGATCGGCGTCGATGCGGTGGCCCGTGATGCCGCGGCCGCGCAACCGCCCGCCGTCGCTGCGGTCGGCGGGCGCGACGAGGCCGCCTATGTGTTGTTCACCTCGGGTTCGACGGGTACGCCGAAGGGTGTGCAGGTGTCGCACTCGGCGGTCCTCAACCGGCTCGCCTGGATGCAGGCGAACTATCCGCTCTCCGAGGCGGATCGGGTGCTGTACAAGACCCCCTTCACCTTCGACGTCTCGGTGTGGGAACTGCTGTGGCCGTTGGCCGAAGGCGCGCGGATGGTGATCGCCCGCCCGGACGGACATCGCGATCCCGAATACCTGCTGGACCTGATCACCCGACGTGAGGTCAACGTCGCGCACTTCGTTCCGTCGATGCTGGACGTGTACACCGAGGTGTTGCAGAACGAGGGCCACGAGACCCTGCTGCCGGCCACCGTGCGCCGTGTGTTCACCTCCGGTGAGGCGTTGCCGCGGCTGCTGGCCGATCGGGTGATCGACGGCTCCACCGCCGAACTGGTGAACCTGTACGGCCCAACCGAGGCCGCGGTCGACGTCACCGAGCACCGCGTGGTGGCCGACGACGGTCCGGTGCCGATCGGTCGGCCGGTGGCCAACACCGACACCTACGTCCTCGACACCCGGCTACGTCCGGTGCCCACCGGTGTGGCAGGAGAACTGTATCTCGCCGGCTGCCAGTTGGCCGACGGCTACCTGGGGCGTAGCGATCTGACCTCCGACCGGTTCGTCGCCGACCCCTTCGGTGGCGCGGGCTCGCGCATGTACCGTACCGGCGACCTAGTGCGCTGGGATGCGGCCGGCGAGCTGCAATACCTGGGGCGCACCGATTTCCAGGTGAAGATCCGTGGCCAGCGGATCGAACCCGGTGAGATCGAAGCGGTGCTCGACGCGATGCCAGGTGTGGACGCCACCGCGGTGGTACCCCGTACCGACCTGGGTCCCAGCCCCGTACTGGTGGCCTACCTGCGATCCGACGACGACTCGGTGACCGAGGCTGCGGCGCTGTCGTGGTGTCGCCGCCATCTGCCCTCGCACATGGTGCCGTCGGCGGCCGTGCTGCTCGACCAGTTCCCGGTGGGTACCGCGGGCAAACTCGATCGAAAGAGTCTGCCGGCTCCCGATCTCACCCCGGTCGTCGGTTACGAGGCGCCGCGCACACCGGTCGAGATGACGCTGGCCTCGCTGATCTCCGAGCTGCTCGGGGTGGAGCGAATCGGTTTGCGTGACAACATCTTCGCGCTCGGCGGTGACTCATTGATGGCCGCCCGCCTGGTGTCGCGAGCGCGAGTGGAGCACAACGTCCGGGTCGATCTCACCGACGTGTTCACCTCGGTGGACGTCGGTGAGATCGCCGAACGTTCTCGATCGGGCGGGGCCGACGGCCGGCCGGCGCTCACCCGTGTCGACCCACGCCCGCAGATCATTCCGCTGTCGCACTCGCAGACGCGACTGTGGTTCGTCAACCGGATGGATCCGGGTGCCGGTACCTACAACATGCCGGGCGCGGTACGGCTCGGCGCCGACGTCGATGTCGCGGCCCTGCAGCAGGCGCTCGGCGACCTCATCCAGCGCCACGAGACCCTGCGCACCCGGTTCGGATCCCATGGTGGGGAACCGATTCAGGAGATTCTGGATGCCGCCGAGGCGTCGACATCGGTGGACACCGAGGTGGTCGACGTCGATGGCCGCCTCGACGAGGTGATCGGCGCCGAGGCGGCTCGTGGATTCGACCTCGCACACGAGATCCCCTTCCGGGCAAGGATTCTGCGTGACGGCTCGGGATATGTCGTGGTTGTGGTGCTGCATCACATCGCCGGTGACGGCTTTTCCCTCGTGCCGCTGATCCGAGACCTGTTCGTCGCCTACACCGCCCGGCGCGACGGCGTCGACAACCCGCTGCCGCCGCTGGATGTCCAGTACGCAGACTTCGCGATGTGGCAACACCGCCTGCTCGGCGCCCCCGATGAGCCGACCGAGGTCGCGATCGACGGGCTGGCCTTCTGGGAGCAGGAACTGGCCGGTCTGCCCGGTTTCCTGCCGCTGCCGACCGACCATCCGCGCCCGCATGTGGCCACCGGCAGCGGTGGATACGTGGACATCACCATCGAGCCCGATCTGGTTGCCGGCGTCCGCGCGCTGGCACGTGACCACAACGTGACCCCGTTTTCGGTGCTGCACACGGCATTTGCCATCCTGCTGGCACGGTGGGCCGAGGTGGACGAGGTCGCGATCGGTACTGCCGTCGCCGGACGCGACGAACCCGAGACCAGCGATCTCGTCGGCATGTTCGTCAACACGGTGGTGCTGCGTACCGCGATCGCACCAGGAGACACCACCGCCGAATTGCTCGATCGTGCGCACACCACCCGCACCCGCGCGATGCGGCACGCGACGATCCCGTTCGAGCGGGTCGTCGAGGCCGTGGCGCCGGAGCGGTCGGCTGCCCACACCCCGCTGTTCCAGGTCTCTCTCACCATGCATCCGGGTCAGGCCCGCGCGCTCGAGGAATGGGCCGACTCGGCGGAGATGCTCGACGCCCGTGTGCAGTCGGCCAAGTACGATCTGTCGATCACCGTCACCGATCAGGTCCGCGACGCCGGTCTGGACGTCGAACTCGCCTATGCCGCTGACCTCTTCGACCAGCGGACCATCGAGCGGGTCGCCGATCAGCTGGTCACGGTGCTGCGTGCGATGGTCGCGGCCCCCACCAGGCGGGTCGGCACCATCGACCTGGTGGCCGGCGCGGAGTTCGCCGCACTCACCGAGCGTCCGAAGACCCCGGCGATCCCCGAGACGTTGCGGGATCTGCTGTTCAACGGTGTGGTCCAGGCCAATCCCTCTGGTGTCGCGATCAGCGGCGCCGGTACGATCACCTGGTCCACCCTGGAGGCCGGCACCAACCAACTCGCCCGCGAGCTGATCTCCCGTGGACTCGGTCCGGGTGATGTTGTTGCCCTGTGCATCCCCCGTTCACACCAGTCGGTGATGGCCATGCTGGCGGTCGCCAAATCCGGTGCGGCGTTTGTGAACATCGACCCGGCTCATCCCGCCGGCCGGCTCGCGGAGATCCTCGCCGACAGCGAGGCCGCGCTGGGGCTGACGGTCCTCGAGGTGTCCCGCAAGGCCCCCGACGGGGTCGAGTGGCTGTCGATCGACGACGAGACCATGGAGCTGCAGCTCGCCGGACACAGCGGCGCGCGGGTGCGCACCGACGAACTCATCCGGCCGCCGGTCCTCGATGACCTGGCGTATCTGATCTACACCTCCGGTTCCACCGGTAAGCCAAAGGCCGCCGCGTTGAGTCATCGCGGCCTGGCCACGGTGGTGGCCAATCAGAAGAAGATCCTGCGACTGGATCAGCGGTCTCGGGTGCTTCATGTCGCGTCGCCGAGCTTCGACGCCTCGATCTTCGAGATCCTGATGGCGATGTGCACCGGCGCCGAACTCGTGGTGAGCCCCAACGGCGTCTATGGCGGCGACGAACTCGCGACGGTCATCGACACTCATCAGGTCAGTCACGCCGTGATGACACCATCCGCGCTGGCGACGCTGGAACCGGCTGCGGTGCCCAGTCTGTCGCGGGTCATCAGTGTCGGTGAGGCCTGCCCGCCGGACCTGATGCGCCGATGGGCCCGCGCGGGTCGCGCGTTCTTCAACCTCTACGGTCCCACCGAGGTCACCATCTGGGCGACCGCCGCCGGACCCCTGCACGAGGGGGACGAGGTCACCATCGGCCGTGCGGTCCCCGGAGTCGGTGCGCTGGTACTGGATCCGGCGCTGCGGCCGGTCCCCGCCGGGGTCCCCGGTGAGCTGTACCTGTCGGGCATACAGCTTGCGCAGGCGTATCACGGTCGGCCAGACCTGACCGCGACGCGGTTCGTGGCGAATCCGTTCGGCGACGGCGAGCGCATGTACCGCACCGGTGACCGGGTGGTCCGCACCACGTCCGGCGCGCTACGGTACGTGGGACGCACCGACTTCCAGCTCAAGATCCGCGGCCTGCGGATCGAGCCAGGCGAGGTCGATGCCGCCATCGCGCGGCATCCCATGGTCAGCGAGGTCATCAGCCTGGGAGTGCCGGGGCCCGGCGGCGACGACGTGCTGGTCGCCTACGCGCGTCTGGTCGACGGGGCGACGGCGGACCCCAAGCGCATCCTGGAGCAGGCGGCAGTGCACCTGCCCGCCTACATGGTGCCGCATTCGCTGGTGGTCGTCTCGGAGTTCCGGCTTACCACATCGGGCAAGATCGACCGCAGATCGCTACCGCCGGTGGACTTCTCCGCCACGATCGGGTATCGCGCACCGAGCTCGCAGATGGAGACCGTGGTCGCGGGTATCTTCGGGCAGGTGCTCGGGCAGGATCGGATCAGTGCGGACGCCGACTTCTTCGACCTCGGCGGCAGCTCGTTGTCGGCGACCAAGGTCACCTCGCGGCTGTCGGCCCTGCTCGACCGGCCGGTGCCGGTGAAGTTGCTGTTCGAACGTCCCACCGTCGCAACGCTGGCACAGGCGTTGGCGGCGAGCCCAACCGGTCACGGGGCGCCACCGTTGCTGGCCCGCAGTCGTGCCGAGCTGGTTCGTGTGTCGGGGATGCAGCGCGGGCTGTGGTTGATCAACCGCGCCGACCCGGGATCGGCGGCCTACAACGTCGCGATGGCGTTGCGGTTGACCGGTGATCTCGACGTCGCTGCATTACAGCTGGCCACCGCCGACCTGGTGCGCCGCCACGAGTCGCTGCGCACCACCTACCCGATGATCAACGGGGAGCCGATCCAGGTGATCCTGCCCGCCGATGTCGTCGAGAGCGAGCTGACGGTGCAGGTCCGGGAGGTGGGGTCCGCGCTGGAGGATGCCATCGGTGAGGTGACCGGCGAAGGATTCGACATCACCACCCGGCCGCCGGTACGTGCGGTGTTGCTGCGGTTGTCGACTACCGAGCACATTCTGGTCTTCGTCATCCACCACATCAGCGCCGACGGTGCGTCGATGTCGCCGCTGGCGCGCGATCTGATGACGGCGTACGCGGCACGCAACACCGGGGCCGAACCCGCGTGGAAGCCGCTCCCGGTGCAGTACGCCGACTTCAGCCTGTGGCTGTCGGAACGTCTCGCGGTGACCGATGGCGAGGGCACCACCGAGGAAGAGCGTCAGCTGGCCTATTGGGATGATCGCCTGGCCGGTGTCCCGGAGCGACTGGATCTGCCGCATGACCACCCGCGGCCGAAGTCGCCCACCTTCCGTGGCGCTGCGGTTGACCTGGAAATCCCCGCCGCAGTGGTTGCGCAGCTCGAAATGGTTGCGCGCCAACACCATACGACATCATTCATGGTGATCCACGCTGCCTTCGCGGTGTTGCTGAACCGGATGTCGGGTGCCACCGACCTGGTGATCGGTACGCCGTTCGCGGGCCGCGGCGAGCAGAGCCTCGACGACGTGGTGGGTATGTTCGTCAACACCCTGGCCCTGCGTTCCCGCATCGACCCGTCCGAGCCCTTCGTGGACTTGCTGGCGCGAGTCCGCAACGAGGACCTCGCCGACATGTCGCACACCGACGTGGCCTTCGACAACATCGTGGCGCGCGCTCTGCCCAAGCCTCCGACGTCGTACAACCCGATCTATCAGGTGATGTTGGCCTTCCAGGATGTCGAATTCCCCACCCTGCAGTTCGACCGGTTGACGGTCGCACCCATCGGGGAGGAACTGACCTCGGCGAAGGTGGATCTGCAGCTGACCCTGTTCCCCAACGACCCTGAGCGCGACAGTCGCGGTGGCGGGATGCGGGCGCAATTCCTCTACGCCACAGACCTGTTCGACCCGAGTACCATCGAGCGGCTGGCGGCACGGTACGTGCAGGTGCTGGATTCGGTCACCACCGATCCGGACCTCCATGTCGGCGACGTCAGTATCCGTCTCGACGATGAGCTCCTCGCCAGCGCGGTCGACGACACCGTGGCCGAGGTGGCGCTCGCCGATCTCGTGGCGCAGGCGTCGGCCGCCGACCCCGCCGCATCGGCGGTCGCCGGGCCACCCGCGCTGAGCTTCGGTGATCTCGACATCATGATGCAGGCGATGAGTCCCACTGCGCCCGACGCGGACTCGGCGTTGACGATGGCGGCGATGACGTTGATACCCGGCCTCGCGGAGGCCGGACCCGAAGAGTTCGACGCGGTTCTCTACGAGTTGCGCGAACGTGCCGGGAGGGTAGTGGCCCAGGGCGACCATGCGACAGATTCCACTGAGTCGGAAGGCAGCGAACGAACGTGACAGGGATCGGTGTGGACGCGGTGGACATTTCTGCTGTATGGGGAAGACGACCACCGACGCGAGACCTGATCACCATCGCGGCGCAGCTCGCACCGCAGTCCGTCGCGCTCGACGCCAACGGAGCCGAGGTGTCCTTCGCCGACCTGTTCATGCGGGTGTCGGCGACGGCCGCGGTGTTCGAGGCGCGCGGGATGGACACCGAGGCCGCGGTCAGCGCCATCGTCACCGCTCTGATACCCAAGGACGGACTCGATCCGGCGGGGATCGCGGCGGCGATCCGATCGGCCACCGACGGCATCCGGGAACGCGCGTGTGCGATCGCCGGCACCACCGATTGGCAGTCGCTACCGGGTATCTTCCGGTCGGCGGTGCACCGTCACCCCGATCGGGTCGCGGTCACCGACCTCGACGACGGTGCGCTGACCTACAGGGAACTCGACGATCGTTCCGACCGCGTCGCAGCCGGACTGCTGGCCGCCGGCGTGTCGGCGGGTGCCGTGGTGGGTCTGGCGACGCCGCGCACGGTGGACGTCATGGTCGCGATCCTGGGCATTCTCAAGGCCGGCGCAGCCTATCTGCCGCTGGACACCTCTCATCCCGCCGACCGGCTGACGTTCATCGTCGAGGATGCGGGCCCGACACTGGTCATCACCGATCACGACGGTCGCCAAGCACTGGGCTTCCTCGACGTTGCGCGGCACACCATCTCCGATCTGATCGAACACCCACACGCCGGTGCGGCCGAGCTTCCCGCAGTCGTGGACGACCGCACCGCCGCGTATATGATCTTCACCTCCGGCTCCACCGGTCGACCCAAAGGTGTTGTGGTGGAACACCGCAGCGTCGTGGCGCTGATGGCGGCCGCGCAACAGCACTATGGCTTCACCGAGAACGACGTGTGGACGATGTTCCACTCCTATGCCTTTGACGTATCGGTGTTCGAGATGTGGGGTCCGCTGCTGTTCGGCGGACGTCTGGTGGTCGTGGACTTCCTCACCACCCGCAGCCCCGATGAGTTCGCCCGCCTGCTGACCACCGAAGCCGCGACCGTCGTCTCCCAGACCCCGTCGGCCTACTATCAGCTGGCCGCCGCCGTCCGCCCAGGTGCGCCCAACGACCTGGCCGACAGTGTCCGCTACATGGTGTTCGCCGGTGAGGCACTGGATTTCGCTCAGGTCAAGCGGTGGTACGCCGACCGTCTCGCCAGTGAAGGCAGGGTCGGGCCGGTATTGGTCAACATGTACGGCATCACCGAGACGACGGTCCACTCGACTTTCCGGGCCTTGGACCCCGACTTCGTGGAGACAGCCAAGGGCTCCGATGTCGGCACCGGGCTGCCCAACCTGACGATCCACCTGCTCGACGATCGTCTGCGGCCCGTGCCCGACGGTGTGCCCGGCGAGATCTATGTGAGCGGCACCCAGGTCACCCGTGGCTACCTCGGCCGTCCCGGTCTGTCATCGATCCGGTTCGTGGCCGATCCGTTCGCCGCAGACGGATCCCGGATGTACCGGTCCGGCGATCTGGCGATCTCCCGCGACGGAACCCTCGAGTATCTGGGCCGCTCCGACGCGCAGGTCAAACTCCGTGGCTTCCGGATCGAGCTCGGCGAGGTCGAGACCGCGCTGTTGAGCACCGACGGAGTCGATGCCGCCGCAGTCGCGGTGAAACGTCGCGACAACGGCGACGAGCTGTTGGTCGGCTATGTCGTACTCGAGGCGGACGACGCCGCCACACCGTCGGATGTGCGGATCGCGGCGGCGGCGTCGCTGCCCGGCTACATGGTGCCCGACGTCGTGATGGTGCTCGACCAGTTGCCGTTGACGGTCAACGGCAAACTCGACCGGCGGGGACTGCCGGAACCGCAGATCACCGGCGCCGCAGAGTATGTCGCGCCGAGTACGGAGACCGAGAAGATCCTCGCCGAGATCGCTGCCGACGTGCTGGGGCTCGAGCGGATCAGTGTCGCCGAGTCCATCTTCGATCTCGGCGGAAACTCCCTGGCGGCCGCGCGTATCGTCGGCCGCGCCGGCGAGGCGTTCAACGTCGAACTCTCGGTGCGTGATGTGTTCGACATGCCCTCGGTGCGCGGATTGGCCGAGACGATCGGTGGCCGTAGCGTGGGCGTAGCCCCGGTGCTGGCCGTAGAGCCTAGGCCGCAACGGATTCCGTTGTCGTTCGCGCAGCTGCGGATGTGGTTCATCAACCAGTTCGACACGGCGGCGTCGACGTACAACATCCCGATGCTGCTGCGGTTGACCGGGCCGGTCGATGCCGACGCACTACGTGTCGCGCTGACCGACGTGGTGATCCGTCACGAGGTTCTGCGCACCGTGTTCCCCACGGTTGACGGCGTGCCGGTGCAGGTCATCTCGCCGGCCGACGAGGTGACCGATCGGCTGGACTGGGCGATCGTGAGATCGCAGGCCGATCTCGCGGCCGCGATCGGCGCCGGGTTCGACGTCACCGAGCAGTGGTCGTTGCGGGCGCGGCTGTGGCAGGTCGCCGAAGACGAATTCGTCTTCGGCCTCGTGGTCCATCACATCGCCGCCGACGGCGAGTCGATGGGGCCACTGGTGGCAGACCTGGTGACCGCCTATGCGGCGCGCGTGGCCACGGTCGAACCGGAGTTCGTCCCCCTCGATGTCCAGTTCGCCGACTTCGCGATCTGGCAGCACGAGGTCCTCGGTTCCGCCGACGATGTGGACTCGGTGGTCGCACGGCAGTTGTCGTACTGGGACACCCAACTGCGCGGACTCCCTGACGTCCTGGAGTTGCCGACCGACCGGCCGCGGCCGGTGGTGGCCACCCAGCACGGCGCGCAAGTTGGATTCGAGGTTCCCGGCTGGGTCGTGGACCGGATCGGCGTGATCTCCCGCGAGTACGGTGTGACCCCGTTCATGGTGGTGCACGCCGGTCTCGCCGTGTTGTTGGCGCGGCTGTCGGCGTCGGACGACATCGCCGTCGGCACACCGATAGCCGGTCGCGGCCAACGCGTCCTCGACCCGCTGGTGGGGATGTTCGTCAACACCTTGGTGTTGCGCTCGCAGATCGACTCGTCGATGTCGTTCGCCGAACTGCTCGATTCGGTGCGTGCCACGGACCTGGAGGCCTTCGCGCATGCCGACGTGCCGTTCGAGACGGTCGTCGAACACCTGCAACCGGTTCGGTCGGAGTCCTTCGCGCCGCTGACCCAGGTGCTGCTGTCGTTCGACCAGTCCGTGCTCGCCGAGTTCTCCACCGGTGTCCTCGCCGACGATGTCGCGGGTGTGGCGGTGAGTTCGGTTCCGGTCGAGGAGATCCCGGCGAAAGTCGACCTCACCGTCGGTGTCACCGATGCCGGCGATCGCTGGCAGGGCACCTTGATCTACGCGGTCGACCTGTTCGATGCCGACACCGCCGACCACATGGCCGCCCAGTTCGTCCGGATCCTCGATCAGCTCACCGCCGACCCCGCTGTGGCCGTGGGAGATGTCGCGCTGCTCGGTGAGGACGAGGCGGCGGCGCTGCTTCCGGTCGCCGGAGCGGTGGGCGCGCCGGCGCGGCATCTCGCGGAGGTGTTCGCAGAGGTTGCCGCTCGCCATCCGCAGCGTCCGGCGGTAACCGATGACACCGGCGCCGCGCTGACCTACGCACAACTCGACGAACGCTCGAATCAACTGGCCCGCTGGCTGATCTCGCGTGGCGTCGGGACCGAGTCGCTGGTGGCGCTCGCCGTCGGACGTTCCGCCGAACTGCTGGTCGCGATGTGGGCGGTGGCCAAGACCGGCGCCGGCTATCTGCCGATCGACCCCGACTACCCGGCCGAGCGCATCGAACACATGCTGACCGACTCGCAGGTGCGCATCGGCCTGACCACGGCGCGGGTGCACGATCGGCTGCCGGCCGGTCCCGAGTGGTCCACCGTCGAACAGCTCGGTGCCGCAGGGGTTCTCGACACTCTCGACTCCGCGCCGCTGCGTGCCGACGAACTGTCGGCCGCGCGGCATCTCGACGCCACGGCCTACGTCATCTACACCTCCGGGTCCACCGGCGTACCCAAGGGGGTGTCGGTCACCTATCGCGGCATCCACAACTTCGCCACCGCCGAGGTCGTCCGTTTCGGTACCGGGCCGTCGTCGCGCATCCTGGGCTTCGCCTCCCCGAGTTTCGACGCCTCCATCCTCGAGTGGTTGCTGGCGTCGGTGGCCGGTGGTGCGCTGATCTACCGGCCCGACGGCGTACTCGGTGGGGACATGCTGGCGGCGTTCATCACCGAGCAACGACTCACCCATGTCTTCCTGACCCCGACGGTGCTCTCCACGCTGGAACCCGGGTCGGTTCCCGGCCTGCAGGTGTTGATGTCGGGCGGCGAGGCGGTCTCGCAGTCCCTGGTGGACCGGTGGTCTGACCGACTGCGGTTCTTCAATGCGTACGGCCCCACCGAGGCGTCGGTGGCGGTGGCGATGAGTGCTCCGCTGCGGGCCGGCCGGCCGGTGCACATCGGTGGCCCGGTCGACGGTGTGGGACTGATGGTGCTCGACGAACGGCTGCACGCCGTGCCCGTCGGCGTGGCGGGCGATCTGTACGCCGGTGGGGTGGCCCTCGCACGTGGTTACCTCGACCGACGCCGGCTCACCGCCGAGCGGTTCGTCGCCGATCCCTACGGCGCGCCCGGCGAGCGCATGTACCGCACCGGCGACGTGGTCCGGTGGAGCCGCGACGAATCCGGTGATCTGGTGCTGGAATACGTCGGCCGCAGTGACGATCAGGTCAAGCTCCGCGGCCTGCGCATCGAACTCGGCGAGATCGAGGCGGTCCTGGCGTCGCATCCGGCGGTGTCCTCGGCGGTTGTGATCGGCGTGGGCGGTTCGGTGGCCTCGGCACTGGCCGGGTACGTGGTGGCCGACCCGGCTGCCACGGATCCCGGCGTCGACGTCGCCGCGCTGCGTGGCTTCATCGCCGAACGTCTGCCGGCGCACATGGTGCCGGCCAGCCTCCAGATCCTCGACTCGTTGCCGTTGACGCCGGCCGGGAAGCTCGACAAACGCGCCCTCCCGGACCCGCAGATCGACACCGATACAACGGACTACGTCGCTCCCGGGTCATCGCTGGAAGAGCGATTGGCGCAGGTGGTGGCCGGTGTGCTCGGCGTCGATCGGGTCAGTGTCACCGAGTCCTTCTTCGCGTTGGGCGGTGACTCGATCACCTCGATCCAGTTGTCGTCGGCCGCGCGGTCGGCCGGGTTGTCGCTTTCACCGCGCGACATCTTCGAGCACAAGACGGTCCGCGCGATGGCACAGGCGGTCGCCGAGGGCGGCGAGCGCCTGCCCTTGCTGGCCGACCCACACGGCGGGGTCGGCGATATCGCGCTGTCGCCGGTCGTGTCGTGGATGCTCGAATCCTCTGACACCGCAGCCGACTTCGCGGACTTCTCGCAGGCGATCGTACTGATCGCGCCGGAGCGTCTCACCGCCGACGACGTGATGCGTGTGTTGTCGGTCGTCGTCGATGCCCACCCGATGCTCTCGGCGCGGCTGACCGAGGTCGACGGTCACTGGACCTCGACCGCGGGTGTGGGATCGCGTCCGGTGGTGCGCACGACATCCACCCCGGCGACCGACGGATCGGTGGAGCTGCAGTCGGCGATCGAGACCGCGCACGCCGACGCGCTGGCCCGTCTCGATCCGTCCGCAGGCGTCCTGGTCTCCGCGGTGCTGGTGTCGGCCGCCGACACCGCACGGCTGGTGCTCGCCGTCCATCATCTTGGGGTCGATGCGGTGTCGTGGCCCATCCTGATCGAGGACATCATCACCGTGTGGGGGCAACTGCAGTCGGGCAGTGAGCTGCAGGTGCGGCCCGAGGTGACCTCGGCACAGGCCTGGCATGCCGCGATGAGCGAGCAGGCCGACGACCGGGCCGACGAGGTCGCGTACTGGTCGGCCCGGTTGGGTGAGCCCACTGGGTTCGGCGCCTCGTTCGACCGGACCCGGGATCGGTTCTCGACGCTGCGCTCGGTACGGCATCGGGTCGACGCAGAGGTGACCGAGGCGCTGGTCACGGTGGTGCCCGAGGCCTTCGGCGGCCACGTCAACGACGCGCTTCTGGCCGCGCTGGCCCGTGCCGTGCGGTCCTGGCAGCACTCGGTGGGTATCGCCGACGAATCGCCGATCGGCGTGCTGCTCGAGGGGCACGGCCGTTACGAAGAGCTCGTCGCGCAGGGCGACCCCCCGCGCCACGCCGACCTGTCCCGCACGGTCGGCTGGTTCACCACCATCGCTCCGATGGCGCTCGACCCGGGCATTGACGTGGTGCACGCGGTGAAGGCGGCAAAGGAGCAGCGACTGGGACAACCCGACCGCGGGGTCGGGTTCGGCGCGTTGCGCTTCGGCGGGGACGAACGCCTGGCCGGCCGCGCACTGCCGTCGATCGGTTTCAACTTCTTCGGCGCGGGTGGTCGCGCCGGCGCGACCGAGGACCTGGTCGTTGATTTCATGGTGGACCCGGATGCGCCGGCATTGCCCGCAACGGTGTCGGGCGCGATGGCCGCGATGCACGTACTGACGGTGAACGTCGGTACCCGGCAGACCGGCAGTGGCCGGGAACTGTCGGCCGATCTGCTGTTCATCGACGGCATCCTCACCGAGGACGACGTCGCCGGTATCGCGCAACGGTGGTCGGCGGAACTCGCGGCAATCGTCGACGTCGTGGCCCACGGTGACGTCGGCCCGTCACCCTCGGATATCGCGGGTACGTCGGTGACGCAGGAGGATCTGGACCGGATCACCGAACTGCACCCGGGTGCCGCGATCTGGCCGCTGTCACCCCTGCAGAAGGGTCTGTATCTGCAATCGGCGCTCACCGACGCCGCCGACGCGGTGGACGTCTACGTCAGTCAGGCGGTCCTGCGGCTCGGCGGGGACGTCGACGAGGCGCGGCTGCGCGACGCCGTGCAGGCGCTCGTCGCCCATCACCGCGTCCTGCGGTCGGGCTACCTGCGCACCGACGGCGGCGCCGTGGTCGCGGTGATCCCCGACACTGTGGAAGTACCTTGGCGCACCGTCGATCTCGGTGCGGTGGACGAGGCGGACCGGCGTCGGCTGGTCGAGGAACACACCGCGCGCGAGCGCGTGGAGCCGTTCGATCTGGCGCACCCGCCGCTGCTGCGTGTGGTCCTCGTCCGGGATGCGGTCGGGGTGAGTGTGGTGATCACCAACCACCACATCCTGTTCGACGGCTGGTCGGGTCCGCTGGTGTTGGCCGACTTGCTGGCCTTGTACGCCTCCGGTGCCACCTACACCGGTCAGATCGCTTCCGGCGGCAGTGATTTTGCCGACCACCTGCTCCGTCTCGCGACAGCTGACGATGCGGCCGGCCGGGATGCGTGGCGACGAGTTCTCGCGCCCGTCGAGGGCGCCACCCTGGTGGCACCCGGCGTCGAGGCGACCCGGGAGTCATTGCCGCGCAACCATGCGGTTGTGGTCGATGCCGAGCTGACCGCCGCACTCGAGCGCCTCGCGCGGTCCCACGGCGCCACCATGGCCACGGTGCTGCAGTTCGCCTGGGCGCTGCTCGTGTCGCGCCTCACCGGCAACCGGATCGTCACCTTCGGCGAGACGGTCTCGGGACGCCCGGCCGACCTCGACGGGGTCGAGACGATGGTCGGACTGTTCATCAACACCCTGCCCGCGGTCGTCGACGTCGACCCGTCCGCATCGGTCGGGGAGGTGCTGGCCGGGCTCCAGGACGCCAAGATCAGTGTGCTCGACCACCAGCACCTGGGCCTTCCGGAACTGACCGCGCTGGCCGGTGTCGGGCAACTCTTCGACACCTTGACCGTGCACGAGTCCTATCCGGTGGACACCGACTCGCTGTCGACCACCGACGCGGCGGCGACCGGCGGCCTCGACATCCGCGAGGCGCAGGTCAGCGACTCCACGCACTACCCGCTCAACATGATCACGTCACCGATGGGCGAGGAACTGTCCATCACCCTGAAGTATCTGCCAGATGCATTCTCCGATGCGCAGATCGCGGTGTTCGCCGACGCGGTCGTGGCGATCCTGCGACAGGCCGCCGGCGCACCCGAGACGCTGATCGCCGACGTCGATCTGCTGTCCGGGACCGGCGCCGACATCGTCGAGCAGTCCACCGGTGCCGAGGTGAGTGTGCCGGCAGGCACGGTCGCCGACGCCGTGGCCGCGCAGGTCGCCCGGACACCGGACGACGTCGCCCTGATGTTCGGCGACCGCACCGTGACCTACGCCGAACTCGGTGCGCGGACCGCCGTGTTGGCGCGCGAGCTGATCGCGACGGGTGTGGCACCCGGCGTCGCCGTGGGTGTCTCGATGGATCGCTCGGTCGAGATGGTGCTGGCGATCCACGCCGTGGTCGCGGCCGGTGGGCAGTACGTGCCGATCGATCCGGGCGTCCCCGCCGACCGGGTGCAGTACATGGTCGAGACGGCCGGTGTGCGTACCGTGCTCGTCGGCCCGCACGGCGCTCCGGCGTCGGTAGCCGGTCTGGGGCCCTCGGTGCGGGTGATCGAGGTGGACGCCGCAGACGACGTCGACCTGGCGGTCGCGCCGGTGACCGACGCGGACCGACACGCACCGCTGCGGCTCGACGATGCGCTCTACACGCTGTTCACGTCCGGTTCCACCGGCCGTCCGAAGGGTGTGACGGTGTCGCACCGTTCGGTCCTCAATCGGCTGTGGTGGGGCCTCGACGAATACCCGTGGGCGTCGGGGGACCGGGTGGTGCTCAAGACCCCGTTCACCTTCGACGTCTCGGTGCCGGAACTCTTCGCCCCGCTGATGGCCGGCGCGACGGTCGTCGTCGCGCGCGCGGGCGGCCACGCCGACCCGGTCTACATCGCCGATCTGATCACCGGCACGCGTGCCACCTCGGTGCATTTCGTGCCGTCGATGCTGTCGGTGTTCCTCGATGTGGTGCCGGCGGAGAAGATCTCGGCGTTGAGCTCGTTGCGGTGGCTGTTCTGCTCGGGTGAGGCGTTGCCGCCCTCGGTGGTCGCGCGCGCCCACACGTTGCTGCCGCAGGTGCAGATCGTCAACTTGTTCGGGCCCACGGAGGCGGCCGTCGAGGTGGCCTACGTCGACGTCACCGACGCCACCGAGGTGGTGCCCATCGGTGTGCCGGTGTCCAACACCTCGACCCTGGTCCTCGACGCCCGGCTGCGGCCGGTGCCGCCGGGCATCCCGGGAGAGCTGTATCTCGGTGGCGTCCAGGTCGCGCGCGGGTACGCCGCCCGCCCCGGCCTCACCGCGGAGCGGTTCGTCGCCGACCCGTTCGGGGCCGCCGGTTCGCGGTTGTATCGCACCGGTGACCTCGTTCGCTGGAACACCGAGGGCGCCATCGAGTACCTCGGGCGCACCGACTTCCAGGTGAAGTTGCGCGGTCAGCGCATCGAACTCGGTGAGATCGAATCGGTTGTCGCCGCCGCGCCTGCAGTGGTGCACGCGGCCTGCACGGTTGTCGAAACCCCCGGTGGGGGACAGCATCTCGTCGCCTATGTGTCGCCGTCGACGGTCGACGAAGCCGTGGTGCGCGGTGCCGTCGCCGAATCCCTGCCGGAGTACATGCGTCCGACGGTGTGGATGCTGCTCGACGACATCGCGCTCAACAGCGCGGGCAAACTGGACCGTCGGTCGCTGCCGGCCCCGGTCTTCGAGACCGCCACCCACATCGCCCCGGAGACCGACGCGGAACAGGCGGTCGCGACGGTGATCACCGAGGTTCTCGGGCTCGACCGCGTCAGCGTCACCGACTCGTTCTTCGACATCGGCGGCAACTCGTTGTCGGCGATGCGAGTCGCCGCCCGAGTCGGCGACGCGTTCGGCGTCGACGTCTCGGTTCGGGATCTCTTCGAGGCGCCCACAGTGCAGGCGCTGGCCGCGGCGGTCGCCGGGCGGGAGGCGGGACTACCGCCGCTGGTGGCGATCACCCCTCGCCCGTCGCCGATCCCGTTGTCGTTCGCCCAGACCCGGATGTGGTTCATCAACCGCTTCGAGCCGGGCACCCCAACCTACAACATCCCGGTGGTACTGCGCCTGAACGGCAGCCTCGACATCGCGGCGCTGCGCGCGGCGGTCGTCGACACCGTGGTGCGCCACGAGGTTCTGCGCACCACCTTCCCGGCCGTCGACGGGGTGCCGGTGCAGGTCATCGGCCCGGTCGACGACGTCGCCGACCACCTCGACTGGGCACTGGTGGACTCCGAGGGCGACCTCGAGGCCGCGATGACCGCCGGATTCGACGTCACCGTCGATCGGCCGCTGCGTGTCCGGTTGCACAGGGTGGCCGATGGCGAGTACCTGCTCGCCGTGGTGGCCCACCACATCGCGGCCGACGGTGAATCGATGCTGCCGCTGGTCACCGACGTGGTCTCCGCCTACGCGGCGCGGTCGGAGGGGCGGTCGCCCCAGTTCGCGCCGCTGGCAGTGCAATTCGCCGACTACGCGATCTGGCAGCACACCGCGCTCGGGTCACCCGAGCAGGCGGACTCGGCGGTGGCCCGACAGCTGGCCTACTGGACCGAGGCTCTCGGCGGAGCACCCGATGTCCTCGAACTCCCCGCCGACCATGCGCGACCCGCGGTCGCATCCCATGTCGGTGCGCGGGTGGAGTTCGCGTTGCCGGCCACGCTCGGCGATCAGATCACCGACGTCGCCGCACGATTCGGCGTCACCCCGTTCATGGTCGTGCACGCCGGGCTGGCTGCGCTGCTGGGTCGGCTCACCGCACACGACGACATCACGATCGCGACCCCGATCGCCGGCCGCGGTTCGGCGGCGCTCGACCCGCTCGTCGGCATGTTCGTCAACACGCTGATCCTGCGTACCGCGATCGATCCCGCGACCACCTTCGCCGAACTGCTCGACGACGTCCGGGTGACCGACCTGGAGGCCTTCGCGCACGCCGATGTGCCGTTCGAGACGGTCGTCGAAGCGGTCAACCCGACGCGGACGGCGGCCTTCGCCCCACTGGCGCAGGTGATGTTGTCCTTCGATCCGGCGGCGTCGGCGGAGAACACCGACCTGCCGATCGCCGGGTTGTCGGTGCGATCGGTCGAACCCGCTTGGGTGCCTGCCCAGCTCGACCTGTCGGTGACCGTGAGTTCGGCACCGTCGGGAGCGGACTGGACGGGTTCGATCGTCTACGCCACCGACTTGTTCGAATCCGCGACCGTGGCCCGCCTGGCCGCGCGATTCACCGCATTGCTCGATCATCTCCTCACCACACCGGAACTCCCGATCGGCGACGCCGCCATCATCTTCGACGACGAGCAGAGCGCGGTCGCGGAATGGTCGACCGGCGCGGTCGTCGATGTACCCGCTGAGCTGGTGGGAGATGCGGTGTTCGGTCAGGCGCACCACGCCCCCGACGCGACGGCTCTGGCCGTCGACGGGCGAGAGATCTCCTACCGTGAGTTCGCCGACCGAGTTGCGATCCTGGCCCGCGAACTGATCGCCGCCGGTGTCGGACCCGGTGCGGCCGTGGGTGTCTCGCTGGAGCGTTCGGCCGCGATGGTCATCGCGGTCAACGCGGTGCTGGCCGCCGGTGCACACTATGTGCCGATCGACCCCGATGCGCCGCTCGATCGTGCCGAGTACATGATCGACACCGCCGGAGTCGGTGTGGTCATCGTCGACGCCGCCCGGGAGTCGGGTGTCGTCGCAGCCGATGTCCCCGGCATGCGAGTGATCGAGGTCGACGCCGCGGCTGCAGTGGAGTCGATGCAGCCTCCGGTGACCGACCGGGACCGACGCAGCCCGCTGCGACCCGACGACGCCGCCTACACGCTGTTCACCTCGGGTTCCACCGGCCGGCCGAAGGGCGTCACGGTGACCCACCGTGCGCTGGCCAACCGTCTGCGCTGGTGTGTCGACGAATTCGACTGGTCGCCGGCCGATCGGGTGTTGCTCAAGACCCCGTTCACCTTCGACGTGTCTGTGCCCGAATTGTTCGGTCCGCTGATGGTGGGTGCGACCACGGTGATCGCCCGGGCCGGTGGGCACCGGGAACCGGCCTACATCGCCGATCTGATGGCCGCCGAAGCCATCACCTCGGTGCACTTCGTGCCGTCGATGCTGTCGGTGTTCCTCGACGTGGTCCCCGTCGCGCAACTGGCGCAGCTCACCACGCTGCGGTGGCTACTCACCTCGGGTGAGGCACTGCCGCCCGCGGTGGCCCGGCAGACCCATGAGGCGCTGCCGCACACCGCGATCCACAATCTGTACGGTCCCACCGAGGCCACCGTCGACGTCACCTCGACTGACGTCACCGAGGCCGTCGACATCACCATCGGTGGCCCGGTGTGGAACACCTCGACCCGGGTGCTCGACGCGCGCCTGCGTCCGGTGCCGCCGGGGGTGCCTGGCGAGCTCTATATCGGTGGTGTGCAGGTGGCCCGCGGCTATGCGTCCCGTTCGGCGCTGACCGCCGAACGATTCGTCGCCGATCCGTTCGGTCCCCCCGGCGCCCGGCTGTACCGGACGGGTGACCTGGTGCGCTGGAGCACCCGGGCCGGGAGTGGACCGGAGGCGTCCGGCGCCATCGAATATCTGGGCCGCACCGACTTCCAGGTGAAGCTGCGCGGCCAGCGCATCGAACTTGGCGAGATCGAGTCGGTCATCGCGTCCGCACCGGGGGTGGTGCATGCGGCATGTGATGTCGTCGACGCACCGACCGGTCCGCAGCACCTTGTCGCCTACATCGCACCGGCGACGGTGGATCAGGCGGCGGTGCAGGCGGTCGTCGCCGACCGCTTGCCGGAGTACATGCATCCCTCGGTGTGGATGCTGCTCGACGACATCGAACTCAACAGCTCGGGCAAGCTCAACCGGAAGACGTTGCCGGCTCCGGTGTTCGAGATCGGCGAATACGAGGCGCCGGCGTCCGACGCGGAGGCCGCGGTCGCCGCGGTGATCGCCGGAGTGCTCGGTCTCGACCGGGTCAGCGTCGCCGAGTCCTTCTTCGACATCGGCGGCAACTCATTGTCGGCGATGCGTGTCGCGGCGCGAGTCGCCGAGGAACTCGGTGTCGATGTCTCCGTGCGTGACCTGTTCGACACCCCCACGGTCCGGTCGCTGGTGGCGGCGGTGGCCGGGCGTGAACAGACGTTGGCCCCGCTGGTGGCCGGAAAGCGCCCGGACCGCCTGCCGCTGTCGATGGCGCAAGCCCGGATGTGGTTCATCAACCGATTCGACCCGACGTCGGCCGCGTACAACATCCCGATGGCCATGCGGCTCACCGGTGATCTCGATCTCGACATTCTGGTCGCTGCGGTCTCCGACGTGCTCGAACGGCACGAGGTGCTGCGTACTGTCTATCCGCTCGATGCGGACGGTCCATACCAGCAGATCCTCGAGGTGGGTGCAGCGCGTGCGGCGCTGGATTGGTCGGTGGTCGACGATGCGGCCGAACTCACCACGTCGGTCGCGCGAGGCTTCGACGTCACCGAGGACCTGCCGATTCGCGGACGGGTGCGGCGTGTCGGTCCGGACACCGTCGACGTCGTGTTGACGGTCCACCACATCGCCTTCGACGGAGCGTCGACGGCAGTGTTCGTGCGAGATCTGATGGGCGCGTACCTGTCGCGGATCGACGATACGGTGCCGACGGCACCGGCGCCCGCAGTCCAGTACGCCGATTTCGCGCTGTGGCAGCGGGATACGCTTGGTACGGCCGACGACCCGTCGAGCCGGATGGCCGAGCAGCTCGGCTATTGGCGCGAACATCTGCAGTCACTGCCGTCGGTCACCGACCTGCCGATGGATCGGCCCCGACCGGCGGTGATGGAGACCACCGCCGGAGTGGTGACGGTGCAGCTCGACGACGAGCTGGCCGCGAAACTCGACGAGTTCGCCCACGCGCAGGGTGTCACCGGTTTCATGGCATCACATGCGGCGCTGACGATCCTGATCTCGCGATTGGCGTCGACGAGTGATGTGGTGATCGGCACGCCGATCGCCGGACGCACCGACGCCGCACTGGGCGATCTGGTCGGCATGTTCGTAAACACCCTGGTGTTGCGGACGCAGGTCGATCCGGCATCCTCGGTGGCCGACCTCGTGGCCCGCGTGCGTGCCGAGGATCTCGAGGCGTTTGCCCACGCGGACGTCCAGTTCGAGGAACTCATCGACGAACTCGCCCCCACCCGCTCGACGGCGTTCCCGCCGCTGGCGCAGATCGCGTTCAGCCACGTCGACGGCGAGGAGTCGATGACCGCCCTCGAGGGCGCCGGCCTCGTGGTCCAACCGCTGGAACTGCCCGACCAGATCGCCAAATTCGAACTGTCGGTGGGCGTCTCGGACCGCACCGAATCGACCCCGATGAGCGTCGACTTCATCTACGCCCGGTCGATCTTCGACGAAGCGACGATCCGGGGCTTCGCGACCGCCTGGTTGCGGATTCTCGAGGCGATGGTGGCCGATTCCTCGGCCGCCGTGGGCGACATCGACCTACTCGGCGAACGGGAGAGGGCGGCGCTGGCCCCGGTGTCCGGGGGCGCACCCGATGCGCCGCCGATGGTGCTGCGCGAGATCTTCGCCGAAGCCGTCGCCTTACATCCCGACAATGTGGCGGTGCGCGATCCGCGCGGCCACAGCCTCACCTATGCCGAACTCGATGCGCGCGCCAATCAGCTCGCGCGGTGGCTGACCGAGCGCGGCGCCGGGCCGGAGACGCTGGTGGCGGTGGCCATCGAGCGCTCGGCCGAGTTGATGACCGCGATCTGGGCGGTCGCGAAGACCGGCGCGGGCTACCTTCCCATCGATCCGGACTATCCCGCCGACCGGATCGCCTACATGCTGTCCGATTCGGGGACCGAACTCGGTCTGACCACCACGGCCCGGCGGTCGGGCCTGGGCGACACCGTCGACTGGCAGTGCCTGGACGCCGATGACATCGTCGGCGAGGTCGCGACGCACGACACGGCCGCGCTGTCGGCGGCCGAGTGCAACGGGACGCCGGAGGTCGACGCGATTGCCTACGTGATCTACACGTCGGGCTCGACCGGAACGCCGAAGGGTGTCCAGGTCACCAGCCGCGGTCTGGTCGACTTCGCCCACGCGGAGCTGCGCCGGTTCGCCGTCACACCGGATTCGGTGATCCTGGGTTACGCGTCACCGAGTTTCGATGCGTCCATCCTGGAATGGTTGCTGCCGTTGCGGTCGGGAGCCACGCTGGTCTATCGCCCGGCCGATGTCGTCGGCGGCGAGGCGCTCGCGCAGTTCGTTCGCGACCAGCACATCACTCACCTGTTCCTGACGCCGTCGGTGCTGGCCACCATCGACCCCGACGCCGTTCCCGAGCTGCGGTCGGTGGCCTCCGGTGGGGAAGCGGTGCCGCAGGCCATGATCGACCGGTGGGGAGCCCAACACGCGTTCTTCAACGCCTACGGTCCCACCGAGACGACGGTGGCCGTGACGCTCAGCGAGGCGTTGGCCCCGGGGCAGTCGATCACCATCGGCCGACCCATCCCCGGGGTGGGCATGCTCGTGCTGGACTCGCGTCTGAACGTGGTGCCCGTCGGCGTCACCGGCGAGCTGTACGTGGCCGGCGGCGCGCTCGCCCGCGGCTATGTTCGACGACCCGGGTTGACCGCGAAGCGGTTCATCGCCGACCCCTACGGACGCAACGGCGAACGGCTCTACCGGACCGGCGATCTGGTTCGCTGGCGGCCCGGGCCGACCGGTGAACTCGAGCTCGAGTACGTCGGCCGTAGCGACGATCAGGTCAAGCTGCGGGGGCTGCGCATCGAGCTCGGCGAGATCGAGACGGTACTCAACTCGCATCCGGCGGTGGAGTCAGCGGTGGTGATCGGCGTAGGCGGCTCGGTCGCCTCGGCACTCGCGGGCTATGTGGTGCTGCGCGAGACCGCCGGCACCACGGTGGACCCCCACGAGCTGCGGACCTTCGTCGGTCAGGCCCTGCCCTCGCATATGGTGCCGGCGAGTATCGCCGTGCTCGATGCCCTGCCGTTGACCCCGGTCGGCAAGCTCGACAAGCGCGCGCTGCCCGAACCGGTCATCGACATCGCTGCGGATTACGTGGCACCCGAGACCGAGTCGGAGGAATCGGTTGCGGCGGTCTTCGCCGAGGTGCTCGGCGTCGATCGCGTCGGCGCGACCGACAGCTTCTTCGAGGTCGGCGGCAACTCGCTGTCGGCAACGCGGGTGGCTGCCCGGGTCGCCGACGTGTTCGGTGTCGACGTGTCGGTCCGCGACGTGTTCGAGGCGCCGACGGTGCGGGCGCTGGCCGCCGCGGTCGCCGGCCGCGGGGCGGGCCTGCCCCCGGTCGCCGCGGTCTCACCGCGGCCGGAACGGATTCCGGTGTCGTTCGCGCAGCAGCGTATGTGGTTCATCAACCAGTTCGATCCGTCGGCGTCGACCTACAACGTCCCATTGCTGCTACGCCTGACCGGCAGCCTCGACGTGGACGCGCTGCGTGCGGCACTTGCCGACGTGGTGGTGCGCCACGAGGTCCTGCGCACCACGTTCCCGGCGATCGACGGTGTGCCGGTGCAGATCATCGCCCCGGCCGAGGCGGCCACCTCGACCCTGGACTGGGCCGAGGTCGACTCGACCGCCGATCTCGAGACCGCGGTGAGCGCCGGATTCGACGTCACCGAACAGTGGCCACTGCGGGCGCGGCTGCTCCGCGTCGCCGACGACGAATTCGTCTTCGCCATCGTCGCCCATCACATCGCCGCCGACGGCGAGTCGATGGCGCCGTTGGTGGCCGACCTGATGACCGCATACGCGGCACGGGAGGCCGGCGACGCCCCGACGTTCGCCCCGCTCGAGGTACAGTTCGCTGACGTCGCGCTCTGGCAACACCGCGAACTCGGCTCGGTCGGCGATACGAATTCAGTGGTGGGACAACAGCTGTCGTACTGGACACGCAAGCTCAACGGCCTTCCCGATGTGCTCGAGTTGCCCGGCGACCGGCCCCGTCCGGTGGTGGCCTCCCAACGCGGCGATCAGGTGTCGTTCGAGATCCCTGCCGACGTGGTCGAGGCCATCTCGGCGGTCGCCACCGGACGGGGCGTCACCCCGTTCATGGTGGTCCACGCCGGCCTCGCGGTGCTGCTCGCCCGGCTGTCGGCGACCTCCGACATCGCGGTTGGCACCCCGATCGCCGGACGCGGGCAGCGTGCCCTCGACGCACTGGTCGGCATGTTCGTCAACACGCTGGTGTTGCGCGCCGAGATCGATCCGGGCATGACCTTCGCCGCAGTGATCGACCAGGTCCGCGGTACCGATCTCGAGGCGTACGCGCACGCCGACGTGCCGTTCGAGACGCTGGTCGAGCAGTTGGATCCGGTGCGGTCAGAGGCTTTCGCACCGCTGACGCAGATCCTGCTCACGTTCCATCAGTCGACGCTGCCGGAGTTCTCCGCCGATCTCGGCGACTCGGTCGCCGAAGCGTCCAGCATCGCCGGACTGTCCATCGCGCCGATCGAGGCGCCGGAGACACCCGCCAAGGTCGATTTGACCTTCGCGATCGCCGGCGGCACCCAGGGACAACCGTGGCCGGCGCAGATCGTCTACGCCACCGACATGTTCGATGCGGCGACAGTGCGCACCATGGCCGATCGGTTCGTCCGGGTGCTGGCCACCTGCCTGGCCGACGTGCAGGTGCCGGTGGGGGATGTCGCGCTGCTGTCCGATCACGAATCGAGCGCCCTGGCGGCACTTCCGGCGCCCGTGACCGAGACGACGAACACCGACCGCACCCTGGTGGAGCTGTTCGCGGACACCGTCGCCGACCACGCGACGCGGACCGCGGTGACCGCGCAGGACGTGTCGCTGTCCTACGCCGACCTCGATCGCCGCTCCGATGCGGTTGCAGCAGCGTTGGCGGCCCGGGGTGTCCGCGCCGGTGACCTCGTCGGTATCGCCACCGCACGCTCGGTCGACCTCCCGGTGGCGATCCTCGCCGTGCTCAAAGCCGGTGCCGGCTATCTGCCGCTGGACACCACCAACCCGGTGGACCGGTTGGCGTTCATCGTCTCCGACGCGTCGGTGCGCGTGGTGATCACCGACGCGGCGACCTCGGGACACGAGCTGTTCGCCGGTCTGCCCGCCGGCGTGGTGGCCGTCGACGTCGACGAACTCGCCTCGGCCGGGACCGATCTCGCGGTGCCGGTACCCTCGGTGCGGCCGTCCTCGCGGGCCTACGTCATCTACACCTCCGGCTCGACCGGTTTGCCCAAGGGCGTCGAGATCACCCATCGCGACGTCATCACCCTGATGGACACGGCGGCCGGCGACTTCGACTTCCGGCCCACCGATGTGTGGACGATGTTCCATTCCTATGCGTTCGACTTCTCGGTGTGGGAGTTGTGGGGACCGTTCCTGTGTGGGGCGCGGCTGGTGATCGTCGATCGTGCCCTGGCGCGAGACCCCGATGCCTTCGTGGAGCTGCTCGCCGCCGAGGGCGTGACGGTGCTCAACCAGACGCCGTCGGCGTTCTATCAACTCATCGACGCGCGGCGGCGCAACCCGGTCGATCTGCCGTTGCGCTACATCGTGTTCGGGGGTGAGGCGCTGGGCTTCGAGCAGGTGCGGCGCTGGTTCGACGACCATCCCGACGAGACCACCCAATTGGTCAACATGTACGGCATCACCGAGACCACCGTGCACGTGAGTTTCCGTCCGCTCGACCGCGACCTCGTCGCCGCGGGCGACGCATCCCTGATCGGGCGGCCCCTGCACTCGCTGGCGATCCACATCCTCGACGAGCGGTTGCATCCGGTGCCGCCCGGCGTCGTCGGCGAGATGTACGTCACCGGTGGGCAGCTGGCGCAGGGCTATCTGGGCCGGCCGGGACTCTCGGCGACCCGGTTCGTAGCCAATCCCTTCGATCGCAGCGGTGCCCGCATGTACCGGACGGGTGACCTCGCCCGTCGCATCGGCGACGACATCGAGTACCTCGGTCGCGGTGACGCGCAGGTGCAGTTGCGTGGATTCCGCATCGAGTTCGGTGAGATCGAGGCCGCGCTGCTCGGTGTCGACGGGATCACCGCGGGTGCCGCCAATGTCGTCGAACTCCCGGGGCGTGGTGAACAGCTCATCGGCTACGTCGTCGCCGAACCGGGCGCCGACGTCGACGCGGCGCGGGTGCGCGACGCGGTTGCCCGGGCGGTACCCGGCTACATGGTGCCCAGCATCGTGGTCCCGGTGACCGCGCTGCCGTTGACGGCCAACGGCAAGCTCGATCGTCGGGCGCTTCCGGTGCCCGAACTCGACGGCGCCGGTGACGATTACGTGGCGCCGGAGACCTCCACCGAGGAAACACTCGCGCGTGTCGTGGCGGGCGTGCTCGGTGTCGATCGGGTGAGTGTGGCCGAGTCGTTCTTCGCGCTCGGCGGCGACTCGATCCTCGCGATCCAGCTCTCGTCTGCCGCCCGTGCCGCCGGGTTCTCGGTGTCCCCGCGAGATGTCTTCGAACACAAGACGGTTCGGGCCATGGCGCATGCGGTGGCGGCGGGCGGAGACCGGCTGCCGCTGTTGAGCGAGCCTGCCGGTGAGCAGGTCGCGATCCCGCCGGTGGCGGCCTGGATGCTCGAGTTGTCGCAGAGCGGGGCGGACTTCGCCGACTTCTCCCAGTCGACGGTGCTCATCGCACCCGATGGACTCGACCTCCCGACGCTGACCGCCGTGCTGGATGCGGTGACGCGTGCCCATCCGATGCTGTCGGCGACGTTGCGCCACACCGACGACGGCTGGGCGTATGCGCTTGGCGAGGGCATCGGATGTGTCGTCGACGAGGCGACCACGGCCGCGGCGCCCGGCTCCGCCGAGTACGAGGAGGTATTGCGCACCGCGCATGCCGCAGCACTGCGCCGGCTCGACCCGGCCGCCGGAGTGATCGTGTCCGCGGTCCTGGTCGTCGGCGACGGCGGTGCCCGTGTGGTCCTGGCCATCCATCACCTCGGTGTCGATGCGGTCTCCTGGCCGATCCTCATCGAGGACATCATCACCGTCTGGGGTCGACTGCAGTCCGGTGCGGAGCCGGCGGTGCGTCCCGAGGTGACCTCGGCGCGGGCCTGGCATGCGGCACTCGCCGCGCAGGCCGGCGAACGCGGTGACGAGATGGGGCACTGGCTGGCCCGCGTGGACCGCGATCCCACCGACTTCGGTGTGCCCTTCGACCCGCACCGCGATACCTTCGCGACCGTCGACTCCCTGCGGGTCCGGGTGGACCGCACAGTCACCGAGGCGCTGCTGACGAGGGTCGTCGACGCGTACTCCGGTCACGTCAACGATGCGCTGATCGCGGCGCTGGCCCGCGCGGTGCGATCGTGGCAACGCGATCGCGGCATCGTCGACACCGCCGCGGTCACCGTGCTGGTCGAAGGCCACGGCCGCTACGAGGAAGTGGTGGCCCGGGGGACCGACCCGCACACCGCCGACCTGTCCCGAACCGCCGGCTGGTTCACCACCCTCGTGCCGTTGGCGCTCGACCCGGCCGACGACGTGGTGCACGCGGTGAAAGCGGCGAAGGAGGAGCGCCTGGCTCAACCGGACCGCGGCATCGGCTACGGACTGCTGCGCTTCACCGCGCCGGATGCCGGTGCCGACGACCGGCTGGCCGGGACCGCGTTGCCGTCGATCGGTTTCAACTTCTTCGGTGCCGGCAGCCGCTCATCCGGCGACGACGTGGTGGTGCCGTTCACCGCCGACCCGGCGGCGCCGGTCCTGCCGGCCACGGTGTCGGGTGCGATGACCGCGATGAACACGCTGACGGTGAACGTCGGCACCCTCTCGGACCGGGACAGCCGCGAACTCTCGGCGGACTTCCTGTTCGTCCGCGGGGTGCTGGGCGATGCGGATGCCGCCGATATCGCATCGCGGTGGCAGGCGGAACTGGCCGCGATCGTCGACACGCTGTCGGTGATCGGTGATCCGGGCCTGTCCCCGTCGGACGTTCCGGGCGCCGGGGTCACCCAGGACGACCTCGACGACGTGGCCCAGCGGTGGCCCGGGGCCGACATCTGGCCGCTGTCTCCCCTGCAGAAGGGCTTGCACTTCGAGGCCGAGCTCGCCGGCGGCGCCGTGGGCTCGGAGACCGCCGCGCCGGTGGATGTCTACGTGGTGCAGTCGATCCTAGAACTCGGTGGGACCGTCGACATCGACCGCCTGCATGCTGCGGCCCAGGCCCTGTTCGCGCACCATCGCGCATTGCGGTCGGGCTTCGTGCGCACCGGCAGTGGTGCGGTGGTGACGGTGGTTCCGCCATCGGTCGAGGTGCCCTGGGAGGTCGTCGACGTCACCGACGGCACCGGCCCCTCCGACGATGTGGTCGAGCAACGCGTGGCACAGGTCGCCGAGATCCAGCGGCGCACCCCGTTTGACCTGGCGCGCCCGCCGCTGATGCGTTTCGCAGTGGTCCGCCACGGCGATACCGCGCATCTGGTGGTGACCAACCATCACATCCTGATCGACGGTTGGTCGGGCCCGCTGGTGCTGGCCGATCTGCTGGCGCTGTATGCCAACGGAGTCACCTACACCGGCCAGATCGGTACCGGCGATGGTGATTTCGAGGACTACCTGCGTCACCTCGCGGCGACCGACGACGTCGCCGGTCGGCAGGCCTGGCGCGAGGTGCTCGCGCCGGTGACGGCGCCCACCTTGGTGGCGCCGGGCGCGGAAGCAACGAATGAGGCACTGCCGCAAGATCTGTCGGTCATTCTTGATGCCGACGTGACCGCCGGCATCGAGGCCCTCGCCCGCGCCGAGGGGGCCACGGTGGCGACGGTGCTGCAGTTCGCCTGGGCGGTGCTCGTGTCGCGGTTGACCGGCAACCGGGTGGTCACCTTCGCCGAGACCGTATCCGGTCGTCCGGCCGACCTCGAGGGCGTCGAATCCATGGTGGGGTTGTTCATCAACACGCTGCCCGCGGTGGTCGACGTCGATCCGGAGGCGTCGATCTCGACCGTGCTGGGTCGCCTGCAGCAGAGCAAGGTGGCGGTTCTCGATCACCAGCATCTGTCGCTGGCGGAGTTGACCGGACTGGCCGGCGGCAACGGCATCGGCGGCCCGCTGTTCGACACGTTGACGGTGCACGAGTCCTATCCGGTGGACACCGACTCGCTGACCACCACGGATGCCTCGTTGACCGGCGGGCTGGAGATCGTGGACTTCGCCGGTTCCGACGCCACCCACTACCCGCTCAACATGTCGACTTCACCCGTTGCGGGCCAACGACTCTCGCTGACTCTCAAGTATCTGCCGAACGCCTTCGACGCCACCCAAATCGAGGTGTTCATCGACGCACTGGTGCAGATCCTGCGGACGGTGTCGAGCGCTCCGGAGACCCTGACGGCCGACATCGGTCTTCTCGGCGGCGGCGAGATGGCCGCGTTCACCACGGTGTCCGGCGGCACGGGGACCGCGCCGCGCCTGCTCGGCGACATGTTCGCCGAGGTCGCGAACACGCACCCCGACCGCGTCGCGGTCGTGGACGGAAACGGTGCCGCGCTGACCTATGCCGAACTCGATGCGCGGTCCAATCAGCTGGCGCGCTGGCTCATCTCGCGGGGGATCGGCGTCGAGTCGCTGGTCGCGTTGGCGATCGGTCGGTCGGTGGAACTGCTCACCGCGATCTGGGCGGTCACCAAGACCGGTGCCGGATATGTGCCGATCGACCCCGACTACCCGGCCGAACGGGTGGCGAACATGATCGAGGACTCGGGGGCGATCCTCGGGCTGACCGTCCGCACCGGGGAACTTCCCGGCGACGAGTTCGAGTGGGTGCGTCTCGACGGTGACTCGACCCGAGCGGCGATCGCCGACCTGTCCGACGCCGCGGTGAGCGCCGTCGAGATGTCGGGTCGCGTGCGGACCGACAATGTCGCGTACGTGATCTACACATCCGGCTCCACCGGCCGCCCGAAGGGTGTGTCGGTCACTCATGGTGGGCTGGCGAATTTCGCCGCACAGGAGACCTCACGACTGTCGGTCGCAGATGCCCCGGTGGTCCTGGGGTTCGCATCGCCGAGTTTCGATGCGTCGGTCCTGGAGTACCTGCTCGCCACGGTCAACGGCGGCACCCTGGCCTACCGGCCGACCGCGGCCGTCGGCGGTCACGTGTTGCAGGAATTCATGCAGCGTCACCGAGTGACGCACACCTTCCTCACCCCGACGGTGCTCTCGACGCTGGACCCGGCCGCGCTGCCGGATCTGGCCGCGCTGATGGCCGGCGGTGAGGCGGTGCCGCCGTCGCTGGTCGACGCGTGGGCGCCGCATGTGGCCATCCACAACCTGTACGGACCAACGGAGACCACCATCGGCATCACGCTGAGTGAGCCGATGGTCGTCGGCGCGCCGGTGCGGTTGGGACGGCCGTTGGCCGGGGTGACGTTGCTCGTGCTCGACGGTCGTCTGCGGCCGGTGCCGGTCGGTGTGCCCGGCGAGCTCTACGCCGTCGGTCCGGCACTGTCCCGGGGTTACCTGGACCGGCCAGGACTGACCGCCGAGCGTTTCGTGGTCAACCCCTTCGGCACCGCGGGGGAGCGGATGTACCGAACCGGCGACGTGGTTCGCTGGCGCCGTGACGGTGCCGGCGAACTGGTGCTGGAGTACGCCGGACGTTCCGACGATCAGGTGAAGCTGCGCGGACTGCGGATCGAGCTGGGCGAGATCGAGGCCGTGCTGGCCGAACATCCGGCGGTGGAGTCGGCCGTTGTCGTCGGTGTGGGCGGCTCGGTCGCGACCGCACTGGCCGGCTACATCGTCGGCGACGGTGGGATCGACGTGGCCGAGGTGCGTGAGTTCGTCGGCCGACGGCTGCCGTCGCACATGGTCCCCGCCGCGATCATGGTGCTCGACGCGCTGCCGTTGACCCCGGTGGGCAAGCTCGACAAACGGGCGCTCCCAGAAGCGGTGATCGAGACCGGCACCGAGGAGTACGTGGCCCCGGAGACCGAGATGGAGGCCGTGGTGGCCGCCGCGTTCGCCGACGTGCTCGAACTCGAGCAGGTCGGTGTCACCCAGAGCTTCTTCGAGTTGGGCGGCAACTCGCTGTCGGCGACGCGGGTGCTCGGTGCGTTGCGCGAGCAGGGGCATGACGTGGAGTTGGCCTGGCTGTTCAACGACCCCACGGCGCGTGGGCTCGCGGCTCGGATCTCCGGCGGCTCCGGTTCCGGCGAGGTGGTGATCACCCTCAACGCGCAGGGGACGCGGCCGCCGCTGTTCTGCATCCATCCTGCCGGTGGCCTGGCTTGGTTCTATGGCGGGTTCGTGCCCTATCTCGGGGATCGCCCGGTGTACGGCCTGCAGGACCCGCATGTGGTCGCCGGCGAGCCCAGCGCGCGGAGCGTGGAGGAAATGGCCCAGCGGTATCTCACCGAGATCCGCCGGGTGTCGCCGCACGGTCCGTATCACCTGTTGGGCTGGTCGCTGGGTGGCTACGTCGCGTACGCCATCGCGACCGCGCTGCGCGCCGAAGGAGAGGAGGTCGCCTTCCTCGGCGTCATGGACTCGTCGCCGATCCCGCCGCAACCCGACGACGGTTCCGGGTCTGCACCGGCCGGTGTCGAGCTCGGCGGCGACTATGTCGGCGACTTCCTCGGCGGATGGCGCGATCTGTTCGACCTCGACGACAATGTGCACGCGGACAGCGCCGAAGAGGTCGCCGAGATCATCCGCGAACAGATCGCGTCGATGGGCCTGCTCAGCGTCGACCAGGTGCAGGGCGTCATGGACAGCTTCGCGGTCGGCGAAACGCTCGTCGAACAGTTCCGGCCGGCCCCGTATGACGGTTCGCTGCTGGTGTTCACCGCGACCCGCGACAAGGCGGATCCGGCCGCGGTCGCCGACGGTTGGCGACCCCACGTCGCGGGCCGCATCGCGAATGTCGATGTCGACGCCGATCACCTCGGCCTGGCAAACCCTGGCGCGCTCGAGGTCATCGGGCCCGAACTCGACCGGTGGCTCGCCGACGCCGACGCCGCGGAGTCGTAGGAGCCGCAGCACCGACACCGTCACCGCAGCGGCACCGTCACCCGCAATCCATCTGCACTATCCACCCACGATCCCTGGAGGACACCAGTGACCAACCCCTTCGACGACGACAACGGCCGCTTCTACGTATTGGTCAACGACGAGAATCAGCACTCGCTGTGGCCGACCTTCGCCGACATCCCCGCCGGCTGGAGGACGGTGTTCGGGGAGGACAGTAGGGCGGCATGCCTGGGCTACGTGGAGAAGAACTGGACCGACCTGCGTCCCAAGAGTCTGATCGAGGCGATGGACGCGGACGCGGCGCGCCGCGCGTGACTCTCATCCGGCCACGACGTCGCGAGGCTGTGTAGCCGGGATAACGCTTGAACATCAAGCACTATTCGCCACTCCAACAACTTGAGTCACAGCAGTAACATGGAGTTGTACCGAGAATCTGCTCTGACCTGTGGATTCGCACACAATCTGGCGTCCGCGGTTCCCAAAGAGCCGTTAGCAAGGCAAGCTATATAGACGGACCTGGCGCCAGCACCATTCTGGGAGGCAACGTGGCCAGGGTCACAACACGGAGTTCGGGGGAACGACTGTGAACATGTTGGATTTGATCGAAGACATCCGGCGGCGGGCCGAGATCACCCCGCGCCTGACTGCTGTTCGCTTCGGTGACGATGTCGTCACCTACGGTGCCCTCGACGAGGCCATCGATTCGTACCGCTCCGTGATGGACCGCCACGGCATGTCGCACGACGCGGCATTCCACGCCGGCCTCATTCACTGTATGCCCGGTCTCACGCGTATCGACGGAGCCGCCGAGCGCAACCGGGTGATGAGCGACATCGTCGCGTGGCTCGGCCGCGAACTCGGCGGTGGCGAGGGCCGTCGCCTCCGCGCCGTCAGCTGATCCACCTCACCGACACACTTGGGGGTTACGGATCGGCCCTGGGCCGCCTCGTCGCCTGCCGGTCGGCTCTCACACTATCGCGAGCACCATCAAGATCATCAGCAGTATCGGTGCGCCGATGATCATGCTCGCGATTCCCGCCACCGTGCCGGCCACGGCCCGGCCTGTGCCGCGATAGCGGTTCGGCTCCGGCGCCGGTCGTCGGCCGCTCGCGATCTGTACCAGGGCGATCACCCCCAGCGTCGTCGCGATGAAGCCGAGGATGGCTCCCACGCCCACAAGGGCCAGTGGGAGCGAGATCATCGATGTGATCAACGCCGTGGTCGCCATCCGGGAACTCGGCTGTGCCGGGGCATTCATCCCGTTCGTGTTCAGGTGCCTCGAGTCGGTCGCCATAACCGGAGCGGGGTACCAGACGTCGGCGACCGGGGGTAGCGGGGCGTCGTTCGCTGAGCTACTCGCCGAGAGTGGCCAACTCGCATTCATCGCTGAGGGCGGCCACATCGAACCGGGTACGGCGGCCGATTCGTCGGTCGCGCCGGGCCGGTCTCGCAACGTCTCGATTGTGGATTCGCCGGTCTCCGGGAGTTGTGTGTCGATGTTCTCGAGCGGCCACCGGGCGATGCGATCGGTCAACGCGGGCGGTATTGACTCGGTGGGGTGATCGGTCTCCCGCATGGCGTACCCTCCTGGCCGGCGGCCCACGGGTGGCCGATCATCGGTTCTGTTCGATCTCCAGTACCGCACGAACGAACGCGGCGCTGCACGGTGCTGGGTCTACATGGTGCTGGTCCTGCACGATTGCCGGGCACGGTTGCCCGACGCTCTGCCTCCACTGCACCCGAAGAACATCACATAGCGATAACGATAGCTGCGACGACAATCGCCGCGTCCGGGGTTCCGGACGCGGCGACAGCGTGGTGCAAGCCGATGATCGGTTGAAGCTCAGCCGCCGTGCTGACCGCCCATGCTGGTCAGCGTGTCGACCGCGTCCGCGGTGAGCTTCCAGTTGGTGCCGACACGCACATAATTCAGTTGGATGTCCACCGGGGCCGGGGCGTGCGGGCTGGCGACAGCAACGGTCGCCGTCGCGGTGCTCGAGCCTTGCTCAGTCACCTCTTTGACCGTGTACACGTCGGGCGTGTAGCCGGCGGCGCTGGAGGTCTCGGCATAGGTCTGCAGCGCGCTGATCGTCTCCGGATTGTTGGTGTCGACGGCTCCTTCGACCTGCTCGGTGGTGCTCGCCGGGTCCACCGCCGTGCGCAGGGTGCTCTGGGCGTCCTCGGTGCTCAGTCCGATCACCGCATCCTTCGCCGAACTGACCGCACCGCTGACGGCATCGCGGGCCTGGCTGGCTGCATCACCGGCCGCCGAGGCGACCGCCGCCGACGCGTCGTTGGCGACACTGCTGGCCGTGTCCGACGCCTCCTCGGAGCAGGCGGCCGTGGCCAGGATGGTGGCGGCGGCGAGAACTGCCGCGGCAAGGGGCTTGCGAACCTTCATATTTCGTCTCCTCCTCTTGAGTAAGCCCACACTAACTCATGGGTGTCGGGCGGCAGCACCGCGGAATTAATCGGACCGTGGTCCGGTTAGGCTGGATGACACATCCGCCGAGTGCGCAGGAGGCGCGACAATGCAGTTCGGAATCTTCAGCGTCAGCGACATCACCGTCGATCCCACCACCGGGGTCGCGCCCACCGAGCACGAACGGATCAAGGCGATCGTGCAGATCGCGAAGAAGGCCGAGGACATCGGCCTCGACGTCTTCGCGCTCGGCGAGCACCACAACCCGCCGTTCTTCTCGTCGTCACCAACGACGACGCTCGCCTACATCGCAGCCCAGACCGAGGGGTTGCAGCTGTCCACGGCCACCACGCTTATCACCACCAACGATCCGGTCAAGATCGCCGAGGACTTCGCCATGTTGCAACACCTCGCCGACGGTCGGGTGGACCTGATGCTGGGGCGCGGCAACACCGGGCCGGTTTATCCGTGGTTCGGCCAGGACATCCGGCAGGGCATCCCGCTGGCCATCGAGAACTATCACCTGCTGCACCGCCTGTGGAGTGAGGATGTCGTCGACTGGGAGGGCAACTTCCGCACTCCGTTGACGTCGTTCACGTCGACGCCACGGCCATTGGACTCCGTGGCCCCGTTCGTGTGGCACGGATCGATCCGCAGCCCTGAGATCGCCGAGCAGGCCGCGTATTACGGTGACGGCTTCTTCGCCAACAACATCTTCTGGCCCAAAGAACACTTCCAGCGACTCATCGGTTTCTATCGCGAACGGTTCGAGCACTACGGACACGGCACAGCCGAGCAGGCCATCGTCGGCCTGGGCGGCCAGTTCTACATCCGGAAGAACTCGCAGGACGCGGTGCGGGAATTCCGCCCGTACTTCGACAACGCGCCGGTGTACGGTCACGGCCCTTCGCTCGAGGACTTCACCGAGCAGACGCCGCTGACCGTCGGGAGCCCTCAGGAGTTCGTGGACAAGACCCTCTCGTTCCGGGAGAGCTTCGGCGACTACCAGCGACAGCTGTTCCTCGTCGACCACGCGGGGCTGCCGCTGAAGACGGTGCTGTCCCAGCTCGACGAGTTGGGAGAGGTGTTGCCGCAGTTGCGTGCCGGCTTCGAGGCCGGCCGACCCGCCGCGGTACCCGACGCCCCGACCCACGCCTCCCTGGTGGCTGCGCGCACCGCAGCCGCGGCCGGCGACACGCGCGAAGAGGCGAGTGTATGACCGCGGCTCGGACTCCCCGGCGGATCGTCGCCGTCAATGCCGGACTGGGCGATCCGTCGTCGACGCGCCTGCTCGTGGATCGGTTGGTCGAGGCCGTCGTCGGAGCCCTCGACGACGGGACCGGGGCTGGTGCGGTCGACGTGACGGTGATCGATCTTCGTGACCTCGCCACCGACATCGCCCGTTCGATGGCCACCGGATTCGCAGTCGACCTGGTGCGCGAGGCGTTGCAGCGGCTCTACGAGGCCGATGGACTCATCGTCGCCACGCCGGTCTTCAACGCGTCCTACAGCGGATTGTTCAAGTCGTTCTTCGACCTGGTCGACGTGGACAAGCTCGGGGGCACCCCGGTGCTGCTCGCCGCCACCGGCGGGAGCCCACGACACTCGATGGTGCTCGACCATGCCATGCGTCCGTTGTTCGCCTACCTGCGCGCGATCGTGCTGCCGACTGCTGTGTACGCGGCAGCGCAGGACTGGGCCGTTGCGGCCGGCGACACTGCGGCGCTCGGCGATCGCATCCGGCGGGCGGCGGGTGAACTTGCGGCCGCGGTGGGTCGACCATCCGCGCCGGGCGTACCGGCTCCCGAGCCGGAGCGTACCGAGAATGGAGTACGGTCATCGGCCGAGGATGCAGGTATCGCGAACTTCGCGCGCCTGCTCGGTCAGCAATCCTGACGGTCGCTCACGCCTGGCCCGGGATGTTGTGCCGCGGGCTCAGCCGGCTGTTCGGCAACGTAGGCGCCGGCAGATGCTGGACGTCACCGGAGTAGCCCTCGACCTGGCCGAATCGTTCACTGTGCTCGGTCCACTGCTGACGGAACGCGACGATGTCCTCATGGCTGCGCCCGAGGAAGTTCCACCACATGATGATCTGCTCGTCGAGCGGTGCGCCGCCGAGCAGTATCACGCGCGCCGGTTCGTCGGACTCGTTGCGCAGGCATATTGCCGTCGCACCGAGCCCGATGTAGCCGAGTTCGGTCGGTTGCAGGGGTTCGGCCGCGGAATTCACGACGCGGATCACCCCGGCGTCCACGAGCAGACCGTGCTCGTGTGCGGTGGTGACCGGTAGCTCGATCTGGGCGCCGGGTGGCAGCCGCAGTTCCGCGCCGAGTAGGGGTGTGAAGGTGTGGACGGGTGACCGCTCACCCAGGAGTTCGCCCAGGAATACCCGAATCTCGACGTCGTCGTGGTGGAACGCCGACGGGATGTGGTGGGCGAAATCTCGCGGGGTGTCGGCGGCGAACTCGGGCAGCGCCACCCACAGTTGAACGCCGTGCAAGATCGTCGTGTCGGGTGTTGACACCTCGGTGTGTGCGATTCCGTGTCCGGCGGTCATCAGGTTGAGTTCCCCCGGGCGCACCATCGCGTGATTGCCCATGGTGTCGCGGTGTTCGATCTCGCCGGAGAACAGCCAGCTCACGGTCTGCAACCCGGTGTGCGGGTGCGGTGGCACATCCATCCCGCCGGTCGCCGAGACATCGTCGGGACCATAGTGATCGGCGAAACACCATGCGCCGATCAACGAACGGCGACGTTGAGGCAGGGTGCGATGCACCGTCATGGCGCGCGGGCCGCCCAACGGAACGTCGCGGGCGGCGAGCACCTCGACCGTCACGGTCCCTTCGGCTCCCGCGTCGCCGCGGTGAACAGTTGAGCGACAATCGATCTCGTCGGGACGCGTCTCCAGGTTGCTCATCGGTGCGGCCGCTCCACGTGTTGTCCGGGTTCCTCGGAGTCAGTGTAGCGAGACGGGTGTCGTCGGCGAGTGAGGTGAACGTCGCGGAAAGCGACACGTTCGCCTCACTCGGCCTGCGGTCTGCTGGGGCGGGGGCTCGGGAAGCGGCGCCGGGCTCAGGAGATGGTTGTCGGATCCTCGAACGTCATCGTCAGTCGATCCACCGATGTCGTCATCAGCGCGCGCCGGCTCAGGCGTAGTGTCCGCAACTCGGCGGCGATCGGATGGTCACCCAAGGTCAGGCGCGCACCACCCAACCGTGTGCGGGTGCCGGCGGTGGACGTCAGCTTCCACGGCGTCATCCGCAGCACCCCGTCGAGTTGGGAGTACGCGTTCAGCACGGTGTCCTTCGCGTTGTCGGGCACCGGGATGCCGCGTCGGGTGGTGAGGTCTGCGATGAGGTGTCCATTCGCGGAGACCCTGCCGTGGCGGGTGGGGGAGTCGTGGTCCACGTCGAAGTCGGCGAGGGTCTTGGGGAAGCCCCAGATGCCCCGGCCGGCGGCGAGGGTGAAGTCGCCGTCGACCGGCAGGTGGTGGATGAGTGCACGGGCGTCGCCGCGGGCCAGCGAGCGCAACGCGGAGGCCGGCGATGCGGCCGGCCGGCCGGGCTCCTCGACCAGGAAGCAGACGCCGAACTCGTTGTACGGTCCCAGGTCGCCGTCGATGTAGTCGACGAAGACCAGCATGCACATCGTCCGGCCTGGTCGCAGGCGCAACGGCCGCAGCTCGGGCGCCGCCGGGCCGGCCGACCGCATCGCGTGGGCCACCGCGGCGGCGTCAGCGGTGAATCCGGCGACAAAACACCGAGCATTGCGGATCTCCACCGGCATCGAAACGGCGGTGCCCAGGACGTCATGGGTGGACCCGGGTTGGGACATCGATAGGTCTCCTCGAAACTGGAACATGTTCTCATTTGCTTCTGTCAGCATGGCAGATCCGAACCGGCGGTGGGCCGATTCCACCCGGTGAGCTCGGTGGGTCGGACATCCGGCCGAATTACGCGCCATCGGCGACCGCGCACTCGCGGCGCTGTGACAAGGTTGTCGGAAGGCGTTGGTGACGTCGGGTCGTCGGCACTCTGGGCGTTGCGCGTGCGCATACCGGTGGTCGGAGGGAGGACGGGTGGCAACCGCGGACCGGTCGGTGGTCGGGGTGGGGATGGTCGACGATCATCCCTCACCGGTGTGGGGAATCGAACGGATTCTCGACCGCCAACCCGACCTGGAATTGGTGTGCTCGGCGTCCACGGTGGGCGGACTGCTGGCGCAGGGTATCGCGATGGACATCGTCATCCTCGACCTGCGGCTCGACGACGGCACGAGCCCGGGTGAGAACGTCGCCCGGCTCACCGAAGAGGGCATCGGGACCGTCGTCTACACCTCGGGGGAACACCCGGATCTGCTCCGTTCCGCCGCGCGGGCGGGCACTCTGGGCGTGGTACTCAAATCCGCTTCGGAGGGTGAGATCGTCGATGCGATCCGAACGGCGGCTTCCGGACATGCGGTGCTGACCACCGAGTGGGCGGCAGCCATCGATGCCGACCCCGACCTCGCCGCAGTCGATCTGAGTCCACAGCTGCAACGGGTGCTGACCCTGTACGCCTCCGGCGAGACGTCGGCCGGAGTCGGTGCCGCTCTGGGGGTGACCGCGGAAACGGTGAACGAGTACCTCAAGCGAATCCGGCAGAAGTACGCCGCCGCGGGGCGTCCCACCCGGACCAAGCTCGATCTGTTCAAGCGCGCGGTCGAGGACGGTTGGCTGCCCCTCCCCGGCCGACGGCCCGCCCCGGCACCGGACCGATCCTCACGCAGAGGTGGTATCGGGCGCACACCTGAGTAAGTCGGGGTGGATGCCACATCCCGTCTCACTCGGTACACGTGGGTGAATCCTTACATCGCCGCAGCCCGGAGCGCTGGCTCCGGCTCGATGTGCTGGACCTGACGGGCATCGGTGTCCCCAGTTCTGGGTCTACACCGCGCGGCGGTGATCGCCTAACCTGCTGTTTCTGTGGTGCGGTCTTGTCGGGGGACTGGAGCGCCCGCATCAGCGGGAAATGTTGGTGCCGAGCGAAGGAAGACAGATGACCGCGCATTCGCATACGCCGTATCCGGGCCGCTCGACACCCGCCCGCCCAGCGGGTCCCGACGATATGGCCCAGCCTGCCGCCGTGGGGCTGAACGCGCGGGTGACACGACTGTCGGATTACCGTCAAGCGGAAGGTGCGATGCCCGACCCACGACGACCGGAACTCTCGTCCCGCGAGGTCGAGGTCCTGCTCGCGTGGCTGGCGGCTGAGTCGAAGGAGGAGGCGGCGACGGCGCTGTTCATCTCCGCGTCGACGGTGAGTACCCACCTGGCCCGTATCCGCGCCAAGTACTCCGGTGTCGGCCGGGAAGCGCCGACCAAGGCGCACCTGCTGGCCCGCGCACTACAGGACGGCTACACCAGCCTCGACAGCTGGTGAGTCCCCCGGGGTGGGGAACCCGGGGAAGTCAGCGTAGGTCGCGTTCGATCTGCGGCCAGGTCCGGTGCAGGTCGTCCTGCCAGTAGCCCCACGAATGGGTTCCGGTGTTTCGGAACGTGACGTCGGTGGGGATGCGCAGCTCGGCGAGGCGGCCGGCCATCTGACGCGTGCACTGATCGATCGCCACCTCGATCGCGCCACCCAGTAGGGCCTGATTGGCGAGGAAGAACGGATCACCCTGGACAAAGGGGTCCTCGAGGCGTTCGTGGGTGCCGGGTAGCCCGGTGCCCGAGGTCATGTAGATCTTGGTGCCCCGCAGCTTCTCGGCGTTGAGATACGGGTCGTTGGCGCGCCACCCCGGCCCGTCAAGGGGCCCCCACATGTTCTCCAGGTTGCCGCCGCCACGGTCGGCGGTGACGAACCGGATGTACTGCTGACCCACCGGGTCACTGGTCCGGGCGCATCCGCTGAATGCGGCCACCGAGCGGTAGAGGCCGGGGGCGGCGATAGCGAGGTTGAACACCGTCGTGCCGGCCATCGAGATGCCGGCGACGGCGTTGCGCCCGGTGGTGTTGAACTGCGCGTCGATCAGCGGGGACAGTTCCTTGGTCAGGAAGGTCTGCCACTTGTTGCGGCCGAGCACCGGGTCGTCGCGCTGCCAGTCGGTGTAGTACGAAAAGGCGCCGCCGATCGGTGTGACGACGTATACATCCTTGTCGGCGAAGAACTCTTTGTAGTCGGTACGTGCGTCCCACGTCGCCGAATCCTCGCCGCCGCCGGCACCGTTGAGCAGATACAGCGTGGGGCTGGGCGTGGACCGATCACGGGGAGTGAGCACGGTGACCGGGATGTTCTTGTTCATCGCCGCCGAGTAGACGAGCAGCGTGACCTGCTGCGGATCGTCGTCATAGGTGCTCACGATGCGCGATGTCGGTGCGGCCGACGCCGTACCCACACCTACCGTTGCGACGACCGCCGCAATCACCGACAACATCCCGACGATCAGACGCTGATGTCTCCCCACGATGCCCCAATCCGTTCCCACTCGCCGAAAACCCCCACTCGCCGAAAACCCCCACTCGCCGAAAACCCCCACTCGCCGAAAACCCATGGCTGGGTGGCTGCCCAAGTCTAGCGGGCGATCCTCCGGTGCTGTTCTCCCGCCGTGATCCCGGTCTGCCCCGGACCGCTTTGGCTACCGTGGAGGGATGACATCCACGGGGGCGGCCGACGATCCCGATCTCCTGCGTACCCTGCTCGCGGATTCCGCGCTCGGCGATCGCGGTGCATTCACCCGCTTGTACGACCTCACCAGCGGCCGTGTCTACGGCCTGGCATTGCGCGTCGTCCGGGACCGGAACTACGCGGAGGAGATCGTTCAGGAGGCCTATCTGCAGTTCTGGCAGAAGGCCGACCAGTATCACCCCGGCCGTGGCTCGGTGATCAGCTGGATGATGACCATCACTCATCGGCGCGCTGTCGATCGGGTCCGATCCGAGGAGGTGCATCACCGCAAGGCCACCGAATACGAGTCAAGCAATCAGGCGCCCGCGTCGGCGGTGCCGTTGGAGATCGTGGTGGCCCGCGAAGAGAACACCGAACTGCGGACGTGTCTGAACACGCTGAGTGTCTTGCAGCGTGACAGCATCGAGATGTCCTATTTCGGCGGCTTGACCTATCCGGAGGTCGCCGAACACATGTCGACTCCGCTGCCCACCATCAAGACGCGTATTCGCGACGGACTTCGCAAGCTTCGCAATTGTCTGAGAGGTCGAGATCATGTCTGACACCGACTGGCTCGACGATCACATCGAACTGTATGCCGTCGCGGTACTGCCGCCCACCGAACACGACCGCGTGGAACGTGAACTGGCGGACCTGAGCGGAGTCGAGCGGCGCATCTACCACACGCGAGTTGCCGAGACGCGCGCGGCGATGGTGGAATTCGCGAGTTCGTATGCAATCGATGCCCCAGGTGACCTGCGTGCGCGGGTGCTCGACCATGTCTTTGCGGTGTCCGACGGGCGTGGTGACGCTGTATCGTCCGACGGACCCAGCGGTGATGTAACGGCCGATTCGGCGCCCGCGCCGATTCCGATCGACCGAGCACGCAGGCGCCGACGGGCCGCGGTGATCGCAGCCGCGGCAGCAGCGATCGTGGTGGCGCTCGGCGCCGGAGTGGTGATCGGACGCGGTACCGCACCGGACCCGGCGGCGCCCACGGTGACCGCTGCGGGGCAGCAGGCACTCGACGTGCTGACCGCACCCGACGCCCAACTCGCCGCACAACAGCTCGACGATGATCGCGGCACCATGTCGGTCGTCACCTCACGCGAGCGCAATCAGGCTGTGGCACTGCTGCGTGATCTGAACAACCCCATTGCTTCCGACCGCGAGTTCCAACTCTGGTTGGTCGGCAAGGAGGATCAACCGGTGTCGGCGGGTCTCATCCCGTCGACGGGCGCCGACGATCCGACGCTGGTCGAGAACCTCGACTCGGCAACGGTTCTGGCGGTCACCGTGGAACCGGAGGGCGGGTCGCCGCAGCCGACGACACCGATCCTGGCGCAGGTGCAGCTGTAGACGGTGTGCCACGGCGGCGGTGGTCTCGATACGCGGCCTCGGCTGGCGCCTCGGTCGCTACTCGACCAGCGGAGGGTGGTCTCGCGGGTGTAAGGCCGTTCTGGTGTGGTCTCGATACGCGGCCTCGGCTGGCGCCTCGG
>NZ_JAKGCU010000027.1 GCF_021556435.1 Gordonia tangerina
CCCACGGAGCCTTCATGCACGACGACGGCGCCCGCACCTACTACCGCAAACAGAGAGCACGAGACGTCGACCACAACGCAGCGCTACGCCAACTCGCCAACCGCCTCGTCGGCATACTCCACGGATGCCTGGCCCGCGGCATCCCCTACGACCCCGACACCGCATGGAAGGACCAAACCCCCGCCGCGGCTTGACATCAAACCTTCAGGGCTACTCGATCGGCGGCAGGGGACTGTGGCGGGCGCGCACCGGGTGTTTCGCACCACAGCGGGGCCGGGGATTTGCAACTCTACCCTCCCCGAAGGGTAGAGTTCCGAGCTGCGTCCGGCGGTCTGCCCGCCGGCATCTTTCTCGCCGACCGCAACGGTGCGGTCGGTGCCCAGCATCGTCAGGTGACGCGATCACCGTGTGCCGCCGTGCGCGGCCGAAGGAGACGTCCATGTCGTCGACCACCACTGTGGTCTCGCCCCAGCAGGAGCAGTCGGTCCTGGCCGCACTGCGGTCCCCGCGCCGACTGCGCACCGAGGTGCTCGCCGGACTCGTCGTCGCGCTGGCGCTGATCCCGGAGGCCATCTCGTTCTCCATCATCGCCGGCGTCGACCCCCGGGTGGGCCTGTTCGCGTCGTTCACCATGGCGGTCACCATCGCCATCGTCGGCGGCCGACCCGCGATGATCTCGGCGGCGACCGGCGCGGTGGCGCTGGTCGTGGCGCCGCTCGTGGACAGCCATGGCCTCGACTACCTGATCGCCGCGGTGATCCTCGCCGGCGTCTTCCAGATGCTGCTCGGCGGGCTCGGCGTGGCCAAGCTGATGCGGTTCATCCCGCGCAGCGTCATGGTCGGCTTCGTCAACGCCTTGGCCATCCTCATCTTCAGTGCGCAGCTGCCGCACCTGATCGGGGTGCCGTGGCTGGTGTATCCGATGGTCGCCATCGGCATCGCCATCATCGTGTTCATGCCGCGGATGACCACGGTGATCCCGGCGCCGCTGGTGGCGATCGTGCTGCTCACCGCGGTCACCATCGCCGCCAGTCTCTCGGTCCCCAACGTCGGCGACGAAGGCGAACTGCCTGACAGCCTGCCCGCCTGGCTCATCCCCGATGTCCCGTTCACGTGGGACACCCTCACCATCATCGCGCCGTACGCGTTCACCATGGCGCTGGTCGGACTGCTGGAATCGTTGATGACGGCGAAGTTCGTCGACGACATCACCGACACCCACTCCGACAAGTCCCGGGAGGCCGTCGGGCAGGGTGTGGCCAACATCGTCACCGGATTCTTCGGCGGCATGGGCGGGTGCGCGATGATCGGCCAGACGATGATCAACGTGAAGTCCTCCGGCGCACGCACGCGCATCTCGACCCTCCTGGCCGGTGTGTTCCTGCTGATCCTGGTCGTCGGCCTCGGGGATGTGGTGGCGCTGATCCCGATGGCGGCGCTCGTCGCGGTGATGATCATGGTGTCGGTGGGCACCTTCGACTGGCACAGCATCAATCCGAAGACGTTGCGCCGCATGCCCAAGAGTGAGATCACCGTGATGCTCGCGACCGTGGTGGTGACTGTGGTGACCCACAACCTGGCCTACGGTGTGATCGTCGGCGTGATCACCGCGATGGTGCTGTTCGCCCGCCGGGTCGCGCATCTGACCGAGGTCGTCGACGTCGCGCACCCTGACGACGACACACGCGTCTACGCAGTACGCGGCGAATTGTTCTTCGCCTCCAGCAACGACCTGGTCTATCAGTTCGACTACGTCGGCGACCCGCGCAACGTCGTCATCGACATGAGCGACTCCCACATCTGGGACGCCTCCACCGTCGCCACCCTCGACGCCATCACCACCAAGTACGCGGCGAAGGGCAAGACGGCGACGATCGTGGGCCTCAACGACAGCAGCGCGCAGCGTCACGAACGGCTCAGTGGTCATCTGTCCGGGGCACACTGACACCATGACGGGGACCGAGAAACCGGACACGCCGGCGGCCGCCGACGATCTGCTCCAGATCGGGGAGGTGGCCCATCGCACCGAACTGTCCATCAAGACGATCCGGCACTACGACGAGGTGGGACTCGTCGTCCCGTCGGCACGGTCGGCGGGCGGCTTCCGGCTCTACACGCCCGGCGACATCGACCGACTATTGGTGATCCGCCGGATGAAGCCTGCCGGGTTCAGTCTCGACGACATGCGCCGATTGCTCGATGCCGAAGCGGTCCTCGACGACCCGGAAGCGGCCGCCGACGGCAAGGCAGCCGCCGGTGCCGAACTCGCCGAATTCCATCAACGGGCACAGGAATCGTGCCGAAAGCTGGCGCGGCAGTTGGCCTACGCCGAGGAACTCACCGAGCAACTCGCGGCTCGGGCGGGCGCTCACTCATGACCGAGGTGTAGCCCACCCATCGGTACCTCGCTCATCGGTACCTCGGCGATCGCCACCGTGCCGCCGTCGGGATGCCGCCGCACGGTCAACGACCCGCCCTGGCCTCCCAGCCGCACCCGTCGCGACGCCAGCCCGATGTGTCCGCCGGCCACGCGATCCGACAGTGCGGCCTCGTCGATGCCGACACCGTCGTCGAGCACCACGAGCCGCCCGCGTCCGTCATCGATCTCGACGGTGAGGTCCACCCTCGTCGCCCCGGCATGCTTCACGACATTGGTGAGGAGCTCACGCGCGGTGGCGAACAGAAGCGGGTCGGCTGGTGAGCGGAGGTCGTCCGGCCATCCGACAGCGTCGACGGCGATCGTGAGTGTGGAGCGCTGCTCGACCGAGCGCGCGAGATCCGCCAGCGCCACGGCGAGGCCGGCCTGATCCAGCACGGCCGGATGCAGTTCGCCCAGGGTGGACCGCAGCAGCTGCGCAGCGGATCGCAGTGCCCCGTCGATCCGCGCTATGCTCTCGGCGTCGTACGGGCCCTCGCCGAGCGAAGCCAGCTCCTGACGTGCCCCCAGCACGTACTGCAACGCGCCGTCGTGCAGATGTTCGGCAAGGTCGCGACGCTCACGCTGTTCGATCTGCATCACGTCGTCGAGTAGCCGACGACGTTGCGCGGCGAGCGATCCGATGGTCTCCACCCGGGAGCGCTGCAGCCGCGACAGCAGCACCGCGCCCAACGCGAGAACGACGATCACGAGGGTCTCGAGCGCGATCACCGACCATGGCCGCCCGTTGGGGATGCGGGCGATCACCTGAGCCGCGAAATAGACCACCACCGTGGGGATCACCACCGCCGCGCACACCAGTGGACGCATGCTGATCGCGGCGATCATCGGCACGATCGCGAAACCGGTCACCAGAACGTCTGCAGTCCAACTGATCTGATCCGAACCACTGGCCACCGCGGTGACCGCGACGAGCGCACACAAGTCGACGAGCAGGATCAGCCAGGAAAACCGGATAGCGAGCAGACCGACCCGTGGCGCCAGGATGGCACCCAACGCGCACCATCCGGCGTAGGCCGCGGCCAGTGCGACGCAGAGCGTTGTCGAATAGATCGGCGGCTCCACCGTCACCGACAGCACCACGAAGATCGCGAGCAGCAACCGCAGCAGCACCTGAATCCGAATGCCCTGCAGCGCATGCGCGACCAGGATCGTGTCGATTCGCTGCTCCTCGGCGAGCTCGGCGAGGCCGAGGCGCGGTGGCGGGCTACTCGAGGAGGCCACGGCGCATCGCCTCGGCGACCGCGGCAGCGCGATCGGAGACCCCCAACTTCTCGTACAGGCGCTGCGTGTGGGTCTTCACCGTCGCCGCACCGATGTAGAGCTCCGCGGCGACCTGCGGGATCGACTTGCCGCGGGCGAAACCGTCGAGCACCTGACGTTCCCGCTCGGAGAGCGCAGGCACGTCGGGCTGCGACCGCAACCGTATCTCGCCCACCAGACCGGCCGCGAGCTGCGGCGGAACCACCGTCTCGCCGTTCGCGACCCGGGTCACCGCGCCCACGATCTCGTCGCGGTCGGCATCCTTCGACAGGTACCCGCAGGCGCCCTCCTCGAGGGCGGTGAACACGATCGGGCCGTCGGTCACCGCTGACAACAACAGCACTCGGGTGCGCAGGCCGTCGCGAGTCACCGCGTGAGCCACATCCACTCCGGTGACCCCGGGCATCTGATAGTCCACGACCGCAACGTCGGGCTGCTCGCGGCGGATGAGGTCCAACCCACTCGCACCGTCGGCCGCCTCCCCGACGACGCGCACCCGCCCACTCTGGGTGAGCCCACGCGAGACTCCATCCCGGAAGAACGGGTGGTCGTCGATCACCACCGCGGTCACCAGCCGATCCATCGGCTCAGGATATGCGCCGAAGCCCTGCGGGCGGACGATATCGCAGTAGGGTCGACCCCATGGCGGGTTGGTTCGATCGCACGATCGTCGAGACGGGTCGGCTGCCGCTGTTCTTCCTGCTGATCGCGTTCGTACTCACCTTCCTGTTCATCCGGTTCAGCGTGCGGATGATTCGCGCCGAGGTGAGCTGGTGGCCGGGCAATGTGACGCCCGGCGGTGTGCACGTGCATCACGTGTTCTTCGGCATGATGCTGATGCTGCTGTCCGGGTTCGGGTTCTTCGCCGTCGACCCGTTCCGCACGCCGGTGGCCGACTGTATTCTCGCGGCGCTGTTCGGAATCGGTGCGGCGCTGGTGCTCGACGAGTTCGCGCTGTTGCTGCACCTGCGCGACGTGTACTGGTCGGAGGAGGGCCGTACCTCGATCGACGCAGTGTTCGTGGCGATCGCGATCGGATTGCTGTTCCTGATGGGCGTGCACCCCTTCGGTGCCAACGATGTGGTCGGCGAATTCCGCGACGCAACCGACAATTCAACCCGTGCCGGGGTGGTCCTGGCGGTGACGATCAACGTCTGCTTTGCGGTCATCACCCTGCTCAAGGGCAAGGTGTGGACCGGGTTGATCGGCTTGTTCTTCCCGTTCCTGTTGCTGTTCGGGGCAATCCGGGTGGCCCGACCCCGTTCCCCGTGGGCGCGGTGGCGATACGGCAACCGCCCACACAAACAGCAGAAGGCGGCCGACCGCGAAATGCGCTACCGGGAACCCATCGTGCGCGCGAAGATCGTCGCGCAGGAGGCGGTCGCCGGTCGGTTCGGGTTGCCGGAGCAGCCGGCGACACCGCCACGCGAACCACACGTCGACCCCGTTGCCGTCGATCGCGCACCCGGCCGGCTGATCACGGCGGTGCGCTGGCGCCGCACCCGTCGCGAACTGAAACGTGAACCGCCGTGGCGACTGCCGACGTTCATGGTGTCGGCGGCGATCGTGGCCGGTTTGATCGCGATCTCCATCGACGATTCGTTCGCCACCTACGTCCTCGACGCCGGCACCACGGCCACCCTGCTCGGCGTCATCGCCGGCGCGATGGCCACCCTCACCGGTCTGGTGTTCACCGCGGTCACCCTGGCGATGCAGTTCGGTGCCTCGCAGATCTCCATCCGGGTGATCCCGATGCTGCAGCAGGACCGGGTGATGCGCGCATCGGTCGGCCTGTTCCTGTCGACGTTCGCGTTCACCCTGATCGTGGCGGTCGATCTGACCACGGTGTCCGACGGGACCGACGCCCCGGCCGTGTCGACCTCGATCGCGATCGCGCTGGCGCTGGCCAGTGCGTTCATGTTCATCGTGCTGATCGGCAAGGTCGGCAGCATCCTCAACTCGACGCAGTTGTTGCGGTGGATCGAATCGCAGGGACGTCTTGCGGTGTATCGGCAGTATCCCGATCATCAGCCGTACCCGGCCGGAGAAGCCGTGGGCGGCACCACCGCCACCGACGACGACCCGCGACCGGTGACCCAGGTGGTGACCCTGCGCGATGCGCCGACGCAGGGACGTGTGCTGCTGGCGATCAACCTCGACCGCATCCAGCGCCTGGCCATCCGATGGGATGTCCGGGTCGACCTGCTGGTGGGGGTCGGCGACTATGTGCCACACAACGTCGGGGTGTTCGAGATCGTCGGCGACGATCGTCACGTGCGTCCCGCACAGCTGTTGTCGTGTCTGCTGTTCGGCGACACCCACCGTCCGTCAGTGAGTCCGGCCGCTGCGTTGCAGGCCATCTCCGACGTCGCGCTCAAGGCGCTGTCACCGTCGATCAACGACCCCAGCCGGGCGGTGCAGGCGATCGATCACGCCGAGGATCTGCTGCTGATGCTGGCCCCACGGGTGGCGGCCGAGGAGCAGCACCGCACGCTGACCCTCATCGGCGGGTATCGGCGCACCTGGGGCGACTATGTGGGTATCGCCACCGACCAGGTCCGGCACTTCGGTCGGAGCTCGATTCAGGTGCAACGACGGCTGCGCGCGCTCTACGACACCCTGTGCGAACAATGCGGTCCCGACCAACAAGCCGCGCTGCGGGAGCGGATGGCCGCGCTCGACGCGGAGGTCGACGCCGACTGGGCGACACCCCTGGATCGGCGCCTGGCGCAGGCCGCCGACCGGCAGGGCTACGGCTCGGAAGAAGGGCGGGTACGCCACCGCCGGTTGCAGATCAACACGACGTCGCAGGGTCAGGCGCCGGTCGACCCCGCCGCCCGGTAGCCGAACAGTCGGCTGAGGTCGGCTGCGGCAGCGGTGACTGTTGTCACGATCTCCTGTGCATTATCGGGATCGAGTCGGTAGCGCGGACCGGAGACGCTGAGCGCCCACACGAGCTCGCCGGTGTGATCGCGCACCGGAGCGGCGAACGCCACCAGACCGACCTCGAGTTCTTCCACCGCCATCGCCCAGCCTCGGCGCTTGATCGTGCGGAGTTCGTCGACCAGTTCGTCGATGTCGACGATGGTGGATTCCGTGAAGCGCTCGAGCTCTGCGGAGAGAATGTCGCGGAGTTCGGTCTCGGGCAGCTCGGCCAGCAGCACCTTGCCCGAGGACGTCGCGTACGCCGGTGACGCCTGTCCGACCCAGGTCCGCAGCGCGACGCTCGACGAGCCGGCCGCCTCGATGACATTGATCGCCTGCGACTGGTTGAGGACCGCGAGGTTGGTGGTCTCGCCGGTCTGCGCCGCCACCGCGTCGCAGGTTTCCTGACCGCATTTGGTCATGTCGAGCGTCGCCATCGTCGAACCGGCCAGCCGGACGACCGTCAACCCGATGCGATACTTGCGTCCGTCCGGCACCTGTTCGACGAATCCGCGCGCCTCCAGCGACGAGAGGATGCGCGATACGGTGGACTTGTGGACGCCGAGTTCGAGAGCGATCTCGGTGACGCCGGCCGAGCCGACATTGCCGATGATCTCCATGACCTGTAGCGCCCGATCGACGGCACCTACGGGTCGGTCGGTCTCCGCACTCTCCTCAGCCATCGCAGCGCCCAGGGTACCTGTCCGGTTCGTCGGGTCCGGAGCCCCGCCGCGTACGGCCGCGAGATGCGCCCGCCCCGTCATGGCCGGGGGTCCCCGTCTGCCGCGCCGACGGGTGCGCCGTCCGCGGCCACTGTGATGTCGATGGTGGTGTCGATGCGCCGGCGGATCCGCCGGCGAGTGCGTGGTGGCCGCTCGAGCGTCACCGGATCGACCACGACGATCTCGCCGGTCCCGATCTTCTCCGCCTGCGCACGGATGTGCTGATCCACCTGGTCGTCGAGCTGTGAACGCGCCACGATCAACGGGTCGCGACGCAGGTCCAGGTAGAGCGACAGGCACATCCCGATCATCACCACCACGAACGGCAGAGCGGCGATGATGGCCATCTGCTTGATCCCGTTGAGGCCGTCATCGCCGCTCATGGCCAGCAACAGCGCCGCCACCGCGCCGGTGAGCACGCCCCAGAAGATGGTCACCGATCGGGACGGTTCGTGGGCGCCACGCTCGGACAGTGTGCCCATCACCAACGACGCGGAGTCCGCACCCGAGACGAAGAAGATCGCCACCAGGATCATCACCAGCGCCGAGGCGATTCCCGTCAGCGGCAGATGATCGAGCACCTGGAAGAGGGTGTCCTCGGAAGCGGCGGTGGGCGCGTCGAAACCCATCACGCCGTCGGTTTGCTCCCGGATGGCGGTGCCGCCGAAGACGCAGAACCACACCAGCGACACGGTCGTCGGCACCACCATCACCCCGATCACGAACTCGCGGATGCTGCGGCCCTTGCTGATCTTCGCCAGGAACATGCCCACGAACGGCGTCCACGACACCCACCACGCCCAGTAGAAGATGGTCCAGCCGGCCAACCAGCTTTCCCCGGCGGCGTCGACGGTCGCCGATGACCGCGCCGAGAACGCGGTGATGTCATTGGCGTAGGCACCCAGGGTGGTGGGCATCAGGTTCAGGATGAACACCGTCGGACCCACCGCGAAGACGAACACGGCCAGGACGATGGCCAACACCATGTTGATGTTGGACAGCCACTGGATGCCCTTGGCGACGCCCGACACGGCCGACGCCACGAATGCGGCGGTCAACACGGCGATGATCGCGACCAACAACATGGGGCCCGGGTTGTCGGCCCAACCGACCTTGGCCAGACCCGAACCGATCTGCAGCGCACCGAGACCCAGAGATGCGACCGTCCCGAACAGGGTGGCGAAGATCGCGAGGATGTCGATGATCTTGCCGCCGGCCCCATTGGTCTGCTCGCCCAGCAGGGGAGCGAAGACGGCGCTCATCAGCTGCTTGCGGCCCAGCCGGTAGGTGCTGTACGCCAGTGCCAGACCGACGACGGCGTACATGGCCCAGGGGTGAAATCCCCAGTGGAACATCGTCGTGGCCATCGCGGTGCGCACATCGCCTGCCGACATCCCCGGCGGCGCCTCGACGAAGTGATACAGCGGTTCGTAGGAGCCGAAGAACATCAGTCCGATGCCCATCCCGGCGCTGAACATCATCGCGATCCAGCTGATGGTGCGGTACTCCGGCTTCTCACCGTCCTTGCCGAGCGGGATCTTGCCGTACTTGCTCAGCGCGAGACACACCGCGAACACCACGAATCCGTTGGCGGACAGGATGAACAGCCAGCCGAGGCTGCCGGTGATCCACCCGAGAATGCCGGCGCTGACCGCGGACAGGTTGTCGGGGGCAGCCAGACCCCAGATCAGGAAGCCGACCACCAGTGCGGCGGTCACACCGAACACGGTGGGGTCGATGCGGGCTCGGGCAGGGGCGGTGAGGTGGTTGTTCATGCTGCCTCTCGGGTCACTTCCGGATTCGGGTCATCTCGGGGTCGACCACCGGTTCGGAGGTGACGACAGCCGTGTACTGCGTTGTCTGGTAGGAGATCTCGACCTGGCTACCGTCGGCCAGGTCCGCGGGCAGCCACGCGTACGCCAGGCAGGCGCCGACGGTCGCCGACCAGCCGGCGCTGGTGATGTAGCCGACGACCGCGCCGTTCACCGCCACCGGTTCCTTGCCGAGCACGACGGCGGCGGGGTCGGTCAACCGCAGGGTGCGCAGTCTGCTCGGCGCGCCGCGTTCGGCCAGTGCCGACTTCCCGAGGAAATCGTCCTTGGACATGCGGACGGCGAAGTCGAGGCCCGCGGCGGCCGGGGTGTGCTCGATGGTCATGTCGGTTCCGGCCGAGCGATACCCTTTCTCGATGCGCAGGCTGTTGAAGGCGATCCGGCCGGCCGCGATGATGCCGTGCGGTTCACCCGCCGCCATCACGGCGTCCCACAGCGCCCGGCCGTTGGCCGCCGAGGTGTAGATCTCCCAGCCGAGTTCACCCACATACGACACCCGCATCAGGGTCACCGGCACCGCGCCGACGGTGGTCGTCATCGCGCGGAAGTACCGCAGCCCGTCATTGGTCAGGTCGGCCGGGGTCAGCGGTGCCAGCACGTCGCGCGCCAGCGGTCCCCACAGTCCGAGGCAGCAGGTGGCCGTGGTGATGTCACGCAACGTCACCGAACCGTCCGCCGGGAGGTGGCGGGTGATCCAGTCGAAGTCCAGCGGGCCGTTGGCGCCCACCTGGAACAGGTTGTCGGTGAGGCGGGCGACGGTCAGATCCGAACGGACACCGCCCTTGTCGTCGAGCATCAGCGTGTAGGTCACCGAGCCCACGGATTTGTCCATGTTGTTGGTGGTGAGCTGCTGCAGCAGGGCCAGCGCGCCGGGCCCGGAGAGTTCGAATCGGGTCAGCGGAGTCATGTCGTACACGGCGACATGACTGCGGGTGTGCGCCGCCTCCGCGACCGCGATCGGCGACCAGTGCCGGGCGGCCCAGGGATCGCGCTGCGGGATCTGCAGACCGTCGGCGACCTTCTGCTCGAGCAGCGGCCGGTTGGCCTCGAACCAGGCGGGGCGTTCCCAGAGGCCGCTCTCCCAGAACTCGGCGCCGAGATTCACCTCGCGGTCGTGGAAGGGGCTGGTGCGGACGTTGCGCGGCGCCTTCCGCTGATCGTGCGGGTGGACGATGTCGTAGACCTCCACGAAGGACTGCGAACTGGTGGCCAGGATGACGTCGTCGCGCAGCGCCTCGTCCTCGAAGCGGTACAGGTCGGTCTCGTGCACGTCGATCCCGGGGGTTCCGTCGATCATCCACTCGGCCATGGTCTTCGCCACGCCGGCCGAATGGGTGACCCAGACCGCCTCGGCCACCCAGAATCCGGCAAGGTCGCGGTGTTCGCCCATGATCGAATGGCCGTCCGGGGTGAAGGAGAAGATGCCGTTGAAGCCCTCCTCCACCTTCCCGTTGCCGAGTTCGGGCAGCAGCGCGACGGTGTGCTGCCAGGCGTCGTCGAAGTCGTCAGGGGTGAACATGAGTTTCGAGGGCATCTCGTCGAGCGAGATCTTCGTCTCGTAGTCGAGGTTGCCCACATCCGACGGCATCGGGCGATGGCCGTAGTAGCCGATACCGATGCGGTCGCCGTGCTCGCGGTAGTACAGGTCGTGATCCTGATGTCGCAGGATCGGCAGCGACGCCTCGGCCAGAGCGGAGTTGACCCCGCGGCGGGAGTCGATGGCGGTGGTGATCGCGTACTGGTGGGCCATCGGCACCAGCGGGATGGTGAGCCCCACCCGGCGGCCGAACTCGCGACCCCAGAAACCGGTGCAGCACACCACGATGTCAGCGTCGACAACTCCGGTCGTGGTCCGCACGCCGCGGACCTCACCGTTGGCCTCGACGACGTCGATCACCTCCTGCTCGCCGCGGAACACCGCACCCCGCGACATGGCACGAGCTGCCTGGGCCTCTACTGCGCGCATCGCCTTGGCGAGACCGTCGTTGGGGGTGTGCAGTCCGCCGAGGACGAGATCGCGGTCGATCAGCGGGTACATGGCGGCGCACTCCGCGGCGTCGACGAGCCGATGCTCGACACCGCGCGCGGCCGCCCAGCCGGCCTTGCGGTGCAAGTCTTCCCAGCGCTCCGGGGTGGTGGCGAGTTCGAGCCCGCCCAGCGGGTTGAAGCACCAGCCGTCGGGGTGTTCGAGCGAGGAGAACGTCTCGATGGTGTACGAGGCGAGTTCGGTCATCGTCTTGGACGGGTTCGTCGCGAAGACGAGACCGGGTGCGTGCGAGGTGGAGCCGCCGGTGGCGAACAGCGGGCCGCGGTCGAGGACCGTGACGTCGGTCCAACCGCGCGCGGTGAGCTCGTCGGCCAGGGAGGTGCCGACGATGCCGGCGCCGACGATCACGACTTTCGGTGCAGCCATGGGAATCTGTCTTTCTCGGGTGGGGTTCTGGGTCGGTAGCACGGGTGCGGGTCAGGTGAAGACGACGGTGCTGGTACCGTTCATCAGCACCCGGTTCTCGCTGTGCCAGCGCACGGCACGCGACAGCGTCAACGCCTCGGCGTCGCTACCGGCAAAGGCCAGTCGCCGGGGGTCGTGGGTGTGGTCGATACGGATGACCTCCTGCTCGATGATGGGTCCCTCATCGAGGTCGGGGGTCACGTAGTGGGCGGTGGCGCCGACGTACTTCACCCCCCGCTGGTGCGCCTGGTGATACGGCTTGGCGCCCTTGAAACCCGGCAGGAAGGAGTGGTGGATGTTGATGGCGCGGCCCCGCAGGGCCGAACAGGTCTCGTCGGAGAGGATCTGCATGTAGCGCGCCAACACCACCAGGTCGACGTCGTAGGACGACACCAGATCGAGCATCGCGGTCTCGGCCTGCGCCTTGGTGTCCGGCGTCACCGGGATGTGATGGAACGGCAGCCCCGCGGATTCGGCCATCGGCGCGAGCTCGGTGTGGTTGGAGGCGACTGCGACGAGGTCGCCGCCGAGGGTGCCCGATCGCCACCGGAAGATCAGGTCGTTGAGGCAGTGCCCCAGCCGCGACACCATCACCAGGATCCGCTGTGGAGTCTGGTCGTCGATCGAGTACTCCGCGTCCAGCCCGCTGGCGAGATGGTCGAAGGCGGCCGACAGTTGCTCCGAGCCGGACTGGCGGGCCGACGCGAACTCGGTCCGCACGAACAGGGTGTGGGTGATCGGGTCGTCGAACTGCTGGTGGTCGAGCACCTCGCAGCCGTGGCTGTAGAGGAACGAGCTGATCGCGTGCATGACACCGCCGCGGGACGGGCACCGCAGGGTGAGGGTGAATCGGTCGGACATGGGTTCCTCTACGGGGTGGGGATGGAAGGTGGATCAGGGGGTTGTGGCGACGTACTCGGTGGCGGCGTCGACGAGCCACCCCGCGAGATAGTCGGCGAAGGAGCTGCGGACGAAGATCGCGAACCCGCCCGGGACGCGGTGCATGATCACGCCGGCCTGCGCGAGTTGTGTCTGCACGACGTCGTCGTCGCCGAACCCGTTCGGGGAGAGGTCGAGGGCACATCCGTGGGCGAGGATGGTTTCGGCGTGGGGCCCGCCGAGTACCAGTCGGGTGCGCTGACCCGACATGTCGGCCACGTACGCGCTGTCGCCGGCGCGATCGCCGACCGTTGCGGTCAACGCGTGGGGTGCGACGCCGGCCGTGTAGACCAAGAACTCGTCGGGCCCCAGCCAGAGTGTCGTCTCCGGGCCGGTGGACCGCATCCGGCAGACCCCGGGCAGCTCGAGTCGCGCACTCGCCGCGGGCCCGGTGGGACGCACCACGGCCTGAGCAACCGGGGTCTCGGCCAGCAGGATCGCCGGGGCGAGGGCGGCGAACCGTTGCGACCAGTCGCGTAGCGGCGGGGTCGGCTCCAGATCGGGAATGGTGGTGTCAGCCATCGCGTCGCGCTCCTTCTGCATCGACGAAAACAGTTGAGGTGATCTCCACTTCGCACAGTGTGTCGCCGACCGGGACGTCGAGTCGGGTGCCGATCAGGTCGCGTCCACCCTTCACCAGCGCCAGCGCGAACGTCCGGCCCAGTTCCGCGCTGCGGTAGCTCGACGTCACATGACCGAGCATCGGCACCGGCGGAGGCGGCAGCGTGCGGTCGGTCCGGTGGGAGATGATCTGTGATCCCTCCGGCAGCCAGGTGGTGCCGTCGGTCGGCAACAGGCCCACCAGATGTTTGCGGTCGGGCGCCGTCGCCGAGGCACGTGCGAAGGACCGCTTGCCGACGAAGTCGGGCTTCTTCTTCGACACCGCCCAACTCATCCCCAGGTCGTGCGGGGTGACGGTGCCGTCGGTGTCCTGACCGATGATGGGGTAGCCCTTCTCGGCACGCAGTACATGCATCGTCTCGGTGCCATAGGGGGTGATGCCGTACGGTTCACCTGCCGCGATCAGCTGCCGCCACAGGGCATCGGCATAGTTCGCGCCGACGTTGACCTCGTAGGCGAGTTCACCTGAGAAACTGATGCGGCCGACGCGGACGGGCACCCCGCGGTAGGTGGTGTCGCGCCAGCCCATGAATTCGAAGGCCTCGGTCGAGACGGCGAGGTCGGCGAACACCGCCCCGACGACGTCGCGGGAACGGGGTCCCACCACTGGGAAGGTGGCCACCTGGTCGGTCAGCGATGTCATCCACACGCGCAGATCCGGCCACTCGGTCTGGTGCCACTCCTCCATCCAGTCGAGGATCGCGGCGGCGTTTCCGGTGGTGGTGTAGACGGTGTAGCGGTCGGCGGCGGTCCGCATCACCGTACCGTCGTCCTTGACCATCCCGTCCGCGCCGCACATGACGCCGTAGCGCACCTTGCCGACCGGCAGCGTGCTCATCATGTTGGTGTAGAGCAGATCGAGGAAGGCCGGGGCGTCGGGCCCGGCGACGTCGATGACGCCGAGGGTGGAGCCATCGAGGATGCCGACACCCGTTCGGACCGCGGCACACTCGCGCAGCACGGCATCGTGCATGTCCTCGCCGCCGCGTGGATAGTACCGCGGTCGCTTCCACTGTCCGACATCTTCGAAGACGGCGCCGCGCTCGACATGCCAGTCGTGGATCGGCGTTCGTCGCACCGGGTCGTAGCCGTCTCCGCGGTCGCGGCCGGCGAGGGCGGCGAAGGTGACCGGGGTGTAGGGCGGACGGAACGTGGTGGTGCCGGCGTCGTTCACGGGGATGCCGAGCATCTGCGCGACGATCCCCGATGTCACGATGCCCGATGTCTTGCCCTGGTCGTGACCGGTGCCGATGGTGGTGTAGCGCTTGACATGTTCCACCGACCGCATGCCCGCGCCCAACGCCCGGGCGATGTCGGCGACGGTCGCATCGCGCTGCAGGTCGACGAACGAGGTCGAGTCCGCCGTGTCGGGATCGGGCACATACCAGCAGACGGCGGGCGCCGCCGGTGTTCGTTCGGTGACCCGCGGGACTGCGCGGAACTCCGGCAGTGGCCGGCCGAGCCCGTTCAGGCTCGCGACCGCACCGCGTCGACCGCTCGCCAGACATGCCGTCAAGGTCGTGAGACCGGCTGCAGCGCCCACGATCTCGGTGTTCGCCACGGTGCCGGTGGGCAGGAAGGCCGCGGCGTGGTCGTCGAAAGCGATCGTTCCCCGCAGCTGGCTCCACAGGTGCACCGCCGGGTTCCAGCCGCCGCTGACCAGGACGGTGTCACAGGCGATGGACGTGCCGTCGCTCAGGTCGACCGCGGTGACCGCATCGGTGCCGTGCGCGCGGGTCACGGTGGTGTCGGCCAGGATCGGGACGCCGCGGCGCTGCGCCTTCTCGCGTAGGTCTGTGCTCACCGTCTCCCGGACGTCGACGATGGCGGGTACCGACATGCCGGCGTCGACCAGAGCGAAGGCGGCCGCATAGGCTGCGTCGCAGGCGGTGAACACCACCGCCGAACGCCCCACCCGCACCCCGTACCGCTTCAGGTACTCGGCGCCGGCACCGGCGAGCATGACGCCGGGCAGATCGTTGCCGCCGAACACGATCGGGCGTTCGTGGGCGCCGGTGGCGATGACGATTCGGCGGGCCCGGATGCGGTGCACACGTTGCCGCGAGATGTGTGTTGGCGCGGCAGTACCGAGGTGGTCGGTGCGGTGCTCGACGGCGAGCAGGAAACCGTCGTCGTAGGCGCCGAACGCGGTGGTGCGGGTCAGGCGCGTGACGTGATCATAGGAATCCAGTTCGGCGACGGCGTCGCTCACCCATCCGGCGCCGGGTGTCGCGCCGCCCGCCTCGCCCCGCTCATCGACGAGCAACACCCGCGCACCTGCTCGCGCGGAGATCAGGGCCGACATGAGACCCGCGGCGCCCGCCCCCACCACGAGGACATCGGGATGGTGGTGCAGGGCGTCATAGCGTGCGTCGTCGACAGTGGTGCTCAGCTTGCCCCAGCCGGGGACGCCGTGTGCGACGAGTCCGGGACACAGGGCGACGGTGGTGGCGGGGATCATCGGCTCCACGATGGGTGCGTCGACACCGACCTGTGCGGTCGCGTCCTCGGCCCATGCGCCGGTGATGCCGCGCGGCCGGCCGAGGTTGACGCTGCTGGTGACGACCCGTACGCCGTTGGCGAGCAGCGCCGAGGCGAGGGTGTCGCCCGCGTAGCCGTGGTAGGTCACCCCGTCGAAGACGAAGTCGATGGGACGGGATCGGTCGATGCGTCCGCCGGTCCCGGTGCGGAAGGGTTGGGATTCGGCGTGGGTGGGGGTCGACGTGAGGTCGGTACCTTCTTCGCTGGTCGTGGTCCCGTTCTGCTGATTGAGTAGCCCCGAGCCGCTAGGCGAGGGGTGTATCGAAATCAGCCCACCGTCGGGCGTATCGAGAGTGCTTGCGGTGGGACTGGTCTCGATACGTTCCTCGCCTAGCGGCTCGGAACTACTCCTTGGATCGAGTAGCGGCGAACGGAGTGAGTCGTGTATCGAGATCGACCAGCGGTTGGGGCGGCGGGTCTCGCCATCCACGAACTCGTACGTCACCGTGTCGCGCTCGAGGGTGAACCACTGGCGGCAACCGGCGGTGTGACACCAGCGTTCGACCATCGCACCCTTGGGATTCGGGCGGAAGAACAGGTAGTGCGCCCAGTGGGTGTCGTCGAGCTCGGCGGGCTGCTCGGGGTAGGAGATGCCGGCGGCGGCGCCATAGTGGAACTCGGTCTCTTCGCGGGGCCCGCAGTGCGGGCACGGGATCATCTGCATGGTGGTGTCTCTGTACTCGAGGCGGTGGCGGGGATCAGTGGGCGACGGCGGCGGCGCCGTGCTCGTCGATGAGTCGACCGGTGACGAACCGGTCGAGGGCGAACGGTGCGTTGATGGCGTGTGGGCTGCCGGTGGCCACCGTGTGGGCCAGACACCAGCCGACCCCGGGTGTCGCTTTGAAACCTCCTGTGCCCCAGCCGCAGTTGAGGTACAGGTTCTCGTACGGGGTGGCGCCGACGATGGGTGAGGCGTCCGGGGTGACGTCGACGATGCCGCCCCAGGTGCGCAGCAGCCGGGCCCGACCGAACACGGGGAACAGTTCCACGGCTGCGGCCATCTGACGTTCGATGATGTGGAAGGCGCCGCGCTGACCGTAGCCGTTGTAGGAGTCGACGCCTGCGCCCATCACGAGTTCGCCCTTGTGTGCCTGGGAGACGTACACGTGCACCGCATTCGACATCACCACCGTCGGATGGATGGGTTCGAGCAGCTCGGAGACCAGCGCCTGCAGGGGGTGGCTCTGTACCGGTACCCGGAAGCCGAGCTGGTCGGTGAGGGTGGAGGTGTGGCCGGCCGCGCACAGGGCGACGGTCCCGGCACCGATCCGGCCGAGGTTGGTGTCGACCCCGACCACGCGGTCACCGTCGGTGACGAAACCGGTGACCTCACAGTTCTGGATGATGTCGACCCCGGCGTCACTGGCGCTGCGGGCGAAGCCCCAGGCCACGTAGTCGTGTTTGGCGATCCCGCCGCGCGGCTGGAAGGTGGCGCCGAGCACCGGGTAGCGGATGTCGGCCGAGGTGTTGACGATCGGGCACACCTGGGCGACCTGCTTCGGGTCGAGCCATTCTGCATCGATCCCGTTGAGTCGATTGGCCTCCACGCGCCGGATGCTGTCGCGTACGTCCTGCTCGGTGTGGGCGAGGTTGAGCACCCCTCGCTGGCTGAACAGGATCGGGTATCCGAGTTCGTCTTCGAGGCCCTCCCACAGTTTCAGGGAGTGCTCATAGATGCCGGCGCTCTCGTCCCACAGGTAGTTGGAGCGGATGAGGGTGGTGTTGCGGGCCATGTTGCCGCCGGCCAGCCAGCCGCGCTCCAGCACGGCGACATTCGTGATGCCGTGGTTTCGGGCGAGGTAGTGGGCGGTGGCCAGTCCGTGACCGCCCCCGCCCACGATCACCACATCGTAGGTCGACTTGGGTTCGGCTGCCCGCCAGAGGAAGTCGGGGTGGTGGGGGAGGTGCGCGCCGGGTGGGAGCGCGGCGTCGGGTGCGGCGATCCGGGGGTCTGTGGGCATCGTCGGGTGTTCCTCAGTAGTCGATCACAACGGGGGACAGGGGTTCGGAGCAGCAGAGCAGGATCTTGCCCTGGTCGATCTCGCGGGGGCGGATTCCGCCCTGGTGGTTCATCACGACGTCGCCGGAGAGTTTGCGGACCTTGCAGGACCCACACAGGCCCACCCCGCATGACGACGGCAGGGTGACCCCGGCTGCCGCGGCGGCGGCCAGGATTGTGGTCCCCGGCGCAACCCTCACCCGTCGTGCACGCCGGGAGAAGTCCACGACCACGCCGTTGTCGGAGTCGTCCTCGGCGGCAGGCAGACTGAAGCCGAAGCTCTCTTCGTGGATGCGGGCCAGACTTGCCCCCGCCGCCATCAACGAGGTGCGTACCTCACTGCGGAATCGGCCTGGCCCGCAGAGGAATACCTCTCGGTCGGCGAGGTCCGGGCAGACACGTTCGAGCATGGCGCGGTCGATACGGCCCCGATGGCCGGTCCAGTCGGGCAGCTCGTCGGCGACCATCCGGGTCGCGGCGAACGCCAGCGTCACGTTGGTGTGGGAGCGCGCGAGATCCTCCAGCTCCTCCTGGAACGGGATGTCGTCGACGCTGCGCGCGCTGTGCACGAATGTGATGTCGAGTGGCGACTCGCTGTCGGTCACCGAGCGCAACATCGACATCACCGGCGTGATCCCGCTACCGGCAGAGATGAACAGATATTTCTCGGCCGGGCGCGCGGTGTAGGTGAAGCGACCGAGGGGACCGGTGGCGGCGATCATCATGCCTTCCACCATGTTGTCGTGCAGCCAGTTGGAGACGTAGCCGCCGTTGACCCGCTTGACGGTGATGGACAGGGTGCCCGGGCGGGTCGGAGGCGAGGAAATGCTGTAGCACCGCTGGATGGGGCGTCCGTCGATCTCCACCGACAACGACAGGAACTGGCCGGGTGCGAATGCGAAGGTGTGTGAGTCGTCGGAGGCTTCGGATCCGGTGGAGAACTCCGGTGCACCGCCGGCGATGCGGAAACTGAATGTGGTCATGTCGCGGGTGGTCTCCGCCCGGGACACGCACTGCAGGAAGATGTCGTCGGCCATGGTGATCGGTCACGCACTCGCGGCGTCGGTGACGTGGGGCGTTGTCACACCCAGCCGATCGCGCAGGGTGGTGACGTACCAGTTGATGAATGCCTCCACCTGGAACTCCGACGGGCCGTAGGGACCGGGAACGTAGGCGGGACTGCTGATGCCCTGATGTGCGAGCGCGACGAGGTCGGCGTCCTGTTGGTTGGTGGTCTCCCACATGCCGGTGAGATGGTCGAGGTCATAGTCGACACCCTCCTCGGCGTCGCGATGGACCAGCCAGGTGGTGCGAACCAGTGTCTTGTCCGCGGCGACGGGGATCACCGAGAACAGCAGTGCGTGATCGCTCGTCACGTGCAGCCACATGTTGGGCTGCAGGTGCATGGAGAGCCGGCCGAGCTGCGCCTCGGGGATGTCGGTCAACAACCGGCCGCAGGCCGCGGTGCCGTCCAGGGTGAAGGACTCGCCGGCGAGATCGAGAGCTTCTCGCTCGATGTGGAAACCCGTTGGGCGGGTGTCGAGTTGCTCGATCCTGGGGTAGGGGAGCCCCCGCCGATCCCAGATCTCGATCTGCGCCGCGGTGGCCCGCCGGTAGCGATCGAAGACCGGTGCGAGCCGGCTGGGGATGGCGTCGGTGCTGCTGTAGCCCCAGGTGGGGAAGAACACGTTGAGCAGTTCGGGATGCCCGCCGCAGTGGTAGCACTCGCGGTTGTTCTCCATGGCGAGTTTCCAGTTGCCGTTCTCGACGAGGTCGGTTTGTTTGGCCACCTTCGCTTCGGCGAGGCGGTGCGGTGCCAGGTACGGCTCGACGATGCCGACCACCTCGTCGATGTCGTTGGGAGGTTCGTCGGCGAGGCAGATGAACACGAGTCCGGCGATCGTGCGGACGTGGACCGAACGCAGCGAGTAGCAGGACTTGTCGAAGCCGGGCGCCTGCGCGTCGGCGAACTCGAGGCGGCCGTCCATGCCATAGGTCCAGGAGTGATAGCTGCACACGATGGTGCCGGTGGAGCCGTTCGGTTCGGTGAGCAGACGCGCGCCGCGGTGACGGCACACATTGTGATGGGCTCGGACCCGGCCGAGGTCATCGCGCGCGACGATCACCGACCGTGAGCCGAAGGTGATGGTCACGTAGTCGCCGGGCTCGCTGATCTCGGCCTCAGTCGCGACGAAAAGCCAAGACTTGGAGAAGATCTCGTCGAGATCGAGATCGAAGAACTCCTGGCTCACGTAGAACGAGGCGGGCAGGCTCTGGTCCGGTACGCGTTCGGAGATCAGCGTATCCGCGTCGGATGCGGGACCCGGCGCGGTCGTCGGTCCGACGAAGGGTGCGGTCATCGGCGTGGTGGCCTCTCTGCGCGGTCCTCCCGGCCGGGAGATCGGTGGGCGCACAGTCGGATCGGCGTGCAGGCAGACCTGCCGCCGAGGGGCTTGTCGTGGGGGAGTCTTCTGATGTTGCGTGACACGCAACGACGCGCATCGACTGCAACAAGTGTGCGACCAGCGGGTAGCCGTGTCAAGCGATAGGTCTCGCGACAACAACCACACGGGAACAACCACATGGGGAACTGACATTCACGGCGGTTGTAACTCCCGTGGATGTCAGTTCCCGGTGTGGTTGCGACAGGGTGGGTGCGAGGCGGGCCGGGCGGTGTGGTCAGCCCATTGCGCGTAAGAACTCCGCCGCCTCGCGCAACGCCACCCGGGATTCGGGAGCCAGGCGAGGGAACATCTGGAACACGTGCCCTTGCCCGGGCCATTCCTGCAGTCGCACATCGGCGCCCGCCGCTCGCATGACCCGTGCGATGGCGCGCGCATCGTCGCCCATCACCTCGAGCCCACCGACCTGGATCAGCGTGGGCGGCAGCGTCATCGCCTCATCGAGAGTGATGCGCATCCGGGGGTGATCCGGCGTGGTCGAACCTGTGTACAGCTGCAGGATACGTTGGGCCGACACGGCATCGATGACGGGATCGCGGGTGCCCCGCAACTGGTTGGCAACCGCCAGGTCGAAGGTGGGGTCGTAGAGAGGGGAGAACAACACCAGCCCGCGAGGTTGGCCGACACCCCGCCGATGGTTGTCGGCGAGCAGGTCGAGCGCCAGATGACCTCCCGCCGAGTCGCCGCCCACGACGATCTGCTCTGGACGGTAGCCCTGGGCGAGCAGCCAGTGGTACCCGCGGATCGCGTCGTCGCCGGCACTCGGGAACCGATACTCGGGACCGAGGCGGTAGTCCAGGCTGAACGCCGACAACCCGGTCTGCCGCGAGAGTCGGGCGACCAACCCACGGTGAGTGCGCGCCGAGCAGACGACGTACCCGCTGCCGTGCAGGTAGTAGAGAATCCGTGTCTCGGCGGGTCGGTCCGGTCGCGCCGGGCCGCCGTGGGCGCCGACCCACTCGCCGCGCACCTGGCCGTTGGAGACGAACTCGTGCACACGCTCGGCCCGGGTACCGGCCGGGACCGGAGACATCGCCACCAGGGTCCGGTTGACACCGGGGCGCATCGCCGAGATCAGTCGCGGCGATGGGCCGGACCGCCCCATCCCGGCGACCATCAGAGGTTGGGCCACGCGGGCCAGATAGCTGTTGACGGCCCGGGAGCGGAGCGAGCCCGCGCCTCTCGGGCGCCACTGCTGATCGGTTGTCCGTACACTCACAACTCGACGCTAACCCTGTGAGCAGTTTCCGAGGACCATTTCAGGCTCATACGCTGCGCAATCATCACGATTGTGCTATCCGGATTTCGATACTGGGTACCCGCCGTGAGAAAATGGCTGACAATGCTTTCGCGTAAGCAGGGTGGTGCCGGGGAGAACGACTCGACCCGGGTGCGCCGTCAGCAATGGGGCTGACACGGACACCGCCACGTGGCCCACGGACCTCCCAGGTCAGCCCAACGATTCGGGAGGCATCGCCAGGCCGGTGGCGGCGTCGACATGGACAGACGTCACAGTGTCCGTCAATGGACACGAGGGTGAATGCGTGCGCAGCGTCGCGCACACAGTGAGGCGAACTTATGAAGCATGCTCCGGGCCCCATCGGGCTCTATGACCCGGTCAACGAGCACGACTCCTGCGGTGTCGCATTCGTCGTCGACATGCACGGCCGTCGCAGCCGCGACATCGTCGACAAGGCCATCACCGCATTGGTGAACCTGGAACATCGCGGTGCGGCGGGTGCCGAGCCGAACACCGGCGACGGCGCCGGCATCATGATCCAGGTTCCCGACCGCTTCCTGCGGGAAACCGTCGACTTCGAACTGCCCGCGGAGGGCTCGTATGCCACCGGCATCGCCTTCCTGCCGCAGGGCTCCGAGGACGCCCGCGTCGCCACCGAGGGCGTCGAGAAGATCGTCGAGGCCGAGGGGCTGACCCTGCTCGGCTGGCGCGAGGTGCCCACCAACGAGAACTCGCTGGGTGCGCTCGCGCGCGATGCGATGCCGACGTTCCGGCAGGTGTTCATCGCCGGCGCCGAGGGTATGGACCTGGAGCGCCGCGCGTTCGTCGTGCGCAAGCGGGTGCAAGCCGAGCTGGGCACCAAGGGTGCCGGCGCGGACGGCCCGGGCCGTGAGACCGTCTACTTCCCCAGCCTGTCGGGTCAGACCTTCGTCTACAAGGGCATGCTGACCACGCCGCAGCTGCGTGAGTTCTACCTGGACCTGCAGGACTCGCGTGTCGAGAGCGCGCTCGGACTCGTGCACTCGCGATTCTCCACCAACACCTTCCCGTCCTGGCCGCTGGCGCATCCGTTCCGGCGCGTCGCCCACAACGGCGAGATCAACACCGTCACCGGCAACGAGAACTGGATGCGGGCGCGCGAGGCGCTGATCGACGCGAGTGCATTCGGCGATTCGGATGTGGCCGACAAGATCTTCCCGACCTGCACCCCGGGTGCCTCGGATACCGCGCGGTTCGACGAGGTGCTCGAACTGCTGCACCTCGGTGGCCGCAGCCTGCCGCATGCCGTGCTGATGATGATCCCGGAGGCCTGGGAGCGGCACGAGTCGATGAAGCCGGCGCACCGTGCGTTCTACGAGTACCACTCGGCGCTCATGGAGCCCTGGGACGGACCGGCGTCGGTGTGCTTCACCGACGGCACTGTCGTCGGCGCCGTGCTCGACCGCAACGGTCTGCGGCCGAGCCGCATCTGGGTCACCAAGGACGGCCTCGTGGTGATGGCGTCGGAGGTCGGCGTCCTCGACATCGATCACGCCGACGTGGTGCAGAAGATGCGCCTGCAGCCGGGCCGCATGTTCCTGGTGGACACTGCCGCCGGCCGCATCGTCGACGACGAGGAGATCAAGGACGAACTCGCCGCCGAGCACCCCTACCAGGAGTGGCTCGACCAGGGCCTCGTGCACATCGACGACGTCGCGGCACTCCCGCACGTGCACATGGCGCACGAGCGCGTCGCCCTGCGCCAGCAGGTCTTCGGCTACACCACCGAGGAACTCAACCTGCTGGTGGCGCCGATGGCCAAGACCGGTGCCGAGGCGATCGGCTCGATGGGTACCGACACCCCGATCGCGGTGCTCTCGGCCCGTCCGCGCATGCTGTTCGACTACTTCCAGCAGATGTTCGCCCAGGTCACCAACCCGCCGCTGGACGCCATCCGCGAGGAGGTCGTCACCAGCGTCGGCGGCACCATCGGCCGTGAGGCCGACCTGTTGCACCCGGGACCGGAGTCCTGCCGGCAGATCGTGCTGCCCGAACCGGTGCTCGACAACGACACCCTGGCCAAACTGGTCAACGTCGGCGACAACGGCGACCTGCCGGACTTCCGCAGCGCACACATCCACGGCCTCTACGAGGTCTCCGAGGGTGGTGCAGGCCTGCGCCGTGCCCTCGACGAGATCCGCACCAAAGTCAGCGCCGCCATCGAAGACGGCGTGTCGATCATCGTGCTGTCGGATCGGGAGTCCGACGAGAAGCTCGCCCCGATCCCGTCGCTGCTGCTGACCTCGGCCGTGCACCATCACCTGGTGCGCGAGCGCAAGCGCACCCAGGTCGGGCTGGTGGTCGAGTCCGGTGACTGCCGCGAGGTCCACCACATCGCCGCGCTGGTCGGCTTCGGTGCCGCCGCGGTCAACCCGTACATGGCCTTCGAGTCCATCGAGGACATGGTCGAGCGGGGCGTACTCGGCGACATCGACTTCGCCACCGCCAAGAAGAACTACATCAAGGCCGGCGGCAAGGGTGTTCTCAAGGTGATGTCCAAGATGGGCATCTCCACCCTGGCCTCCTACACCGGTGCCCAGCTGTTCCAGGTCATCGGCCTCTCGCAGGAGACCGTCGACGAGTTCTTCACCGGACTCAACAGCCAACTCGGCGGCATCGGCCTCGACGAGATCGCCGACGATGTGGCCACCCGCCACCGGCTGGCCTTCACCGACCGGCCCAGCGAGCGAGCTCACCGCGAACTCGAGGTCGGCGGCGAATACCAGTGGCGCCGCGAAGGCGAGTATCACCTGTTCAACCCGGACACGGTGTTCAAGTTGCAGCACTCCACCCGCACCGGTCAGTACAAGGTGTTCAAGGAGTACACCAAGCTCGTCGACGACCAGTCGTCGAAGATGGCCTCGCTGCGCGGCCTGTTCGACTTCAACTTCGGTGACCGCGACCCGATCCCGATCGACAAGGTCGAACCGGCCAGCGAGATAGTCAAGCGCTTCTCCACCGGCGCGATGAGCTTCGGCTCCATCTCGGCCGAGGCGCACGAGACCCTCGCCATCGCGATGAACCGCCTGCAGGGGCGGTCCAACTCGGGCGAGGGCGGCGAGGATCCGCGCCGCTTCCACCACGATGAGAACGGCGACTGGCGACGCAGCGCGATCAAGCAGGTCGCGTCGGGCCGATTCGGGGTCACCTCGCACTATCTGACCAACTGCACCGACATCCAGATCAAGATGGCCCAGGGCGCCAAGCCCGGCGAGGGCGGACAGCTCCCGCCGCACAAGGTGTACCCGTGGGTCGCCGAGGTGCGCGGCTCCACGCCGGGCGTCGGCCTCATCTCGCCGCCGCCGCATCACGACATCTACTCGATCGAGGATCTCGCACAGCTGATCCACGACTTGAAGAACGCCAACCCGCAGGCCCGGATTCACGTGAAACTGGTCTCCGAGGTGGGTGTGGGCACCGTCGCCGCGGGCGTGTCCAAGGCGCACGCCGACGTGGTGCTCATCTCGGGCCACGACGGCGGCACCGGCGCGACCCCGCTGACGTCGATGAAGCATGCCGGCGCCCCCTGGGAGATCGGTCTGGCCGAGACCCAGCAGACGTTGCTGCTCAACGGACTTCGTGACCGCATCGTCGTCCAGGTGGACGGTCAGCTCAAGACCGGCCGCGACGTGGTGGTGGCCGCACTGCTCGGTGCCGAGGAGTACGGCTTCGCCACCGCACCGCTGGTGGTGTCGGGCTGCATCATGATGCGCGTGTGCCACCTCGACACCTGCCCGGTGGGTGTGGCGACGCAGAATCCGTTGCTGCGTGAACGGTTCACCGGCAAACCGGAGTTCGTGGAGAACTTCTTCATGTTCATCGCCGAGGAGGTGCGGGAACTGCTGGCACGTCTGGGCTTCCGCACCCTGCAGGAAGCGGTCGGACACGTCGAGGCGCTCGACACCACCAAGGCGCTGTCGCACTGGGGCTCGGCGAAGGCCGGCAAGCTCGATCTGTCGTCGGTGCTCGCGATGCCCGAGTCCCCGTTCATGAACCAGGACCTCTACTGCTCGGGTGTGCAGGATCATTCGCTGGACAAGGCACTCGACCAGCAACTGATCGCACAGAGCCGGGAAGCCATCGACAGCGGCACCCGGGTCTCGTTCAGCTCCAAGATCACCAACGTCAACCGGACCGTCGGCACCATGCTCGGCCACGAGGTCACCAAGGCCTATGGCGCGCATGGTCTTCCGGACGGCACCATCATGATCGACTTCACCGGATCGGCCGGCAACAGCTTCGGTGCGTTCGTGCCCAAGGGCATCACGCTGCGACTCGAGGGTGACGCCAACGACTTCGTCGGCAAGGGCCTGTCCGGTGGGCGACTGGTGGTCCGTCCGGCCCGCAATGCACCGGAAGGATTTGTCGCCGAGAACAACATCATCGCCGGCAACGTCATCGGATTCGGCGCCACCGGTGGCAAGATCTTCTTGCGCGGTGTAGTCGGCGAACGCTTCTGCGTTCGTAACTCCGGTGCGACCGCGATCGTCGAGGGTGTCGGCGACCACGGCTGCGAGTACATGACCGGCGGGCGCGTGGTGGTCCTCGGTGACACCGGCCGCAACTTCGCCGCCGGCATGTCGGGCGGCATCGCCTACGTATACGACCCGTACGGCAAGCTCGGCGACAACCTGAACACCGAACTCGTCGACCTCGAGGAGCTCGACGACGAGGACATCGCGTTCCTGTACGGCATCGTCGAAGAGCACCGCGCCGAGACCGATTCACCCGTCGCAGCCGCGGTACTCGCCGATTGGGAGAACAACAAGGACAAGTTCTCCAAGGTGATGCCGCGCGATTACAAGAAGGTGTTGCTCGCGATCGAGAACGCCGAGCGATCCGGACGAGACGTGAACGAAGCGATCATGGAGGCCGCACGTGGCTGACCCCAGAGGATTTCTCAAGCACACCGAGCGGGAGTTGCCCGACCGGCGGCCGGTCGAGCTGCGACTGCTGGACTGGAAAGAGGTATACACCGACTTCGACAAGAAGGAACTGCAGACGCAGGCAAGCCGCTGCATGGACTGCGGTATACCCTTCTGCCACAACGGCTGCCCGCTGGGGAACCTGATTCCCGAGTGGAACGACCTGGTCTACAACGACCGGTGGCGCGACGGAATCGAGCGGCTGCACGCGACCAACAATTTCCCGGAGTTCACCGGGCGGCTGTGCCCGGCGCCGTGTGAGGCGTCGTGCGTGCTGGGTATCAACCAGCCCGCCGTGACCATCAAGCAGGTGGAGGTCGAGCTCATCGACAACGCCTTCGAGAACGGTTGGGTCGCCCCGGTGCTGCCGACGGAGAAGACCGGCAAGTCGGTTGCCGTCATCGGCTCCGGCCCGGCCGGACTCGCCGCCGCCCAGCAGATGACCCGCGCCGGACACGACGTGACACTGTTCGAGCGGGCCGATCGCATCGGCGGGCTGCTGCGCTACGGCATCCCCGAGTTCAAGATGGAAAAGCGCCACATCGATCGCCGGCTGGCGCAGATGGAGGCAGAGGGCACCGTCTTCAAAACCGGTGTGAACGTGGGCGTCGACGTCACCGTCGAGCAGTTGCGCGCCGACTTCGACGCGGTGATCCTGGCCAACGGCTCCACCATCGGCCGTGATCTGCCGATCCCGGGCCGCGAACTCGACGGCATCCATCAGGCGATGGAGTTCCTCCCGCAGGCCAACCGGGTGCAGCTCGGCGACACCGTCGAGGGCCAGATCTCCGCCAAGGGCAAGAAGGTCGTCATCATCGGCGGCGGCGACACCGGCGCCGACTGCCTGGGTACCTCGCTGCGCCAAGGCGCCGAGATCGTGCACCAGTTCGAGATCATGCCCAAGCCGCCGATCGAGCGTGCCGAGTCCACGCCGTGGCCGACCTACCCGCTGATGTACCGCGTGTCGTCGGCGCACGAGGAGGGCGGCGAGCGCGTCTACTCGGTCAACACCGAGGAGTTCATCGGCAGCGACGGCAAGGTCACCGCCCTCAAGGCCCACGAGGTCGTCATGCGCGACGGTCGCTTCGAGAAGGTCGAGGGCAGCGAGTTCGAGCTGGAATGCGACCTGGTGCTCTTCGCGATGGGCTTTGTCGGGCCCGAACGCGGCGACCTGCTCGACAAGATGGGCGTCGAATACGACCAGCGCGGCAACATCAAGCGCGACGACGATTTCGCGGCCATCGGGCAGGACGGAGTCTTCGTGGCCGGTGACGCCGGGCGTGGCCAGTCGCTGATCGTGTGGGCGATCGCCGAGGGGCGCTCGGCGGCCGCGGCAGCCGACGCCTACCTCGCCGGCCGCTCGGACCTGCCGGCGCCGATCGTGCCCACCCAGGTGGCGCAGCGCTGAGCTCAGACGCATGAGAAGTGCCGCGGGTGGGTATCCATCCGCGGCACTTCTCGATTGTGCGGCTTTACACTGAAGCGCCATCCGACGCCGCAGTCGACAATTTGACGACACCGCGCCCTGGGCCGCTCCTGATGTGGTGAACTGATGGCAAGGTGGTTAGATGTCCCCACCGCTGGGGGCACCTGCACGACCGACAGGATTGCCATGACCACTCTGCCCGCGGATGCGGTGGTGGATCGACGCACCAGGCCCAAGGACCGCAAGCAACGAATCCTCATCAAGGCGGCAGAACTCTTCCGCGCCTCGGGGTACGCCGCGGTCGCGATGAGCGACATCGCTGCGGGAGTCGGTATCGGGCCCAGCGCGCTGTACCGGCACTATCGCAACAAACAGGAACTCCTGCTCGCCGCGTTCGACCAGGCCTTGTGTCGTTACGAGGAGGCGGTACGTGGCGTCGATGACCCGTTCGAGGTCGCGCGCAACGTGGTCGGTATCGCGGCTCAATCCCAAACCCTCGACGCGCTCTGGAGCCGCGACAAGGGCCACGTCGGCCCCGTGGCACGAAGCGAGCTGCGGGTGCGCATCGTCGAGGTGTCCGAGACGATTGCCGCCGCCATCGCGAAGGACGCGCCGCCGGATGCGGTCCCTGCCGACGCCGCCGCATGGTCGATCCTGGCCATGGTGAATTGGCCGGGACATCGGCCGCTACCGGTGCCGCCCGGCGACCGGGACCGCGTGTTGTCTGCGGCAGTGCGCGCCGCGGTGGAATGCGCGCGTCGGCCTGACTCGTCACCCGACATGGCGCCTCGGGTCACCGACCTGCCGGTGCCGATGGATCCGGGCGCCGGACTGCTGCCCGTCGCACGCCGCGAGGCCGTGTTGAACGCGGCCATCACCATGTTCGCGGTGCACGGGTACAGCAACGTCAGCCTCGATGACATCGGCGACGTCGTCGGCATCGCCGGCCCGAGTGTCTACAATCACTTCAGCAGCAAGCGTGAACTCCTGGCATGCGGCCTCGACCGCGCCGTCGCGGCGATGTGGCTGGAGCTGGGACAGGTGTTGTCGCGCAGCGTGGACGCCGCCCAGGCGCTCGACGACCTGCTGGCCTGTTACGCGCGTTTCGCGCAGGCACACTGGGATCTCATCGCGGTCAGCCTGTCGCACTCCGTAGCCCTCGACGACGAGGCCCTGCTGGCATTGGCGCGGGCCTACCAGGACTACGTCGGCGAGTGGCGCCGGCTGGTGCAGGCGTGCCGGCCCGAACTGCGGTCCGACGAAGCCCACGCCCTGGTGGAATTGGCGTTGGCAGTGATCAACGGTGTGGTGCGCGTGGACAACCTACGTGGACCGGCCCTGCCTGGCCATGCACAACTACTGGCCAAAGCGGTGCTGAACGCACCGCTGCCCGTCTGAGAACTTCCGGTCGCGACGCGGGATCAGCGCGAGGCCAGCACTCTGGTCATCTGAGTCGGCACGGTGTCGGCGAGTCGCTGGAAGGCGAGTTGCGCGATCGGGTCGGCGAGGCGGGCCAGGCCGTTGAACTCCACATGCGCCCGATAGGTGATGACCGTCGAGGTGGCGTTCTCGGCGCGGAAGCTCAGGTCGTCGACCGATGTCGCGGTCTTGTTGCGGCCGGTGAACACGAGGTGATCGGGTGCATCCGCGGTCAATTCGTAGGTCAGCGTCGTCGACATACCGAACAACTTGCTCTCGTTGTGCCAGCGGGTGCCCTCGTTGACCGGGTCCGTGCCGATCTGCTCACACGTCTGGGTGCCCGGGTCCCATTCGACGGCGTTGGCGAAGTCGCGCAGGTAGGCGACGACCTCGTCGCGGGGACGCGGCACGGTGAAGGTGCGGGAGACATCGACCATGGTCACTCCTTGTTGCGCGATCGACGCGCGGCGTCGGTGGGGGTTGTCGTAGGAGTATTCGGCGCGACCCGAGACCGCGGATGGGTCAGTAGACTCGGGCCCGCGAGATTCGGGTTGCAGGGCCCCGGTTCCGGCGGCACCGGGCGGGTGAGGGAGGGACGACGATGCGGTTGCGCGCGTTGATGATCTGGTTGACCACAGTCGTGTCGGCGATCGGCGCCACGGTGGCCATCACGGCTCCGGCGGCCGGCGCACCGCAAGGCTGCCCGAAGCTCTACGTGCTGGCGATACCGGGTACCTGGGCCGACGGCACGAACCCCGGGATTCTGGGGGATGTCACCGCGGGCCTCGGTGCCGAGACCGCCGTGCAGTTCGTCGGCTACGACGCCACGGCATTCCCCTGGGAGAAGGCGGTGTACGGCAAGTCGAAGGCACAGGCCGTCGCCAACACCACCGGCTTGGCGCGGACCATGCTCAACCGCTGCCCGCGCACCCGCATTGCGGTTGTCGGCTACAGCCAGGGCGCCGACGCTGCCGGCGACTTCGCCTCCGAGGTCGGCACCGGGCGCGCGGCGATCCGCCCCAGCGCAGTCGCGGGTGTGGTGCTGATCTCCGATCCGCGCAGATCTGCACGCGACAACCTCGTCGGCCCGCCCCTGCGCGGGGAGGGCAGCGGGGGACCGCGGCTGGACGGCATGGGGTGGGTGTCGCCGCGTGCATTCACCATCTGCGAGCCCGGCGACCTCTACTGCAACGTGCCGCAGGATTACTTCCTCACCCGCATCGTCGGCTACCTCGCGGAGACCAGCGACCCCACGCCGAGCCAGATCGGCCAGTACCAGGCAGAAGCCGGGGCGATCATCACCGAACTCCTCACCCTGGGCGGGCCCGGCAAGATCGTCGAGGAACTCAGCAATGCGCGGGCCCGCGAGCAGATCACCTCGTTCAATCGCTTCCTGCAGTCGGGTGCGCACAGCAACTACGCCACATTTAAGGTTCGGCCGGGTGTGACGGCAGTCCAGTGGGCACACAACCATCTCGCCCGACTGGCGTGATCCGGGTGTGAGATGGTCTGGTTCGTCCGTCGGTCGTACCCAGCTGTGTTTCTGCTCACAAATTTTCGCCTGTCGCTACCGAATTCGTAACGATTCCGATGCGATGATCGACGTACAGACAGCAACGGCTTTACCTTGACGGCCCGGCGGCAGGGTCTGAGTGTGGCGAAGACAACGTCTGTTGAACGCGCTATATCGCTTGGGCCGAGCCCGTCGACCGACTAAAGTAAGCCGAGTTCGACACCATGAAGAGCGAGTCCACGGTAGTAAAGCAGGGAAGTGATTGGTCATGAGGTTGTCCAATACATCCTCCGGTCCACGCCGCCAAGCCAGGCTGAGTTCGATCACCGGTCGATTCGGCCGTGCGCGATCCGCTCGTTCGTTTCCCGCCGAGGCGGAACGCCTGATCACCCCGGCCGAACTGCGCCGTCTGCAGGCCTGACGGACACCTCTGTCAGCCGCGGGTCACCCGGCAGATCTGGCCACCGAGTTCCACCACGTCACCGCGCGTGAGCTGGCGCCCACGCCGCGTCTCCACCTCGCCGTTGACCGACACGTCGCCGTCGGCGATCACTTCTTTCGCCTCGGCGCCCGAGTCGATGAGGTTGGCCAACTTCAGAAACTGGCCCAACCGGATCGACTCGTCGCGGATGGGCACCTCGTCGATATCGGATCCGTCCACGGTCCACATATTGCCCAACCTCGGCCAGATGGGCGAGCCCGCCCCGTAACGTTTAGCCATGACGTTGGACATCCCGCGGACTCCGGCGCCGGACGAGGTCGTCGCCGAACCCGTACACGAGCCATCGGCCGCCGAGCGGCGGTCGCGAGATCTGCTCGAGCGCATCCGTTCACCGCGGGGCTTCGGCCAAGCTGCGCCACGCATCGCCGGGACGGTGCTGGGCATCATGGCCGCCGTCTCCTTGCTGTCGAGCCTGTTCCCGTGGTTCCGCCGGCTCATCCACGTGCCGCGCGACTATCTCGACACCTTCGTCATCACCCTGCCGGACACCAGTTTCGCGTGGGCATTCGTGCTGGGGCTGATGGCGTTCGCCCTGTCCATGCGCAAGCGGATCGCCTGGTGGATCTGCGTGGTGTATCTGACGCTGTACGCGGTGGGCAACGCGATCTATCTGGTGCCCGCTCTCGCCGACGATCTGTCGGTGACCGGTACCGACCGGATCAACCTCTGGATCGGCATCATCGTGGATCTGGCCGCACTGGCCTATCTGATCCTCACTTATCGGCAGTTCTACACCCGCGTGCGTCGGGGCGCGTTGCTGCGGGCGCTCGGTGTGCTGGTGGCCGGACTCGTCATCGGCAGTCTGCTCGGCTGGGCGCTGGTGTGGATCTTCCCGCACACCCTGACCCGCGCTGACCGGCTGCCGTACGCGATCAATCGGGTGGTCGCCTTCGGGTCGGTTGATCAGGAACCCGCATTCGAAGGCCGGCACGCGCTGGCGCCGGTGAACGGACTGCTGGGCCTGTTCGGTGCGCTCGCGCTGATCGCCGCGGCGATGGTTTTGTTCCGCTCGGTCAGGCTGAAATCACTGATCACCGCCGACGACGAGCGACTGATCCGTGCCCAGATCGCCGCCTTCAATGACGATGACTCGCTCGCCTACTTCTCCACCCGCCGCGACAAGGCGGTGGTGTTCGCGCCGAACGGCCGCGCGGCGGTCACCTACCGGGTGGAGGTGGGTGTGGGTTTGGCCGGTGGAGACCCCATCGGTGACCCCGATTCATGGGGCGAGGCCATCGCCGAGTTCCTCGCGCTGTGTGAGCGCTACGGGTGGCATCCGGCCGCTATGGGAACCAGCAGTCGGGGGGCCGCCGCCTACGACGCCGCCGGATTCGGGTCGCTGAACATCGGTGACGAGGCGATCATCCCGACCCGTGGCTTCAGCATCAACGGGCCGGCGATGAAAGCGGTCCGCCAAGCGGTCACACGTACCAAACGGGCCGGAATCACCATTCGCATCCGCCGGCACGCCGAGATCTCCACAGACTCGAACGACGGGAAGCCGTCGGAGATGGCGCAGATGATCGCGCGGGCCGACGCCTGGCGCGACACCGACGAGGAACGCGGATTCGCGATGGCGTTGGGCCGACTCGGCGATCCGCTCGACGGGGACTGTCTGCTCGTCGAAGCCGTGGAGAACGCCGGCACCGACCACGAGAAGGTGGTCGGCATGTTGTCCTTCGTGCCGTGGGGCCGCACCGGCGTCTCGCTGGATGTGATGCGCCGCGACCGTGGTGCGGTCAACGGTCTCGTCGAGACGATGGTGACCGAACTCGCCCGCGAGTCCGAGCAGTACGGCGTCACCGAGATCTCCCTCAACTTCGCGGCCTTCCGCGCGTTCTTCGAACACGGCGCCGACATCGGGGCCGGCCCGGTGATGCGCGCGACCTACTCGGTGCTGATGTTCGGCTCGAAGTTCTTCCAGATGGAGTCGCTGTACAAGTCCAATGCGAAGTACCGGCCGGAATGGCGGCCACGCTTTCTGTGCTACGAGGACAACCGAATGATGCCGCGGGTCGCGCTCGCCGCGATCGTCACCGAGGGTTTCGTCCGGCTGCCGCGATTCGGTCGTGCGCGGCACTACACCGAGGGCCGCTCGGCCATTCCCGCCGGTGTCGACCTCGACGAGCTGATCGCCGAACTGGCCGACGAGTCCGTCGTGGGTGCGATCGAGGTACATCGGCCCGAACAGGTGCGGGTGCGCCTGGCCAAGTTGGATCGGTTGACCGAGCAGGGGTTTGATCCGTACCCACCCGCCGATGCACCGACGCACACCATCGCGCAGGCCGTCGCGGCACCGGAAGGCACCACGGTGACCATCGCCGGACGTGTCACCCGACTGCGTGACTTCGGCAAGGTGGCCTTCGCCGACGTGCACGACTGGTCCGGGCAGGTGCAGGTGCTGGTCGAGGCGAACGCGGTGATTCCGGGCACGCCGGACTTCGGCTCCGACGTCGACCTCGGTGATCTGATCGAGGCCCGCGGTGTGGTGGGCCGGAGCCGGTCCGGTGAACTGTCGATCCTCATCGACGCGTGGCGGTTCAACGGCAAGTGCCTGCGGCCGTTGCCCGACAAGTGGAGCGGCCTCACCGATCCAGAGGCGCGCGTGCGGCAACGCTACGTGGATCTCGCCATCAATTCGCGCAGCCGCGAGTTGTTGAACACCCGCAGCGTGGTGGTGAAGTCGATGCGCGACTTCCTCGCGGCGCGTGGCTATCTCGAGGTGGAGACACCGATCCTGCAGCAGATCCACGGCGGGGCCAACGCGACACCGTTCCAGACGCACATCAATGCCTATGACCTCGACCTGTACCTGCGGATCGCACCGGAGCTGTACCTGAAGCGGCTCTGTGTGGGTGGGGTGGAGAAGGTGTTCGAGATCGGCCGCAACTTCCGCAACGAGGGTGTCGACTTCAGTCACAATCCGGAGTTCACCAGCCTGGAAGCCTATGAGGCACACAGCGATTACCGCAAGATGCTCGACCTCACCCGCGAGATGATCCAGCACGCCGCGACCGCCGCCTACGGTGAACCGGTGATCGTGCGCCGCGACGACGACGGTAACGAAGAACGCGTCGACATCTCCGGGCAGTGGCCGGTGCGCACCGTGCACGAGGTGGTCTCCGACGGTGCGGGTGAGGAGGTGACACCCGAGACAACGGTGGAGACGCTGCGGGCGATCTGCGATCGCCTCGACATCGCCTATCGGCCCGACTGGGACGCTGGCCAGGTGGTGCTGGAGCTCTACGAGCATCTCGGCGAAGATCGGACCACCTTCCCGACCTTCTACACTGACTTCCCGACATCGACGTCGCCGCTGACGCGAGCCCACCGGACGATCCCGGGTGTCGCCGAACGCTGGGACCTGGTGGCGTGGGGTGTCGAATTGGGTACCGCCTACACCGAGCTCACCGATCCCGTCGAGCAACGCAGTCGGTTGACCGCGCAGTCGGTGCTCGCCGCGGGTGGCGATCCGGAGGCGATGGAACTCGACGAGGACTTTCTGCAGGCCCTCGAGTACGCGATGCCGCCGACCGGTGGCCTCGGTGTCGGCGTGGATCGTGTGGTCATGCTCATCACCGGCCAGTCGATTCGGGAATCGTTGGCGTTCCCGTTGGCCAAGCCGCAGGGCTACTGACCCCGATGCCCGACGGCCCGGATGGTGGCGACCGCGCGGGGATCGTCATCCCCGTCGGAGGCCATCGACTTCATGTGATCGACGAGGGCGAGGGCCTGTCGGTTCTGCTGATGGCCGCATTGGGCAGCAATTGGTTCGACCTCGATGCGTTGACGGTGCGGTTGCTCCGACAGGGCTTTCGAGTGATCCGATACGACCGCCCGGGCTACGGCCTGTCGAGTCCGCGGCCGCCGGACGAGATGCCGGGTCTGCTCGACGAGGTCGACCGGATGCGGATGGTGCTCGACGCGGTAGGCGTCGGCGGGCCGGTCCTGATCGTCGGTCACTCGCTGGCATCGCTGTACGTCGAAGCGTTCGGGCGGGTGTATCCGGAGCGTTCGGCCGGACTCGTGATGGTGGACGGGTCGTTCGTCCTGGCGCCGTGGCGGGTGGTGCCGGCGAGGTGGGGCGTGCGGGCTGCCCACCGAGCCGTACGGGTGGCGCAATCGGTGACCGCGGCGATGGGTGTCCATCGGTGGCCCAGCGCAGGTGTCTGGACCCTGGTCGTGCCACCTCCGCCGGAGGGATTCACCGACGACCAGCGGCGGTGGGCCGGCCGGGTTTTCGGGCAGCCGCGGTTCATGACGGCGTTGCTGGCGGAGAATGCAGTCTTCGCCACGATGGATCGTGATCTCCGCGACTTGCGCCGCACTCATCAGTTGCCGGACGTACCGATCGACGTGGTGGTCGCGTCGCCTCGGATGCCCGGGTGGCGGCACTTCTGGGAGTGGAAACAACGGCGCTATGCCCAGACGCTGATCACCGCCGCGGGCGTCGAGGCGCACGTCGACGTCATCAGCCCGGCCCGGCATTTCGTCGTCTCCCAACGTCCCGACGAGGTCGCCGCGATCATCGGTCGGATGGCGGGTGGGTAGCAGCGGAATCGCCGCCGGTGCACACGTGCGCCGACGCTACCGCGCGAGCGCGCGCACCGCGGCCGGGTTGCGGTAACTGTGGCTGTCCGTCACACCTAATTGCATGGCTGCCTAAACTGGTGGCCATGACCGAACTGACCTTCACGCCGACCGCCGACCTCGTGGACGAGATCGGCGACCTCGTGCGCAGCTGCGACACCCAGTTCACCCAGTACGGCGGCAACCGTGAGTTCGTCGGCCGAGTGACCACGGTCAAGTGCTTCCAGGACAACGCGCTGCTCAAGTCGATCCTGGGTGAGTCGAACCCGGGCGGTGTGCTCGTCATCGACGGCGCCGAATCCGTGCACACCGCGCTCGTCGGCGACATCATCGCCGAACTCGGCCGCTCCAACGGTTGGGTCGGGATCATCGTCAATGGAGCGATCCGCGACGCCAAGGCGATCGGCGAGATGGAGATCGGGGTCAAAGCGCTGGGCACCAACCCGCGCAAGTCCACCAAAACCGGAGTTGGTGAGCGCGACATCGCGCTGTCCATCGGTGGTGAGACCTTCCACCCCGGCGACATCGTCTACTCCGACGACGACGGGATCGTCATCGTCGAGAGCGCCGAGCCTGCCGAGACCGCCGAGTCCGACACCACCGAAAGCTGAGGGACCCGCCATGCCGAAGCCCACCCCCGACTACTTCCGGCGATTGGCCGAGCTCGTCGCGATCGACGACGCCGGCGCCCGCCCTACCCGACCGGTGCTGGAGGCGTTCAGCGGCGCCGAGATGGCGACCATCCCCGTCGGTACCGCCGACGACCTGGAGACCGCGGTCGCCCGTGCGCGCAGTGCGCAGCAGGGGTGGGCCACCCAGACGCCGCAGCAGCGTGCCGAGGTACTCAACCGCTTCTCCGATCTGGTGTACCGCAACGCCGCCGAGCTGATGGACATCGCGCAGGCCGAAACCGGCAAGGCGCGCATCTACGCGCAGGAAGAGGTGATGGACGTCGCGCTGACCGCGCGGCATTACGCCACCACCGGACCCAAGACGCTGGCCGAGCGCAAGGTCAAGGGGATGCTGCCAGGTGCAACCAGTGTGCGGGTGCGCTATCAGCCCAAGGGCATCGTCGGCGTCATCAGCCCGTGGAACTACCCGCTCACCCTGGCGGTCTCCGACGCGGTCGCCGCGTTGATCGCGGGCAACGGTGTGGTCATCAAACCGGACAGCCAGACGCCGTACTGTGCGTTGGCCGTCGCCGACCTGCTGTACCAGGCAGGTTTGCCGCGTGAGCTGTTTGCCGTGGTACCCGGGCCGGGCAGCGTGGTGGGGCAGGCGATCGTGGCCACCACCGACTACGTCATGTTCACCGGATCGTCGGCGACGGGCGCCTCGCTGGCCGAGCAGGCCGGGCGCCGACTGATCGGCTTCTCTGCCGAGCTCGGCGGCAAGAACCCGATGATCGTGACCGCCGACGCCGACATCGACAAGGCCGTCGAAGGGGCGGCGCGCGCCTGCTACTCGAACTCGGGTCAGCTGTGCATCTCCATCGAACGCCTGTATGTCGATAAAGAGATCGCCGACGAATTCACCACCAAGTTCGCGGCGTATGTGTCGGCGATGAAGCTCGACGCCACCTATGACTTCTCCGCCGACATGGGATCACTCGCGTCGGCGGCGCAGGTCGACACCGCCGAGGCCCACGTGCGCGATGCGGTTGAGAAGGGCGCCACGGTGGTCGCCGGCGGGCGACGTCGCGCCGACCTCGGCCCGTTCTTCTTCGAGCCGACGGTGCTCACCGGCGTCTCCGACGAGATGACCTGCTTCGCTGACGAGACCTTCGGTCCGGTCGTCTCGATCTATCCGGTCGACTCCACGGACGAAGCCGTCAAACTCGCCAATGCGACGCAGTACGGACTCAACGCGTGCGTCTTCGCCGGCAGCAGCGCCGAAGCCAACGCGATTGCCGACCAGTTGCGGGCCGGCACGGTCAACATCAACGAGGGCTACGCCGCGGCGTGGGGTTCCACCGCCGCACCAATGGGCGGCATGGGCATCTCGGGTGTCGGCCGACGCCACGGCGAGGAGGGCATCCTCAAGTACACCGAGCCGCAGACCGTCGCCGAGCAGCGCTTCGTCGGCATCGACCGCGCGCCCGGCATCCCGAAGGGCATCTACCGCGCCGTCACGCCGTACGCCGTGCGCGCGCTGAAATACCTGCCGGGCCGGTAGGTTAGCCCGCGCGTCGCAGTCCTTCCCCCGGGTATCGCTACTTCCGCCGGTGGCAGCTGGGGGAGGAAACGATACCCGGGGGAGGAACCTCGGATCGGGCGTGCGTTATGCGGCGCGACGGCGAGCTCCCGGGTTACGGTGATCCGGTGACCGGCCGACGAGCACGCCCCCTCCTGACCCGCGTTGCGATCATCGCCGGGACCGTCGGAACTCTCGTCGCCGGGTTGTGCACGGCCGGGCAGGCCGACGCCGCTCCGCCGTTGACGGTGTCGCAGGTCGCATCTGGCCTCGACCATCCGTGGGATCTCGCGGTCGCACCCGACGGTGTCATCCTCACTGGCGAGCGCACGGGACAGTTCGTGGCGGTGATGACCGACGGTCGGCGACAAGATGTTCGCGCGGACCTTTCCAAGCTGTTCGCGGTCAAAGAGGCCGGGCTGATGGGGTTGGCACTCGACCCGCAATTCTCCGACACCCGGCGCGTCTACTCCTGTCAGGCCGAAACCACCGCCGGTGCCGCCGTCAGCATCCCCGGATCGGTGGCCAATCTGCCTCTCCCCTGGCCGAACACCGGACAGGTGGTCAACATCGTCTCGTGGCGGGTCAGCGCCGATTGGACGACGATGGTGCGCGAACGAACCGTGCTCACGGGCATTCCGGTCAATGCCTCCGGTCGCCACGCAGGGTGCGGTCTCACCGCAGCGGCCGACGGATCGCTGTGGATCGGCACCGGTGACAATGCGATCCCGACCAATCCGCAGGATCCGAACTCGTTGGGTGGCAAGGTTCTGCACATCCGACCGGATGGCAAACCGGCCGCGGGTAACCCTGATCCGGCCAGTCCGGTGTTCACGCTGGGGCACCGAAACGTGCAGGGCGTTGCCGTACAGCCAGGAACCGGCCGCGTCTATGCGATCGAACAGGGCACCGACGCCGACGATGAGCTCAATCTCCTGCGCGCCGGCGGCAATTACGGGTACAAGCCGGACCGGGCCCCGTTCATCTACGACGAGTCGGTGCCCATGACAGATCCGACCCGGGTCCCCGGCGCGGTGGGGCCGGTGTGGAGTTCGGGGTATCCGACGATCGCTACTCCTGCCTTGGCTTTTCTGCCCGACGACGGGTGGGGCTCCCTCGACGGCGCAGTCGTCATCTCCGCGCAGAAAGGAAAGCACCTGCTGTTCGTCACACTCGACGAAGCAGGCAACCGAGTGGTCCGCAGCAGCAAGGCAATCCAAGACACCTATGGGCGTCTTCGAGGGCTGGCCATCGACGCTGACGGGTCACTGTTGGTGAGCACCGACAACGGGGGGGACGACCGCATCCTCCGAGTGCGGCTCGCGGACTGACGAGGAGACGCAATGTGTGACGACGAAGTGGTTCGCTCGGCGCATGACGAAGCCCGTCGCTTCTCACGTCGCACGGCGCTGCGTATGACTGCGGGTGCTGCGGCCGGAACTGCCGGCACCGCTGCCATCGGTGCGGCGGCGGGACCGGCCGCGGCGGCTCCGACTGGACGCGTCGTCGACCTGACACACGTGTTGTCGGCCGGTTTCCCACTGTGGCCGGGGAGCGCGCCCGTGGTGTCACTACCGACATCGCACGTGGGGCCGGGGAACCGCGGGTATGCGACGAGATGGATGTCGTTCTCCGAACATTCCGGAACTCACGTCGATGCACCTGCGCACAAAATCGGCGACGGCATCACCGTCGATCGGATAGCCGCGCGCGATCTGGTGGCGCCGTTGGCGGTGATCGACATTTCGGCACGGGCGCGAACGGATCGGCGTACCACGTTGACAGCGAGGGACATCGCTTCCTATGAATCGAGGCACGGACGAATCCCCCGTCGTGCCCTGGTTGCATTGCACAGCGGGTGGCAGCCACATGGAGGCGGCGTGGATGCACCAGGCTTCGACGCCGACGCGGTGTCGATGTTGGTCGAGGAACGCGGCGTCGTCGCGATCGGCACCGACACACTCAGCATCGATGTGATGGACGCAGTCGGGGCGCACACCGCCATCCTGGGTGCAGGCCGATACGCCGTGGAGGCGATGGCCAACCTGTCGTCGGTGCCGGCGGCCGGCGCCACCGTCGTCGTGGGCGCGCCCCGCTTCGCCGGCGGCACCGGTGGCCCCGCTCGGGTGCTCGCGCTCGTCTGATCCGCTGAGCCGGTCGGTTCCTCCCCCGGGTATCGCTACTTCCGCCGGTTGCAGTGGGGGGAGGAAACGATACCCGGGGGAGGAACCACCGAGTCGGCGGCGTTCAGCGGCGTTCACAGGGTTCTCCCAGCCGGCTTCCAGGGGCGCGGGAGGGCCGGGGCCCAGTGTGGGATCAACACATTCGACACAGGAGGACCCGAATGACCACAGCCTTGGAGCGACGCGGGCTGGAACGACCGGGGGCATCGACGCCCGGTGAGCCACCACCCCCGGCGGGCGGCCGTCGCCGCCGCGTCGCCGACCGACCTCGACCCACACGCGCCGTCCGGTGGAGCCCGTACGCACTGACCGCGCTGCTCGTCTCCACCGCCGTGCTCTATCTGTGGAACCTCTCCGCCAGCGGATACGCCAACACGTTCTATGCGGCGGCGGCACAGGCGGGCTCGCAGAGCTGGACCGCGTGGTTCTTCGGATCTCTCGACTCCGCCAACTTCATCACCGTCGACAAGCCCCCGGCCTCGCTGTGGGTGACCGGGCTGTCAGTGCGGTTGTTCGGGATGAACAGCTGGGCCGTGCTGGTACCGCAAGCGCTGATGGGGGTGGCCGCTGTGGCGCTGCTGTACTGCGCGATGCGCCGCACCTTCGCCGACCCGCGTCACGGCACGGCCGCGGGCCTGATCGCCGGTGGCGTGCTCGCCTTCACCCCGGCAGCGGCGCTGATGTTCCGGTTCAACAATCCGGACGCGCTGCTGGTGCTGCTGATGGTCGCGGCCGGCTACGCCCTGATCCGCGCGATTGCCACCAACTCGGGCCGATGGTTGGCGCTGGTCGGTGTCGCGCTCGGCTTCGCTTTCCTCACCAAGATGCTGCAGGGCCTGCTCGTACTCCCCGCCTTCGGACTGGCCTACCTGATGTTCGCGAACACCGGCTGGATCAGGCGCATCGGCCACCTGATCGGTGCGACCGTGGCGTTGATCGTCTCGGCGGGCTGGTTCGTGCTCGCAACGATCCTGGTGCCGGCATCGGCTCGCCCGTACATCGGCGGCTCCACCGACAACACCTTCATGGACCTCGTATGGGGATACAACGGCGTCGGTCGCATCAGCGGTGGCTCCGGTGGCGGAGGCGGCATGGGCGGCGGCCAGGCGGGCGGTTCGTTCGGCGGCTCGACCGGACTCAACCGACTGTTCAGTTCGGAGATGGGCAACGAGATCTCCTGGCTGCTCCCGGTTGCGTTGCTGGCCTTGGTGTTCGCGGCCTACTTGATGGTCCGTAGCTTCCCGATCTTCCGATCGACCGGCGGTATCAGCCGCGTCGAAGGCGGAGCAATCGTCGCCTGGGGTGGTTGGCTCCTGGTCACCGGACTCATCTTCAGTTTCATGAGCGGCACCATCCACCCGTACTACACGGTGGCGTTGGCGCCCGCCATCGCCGCGCTCGTCGGCATGGGTGGGGTATTCGCCTGGCGACGCCGTAGCAAGTGGGACGGTCGCCTCGCTCTCGCCGGGATGATCGGACTCGCCGCGGCCTGGTCCATCGTCTTGCTGAACCGCAACGACTTCGGGCCCGTGTGGTGCCGGTGGCTGATCGGCGCGGTCGCCGCCATCAGCATCGTCGCCCTGCTGGTCGGCAGCGTGATGGCGTGGCGAAAAGTGGTCGCCGGCGCGGTGATCGCCGGTGCGCTCGCCGGATTCGGTGGCACCGCGGCCTTCTCGATCGCCACAGCCGCGACCCCGCACAGCGGGTCCATCCCGAACGCGGTGCAGACCTCGATGGAATCAGGTGGCATGGGTGGACCGGGCGGCGGAATGGGCGGCTCGGGTGGTGGCAACCCGCCGACCGGCGCGGCGGATGGACAGACGACTCCCGACGGCGCGACCCAGAACGGCGCAGCCCAAGACGGCACGACTCAAGACGGCACGACTCAAAACGGCGCAAGGCAGAGCGCTGCGCAGGACGGCACCACTCAGGACGGCGGCCGCGGCGGGGCCGGTGGACCCGGCGGAATGGGTGACATCTCCTCGAACACCGAACTCGTGGAACTGCTGACCTCCACCGACACCACCTGGTCGGCCGCGACCAACGGCTCCCAGTCGGCGGCGGGCATCGAGATCGCCACCGGCACAGCGGTGATGGCCATCGGTGGGTGGAGCGGTGACCCGGCGCCCACACTGGAGCAGTTCATCGAGTACGTGCACGATGGCAAGATCGCCTACTACATCGGCGGCGGTCAGGGTGGCCCCGGCGGCAACTCCGAGATCGCCGAGTGGGTGGCGCAGAACTACACGGCCACCACGGTCGGCGGCACCACGGTGTACCAGCTGACCTGACCCACCGGAAGTCGATCGCCCGCGACGCAACCGCGCCGCGGGCGATCTGCTGCCCACCGCTCGGCAGGTAGGGTCGGTGCCATTCCCGGGGAAGGACGCCGACGATGACCGACCGCATCACCGAGTTCGCCAACGGCCCCTACGTCTTCGACGTGATCGACGACGGGCCGATCGACGGGCCGCCGGTGATCCTGCTGCATGGTTTCCCGCAGCGCGCGACAGTGTGGGAAGGCGTGGCATCACGATTGCACGACAACGGGTTACGCACCCTTGCTCCCGATCTGCGCGGATACTCACCGCGCGCCAGGCCGCCCGCGCGACGCGATTACCGCATGGGCGAGATCGTCGCTGATGTCGTCGCACTGATCGACACCTTGGGGGCCGACACCGTCGATCTGGTGGGCCACGACTGGGGCGGCGCGGCGGCCTGGGCGGTGGCGGCTGGCCACCCCCAGCGCATCGCGACGCTGACCGTGGCGTCCATGCCACACCCCGCCGCGTTCGTCCGGGCCATGCCGCGAGGGCAGGTGCTGCGGTCCTGGTACATGGCCGCCTTCAATCTTCCGAAACTCCCGGAATGGTTCCTGTCCAAGCTCTTTCGCTCTCCAGGTGGCGGCGCCCGGATGGGGCTGCCGGAGCCGTTCGCGAGCCAGCTCTACTCCGACATCGTCGCCTCGGGCGCGTTACCCGGTGCGTTGAACTGGTACCGGGGGATACCGTTCTGGGGCCGCGCGGACCGCCGCATCGGGCGCGTGCGGGTGCCCACCACCTACGTCTGGAGTGACGGCGACTTCGCGCTCGGCCGGGTCGCCGCGGAGATGACGTCGAGCTATGTGGATGCGCCCTACGAGTTCCGGATCATCCACGATGTCGACCACTGGTTACCAGAGGCCCGCCCGGCCGAGGTGGCCGCCGCGATCGTCGACCGGGTCGGCGCCTGACGCGGCCACGATCAACGCCGACGGTGCAGAATCTCGATCACGAACAGCAGCACCGCCCCGAACACGCCGGCCGCGATGATCGGCACGGCGCGGTTTCTGGTGGGCAACTCGGTGGGTGCTCCCGCGCGCAGCTGGGCGAAAGTGGCGCGCTGAGCATCGGATTCGGCCACCACGTCGACCACCGCCGGTGACGGCCGCGACGGCGGGGCGCCCGGTGCCGTCGACGCGCGGCCGGCGGGACCGGTCGACGCCTTTTTCGTCGGTGGCTTGGTGGCCCCCGGCTTCGACGACGCCGGTCGCGATGCCACATGCCTGGCCTGGGCTGCGTTCGACTTCTGCTCGGGACTCGACTGCTCGGGGCTCGACTGCTGTTCGGAAGATACGGTCACCGATTCATCGGCCTGCGACTTCCCCGGTGTGGGTTCCTCGACGGGAGGATCGACGGGCGTGGTCTCCGGCGGGCCCTTCTTCGCTGCGGCCTTCTTCGCGGCGTCCGTGGTGGCAGGCACCTTCTTGGCCCCAGCCGTCTTGGCGGACGACTTCTTCGCCGCGTCCCGGGTGGCGGCCTTCTTCGCCGCGGCCTTCTTCACGGGAGCTTTCTTAGCCGGAGCCTTCTTCGCCGCGGCCTTTTTCACCGGAGCTTTCTTTGCGGCGGCCCTCTTTGCCGGTGTCTTCTTCGCCGCCTTCTCGGCGGGACTCTGCTCGGCGGGACCAGGCTCGGCGGGACCAGGCTCGCCGGGCGTGGTCCCGGCTGCTGCCGGATCCGGCACGGTGCCGTCTGCCGGAGCCTGCTGTGGTTGAGCCCCGTCGGAACCGTCATCGTCTCGACGGTCCGCCGGTCCCGGCTCGGTCATCTCCCTCACGCTCCCTTGGGGGTCGAATCGTGCACGCCCAGTCGGGCGAGGATGTCGGCCTCGATGCCCTCGAGTTCGGATTCGATCGAGTGGTGCGCGGTGCGCCGCTGCGAGGCCGGCATCGCCTCGGCGGCGTCGACGGCGATCGCGAGATTGTCGAGGCGAGTGACCATCGCGGTGACGAAGGCCGAAGCGTCGTCGGAGGTGTCGGTGGTGGCGACCTTCTCCAGCGCCGACCGCGTGGTGGCGATACGGGCGTGTAGCGTCGCGCCGTGTCCGGAGAACTGGCGCAGCACGTCGGGGGCCACTCCGGCGCGACCGGCCTGCAGAGCGGTCAGCTGACCACGCGCGGCCACGGCAGCGCGATAGGCGATCGGCACCACGATCGGGGACACCAGTCGGGCGACGAGGAGATACCGCCGAACGCTCGCCGGAGAGAATCGCTGGGCATCTACCGCGGCCTTGGCTTCGACGGCGGCCGTCTTCGCCTGGGCCTTGGCGGCCTTGGCTTCCGCCTTGCCGGCGGCCTTGGCGTTCTTGCGTTCGAGTTTGAGTTCCTTGCTACGGAACTTGTGTTCGGCCTTGCGGAGCGCCTTCTGCGACTTGCGCGCGCTCTTCGCCTCCAGTTTGGCCTCGAGTTTCGCCTTGGTCTTCATCGCCTTGGCCTCGGCCTTGCGCTGCGCGCGGGTCTTGCCGTCGGACGAGAACAATCCCATTTCTAGGACCTACCTCCTGTGTGGTGCCCCGGGGCCCGGCCGACCGGCGAGGTCGGGGAAACACCGAGCGGGCGTCGACTGCATCGGTACAAGCATTACATAGGCTCGACAGGGGCGAACCGACGTGAACCAGACGGGTGCGCGTGGCGGACGACCCGGATCGGCGATGTCGGGAGAGGACGGACCAGTGGTGAGGGTGGTGTTACACCCCCGCGATCTCGCGGGATGCGAGCACCGGCTGTACCTCGACCACGCATACCCCGACCTGGCGCGATCGCGACCCGACACGCCGGAGGCGCAGCGACGCAAGGCTGCGGCGGCCGATCACCGTGCCGCCGTCCGAGAGATGATCCGTGGCCTACACAGCGATCAAGCGCCGGGCACCGTGGTGCTGATCGACCCCGACGCCACCCACGCCGCGCGCGCCGAGCAGACCCTGTCGGCGTGTGCCGCCGGGGCCGCCTGGATCTGGAACGCGACGCTGCCGACCGATCGCGAGGCCGGGCGACGCGGTCACGCCGAGTTGCTGATCCGCGACGGTGACGGGTACCTACCGGTGATCGTCGTGAACCATCGGGCCAGCTATCCGGCGAAGAATGCGCGGCGACCGACCGGCACCGCCGGCGCGAAGAACGGCACCGATGGCACTGTCCCCGTCGCGGACGGAGATACGAACAGCGGCGGGGCCGCGAACGGCAACGAGTCCACGAACGGCAACGGTGCTGCGCAGGGCAACGGGGGCCCCAAGGTGACGGTGACCAGTCCGGTGTGGGCCTGGTCCCCGTCGGCGGACCCCACCCGCAACGGGCGCAATCAGCGACGTGACCTGCTCCGACTTGCTCAGCTGACTGCGATGTTGACCGAGCTCGGGCTTGCCACCTCATCGGATCCGGCCCGGCTGCGTGCCGGGGTGATCGGTCTCGACGCCGACTGCATCGTCGTCTACGAGATGGCCTCGGCACTCACCGACTACGCCGAGGTGTTCGCCCGCCGCATGGCGATTGCCGAACAGCAGGTGTCGACCACACCCCGCCGGATCGGCGAATGCCGCAGCTGCCCGTGGTGGGAGCGATGCGGACCCGAACTGGAACAGCGCCGCGACGTGAGCCTGGTGGTGGGCGCCAACCAGAGCCGAATTCTCGCCGATGCCGGGATCACCACGATCGATCAATTGGCCGCGCACCGTGGCGGGCCTCCCGACGAATGGCCGGGCAACGCGCGCTTCGACGACGCGATACTCACCGCCATCGCCTGGTTGCAGGGCATCCCGTTGATCCGGCGCCTCGACACCCCGGTGGTGCGGCGTGCCGACGTCGAGGTGGATGTCGACATGGAGAGCTACGGCGAACACGGCGCCTACATGTGGGGCACGCTGCTGACCGACACCACCGACCCGACCTGCGAGGTCCGCTACCGGCCGTTCGTCACCTGGCAACCGCTGCCCACCACCGACGAGGGCCGCTCGTTCGGGGAGTTCTGGACGTGGCTGACCGCGCAGCGCGACGCCGCCCACGAGGCCGGGAAGTCCTTTGCGGCGTACTGCTATTCGCAGCAGGCTGAGAACCGCTGGTTACTCGGCTCCGCAGACCGGTTCGCCGGGGCCCCGGGCGTGCCGTCGCGCGCCGAGGTGGAGGCCTTCATCGGGTCGGCCGAGTGGGTCGACATCTACGAGGCTGTCGGCCGCAACTTCATCTGCCCGAACGGGAAAGGTCTCAAGCGCGTCGCGCCCGTCGCCGGATTCACCTGGCGCGACGCCGACGCCAGCGGCGAGGCGTCGATGGACTGGTATCGCGACGCGGTGGGCCTCGGCGGCGGGGTGCCGGACCCCACGCAACGCGAACGATTGCTCGAATACAACGAGGACGACGTGCGCGCGACCAAGGTGCTGCGGGAATGGATCACCGACGGCGCGCGTGCGGCGGTCCCGCATCGGGACACGCTGCTCGCCGGCCGCGACGCCTGACCGATCACGGCCGCGACGACCGCAGCGCCTCCAGGAACGACCCGCTGCCCAACAACGCCATCGCCCCGAGCAGAAGTAGCCCACCGGGCGCCAGCCCGATCATGATGCGTCGGGGCGAGGCCGCCACGTCGGAGTCCGGAACCACCGGATCGGCGAGTGCCGCCGGTGCCATCTCCGAGACCGGGTCGGGGATGGGCGCGGAATCGCCCGGACCCGCATCCTCAGATGACGTCGTCTCGTTCGGTACGGCACCGGCCGAACCGCCGGTCGACGACGGCCCGCCCGGACCGGTCGCCGAGTTCGCGCCGGCGCCCGCTCCCGTGCCTGCTGTGGGCACCGTCGGTACCGCAGCCGGCGCCGGCGCAGCGGTGTCCTCCGGTGCCGGGTTCCCGGTGCCAGGCGGCCCCGATCCACCGGAACCACCGGAACCACCGGTGCCGGCCGCATCCGGATCGACGTCGGGTGACGCGTCTCGGCTGGGCGGGCGCGGGGTGTAGCGCGGCGGTACGACCGATCCGTCGTCGGTGGTCTCGGTGGTGGTCGACGGTTCCGTGGATTCGCTGGTGGTAACGCTGCTGGATTCGCTGGTGCTCGACGACCCCGTGGATTCGCTGGTCGTAGTGCTGGTTGATTGGCTGGTGCTGGTGCTGGTGCTGGTGGATTCGCTCGTGGCAGGACTCGTGGTTGCGCTGCTCTGGCTCCCCGACGCGGTCGCCGACGTCGTCGAATCCTCGTCGTCATCGTCATCACCGTGCCCATGCCCGTGCCCGTGGCCATGCCCGTGGTGATTGCCGCCGCCCCACCCCGAGCCGCGGTCGGGGCGGTCTGATGCCGGAGTGGACAGGGCCAGCCCGGCGCCGAGAGCCGACCCGAGTACCACCAACGTCGCGAGCATCGCCAGCACCGGAACCGAACGTCGACGACGCTGCGTACCTGCTGGAACACGATGTGTCATCCGACCCCCGATCCGGTTACGTAAGCACGAACGTATGGTGTGAGTTGAACCCCGCCGTTCACCTCTCGGCAACTTCCGGTTCGCGACGCCACATCTTGTTCACGATCGAGTGTGAATAATGCCACAGGGAGGATTCGTTACATCGTTGCCACAGGTGATACGCATGGGCGATGGTAGTCGGGTACGTTCAAATCGCAACGGGCGTTGCATCCACGATGCACGCGGGTCTTTAATGTTTGCAAGTTCAAACGACTTTGAATTTGCCGGGGAGAACAATGACTATACGAGGTGCGGAAATGCCTGTTGACGGCGGACGTCGGACCGGGGCGGTCGACACCGAACACACTGCAGTAGTGGATCCGGGACTGTTCGCGCGACGTCTCGAGGAACTGTTCCGTACAGTGCCCGGCCCCAACGGCCGCGCATACAGCGCCAAGGCGATCGCAGCCCGATCGACCGAGCGCGGCTTTCGGCTCGGCGAGTCGTATCTGAGTCAGCTGCGTTCCGGTAAGGCCAAGTCGCCGTCGTTCCGCACTGTCGAGGGCATCGCAGCTGCATTCGGCGTGGACGTCCACTACTTCCTGGAAGACCGCGCCGCGCAGCGCACCCGCGACGAGATCGATCTCATGCGTCTGCAGGCCGACACCAACGTGCAATTGGCGGCCTTCCGCCTCGCCGGTCTGTCGAGCGACTCGGTCACCATCGTCAACGAGCTCATCAAGGTGCTGCGCGAGCAGCAAGGACTGCCGAAGGATCCGCCCGACGTCATCGCGGCGGGCCTGGGCGAGACCCCGGAGGACGCCCGTCTGCGCGTCGTCGGCGGGCCGCACAATAACTGACCGCAGGGGTCGTACACCGCTCCGGGAGCCATGCGAAGTCATCGTGCGCTGAGGTTGCTCTGTCGCGACACGCTGAAGGGTCTCGACCTCGACCTGCCGCTGGACGTCACCCAGCTGTGTGACCGGCACGGGGCTCGGCGTGGACGCCCGATCCGGTTGATCGCCCACCCGCTGCCGGTGGGTATGCCCAACGGTGTGTGGCTGGCCGCCGACGATGCGGACTACTTCTTCTACCAGGCCAATACGTCGCCGCTGCACCAGCAGCAGATCATCATCCACGAGTTCGGTCATCTCATCGCCGGACATCAGATCCTGGGTGCGGTGTCTGCGTCGGCGCTGACCGCGCCTGCCGACGACGACTCTGCCGATGCACTGAGTCGGACCTGCTACGCCGACGACCGCGAGTGGGAGGCCGAGATGCTCGCGTCGATGATCCTGAGCTGGGCGGCCGAGGCCACCGAGGTGGTCGGCACGACCGCGCGCAACGACGACCTGCGGGGCATCCAGCGTCTTCTCGGCGGCCACAAGGGCTGGTTGTAGGCATGATCGCCGTCGGAATCCTCAACACAGTCGCGGCCGTCGTGTTCACGGCCGCCTTGTGCTGGCGCCTGGAACAGATCCGGCGTGAAGGCGGCGGGTTGCAGTCGATCGCGATGACCATCGCCATCGCCGCACTCACTCTGGCCTTCGTGGTCTCCGGCGCCGACGTCACCGAGGCGATCGACACGGTGACCTTCACCGGGGCGGCGCGGGTGTTGTTCTACGGGCTGCTCGCCGTCGGAGTGGCCGCGCTGATCATCGTCTTCTTCTTCCCCGGGCGCTCGACGTCACGCGAACGCCGGGCCGGGATCGAGGCGGTGCCGCTGGTCGTCGCGCTGATCGGACTGCAGATCACGATGCTGGTCATCCCGATTGACCTGCGCACCGAAGGTCTGTCGGTGTGGACCGCCCGCAACATCGCGTACGCGGTGTTCGTACTGATCGCCAGCGGCTACCTCACCTACGGATTCGTGGCGTGTGTCCGCAGCATCCGGCGGTTTCTGCAGCTGGCCGAGGGGTATCTGCGGACATCGCTGGTCCTGTTGCTGATCGGGTTGGTGTCCCTGACCGCCGGAGCGGTGACGCAGATCGTGTTCGTGATCGGTTCGGCGACACGCACCTTCGGCCAGGGCCGGCTGCTCGACGTGAGCGGGGTCTGTTCGGCCGTCGGCGTCGTCGCCTTCCTCGTCGGGATCAGCTACCCGATGCTGCGCGCGCGGTGGCATGCGATCACGTCTCGGCGCCGGTATCGACGGGAGATCGACGCGCTTGGACCACTCTGGGAGCTAGTGACCGAAGCGGTTCCCGAAGTGGTGCTTCCGGTTGGTGGGGCGCCGGCACCGGCTCTGCTCCTGCACCGACGCGTCGTGGAGATCCGCGACGCGCTCACCCAGCTGAGCCCGTATCTGACCGATGATTTCGAGGTCGTCGACGACGCCGCCCGCGCGGACATGATCTGGGCTGCCGTCGAGGAGTATGCGGTGGCGGGACCGCCGCGTGCTGCGGTGCGCGACGTCGTGCCCGGCGGCGCGGACATCGAGACCGACGCGGCGCCACTTGTGGCACTGTCCGCTGCGGTCGCCGCCCAGCCGGTGGGCTGAAGCCGGCCCGCCGATCAGCGCGAGCTGTGCACGGCCGCGTCATCGGCGGGATCGGTTGCTGCGGTGCGGCGCAGGTGCCGGAGGTAGAGGGTGCCGACGCCGAGCAGCACGACCACTGCGGACAGGGTGGCGATGATGGTGACCGCCGATGCGTCGGACAGTCCCTCCCACAGCAGCCAGGCGCCGAACCCGAAGAACAGCGCGGCCGCGCCTCGGGCGATGATGCGTTCGGGCAGATGCCGACCCAGCAGGGAGCCGACCGCGATGGCCAGCGCATCGGCCGCGACCATGCCGATGGTCGAACCGATCCACACGCCGAGCCAGTCGTTGTTGGTCGAGAGGGTGATGGTGGCGAGCATCGTCTTGTCGCCGAGTTCGGCGAGGAAGAACGACGACATGACAGCGAAGAACACCGATGCGCCCACCCGTTCGGCCTTGGTGGACTCGTCGTCGTCGAGGTGATCGCCCCGGATGGTCCACAAGCCGAACACCAACATGGCCAGGCCCGCGAGGATCGACATCACGTCGGTGGGGATGGACAGGCCCAGGAAGTGTCCGAAGAACACTGACACCGCGTGCACCGCGGTGGTGGCCACGGTGATGGCGAGCAGCACCACCCACCACCGGTATCGGAGGGCGTAGGTCATGGCCATCAGCTGTGACTTGTCGCCGAGTTCGGCGACGAAGATCACGCCGAAACTCAACAACAGGGCAGCGATCACGGAAGCTACGTTAGGGTGCCCACACCTGGCCTCGCAACAGATCGCGGACCCGTATTTATGCAGGTAGGAGGCTCAAAAGAATAAGTTTGGGGACCCTAACTCTTGGGTGTTGTGAGGCGTAGGGCACTCGGTGCAGGTCAGGCTGTCTGGGGTGACTGCCACATCAGTGAAACCTCGCTCGCGGACGTCTGAGTACGTGTCCCGCCCGCTACCGAGACCGACGGGATCTGCTCAACCACCCAACCGGCGATGCGCCCCTCCTGCTGCCCTGGTATCTGCTTGCCGGGGCGCCTCATCGAACGAGGAGGTCTGCCGCTGGGGCATCCCTGGCAGTCACACATCCGCTGCGCGAGGCGTTGCCGGGTGACGTAAGCGCGTATCGGCGGCGACGTCGTCCGCTGGAGGATCTCAACTCGTAGCGGCTCGTATCATCTCGACGGCGTCGACCATCCCGTATCGCTCTTCGAGTACGTCGAGCACGCGCCGGAAGGTTTCCGGAGGGTTGGTGCGCCGGGTGATCATTGTCCGCAGGGCCCGCACCGCAGCGTCGGCCGAGACGGCGACTGTGTCAGCAATGAACAGAACAGGCCTGACAACGCGGATATGGCCGGGTACTTTTCCTTGGGGCAGGTCTGAGATGTTGTCGGAGACGATTGCCTCTGCGCCACCGACGACGGCTGCAGCCACGAGGTGCTCATCATCTGGATCTGGGAGTTCGAAAGAGCCGTCCAGCACCTCCCATCCAGCGACGTAGGCGTCATTGAACGCACCTGCCATCTGCTGGACGAGGTGAGCTGCTCGTGCTGCTGCGTCAGCCGGATTGGCGCCGCGATCGATGAGTTTGCACGCTTCGTGGTACTCGAGTTCTTCGGGGATGGCGTCCGACCATAGGGGACGATAGAGGCTTTCTGACCCCATAGTCGTGACACTGACTACCACTTGTCATCGCCGAAAGTGAAGGCCCGGTCCTCGCCTTCCTCTGACATGTCCATGCCCATCTTGCGTTTCCACGTGTCTGGAACATGGATGGCTGTCATCTCGACCTCCTGCTTCGCTTGTCGGTCGGGTCCGACCGGGTGGACCTCGGTCCAGCGATTGGGTCCGGGCGATGACCCATGGGCACGCAGACGTCGGGTATTCGCCAGCCAAGCACCGGCTCGCGATGCATCCACCTGGACCTGCCGAACTCAGGAAACGATTTCCCGACGCACGACGCCAGATCTCGACGATCTCGTCAGGCCGCCAGCAACATCGCCAGTACCGCGGTGTCGGGGTCGGCGTTGGGGTCGATCCCGACCTGGTTGCGCAGATTCACCACCGTGCCGTCGGCCTCGGCCTCGGCCCAGCCGGCGCGGTGTTCGAGACCGAGTTCGGGCAGACCGGGCAGCAGCACGCATCCGGAGGCGACGTCGGCGCACTCCGGCAACGACGGTCGGGTCTGCGACGGCGGGTGCAGCATCACCAGCGCCGGCGGATTGGTGAGGAAGCGGCCCGCCTCCACGAAGCTGTCGTCGACGACGTTGCCCACCGCGACCATCATTCCGACCGCGTCGGCGTCGGCATCGTCGGGACGCTCTTCGACGACCCCGAAGATGGTGGTGGTGGGCAGGAAGCCGGGCCGGCACGCGATCCGGACGGAGGCCACCAGCGTCTGGGTCCATTCGAGCGTCGACTCGGGCCACCGACCCGAGATCAGGATGCCGTTGAGTTCCCCTTCGAAGTGGAACGGCGTCAGGCCGATGGGTATGGAAGTCGTCATCACTGATCTCCCTCTGCCACAGGGTTCTTACTCCCGGACGAGGACCCGGATCGAAAATCGGATCCTGTGGAAGAAGAATCCACCTCGACGCCGGTGCTGACAACTCGAACACGGTTGTTGTGACGGTTCTTTTACACGACGTAACCCGGGTGTGGACGCTCGGACGCCACCGGCCGAGCGTCCTGGGTGTGATGAGGCGGACACACGGCGGGACCGTCGGACCCACCAGGCACACTGGATGAGGTGAGTAAGTCTGTTCCGCTGCGCCCAATGGAGATGGCGTCAATCGCGATCTTCGGTGGCCTGACGGTCGCGGCGATCGTGGTCGCCGCTGTGGTGCCGCTGGCGACGGCGGTCGGATTGTTGGCGCCGGTCCCGCTGGCCCTGGTCGCCGCGCGCACGCGGCCGCGGGCGTTGATCGCGGCGTCGGTGGCCGCCACCGGGGTCAGTTTCGCGATGGCGGGCACCGGGGCGGCGGCCACGGTGCTCGGGTCGGCGCTGGTCGGCGGCATCGTCGGCGACACCAAACGGCGTGGCCGAGGCATCGGCACCCTCGCAGTCGCGGGACTTGTCGCTGCCCCGGTGATCGGCGGGATCTCGGTGCTGCTGCTGCTCATCCTGGTGCCGTTGCGCACGTTGGCTCTGGAGGCCCTCGGCAATACCGTCGGCGGCCTGGTGAAACTGCTCAACCAGGTTCCGGGGCTGTCCGGACTGGCCGACACCGTCGACTCGCTCGGCACCAGCATGGTCGATCACTGGTGGGTGTGGATGTGGGTGTCCGGCGCGTTGGGGACTGTGATGTCGCTGGCGGTGGCCTGGTGGTTGCTCGGCGGGGTCATCGCCCGGCTCGCCGACATCCCGAGCGAGGACACCCTGGACGCGGGCACCGTGGATACCGAATCGGCGCAGGTGGCGCCGTTGCCCCTGCACCTGACCGACGTCGGGTTCCGCTACCGGCCGGACGGTCCGGTGGTGCTCGACGCCGTCGACGTATCGGTGGGCAGCGGTGAGTTCGTCGCAGTGGTGGGGGCGAACGGGTCGGGCAAGTCCACCCTGGCCAAGATCCTCGCCGGCCGGGCGCCGACGACGGGCTCGGTGACACGGCCCGGCGCCGCCGGTCTCGGACGCCACGGCGGCACGGCGATGGTGCTGCAGCGACCAGAGACCCAGATGCTCGGCTCGCGGGTGGCCGACGACGTCGTGTGGGGTCTGCCCTTCGGCGCCGAGGTGGACGTGGAGGGTCTGCTCGGTGAGGTCGGGCTGGCCGGTTTGGGGGATCGCGAGACGTCGGATCTGTCCGGCGGTCAGCAGCAACGGCTGGCCATCGCCGCCGCCCTGGCGCGTGACCCGGCTCTGCTGGTGGCCGACGAGGTGACCTCGATGGTCGACCCGGAAGGTCGGGACGAACTGCTGGCGCTGCTCGCCGATCTGCCGCGCCGGCGCGGCATGACCGTCGTGCTGATCACCCATCGGGGGGCCGAGGCCGCCGCCGCCGACCGCATCATCCACTTGCACAACGGTCGGGTGATCCCGCATCCGCCGCACTGGGTGCCGCGCCCCGGCATGGTCGAGGAACCGGCCCGGCCGACGCCGGTGGCGCAGGCCGGCGGGTTCGGTCCGCGGCCGGCGCAGCCGCTGCTGATGCTGCAGGGGGTCGGGCACACCTATCTCGCCGGTTCGCCGTGGGCGGTGCGCGCGCTGCACGACGTGTCGATCACCGTGCATCGCGGCGACGGGCTGCTCATCGTCGGCGGAAACGGTTCGGGCAAGACCACCCTGGCGTGGGTGATGGCCGGACTGATCGGGCCGTCGGAGGGGACCGCGACCCTCGACGGCGCGCCGAGTACCGACAAGGTCGGGGAGGTCGCACTGGCGTTCCAGCACGCCCGCCTGCAGTTGCAGAAGCAGACCGTCGGCGACGAGATCATGGCCGCCGGCGGAATCGAGGTCGGCAGCGCGGAGGTCGCCCGGGTACTCGAGGCGGTGGGCTTGCCGCGTGAGATGGCCGCGCGCCGAACCGATTCCCTCAGCGGCGGCCAGATGCGTCGGGTGGTGCTCGCCGGGCTCATCGCGCGGCGACCCAAGGTGTTGATCCTCGACGAACCGCTCGCTGGGGTGGACCCGTATGCCCGTGCCGAGATCGTCGAGATGCTCGGACGGCTGCGTGCCGAGGGGATGACGATCGTGATCATCTCGCACGATCTGTCCGATCTCGACGCGGTGGTCAGTCGGCGGGTTCGGCTCACCGACGGCACGTTGACGGTGGTCGACGCCCCGGGGATCTCCGGGCAGCAGTCGTTTCAGCGTGCAACCGGGGAGGCTGCCGAATGAGTGTGCGTACGATCCCGCTGCGCCAGGTGCCCGGCGACTCCATGGTTCATCGTCTGTGGGCGGGCACGAAACTCATCGTCGTGCTGCTGCTCAGCGTGATGACGTGGGTGCTGCCGTCGTGGCCGTCGCTGGGCATGGTGGCGGCGTTCGTGGTGATCACCGCGATTGCCGCCGGCATCCCGTTGGGTGCCATCCCGCGGCCGCCCTGGTGGTTCTGGGGTCTGATCATCGCCGGCGGCCTGCTCAACGTGATGTTCGGTCCAGCGGCGCTAATCGTGTACCTGCGGGCGGTCACCCTCGGGTTGGTGTTGGTGGCGAGTTCGATCCTGGTGATCTGGACGACGCCGATGGCCGACATCGCCCCGGCGATCGCGACCCTGATGCGGCCATTGCGTATCTTCCGGCTGCCGGTCGACGAGTGGGCTGTCGCCATCGCTTTGTGTCTGCGGGGGATGCCGATGCTGATCGACGAACTGCGCATGTTGCGGGCAGCGCATCGGCTGCGGCCGTCGGCGCCACCGCGCAGCGGCCATCCGGCGGCGGAAATGGGCGTGCTCGACATGATCACCGCCGCGATGTCGAGTGCGTTGCGGCGCAGTTCGGAGATGGCCGAGGCCATCACCGCTCGCGGCGGTACCGGCCGGCTGGCGGCTTACCCGTCGCGGCCGGGTCGCACCGATGCGGTGGTGCTGGCGGTGGTCGGCGTTGCGTGTGCCGCGGCGATCACGGTAACGATCCTGCTCTGAGCAGGCCCCCCTACAGATAAACGCCGCCCGGCTCGGAGATCCGAACCGGGCGGCGCTGCACATCTGCTGCCGACGGGGCGTCAGGCCGGGACGATGAGTCCCTTGCCCTGGCTGCTCGCGGTGGCGTAGCGCTCCGCGGCGTCGGCCCAGTTGACGACGTTCCACCAGGCCTTGACGTAGTCGGGCTTCACGTTCTGGTAGTCGAGGTAGAAGGCGTGCTCCCACATGTCGAGCATGACGACCGGGATGATGGCCGCGGGGATGTTGCCGCTCTGGTCGGTGAGCTGCAGGATTACCAGCTTGCCGCCGATGGTGTCGTAACCCAGGATCGCCCAGCCGCTGCCCTGCAGCGTGGTGGCGGCGGCGGTGAAGTGTGCCTGGAACTTGTCGAAGCTGCCGAACTGATCGTCGATCGCGGCGGCCAGATCACCCTCGGGCTTGTCGCCTCCGTTGGGCGACAGGTTCTTCCAGAAGATGGAGTGGTTGGTGTGGCCACCGAGATGGAAAGCGAGCGTCGACGACAGGCCGTACACCTTGTCGGCGATGGTGCCGTCCTCGCGGGCCGCGGCCAGCTTCTCCAGAGTGGTGTTGGCGCCCTTGACGTAAGTGGCGTGGTGCTTGTCGTGATGGAGCTCCATGATCCTGCCGGAGATATGCGGCTCGAGCGCCGCATAGTCGTAAGGGAGATCCGGCAAGGTGTATTCAGCCACGATAATCCTCTCTGAGGTGCTGCTCGTTTGTCACTGCGCGCGTGGATCACAGGCATCGGACAACGGAGCCCGATGTCGGGTAGCGCGAGTACTTCCACCCTTACCCACCACATGGGCGATTGCAAACACTGCGGCACAATCTACTTCAAGTGTGGTTGAAGTCTGCGGGCCGAGAATCGGCCCGGAAAAGTAGCTCAGAGCAGCATCAACAGGACGAGGAGGGCAACCAGTGCGAGGGTGCTCGCGGCCGTCCCGACGCACGCCGACCGGACGTCATAGGTGGCGCGCGGGGTGCTCGGCCGAGAGCCGAGGGCCCGCCGGAGTTCAGAACTCGCGTGCGTTGCCATGAACACCCTTCGTCGTCGCTGATCCCAGCCGGAGTGACCATGATCACAACCCCGACGTGGGGGACATGATAGGCAGACCTTGCGAAATCCATCAACCCGTGGCGGCGCCGGCGACGCGTAGGATCGGACTCATGTCATGGCTTGACCAGCTTCTTTCCTCGCGATCACACAAACGGGAAATGATCTCGCCCGAACGGGCGCTGCCGGGTCGCGCCGAGGGAATCCCGGTCGCCGATGAGCATCTGCTCCTGCACCACCCGCTCCGGGGTGCGATCGACCCGGAATTCCCCGACGGCGATCTCGGCATCGGGGACTTCGGCCGAGGTCTGTCGGCGGTGATTCTGGCCGGTGGGTGTTTCTGGGGGATCGAAGAGATCTATTGGCAGCTGCCCGGCGTGTACACCACTGCCGTCGGCTACGCAGGCGGGTACACGCCGAATCCGACCTACAACGAGGTATGTAGCGCACGCACCGGACACACCGAATCGGTGCTCGTGGTGTTCGATCCCGAGGTGATCGACCTCGAAGGCGTCCTGAAGGTCTTCTGGGAGAGCCACGATCCCACCCAGGAGATGCGGCAGGGCAACGATGTGGGGACGCAGTACCGGTCGGCGATCTACACCCTGACCGACGCCGACGCTCGGCTCGCCGCGCAGAGCGCGGAGAAGTTCGAGACCGTGCTGAGGCAGGCGGGGCTCGGGCCCATCGCCACCGAGATCAGCCCGCTCGCCGACGCCGGGGACGGCCGCTTCTACTACGCCGAGGACTACCACCAGCAGTACCTCGCGAAGAACCCGCACGGCTACCGCTGCCACGCCGCCACCGGCCTGCGTTATCCCGCCGCCTGAGCAGGTGGCCGAGAAGATCACCACCGGTCAATGGAACCGGACGCTGCTGCATCGCCAGCACCTGCTGGAGCGAGTCGCCGAGGACGCCATCGAGGTGCTCGACCGGTGCGTGGGCCTGCAGGCGCAGGACCCGCGTGCGCCGTTCTTCGGACTGGCCTCGCGCATCGCCGATTTCGACCCGTCCGAACTCGACGATCTGCTCACCGACCGCGAAGTCGTTCGGATGGCGATGTTGCGGTCCACGGTCTTCCTGATGGATGCCGAGGACGCCCGTTGGGTACGACCGCTCGCGCAGCCGGCGCTCGACGCGGAACTGGCCATACATGCGCGCAAGCTGAACGGGGTGCGGCCCGCGGATGTCGTGACCGATGCCGCCGAGTTGCTGGCGGGCGGGTCGTTGTCGGGTACCGAACTCGGCCGTGCGCTGCAGGAACGTCATCCCGACGCGCCGGCGTCGACTCTCGTTGCGGTGGCGCGGTGCGCCCTTCCGCTGGTCCAGGTACCACCGCGTGGGTTGTGGCGGGGGTCGGCCGCACCGACGTATCGGCTGTTCGACGACTGGGTCGGCTCGGGGGAGCCGGCGGTTGCCGGCGATGAGGCGCGCCGTGATCTGATCCGGTTATATCTGCGCGGTTTCGGCCCGGCCACCGTTGCGGGCATCCAGAGCTGGTGTGGGTTGACCAGGCTCACGCCGTTGGTCGAGGAGATGGAGGCCGATTGGGAACTCGTGGAGCGCATCGGGCCCGACGGTGAGCGGTTGTTCGACCTGGAGGGTCTCGACATCGTCGACGCCGATCGGCCGGCGCCGATCAGGCTGCTGGCGCCGTATGACAATGTGCTTGTCGCGCAGGCCGACCGGCGGCGGATCGCTGAGAAGGAGCGATTCGGCCGGCTGCGCACTCCCAACGGACGATCGCCAGGGTTCGTGCTGGTCGACGGATGGCTGGCCGGGTCCTGGCGCATCGCCGACGGGCGCGTCCACCTGGAGGTGATGATCGAGCTGTCGTCATCGCAGCGTGACGATCTGGAAACCGAAGTTCAACTGCTGCAACAATTCCTCGACGGAAACGGTTGAGGCCGGATCAGTCCCCGGTGCGTGGGTTGCGGTTGGTGATGCAGTATCGGCGGCCCACGGGGTCGCGCATCACTGTCCACTGCTCGAGGCGTTCGACGACCTCGGCGCCCCAGTCCTCATGTCGCGCCACCTCGTCCTCGACGGCATTGGCTGCCAGGTCCAGATGGCCCGACGCGGTCTGGGAGGGATCGTCGGGACCGTTGCGTTGCAACAGGATTCCGATCGCGAGGGCGGGGTCGCGGGACAGGCGTACCAGCTCGGGGCGGCTGGTGGGCGTCGTCGGACGGCCGGTGATCGCAGACCAGAACTCGATTTCGCGGTCCCACGCGCCGTGCGGCACGTCGATGCATACCTGATCGATGATGCTGATCGTGTCGCCGGGCCACCGGATGGGTCGCGAACGTACTGATTCCCCCTGCCAGGCGACCAGGCAGAAGACAAATCCGGCCGGTGACGTCAGCGACACCCACCCGGTGTCGAGGCTGCTGCGAAGGATGTTGGCGCCCAGCCGGATCGCTTCATCGGTTGCCGCGCCCAGATCGTCGACGTGCAGGTCGAGGTGAATGCCGCCCGGCCCCTCGTCGATGCGCTGGACCCGCAGATGCGGATCCCCGTTGAACGGTTCGAGCGAAGCGAACTCGCGGTGCTCGCCCCGAGGCGGTGACACGGTACTGCCGGCGATCGCCCGCCAAAACGTCACCTCGGCGCCGAACTGGTCGGACGGGAAATCCAAGAACGCCGTAAGCCATCGGATTCGCACGCCGAAAGTCTAGGGCCGTCGAGCGCGCGGGGCCGCGCATTACACTCGGCCGCATGACCGGTGGACCCTTCAGATCGATCGCCAAGCGTGTGGCGCGTTCTCGCGCGGACCGGGTTGCCGTCGTCCGGCTCGACGGCCCGATCGGGCCGACCGGCGTGGGACGTCACGGGATCAGCACCGACGGCGTCGAGCCCATCCTCAAGCGGGCGTTCGGCACCGAGCACGTCAAGGCTGTCGTCATCGTGATCAACTCACCCGGCGGATCGCCCGCGCAGTCGGAGTACATCGCCGAACGCATCCGGCAACTGTCGGCGGAGAAGGGCGTGCCGGTACTCGCCTTCTGCGAGGACGTCGCGGCGTCGGGCGGATACTGGATCGCCTGCGCCGCCGACGAGATCTTTGCCGCTCACACCTCCATGATCGGGTCGATAGGGGTGGTCTCCTCGGGTTTCGGCCTGTCCGATGTGCTCTCCCGGTTCGGTGTCCAACGTCGGCTCTACACGGCGGGTGACAACAAGGCCCGCCTCGACACCTTCTCGCCGGAGCGGCCCGAGGACGTCGAGTGGCTGCGCGGTCTGCAGGGCGAGTTGCACGAGGCGTTCATCAGCTGGGTGCGGCAGCGGAGGGGCAAGAAGCTGAACGCGCCCGACGCGGAGTTGTTCAGTGGTGACCTGTGGGTGGGTGGCCGCGCGGTCGAAGTGGGCTTGGTCGACGCGATCGGCGTCATGCGGTCGGTGATCGCCGAGCGCTACCCGGATGCGGAGATCACTGTGATCGACGCACCCAAGCCGCTGCTCGCGCGGCTCCTCGGCGGGCAGGTGAGCGTGCAGAACGTTGTACAGAACGCGGTGACCGGTGCCCTCGAAGTGCTCGATCGGCCCATCAGAACCGAACTCCGCTGACTTGCGCAGAAAGGCCGGTTCGGCCGCCTCGTTGAGCAGTTGTGCGCCGTTCTCCCCAAGTTATCCACAGGATGGCGCACGTTGGGGAAGATTCTTCGGGTGTGACCCAGCTCTGCACTTTGGTGAAGAGTGTGTAACACTGAGCAACCATTTCAGTGACGACTATCACACCACATGTGAAAGCGGTCACAGCGGAGGCGGAGGTCGGGCCGGGTTTCTCCACAATTTCCACAGTCTCATCCACAGGTTGATGGTCGCCGATGCACACTTCCGATCGGTTTGGCAAAGCGGCATGTGGATAGATATATGCAGGTCGTCATAGTCCGTTGTGCGGCGTCCGGCCCGTGTCAATCCGAGTCATGCGCGTCGAAGTTGTGCACAGGCGTTCCGGGCATGATCCGCGCCCGCGACCGGACGGCTGTGCCACCATGGTTCCGTGAGTATGGGCGACATCCGACAGGTGGCGGTGACCGAGCTCCCGAACGATTTCACCGACGACACCGACCGCGTGCTGCTCGACGTGCGCGAGCCCGACGAATGGGCGTCCGGGCATGTCCGGGGAGCGCTGCACATCCCCCTCGGTGACGTTCCCGCGCGACTGGGTGAGATCGACCTCGACGCCGAGTTGCTCGTCGTGTGTCACTCCAGCGGGCGGTCGATGCGTGTGCTGCAGTACCTGGGCCAGATGGGCTACGAGGGCAGCTGTGTCCGCGGCGGCATGCTCGCGTGGGTCGAGAACGGCAAGCCCGTCGAGACCGGGAGTGCCGGCTCGCAATGATCGACCTCTGCCCGCGGTGCCGCATCCAGGCGCCCCACCGCCCCGGACGCGAGCGCTGCCCCCGATGTGGTGGTCCGCTCCGTGTGCTCGACTCGGATCTGCTCGGGCCTCCGCGGCAGGCGGCACCACCAGCCCCGGCAGCACCGCCGTCACGGCCGGCGCCGGTGAGCGGTCCGCGCAGTGGCCGGCTCTACCGGAGCCGACACGTCCGGTGGGTGGCCCGACGTCCACCCGAGGCGATTCCGACGATTCGACGACCGGAATTCGTCGCGCGGCCCCGCTACATCCCGCGCTACGTCTACATCCCGCAATGGGGACTCAAGGACGGGGGACTCAAGGACGGGGGACTCACAGACGGGGGCCTGGGCAACGCGACCGGCGGGCGGGCTGCCGCCTCGCGTGGTGGCGCACTGTCCGATGCCCTGACCCGTGCGCTGTACGTCCTGGCTGCCGCGCTCGGGCTGGCCGCAGTCGCGCACCTGCTGCGTTACGTCTTGCTGATCATCAACCGGTCCACGCCGGTCCCGGCGTGGACGGATCTGGTCACCTCCACCCTGGTCATCTTCGGTGGCCTGCTCGCACTCGGCTGCTTCGTGTACACGACCGTCGTCTTCGCGCGATGGGTGATGGCCATGCGTACCGAGGCCTACCGCTGCGTTGATCGTCGCGATCCACGGCCACGGTGGCAGATCGTGCTCCTGGCGGTGGTGCCGCTGGTGAACGTGCTGGGTGTGGCCGTGCTGCTGCACGAGGCCGCCCACGTCCGGACCGACCTCGACGGCGACCGCACCCGACGCCGCCTGACCCGCATGTGGGTCGCCTGGGCGATCGTGAACGCACTGGCGGTGGCCGCGATCGTGACTCGGGTGGTCGCGACCTGGTCGGGATCGATCCAGACCGGTGCCAACGGCTTGGTGGCGGTCACTGTGTCCGCCGCATGTTCGGCGGTCTTCGCGCGATGGCTGGCCGACCGGCTCGAGGTCACTTTTGCCACCTCACAGCAGGACCCGGTTCCGGCGCGCCGATGGGTGATGGCCGCATGACGGGCGCCGAGCAGGTGTCCCGGTCGGGGAAGCCGGCCGTCGTCGCCCATCGCGGAGCCTCGGCGGATCTGCCCGAGCACACCCTGGCCGCCTATGAACGCGCTCTCGCGGAGGGCGCCGACGGCCTCGAGTGCGACGTCCGGCTCACCAGCGACCACGAACTCGTCTGCGTGCACGACCGAACCGTCGACCGAACCTCCGACGGGGTGGGCGCGGTCAGCGAGATGTCGCTGGCCCAACTGCGCGAACTCGACTTCGGCAGTTGGCACCCGGCCGCAGAACCGGCGTCCGTGCTGACGCTGCGGGAGCTGATCACCCTCACCCTCGACTGGCGCCGGCCGGTCCGGCTGTTCATCGAGACCAAACACCCGGTGCGCTACGGCAGCCTCGTCGAACAAAAGCTCCTCGCGATGTTGCACGAGTTCGGTGTCGCCACTCCGCCGTCGGCCGATCACAGTCGCGCCGTGGTCATCTCGTTCTCATCAGCCGGGGTCTGGCGAATCCGTCGGCATGCGCCGATGCTGCCGACGATTCTGCTCGGCGACACCGCTCGGATGCTCGGTGGGAGCGCGGCGACCGCGGTGGGTGCCACCGGCATCGGCCCCTCGGTGGAGACGTTGCGGATGAATCCGGACCTCGTCGATCGTGCCGCGGCCGCCGGACGGGTCACCTACTGCTGGACCGTCGACGAGCAGCCGGATGTGCAGATGTGTGCCGACCTCGGTGTGCGGTGGGTCGCCACCAACAAACCGGCCAAGGTGCGCGACTGGCTCGTCACCGTCGACTGACCGCCCACCGCCCACCGCCCAGCCCGCGCTCACCGCGCGCCCACCCCGTGAGAGGGTGGACGCATGGCGAAGAAGAGCAAACGCGGCAGTGGTCCGCGGCCGGGAAGTAATCGCGCCGAGCGGGTCGCCGCCCGCAAGGAGCGTCAGCGGGCCGCGATGGCGCCGCCGCCGCGGCCATTCGCCGGACTCGCCGCCGAATGCGACCTGGTGGCGATGCGTGCCTTCGTCGCCTCGGCCACAGTGGAACTCGGGTCCGAAGCACTGACCCAGGGGACCGATCGCAGCGTGCTGTTGGCCAGCATCCTGCCCGGTGCGGTGCGCGCGATCGTCCGCAACACCGACGATGGGCCGCAGGGTGTGGTCGCGCTGCAGACCGAGGTGGACCCCGACGACGTCGACCGGGAGATCGCCGACGCGCTCGTGTGGTCGACGCAGGCCGCCCCGGACACCGACTTCGTGCCCTCCGACGAGCCGCCGGCACTGACCGATGTCCTCGCGCCGCAGACCCAGCTCGACATCGTCGTGCACGACGACTTCGGGTGGTGGTTCCCGCCGGGTACCGACGTCCCGGCCGAATTCGCCGACATGCTCGAGCAGGCCAAGGATTCCATCATGCCCAGCGCGAGGCTGTCCGCCAAGAGTGGGATCGGCGCACCCTGGTGGGTCGACGCCGGCGAGCGCGCCCACCTGCGTTGGGTGCGCCCCGAACCGGAGGACGAGGTGATGAACGCGCTCGCCCGGTTGCACGCCGCTGGTCGGCTCACCCTGGGCGAGGGGTCGCGGTTCGCCGGTTCGTTCCGCACCCACGGGCTACTGGTGCCGGTATTCGACCTCGACAACGAACTCCATCACGAGGAATGGGCGCCGGCGCTCGATCAGTTCGACGAATGGCTCACCGAGGCACTGGCGGTCGAAGGCGACCTGACCACCGCAGAGGTGCGCTCGCGCGACGGCATTCGCGGCCGTCAGGTCACCCTGCGCTGAGATCTCCGGGGGATCAGAGGTTCCCGCCGGCGGCCGGCGGCGGTGTCGCCGACGACGGTGCGTTCCCGTTGATCTCGCGCTGCACGAAGTTCTCCAGATCGAACAGGTTGCCCTGCGCACGATCGGCGATGGTCTGCAGGGTCGTCATCGTGGCGACCTCCTCGACCTGCTCGGCCAGGAACCACTGCATGAACTGCTCGCCGAGATAGTCGCCGCAGTCGCGCGCGGCACGGGCCAGGTCGACGATCTGTTCGGTGACCGACTTCTCCTGTGCCAGTGCGAGTTCGATGGGTTCGCGGTAGTCGGCGAAGGTGGTCCGTGGGGCCGGTGCGCCGGGGATCTCCACATCGACGTCGCGGTCGAGGAAGTACTGCACGATCATCATCGCGTGGTTGCGTTCCTCCACGGCCTGAGCGTAGAAGTGCTTGGCCAGTTGCGGCATGTCGTTGCTGTCGTAGTAGACCGCGACCGCGATGTATTGCTGTGCGGCGGCGAACTCGTTGCCGATCTGCTCGTGCAGCAGTTTCCGGAAGACGGTGTCGTCGGTGCTCGATGTCATGGCGTCCAGAGTAGGCGCCACGAAATCCGGGGATCGGCTCAGCGCAGGCTAACTGAGTTGAGCCTCACCACATTTCACCACCGGCCGGCGTCAGCCGCCGATGACACCGGCTTGGGTGGAGAGCAGGTCTTCGGGCACCGCGGCGCCCTTGCGGATGTAGGTGAAGAACTGTTCGGTGTTGTCGCCGACGGCGAGCGAATCGCCGTCGGAGGTGTACTCACTGCCACCGGTCGGAGTGGTGGTGGTGATCGGGTCGCCGCGCAGCGACCAGGCCAGTCCGGCCAGATTCCACAGATGATCGCCGTCGTCCACGGTCACCGCATCGACCGCGGAGTTGACGAAGGGGATGAGCCGGAAGGGATTCAGCAGGACCGAGGGGCTGGTGGCCTTCGCCATCAGGGCGCTGAGGAATTTACGCTGATTCTCGATGCGCTCGAGGTCGGCGTTGGGGAAGGCGCGGGTCCGGACCAGGCCGAGTGCCTGCTGACCGTTGAGATCCTGGCAACCGGCGGGCAGGTTCAAACCCGCTTTGGGGTCGTTGAGTGTCTGATCGAGGCAGATGTTGACCCCACCCACCGCGTCGACCACCTGGTCGAATCCGCCGAAACCGATCTCGGCGTAGTGATCGATGCGCGCACCGGTCAGCTGTTCGACGGTCTGTACCAGCAACTGTGGTCCGCCGAAGTTGAACGCGGCGTTGATCTTGTGCGAGCCCTGTCCGGGGATCGGCACGTACAGATCACGCGGGATGCTGATCAGCATCGCATCACCGCTCGGCGGCTTGTACACCATCATGATGGTGTCGGTGCGGGAACCGTCGCTGTCACCGGTGGACAACTCGGCGCGCTCGGCGTCGCTGAGGTCGGCTCGCGAATCGGTGCCGACGATCAACCAATTGGTGCCGGGGGTGTCGGCCGGGCGCCCGGCGTAGGCCGTCAGCGCATCGGTGCGATGCAGTTTGCTGTCGTAGTAGAAGACCAGACCCACCGACGCGACCACCAGCACCAACAGTGCCACCAGGAGCAGTCGGCCGACGCGCAGTCGTCGTCGCCGACGGCGGCGCGGCTTCGGTGCGGCGGTTCCGGAGCGGCCGCCGGGTCGTCGGGGTCCGCCGCCATCACCGCCGTGGCGCGCCGACGACCCGGCACGCGCGGGCACCGGTCGTCGCATGCGTTCTGCCGCGGGGACGGGCTCGGGCCGCTGCGTGGGCGCGTAACTCTGCCGGTTGCCGGGTGACGCCGAACCCGGCGCATCCGACCAGGCCAGCGGGGGTCGGTAGTGCGCATCGTCGGCACGTCGGTCGCGCAGGTGCGCGGTGGCCTCCGGCGGGTTGGGGGGAACCGGATTGCGACGCGGTCCGGGCGCCTGACGGGTCCGGCCGGCGTCCGGATGGGGCGGCGGTGGACGACGCGGCGAACCCTGAGGGGGAGATGCGGAAGGTGGCGGCGGGGAAGCATGTCGCGGGGGAGATGGGACGGGTCTGCGAGCGCGGTCGCCGGCGCGCGGGGCGGGTCCTGCAGGGACGTCGCGCCGTCGCATCATCGGCTGGTCGGGCTCATTCATCTCATCCAATGTACGCATCGACGCCTCGCGTTCCGGCGCGCTGCGCGACCGAGTGGAGCGGACACACAATCAATCCATCAAGCACTGTGACATTCACTATTGACACATAGCCACCCGGATCTAGTGTCGGAGATCACAGACGATGGGGTCCAGGAGGTGTCCGATGCCAGCGACATCGCAGGTGAGGCGGCATGATGGCGCAGGGCGGGTGGCAATTGCCCAACGCCTGATCAACGGGTCGGTGAAGCGGTCGTATGAGCCGGTCGTCGAACTGGACTGGGATCGCGAACCCGAATCCGATCGCTACTTCCTCCCGCCGCGGGTGCTGACGCTGGCCGGGACCGACCTGTGGGCCGGACTGTCGGAGGAGCGGCGGATCGAGGTGTCCCGACAGGAGCTGGCCAACATCCTGTCGGTCGGCATCTGGTTCGAGAACCTGCTCAACCGCACGCTGCTCGATCGCCTGATGGCCGCGGACCCGGCGTCGGCCACCACGCATTACGCGCTGACCGAGATGGGTGACGAGTGCCGGCACATGGTCATGTTCGGTCGGGCGATCGAATGGTCGGGCGCCCGGCCGTTCCGGATGCGGTGGTGGGAGCGGGCGGTGATGACGATGCTGCCCTCCGCGCTGCGCGGCAGCCTGCTGTGGGTGGCCGCCCTCGTCGGGGAGGAGATCTTCGACGCCCTGCAGCGCGAGATGCTCGACGATCCAGAGTTGCAGCCGCTCGTGGCACGGCTGATGCAGATCCACGTCGCCGAGGAAGCGAGGCACATCGGTTTCGCCCGGGACGGCATCATGCGCCGCACACCCACTCGCGGCCGGTGGGAGACGGTCGTGGCCGCCAACGGACATGCGCTGGCGGGGGTGCTGTTCCGGCGGCTGTTCACCAATCCGGCGATGTACACCCGCGCCGGCCTCGACGGCCGGGCCGCCGCGCGGGTCGCGCGCGCCAACCCGCACTTTCACGAGGTGCAGATACGTGGCTTTGCCTCGCTCGCGGCGTTTCTCGAGGACGCCGGACTGATGAGCCGGCTGTCGCGATACGGGTGGCGGCGCGGCGGATTCCTGCCATGAGCAGCCATCCGACGGTGGCGGTCACCGGCACCGGACTGCCGGCGCAACGCCTTCGAGCGCGCATCCGACGTTCGGCGGTGCGGATCAACATCGTCTCCGATGCCCTGAGGGCCGGGGTGGCGGTGCACGAGCGCAGTGCGCCCGCGGGGAGCTACCTCGATCTCATGTCGGCGGATCGCGACGGTGAGGTGTTTCTCGATGACCCACGGGCTGTTGACTATGTGGCGTCGATGCTCGAGCACCTCGCCGTCGTCGGTGCGCACTCGCTCACCGTGCGCAAGCCCATCGAGAACGAGTGGGCGGCCATCGGGACGCCCCGGCGTCGCAGGTCGCGGCTGCGTCGGTTCCGTCCCGACGACTACGACTGGGTGGGTGTCGAATCCATCGAGGACGACGTCGTCGACGGCATGGCGGTGCTGTCGGTCGATGGCGACGAGCTGTCGGCGCGAGTGCGGGTGACGGGTCATCTCGACCCACTCGACGGGCGATACCACTGGGCGGGCGTGGTTTTCGGTGACGAAGTCCGACGGTGGAAGAACAACCGGGTCACCACGGTGGCCGTCGCGATGGACGGCGGCGAGCCGGTGGGTGCCCGGCTGGCCGAGGTCACCCCCGCCGGTACGGTTCGGATCGTGGGAGTGGGCGCGCCGCCGTACGCTCTCGACGCGCTGGTGGTGTGAGAGCGATCGGTCAGCCGACCCAGCTCAGATGGTCGTGCAGCAGCGCATAACCGACGAAAGCGACGATGTCCATCACTGCATGCGCCACGACGAGCGGCCACACCCGCGAGGTGACCTGGAAGAACCGCCCGAACACCAGTCCCATCACCACGTTGCCGAGTCCCGCGCCGACACCCTGGTACAGGTGGTAGCCGCCGCGTAGCACCGAACTCGCGGCGAGAGAGGCATTCTCGGATGCACCGAGTTGCCGTAGCCGGGTGATGAAGTAGGCCACCACGATGATCTCCTCGGCGGCGGCGTTGCCCACCGCGAGCAGGATCAGGATCGGCCAGCGCCACCACACCCCGTCGACCTCGCTGGGGACCAGGTGTGCGTTGACGCCCAGCGCACGAGCGATGGCCACGAGCGCCAGGCCCGGCAGCCCCACCACTGCGGCGAGTCCGACGCCGGCGGGCAGGTCGCGTCGCGTTGGCCCTCGGTCGAGGCCGGCGAGCCGCAGAAATCCACTGCGCCACAGCAGGTACACTCCCAGCCCGCCGATCGCGAACAGTCGCAGGGCGCTCATCAGCTGACGGGCGAAGTCGATCCACCCCAGGTCCGAACGTGACGGATTCAGCGCGACTGTCGTGTTGCCGATGCCGCCGGCCAGCTGTGCCTCCACCAACGACAGGGCCGCCGAGATCGCGGAGAACGCAAAGGTGAGGGCGCCGACGATGACCAGCTCGAGGATGAGTGCGCGGCGTTCGACGGGGTCGGTGACGACGGCGATCCCGGCCGGACGCGCGGGGTGCACAACCGATCTCAGCGTGGCGCGCATGATGGCCAGCGTACGGGCCGGGCGCCTCCGGTCTCAGTCCGGCAGGCTGTTCAGGAAGGGGCAACCCGCGAGCGTGCGCAACGCCTGGGAGAGTTCGTGGACATCGGAGACCGGTCGCGTGAACGGCAGTCGCACGTCGGAATCCCCGCCGCGTCCCTCGATCCGGAAGCGGATACCGAACCGGTCCAGTCCGAGTGGCCGAACGCGGCCGTCGCGCATGTCTCGCGGCAGGCGCCGCACAAGCTGTCCGACCAGGTCGGCGTGATCGGAATCCAGATGTGCGATCCAGTCGCCCTCGTACTCCCAGAACGGGTCCGGGGTCGCACCCGCGAGCTCGGCAGACGGGACCGAGGCCGCACCCGCGGAGGTGGCGATGACGGCGCTGTCGATCTGCAGCCGCAGCATCGAACTGCCGTGGCCCAGGTCGAGTAGCCCGTCGTCGGGGTGTTCGGTGGCGATCTCCACGGCCAGATCGCGTTCCAGATTCGTGGGGACGGCATGCAGGGTGCCGTTGAGCCAGACCAATGACCGAACCCGTTCGCGCAGATCGATCGGGGCGCAATCGGTGACCTCGACCATGGCGGCGATCCCGTCGGGGCAGTCACCGGCCAATGTCACCGCGTCGCCGTCGGTGGGGACCAGGACGAATGCCTGCGACTCGAACAGATGCACCACGTTCACCGGAGTCGGCTCGGCGCCCTCGACAGCGAGGGTGGCGACGCTGACCTGGCGGCATGCGGTCTGGATCAGTTCGGCGTCCGACGGACGGTCGGTCAGTGCCCGAGTCATGCGCTCCTCGCTTTCGATCGGCGGGTTAGTCCTTATTAAGGCAACCCTAACCTAAATACCTATCCGGTGTTCGTCAATCCTTTCGATGACGGGTCCGAGAACGTCGATCGGCGGTTGCGTCGGCTCGACTAGGCTCTTGTCGTGTCCGTGTTCGCCTACTTCGGTCCCTCGGGGACCTTCACCGAGATCGCCCTCGACCGGCTGCTGACCACCCGGCTGCCGCGGCAAAGCGCCCCCCGCCCGACGGGTGACGTGGAGAAGATCGCCGCCAAGAGCCCGGCCGCCACCATCGAGATGGTGCGCGCCGGGGCGGCCGATTTCGGCTGTGTCCCGATCGAGAGTTCCGTGGAGGGTGCGGTCCCGGCCACCGCCGACGCGCTCGTCCCGCCGGGGCCGGGTACCGCCGGGCGGGTGCAAGTGTTCGCCGAGGTCGTGCTCGACGTCGCGTTCACGATCGGCGCGCGATCGCCATTGGAACCGTCACAGGTGCGCACGGTGGCGGCCTATCCGGTGGCCGCGGCGCAGGTGCGCGAATCCATCGAGAAGCTTTATCCGCAGGCGCAATTCGTCACCGCGTCGTCGAATTCGGGTGCTGCCGCCGACGTTGCGGACGGCAAGGCGGACGTGGCCGTCACCACCTCGCTGGCGGCGGAGTTGTCGGGCCTGGTGGTCCTCGCCGACGCGGTGGCCGACGCCGACGACGCCTACACCCGGTTCCTGCTGATCGGCGCACCGGCCGCGCCGCCCGCGGCGACCGGCTCCGACCGGACGTCGGTGATCCTCGACCTCCCGAACGTGCCGGGCAGCCTGATGACTGCGATGGACGAATTCGCCTCGCGTGAAATCGATCTGACGCGAATCGAATCCCGTCCGCGGCGCGACGTGCCGGGTTCCTACCGCTTCTACCTCGACGCCGTCGGTCATATCGACGACGACGCGGTCGGGGAGGCGTTGCGCGCGTTGTACCGCCGTTGTGAGCGGGTGGTGTTCCTGGGCTCGTGGCCCTGTGATCGCGCCACGGGGTCCCCGCCGCCCGACACCGCCGACAGCGTCGCCTGGTTCGAGAGTCTGCGCAGCGGGGAGGTGCGCTAGTGGCGCGGCTGTATCTGGTTCGTCATGGTGAGACCACCTCCAACGTCATGCGGCGCCTCGACACCGCCCTGCCCGGCGCCGCGCTGACCGATTTCGGTGTGCGCCAAGGGGTTCGCTATGCGCTGGAGAATCCGCGATCGAGTGACGTGGTGTTGGTGAGTTCGGTGGCCCGGCGTGCGCAGCAGACCGCAGAGCTGATCGGATCGGTGTGGGAGGTGGACCCCGACGTCGCCGAGGGCATCCACGAAGTCCAGGTGGGAGACCTGGAGGACCGTTCCGACGACGACGCCCACGGCGTGTTCAAGGACGTCGTCGAACGGTGGCATCGGGGGGATCTCGAAGCGCGGCTGCCCGGCGGCGAGTCACTGGCCATGGTCTATGACCGCTACCTACCGGTCATCGACGACCTGCGCGCGGGGCACCTCGAGGGGGCTGATCAACGCGATGTCGTGGTGGTCAGTCACGGCGCGGCGATCCGGTTGATCGCGGCCCGCCTGGCCGGTGTCGACCCCGGCTTCGCCGCAGAGACACACCTGCGCAACACCGGTTCCATCGAACTCGAGTTCGTCGACGGATTGTGGCGCCTGCACCGGTGGGGTGCGGTGGCCGGCCCGTTCGGTCCGCGCATCGACGAACCGCTGGTGACCGAGCCGTCCGCCGATCCGATGGGGTAGTTCTCGTCGTTGGTCCGGCGGGACTGGTCTCGATACGGCGCCTCGCCCAGGGGCTCGGTGCCTACTCGACCACCGACTATGGGCGTCGGCGGGCCACCAACCGCTGGTCGAGGGCCGCCAACCGCTGGCGACTACTCGACCAACCGCTGGCCGAGGGTCGCCAACCGCTGGTCGATGGCCGCCAACCGCTGGTCGAGGGTCGCCAACCGCTGGTCGAGGGCCACCAACGGCTGGTCGATGGCCGCCAACCGCTGGTCGAGGGTCGCCAACCGCTGGTCGAGGGCCACCAACGGCTGGTCGAGGGCGACCAACCGCTGGCGACTCCTCGACCAACCGCTGGTCGAGGGCGACCAACCGCTGGCGAGGGCCGCCAACCGCTGGTCGAGGGCGACCAACCGCTGGCGACTACTCGACCAACTGCTGGTCGAGTAGTCGCGAGGCGCTAGGAGACTGCTGAATAATTGGGGGTGGATTCCGGCGCGGGAATGCGCTGGTTTTGGCCGCCGTGCTGGGATCCTGAGGTTATGCAGGGTGAGTCGGATCGCCAGGGTGAGTTTCTGGAT
>NZ_JAKGCU010000028.1 GCF_021556435.1 Gordonia tangerina
GGGCGGGCAAGGGTGTGCGTCCGGGGTCGACGGCGGCGGGTGGGATGAGCCAGGGGTGGCGGTCGGTGCCGAGGAACACGTCCCAGCCGTTGTGGTGGATGTCGGTGTGGCAGGCGGGGCAGAGTAGGCAGCTGTTGTCGAGGCTGGTGTCGCCGCCGTCGATCCAGTGGGTCAGGTGGTGGGCTTGGGTGCGGTTGGCGGGTGCGCCGCATTTGATGCAGCATTCGTCTCGGACGTGCAACGCTTTTCGGATGTGTGGTGGGACGAATCGTTTCTCGCGGCTGATGTCGAGGGGGACGCGTTCGTCGTCGACGAGCAGGGTGGTGGTGGCCGCGTCGCAGGACAGTCGGCGCAGGGTCGCTTGGGTGACCGACCCCAGGAGGTCGAGTTCGGCCAGGGTGGGGGTGTCGGCGGGGATGGTGAGGAGGAGTTGGGTTTTGGGTGCGGCGCTGGCGATGTCGCTGGGCATGCGGGCGGCGATGTCGAGGATGGTGTCGAGGGCGTCGGCGTGGCGGCGGGCGATGGTGCGGGGGTCGCGGGAGCCGTCGGGTTGGGGACGGGGTGCGCTGAGGGCGTTGAGGGCGGCGCAGAGTTTTTCGCCGACTTCGAGGTCGAGGCTGGCCTCGAGGTGGAGGCGGCCGTCGGTGTCGCGGTGGTGGGTGAGTTCGTTGAGTTGGCGGTCTTCGGCGGCGGGTGGGCCGTTGGTGCCGGCGGCGAGTTGGTTGCCCAGGGTGCGGGCGCGTGTGTCGATGTCGGCGGGGGTGGCGCCGGAAAAGTATTGTCCGAGAAGATCGGTCACATGGGTTAGACGCAGTGCGTCGTCGATTGGTTCCGCCGATCTGCCGGCGATATGGCTGACTCCGCGCACGATGGCGTCGAGGTGTTCGGCGGGGATCGCGGCGTCGGCGGCGTGTGCGTGCAGGGTGGGCAGTGTGTCGAGCGAGGAGGCGATACGCAGCAGGCGTTGGGCCACCGATGGTGCGAATCCCATCACGATGAGCAGTTCACGGGTACTGCGGCCGTGGTCGCGGGCCACACCGAGTCGGTCGAGTTGTGCGGCCAGGCGGGCGGCGTGATGATCGATGAGGTTGCGTAGCGCCAGGATCTGACCCATGGCGTCGAAGGTGGCACGCCCCGACAGGTCATCGCAGCGCAGCTCGCGCAATACCGAGACCAGCGCAGACAACTCGGTAGATGGAGGTAGCTCCGCAGATACAGACACTTCAGCGATGACAGACATGACGACTCCCCAGCAGATACGACAACGGCACCGGTGTAACCGGTGATGCAGGCGGCCGTTCTGGGTTTCCTACCGTGCCGAGCAACGCATTCGCTCCTGTGCGTGCTTATCCGGTCCGGTATATCGTCATCATCTCGGCCTGCTGGCAACCAAGGTATTCGAACTCGCGTTCGAAGTCAAGCGAACGGCTTGACTCACGTAATCTGCCCGCGAAACGCCCTCGGTGCCTCACATAGGTTTGCCCGCGAAATGGTGATCGTCGGGGGATGGGAAGTGGGTTGTCGATGCGGTCTCGGGCCGAGGTGACCAGCAGGTTCGCGCGGGAGTATGTGAAGGCGTCGAAGAAGGACCGGGGCCGGATCCTCGATCAGGTGGTGGAGGTGACCGGTTGGTCGCGCGACAACGCGCGGCGGCGGTTGACTGCTGCCGCGCGGCTGTCGCCGGGCACGGGGCACGCGGTGGCGGTGCGTGAGCGCACCCCGCGCTCGCCGAAGTACTCCTACGACGCGTTGAAGGTGTTGCAGAAGGTGTGGGCGGCCTCGGGTGGGCAGTGCGGCAAGTACCTCGTGGTATCGATGCGCGTGCAGCTCGATGCGCTGGAGCGGCACGGCGAACTTGTTGCCGGAGTGGACCGTTACAGCGCGAGTGTGCGTGCGGAGTTGTTGTCGATGTCGGCGGCGACCATCGACCGCTACCTGCGAACCGCCAAGGCCAAAGACCAGATATCGGGTGTGTCCACGACCAAACCGTCTGTGTTGCTGCGCAATTCGATCACCGTCCGCAAGGCTGGTGATGAGGTGGAGGCCGAGGCCGGGTTCTTCGAGGGCGACACGGTCGCCCATTGCGGCCCGACCCTCAAAGGCGAGTTCGTGCGGACGTTGAACCTGACCGATGTGCACACCGGGTGGGTGTTCACCCGCAGCATCCGCAACAACGCGCACACCCATATCCTCACCGGACTCAAGACTGCTGTTGAGGAAATCCCTTTTGGGGTAACAGGTTTGGACTTCGACAACGGTAGCGAGTTCCTCAACCATCCGGTGATCGAGTGGGCCGGCGGCCAAGGCATCTACTTCACCCGGTCACGGCCGTACAAGAAGAACGATCAGGCCACCATTGAATCCAAGAACAACCACCTCGTGCGCAAGTACGCGTTCTACTGGCGCTATGACACCGACACTGAACGGGCCGCGCTCAACCGGCTGTGGCGGCTGGTCAACGACCGGCTCAACTACCTGACCCCGACCATCAAACCCGTCGGATTCGCCTCCACCGCCAACGGCCGCCGCCGCCGGGTCTATGACGCCCCGGCTACCCCGTTCGACCGCCTCCTGGCTGCTGACGTGCTCAGCGCGGCCCAGCGCGCCGAGCTGTGCGCCTACCGCGACTCGCTCAACCCCGCCCAGATCGGTCGCGACATCGCCGCACTTCAAGACCAACTTCTCCTGCTGGCCAAAGACAAAACCGAGCAGCTCCACCTCGCGCAGTTCCCCTCCGCACTACCCGATGTTCGCAAGGGTGTTCGAGTACCAGCCGGCTGACAGCTTTCGCGGGCATTCCTATCTGAGGCATGAGTCGGATTTCGCGGGCAGTTTGACGTGAGGCACTACGGCGAACGGCTTGACTCACGTAATCTGCCCGCGAAACGCCCTCGGTGCCTCACATAGGTTTGCCCGCGAAATGGTGATCGTCGGGGGATGGGAAGTGGGTTGTCGATGCGGTCTCGGGCCGAGGTGACCAGCAGGTTCGCGCGGGAGTATGTGAAGGCGTCGAAGAAGGACCGGGGCCGGATCCTCGATCAGGTGGTGGAGGTGACCGGTTGGTCGCGCGACAACGCGCGGCGGCGGTTGACTGCTGCCGCGCGGCTGTCGCCGGGCACGGGGCACGCGGTGGCGGTGCGTGAGCGCACCCCGCGCTCGCCGAAGTACTCCTACGACGCGTTGAAGGTGTTGCAGAAGGTGTGGGCGGCCTCGGGTGGGCAGTGCGGCAAGTACCTCGTGGTATCGATGCGCGTGCAGCTCGATGCGCTGGAGCGGCACGGCGAACTTGTTGCCGGAGTGGACCGTTACAGCGCGAGTGTGCGTGCGGAGTTGTTGTCGATGTCGGCGGCGACCATCGACCGCTACCTGCGAACCGCCAAGGCCAAAGACCAGATATCGGGTGTGTCCACGACCAAACCGTCTGTGTTGCTGCGCAATTCGATCACCGTCCGCAAGGCTGGTGATGAGGTGGAGGCCGAGGCCGGGTTCTTCGAGGGCGACACGGTCGCCCATTGCGGCCCGACCCTCAAAGGCGAGTTCGTGCGGACGTTGAACCTGACCGATGTGCACACCGGGTGGGTGTTCACCCGCAGCATCCGCAACAACGCGCACACCCATATCCTCACCGGACTCAAGACTGCTGTTGAGGAAATCCCTTTTGGGGTAACAGGTTTGGACTTCGACAACGGTAGCGAGTTCCTCAACCATCCGGTGATCGAGTGGGCCGGCGGCCAAGGCATCTACTTCACCCGGTCACGGCCGTACAAGAAGAACGATCAGGCCACCATTGAATCCAAGAACAACCACCTCGTGCGCAAGTACGCGTTCTACTGGCGCTATGACACCGACACTGAACGGGCCGCGCTCAACCGGCTGTGGCGGCTGGTCAACGACCGGCTCAACTACCTGACCCCGACCATCAAACCCGTCGGATTCGCCTCCACCGCCAACGGCCGCCGCCGCCGGGTCTATGACGCCCCGGCTACCCCGTTCGACCGCCTCCTGGCTGCTGACGTGCTCAGCGCGGCCCAGCGCGCCGAGCTGTGCGCCTACCGCGACTCGCTCAACCCCGCCCAGATCGGTCGCGACATCGCCGCACTTCAAGACCAACTTCTCCTGCTGGCCAAAGACAAAACCGAGCAGCTCCACCTCGCGCAGTTCCCCTCCGCACTACCCGATGTTCGCAAGGGTGTTCGAGTACCAGCCGGCTGACAGCTTTCGCGGGCATTCCTATCTGAGGCATGAGTCGGATTTCGCGGGCAGTTTGACGTGAGGCACTACGGCGAACTGTCGAAAATTGTTGAGTCTGCCGGCGACGGCCAGGTCAGCGCGATTTCTGTGCCTGTTTGACCAGATTTGCACCGACGATCAAGCGCTGGATCTCGCTGGTGCCCTCGTAGAGCCGCAACAGCCGGACATCCCGGTAGATCCGCTCCACCGGAACCTCGCGCATGTAGCCGCTGCCGCCGTGGATCTGGACCGCGAGGTCGGCGACCTTGCCGACCATCTCGGTGCAGAACAGCTTCGCGGCCGACGGCGCGATTCGGCGGTCCGTGTTGTCCACCCAGGCGCGGGCTGCCTCGCGCACCATGGCGCGGCCCGCCATCACACCCGTCTGCTGATCGGCGAGCATCGCCTGCACGAGCTGGAACTCGCCGATGGGTGTGCCACCCTGGGTCGCCGTCGCAGCCCAGGCGACCGACTCGTCGAGCGCCCGCTGGGCGGTCCCCACCGACAACGCGGCGATATGTACGCGGCCACGCGCCAACGAGGTCATCGCTGCCCGGTAACCGACATCTTCGTTCCCTCCGACCAGGGCGGTAGCCGGCACCCTGACATCGTCGAAATGGACATCGGAGGTCCAAGCGCCTTCCTGGCCCATCTTGCGGTCTTTGGCGCCCACGCTCACGCCCGGCGTGTCGGCGGGAACCAAGAACACCGCGATGCCGGTTCCGTTCTCGTCCTTGGAGCGGGTTCGCGCAAAGACCACGAACAGGTCGGCGATCGGGGCATTGGTGATGAAGCGTTTCTCGCCGCTGATGACCCAATCCGATCCGTCGCGAACCGCTCTGGTGCGTAGTCCGGCGGGATCGGAGCCGGCGCCTGGCTCGGTCAGTGCGAACGATGCGACGACCTCTCCAGAGGCGATCCTCTCCAGCCACATGGATTTCTGTTCGTCGGTACCGAACCCGACCAGGACCTGGCCGGCGATCCCGTTGTTGGTTCCGAACATCGATCGCAGCGCCAGCGAGGTGTATCCGAACTCCATCGCGAGTTCGACATCCTGGGTCAGATCGAGTCCTAGCCCTCCCCATTGCTGGGGAATCGCATAGCCAAACAGTCCCATTTCCTTGGCGGTGGCGCGGATGTCCTCGGGGATCGCATCGAGGTCGAGAATCTCCTGTTCCCGCGGGACGACCTTCGCTCGGATGAATTCGCGTGTCGCCGCGAGTATGTCGGCGAAGTCGTCATCGCTGACCTCGCGCTGGGCGGTGGTGTTCACGACACTGGTCATCCTCCCACTCTGACGGGTTCTGCGGTGCCGGTCCACATCGAACTCCCTCTCGCACCCTTAGCTGCTTTGTATGGATCGACGGGGCCGCCGGTGGCCGGTCGGCGGTAGATTCCGACCCATGGCTTCCTCTACACCTCAGAATCTGCTCGATGGACGAACCGCGGTGATCACCGGCGCCGCTCAGGGCATCGGCTTCGAGATCGCCCGGTGTTTCGTGGACGCGGGGGCGCGCGTCGTCCTCGGGGATCTGAACTTCGACGCCGCGACGGCCGCGGCGGGCGAACTCGGTGGCGCCGAGGTCGCGCGTGCGGTGCGATGCGACGTCACCGACGCGGGAGAGATGGACACCCTGCTCGCCGACGCCGTCGACAGCTTCGGTTCGTTGGACGTGATGGTCAACAACGCCGGAATCACTCGCGACGCGACGATGCGGACGATGAGCGAGGAGGATTTCGATCTCGTCGTCTCGGTTCACCTGAAGGGCACGTGGAACGGCACCCGCAAGGCGGCCGCGATCATGCGCGAGGCCAAACGTGGTGCGATCGTGAACATCTCGTCGCTGTCCGGCAAGGTCGGCATGGTCGGTCAGACCAACTACTCGGCCGCCAAGGCAGGGATCGTCGGCATGTCGAAGGCCGCGGCAAAGGAGATGGCACATCACGGTGTCCGGGTCAATGCCATTCAACCCGGGCTGATTCGCTCGGCGATGACCGAGGCGATGCCGCAGAAGGCCTGGGATCAGAAGATGGCGGAGATCCCGATGCAACGCGCCGGTGAGGTCGACGAGGTGGCCTCCGTGGCACTCTTCCTCGCCTCGGATATGTCGTCCTACATGACCGGAACCGTGCTGGAGGTGACCGGCGGACGGTTCATGTGACAACCATCAGATCCGATTATCGATCACCGAAAGGCGCACCATGAGAGACGTTGTCATCTGTGAACCCGTACGCACACCGATCGGTAGGTACGGCGGGATGTTCAAGAATCTCACCGCCGTCGACCTCGGGGTGACGGCGGTGCGGGGGATGCTCGATCGGTCGGGACTTGCTCCGGAGGCCGTCGAGGATGTGATTCTCGGACACTGCAACGGCAACAGTGAGGCACCGGCGATCGGGAGGGTGGTGGCGCTCGACGCCGGGTTGCCGGTCACGGTGGGCGGTATGCACATCGACCGACGATGCGGGTCGGGTCTGCAGGCCGTCATCCAGGCGGGTTTCCAGGTCGCGGGCGGTGACCACGATGTCGTCGTGGCAGGTGGCACCGAGTCGATGAGCAATGCGTCGTTCTACTCCGTCGATATGCGATGGGGTGGCGCCCGGTCGGGTATCGCCATGCACGACAGCCTGGTTCGCGCCAGGTCCACCGCCGGCGGCAAGAACTATCCGGTGCCAGGCGGCATGATCGAGACGGCCGAGAACCTGCGGGAAGAATACGAGATCAGCCGCACCGAACAGGATGAGTTGGCCGTCGAATCCCATCTCCGTGCGGTCCGCGCCCAGAAGGACGGCATCTTCGCGGAGGAGATCATCCCTGTGACCGTCGCAGGGAAAGGCGGCGAGCGAGTGATCGACACCGACGAGCACCCGCGACCGGATGTTTCTGCCGCCGTGCTGGCAAAGCTGAAACCCATCATGGCCAAGCAGGATCCCGACGCCACGGTGACTGCGGGCAACGCCAGCGGTCAGAACGATGCGGCCGCGATGTGTATCGTGACCACTCCCGAGGTCGCCGAGCGGCACGGGCTACGCCCGCTGGCGCGGCTGGTGTCGTGGGCGGCGGCCGGCGTCGCTCCGCGCACAATGGGTATCGGTCCTGTTCCCGCTACCGCGAAGGCGCTGGACAAGGCCGGCCTGTCGCTCGCCGACATCGACCTCATCGAACTGAACGAGGCCTTCGCCGCGCAAGCGTTGGCGGTCACCAGGGAGTGGGGATTCGGCCGCTTCGGTGCCGGCGGCGACTTCGACCGCACCAATGTGCACGGCTCTGGTATCTCACTGGGACATCCGGTGGGCGCCACCGGTGTTCGCATGCTGGCGACGCTGGCTCGGGAGATGGATCGCCGGCAGGTGCGCTACGGCCTGGAGACGATGTGCATCGGTGGCGGGCAGGGACTAGCGGCAGTCTTCGAGCGGGTGGCATAGCGCACCTTCGCAATCAGCGCCCATTCGACTCGAGGACCGTGCCGATCAGGTCCACGAAGGCCTGGCCGACCGGGGAGACAGTGGTGGGGTCGTAAGCAATCGCGAACGGACGGACGAATCGGGGCTGCACCGTCCGTACGACGGCGCGGTCGGCGGCGGCCTCGGCCATCGACTTCTCCAGCATCGTCCCACCGATGCCGGCGAGCACCATCGGGAGTCGTTCCTCCCGATGCTCGGAGAGGACGGCCAGCGGCGGTCGGGCCCCGGCGACGCGGATCGCCTCCTCGATCTCGTCGGCGACCGACTGGCCCCGCGGCACGAATACCATGGGTACCGACGGCAACTCCTCGAGGGGGATCGGGCCGTCGGGTACCTGGGTCCCGGGTGGATAGATGAGCAGGTACTCCTGTTCACCCACCACGACGACCTCGAGGTCGTCGCCGGCGATCGGCAGGTGGGCGACAGCGAACTCACAGTGACCGTCCTCGATCGCCGACGCGGCCTGGGTCTCGTCTCGGAGTTCGCCGAAACGTACCGTGACACCTGGGTATTCGGATCGGAAGCGGACCAGGAGGTCGACGAGTGGACCCGACGCCACCGACGGTACCGCGAGGATGTCGAGTCGCCCGGTCAACTCGTCGGAGGGGGCCGCCAGCAGATCTCCGACGGCATCGACGTCACGCACGATCTGGCGTGCCGGGCCCACCATGGACCGTCCGGCGGAGCTGAGTACCATGCCGCGTCCGATCCGGTGAAAGAGCTGTACCCCCAACTCCCGTTCCAGCGCTCGCAGCGCCTGCGAGACGGTGGGTTGGGCGACCCCGAGCGCGCCTGCCGCGCCCCCGATGCCCTGGTGCTCGACGACGGCGAGGAAGTACTCGATCTGACGTAGCTCCACAGAATCACCAATCACCGACGTCGGTCAGTTCGGCGGACGGCTGTGCGGGTTGGGTGCCGAAGAGGCCGCGTGCGACCGAGATGAAAGCCATCGCTGCCGGTGACGGCCGGCCCGAGCGCAACACCAGCCCGAATCCGCGGGTGAGCGGTGGTTCGATCCGAAACCGGAGTGCGCCGGGCATCTGTTGCCGCGCAACGATATCGGGGGCAACGGTGGCGCCGGTACCGCGAGTGACCAGGTCCCAGGTCGCGGTGGGGTGGGCGCAGTCGACGACTACATTGCGGCCGTTGTCGGCGATCACGTCGGCGAGCACCTCGGCAGTGCCCGGATCGGCCATGTCAAGCACCAGCGGGATGTCGCGAACATCGGTTCGGGACAGCGGATCCGGCAGGTCGAAGGCACGCTCCGGCGGGACCGCGAGGACGAGTTCCTGTGTGCCGAGCGGGATGGCCGTGAACGAGGCGTGGTCGGCCGAGGCGTCCATCAGACCGATCTCCGCATCCCCTCGGCGGAGCGTCGCGAGAACTCCACTCGGGCCATCGGCGGCCACGATGCGCGCGGCGAGGTGGCCGAAGCGTTCGCGGAAGACGCGAACGATCTCCACCATCGGATCGATGCTGAACGCGCTGTGGGTGACCACGTCGACGCGACCCGAGCGAAGCTCACGGACGGCGGCGACCCGTGCCTTGGCGCGGTCCACGTCGTCGAGGATGCGGCGTGCCGCGACCTCGACTTTGCGACCCGCTTCGGTCAGTTCGAGTCGTCGTCCGGAGCGGTCGAACAGGGTGACTCCGAGTCGGCGCTCCAAGGTTCGGATCGCCTGTGACAACGACGGTTGCGAGATGTAGAGCGACTGGGCTGCCTTCGTGATCCCGCCATGATCGACCACCGCGACGAAGTAGGTGACGAGGTGCAGGTCCACGGACTCATCGTACGGAGGTCTCGGTGACCGGTGTGCGCTCGGTCACCGGCGAGCGTTCACTTCCCGGTCCACCGGGGAGCGCGCTTCTCGGCGAAGGCGAGCGCGCCCTCCTGGGCGTCCTGTGAGGCGAAGACCGGGTCGATGTGGCGGCGCTGCTCGGTGATCAGGTCCGCGTCGGTGTAGCCGATCGCCATCGACAGGACCTGTTTGGTGGCGCGGACGGCCATCGGCCCGTTCGCGGCGACCGTCGCCGCGAGCTGTCGTGCTCCAGCGAGGGCATCGTCCGGCTCGGTCAGCCGGTTCACCAGCCCGAACTCGTGTGCGCGTGCCGCGCTGAGAGGTTCGCCGGTCAATGCGATCTCCATAGCGAGCTGGTACGGCAGGATCTTGGGCAGCCGCAACAAGCCGCCGGCAGCGGCGACCAGACCGCGCTTGACCTCGGGCAGGCCGAACCGCGCGTCGCGAGCGGCCACGATCAGGTCGGCGGACAGCGCAAGTTCGCACCCTCCGGCCAGTGCCCAGCCCTCGACGGCGGCGATGAGTGGTTTGCTCGGTGGGGCCTCCACGAGTCCGCCGAAGCCGCGGCCCGATACAAATGGACGCTCACCGCGGGTGAAGCCCTTGAGGTCCATGCCGGCGCAGAAGGTCCCGCCCGCGCCGGTCAGGATGCCGACCGTCAGGTCGTCGCGGGCGTCGAGTTCCTCGACGGCCGCCGCGATACCCTCGGCGACGTCGAGGTTGACCGCGTTCTTGGCCTCGGGACGGTTGATGGTGATGACGGCGACGCCGTCGGCGAACTCGGTGGTCACCGAACTCATCGGACACTCCTGTCAGCGGTGGGGGCGGCGGCAGATTGAGTCCGATTCCAGCGGACGGGCGAGCCTTCGGTCGGAGTGAGGACGCCGCGTTGTTCCAGGACGACGAGGTGCGCATGGGTCTCGCGCATGGCCATCCGCGCCAGGTCCGTGCCGAGCTGTTCGAACGGCCGCGACCATGTGACCGACCGGGTGATCTCCCACGCGGTGCTCTCCGGATTGTCGACGACCGCCGTGGTGATTTCCCGGAGTCGCTGTTCGTGGTGGTCGAGGAGGTCGGTGACACGGTCGGCGAGTCCGCGGAACCGGTACTCGTGGGAGGGGAGCGCCTCGAGGTCGGGGAGTTTTTCGGTGTGTGCCAGCGAAACGAGGTACTGGTCGAGCGGATTGTGGGCCTGGAACGCATTGGTCGAGACGTTCGGGCTGATCCGTGGCAGCAGGTGGTCGCCGGTGAAGATGACGCCGGCGTCGTCGTCGGCAAAGCACAGATGTCCGGCGGTATGACCGGGTGTCCACAATGCGCGGACGTTCCAGTCGGGCAGGTCGAGTGGATCGTCATGGTCGAGCTCGACGTCGATCGTGCGGCCCTTGGGCAGGCGGGCGATGTGTCGGAAGCCGTTGTCGACGACATCGGGTGCGCCCAGCGCCTCGAGCTCGTGTCGGGCCGTCGCGATCTGGCGCTCGAGTTCGGCCTCGGTGACGTGGTGCAGGTGGCGGGCATCATTGTGATGCATCGCCAGGACGGGATCGACGTGTTCGAGCAGCCGTGGCACCAGACCGAAATGGTCGGGATGCAGATGGGTGATCGAGACGTGTCGGACCTCGGTGATGTCGTGCCCGGTCGCATGGATTCCGTCGACCAACGCCTGCCAGGCGTCGTCGGATGGCCAACCGGTGTCGATCAGGGCGATGCCGTCGGGCAGCACCAGAGCGTAGATCAGGACGTACCGCAGAGGGTTGGGAGCCATCGGTACGGGGATGGACCAGAGTCCCGGGCGGACCTCCTCGACCGGCGGCAGGACCTTCTCTGCCCACGCCTCACGTTGACGATGTCCGGTGACCTCGATCGTGGTCATCTGCACCTCCAGATCGTCGCCCGCAGCTTCAGACAGTTGCGCGCATCAACTTCCATCCGACCACGTGCCCCGGATCGCGTTCAAAGTGGGTCCGGCTCACGCTCGATGAGGAACTGCCTATGCGCAATCACCTGCGTCAGGGAACGTACCGGTTGACGCGGTGGTCGTGGCCGGGCGATTGTTGCCCGGTGATCGACAACTCTGCGGGCCCGCCACTGGCCGGGATCACCGTCATCGCCCTGGAACAGGCGGTGGCCGCACCGCTGGCCACCCGCCACCTCGCCGATCTAGGAGCGCGGGTGATCAAGATCGAGCGGGTCGGCGAGGGCGACTTCGCCCGGGACTACGACGACGCCGTGCACGGTCTGGCGTCGCACTTCGTATGGCTGAACCGCGGCAAGGAGTCGATGGAGCTGGATCTGAAGACCGATGCCGGACGTGATGTGCTCCGACGGTTGATCGCGCGCGCCGACGTGTTCCTGCAGAATCTCGCGCCCGGGGCGGCGGCGCGGCTCGGATTCGGTGCGGAGGACTTACGTCGGAACAATCCCGGTCTGGTGGTGGTCGACATGTCCGGGTACGGCGACGCCGGACCGTACCGCGAGCGCAAGGCCTACGACATGCTCGTACAGGCCGAGACCGGGTTGATCTCGGTGACCGGTTCTGCCGACGAGGCCGCGAAGACCGGGGTCCCGACCTCCGACATCGCGGCCGGTATGTACGCGCTGACCTCGGTGCTCAGCGCCCTGCTCCGGCGTGCGACCACCGGCGCGGGCGCCGCGGTGGCGGTGTCGATGTTCGACGCGACGGTCGAATGGATGGGTCATCCGCTGTACATGCGGCTCTACGGTGACCGTCAGATCCCGCGTTCGGGGGTCGGCCATGCCGCGATCGTGCCGTATGACCGCTACCCGACACGTGACGGGGAGATCCTCATCGGCGTGCAGAACGACCGTGGTTGGCGGGTGCTGATCGACGACGTCTTGGGCCGCCCGGAGTTGGCCGACGATCCGCGTTATGCCACCAACATCGAGCGGGTCCGGCGGCGCGGCGAGGTCGACGACCTCGTCGCCGCCGAAACCAAGAGATTCACCACGGCCGAGCTCGACGAGGCCCTCGCGTCGGCCGGGGTACCGGCCGCCGAGATCCGCGAGCTCGACGGCGTCGTCGCGCATCCGCAGCTCGCCGAACGCGACCGATGGCGCGAGGTCGGTACCGAGGCCGGCCCGATACGTGCGGTACTGCCGCCGATGACCTTCGCCGACGTCGAGCTCCCGATGGGTGATGTGCCCGCGCTGGGCCAACACACCCAAGCCATCCTCGCGGAGCTCGAGGAGAACCACCGGTAACCCGACCGGACATCGCGGCCGGCACGGAGGCCGACGGAACGCAGTTTCGCGGCCTCCGTGGGTCGAGTGGCTTGGGTTACTTGCGAGGGGTGTCGGCGCCGAGGGCGCGGGCGGGGCCGGTGGTGTAGTGCTCGCCGTCGAAGGCGGCGGGCAGGCCGGCGGCGAGGAAGGTGCCGATGCCGGGTTGATCCAGTGCGCTGAACATCGGATTGGTGCTCAGGTCGCCGTCGGCGACCACCTCGTCGAAGGTGCGGTAGCGCTGTGACAGCACCGACGACTTCTCCAGCGCCGCTGCCACGTCCGCTGTCGACCGGGCGGCAAACCAGGGGGCGATCAGCCCGTTGAGCACGGTGCGGTGCGTGAACCGGTCGTCCTCGCGGCCGAAGTCGGCGCCGAGTGCCTTCTCCACGGCGGCCACCGCATCACCGACTCCGGTGAGCTCCAGCAGGTCGCGGAAGTGTCGAGGTGTCAGCGCGACGATCATGAATCGGCCACCGTCTGCGGTGGCGAAATCGGTTCCGTACGTGCCGTACACGTCGTTTCCGGTGCCGGAGCGGCCGTGGCCGTTGACCTGCGGCTCGGTCAGATATCCCAGCGCGCTCGCGATCGACAGCGCGGTGTCCTCGAGCGGCAGCGTGATCTCTGCCCCGACGCCGGACTGTTCGCGACGCCGCACCGCGGACGAGATGGCCAGCGCCGCATACAGTCCGCAGGCCACATCCCAGGCCGGGAGCGCATGGTTGACCGGATCCGCAAGGGAGGTAGGGCCGGTGATGTGCGGGAATCCGAGGCCCGCGTTGACCGTATAGTCGACGCCCGGGGTGCCGTCGGTGCGGCCGAGGATCTCCACGGTGATGACATCGGGCCGCAGCGCCGAGAGGGTCTCGTGACTCATCCAGGATCGTCCGGCCTGATTGGTCAGCAGGATGCCGCCGCCGGGTCCCGAGTCGGTGACCATCCGCCGCACCATTCTCTGTCCGTCGTCGCTGCGCAGATCGGCGGTCACCGATCGTTTGCCCTTGTTGAGGCCGGTCCAGTAGATCGACTCGCCGTCTGCCGTCACCGGCCGCCGATGGACGTCGGCCGCACCGCCGATCGGGTCGACCCGGGTCACCTCGGCACCCAACTGCGACAACGTGAGTCCGGCCAGCGGGGAGGCGACGAAACTCGACACCTCGACGACGTGCAGACCGGCGAGGGGAGGGGCGGGGTTGGTCATGTGTGGGCTCCTCTGATCAGGCCATCAAGGCGCGAAAGCGCCAGTCGAGTACGGGACGTCGGGTTCCGTCGGGTTCCTCGGCCACCACCGTCGAGCGCAGTCCGAGGATGCCGCCGCCGGTGTCGAGTGTGGTGGCGGTCTCGACGTGTAGGTCGCTTGTGAGGGTGTCGCCCTCGTGCACCGGGCCGGTGTGATCGCACCCTTCCCAGTCCAGCACGGTCAGGAGGTTGGGTAGGGCTCGAGTGGCTTGGGCCAGCGCGAGGCCGATCGTGTGGCCGCCGTACACCAGTCGCCCCTGCTGCCCGACGCGGGCGTCATGGTGGGTGGCCGCGATGTTGAGGGTGAGTCGCGCGAGTTCGGGGGCGCTGGACACCACGTCCCCGCTCGAGGTGAAGACGGTGTCGCGCAGGTCTGGGGAGAAGTGCTGTCCGGGCAGAGAGTTTCGGTACTCGGACAGATCCCAGTCGGGCAGCACGGGTTCCGACGACGTGTCGCCGATGTCGGCGAGGTCGTCGGCGGCGGGTGTGCGGTCGGGTTTCGGGCCGGCGCTCAGCGGCAACATCGCGCATCGGTGGAAGTCCAGCACGCGTCGACCTTGTTGATCGGTGGTGACGATGTGCAGTGCGGCCAGCCCGGTCGGTGCCCGCCCCGGCTTGGCCGAGTTCTCCCGCAGTCCGACGACCTCGGTCGTGGTGGCGAGTGTGTCGCCGACGTGCGGGTACCGGAGAAATCGGAGTCCGCGATAGAACAGGTTGGCCTTGACGTGATGGGTGGCGAGAGTGGACTGGCCGATGGCCAGGTCGCAGACCAGCCCGGGGTGGGCGACCGGTGCTGCCACGCCCGTCACACGCCGGGCCAACTCCGTGTCGAGCGACAACCGCATTCGATCGCCCAGGATGGCCTGATGTGCGGCGGCCATTCCGTCGGTGATGGTGACCGAGGGCGCGTCGTCGAACCGTCGGCCGACGGCGAGGTCGTCGAAGTACGGCCCGCCCACGGCGACGACCCGGGTCATGCCGGACCCGCCTTGGCCAGCACACGCCGCGCCGAGACGGCCAGTGCCTCGTCGAGCATCCGGCCGTCGAGTTTCGCGGCTCCGTCGCCACGGTCGGCTGCCTCCTCGAGTGCCGCGAGTACGCGCCGTGCATCCTCGACGGACTCCGGATCGGGAGTGAAAATTTCTGTTGCCGAATCGATTTGGGAGGGATGGATGACCCATGTGCCGTCGAAGCCGAGGTCCCGGACCCAGGTCTTGGCGTTTCGGAATGCGTCGTCGTCGGCGATGGTCAGATGCGGCCCGTCGACCACGGACACGCCTGCCGCCCTGGCCGCGACGAGGACGCTCTCCTGGATCGGATGCCACACCGATGGTGGTGCCGACGGCCAGCGACCCAGTGCCGCACCGAGATCGGCGTAGCCGATGATGATCGCGGCCAGTCGGTCGGTGGCCGCGCACAGGTGCGCGACATCGCGGATGCCGGTGGGGGTCTCGACGAGGATCTGGAGCGCGGCGGGGGAGTCGCCGAGTAGTCGGTCTGCCTCCGTGAGGTGCTCGGGCGACTCGGCTTTCGGTACCACGGCGGCACTCAGGCCCCCGCCCATCGCCGCGCACGCCGCGAGGTCGTCGGTGAACCACTCGGTGTCGAAGGCGTTGACCCGGATGGACACCGGTCGCTGCGCTCCGAATTCGGCGACCAGGGCGGCGGCGGCCGTTCGGGCTGATTCCTTGTTCTCCGGGGTGACGGCGTCCTCGAGGTCCAGTACGACCTCATCGGCGGTTGACGCGAGCGCCTTGCGGGCCTTTCGGTCGTCGGAGGCGGGTGCGACGAGCACTGCTCGTCGTCGAACGGTCTGCATCGGCGAGCCTCGATCCGTTGGTCTCGATCGGCCGGGGTGCCATTGCGATGGCAAAATGTGCGGCCAAATATGGTCCTCTGACATTTACCAGATGCGCACTTCACTTGGAAAGTACTGCTCGAGTCTTGACAGAGTCGTACCCGGCGGTGAATATGGCCGTACAAATCGAATTGTCGAACACGCGGATATGGCGAGGTGGGTTATGGGTGGCTTGAACGCCGAGGAGTCGTTCCTGGTCGATACGGTGCGCGCGTTCATCGACCGCGACGTCAAGCCGACCGTGCAGGACGTGGAGCACGCGAACGAGTATCCGGAGCGCTGGATCGAGCAGATGAAGCAGATCGGCATCTACGGTCTGGCGGTGCCTGAGGAGTACGGCGGTTCGCCGGTGTCGATGCCGTGTTATGCGCAGGTCACTCAGGAATTGGCGCGCGGCTGGATGAGTCTGGCCGGGGCGATGGGCGGGCACACCGTGGTGGCCAAGTTGCTGACGCTGTTCGGTACCGAGGAACAGAAGCAGAACTACCTGCCCCGTCTGGCCACCGGCGAGATGCGGGCGACGATGGCGTTGACCGAACCGGGCGGGGGCTCGGATCTGCAAAACATGTCGACCGTGGCCAAGGCCGAAGGTGACGATCTGGTGATCTCCGGGTCGAAGACGTGGATCTCCAACGCCCGCCGTTCTGGACTGATCGCGTTGCTGTGCAAGACCGATCCGGCCGCCGAGCCCCGCCACCGCGGGATCTCGATCGTGTTGTGCGAGCACGGCCCCGGGCTGACGGTCTCGCGTGACCTACCGAAGCTCGGATACAAGGGCGTGGAGACCTGCGAGCTGTCCTTCGACGGCTACCGTGTGCCCGCCTCGGCAATCCTCGGCACGACGCCGGGCAAGGGCTTCGGGCAGATGATGAAGGGCTTGGAGACCGGACGCATCCAGGTCGCGTGTCGCGCCCTGGGTGTGGCGACCGCGGCGCTCGAGGACTCGTTGACCTATGCGCAGCAGCGGGAGTCGTTCGGTCGGCCGATCTGGAAACACCAGTCCATCGGCAACTATCTGGCCGACATGGCGACCAAACTGACCGCTGCGCGGCAACTGACCTGGCATGCCGCCGAACAGTACGACAAGGGTGAACGCTGCGACATGGAGGCGGGGATGGCCAAGCTCTACGCCTCCGAGATGGCCATGGAGATCGCCCTCAACGCGGTTCGGATTCACGGTGGCTACGGCTATTCCACCGAGTTCGACGTCGAACGGTACTTCCGGGACGCACCGCTGATGATCGTCGGTGAGGGCACCAACGAGATCCAGCGCAACGTGATCGCCGCCCAACTCGTTTCCCGGGGCGGCATCTGAGGGCCGATAGGATCAGCTCGATGAGCTCACGTGGTCTCGCCGAACCGGCCTACCGGGCGCTCGCCGCGACGTTGCGCGCGCAGATCGCCGAGGGACGCTATCGCGGCGGGGTGCGTCTGCCCACCGAGTCCGAACTCTCCGACGAATTCGGGTTGAGCCGGCAGACCGTCCGGCGCGCGTTCCAGGACCTGGTGGCCGAGGGGTCGGTGTATCGGGTGCCCGGCCGGGGCACCTTCGCCACCGAGGGGGCCGGGCGTTATCTTCGCCAACTCGGTTCCATCGAGGATCTGATGAACCTGTCGGCCGACACCACGATGGAAGTGGTGTCGGCGCCGCGTCGTCAGGTGGATCTGGACGCGGCCGGGCGGCTGCGTCTCGACACCGATCTGGTCCACCGGTTGACGTTTCGGCGATTTCACGACGGTGTGCCATTCGTGTCGACCACCGTGTGGTGGCCGGAATCGGTGGGACGGTTGGTGGCCGATCGCGACGAACTCGCCCACGGTGCCACCAGTACTCACACCATGATCGGGCTGTTGGAGCCGCATTTGCCGCATCCGATCACCGAGGCGGCGCAGTCGATCACGGTGGCGTCGGCCGATGCTGCGGTGGCCGAACAGGTGCAGTGCGCCGAGGGGCATGCGATGTTGCGGGTCGATCGGCTCTACACCGACGCGGCCGGCAACGCGGTAGAACTCGCGATCAGCCATTTCCTCCCCGAGCACTACACGTATCGGGTCACCCTCCGCCGCGGGGCCCGGTGACGCGCGACTCGAACCTCCCGTGCCACGGTCGGCCGGTGCCGTGAGCATTCCAGGCGAATCTGCCCGCAGAACCGCCATGCGACCTCATTAGGATGAGGCCTCATGAGCAGGACGCCATCGGACCGGGGCCGTGACACGCTGACGCGCGTCGCCGCCGGTGTCGTGGTGCCGGTGGTCGCGGTGGCCGCCCACGGGCTCGGTGCCGGCGCGCTCCCCTCGACCGGAGGCATGCTGCTCACCGCTGCCATCGGTGTCCTCACCACGCTGGCCATGGGCGATCTGCGACGTCGATCGACGCTGATGGCGACGCTGTCGGCGGTCATCGCGCTCACCGCGGCGCAGTTAGCTGCGCACGTGGCGATGTCGGTCGGGCATCCGGCGATGCACATCGACCAGCACGCCCTGCTCCCGATGACGGTGACGCACGCAATCGCCATCCCGGTCAGTGCGCTGCTCATCGTCGTGGCGGCCGGCCTACTCGCCGCGCTGACCTCGACAATTCGCGCGATCACCGTCATATCGGTCATCGCATCCCACACTGTTGCGGCGATCAGTCGCGAGATGTTCCGGTCGGGTGGCGCGCTGGTCATCGGTGGCTGCGGCGTACGAGCCCCGCCCGGTAGGTCCTGATTCCTCGACATCGATGCCTGGCAGCGTTTCGGCTCGCCGGGCATACCCCTTCGCCGGCATCGGCCGGCGCGAGCACCGGGGCGCTGAGGTGCCCGCACAGACAGGACTTCTCACCATGAACAACCGCATGATCCGATGCCTCGCGGCACCCGCCGCAGCCTTGTCCATCGCCGCCGCCGGCACGCTGGCCGGTGCCGGCGCGGCCGCAGCCCACGTGTCGGCCACCGCGCCCACCCTCACCCAGGGCGGCTACGGCGTGGTGACACTCGTGGTTCCCAACGAATCCGAGACCGCCGCCACCACCACACTCACCGTTACCCTGCCGAACCTGAAGTCCGCCCGACCCGAGGTGATGTCGGGCTGGCGGTCCACGGTGACCAAGGACCCGTCCACCGAGGAGGTCACCTCGATCACCTGGTCCGCGCTGCCGGGCACCCCCGGGGTCCCCGTCGGAGAGTTCGCGCAGTTCCGTATCTCGGGCGGACCGTTCCCGGAGGAGGACAGCATCGCCCTGCCCGCAACCCAGACCTACGGCGACGGCGAGGAGGTCTCGTGGTCGGAGCCGATGGGCGCCGATGGTGCGGAACCCGACCACCCCGCGCCGGTGCTGACGTTGCCGGTCGCCGATGGCGACGGTGGCCACCACGGCACGGGTTCGGCGTCCGACGAGACCACTGCCGAGGCCGCCGACTCGTCCACCGATGACACCGCACGGTGGCTCGGCGGCATCGGACTGATCGTCGGTGCGCTCGGTGCGGTCTTCGGCGTGGCCGCCTTGACCCGCGCCGGCCGCGCTGCCAAGTCGTCCGGCACCGGTGAGAGCGGCTCCGATGATGCGTAGCAGTCGGATGATCACCACTGCCGTCGCAGTCGTGGCGGGGGTGTTGTGCTCCGCCCTGTTCGGCGTCGTCACCGCGCCCGAGGCGCACGCCCATTCGCAGGTGGTCTCATCGGACCCCGACGACGGAGCCCGGGTGGAGTCGAGTCCGGCGCGGGCCACCGTAACCTTCAACGAGCCGCTCCAGGAAGCCTTTGCGGTGCTGACCGTGGTGGGCCCGGACGGCAATTACTGGCAGGACGGCGACGCCGTCGTCGACGGCCCACGGCTCAGTGTCGGCTTGCGTGAACCGGGGCCAACCGGTACCTACACGCTCAACTATCGGGTGACCTCGGCCGACGGACATCCCGTCGACGGACAGCGCAGCTTCGAGCTGACCGTCGCCGGGTCCGGGACGCCTGGACCGGTCGCCGACACCGCGGCCGACTCCGGCGACGACGGTCCACCGCTGTGGCCGTTCATCGTCGTGGCAGTGCTGGTGCTCGTCGGTGGACTCGGCGTGGTCGTCGTACTGTCGCGGCGGTCGGGCCGGTCGGTATGACGGTGCGATGAACACGACGGCGGGACGCCGCGGGCCTGTGCATCAGCGGCAGCGGGCGGCGGCCATCGCCGCGGCGTCGGCCGCGATGTTCGTCGGTCTCGGCGGATGCTGGCTGCTTGCGGCTCCCGCCGGCCCGGCCGCGACGTCATTGCCCAACACGGTCGCGCTGGCGGCCGCGGTGCTCCTCGTGGGTCTCGGTTCGCTCCCGGTTCTCGGGCTCGTGCCGTCGCCGGTGGCGGTGGGTGTGGCCGGTGCGGCCTGGTTCGTCGGGGTCGCGGTGGCGGCCTGGCTGCGAACCGCCGATCAGTCGGGTCGGGCACCGACCGCCGTGGGGCTAGGTCAGTTCGTCGACACGCTGCGGGCCGGGGCCCCCGAGATGGTCACTCTGGTCGCCTCGTGTCTGGTGGTCGGGCTGGTGTGTGTGGAGCTCACCGGCCGCGCGGCACCACCTGCAGCTTCCTATGCGCTGCTGGCCGGCGTCGGAGTGCTCGCGACGTCGATCACCGGCCACCCTGGCCAACACGCGATCGGGCCGATCCTGGTCGGTGCGCATGCGCTTGCCGCCGCCTGGTGGTGCGGCACCCTGGCCGCGATGGTGCTCGTCGTCCGCGGGCGCCGGGGCTGGGCCTCGGCGTTGCCGGAGTTCTCTTCCCGCGCACTGTGGGCGGTCGCGGGGATCGCGACGACGGGGCTGATCAGCGCTGCGCTGCAGATCGGCCTCGGCGACCTGCTCGACACCGGTTATGGTCGCGTCCTGCTGGCCAAGGCGGTAGGCCTGGTGATCCTCATCGGGCTGGGCGTGTACGCGCGGCGCCGTTGGGTTCCCGGCGTCGACCGGCATCAGCTCAGCGAGGCCACCTCGTTGCGTTTGGCGACAGTGGAACTCGCGGTGATGGGTGTGGTGCTCGGGCTGGCCGTGGGCCTCGCGGGCACCGCACCCTGAGCGGGTTGCCGTATCTGTCGATGCGCTCGGTGTTCGACGGTTCAGCGCGGCTGGTCCCACACGGTCAGCAGTTCGGTGATGATCTCCACGGAGAGGCCGAGAGCGCCGAGGTGGCTCTCGCCGTGCATGGTGAACAACTTGGCATCGGGGAGCATGGCCACCATGTGTTCGCCGTGTGCGTGGGGGATGATGTGGTCGCGGTCGCCGTGCCACCAACGCACCGGCACGGTCACCTCGGACACGCGGAAGCCCCAGTCCCGGGAGAACACCACGATGTCGGCAAACGGCGCCTCCATCCGACGGGAGCCGCCGTGCAATAGGTCGTCGAGGAACATCGCGCGGAATTCCGGCCGCGACAACAACTCTCGATCCCCTTCCGGGGACAATCGGCCATAGATCGCGATCGCCGGGTCGGCGATCGGACGGGCGACGCCGAGTACCGAGCTGACCACCTTGCCGATCGGCGCGCCGGCAACACCGAGCACCGGCGCCGCCGCGCGCCCGAGTCGCATGGCGCCGCCGGGCGCGGAATCGGGACCGACGGTGGGGGCGACCCCACCGAGGACACCTGCGGCGACGACCCGGTCGGGGAAGGTGTGCGCGACACCGAGGGCATACGGGCCACCGCCGGACAGACCGATGACCGCGAACTCCTCGATACCGAGTGCGTCGGCGACGATCTCGAGGTCCAACGCGAACTCGGCCACGTTGCGGTACCGGTACGGCGTGGACGAACCGACCCCGGGCCGGTCGAGGCCGACGATGCGCAGTCCGTGCTGCGCGGCGAACGCCCTCGCCTCGGTCGGGATCTGTCGTCGTGCGCCCGGAGTGCCGTGTAGCCAGAACAGTGCGCGTCCGGTGGCCGAACCGAACTCGGCGAACCCGATACGACGCTGTCCGTCGTCTCCGACGGTCACTGACCCCTCGATCTTGGGGCGGTCGATGTCCATCATGTCCTCGAGCATCCCACGTTCGCGTGTGTTGTGGATCACGCGGCCTTCTCTCCGCTGCCGATTCGAGAGCCGCCGAGGTTCCGCCTGAACCGATTGTTCACCCGAAACCGCGCCCGCCGCGGCTCGGATCGCGAAGACTGGAAGCGTCCGGGGGATCCGTTGAGACGACAGGTGGTGTGAGATGTCAGATCAGAAGTTCACAGCGGCGGTGGTCACCGCGTTCGGCGATCCGCTCGAAGTCACCGAACTCGACCTCCCCGAACCGGGCCCCGGCCAGGCGCTGGTGAAACTGGAGACCTCAGGGGTCTGCCACACCGACCTGCACGCCGCACACGGCGACTGGCCGGTCAAGCCGTCACCACCGTTCGTGCCCGGGCACGAGGGTTACGGGACGGTGGTTGCCCTCGGCCCCGGCGTCACCGAATTGATGGTGGGCGACAAGGTCGGCAACGCGTGGCTGTGGTCGGCATGCGGGAGCTGCGAGTATTGCCGGACAGGCTGGGAGACGCTGTGCGAGAAGCAGAGCAACGGTGGTTACTCGGTGAACGGGTCCTTCGGGACGCACATGCTCGTCGACGAGCGATTCGCCGCGCGGATCCCGGATGGGGTCGACCCGGTGGAGGTCGCCCCGATCCTGTGCGCCGGGGTCACCGTCTACAAGGGGCTCAAGGTGTCCGACACCAAACCCGGGCAGTGGGTGGTGATCTCCGGAATCGGCGGACTCGGTCACGTTGCCGTGCAGTACGCGAAGGCGATGGGCATGCGGGTGGCGGCCGTGGACATCGCCGACGACAAGCTGGACCTCGCCCGCCACCTCGGCGCCGAGGTGACCGTGAACGCCGCGAAGACCACTGATGTGGCGGTCGCGGTGCAAGAACAGACCGGTGGCGCCCACGGCGTGCTCGTCACCGCAGTCCATCCGCAGGCATTCGGTCAGGCCATCGGCATGGCCCGGCGCGGCGGAACCATCGTGTTCGTCGGCCTGCCGCCGGGCGATTTCCCCGCGCCGATCTTCGACGTGGTGCTCAAAGGACTCACCATCCGGGGCTCGATCGTGGGTACCCGGCAGGACATGACCGAGGCGCTCGACTTCTACGCACGCGGGCTGATCAAGCCGACCGTCGCGACGATGCGACTCGACGAGATCAACGAGGTCTTCGGGCGGATGGAGAAGGGTGCGATCGAGGGTCGGATGGTCATCGACTATCGGTGAGCGTCCGCTGAGGTGAGCACAGCAGATTCTCAACCGAAAGCGCGTAGCGTCGAGTCCATGAGTTCTCAGTTCGTCCGCGGCGTGGGTCGGGCATTCGGTCATGTGCTGCGGCCGTATCCGGCGCGCGACGTCCCGCCCGGGACGATGGTCGAGCTCCCGGACCGGGGCCCGGTGTTCGTCACCGACTCCGGACCGCGCGATGCACCCGCGGTGTTTCTGCTGCACTCGGTGCTGACCACCGGGCTGCTCTGCTGGTATCCGGTCATCCCGGAGCTGAACAAGCGATACCGGGTGATCACGATGGATCAGCGCTGGCACGGCCGCGGCATCCGATCCGACCGGTTCGATCTGCGCGACTGCGCCGACGACGTCGCGGCCCTCGCCGACGAACTCGGCATCGAGAGGTTCACCGCCGCCGGTTTCTCCATGGGCGGCGGTATCGCCCAACTGGTCTGGCGACGCCATCGCCGGCGGGTCTCGGGACTGGTGTTGTGCTCGACGGGCCCGTACTTCAGCACCAACGACCCGGACCTGCGCGCCCAATCGCATCGCACCGGACGACTGATGACCGGTATGTACCGGGCACTCCCGAAACCACGGCTCAACCGGCTCGACGATCCCGTCGGTCACACCTCGGTGTGGGCGCTGCGGCAGTTCTTCTCCACCCCGCTGTCGCACCTGGGCCACTTCGGGGAGGGCCTGGGCGGCTTCGACTCCCGCGGCTGGCTGGCCGAGATCGATGTCCCGACGTCGGTGGTCGTCTCGGTGCGTGACCGTGTCGTGGAGCCTGCGCGCCAGCAACTGCTGATAGACGGCATCCCGGCGGCTCGCCGTTTCGAGGTCGACGGCGGGCACGCGTGCTGTGTGTTGGGCGCGCAGTTCTTCATCCCGCCGTTCGTCGACGCGGTCGATGCGGTGCAGGACGCCAGTGCGCCGGTACCCCCGACGCCGGAGGATGCCTCGCTCAGTCCACGATGACCACGTGCAGGGCCCGCGGGCCGTGGACGCCTTCCACCCGGTCCAGCTCGATGTCGCTGGTCGCGCTGGGGCCGCTGATCCAGGTCTGCGGGCGGCTCTGCGCACCGATCCCGATGAGGTGAGCGACCGCTTCCGGGACGTCGCTGACCACCTGGCCGGCATCCACGATGCACACGTGCACATCCGGCACAAGCGACAAGGCCCGCCGGCCCTGTCCGGAGCTGTGGTCGAGCACGATGGTGCCGGTGTTGGCGATTCCGACCGCGGCGGTCGTCACCACGGCTCCGGCGCGGTCCAGTTCGCGGGGCGACAGCTGATCGTCGTCGAGCCAGTCGAGCGTGGGGAGGTCGAGGCGGCGGCGCACCGTGTCGTCGGCCAAGATCGGGCCACCCACCCCCGACAGGGCCGCGCTGACGGCGGCTGCCAACTCGTGCTCTGCGACGCGTTCGACGGCAGCGCGATAGTCGGCGACGCGCTCGGCGAAACGGTCGACCACCGGAAGGGCGCCGGTGTCGACGATCTCACCGTAGGACCAGTCCACCCGCGTCTCGGCGGGATCGGGATCGGTGACGTCGGCGAGCGCGGCTCTGACCCGGCTGAGGATTTCCTCGCGGGCGTTCACTGGGCGGCCCCGGGCTCATCGGCCTTCTCGGACCGTTCGCGCTTCCACCACTGTCGGAAGGATTCGGCCGGCGGGACCGGGATGTCGCGGGCCGAACTCCATCCCGCGAGCGGACCGGGCAGCGCGCCGATGCTCGCGCGGCGGCCCAGCAGGCGGTTGCCCACCGTCGCCGCCCGCTGTGCGGCCTCGAGTCGGCGATGACTCCCGAACATCCACGCCATTGCCTTCATCGCACCCGTCTCGGGGGTAGGCATGCCGCCCCGGTGTTCGTCGACGACGCGGGTGCGCAGATGTACCAACAGTTCTGGGATGGGGATGGCGACCGGGCACACATCCGAGCATGCGCCGCAGAGGCTCGACGCGAAGGGCAACGAGGCGTCGACGGCCGAACCGGTGCCGCGCAGTTGCGGGGTGAGGATCGCGCCGATCGGGCCGGGATACACCGAACCGTAGGCGTGCCCACCGGTTCGCTCGTACACCGGGCAGACGTTGAGGCACGCCGAGCAGCGAATGCACCGCAACGCATCGCGACCCACTTCGTCGGCGAGAACGGTGCTGCGATTGTTGTCGAGCAACACGATGTGCACGTTGCGGGGCCCGTCGCCGGGGGTGACCCCTGTCCACACCGACGTGTACGGGTTCTCCCGCTCGCCGGTGCTCGAGCGGGGCAACACCTGTAGAAAGACCTCGAGATCTGCCCAGGTCGGTAGCAGCTTTTCGATACCCACCACGGAGATCACCGTCTCGGGCAAGGTCAGGCACATCCGGCCGTTGCCCTCGGACTCCACCACGACGAGGCTACCGGTGTCGGCTATCGCGAAGTTGGCGCCGCTGATCCCGACCTTCGCCCGAAGGAACTTCTCCCGTAGGTGAAGCCGAGCGGCCTCGGCCAGCCGGCGTGGCTCATCGGTGAGGTCGTCGGGAGCGGGCCGTCCCACCTGACCCATGCGATGCCGGAATATCTCCCGGACCTCACTTCGATTACGGTGGATCGCGGGCACGAGGATGTGACTGGGCCAGTCGTCGCCGAGTTGCACGATCAGCTCCGCGAGATCGGTTTCCCAGGCGTCGATTCCGGCATCGGCGAGTGCTTCGTTGAGCTCGATCTCCTGGGTGGCCATCGATTTCACCTTCACCACCTCGTCGGCTTCGGCCGCGCGCACGAGGTCGATGACGATGCGGTTGGCCTCCTCGGCGTCACGAGCCCAGTGCACCACCGCGCCGGCGGCAGTGGCGTTCTCCTCGAACCGCATCAGATGTTGATCGAGATGTCGCAGGGTCCGGTCCTTGATGGCTGCTGCGGCGGCGCGCAATTGCTCCCAGTTGTCCAGCTCGGCGACGACCTCGGCACGTTTGGTTCGGATGATCCCCGTCGCGTGGGCGAGGTTGCGCCGCTGGGTGGCGTCTGCCAACGCCGAACGCGCCGCGTCCGGGAACGTCGGCATGCCGACGAACTGGGTGGTTACCCCGACATGGGGATGACCACCGGTCGTCGACCGGGCGCTCACACCGGCTCCCGCTCGGTGGCGGCCAGGATCTCGGCCAGATGCATCGTGCGGATGCCCGACCGTTCTCGGTTCAGTAGTCCGCCGATGTGTGCCAGGCAGGAGTTGTCACCGGCGACGACCACCTCGGCGCCGGAGCGTTTCACATTGCTGCACTTGTCCGATCCCATCGAGACCGAGACGTCGGCGTTCTTCATCGCGAACGTGCCCCCGAAGCCGCAGCAGTGCTCGGCCTCGGGCAATTCGACGAGGTCGATGCCGCGAACCTCCCGCAGCAGTCGCAACGGCTTGTCCCCGACGCGCAGCATCCGCAGGGAGTGGCACGTCGGGTGATAGGTGACCCGATGCGGGAAATAGGCTCCGACGTCTACTGTTCCGAGCACGTCGATGAGGAACTCGCTGAGCTCATACACCTTTGGTGCGATGGTGTCGACGGCCGAGCGCAGTGTGTGATCGTCGGCCCGGTCGGCGATCAGGCGGTGCTGGTGGCGCACCGAGCCGACGCAGGAACCCGAGGGGGCCACCACGGCGTCGTACGCGGCGAACACATCGACGAAGCGGCGGACACCGGGGATCGCCTCGTCGGCATAGCCGGTGTTGGTGAACATCTGCCCACAACAGGTTTGCTCGAGAGGGAACTCCACATCGACACCGAGGCGTTCGAGCAGCAGCACCGTGGCCTTCGGGGTGCCCGGCCACATCGTGTCGTTGAAGCAGGTGGCGAACAGGGCGACCCTCATTCTGCGATCATCCCTGACCCGGTGGACGAGCGCAGCCCGATGGCCGAATGTGCGCCGGACCCCACACGTCCGGTCTACGTGCATTTGGCTGTTTGTGGCGAAAAATGTAGGGCAGTCGTTTACCATGCGAGAGCACCGAATTGGTCATCCTCAGCACGGCGTCAGTCGCGAGCAGTCCCCGACGCGCCGGAATACAAGGCGGTTTCACCTTGCGTACCAACGGCTCTCATGTTTCCGTCAGATCGCAGACCAGTCAATCAGGTGAGGGTGGTTCGAGGAAGCGATATCGCTTGGCTGCTCCGCTGATCGCCGCGTTGGCCGTGGTGCTGGCCGGCAGCATCACGGTCCCGGCCTTTGGTGCGCCCGGCGACTCGGTGGGCGGGGCGGTGCGCCCGTCGACCGGCAACGGCGCCGGGTGGGCGGTCACCGCTGCGGTGTCGGGGTCGCCATCGCAGGCCGCGCGGGTGGTGGGTCGCGCGACCACGTCGCCCAACGGATCCTTTGTCGTGCCGGTGTCCGCGAGTCCGGGACCAGGTGCCGTGCTGTATCTGACTGCGAAGGCGCCGGGGCAGGGCAACCGGCCGACTTTCGCCACCGTGCTGCCGGCCGGCCATTCTGGACGGGTGGTGCTCAACGAGCGCACCACGGTGGCGACCGGTGTGGCGATGGCGCAGTTCCTCGGCACGCCGGGCATCACCGGTCGCGCGCCGGGCGTGGTCAATGCCGCGTCGATGGTGCCGAACCTGGTCGATGTCGCGACTGGCCGGCTGGGCCGGGTGATCACCAGTTCACCCAACGGCGGACAGACCTCGACACTTGCCACCTTCACCTCGATGACCAACATGCTCGCCGCCTGCGTCGCGGCGACATCGGGTTGTGATGCCCTGCGCGCGGGAGCGACCACCCCGGGCTGGCCGGTGCCGCCGGACAGCTTGCGGGCGTTCGCCTCGATCACCCGCAACCCGGGCAACAAGCCACTGGAGCTGTTCACCCTGGCCAAAACCCGACCGGTGTTCGGGCCGGGTGTCGCCCTGCCGCCCACGTCCTGGACGTTGGCGCTGCGCTTCGACGGTGGCGGCGGCCTGATCGACGGTCCCGGCAACTTCGCCATCGATCCGGAGGGCAACCTGTGGGTCAACAACAACTACGTCTACAACTCGGACCGGCGGGTTCCCGTGTGTGCCAGCGACATGCTGTTCAAGTTCGGACCTGACGGCGCGATGGTCGACGGATCACCGTACCGGGGCGGTGGTCTTTCGGGGTCAGGTTTCGGTGTCACGCTCGGCCCGTCGGGCAACGTGTGGGCCAGCAACTACGGATTCGCCGCACCCGGGTGCCCCGATCAGCCACCGCACAACTCGGTGTCCGAGTTCACTCCACAGGGGCAGCCGATCTCGCCGTCCACCGGGTACACGCAGGGACGCCTGGACTGGCCGCAGGGCATGACCTTCGACCGGCGCGGCAGTCTCTGGATGGCCAACTGTGGGTCGGGCACGGTCACGGTGTACCCCGATGGTGACCGGTCCCGCGCACGCACCATCGACGCCGGACTGAAGCAGGCATTCGGTGTGGTCGACAACGGCGAGCATGTCTTCGTCAGCGGTATGGAGAGCAACAATGTCGCGGTGTTGGATTACACGGGTAAGCCCGTGCGGCCCCCGTTGACCGGGATGTTCCAGAAGCCGATGGGGGTGGCGGCCGACAAGGCCGGGAACGTGTGGGTGGCCAACTCGGGGGCGGTGACCCTGCCGTGTCCCGAGCGTCCCAGCACACCGTCCACGATCGGCTCGGTCAGCTTGATCAGCCCGGACGGACAGCCGGTGGCCGGACCGTTCTACGGTGGCGGCGCGACTCTGCCGTGGGGAATCGCGACCGATGGTGACGGCAATGTGTGGGTCGCCAACTTCGGTGGCAAACGGCTGTCACATTTCTGCGGCGTCAACACCCGGACCTGCCCGCCCGGAAAGAGGACCGGAGCGCCGATCTCGCCGGAGATCACCGGCTATGCCTTCGACGGACTTGTCCGCAATACCGGTGTGGCGGTGGATCAGTCGGGCAATGTGTGGGTCGCCAACAACTGGGACGAGGTGCCCATCCAGAGCAACCCGGGTGGCCACCACATCGTCGCCTTCGTGGGAATGGCGGCGCCGGTTCAGCACTAGTTTCCGCAGGGCACGGGATGATCGCTGTCACCGGGTGACCACTGGCCGGATCGGGAACGTAGCCGACGTCGGCCGACAACGATGGTGCCCCCACCAGGGCTCGAACCTGGGACCTGCGGATTACTAATCTGCGTTTGTGTGGGTTCGGGAGAGTCTTGAATGATGTTGCCGCCGAGCGTATCTACCGCGTCTTGCGTTCATCGTCGTCTCTGTGAATCTGTGCCGATCTGTGCCTATTTTCGATGAATAAGTGATGGATCAGCGGACGATCTTGTCGATCGCTGCGGCTACCTCGGTGTGGACCGAACCACGCTTCCAGTACACGTCCTGTGTCATGGATGGCCGAGCATGGCCGAGCTGGTCAGCACCGATCCGAGCGGAGAGGCCAGCATCGTCGATGACCGTGGCAAGGGTCTTGCGCCACGAGTGGGATGTCACCTGGTCGAGGTCGAACAATCCGCGTGCTCGCCGCCACTGCTTGTTGAAGTTGTCCGGGTCGCGCAGACCACCCGACGTCGAGGGAAAGACCCAGGTATCCGAAATCCGAGACGTGCGGCGTGCCCGGAGCGCAGCAACCACGAACGCCGGTAGCGGCACGGTGCGGCCGGGTGCGCCGCTCTTGGTGGCCGGCAGCCACACGAGGCCGTCGCCCTTGATCCGAACGACGCGGCCACTGATATTGGCGGTTGCGTGATCAAGGTCGATGTCTGACCAACGCATTCCTAGTACTTCGCTACGACGGACACCAGTCCCGATCAGTGTCAGGACCGGATCGCGGAGGTCTGCTCTGCGGCAGTACGCCGAGGTACGGACCCGCTTGTATGCTCGCAGCACTTCCGTCGGATCGAGTGCCGGGGCACCCTTGGGGCCTTCGCTCTTGCGCCTGGTCCGGCCGAGTTCACGCATGGGGTTGGTGTCGATGGCCTTCGCCATTACGGCGCGGGTCAGGACTGCGTTGAGCACTGCGCGCACGGCGCGTTCGCGGTCGCCGTGTGCCTGGCGGATGCCGGCGAGGAGGTCGTGTAGTAGCGCGGGGTCGAGGTCGCTGACCTTGAGGCCGGCCATCCGCGGTCGAGCAACGAGCACGGCGCGTTCGTAGACGTCGATGGATACCGGTGATAGCTCACCGGCTTCGCGTAGTCGGGCGACGTGGTCTTTCATGAGGTCCACGACGAGGGTTGATGCGGATACGTCGGCGGTGGGCGGTCGGCGGCCGTCGAGTGCGGCGACAAGGGCCGCTTCCGCCTTGTCCCCGTACTTGTCGGTGGAGCCTGTTGGTGTTCTGCGTTCGACGATGCGGGTGACGCCGTCGCGGTCTCGGAAGCGGCAGCGTGCCAGCCAGACCCCGGAGCCGAGGTCGGTTCGGGTGATCTTTCCGTGCTGTCCGATCCGCAGCGGCGGTCTACCTGCCATCGGCTACTTCACCTCGTATCTCGGCGGCTACACGCCTCGCGCGCTCGATCGAGGCTTTTGATGCCGCCCGCGAGGCTTCGCGAATCGGTTCCTGAATCTGCTCAGGGTACAAGTACGGTTCGATGGTGTCGCCGCGTCGTATCGCTCGAACGACCGCATCCACTAGGTTCTTTCGCGCGAGATTGGCGAGCCTGACGGCGGTGTCTACCTCAAGGCCCTCGCTATGCTTGGCAGCAAGGGTGTCGGCGACGCGAAACTCGGCCATGGACCACTCCGCTAGCGCCTCTTCAATCTTCCGTGCTGACCCCACTCGCGTTACGTCTGCAAGTTCGTGCGGGTCGAACCAGACACTACCGTCCGCCTCTTCTACGAGTGCCAGTTCTCCTGAGAACCATTGTGCCGCTACGAATGCGCGCTCGGTGTGGCCCGGCCATGCCTCGGCGAATCCATCGGGAAGATTCGGGTAGATCAGTTCGAGCGGCGGCACCCGCAATGCCCGTGCGAGCACGATGAGTTCTGTAACAGTGGGCTCGCGTTCGCCCTCTTCCATCTTGCCGATGGCGACGCGATGGATTCTGTGTCCGACCTTTTCGGTTAGCGCAGATAGCTTTACAGCGCTTAGGGATTGGGCTTCGCGTGCGGCCCTGATCGCTGCCCCCATCGCCGGGACTAGGGGAGTGGTGTCATCCATGGCGACATCATTTCATAAATCCTGGTGCGTTTCATTGCAGGTTTTTTGGTGTTCATGCTACCGTCGGAGTCAGCGACAGGATATCGATTATCTGTCGCGGTACGTGACACACTACGTCGCGGTTTCCGACAACTGAACTTCTCAGGAAAGGACCAACCTCTATGACAACGGTCGATAACCCGGTGCCCCAACCGGCGAGCATTCCGAACTTGAATGACTGGAAAGAGACTGGTGACAAGATCCGGGCGTCGCGTTCCACAGTCTTCGGTCTGTGGCATTCCGGCGCACTCGGCTCGGTCAAGGTGCGCAAGCGGCGATTTAGCACCGATCAGCAGATTGCCGACTTCATCGATCGTCAGTCGACCGGCGGAGCAGCCTGATGCCGTTCATGCAAGACGACCGGGACCGTATCGAGGATCTCGGACTCGACCCGAACGGCGATCAGACGGAGGACCTTCGGCGTAACGCCGAATTGGTCGAGGCCGCGAAGCGGGTCCTCCGCAGCGACACTCCGCCTACACGTTTCAGTGAGCTGGTCGACCGAATGGCGGCAGCAGCCCAAGAAAGTGGCCCCGGATCTGCGCCAACAGATTCCGAGGCCGATGTTTCCAACCCCACCGTTTAGAAGAAGGAAAGCTGATGCAAAGCGTACACACCCCGCCAACCGTCGCTCAACTGCAGAAGTTCAGGCGTCATGGCCATGGCGCCTACAAGTTGGCGATCTGTGGCGAATGCGGCACAGTGCGGCAGTGCCGGCAGCCGCGAAATCGCGAACACGAACGCAACACCGGACAGCTGAAGTGCTCGCACTGCGAGGCCATCACCACCCACGCGTTGATCACAGGCTTCGACTATGACGAGACGCGCTACGCACTCGCACTCGGGATGCCCGATGATCGGGGCAACAAGTCGGTGGCCGCGATGGACGCGTACCGGGAGAACTTCACGACCAACCCGCTCCTTCGCCACATCTGGTGGACGAAAGACGAGCGGGAAGCCCGTGAGCGAGGCGAGCCGCGCGTCAGGGCTTTCTGCGGCGAACTCACGGCACTCCCCGAGGTTCCGCGTGATAACTCGTTCACCGGGCCGGCCCCGGCCCCGGCTGGCGACACTCTCGATGGCCGATCGTATGACCCCGATGATGTCGGTGAGTGGCGGGCGATGAGTTGCCCGAACTGTCATCGGGTTGACGCTCATCTCGAGGCGGTGTCGCGACGGAAGGCGTTGCGGCAACTGATGATGACCGCCCTGGCGGAGTTGCTTGATGCGCCTCGCGCACACCTCTACGACCCTCACAGCGAAGCTCTGATCGACGCCTTGCGCGCCGTGCACGGGGAGGTCTCCCAGTGACCGACAATCCGATGCCCGATCGGTTCTTGATTGTTGGTGACGACGGCCAACCGTCGGCAGTGGTCGACATGAAACGGCTTCAGGACGATGCCCTGCAGTTCATGTTCGAACTCGCAGCCTCGGCGGGTGACGATCCGAAGACCGACGAGATTTGGGAACGCTGGCTGACATCACGGTCGGTTGACGAGTTCAACTATCTGATTGCGGCGGTCTTGCCGATGATGCTCAGCAATGTCTTGGCTCCGGCGCTGGATGTGGCGAAAGAGACTACCGGGCATGACTTCCGGGCGAAGCTGGGGGAACTGGCGACCGAGGCCGGTGGTCCGCGATGAGCAAGGACATTGACCCGAGGACGGCGTTCGTCAAACGCGAAGCCGACGGCGAATATTACTTGAACGATGCGGCTACCGCACTGCTGATGGGGGTCAACCCGGACGTGCTCACCCAGCACTACCAGCGATCGGGCTCGCGGGATGCCATGTCATTGCCGGTGACGTTGCGGCAAGCCGGAATCCGCCGAAACAAGGAATTCGCGGCGCTGACCAACTCAGCCGAACCGGATATGGGTGACGCCTTGATTCACTACGCCCAACAGGACGGCGTGGAGTTGATATTCGAGGACGCCACAGGCGAACGGATCACGCTCGCGCCCAAACCATTCTGGCGACGTGATGGAGGTGATAGCCACAACTGACCTGATCGTTCTTCCGCTGTGGGGTTAGCAACGACGCCGTGCGTCGTGGAGGTTCCTGGCCAGCGTTTTCCCTTTAAAACCCAAGTGGCCGGTCCCCGAGATCAATTCGGGGACCGGCCCGGAAGGACAAACCCGTGTCTACGACACATTCTATCGATACCCCCGACCCGTATCCCGACAATTACGTCGACCCTGCCGACCGATTGATGCTCGCCGCGTTGCGTGGCGGCGGTTTCATCCTCGCTGTCGCCTGCTCGGTGTGCGGTCGCCCGTTGACCGCCCAGGCGTCCAAAGCTCGTGGCGTCGGCCCAGACTGCCGACGCAAGACCACCACGCGTGGCGCTGACACATCTGAGCATGGCGTTGTTGAGGGGGCCGCATGACCGACCTCGCAACCGCAGCAATCAACTACGCCCGCCGCGGGCTACCAGTCTTCCCGTTGGTTCCCCGGACCAAGCGACCCGCATGCGCCCACGGTAAAGACGACGCCACCACCAACGTCGACCAGGTCAGTGCATGGTGGGAAGCGAATCCCCGCTGCAACATCGGGCTTCGGCCACCACGCGGGTATGTGGTGCTCGACGTCGACCCGCGCAGCGGCGGCACCCTCGACGCACTCGGTGCCCTTCCGCCGACCCGCACCGCAGCCACCGGCGGCGGTGGATGGCACTTGTGGTTTCGTCACGACGGCCGGGTCCGAGGCCGCCTCGCCGGCACGAAGGGAATCGATATCAAGACCGGCAGCGGCTACCTCGTGGTACCACCGAGCATCCACCCATCGGGCGACCGGTATCGGTGGATCGACGAAACGTCGGCGGCACCGCTCCCGGCGCATCTGCTCAACGCGGTGACACCTCCAGTGGCCGCCATTCCGAGTGACCTGGACTGGCGTAACGCTAGTGGTTCCTGTTCGGGACTCGTGCAGACCGTCGCGACCGCAACCGAGGGCAACCGCAACGCCACCCTTTTCTGGGCGGCGTGCAGGGCGGTTGAGGGCGGCGCTGATCCGGCGGTGTTCGTTGACCTCGTCCAGGCCGCAGTGAGCGTTGGCCTGACCGAGGTCGAGGCGCAACGGACTGTGCAGTCGGCGATGCGGAAGGCGGCAGCGGCATGAGAGATTTCTGGGATGCGCGAGCTGTGTTGGCGCATGTGCAGCAGTTTGCTCGATCTCGTCGGGTCGCGCCCGAGGCGACGCTCGCCGCACTGATCCCTAGGGCTTTGGCCAGTGTGGACCCGAACATAGTGTTGCCGCCGGTGATTGGTGGCGCAGCTTCGCTGAACATGATTGTGGCAATGGTCGGGCCTTCCGGACACGGCAAGGGTGCGAGCGAGTCAGCGGCGCGAGCTGCAACGAATCTGCCGTCGATCGTCGAACTGCCGATCGGCTCTGGGGAGGGGCTCGCCCGCACGTTCGCTGCTAATAGCGAGGGAGAGCAGGAGGTTCGGGCGGCGATCTTCTCGGCCAGTGAGGTCGATTCGATCGCAGCGATCAGCAGTCGCACAGGGGCGACGCTCCCCGCGGTTCTGCGGCAGTTGTACTCGGGTGAAGCTCTCGGTTCCGCGAATGCGCAGAAGCACACCCGCGTCATCGTGCCGGCCCACTCCTATCGGGCGATGGTCGTTGTCGGTGTCCAGCCTGAAGCAGCGGCACCTCTGCTCGGGGATACCAAAGGAACCGCGCAGCGGGTGTTCTGGGCTCCTGTCGATGATCCTGACGCTCCCGACGTACGCCCAGAGGAACCCGCCAGGTGGAATGTGCCGCGAACACTGGTGGCTGGTGACCGGCAGACCCATCTTGAGTTGCCGGCCGACGCGTGGCACGCAATGGAATCTCATCACCTGGCGAAGCTGCGTGGAGAGAATGTCGATCCGCTCGATGGTCACAAGCTGCTGACACGAGCAAAAGTGGCAGCCGCGTTGATGGTGCTCGATGGGCGTATGTACGCCATCAGTCTGGAGGACTGGGAGTTGGCGGGCGTGCTGATGCGTCGGTCTGATTCGGTCCGTGCGCGAGTCGAAGCGACGATGAACGACCAGGCGCGGCGGGCCAATAGGGCGAAGGCTCGGGCGGCGGCTGATCGCGAAGAGATCATGGCTGAGCGCAAACTTCAGCGAGCTAAGGAGGCTGTCCTGCGGCGGCTGGGTCGGGACGGAGAGCTAGCGACGCGCGAGCTTCGGCACAAGATCAAGGCCGACATTCGGGAGCACCTTGAATCAGCGTTGGCCGAACTCGTCGACGCGGAGCAGATCGAAGAGATTTCAGTCGCTCGCGGCAAGCGTTACCGCGTGCTGGCGGGGGGTACACCGGTACACCGTGGTACACCGTCTCAGAAAGTGCCGCTGAGCAGCGGAGATGTCGGTGTACCTGATTCTGACGGTGTACCCGCAACTTCGGGAAAGCCGCAGGTCACAGACGGTGTACCAGATTTAGACGGTGTACCACCGCCGCTTGCGTTCAGCGGACGGCGACCTGCGGAAACACCAGAGGCGCACAACACGTGCAAGGTCTGCGGAGACCCCTGCAAGCCCACCGTCTCCGCGCACGTCACCTGCCTCACCGACGGAGGTGCCGCATGAAAGGGCAGAAGCGCCGGGAACCGGGCATCGTTTCGCTGCTCGCCGAGGTACTGCAGGCCGTGCCCGCGCTGCCTGCCGCCGCGTGTGTGGGGTCGGCGGATCTGTTCGACCCACGGGCGAACGGTGAGGCGGTCGAGGACGCCACGTACCGGCACAACCGGGCAGCAGCCCTGTGTGGGCAATGCCCGGTTCTCGACGCCTGTCGGTCGTGGGCAGACTCCCAACCGGATCTCGACCGTGCGGTGATCGGCGGTCGCCTCCCGGATCAACCTGGTCGACCACGGAAGGGGGTGAGAGCAGCATGAGCAAGCCACGGGATCAGCAACGTGAGCAACGCCCGCATGTGTGCCGGCGATGCTACGGGCCGTGTCGATCGCACAAGGGCAGCAAGCACGGTTGGACGTGCGAGCAGTGCTTGGTCGATTACCTCGATGCGCAACGTCGGCCGAAGGATGCGGCGTGAGTGCCCGCGCGCTGGGCACGGTGGTCCAGGTCGAGGATGAGGCGAGTTTGCGGTACCTGAAGTTCGCCGCGTTGGCCGCGTTGACCGAGTTCAAACGCCGCGACAAACAGCCACCTCCGGTGTTGACCGAGTTGTATCACGCTGCCGCTGAGGCGTACTCGAGTGTGGCCGAGTCGGGACATGAGGACGGACCTGAACCGCTTGTGGTGCAACCGTTGTCACCAGAGGAACTCATCGGGTCCGCTGAAGCCGCCACCATCCTCGGTGTCACGCAACGACAGATCCGCCGCCTGAGTTCCACCCTCGACGGAGAACAGTTGGCCAACGGGGCCTGGGTTTTCCGCCGAGACACGGTGGAGGATTACAGACAGGAGCGCCGGGATGCACGACGACCTAGGAGGCAACCAGCGGCGTAAGGTTTCGTGGCCATCAGGTGAGCTGTATGAGGTGGCAGCCTGATGGCCACGGAGCTAGCGACCGCGTATATCAGCATTCTCCCGGAGACCAGCAAGATCCCGCCCGCGGTGAATCGGGCTCTGGGGCAGGTGGATCGGCAAGCCGAACGGGCTGGTCGGTCGATGGGCACCAAGATGTCGGGTGCTCTCGGTACCGCGCTGAAGGGTGGGGCTGTTGCGGCTGCCGCTGCCGGTGGTGCGGCGATCGGAACAGCCCTTTACAAGGGGTTTGATCGGCTGTCGGCGATTGACCAGGCCAAGGGCAAGTTGGCGGGCCTCGGGAACAGCGCCCAAACCACCGCTACTGTCATGGACTCTGCCCTCGCTTCGGTGAAGGGCACCGCCTACGGTCTCGGTGACGCCGCTACCATCGCGGCCTCAGCGATCGCCGCCGGCATCAAACCCGGCCAAGACCTCACCAAATACCTGTCCTCGACTGCCGATGCCGCCTCGATCGCGGGGTCGTCGCTTTCGGAGATGGGTTCGATCTTCAACCAGGTCCAGACCGGGCAGCAGGCATACACCGATGATCTGAATCAGTTGGCTGACCGGGGTATCCCCATCTATCAATGGCTGGCCAAGGAGATGGGGGTTGCCGCCAAGGAGGTCAAAGGGCTTGCTGCGGACGGCAAAGTCTCGTCGGAGATCTTTTTCAAAGCGATCGACGCCAACATTGCCGGTGCTGCGTTGGAGTCGGGTAAGACGGTCAAGGGTTCGTTTGAGAACATGATCGCGTCGATGGGCCGCTTGGGTGCTGCGGTGGAGGGGCCGACGTTCGAACGTCTACCCGGTTTCTTCACCTCCATCACCGGCGGTATCGATGCGCTGACCCCGAAAGCCGAAGCCCTGGCGACCGCGTTCGATGCGAAGGTGTTCGACGAGTGGGCACCGAAACTGCAGTCCGCGCTGGACACATTCCAAGCATCGGGGTCGTTGGATGACGCCCGCGAGGTGCTGGCGGGTCTCGGTGACGCGGTCGGTGACCTGGCACCCAGCGTCGGGCAGATCGCCACCGAACTCGGTCGCGCGTCGGCAGCGTTGGGGGTGTCGGGGTGGCAACTGCTGCTCGTCGCCCTGCAGGCCGGCACCACCACCCTGGAAATCCTCAACCCGCTACTGTCGACGACCGCCAGTTTGATGGAAGACAACACCGGCCTGGTGACCGCGTTCATGGCCGGGTGGTTGGCGTTTCGTACCGTCCCGCGACTCGTCGGCGGGATCACCAGCACACTCGGCCCGCTGGCATCCGGTTTGCGTACCGCGGGCACCAATGTGGGTGCGTTCGGGGAGGCCTATCGCACCTCGCTCGGCTATGTACGCCAAGCCAACCCGACACTCTCCACGGCCAACGCGCACCTGCAGGTGTTGCGGCGCAACGGCATGAACGCCACCGGTGCCATGTCGGCGTTGCGAGGTGGTGCCGGCCTCATGGCCGGTGCGCTCGGCGGGCCGCTCGGGTTGGCGTTGGCAGCCGGCGGGCTTGCGCTCGGCGCGTACACGACCCACCAGCAAAAGGCCGCCGACCAAGCCCGCCGCCACAAAGAGATGGTTGACGCCCTGTCGGAGTCGATCAACTTCAACACCGGCGCACTCGACGAGAACGGCAAGAAACAGGTCTACCAGGGCCTCACCGAGGCGGGTGCGTTCGCCAACGCTCGCAAGGGCGGGGTCGCGGTCACCAGCGAACAAATCCAGGCGGCCGGTGAAGGCCAGCAAACCGCACTCAACGAGGTCAACGCCCAGATCGACGAGGTGGTCCGTAACCGCGTCACCGCAGTCATCTCCGACCGGCAGCTCGATCAACTCAAGCAAGCTGGTATCTCGATCGACGAATACACGGCGGCGCTGCGCGGAAACGCTGACGCTCAGAAGAAGTTCGCCGACGCAGGGATCGGACGAGACTGGAATGTAGCTGCGAATGATCTTGGCGAGACAGCCAAGGCCGCAGTCGAACTCGGTTACGCGCTCGGTGACTCGAATCAGAAGATCACCGAATCACGCGATGCCGCACGCCAGCAGGCCGAGGCGTTGGGCACCGTGCAGAAAAACTTCACCGCCCTCGCCGGCCAGTTCAAAGACCAGGGCCGAGGATTCTCGATCGAGGTCGACAACTCCCAGTTGGCGGGCACCGAGAACGCGCTCAAGCAGATGGGGTTCACCCTGCAGTCGCTGCCGAACGGTCAGGTGAAAGTCACCGCCGACACCGACCAGGCCACCGCACGCCTACAGACCGTCGTCGGCAACGTCGAACTGCTCAACGCGATCAAAGCCAACCCGCAGGTCGATCTGAACAAGGCGTCGTTCGACGCGAAGACCGGCGCAGCGCACGCCGCGCTGCTGCAGATCGACCGCACCTCGGTATCCGGTGAAGCGGGCCTCACGATCGACAAGTTGTTGCAAGGCTCCAACGTCTCGCTCAACGAGCTGATCAAACTCGATCAGACCACCGCGAACCCCAAGGTGGACATGCTGATCGACAAGATCATGGAAAAGGTCGGCATCGTCAACAAAGGCCTCGATGACGCTGCGCGTGAACGCACCGTCAGTTTCCGAGTGCAGATGCCCGACGGTTCGTGGGGATCACCCGCCTACGCCGGGGACACCTACAGCGGCCCCGGCCGCGCCGAGGGCGGCTGGACCGGACCAGGCTCGAAATGGCAGCCCGCCGGCGTCGTCCACGCCGACGAGTTCGTGGTGAAGAAAGCATCACGCCGCGCCCTGGAATCAGCGATGCCCGGAGCCCTCGACTACATGAACCGCACCGGCGAATTCCCCTCCGCACTCGGCTACGCCGACGGCGGACGCGTCACCGCTGACGCGCTGAACCGGTTCCCCCGCGACGAAGGCTTGGAAGGTTCGCCCTATGTGTGGGCGGGGGTGCACTGGGGAGATTGCAGCGCAACCCAATCCGGCATTGCCCGCTACGCCGTCGGACTCGACCCCTGGGCGGGCCGCTCGTCCACAGCGGGGTTCGCCGCCTACCTACCGCAACTCGGCTTCCAGTTGGGTCGCGGCAACTCGGGGGACTACCGCATCGGCTGGAAGAACGGCGGCCCCGGCGGCGGCCACACCGCCGGCACACTGCCGGATGGCACCAACGTCGAAATGGGAGGTGCCCGCGGCAACGGCCAGGTCGGCGGGCAGGCTGCCGGTGCCGACGATCCGCAGTTCACCCAGCACGCATTCCTGCCCCTCGGCCCATCGTGGACCGACCCCGGCTCTGACGCCGGCGGCTACGTGCAACGCCCTGACGGAACGTGGGTGCAGGTTGCACCCGGTGCCGGGGACTACAGCACCAGCGGCACCACCTCCGGCCTCAGCACCAGCGGCACCACGGCCTCGAACTCGCTGTCCGGTGGGCTCGGTGACGCCGCCAAAGCCGCGGTCGAAGGTCAACTCAAGTCGCTGTTCGAAGTGTTCTCCATCAACGACACCCCCGGTATCGCAGCAGCGGCAGCGGAATACGATCAGCAACGCCAGCAATCGTTGGGCACCAACCCCATCGGACAAAGCGGCACGAGCATTCCGCCGGTCACCGACCCCGGTACCCAAACACCGGCACCCGGTGAAGACCTCGGCGGTGCCGCCGCAGGACTGCCGACGACCGGCAGCCCGATCAAAGACGCCTTCCGGTCGGGCCTGCGGGAGGTGTGGCGGCAAGGGCAGCCGTGGACCGACACCGACTACATCATCGGCAAAGAGTCCTCGTGGAATCCGACCGCCCGCAACCCGCAGTCCGGGGCGTTCGGGCTGGCGCAGTTCCTCGGCACCACCAAAGACCAGTACCTGCCCGACGAGAACCCCGACCCACGCGTACAGGGCACCGCCTACGACCGCTACGTCAGCGACCGCTACACCGACCCGGCCGGAGCCCGCGCCCACTGGGATCAACAGGGCTGGTACGACGTCGGCGGCGTCATCCACCCTGGCACCACCCTCGTCCGTAACGGGCTGGGCCACAAAGAGACTGCTCTGCCGTTCGACCCGAACGACCTGAAACGGTCCCTCGACGCGGGCAGCACCGCAGACCTCGGCGCGAAACTTGACCGCGTCATCGGGCTGCTCGAACTCGGACTCAAAGACCGCGGCCGCGTCACCTACAACGTCGCCGACGACCGCGCCCTGCAACGCGTCCAGAAACAACGCGACACCGCCCTCCGCGCCGGCCTCGCCAGCCTCTAACAGAACGGAACACCACCACCATGCCCAAGTACTACATCACCCCAGCACACGGCGAAGAAGTGCAGTGCCACTTCACCATCCCCCGCAAAGGCAAAACCAAACCCATCACGTTCACCGTGACCCGCATGGACTACATCAACGGCCTCGACACCGCCCTGCTCGACTGGTCCACCGAACGCATGACACCCACCCCCGTCCTCGGCGACAACGGCGAACCCGTCCTCGACGAACACGGCCAGCCCGTCACCAACACCCCACCCGAGATCACCGACCGCGAAGCGATCCTCAACCACCTACGCCTCGCCGGCATCCCCGCCGCCACGCTCAAAGCGCTCGACACCCTCACCAACGGCGAACTCATCCAGATCCACCGCGACTGGTCCCACGAGTCCACCAAACCCGTACCCGTCCGCTACTACGACCCCGACACCAACACGCTCTACGACGCCGACAAGAAGGAGATCACCAATGCCTAGCCACTACGACTCGATCAAGGGCGACATCACCGCCATCCGCAACGGACTCGACAACACCATCCGCAACATCCGATCCAACCCCAACTACAGCGACACCGGACGACGCCGCGAAATGGCCAAAGCCACCGTCGCCGCCCGCCGCGAAGCCGACCAACTCAAAGCACAATTCACCACCCAACGCGCCGCCGAACGTACCCGCCTCGAACGCCAACTGTTCGGCGTCAACAGCAACGACCCATCCGCGGTCATCCTCATGCGCGACAGCCAAGACCGCGCCGCCAAACTCGACAGCAGCGACGACGCCACCGCCATGCTCGACCGCGCCCAGCAAACCGGCGACACCTACCTCGCCCGCGCCGTCGCACAACGCGCCTCCACCCAAGGCTGGACCGACATCGTCAACACCTACGCCGACACCACCGGAACCCGCGACCTGTTCGACGCCCTCGCCGACAACCCCGACGGACGCAACACCCGTGTCGCCGACGCCATGGTCTTCCAAATCCCCGCACCCACCGAACTACGAGGCATGGCCGACCACGACCTGCAACACATCGCCGACACCTACACCGAACAGGAACAGCACGACAGCAAACACCGCGCCCACATGAACAGCGGCGGCCTCGGCACCACCTTCTACCCCAGCTGACCCATGCACACGCACCGCAACACCACCATCCGCGACCGCCACCGCAAAACCATCGCGCGTGACGCCCCACCCTGCGGCATCTGCGGCGGTGAGATCGACTACGACCTCACCCACCCACACCCACGCAGCTACGTTGTCGACCACATCATCCCCATAGCGAAAGGAGGACTCGACGAGCTGGCCAACAAACAGGCCGCTCACCGACAACCGAGACTGCAACCGCACCAAAAGCGACCGACTACCCCCACTCCCCGCACCACCACCCGCACGCACCTTCGTCACCTGGCGCACCTGGTGAACACCCAGGGGGAGGAGCCCCCAACCCCACCACCCGCCACTCAGGTCATTGGCGGGATCTCTCTCCCCGTCGTTTTTTCCACACCACCGTCACGTGTTCGGAGCAGTCTGTGGTGTGGGTGAACGGTGGTGCCAGCCGCACATCCAGTCCGCAATGGCGCAAGATCCGCCGCCGGCTGATCGCCGAAGACAACCGGTGCGCGCTGTGCGGTGCCGACGGCCGCGAAGTACTGCTCGAAGCCGACCACATCGTGCCCGTCGCCCAGGGCGGCGACGACAGCCTCGGCAACGCCCGACTGTTGTGCCAGCCGTGTCACCGCCCCAAAACTGCACGTGAAGCGGCCTACGGTCGTCACGGACGGCGGACACGAGCACCACGCCAGCACCCCGGCCTGATCTGAACTGAACCGCCGAAACGGTTCCAGTTTCGTACAGACAGTCAGGCCCTAAGCCATCCGTGGGCGTTGCGCCCTGGTTGGGGGTTCCCTCCCCAGGGGGCGGGGGGGGGGGTATCAGGAGGGGGTGCCGCCAATGCCATGAGGAGCGGTCACGGTCTGGAGGGGTTCCCTCCCCATCTCATACCTACGGGGCCGGTCGTGATGCCGCACACTTGGTCTTTGTGGCTACGGAGATGGAACGGTTGTCTGTTGCGATCGCGGACCTTACGGCGGCTGTCGACAGTCTGGCTCGGTCTTCTGCGCTGGTCGGGGCTGCCGGTTCCTCGGAGACGAACCAGATCGCTTACTCGTTGCAGGAGGCTGCGACCAAGCTTGGCATGTCCGTGGATACGGTTCGCCGCGCGTACAGAGATGGTGAGTTGGTGTTCCGTTGGCGGGGCGGAAAATACTATGTGGAGCACTCGGAGTTGGTGCGGTGGGTGCGGTCGTGGGATGCGCCGCCGCCATACTGAGCGCAGGGCGTGACAGTGCATGCACAAACCGGAACGGGAGTGGAATGCGCTCACCATAAACGGTGAATAAACGATGGATCGGCCCAGGCGCAATACTAGGCCGATCCGCGTTTTCGCAGCTAGGCGAGTGCCCCCACCAGGGCTCGAACCTGGGACCTGCGGATTAAAAGTCCGTAGCTCTACCAACTGAGCTATAGGGGCGTGCCCTGCGGGCAGGGCGACGACGAGTTTACAGGCATCATCGACGGCACCGTCGTCGGGTCGGTACGTCGTCGGTGCCGCTCATCGCCGCCGACCGTCGACGATGCCGGCTTCCGGGAGGACTGTGCGCATCGCCGCACTCAACTCGGTGGCGGTGGACACCACAACCAGCGTGTCGATCGGGCTATATGTGGCGTCGAGCCAGGTCACGTCGCAGCTGATCGCCAGTGCTTGCTCGGGGTCGATCGCGATGCCCCCGATCTCGGTCAGGGCGGCGAAGATCGTCTGCTCGGCTGCGTGGCCGGATTCGTGCACCACGATCGCCTCCGGGCCGATGTCCACCCGTATCCCCGACCTGTCGACGTAAGTGGTCCCGGCGACTCGGCGACCTCCGTCCACCGGAGGCGCATCGTCGGCGTCGAGGTCGGCCGTGGCGATCGGGAGCAGGTGTCGTGCGACGAAACTTCGGATCGATGCGTCGTCGAACGGTGCCGTCCGACCGTTCGTCGACGGGTCGACCGGGCGCACGAAGAGTTGTTCCCCCATCTCTCTTGCCTATCATGAATGCCGGATCGTTTTCAGCGAAGGGTGGCCACTCGGGGGACGCGAAGACGTGGCTTCCACACGACCGGTGTGATGGCGTGGAAACAGCGTCCGACCTCCCGATTTGTGAATTGTCGAGAGAGTGTCCTAAGCTGAGTCGGCTCCCAACGGAGACCTCCTCACGGAGAACCGGCCCCCTTCGTCTAGCGGCCTAGGACGCCGCCCTTTCAAGGCGGTAGCGCGGGTTCGAATCCCGTAGGGGGTACGCTTGCTCGGACCCTTCGCGGGGGTCGGAGAGAGTGCAACACAACAGAACATGGCCCTGTGGCGCAGTTGGTTAGCGCGCCGCCCTGTCACGGCGGAGGTCGCGGGTTCGAGTCCCGTCAGGGTCGCAAGTCTCTTGCGATAGGCATTCGGTTCGGGTGCCGTCCGGCCAGGTAGCTCAGTTGGTACGAGCGTCCGCCTGAAAAGCGGAAGGTCGCCGGTTCGATCCCGGCCCTGGCCACGTCACAACCCCCGGAAATCACTCCGGGGGTTTTGTGTTGTCAGGGGTTCGCGTTCGCGGCAACCGCTCCGGAGGGCTCACCCAACAACTCGGCTCGCCGCGCGTCCGCGATCGCGCGGATGGCGTCGACCACCACGGCGACTTCCGGGCGCCGGGCCGATTCGGTCCGCGTCACCAGCCAGTAGGTCAGTTCGGCTCCGACAGTGGGCAGCACGCGGACCAGATCGTCGTGCCGGTCGGCCATGAAGCACGGCAGCAGTCCGATGCCGGCGTGCGCGCGGGTGGCTTCGACGTGCACGAACACGTTCGTCGACGTCACAGATTCGGGCATCTGGGGGACCAGGGTCCGGGCCAGATCCAGATCGTCCACCTGCAGCATTGCGTCGACGAAGTAGATCAGCGGGTGAGCAGTGAGATCCCCGGGGCTGGTGGGCGTCTGGTGTTCGGTGAGATAGCCGCGCGAGGCGTAGAGACCGAGGCGGTAGTCGGCGAGACGTATCGCCTCGGCGCGGTGCACATGCGGCTCGCCGACGACGACTTCGATGTCGAGGCCGGTGCGGTGCTGCGACGCGAGTCGGGTGGCGGTGACGATCTCCACGCTCACTGCCGGATGGTGCCGCCGCACCGACACCGCGGCGGGTGCGGCGAGGTAGGCGGAGAACCCGTCGGTGGCCGACATCCGGACCACGCCACTCAGGCTCGGCGATCCATCGATGTCGGCCTCGAGTGCCCGCAGGGCAGTTTCGATGCGCTCAGCGGCGGCGAACGCCTGCCGACCGAGATCGGTCAATTCCCAGCCTCCCGCGCCGCGGGCGAGTGCTCGGCCGCCCATCGTGCGTTCGAGGGATTCGATCCGACGCGCGACGGTGGTGTGGTTCAGGCCGAGCGTGTCCGCGGCCGAGGTGTAGCGCCCGCTGCGACCCACGGCGAGAAGAACCAGCAGGTCGTCCGGACTCGGCAAGTCAGCAGGCATATCTGCATTTTTGCAGATGCCCATCGCCGATCTGGGCATTGCATGCGCATCCATGTTCATTCAATACTCGAGCGACACGTGACCCGAATCACATGAAATTCCCGCGAAGGAGTGAGCATGTCCAGTGCAGAACCTGCGATGTCGTCGCGCGACGAACGGTCGGGCCTGCGTCGTATCGTCGCCGCGTCCATGGCCGGCACGATCGTCGAGTGGTACGAGTTCTTTCTCTACGGCACCGCAGCCACCCTCGTCTTCAGCAAGGTCTTCTTTCCCGACACCGGCAACGAGCTTGACGGCATCATCGCCGCATTCGTCACCTACGCCGTCGGTTTCGTGGCCCGGCCGCTCGGCGGCGTCGTGTTCGGTCACTTCGGCGACAAGTACGGGCGCAAGCAGTTGCTGCAGTTGAGTCTCGTGCTGGTGGGAGCGGCCACCTTCCTGATGGGATGTCTGCCGACATTCGGCCAGATCGGCTACTGGGCGCCCGCGCTGCTCGTCGCCCTGCGGTTCATCCAGGGTTTCGCCGTCGGGGGTGAGTGGGGTGGGGCCGTGTTGTTGGTGGCCGAGCACAGCCCCAACCGATCCCGCGCGTTCTGGGCATCGTGGCCTCAGGCAGGCGTGCCCGTCGGCAACCTTGTCGCGACAGTGGTGCTGCTGGTGCTCACCACCACCTTGCCCGACAGCGCATTCCTGAGCTGGGGATGGCGTATCGCCTTCTGGCTCTCGGCGGTCATCGTGCTGGTCGGCTACTACGTGCGCACCAAGGTGACCGACGCGCCGATCTTCGTCGCCGCACAACGCGAGGCCGAGGAGATCAAGACATCGTCGTTCAGTGCGATCGAGGTGCTCAAGCGATACCCCCGTGGCGTGTTCACCGCGATGGGCCTGCGCTTCGCGGAGAACATCATGTACTACCTCGTCGTGACCTTCTCGATCACCTACCTGAAGGTCGTCGTCGACGCCGACACCGCCGACATCCTGTGGTGGATGCTCGCGGCCCACGTCGTTCACCTCGCCGTGATCCCGATGGTCGGACGACTGGCCGATCGTCTCGGCCGCCGGCCGGTCTACCTGTTCGGGGCGGTGACGACCGCCGCCTGGGGATTCTTCGCTTTCCCGCTCATGCACACGGGCCATTACGGCGTCATCATGCTGGCGATCATCAGCGGCCTGGTCTTCCATGCCTTCATGTACGCGCCGCAGCCCGCGATGATGGCCGAGATGTTCCCCACTCGAATGCGGTACTCCGGCGTTTCGCTTGGCTATCAGGTCACCTCGATCGTCGCCGGATCGCTCGCGCCGATCATCGCCGCGTCGCTGCTGAGTCGGTTCGACTCGTCGGTGCCGATCGCGATCTACCTGGCCGCGGCCTGTGTCGTCACCATCATCGCGGTGATCGCGGCGCGCGAGACCAGAGGACTGTCCCTGCAGTCGATCGACGACGCCGATGCGGCGCAGTTCCTCCACGTCGCGCCACGCCGGGAAGGGGTGTCGGTATGAGCACGGCGGAGCTTGCCGGGCGACGGGCGTTGATCACCGGTGCGGCGAGCGGCATCGGGCAGGCCTGTGCCCGCGCCCTCGCCGAGCGTGGCGCACACGTCGTCGTCGCCGACATCGACGAGGTCGGTGCCAAGCAGGTCGCGGCCGATCTCGACGGTGAGGCGTGGCACGTCGACCTCTGCGACACCGAACAGTTCGATGGTCTCCGGTTGGATGTCGACATCCTCATCAACAACGCGGGTATCCAATCGGTCGCGCCGATCGAGGAGATGGCGCCGGACACCTTTCGCCGGATGCAGCGGGTGATGGTCGAGGCCCCGTTCCTGCTGATCCGTGCCGCGCTGCCGCGGATGTATGGGCGCGGATTCGGCCGGATCGTCAACGTCTCGTCGATCCACGGACTGCGGGCGTCGGCCTACAAGTCGTCCTATGTCACCGCCAAGCACGCGCTGGAAGGGTTGTCGAAAACCGTTGCACTGGAGGGCGCTTCACGTGGGGTCACCAGCAACTGCGTGAATCCCGGCTATGTGGAGACCGCGCTGGTGGCCCGGCAGATCAGCGACCAGGCGCGTGTGCACGGGATGGACGCAGGTGAGGTTGTCGAGAAGGTGATGCTCACCGAGAGCGCCGTCAAGCGTCTCGTGCGGCCCAGTGAGGTCGCCGAGTTGGTTGCGTGGCTGGCATCCGACACTGCCGCCATGGTGACTGGCTCGTCGTATCCGATGGACGGCGGGTGGAGTGCCCGCTGAACGGGCGGGGGCCTGGAATGTCGAGTTGCGTTCCGTTACCGTTTCGAGACTTGTCATCTCAGTGCGGTATCACTGATGTCCCGTGCGTGCGTGCGTGTCCGATCCCGCCGGTAGTTTTTGGTTACCGGCGGATCTGGCGTAGAGCACGTCCGTGACGGCGGATCAGTGCCCCTGCGACGATCGGTGACGCCATGACCATTGCTCCTTTTCCGACCGATGACCAGAGCGACACGATCCCCGCGATCGACGTCTTCGATGTCATCGGCTCGGCGGAAACACCCCGGCAGCACACGGTTCCGCTCTACGAGTTCACCGTCGAACGACGCTCTGCGGGCACCGTCTGGCTGCGGGTGACCGGTGAGATCGACCTCGCGGCATGCGGAGATCTGCAGCGCGCGATGACCCGCGCCGGCGCCGGGTACGCCCGGGTGATGGTCGACCTCGCCGACGTCTCCTTCATGAGCCCGCGCGCGGTCGGCACGATTGCCGAGCATCCACTGGTCGCCGCCGGTCGTGTCGACGTCGTCGCCCCGGCTCGCGCCACGCGCCTGCTCTTCGACCTCTTCGGCGCCGGAGGCCTGGTGGTCGACACGCGGTAGTCGCGTTAGCGTGTTTCGTCTGGGCCGTGCGCACGGCCTGATCGCGTGAACGCCCGCCCGGCCCGACCGGTGCACGCGATACTGCGTCCATGACCTCGCGACCCACGACATCGCGACCGACGCGCAATAGGGCCAACGCGGTGATGATCCGCAGTATCTACGGCACCACGTCGGTGGAATGGTTCTTGATCTTCGCCATCGGCACGATTTTGGTGACTCGGCTCTACCTGCAGCTCACCGGCTATCCGCAGGTCGGTGGCGGCACGCTGCACATCGCGCACGCCCTGTGGGGTGGTGCGCTGATGATGCTGGCGCTGATCATCGGCTGGCTCTTCTTGGGTCCGGCCACCCGGGTCACCGCGATCGTGATGGGCGGCATCGGCTTCGGGCTGTTCCTGGATGAAATCGGGAAGTTCATCACCAAGAACAACGACTACTTCTATGGACCGTCGGCCGAGATCATGTACATCCTGGTCGTCGCGGTGCTGGTGATCAGTCGTGTCGTCCGCGACGTCAAGAAGCCGACAGTCGCCGAAGCGATGGCCAACGCCGCCACGATTGCCGCCGACGGTATCTCCCATGGTCTGCCCGCCCGCAGGCGCCGGCAGGCGGTCGGCTTCCTCGAGGTAGCCAAAGACCAGGGCGCCGACCCGACGGCGATCGGTCACATACGTGGACTGCTGGATGCGAGCGCGGACACGCCGGATCGCCTGATGCGGCTGCGTGATCGGGCGACCGGGCTGATTCCCGACTTCTTCCGCAGCCCGCGCTGGGTGCCGGTGGTGGGGTGGTTGCTGGTGGCCAGTTCGGCATTCACATTTGTCCTCGGAGTCCTCGCCTGGACGTTCAACACGAGGGAGATGGGGGACATCGACCTCTATTTCGAGATCAGCCGCAACCCAACGGCGAACTGGATTCTGTTCGTCAGCGGTATCGCCACCCTCGGGTTGTCGTTGCCGGCGATGATCGCACGTCGTCGCACCGACAGCGTGTGGCCGCTGCGGTCGCTCCGCATGGCCGCCTTGGTGTTCACCGTGACCAACGCCCTGGTCGATTTCGCCCTCGAGGGGTTTGGTGCGTTGATCAATCTCGGTGTCGGGCTGTTCGGCCTGGCGGTCATCAGCTACCACCTCGGACGGCAGACCTCCGCCCACGACAACGCGCGGATCTGACTCTCACACCCGGAAGCAACCACCGTGGATGTCAGTTCCCATGTGGACGCACTCATCCTGGTCGAGCGCCGGGCGTGGTCAACTGGGAAGGTGAGCACTCTCGATCGCGCCGCCGTAGCCGCGCGGATCTCCGGATTCCGACGACACACGGCCGACCTGCCGGACGCGCGCTCGGCGGCGGTTGCCATCACCATCGCCGAACAGGACGGACAGCAGGGGATCTGGCTGACCAAGCGACCCGCAACGATGCGCCGTCACGCGGCGCAGTACGCACTACCGGGCGGGCGACTGGACCCGGGGGAGGACCAGCCGACGGCCGCCTTGCGGGAGTTACACGAGGAGATCGGCGTCGAGCTCCCCGCAGACAGCGTGCTCGGCATGCTTGACGATTACCCGACCCGATCGGGGTTCGTGATCACGCCAGTCGTCTGCTGGTCCGACCAGACGCACGTTCCGGACCCCAACCCGGACGAGGTTGCCCAACTCTTCTTCGTCACCTTCGACGAATTGATGGTCGAGCCGCGGTTCCTCACCATCCCGCAATCGGACCGTCCCGTCATCCAGCTGCCCATCGTGGGTGCGTTGGTCCACGCACCGACTGCGGCGGTGATCTATCAGTTCGCCGAAGTCGTCCTGCGCGAACGGCATACCCGCGTCGACGGGTTCGAGCAGCCCGTCTTCGCCTGGCGCTAGGACACCAGATTCGCCACCTCGGTCCTAGGTGTGGCGCCGGGGGTGGTACCAACGACAGCATGACCACGTATGTGATCCACGACATGACCGGAGCCGGCCGATGACGACGGTGGCCGTCGAGCATCGCGGGGAGATCGCCATCGTCACGATGGACCGCCGTGACGCGATGAACACGCTGAACGCCGCGTTGGTGCGCGATCTCACGGCTGTACTCGACGAGCTGGACCGGGACCAGCACTGTCGCGTGGTGATCCTCACCGGCGCCGGTCGGGCGTTCTGCGCCGGATTGGATCTGCGGGGGTATGGCGACGACGACTCGGTCGACGACGGCGTCATGATCGCGAGTTTTGAACGCCAGCAGGACATCGCCGGTCTGGCGCGCCGTCTGCACGGTCTACGCCAACCGGTCATCGCGGCCGTCAACGGTGCGGCGGCCGGCGGCGGATTGGCATTGGTGTGCGCCAGCGACATCCGGATCGGGTCCACCGACAGCGTCTTCGCGGTCGGCTTCATCCGCGCGGGCTTCTCCGCCTGCGACATCGGGGTGTCCTGGTTGCTGCCGCGACTGGTCGGCACCGGCCGCGCACACGAATTGATGCTGACCGGCCGCAAGTTCGACGCCGACGACGCGTTGCGGTACGGCCTGCTCGTCGACGTCGTCGAGCAGGCCGACCTGCTGGCCGCGGCGATCGCCACGGCCGAATCGATCCTCGCCAACCCGCCGCTGTCGGTCGAGATGACCAAGGTGGGAATGTGGGCGGCGGTCGAGTCGAACTCGTTCTCCGCGACGGTGGAGTTCGAGAACCGACAACAGATGATCACCGCGATGACCGACGACCGGAACGAGGCAACCGCCGCGTTCCTCGAGAAACGACGACCGGAGTACCGACGACGATGACCACTGACCTCTTCGACATCAGCGGCAAGACCGCGCTCGTGACCGGCGGCACCAGCGGGATCGGCGCGATGATCTCGCACGGTCTGGCCGATCGCGGGGCGCGCGTCATCATCGCCGGGCGCAAGGAACCCGCGCTGGCCGAGGCCCGCGCCGCCGGCCTCGGTGCGATCCAGGCCAACCTGTCCACCCCGAGGGGTGCCGGGAGTTGGCCGCGCAGGTCGGCGCTGAGGTGGATCGGCTCGACATCCTGGTGAACAACGCCGGCGCCACCTGGGGTGCGCCGATCGAGGACTTCCCGGACTCGGCGTGGGACCGGGTCCTTGATCTCAACGTGCAGTCGCCCTTCACCCTCACCCAGGCGTTGCTCCCGCAGTTGCTGGCGTCGGCAACCGTCGACGACCCAGCGCGCGTGATCATGATCGGCAGCATCGACGGCATCCGGGCCCCGCAGACCGAGTCGTACTCCTATTCCGCCAGCAAGGCCGCCGTCCACCAACTGACCCGACACCTCGCCGGACATCTCGGGTCGCGCAACATCACCGTCAACGCCATCGCGCCCGGCCCGTTCGAATCACGCATGATGGCTCACTTCCTCGCCGAACGTGGCGATGAGATCGCGGCCTCCTCTCCGCTGGGTCGTATCGGCCGGGCCGATGACGTGATCGGTACCACGGTGTACCTGACGAGCAGGGCCGGTAGCTACCTCACCGGCGCAGTGATCCCGGTCGATGGAGGGATCTCCACCACGCGCTGACATTGCCCCGGAAGTTTTTTTGCCGGCCCGGGAATGTAATCGGACTGCGGTCCGTTTAAGGTGGTGTTGGGTCGAAAGGGCCCACCAGACCCAAGACCACACCCATTGGAGGTATCACCATGACCGCAGCCGTAGCCGCCCCCATCGCAACCGGCACCTGGACCATCGACCCGGCTCACTCGGCCGTCGCGTTCTCCGTCAAGCACCTGATGGTCAGTAAGGTGCGCGGCAACTTCGAGACCTTCTCGGGCACCATCACCATCGCCGAGGACGGCACCCCCTCGGTGCAGGCCGAGATCGACGTCACCTCGATCACCACCGGCAACGATCAGCGCGACGGACACATCAAGTCCGCCGACTTCTTCGACGCCGAGAAATTCCCGAAGGCCACCTTCGTCTCGACCGGCGTGGCTCCCAAGGGCGACGACTACGTGCTCACCGGTGACTTCACCCTGAAGGGCGTCACCAAGTCGGTCGAACTGGACCTCGAGTTCAACGGCACCAACCCCGGCATGGGCCACGGCGCGGTCGCCGGCTTCGAGGCGAGCACCGTCCTCAACCGTAAGGACTTCGGCATCGACATCGACATGCCGCTCGAAGGTGGCGGCGTCGTGGTGGGCGACAAGGTCACCATCACGCTCGAGATCGAGGCCAACCAGCCTGCCTGATCCGATCACGTACGTCCGGCCCGATCGGCCGGAGCGTCGGCCGGCTCCACACCTGAACCCCTCATCCCCCGAGGCCGTGGAGCCGGCCGTTCTGCATGCCGGGGGCATCCGGGACCTCGAGGCCCTGCCCGCCGCCGTCGGTCATGGGTACCCTGCAGGTACCTACCGGCGCAGGAGGTGGCCGTCATGGCGCGACCACTCGGCCACGCCGCCCTGCAACGGGCGTGGCCGTACATCCACGGCGAGGCACTGCCGCGATACCTGTGGGGCCGCCACGGCGGCACCAACGTTCGGGACCTCGCAGAACTGCCCCGCACACAACGCGCCCGCATGTCGCGGCGGGCGACCGCAGCCGCCGCGATCGCGCTGATCGGTACGAACTGTGCGATCGGGATCGAGACCTTTTTGCTGGTGCAGCTGGCGTACAACGGCAGTCAGCTCACCTTGGAGGGCACGGTCGGCGCCCCCAACTTCCCGGCAGTGCTCACCGGCATCATCGTCGGCACGCTGACCAACATGCTGTTCGGCGTCCTACTGATCAAACCGCAGGTCGATTGGTTCGTGAGCGGAATACCCGCCGATCGCGCTCGCCGCGCAGCCATCCGTCACATACCGCGCAATCAGGTGATCGCCACGCTGGCCGCCTGGACCACCGCCGTCGGCTCCTACGCCGTCGTCGCCGACGACCCGTCGTCGTCGCGCACGGCCGGGGTCGCCGCGGCCTTTCTACTCGCGGCGATGTCGAGTTCGTGTATCACCTATCTGTTCGCCGAACGGGCGGCCCGACCGCTGGCGGTGGTCGCCTTCCGTGACTTCCCGGCGCGACACGTCTTTCACGGTGTCCGCAGCCGGATGATCGCGGTGTGGCTGGTGAGCTCCGCCGTACCGATGTTCGGGTTGTTGCTGCTCAATCTCGGGCGATGGTTGGATATGCTCCCGCCGGTCAGCGGTCCGGTCGACTGGACGATCATCATCCTCGGGGTGGTGGCGCTGGTCGCCGGTATCCGGGTGATCACCCTCGTAGGTCGTTCCATCGCCGACCCGCTCAGCGATCTGCACCATGCGGTCACGCGCGTGGACGCGGCCGACTACACCGTCCGGGTGCCTGTCTACGACTCCTCCGAACTCGGCGTGCTGCAGCACGGCTTCAACACGATGGTGATCGGACTCGAGGAGCGCGAGCGGATGCGGCAGCTCTTCGCCCGCCATGTCGGCGACACCGTCGCGGCGCAGGCACTCGAACACGGCGAGGGTATGCGGGGAGTCAACGCGACGGTCGGTGTGCTGTTCGTGGACATCATCGACTCCACCGGTATGGCCGCGCGGCAGGATCCGGGGGCCACCGCTGAGCTGCTCAACGACTTCTTCACCATCGTTGCCGACGTGGTCGACGGCCATCACGGCTTCGTCAACAAGTTCGAAGGCGACTCGGCGCTGGCGATCTTCGGCGCGCCGGTGGAACTCGACGACCCTGCCACGTCGGTACTGTCCGCGGCGCGTGACCTCGCCGATCGGTTGGGGGACGAACTCGACATCGGGTGGGGAATGGGTATCTCCTACGGAACGGTGTTCGCCGGCAACATCGGCGCCGAGACCCGTTACGAGTACACGGTGATCGGTGACGCGGTGAACGAAAGCGCGCGGTTGTCGGATCTGGCCAAACAGTCCGGCAGCTCGGTGATGGCGTCGGGTGCGGCGCTGGCCTGCGCCACCGACGACGAGGCAGGTGAGTGGATTCCGGTGGGGACGCGGTCACTGCGCGGTCGCAGTGAGCCGACTCAGGTGTTCGCGCCGCGCTCGATTGCCACGCGCCCGCCGGGAATCTCGATCGGCACGGTGGTGGCCGGTCTGCTCCGGCCGGCGCGCCGGGTCACCGGGCAGTTGTGATCGCTCGTTGACGACGTTGGTCGGAGACCATAGCGTCGCTGGCAGTCAGCGCACAGCATCGATGGGGAGGCATGATGAGCAAGTGGACGACCGCGGACATCCCGGATCAGACCGGGCGCCGGTTCGTGGTGACCGGAGCCAACAGCGGTCTGGGGGCCGAGACGGCGAAAGCGTTGGCAAAGGCCGGTGCCACCGTGACCCTGGCGTGCCGCAATGTCAACAAGGCGCAGCCGGTGGCAGCCGAAATCGGTCCGAATGCGACTGTGGCACAGTTGGATCTGGCTGATCTGGCATCGGTGCGGACGTTCGCCGACAGCTGCGATGGTGCCGACGTGCTGATCAACAATGCCGGGGTCATGGCGATTCCGATGCGCCGCACCGCCGATGGATTCGAGATGCAGATGGGCACCAATCATCTCGGACACTTCGCGTTGACCGCGCTGCTACTGCCCAAGATCGCCGACCGAGTGGTCACGCTCTCGTCATCCATGCATCAGATCGGACGCATAGACCTCGATGATCTGAACTGGGAGGCGCGCAGATACCGCCGGTGGCGTGCGTACGGGGACTCAAAGATGGCGAATCTGATGTTCGGCAAGGAGTTGGCCGAGCGGCTCGCCGCGGCCGGGTCGTCGACGAGCTCGATGATCGCGCATCCCGGTTACGCGGCCACGGAGCTACAGGGGCGATCGGAGACGGTCGAGGACGTGTTCATGAAGTTCGGCAACAAGATCTTCGCGCAGAGTGCCGCCGAGGGTGCGCTGCCCACGCTGTACGCCGCGACATCGCCGGATGCCACGAACGGCACCTTTTACGGTCCGACCGAGATGTTCGGCAGCCGCGGGGCCCCGGGTGTCTCCGGATACCACAAGCGTGCTGACGACGCCGGTGTCCGAGACAAGCTGTGGACGATGTCCGAACAGCTCACGAAGACCGACTTCGTGGCCTGAGGAACGAGGCGCCAGCCGAGTGTCACGAAGGGCAGCCGCGCCTACTGGACGTCGAAGGTGATCGCGTTCGAGGCGCCGGAGATGGTGTCGGTGACGCTGATCGAGTACGACCCCGGAGCGCGCAGCGTGTAGGGCTTGACCGACGTGCAATCCTGCGTGCTGAAGAGCTGCGCCTTCTTCGGCACCTTCGGCCCGCTCAACCGGATCTGCATCGCGCATTCGTCGCCGTCGACGACGGGCCCGGCATCGATCGTCGAGTTGTAGCGGACGCCGAGTCGTGAGTTCCGGGGATACACACCCGGGCTGATCGGTTGCGTGTTCGGCGCGTACACCCAGACGTTGATCGACCTCACCCCGTTGGGGGCGTTGTCGCGTCCCAGCTTGCCGTAGTGCTCGGTCTTGTCGCCCGAGGAGCCGAGCGCTGAACTACCGGCATCGAGCAGATCCGAACTGCCCGCACTCCCGGAACCGGAACTGCCTGCGCTGCCGAAGACGGAGTCCAGTGGAGCGGCGAGGGCGGGTGCGGCGGAGACTGCGATGGCCACCGCCGCCGATCCGACGGCGAGCGCGGACAAGCCCGACTTGAGACTCACTGACAACCCCCCGACGCGTGGACCTTCTCGTCGATTCAACCATCACCGACCGTGACCATGTTGGCGGGGCGACAAGAACGGGTGAATTTCGGTTGCGCCGATCACCACACGCCGCGGGGGCGGAACTGGACGCTGATGCGTGGGCCGACCCCGGAGGCCTTCGGTACCGCGTGCTCCCAGGTGCGCTGGCAGCTGCCGCCCATCACCAGCAGGTCACCGGGGCCCACCACGAAGCGCACCGACGGGCCGCCGGCGCGTGGACGCAGCAGCAACGGCCGGGGTGAGCCCAACGACACGATCGCCACCATGGTGTCCTCGTGTGAGCCCCGCCCGATCCGGTCGCCGTGCCAGGCAACGCTGTCGGAACCATCCCGGTAGAGGCACAGGCCCGCGGTGGCGAACCCTTCGGGTAACTCGCGGCGGTAATGGCCGCTGAGTGCGTCACGTGCGGCGACGAGCATCGGGTCGGGAAACGATTCGGCGGAATGGTAGGTCGCGACCAGCCGCGGGACGTCGACCACCCGGTCGTACATGCGTCGTCGCTCGGCGCGCCATGCAGTGGCCGTGTGTAGGCGGTCAAAGAGTGCGGCCGAACCGGCGACCCATCCGGGACGTAGATCCACCCACGCGCCGTCCGACAGCACGTGTCGGGACGTGCGGTCGAGCGAGCGCAACTCCGTGTCGGTCGACTGGTCGAACAGCGACCACTGCATACCTGCGGTCATGAACGCGAGCATACCGACTCATGCGAACGCGTGTTCGATATTGTGCGCGTCACGGCGGTGCGCGGAGGGAGGCATTCGACACTCTGGCGGCGGACTCGGTGGCGAAATCCGACATTTGTTGTTATCCAGTAACAAGTGGTAGTCACTAACACCTTTGACTGCCGGCGATCCGCCGATCCGAGAGGAAGACGATGGCCTCAATGCTGTTCCGAGTCGGAAGATTCTGCTTCCGACACAAATGGTGGGTGATCGCGACGTGGCTGCTCGCCGCCGTCACGGTGGCCGGTTTGGTGGGCGCGCTGAGCCCGAAGTTCGCGAAGGACTTCAGCCTGCCGGGTACCGACTCCGGTACCGCCACCTCGCAGATCGAGGAATACTTCCCGCAGGTCATGGAGCAGCAGTCGCAAGCGTCGACCAGCGTGCTCGTGGCCGCCGACGACGGGCTGGCCGCGCACACCGATCAGATCAACGCGCTGGTCGAGGACCTTAAGTCACTGCCCGATCTGACCGATGCGAGCACCGTGGTCAACCCGGTGGTGGCCGCGCAGGCCAACCCGACCATCGGCGCGTCGGTCCTCGGCGACGAAGGTCGGGTGGGCCTGATCCAGATCCGCCAGAACATCGAGATCATGGATCTCACCGTCGAGGAAAAGGAGCAGCTGCAGGAGATCCTCGCCCAGCACAGTGGTGATGGCCTGCAGGTGGAGGCCACCGGCTCGCTCATGCAGGTCATGGAGGCCGGTGGGACTGCCGAGCTGATCGGTTTCGCGGTCGCCTTCGTGGTCATGATCGTCGCGTTCGGTGCGCTGGTGGCGGCATTCATCCCGCTGGTCACCGGTCTGGTGGGCGTGATGATCACCATCATGCTGCTCACGCTGTCGGCGGAGTTCCTCAGCATCAATGAGACCGCTACCGCGATCGTCACCATGCTCGGCATCGCCGTCTCGATCGACTACGCGCTGTTCATCGTGTCCCGCTACCGGACCGAGCGCATGCGGGGTGGTGATCCCGCCGATGCGGCCGGCCGAGCGGTCGGCACTGCCGGATCGGCCGTCGTCTTCGCCGGCCTCACCGTGATCATCGCCGTCGCAGCCCTGATGGTCATCGGCATCCCGCTGATCACCCAGATGGGTATGGGCGCCGCGGTCGCCGTGTTCATGGCGGTGGTCGCAGCTCTCACGTTGATCCCGGCGCTGCTCGGCGCGGTCGGCCGATTCGCCTTCACCCCGCGCATACCGTGGATCAAGCACGCTGAGGAGAGTGCGACCTTCGATACCGTGGGCGTCAAAGTCGGTCGCAGAGTGGTCAATCGGCCGATCCCGTTCATCGTCGCGGGGCTCGCCGTGCTGGCTCTGGCCGCGATCCCGATGTCCAAGATGGAACTCGGCATGTCGCTGACCAGCGACGACGAGGCGCAGGCGCAGACCTTGCTGCAGCGCGGTTTCGGTGAGGGCATCAACGGGCCGCTGCTGGTGGTGCTGCACACCGAAGACGGTGACGTCAGCGCTGCGGCCGACAGTGCCGTGGAACATATCGCGACGCTCGACGACGTGGCCAACGCCGCCACGCTCACCTGGATGGGTAACGGAACACCGCAGCCACAGGTGGGAGCGGACACCGCACTCATCTCGGTGACGCCGATCAGCGCGCCATCGGATGCCGCAACGCACGATCTGATGGAGACGATCCGCGACTACGCGCCCACCGCCGAAGCCGCCGGGGTGGAACTGCATGTCGGTGGGCAGACGGCGATCCTGTCGGATCTGTCGGCCAAACTCGACAGTGCGCTGATCCCGTATCTGGTGGTCGTGGTCGGGCTGGCATTCCTGATCATGATCGGCGTCTTCCGCTCGATCTGGGTGCCCCTGATCGGCACCCTCGGCTTCATCTTCTCCGTGCTCGCCACCTTCGGCATGACGGTGCTCTTCTTCCAGGAAGGCGCACTGGGCCTGATCGACAACACCAAGCCCATCCTGTCGTTCCTGCCGATCTTCCTGATCGGCGTGGTGTTCGGCCTGGCGATGGATTATCAGGTGTTCCTGGTGACCCGAATGCGCGAGGAGTACATCCACGGGATGTCCGCCAAGGACGCCATCATCGCCGGATATCGGCACGGTGCGCGTGTGGTCACCTCCGCCGCGATCATCATGATCAGCGTGTTCGCCGCGTTCATGCTCGCGCCTGACACCACGGCCAAGATGCTCGGCTTCTCGCTTGCGGTGGCAGTGGCGTTCGACGCCTTCATCATCCGGATGATGGTGGTGCCGGCGATCATCGCTCTGCTGGGTGATCGCGCCTGGGGGCTGCCGAAGTGGTTGGATCGTCTTGTGGTGAACTTCGACATCGAGGGTGGTGCGGTCCGCGACCGCGGGCTCGAACACCTCGATGCCGACAACGAGCGGCAGGCGGTCGCCCCGGCGACCTGATCAGGGAGGTCACCGACAAATGGCCACACCGACGACGTCCCCGGGCTGCGGCCCGGGGCGTCGGGTCGGTTTGCGGGAGAAGAACAAGATTCGCACCCGCAAAGCGATCCGCGACGCGGCGATGAAGCTGTTCGCCGAGAACGGCTACACCCACACGACAGTTGAGCAGATCGCGCGCGAGGCAGAGGTCTCTCACACCACGTTCTTCCGGTACTTCGCCTCCAAGGAGCAGGTCGTCATCTCCGACGATCTGGAGGAAGCTCGGCACGACGCAATCGCCGCCATCCCGCCCGGGCTGGGGCATTTCGATCTGCTGCGCCGGTTGATCGGACAGATGTTCCGCATCGGGACCGCCGACGAGTGGGTGAGCAACTCCGCACGCATGCGGCTGATCCAGTCCGAGCCGACGCTGCGAACCGCCTACCAGATCGAAAGCGACAGAGCGATTTCGGAGGCGACAGACTTCTTCGCCGACTACCTGGGCGTGCAGTCCGATGACCTTCGCCTACGGGTGTTCATTGCCGCCGCGGGCGGAGTGATGTTTCACTTCGCACAATCCAGGGATGACCCCACCGACGACGACCTGCTCGCCACCCTGCTCAACGCGGTCGATCTGCTGGAACAGGGTCTGCCGCTCTGAGTGGGAGACCAGTTCGGGCATCGGCTCACGAAAGGACTTCACACCATGGGACGACTCGACCACAAAATCGCCTTCATCACCGGTGTGGCCCGCGGCCAGGGCCGTGCCCACGCCGTCAGACTCGCCGCTGAAGGGGCGACCATCGTCGGCGTCGACATCGCCGGCCCGTTGCCCGGCGTACCGTATGACCCGGCCACCCCGGAAGACCTCGACGAGACCCGTCGTCTTGTCGAGGAGCAGGGCGCCGCGGCGCACCTGCGGCAATGCGATGTGCGAGATCTCGAGGCGCTCCGGGAGTCCGTCGCCGAGGGCGTCGCCATGTTCGGCGGCTTGGATGTGGTGGTGGCGAATGCCGGCATCTGCATTCCGGAGACCTGGGACGAGGTGACTCCGACCAGCTTCCGCGACGTGATGGACATCAACGTCATCGGCGTGTGGAACACCGTCACGGCGACGGCGCCGCATCTCATCGAGCGAGGTGGCGGATCGGTCATCCTGACCAGCTCGCTGGCCGGTAAGAAGTTGCAGCCCTTCATGGTTCACTACACCACCAGCAAGCATGCGTTGGTGGGGATGACACGGGCTTTCGCTGCGGAGTTGGGCAATCACGACATCCGGGTCAACAGCATCCACCCCGGTGCCGTCGCCACGCCGATGGGCTCCGGACAGATGGTCGCGCGGATCGAGGAGACCAACGCGGCCAATCCGCGCCTGGCCGGCATGGGGATGACCTTCCTCAACCAGTTCGTCGCCGAGCCGTCGGAGATCGCGAACGTCGTCGCGTTCCTCGCCTCCGACGAATCGAAGTTCATCACCGCCGAGCACATCTCCATTGATGGTGGGGCCCAGTACTTCTGACGGTCTCACCGGATCAGTCGGCGCAAGCCTGCGAGCCCGCTGTCCGTTCCTCGTTGGGTAGCGGCGTGCCACGCCATGCACGGCCGCCCGTGTCGTTGGTTGGGTAGCGGCGCCCGTCCTACGTGCCGCCGCCCCTGTCGCTGGTTGAGTAGCGGCGCCCGCCCTACGTGCCGCGCCCCCTTTTCGTTGGTTGAGTAGCGGCGCCCGCCCTACGTGCCGCCGCCCCCTTTTCGTTGGTTGAGTAGCGGCGTGCGAGCTTGCGAGCCCGTCGCGTATCGAAACCACCCCACCCGCACAAAAATCTTCTGCACTATTTTCAAGAATTTCCTTGACATCGAACTGGTGTTCGACCATAGTGGAGTCATGGGAGCTTCGGGGGATCTCACCACCATCACTGATTCTGTTCGTGACCTGCACTTGGGCGACGATATGTCGGGTCGGGCAGCGTTCGATGCGATGACCACACTGGTCACGTTGCGTAATCTGATCGACCATCACGCCGCCACGGTGGTCGGCCATCTGGACCGACTGGGTGTGGCCCGCGACCACGGCCGCAAACTCAGCGAGTTGTTGATCGTGATGGGGCTCGCGCCGGCGGTGGCGACCCGTCTGATCCGCATCGCGACCGCCCGCGAGAAACTGCCGACCCTGGCCGCGCACGCCGCTGATGGGGCGATCTCCGCCGAGCATGTCGACGCGGTGGGTAAAGGTGTCGATCATGTCGGGAAAAGATCAGCGGAACCGATCGACGATGTGGCGCGTCTAAACATCGTGACCGAACTTCTCGCCCACTTCTTTTCCGGCGCCACCCCCGCCGACATCGGCAAACGTGCCCGTCGTCTGGGTAACCAGGCCGCTGAGGACACCGGTGGGCTACCCGCCTCCGAGGACCGCAACCTCAACACGCTCACCCACGATGTCGATGGTGACGGACGGCTGCAGGTGCGCGCCGACCTCAACACCGAGGTCGGCGAAAAATTCTCGGCTGCGATGGAAGAGTTGGCGGCTCCGCGCCCTGAACCTGACGGTTCACCGGATGCGCGTTCCACCGAGCGCCGGCATGCCGACGCCCTCGAAGCGTTGCTGGATATCGCTGCCCGCAGCGGCGATGCGGCCTCGGCACCGCGTCACCAGATGCTGGTGTCGGTGCCCGCCGATACCCCGGATCTGGCCGAACTGCCGTTCCTGGGGTCGATCTCCGAAGCCATGCTGCGCACGTTGACCTGTGACACCACCGCGACGGTCGCGATCGTCGACGGTGAGGCGGTGCCGATGGAGATGAGTAAAGACAAACGCCTGTTCCCAGCCCATGTACGTAAAGCGTTGCACAAACGCGACGAGTGCTGCATCAAATGCGGCGTGGCGGCCTCCCGCTGCCAGGGCCATCACCTCGTGCATTGGGCTGATGGTGGAATCACGGTGTTGGACAACGG